>CAVTBH010000004.1:0-1431020 GCA_963732955.1 uncultured Alphaproteobacteria bacterium
TCTTTTCAAGCACGTATCTAGCCCGACCTCGACAGTTTCAACTATTCCGGCCAGCGACCGGTCATGATATTTCGAGGGTTCAGAGCCGAGCCTGTCTGCTTTGGGGCACTGAGCGGAGCGGTTCAATCGCGGCTGTGATGTCGGCTGCTGACCCTAAGCGGACATTTCCGCCGCCGCACGGCAGACGATCGTGTCCTCGCTTGGCATATTCACTGAAGCGGAGACCATAGGCGAATGTTCGATTTCAAGGACAAAGTCGTACTGATTACCGGAGCAGCGCAGGGGTTCGGCCGCGTTCTAGCTCAAGCCTTCGCCGAACGTGGCGCAAAACTCGCGCTGTGTGACATCAACGACGAAGGCGGCGAGGAGACGCTTGCCAAGGTCGAGGCGCAAGGTGCGGATGGTTTCTACCAGCATGCCGACATCTCGCAGGAACCCGACGTGGAGGGTTTCGTGGCGGCGACCGTCGCGCGCTTCGGACGGCTCGACGTTGCCATCAACAACGCGTCCAAGGAAATCTCCGGCCCGACCCTCGACTTGCCGTCAGAGGATTTCGGCACGGTGATCGACACCAATCTGAAGGGCACCTATTACGGCATGAAGCATCAGGTCGCGCAGATGCGAAAGAACGGCGGTGGGGCGATCGTCAACCAGGCCTCGGTCACCAGCAGCATCACCGGCGTGCCCGACAACGGCCTCTACGCCGCAACCAAGGGCGGCATCATCGGGCTTACCAAGTCCGCCGCGCTCCAGGTGGCATCTGAAAATATCTCGATCAACGCGATCGCCTCCTGCGCCTTCGACATCCCTGACGACACGTTCCTGCGCTGGATCGACGATCATCATGTGACGCGTGAGGAAGCCGAAGGCTGGTTTCCGATCAAGCGCCTCGGCCGGCCCGAGGAAATCGCAGCGGCCACGCTCTACCTTGCCTCCGACGAGGCACGCTTCGTGGTCGGCACGGTGTTGACCATCGATGGCGGATTCACCGCGCAATAGGCAAAAGCGGCGGACCTGGACAACAATGATTGTGTTGGCTGGGCGAGGGCTAGGTCGAGACTTGCCCACCTGCCGTTGGCGCTTAGCTGACTAATTTGAGTAGACATCGATACGTCAGCTTCCGAACTCAGAGCGGATCCCTGGGGATGGATCTTGGGACAGCCGGGCATGTTGCCGGCGACGGAGAAGACATGCCGTGACCTTCTCGCTTCTCTCATGAGATGGAGAGCGACCTCGGCCCGCTGACATAGGGATTGCCGGACTCGAAAAACCGACGCTTGCGGTCGACTTCCCGCGTCAGGCCGATGCGCGTGCTGCTACGGATCGGACCTATGCGCCGTGCTGCCGTGCCGAGCCAAAGGGCTTCCCCAGCACAGAGATCCACTCCGTCATATCGCTTGTCGATCTGCATGGCTTGGGCGAGGCGTCCGGGGCCACGCGCAATATCGCGCGTACGCGTCGTCTTCCGAAAGCCCTGCATCATCTCAATGCCTTCGAGAGGTTCTAACGCACGCAACAGCACGCCCGCACCGACGCCTGGTTCCTCGCTGGTGACGTTCACCATGAACGAAGAGCCATAGGTAAAGTAGACATAGCAGTAGCCCGGACCGAGAAACAAAGGCTGATTGCCTCGGGTCTTGCCTCGGAAGGCGTGGCCGGCGGCGTCGCCAGGCGGATACGCCTCTGTTTCAACGATGACTCCGCTTAGCCTCGCTGTCGGGAGCTCGTGGACCAGCGTCTTCCCGATCAGATATTGCGCAAGCTCCATCGTTCCCACAGGCAAGTCCGCCCGGCGAAGGCACTCGAGGCTGTACTGAAGCGGGTTCATTGCGACTACCTTCTCCCTCCAGACGAGAGAGAGGGATAAAACAATTAAGCGCTCGATCAGGAACCCATCGAGACGACTATCGCATTTGGCAAGAACTTTTCGTGGCCGCACTTCGGCCTGATTGTTCATCATACCGACGAGCGTGAGTGCGCATGACCGTGTCTCGTCGTTCGATCGCCTCGACAAGGCGCTGGATGCGGCACCGGACAAAGGCTGGGCCGTCGCCGACAGCCTCTATTGGGGATCATTGAAGGGAGGAGAAGCCAAATGAGTTTGTTCAAACATGGGAGCGCGATTCTGGTCGCGGCGCTTCTGGCCGGCGGTGGCATCGCCCACGCGCAGGACACGGACGCGCAGACCGACGCGAAAGCCAAGAGGCCCAACATTCTGCTGATCGTCTCGGACGATACGGGCTGGGGCGATCTCGGCCCCTATCTCGGCGGCGAGGCGCGAGGCATGCAGACCCCGAGCTTCGACAGGCTAGCGAGGGAAGGCATGGTCTTCACCAACTTCTACGGCCAACCGAGCTGCACACCCGGCCGTGTGGCGATTCAGACCGGGCGCATCCCCAACCGCAGCGGCATGACCACCGTGGCCTTCCAGGGGCAGGGTGGCGGGCTGCCGCACGCCGAATGGACGCTCGGGTCTGTTTTGCAGAAGGCCGGCTATAAAACCTATTTCACCGGCAAATGGCATCTCGGCGAATCCGACTACGCGCTGCCGAACGCCCAAGGCTACGACGAGATGAAATATGCCTTCCTCTATCACCTCAACGCCTACACCTACGGTGACCCGAACTGGTTCCCGGGCATGAGCCCGCAATTGCGCGACCTGTTCCAGAAGATCACCAAGGGGGCGATGTCCGGCAAGGCGGGCGAAGCCCCGAAAGAGGATTTCAAGGTCAACGGCGAGTATGTCGATACCCCGGACAAGGGCGTGGTCGGTATTCCTTACCTCGACGCCTATGTCGAGAAGGCGGCCATGGGGTTCCTGGATGAGGCGGCGAAGTCCGACAAGCCGTTCTTCATCAACGTCAACTTCATGAAGAACCACCAGCCGAACATGCCGGCGCCGGAGTTCGAGCACAAATCGATCTCGAAATCAAAATATGCGGATTCCGTCGTCGAGCTGGACTCGCGCGTCGGCGACCTGCTGAAGAAGCTGGACGATCTCGGCCTGGCTGAGAACACCGTCGTCTTCTACACGGTGGATAACGGCGCCTGGCAGGATGTCTATCCCGATGCAGGCTACACGCCGTTCAGGGGCACCAAGGGCACGGTCCGCGAAGGCGGCAATCGCGTTCCCTCGATGGTGCGCTGGCCCGGCAAGGTCAAGGCCGGCTCGAGGAGCGACGATGTCCTCGGCGGTCTCGACCTGATGGCTACCTTCGCCTCGGTCGCCGGCGTGGAGCTGCCGAAAGAGGACCGGGACGGCAAGCCGATCATCTTCGACAGCTACGACATGACGCCTGTCTGGACCGGCACCGGGAAATCGGACCGCAAGGCGTGGTTCTATTTTACCGAAGACGAACTGTCGCCGGGCGCCGTCCGTGTCGACAATTTCAAGTACGTGTTCAATCTCCGCGGCGATGACGGCGCGGACACAGGCGGCCTCGCCGTCGACACCAACCTCGGCTGGAAGGGCGCGAGCAAATATGCCGCCACGGTGCCGCAGGTGTTCGACCTGCTGGCCGACCCGCAAGAGCGCTACGACATCTTCATGAACAACTTTACCGAGAGCACCTGGGCGGTGGTCCCGGCCAACGAATCGGTGGCGACACTGATGAAGACCTATGTGAAGTACCCGCCGCGGAAGCTCCAGAGCGAGACCTACACCGGTCCGATCACCATCTCGAAGTACCAACTCTTCAAGTCCGTCCAAGAACAACTTGCGAAGGAGGGTTTCCACCTCGGATTGCCCACGGGCAACTAGACCATGAGAGAGAGGCGGCCCAACGCTGGGCCGCCTCTCTCTGCTTTTGGCACGTAGCGGATATTGAAGAAGCGCCTGCCGCAGCCCCGCACTCATCCGAGAGCCGTTCGGCCGAAAGTCCATTTCCCACCATCCGAGGTTCGTGAAAGACATGACGCCCGCGCAAAGCGCGTGAGACGCTACCTCTGTCATTCGCACGATAGCTCGATGGCTCAGGGTCGAGCTTGCTTCCGCAAACGTCGCGGCCATCCGCTCGACCGGGAGTGCTATTGACACCCTACCTATTAGTTGGTAGACGGGATCCGGATTAAACAATTTGCGTTCAATCTACTTCACAGACCCCAGGTAATAAGAGTTTTTGCCATTGTTCATGCATCAGGTAAGTACAAGTATAGTAAAAATGAGAGAGGTCTGTAAGATGAAGGCAATGTGTGGCCAAGCCGTATTTGAGCCGCACGCACCTCACTAAATCGTTGGGCGCAAAACGGCGGAGCGCTGTCGCGCCAGGACTGCTGACAATGTCAGGGCCGGGTCGCCGCCTTTGGCCGCTCGCCGATAATGAGAAGAAACCGACCATGGGAAGAAACGCTATCAAGGAAGGACCGCAATGAGAAAGCACCGCCTGACGGCCACGATCGTGGCCATGATCGTCACCCTCGCTTCGATATCATTTTCCACCGAGCACGCGAGGGCCGACGAAACCTGCCTTTCGCCTTACACCACGTCCTTGATCAAGGGACAGGAAAAATACCTCCAGGTCTGGACGCTGGGCGTGAAAGGCGTTGGCGACGAGAGCGATAAGCTCGTCACGATTGACGTCGATCCGGAGTCCAAGAGTTTCGGCAAGGTCGTCAACACTGTGTCCGTTGGCGGGCGCGGCGAGGCGCACCACATGGGCTTCACCGACGACCGCAAATACATCTGGGCCGGGCGCCTCGATGACAGCAAGATCTTCGTCTTCGACGTGGGAACTGATCCGTCCAAGCCGAAGCTCGTCAACACCATCTCCGATTTCGACAAGAAGACGGGCTATGTCGGCCCCCATACCTTCTATGCGTTGCCGGGACGCATGCTTGTCGGCGCGCTGTCCAACACCAAGGACCATGGCGGCGTCACCGGATTGGCCGTGTACAACAACGCCGGCGAATTTCTGTCGGCGCATCCGATGCCGACCACAGATGGCGGTGACGGCTACGGCTACGACATCGGCATCAATCCCCAGAAGAACGCGATGCTGACCTCCAGCTTCACTGGCTGGAACAATTACATGATGGATTTCGGCAAGCTGGTTAACGACAAGGAGGCGATGAAGAACTTCGGTGCGACGATGGTGATGTGGAACCTCAAATCCCTGAAGCCCGATACTGTCTTCAGCGTCCCCGGCGCGCCGCTCGAGATCCGCTGGTCTCTCAACGTTGCGGAGGGAGATGATTGGGCCATCACCGCGTCTGCCTTGACCTCTCAGCTGTGGCTGATCAAGCGCGATGAGAACGGCAAATGGCAAGCCAAAGACGTCGCCGCGATCGGTGATCCGTCCAAGAATTCCGCTCCCGGTCGACATCTCGATTGCCGCCGATGGCAAGAGCTTGTGGGTCAACACCTTCTTGGATGGCACGACCCGGCTGTTCGACATCTCCAACCCGGAGAAGCCGGTGCAGGTTTATGAGAAGAAAACCGGCAGCCAGGTCAACATGGTCTCGCAAAGCTGGGACGGCAAACGCGTCTATGTCACCACCTCGCTGCTGGCCAATTGGGACAAGAAGGGCGACGAAAACGAGCAGTTCCTGAAAGCGTTCGATTGGAACGGCAAGGAGCTGGTGGAGAAATTCGAGGTCGATTTCCTGAAGGAGAAGCTCGGCCGCGCCCACCACATGAAGTTCACTGGAGGGAAGCTCTCCCCCACGAACTATCCCGCCGGCACGACCGATCCCGCCGAGACATCTGCGGCGAACTGATGCGCGGATGCCACCGATGGGCTTTGCTCTGCGATCGGTACTGATTCCAATATTGTTGCCTGCCGCTCTCATGTTGGGAGCGGCAGGAGCCTTGTCCGCTACAGGGTCTGGAGGTCTGCCGCTGCCGGCGCCGGGGACCTATAGCCTCGATCGCATCCAGACCGTTCCATTCAGCGTCGTTCGCGAAGGCAAGGAGAAAACTCCGCGGCTGCTGTCCGGTTACACGACCGGGAAACTGACGCTCCTGACATTCTTCTACAGTCAGTGCATCGACCCGCAAGGGTGCCCATTGGCTTGGGCTGCGTTCGAGAAAGTCCGCGAGGGGATCAAGGCCGACCCCGAGCTCCATAGCCAGGTTCGATTGGTCTTCTTCAGCTTCGATCCTCAGCACGACACGCCGGAGACCTTGCAGCTGTTCGCAGATCTGTACGCTCCCGACGCGAACGTCGCGCCATGGTATTTCATCACGTCCTGGTCCAACGCCTTTCTCGAGCCCACGCTGCGCAGCTTCGGCCAGGAGATCTCCGCGCAAACTGATGCGGCCGGCGAGGAGCGCGTCGTCATCGACCATCTCGTGAAGGTGTTTCTGATCGATCGCCAGGGCTGGGTCCGGGAAATCTACACCACGGCGTTTCTCGATCCGGAGGTAATATTGGGGGACATCCAGACGCTGTTGCTCGAGGAAAGCAAAACCAATCTTGGCAACTAATTCGGCATCGGTAGCCGCGTTACTGGCGGCAGCGCTTGTTTCATTCGCCCCGGACCCGGCGCTCGTCCCGGTCGTTCTTCCGGCACCGAGCGACGTCGCGGTTCCCCTCGGGCTGCCGCCATTGCCGACCGAGCCCCCCGACTCTGGCGTTGTCGCGCTCGGCAAGAAGCTGTTCTTCGAAAGAAGGCTCTCCTTCAACGACACCATGTCCTGCGGCATGTGCCACATAGAGAAGCAAGCCCTCACCTCCAATGAGGTGGCAACCTCGGTGGGAATGGAGGGCAAGAGCTTGAGGCGTAACGCCCCGAGCCTATTCAACGTCATCTATGAGACCGCGCTGTTCCGGGACGGGAGGGAGAACTCGCTCGAGACTCAGATCTGGTCGCCGATCTTATCGGCGGACGAGATCGCCGCGCCGTCGGTTGGCTGGGTCCTGGCGAAGGTGCGAGGACTTCCCGACTATTCGGCCCTGTTCGAGGCGGCCTTTCCAGGCCAGGGCATCACCATGGAGACGATCGGTGCGGCGATCGCTGCCTATGAGCGGACCTTGATCTCCGCCAACTCCCGCTTCGACCGCTGGCGGTACGGAGGGGATCAAGATGCCCTCTCGTCGCAGGAACGCCTTGGCTTTGCGCTGTTCACCGGCAAGGCCGGCTGCTCAATTTGCCACCAGATCGGGCCAAAATCCGCCCTGTTCACCGACGGCAAGTATCACGACACGGGACTTGGCTATGCCCACACCATGGGCCTCGACAAAACGGACGTCGACATTCGCCTGGCCCCGGGCAATTTCACGAGACGTAGTCAAAAGGACCTGCAATCGATCAGCAACCCACCGGCAAACGATCTCGGCCGTTTCGAGGTGACGCAGGATCCGAAGGATCGTTGGGCGTTCAAGACGCCGAGCTTGCGCAACGTCGAACTCACCGGCCCCTACATGCATGACGGGTCGATCACGACGCTCGAGGAGATCGTCGCGTATTACGACAGGGGAGGGGATTACAGTCCGAACAAGAGCGAATTCATCAAGCCGCTCAACCTCACTGAAGAAGAGAAGCAGGCCCTGGTCGCCTTTCTGCGCTCCCTCACCGGCACGACACATTGATTGATCGCGGTAGCGAAGATGATCTCCAGGCGGCTCGGCTCAGCCGGTGTCGCCAAAACCACGCCGTTGGCCGGCGCTAACCTAGGTTAGTGCGACGTCCGCTCCCCCCAAGGTAGTCTTTCCGCAAGGTGCTCGCGGTGGCGCAAACTTGGCGCTGTTGAGGTGGCGCCGTTCTGACGTGAAGCCCTTGGCAGCTGTGGACTTCGCCTGAGGGGAAAGACCGTTGTCATATTGAGCTTGTTTGCAAGGTTGGGGCACGCCGATCGCATCGGTTCGCGAGGTAATAGGGCCTAATCAAATCTCAAGAGGTTGTGCCCCATAGACGGTCGAAGCGAGGTCCAATGAGCATCCTCGAGACGCGCCAAAGAATGAGGGAAGCACCCGGCGAGCCTACGCCGCCGCGGGTGGGGCCAACTGGCGCAGAGCCGGAGCCCAAATTCGAGCTGACGACCTCGCGCCAGTTTGAATCCTGGCTTATTGAACAACACATCAACCTTGCCTTCACCACCTACCAGGTGGGCAAGCTCTTCTTCCTCGGCATCGGGCCCGCCCGGCGGCTGTCGGTCTTCAACCGCACGCTCGAACGGTGCATGGGTCTCGCCTACGGGGATGGCGCGCTTTGGGTCGCCACCCTCTATCAGGTCCTCAAGCTCGTCGATGTCGGCGGCCGCCAGCACTTAGAGAGCAGCTATGATTCCCTGTTCGTGCCCCAGTTGAGTTACTACACCGGCGACGTCGATGCCCATGATCTCGCGGTGACGCCGGACGGCAAGGTCCTGTTCGTCAACACCTTGTTCAGCTGCGTCGCGACGGTCAGCGAAATCCACAGCTTCAAATCGATATGGAAGCCTCCCTTCATCGATCGGCTCGTGGCCGAGGACCGGTGTCATCTGAGTGGTCTCGCCTTGGACAAGGGCGCCTTGCGCTACGTCACGGCGGCGGCCGAGTCCAACGTTGCCGAAGGCTGGAAAGACTATCGCGCCAATGGCGGCATCGTCATCGATTGCCAGTCCGGTGAGATCGTCGGACGCGGCTTGTCGATGCCGCATTCGCCGCGGCTCCACAAGGGCAGACTCTATCTGCTGAATTCCGGGACAGGTCACTTCGGCGCGCTCGATCCGACCACTGGCGAATTCGAGGCGATCGCGTTCTGCCCGGGCTATCTCCGCGGTCTCAACATTGTCGGCAACTTCGCCATCATTGGCCTCTCCAAGCCGCGGAACAACAAGACCTTTACCGGACTTGCCCTCGACGACAATCTGAAGAAGCACGGGATCGAAGCTCGTTGCGGCATCTACGTCGTCGACCTAATCAGCGGAGATATCGTGCATTGGGCGCGCTTCGAAGGGCTCGTGAGCGAGCTCTATGACGTCGCCGTGCTCCCGGGTCGCGGCAATACCGCGGCCGTGGGCTTCAGGAGCGACGAGATCAGGCGCGTGATTTCCATCGAGGATTGAGGTCGTCAGCGCGGCGGGCGGCGTGCCGGTTCTTGGCTACGCAATCACGATGCTTCGGTTTGTGATTCGGAGCTTCCCCTTGCGGCAAGCGACGGCTCGGCTGCGGACGCCATGGCAAAGCCCTGAAGCAGGGCGTCGATTTCCGGGGGCACCGAGGTGAAGCGGACCGCATAACCGCCATTGCCTGACGCCGCTCCCATCACCTTGACATAGAGTGTCCCTGGAAGCGCCGCGCCGTCAGGGCCCAGCAGCTGGACTTTCAGGTTGCTAAAGTCGGGCACCAGGCTCTCGAGATTGGCCTCAGCCTCCTTGCGTGACACCTTAGTGAAGGCGCCGCTGAGCATGAGGCCATCAGCCTGGCTTCCCTCCACGAGCTGATACTTAATCGGGATCGCCTCGGCGAGCGCGACGAGAGGCTTGGCCGCCTCCGGCAACAGCAGTTGATAGGGCCGGCCGATGCCGAGTACCTCCGACAGCTTCACGGGATGCTCGATGCCTTTGGCCCGGACCTCCATCTGTTTGCCGAGCTTGAGGGCCGAGCCTACCGCCTGGCGCGTCGCCTCGGAGATCAGGATCTGTCCGCCGATGGTGTAGGACTGGATGCGCGAGGTGAGATTGACGTTGCTTCCGACCACGCCGTATTTCATCCGCTCCGGCGAGCCGATATTGCCGACCACCACTTGGCCGGTGTGGACGCCGATGCCCATCTCCACTTCCGGCAGGTCGTCCTCGCGGTTCTGTTCGTTGACCGCCGCCATCGCCAGTTGCATGGCGACGGCGCAAGCGACGGCGCGTTGGGCATCGTCCTCCTGCCAGACGGGCGCTCCGAACAAGACGAAGATCGCATCGCCGATGAATTCATCGATGGTGCCCTGATATTCCTTGATGATCGGCACCATGGTGGCGAGATAGCGGTTGAGGATCGCAACCACGCGCTCCGGAGCAAGCCGCTCCGATAGCGAGGTGAAGCCGCGAAGATCGGTCATGATCATGGAGATCTTCCGCTTCTCGCCGCCCATCTCGAGCCCGGTGGGCGATTCGAGCACGGTCTCGACCACCTCATCGGTGAGATAGCGGCCGAAGGTTTCGCGAATAAAGGTGTTGCGCAGCTCGACCTGCTCGGCAAGGCGCTGCAACTCGGCCTCGACGCGCTTGCGGTCGGACACGTCGGCCCAGGAGCCGACGATCTCCTCAGGCTTGCCTTCGGCGTCATGGGTGACCGTGAAGGTGTCTTGAATCCAGATGAAATGCCCGTCGCGGTGACGGAAGCGATATTCCAGCGCCCCGCCGCCAGTGCCGATCAGCCGGTCGAGCTCGGCAAACACGCGGTCGGCATCGTCGGGATGGAGGCGCTTGACCCAGAATTTTTTGTCGTCGCGCATCTCCCAAGGCGCATAGCCCATGATCGAATTCAAATTCTCGCTGACGAAGGTGCAGGCGAAGTCACCCGTCACCTGCGTGGTGTAGATGATTGCGGGGCTGGCGCCGACCAAAGTCTCCAGGTCGTTCATCACCGCCATGCGCTCGCCGAGAGCCTGTTCCGCCTGCTTGCGGCCGGAGATGTCCGCCCAGGAGCCCACGATCTCGAGAGGCCGCCCCTGGGCATCGTGGATCACCCGGAACGTGTCCTGGATCCAGATGTAATGGCCGTCGCGGTGGCGGAAGCGATATTCCAGGGTGCCCCCACCTTGGTCGATCAGCGGACGCATCTCCTCGAACACGCGTGAGGAATCGCCGGGATGAAGGCGCACGCTCCAGAAGTCGCGGTCCTCGAGCATCTCCCAGGCGGAGAAGCCCATGATACGCGACACGTTCTCGCTGACGAAGGTGCAGGTGTAGTCGTTGGCCTGGTTGGTGTAGACGATCGCCGGCGTCACGGTCATCAAGTACCGGAGCCGCTCGCGCGCCGCGCTCAATTCGGTGGTGCGCTCCTCGACGTTCTTTTCCAGCTCGTCGTGGGCTTTGCGAAGTTCAGCTTCCTTGCGGTTGGCTTCGCGGAGGTCGGTGGCGAAACCGACCATGCCCGCCTCCTGCCCGTCTTTGCCGAGGAGGGTCGACGACGAGAAAAAGACGGGAACGATGCTGCCGTCCTTGGCCTTGAGAGCAGTTTCGAAGCGCGCGGCGGTGCCGCCGCGCTTGCGCATCTCAAGCAGGATGTCGCGTTCTGCATCTTCGCTCTCATAGAGATGGGACGGCTGCTGGCCAATGACTTCATCGGCGTGATAGCCAAGCAGAGCTTCGGCGCCGTCGTTGAAGAGCACGACTTTCCCTTGCCTGTCCGTGGCGATGATGGCGTCGGGTGAGCTCGCGATCAGTCGCGTCAGGTAACGTTTCGTCTCCTGCAACTCCGCGTTCGCTTCGAGGGCCGCCCGCTCAGACTTCTTGGCCTCGGTGATGTCGGCCCAGGCGCCAACGAACTCAGACGGCTTGCCTAAGTCGTCATGCACGACCTTAAAGGTATCCTGGATCCAGATGTATTCGCCGTCCCGCCGCCGGAAGCGGTACTCGGTGGTGCCGCCGCCTCGCTCGATCAGCGGGGCAATCTCTTCAAGAACGCGCGGCGCATCGTCGGGATGAAGATGATCCGGCCAGCATTTGGGGTCGGTCGTCATCTCCTGGGGCGTGTAGCCCATGATGTCGCGGAGATTCTCGCTGACGAAGGTGCAGGCATAGCTGCCCGCGGCCTGGGTGGTGTAGATGATGGCAGGACTGACCGAGAGCAGATATTGCAGCCGCTGCCGCGTGCCCTTCAACTCGGCCTCGATTGCCCGGCGGTCGACCTCGAGGCTCTCCAGCGTGGTCAAACGCTGGCGGAGACGGACTATCTCCTCCAGAAGTTCCGTCCTCGTCTTGCCGTCATCCGTTGGGGAGGCTGCCGGGTAACGCACACCGATGCTGCCGGAGCCTTCTGGCTCAGTCCGGGCCGTCAGCTTGCTGGGTACGCTCATGACGCTGCCTCCCTAGAGGCCTCGCCACCATTCTAACACCGTCACACGCATTGCGCGAGAGCCAGGCAAGACGCGCGCCCTATTCGCCGGTGGCGTCGTGAACCATCTCCGACAGGCGCTCGATGTCTATGACGACCAGAGCGGCGCCCTTGCGTTCGATGATCCCGATCCGTGACAGCCGGCTCAGCTCGCGCGTCACGGCCTCGCGGTGGGTGCTCACCCGGCTCGCGATCTCGACATGGGTCGGGGCCGGGACGATCCGCCCCGACTTGCCGTCCTTCGAGGCGATGTTGGCGAGCCGCAGCAGCTCGGCCTGGATGCGGTTGTTCACCGCGAGCGTGCTGAATTCGTAGACTCGGGTTGTCAGCGTCCGGATCTTCATCACCAGCTGCGGCAGGAGCGCGTGTGCCACCCCTGGCTCGGTCTCCAGGATCTCCCGGAACGAGGTGCCCGGTATCGCGGCGATCAGGCAGTTGGTGCGCGCTTCGACGCTCGCCGAACGCGGACCACCGTCAATGGCCGGATACTCGCCGAACACTTCGCCGGCGCCGAGCTCGCGAAAGCTCACCGCCTTGCCCGCGAGCGAGTAGATGGTCACGCGAACTTCACCGGTGCCGATGATGAACACGTCGTCCGATGCATCGAGGTAATCGAGAATGGCTTCACCCGGCTCATAGTTGCGCCAGACGCAGCGTCGTTCGATGCGCTTCAGTGCGTCCGGCGAGAGGTCGGCGAAAATCGCGACCTTGGAGAGCGACGGATGAGGCTGTATCGCTTGCGGTTGCGCCATGTTCACCGCTGGGAAGCCATTGGCTGGCGCGGATCATACTCCAGCCGAGCACGGCGTAACACCCGCCAAACTGGCTGAACACAGGCATTTCTGTGGTGTGGCAAATGCCACAGCGAGAATCCGGGCGATGGGACATCCTCCCCTTACGCTTCATCTCAAGATGGTCTTGAAGAAGCGCAACCGAAGGAGATGGACCCATGTTTACCCGCACTCATGCCGGCCTTTTGACCTTGGTCGCCGCCACCGTTCTCACGACGCTCGCGGCCAGTGCTCCGGCCCGCGCCGAGGAACCCGTGGAGTATCTCGGACCGGTCGGTCCCCATCAGCCGATCCTGGCAACGGTCGGCGACAAGCGAGTGATCGCGTACTACCTGCCCGGCAATGGGCAGTGCGCCCTTCAAGCCATCGTGTGGAACCCGTCCCACGACGACAGCAATCCGGAGCGCGTCCGCATCAGCCTGGGACCGAACCAGATGGTCCATATCGACGGCGATCCGAGGCACTCGCTCAATCTCCAATGCGGTGAGAACGCGAAGCAACTTACGGTGGTCGACTCCACCGAGGAAATTGCCTTCGGCCCCGCGGAGTGAAGGAGCGATAAGGAGTTGGAACTTTGACACAAACTCGAGGAAGCTGGCCCCTCAGGCCGAACCTGAGGGGCCTCTTTTTTGCTTAAGAGCGCCGTGCGACCGACACGCTCTGATTCGCTATGCCTTGCTTGTCGTTTCAGGCTGGTGGTAGGTTGCCGCCCATGCAATCGATAATGACCCCCATCGCACTGATTCTAGCCGGGCTTTTCATCGCCTTGGGCCTGCTCTTCGGCGGGCGCTACGAAATCTCCCCTGCGACATCGGCCGGGTTTTCCTGGCGCATCGATCGGCTCACGGGCCAATTGTGGATCTGCGGCGGCACCAATAAGGGGCCTGGCTGCCGGCCCGTCACGGCAGAGCTCGGCGCAGACGGCGACGGCTGAGCCGGCCTCACTCCTTAACCTTATTTAGAAAGTCGAGGCGCGGGCGCGCGTGAAACGCGCGTAGAGCAGCCCCAGCAGCACGAAAAACACCGTGTGGGCGAAGGCGAAATAGATCATGCCGCCGGCGTCGAGGTTCGCGCTGCCGGCAATGCCTTCGCCGATCCAGGGCAGCACGATGAAGGCATTGGCGAGCCAGACGGCGAGCGCATAGAGCAGGCCCTTCATCAGAGCCGTGCCCGGTAGCAGCGGCTCGACCACATAAGCGTAGAATAAGGCCATCAGCATCCCGACGAAGATATGGAAGCCAGTCTTGTAGGCATGGCTGTCAGGGGCGGGGAGGGGCAGCGACGCCCATAAGCTCGCGACGCCGATGTCGGTAAGCGGTCCGGCCAGATAGATCTTGAGAAGCTTCAGTAATCCGCCGCGCGCGGTGACGAGCGGGATCAGATCCGCCGCCTCGAGCACAAGCGTGTTGGCAATGATGGCAATCAGCCCGGCGAGCAGCGCCGCGCCGAGCATGCCGAGACCGTTCGAGCCGTTTCGCATCCGGTGCTGCTCATCATTGCGTCATTGGCATGCTGCTGGAAGATTGTGACGGTGGGACCCGCGCTGATGGGAACAGCGCCAAACTAATGACCGCCGCCGAAGGTGAAGGCGATGGTCGCGCCGATCGCCAGTACCACGAGCGAGAGCACGGTCATGACCCAAACCGGCGGGGTCGGGGCGTGGTCGGCGTCACCTTCACCCATGTCCATCTTCATTCGGCCTTGCGCGCCGGCAGCCTCAGGCCGCACGGTCATCATGCCGTGCTTCAGATGGTGCGCGACCATCCACCAGTTGATGGGAAAGGCGACGAGCGCGCCCGTCATCAGCGCGAGCGACAGACGAAACCAGAACAGAGGCTCAGTCGGATCGTGAGCGCCGGGCGTGTGAGCGAAGGCGATCGCCGCCACCGGCAACATGCCGCCCATGAGGCAGTTCATGGATAGAAATTCCGGAAGGAAGGTGCCGGCAAGCGACTTGGTGTAGACGCCGCCATAGCGGTCACGCATGAACAAGGCTTGAAAGATCGTCCAGCCAAAGGTGAAGCCGAGAACATATTCGAGGATGACGTCGGCGATCATCGGCAGCGCGACCACGGCGCCGATCACCGCGCCGGCGAGAATGCCGATGCCGTCGCCGGCGACGCAATGCATGGTCGAGCCAAGCGCCTGCCGCCATCGGACCGAGGTGTAGCGTTCATGCAGCCCCGGCAGCGGCTCGCGGCAGCCGAGCACGTAAAGGAAGGCGCCGAAAGGACCCGAATAGACCGTGAACAGGATGAACGCCCATTTCATCACCGGATGCTCGGGCGTCGTCCGGATGTCGACGGCGACGAAGATGACCGAGAGCGCGGTCAGGATGAACCACAGCAGCATCACGCCGTCGATGAGCATGATCTCCCCCCTTGGTCTGCGGCTAACGGCTCATGGCGATGGCGGCGGCGGTGCTTCCTGGAGGTCGCGATCCTCCTTCTGGTCGTCTGGGTCATCCGGGCGCCGCCGAGGCGCTGAGACTGCCAACAAGGTGACGCTGGTCATCAGCAAGGAGGCGAAGGCCGCAAACATGGTGAGCGGGAGCTTGTGCAGCTTCTCCCAGGCCCGCATGCCGGTAGCCTGCTCCTCGGCAAAGCGCTGCTGCGCCAGCCGGACATAATAGAAGTTCGTAAGATTGGAGAACGCTTTAGCCGGCCGGCCGCCGCCATGCACGCCCGGCATTGGCTTCGGCCAATCGTAACCGAGCCAGAAGGCGCCGACGAAATCCTGGGTCAGGCCCACGAATAGCGCATCCTCATTGTAGGAGGAGGTGCCGGTCTTGCCGTAGACGAGGGCGTGAGGCGAGTTGGCTTGACGCGCGGTGCCTCGCTTCACCGGGCCCCGAAGGTTCTGCAACACGGCCGTCGCGGTCGCGGACGACATCACCCGCGGCTCCGGCCTTTCTGCCGGCCTGCCGATGACGCTCCCTTTCGGCCCAATCGCGGCGACCAGGAACTCGATCCGGGGAAGCAATCCGTCGTTGCCGAGGGCTCCATAGGCCTGTGCGAGCTTCATCGGCGAGGTGTGCAAGCCGCCGATCGGCACGATCGCGGGCGAGTCCGGCGGCGTGAGACGGAAGCGCTTGACGATGTCGGTGACCCGATCGCCAAGCTGAAGCGCCATTTGGGTCCATGGCCGGTTGCAGGATTGAGCCAAGGCGAAATCGAGGCTGACCGTCTGCCGCCGGAGACAGAGCGAGCTCGGTTCCGCCGGCCAATTCGGCTTTCTCACCGGCGCCGTCGAAAGCCGGGTGTGCAAGCTGATGCCGGCCTCATGCACCCCGATCAAGGGGAACAGCTTGCCGGTCGATCCGATCGAGCGCGTGATGTCGGTGGCCCGGTTCCATTCGCCGCTATAGGTGCAGGACCCGCTCAGTGCCAGCACCTCGCCTGAGGGGCGCATGAAGAAGCCTGCGGCTTGATGCGCGCCCGTGATCGTGCAGATCTGCGCATCGAGGGTGCGCTGGAATCCCGGATCGAGGAACAGCACGAGCCGGTAATCACCCTCCAGGTCGATGCCGGTTGCTTTCGCTTCCCTGAGCGCAAGGTCGCGATAAGGCCGGTACTCGATGCGCCGATATGACTTGTTGCCGCGGCGGAGCGTGCCGTTGTGGAGGCGACGCTTGAGCTCGGCCTCGGCGTCGGTTGCTTGTTTGGCGGTGATCTTGCCATGAGCGACCATCCGCTTGAGCACGCGGACGCCGCTGTCCAGCGCCTTGTCGGGGGCCTTAAGAGGATCGCGATTGTTCGGCTCGGGCAGCATGCCGACCAAGAGCGCCGCCTCGCCGAGATCCAGATCCTGCGCGGCAACACCAAAATAGTACCGCGCCGGATCGTCGAAGCCGGACATGTTGCGGGCATGGGGCACGACGTTCATGTAGCGGCGGAGAATCTCTTCCCGGCTGAGGACGGCGTAGATCCTCATGGCGAGCACGGCTTCGCTGAGCTTGCGGCCGAAGCTATCCTCCTTTTTTAGCAGCAGGGACCGCGCAAGTTGCTGCGTGATCGTGCTTCCGCCTTGTCTATTGCCCCGAACAAGCTGCCAGCCGGCGCGCGCGGTGGCCCGATGATCGAGGGCACCGTGGGCGAAAAATCTGGAATCCTCACTGGCAACGATTGCGTCCTGGAGCACTTGCGGGAACTCCCGCGCGGGGAGGCGCGTGGGGCAAATCATGTGCTCGGTGTCGACGTTTTGGCGCCGCTCGTGCTCGATTTGACAGGCCGACAGCACCGTTTGCAGCAAGCGCCCGTTGGGCAAATCCCACCGGTCGCTGCGGATGATGGCGCCGACCAGCAGGAAGATGGCGATTGAGGCCACGCCAGCGAGCAGGACCGCCCCGAACAACGCGCGGGCCTCGATGGCCAAAGCCGCCTTGGTGAAAAGCCCTCGAGCCGCGTGAGAGACGACCCCGGAACTCTCTCGAGCTTCCATGTCGGCCACTTTGGCCGGAATCCGCCTTGGATGCCAGGGCTTGATGCGCTTCTGTCGCACGAGTCGCCCGGCGTTGCTTGAAGAGGCGAGCCCCCGTACCCTCGCCTCGACGTCAGGGATGGGAGTTGGGGATGAAAGTTCGGCGCGCGACGTGGATTCACGGCCTGGTCTTGGGGCTCGCAGCAATTTTGGCCACGCAATTGCTCCCGCTGCTCAGCAACTCAGCCATTGCCGCCGACGACGGCATGAAATGGCAATTCAACGAAGCCAACGACCCGGACAATAAGGGGCGAATGACGGCGCGGCTGATCTATGGCGTCCCCGAGACCGACGCCGTCCAGGTCAGCGGCGTGTGCGAAGCACGATCGGGCAGCGGGCTGCAAGCGTCGAGCCTCATGCTTGGCGCCGACGTCGGGGCCCTCGACGATGGAAAAGAGGTCGACGTTCACTTCTCCGGGGACGGCTTCGACCGCACGCTGAAGGCCGTCGTTCATCAGCCGACGAGCGAGGAGGGGCTCAGTGGTGTCGTCCTCGAGGTCGACAATGACGACCCGCTATGGGGGGCTCTGACTAAGGGGCAGGCGCTCGACTACGCACTGCCCGGTCTGCAGCCGGGGTCGCTGCCGGCTGATGGCGGCGAGGACGCTATCGAGCAATTTGTACAGGCCTGCAAAAGCTACGCTGATGCCTTGGGCGCTGGCGGCGATGGAGATGACTCCGCCGCCGCGTCCTCGCCGGGCGAGGCGGGCGATAGCGACCAGAAATCCGCTTTCGAGAGTGCCAAGGAGCTTGGAACCGTCGAAGCGTGGCAAGCCTTCCTGTCGAACTTCCCGTCAGGCTTCTACGCCGATCTCGCGCGCGCTTACGTCAAGAAGCTCGGTGGGGAGGACGCCGCTGAGGCGACCCCGCCTCGCGCCGAACAGGAGGCAGCGCCCGAAGACGACTCGCGACAGCCCGGCGACGATGCCGACGCGTCTGACTCAAGCGTGGATGGACTGAATGTCACCCGCGTCGACTATGCCGGCGGCACCTTCATCAAGAATGGGCCGAGAACGTGGGTTGAGCAGAGACTACGAGGCGGACCCGCCCTTCGCTTCCAGGAGACGTTCCGGTCAAATCAGGAGGTGAAGCTGTTCGATCCTTCGCGCAAGGTGCACATCAGCTTGAACCTTGCCGCAAAGGCCATCTTGTACGCGCCGGACGACAAGCCCCTGACCAAGCTCTATGACATCGAGGGGGTCGAAGGCGCCGGGCCGCCGCTTGGCGGGCCCACCCATGTGCAAGCACCGCCGAGGCTGGCGCCCCCGCCACGGCCCAAACTGACCACAAAGGTCACCGGCTGCGAGGAGGGTTTCAAGCTGGTCAAGGGCCGCTGCAAGCGCCTGACCGAGCGCGATGTGCCGGGTGGTTGCCCGCCCGGAACGCGGCCGGTGCCCGAGACCGACGATTGCGTGCCTTTTGCAGCACCGAAGCCGGCAAAACTGGACTGCGGCAAGGGAAAGACCAGGATCGAGGGCAGGTGCGTGTTGAAGCAAGACGCGGCGACGTTCTGTGGCCCTGGCTTCCACCTCGAGGGGCACAAATGCGTGCATGGCTTCCGCAACCCGCCGCCGCAGAAGAAGCTGCCATCCTGGCAGATCGAAGCCATCAAAAAGGGTTGCCCGAAAGGCATGGCCTGGAACGCGCAAGAAGGCTGTCACGAGAACGACTGAGCTGCGCGAAAAACCCCCGGCCGGGATCCGACCGGGGGTTTTCATATTCGCGAGGATCGCGACTAGCTGCCGGAATTGTCCTCGGATCCGGTCGCGTTCTTCATCGCGCCCGGCTTCTTGTGCATGTTCAATTTGTCATTGCTGGCCACATTCTGGATCTAGCCATTCCGGCAACCCTGCTTGCCTTCGCCGGCTGTCCGCCGTGCGGCCTCGCGTCGCAACTGATTCGGTGGTTTCGGTGTCGTCTCACGAGGAGAACGTCTCGGAGACCCCGAAGTTCACCTCTTGGCGCCCGGTGCCTAGCGGATAATCACCATTGAAATCGCCTCTAAATTGGGCACATCCGATTGAAACTGACGCAGGAGGTGCCAAACTTCCCCGGCCTGTTGCCAGTGGGCCTGGGTCAGCGACGATCTTCCAACCGCTGAATTTAGCGCTTGCGAAAGGAAATATTGCGGTGCACCATTAATCTGCGAGGGATTGGCCTAGTGATTGCAAGCCTCGCAAGTGCAGGATCTTGGTGTGAAATGGCACTGGAGCTCAACATTCAAGGGTTCAACTCGGCACAGTCCGAGGAGCGTGCTCTTCGACCAATGCTGCATCTGTTGCGTTGCAACATGAACAGGCGCGCCGGGGCCGGAAGCCCGACAGGTCGCCGAAACCAGGGAGAGAGACGCAAGGAGGAGGGGCTGACCGAGCGACACCAATAGGGAACCTCTCCGATGTCGACGATGCTCATTCTCGCGGGACTGGCAAGCCTGCTTTTCTTGCTCCCATCCCCGGCGCCACTCCCAGCGGAGCCGCAAAGACGAACCACTCATGCTTCCGCCGGCACGGGCGCACAGCGTAAAGGGAGGGCATAGCCATGATGGTGCCTATGCCCACTGCGGTTGTGCTGATCGTCTGCAAGACGGTCGTCGCCGGCGCGCCCGATGCCAATGCCGCCTTTACCGGTTGGGAAGACCGGGTCTGGGCGACCGAACACTCCATGATGGTCTGCCGCCGGGAGGAAGTCTCCCTCTACGACCCGGATGTGGACCGAGGGGCCGCGCCGCAAGCCTTTACCCCAACCGCCTGCTGGCGGACGGCAATGCAGCTCGGCCCTCAATTCGACGCGGCACACAAGAACTCGTCGTGGCGGTTCTGGCGTGCAGCGTGCCCCGTCCCCATCGTGCGGAAGAATCCCGATGGCACGCAAGACATCATCGCCTGGAAGATGCCGGATTGCGGACATCGCGAGACGGTGGTGTGCGACGTCGATACGGCCATCTAGCTGGCTCGGGTGAAAGGGCAGGTTTGCCTGCTGCGTCCGAGAGCCTCCCCGCAAAGGTGCTGCCAAAGGGTCCGTTCGGTATTGCCAGGGCCCTCGGCTGGGGCGCAATATTGGGCCCCGAGGATGAGGCAGAGCCGTGAGGCCGGCTCACGCGCGCCGCGCGCGGACAACACGACGTGCATGGCGGGTTTCGGCGCCCTCGGCGGGAGGTTGCCATGCCCATTTGGCTCAAGGTCGCCGCGGGGTCAGCGCTTGGCATCTCGCTGATCGGTTTCGCCGGGCTCCAGAGCTTCTCGGAGAAAACAAGGCCGCTCGTTCAGGAGCATGGCACCACCTACTACAACGGCGAGGGCCCAGCGCCCGCTCCCGCGATCTGCAAGCCCAAGAGCGAGATCCTCGCTGCCATCAAAGAGGTGCACGCCAAGTTCGATTACCTCACCGGTCAGGCGCTCGAATCCTTTGAGGTTCGCGCGCGTGACCTGAAGGGGCTACCGCCGCTCAAGGCCGACGAGCTGTATGTCATCACCGAGGACGACAAGCTCCGTGACGGCGAGATGGTGCTGTTCATCGGGCTCAAGTCGCAATGCGTGACGACGGTGTTCGTCTTTCCCGCCAAGCTCTACCATGAGATCCTGGGCAAGACCCGGAACGCGTAAATAGCAGACACAACCTGATGTAGCTCCCGGGTTTGGAGCGTGCGCCTCCAAGCCAGAACGAACATGTCGAACGGGGATCGCCTTGGATATCCCGACCTTGCCGCAAGGACAGCTGCTCTACGCCATCGGCGACATTCACGGACGTTCCGATCTTCTCGCCAAACTGCTTGCGGAGATCGAGGCCGACGCCTTGCGCCGCGAAGGCGTGGAGCGGCGAACGCTAGTCTTTATCGGCGACTACGTCGACCGTGGGCCAGACAGCTCCGGTGTCGTCGAGCTCCTGCTTGACGCGTTGCCGGCCGGCTTCGACGCTCATTTTCTCAAGGGCAATCATGAGTTGATCATGCTCGATTTCCTCGAGGACCCCACATGTCTTGGCCAATGGCTCGCCAACGGTGCCGAGGCGACCTTGCGGTCCTATGGGGTCGATGTCGGTACGCTGACACGCGAGCGGGCGCGCCCCGAGATCTGGCGGGAGGTCTTCGTTGCAGCTTTGCCCGCGCGCCACCGCGCGTTCTTCGAGACCCTCGAACTGATGGTGCCGGTCGGCGACTATCTGTTCGTGCACGCCGGGGTCAGGCCAGGCGTGCCGCTCGAGGCGCAAGATCCTCAGGATCTGATCTGGATCCGCGGCGAGTTCCTGCGTGCCGCCGACGATTTCGGCAAGGTGGTCGTCCACGGGCATACGCCGACCACGATCCCAGACGTGCGCGCCAACCGCATCGGCATCGATACCGGCGCAGTGTTCACCGGGCGCCTCACGGCGTTGAGGCTTGAAGACGGCTCACGCGGTTTTCTGCAGACGGGGGCTTGAGCCCCGCGCCGGATTAATTGTCCGACGCTTCGGCGGACACGTTTTTCAGCCGCTCGGCCAGGCTGCCGCCGCGGCGGCTGCCTTTCGTGCCGCGTCGCCGCGCTTTTCGCGCCGACAGGATTTTCGCAAGCGAGCCCTGCGCCGCCCGTTCGCTATCCCCGGTCTCGTCCGGCGTATCGTCCTCGGTCGAGGCATCCAGGGACGGCTCTGCCGGAGCAGGGCCGGGTTCGACGTGGTCGCCGCCGCCATTGCCGATCAGCATGGGCTCGCGGTCTCTCGGCTCGGCGGTGAAGTCTGCAATGGCCGAGGGACCGATTTCAGGCACAGCGACAGCTGGTAGCTCGGTTCCTTGCGTCTTGGCCACGGCAAGGACGTGGCCCGCGAGCTTGCCGAGTTCCTGGCGCAAGAGCTCGTTCTCCCTGCCGCCGATCTTGCCTTGGGTAAGTTGCTCCTTGAGCGCGGAGAGTTCGGCGCTCAGCCGCTGGTTCTCTCGGGTCAAAGCGGCATCGGACTTCGCCGAACGTCGCGATGGTGCTGCGTCGCTGCCCAAGGCGCCGCGCAGCTGATCGATGTCCCCGCGTTGGGTCGAGACGGTCTCGCGGGCAAGTTTGAGCGCGTCGCCTTGAGAGCCGATGGTGCCGCGCAGCTCGGCATTGGCCGATTCGAGAGCGGTGATCGCTTCCCGTGCGGCTTTGAGCCGGCTCTCGAGCTCGGGCAGGCGCCGGCGGATGGTTTGCTCGAGAACGCGGTTGGCGTTCTCCTTTTCTTGCAGGCGCCCCTTGACCGCCTCGAACTCGGTCTTGATCACGGAGATTTCGACGCGGCGCTTGTTGGCCTCGACCAGTTCCCGCGCGGCTTTGTCCTTGGCCTTCTCCAAGGCGACCTCGACGCGGCGGAGCTCGATGGCGAATTCCGCCCGGAGCTGATCCTTCTCGGCCTCGATATCGGCGAGGGACATCGGCATGGTCGCCTCGATCCGCCGCGTGGTCAGGCGGACGGCGCGGTTCCACAAGGGCCGGGTGACCAGAAGGGCAAGCAGGCTTGCCAGGAGGAAGCCCAGAGCGAGATAGATGCCAATGTCGATCATCGGAACGAGCGCTCCCACGGCGCCGCCAAGCGTTCGATCAACGCAAACCGGCGGTGGCCGGTTTCAAAGGATAGCCCGCTGCCCAAGGACTCTCCCAAGACTTCCTTAGCCCTAATCTAGAACGGATTCCAGGTGGGTTCGCGGGTATATTTCAGGTAGCCAACATTGGCGCCGAGCCGCAATCCGAGCCCAGACCGAATGGGGGCAAGGGTGACGTGGCTATCGGCGAGGTAGGTGATCCCCACGCCGCCGATGAGATAGGCCGAGCCCTCGACGCCGGGGAAAGTGCTGAAGATCTCGCCGGGGTCGCGCAAATTGTAGACCAGGACCATGGTCTTGGAGCCCTCAGCGCCGAAATCGTAGCCGATGGAGGGCCCCTGCCAATAGACCCGGTGGTCACCGGCATCCTTGGTGTAGAGCGTGCCCTCGCCGTAGCGAACGCCGGCGATGACGGCACCCCCGGCTTCCTCGCCGAGGATATAGCCGTTCGGTCTGCCGGCGCGCTGGAAGCTGTATTCGATCACCCGGGCGAGACCCATCGAGACGCTGCCGAAGAAGTGGTGACCTGCCGCCTTGATCTCCTCCATGGAGAATGAGCCTCTGGTCTCGGCTTGCGGCGGGGGAATATTGCCGGGAGGAGGCGCGGAGGCGCCGGGAGCAGGTTCGTATGGAACGCCGGGGCCCCCTGGATCGTAGGCTGAGGCCGGTGGCATCTGACCCGCTTGCGGGTGCGGCGTTATGACCATGGGCGCGCCGTCGGCCTGGGCGAGCCTGATAGGGCCCGGCGTCGCAGGGATGTCTTCGGCGGCAGCGAACGGCGCGAAGAGACACGTCGCGGCGAGCGCGAGGGCCGCGCCGAGAGCGGTTGGGAGACGTTCGACACTCATAATTTATCCCCGTGGCAAACCGCAATCCCCGCGCGGCAGGAACGCTTCGATCCGGGGCTCGGCTCGCGAGGCTCTATGATTTGCCGAAACGGTTACCAAAGTGTGGCGAGGCGCGGCTCTTTGATCGCTGGGCCGCTCAAGCCTTGGCCTCGGCCCCCCAGGCGATGAAGCTCGGATTGCGTAAGCCCACCTCGACTTTGCCGTAACGGAGGGCCTTGCCGTCAGCCTGCACCACGCGGCCGCCGGCGGCGTCGAGCACGGCGTGACCGGCGGCGGTGTCCCACTCCATGGTCGGGCCGAAGCGGGGATAGACGTCCGCCACGCCTTGGGCGAGCTCGATGAACTTCAATGACGAACCCGCGCTCGACTGGCCGGTGATCGGGAGCTTGGCCAGGAATTCTTCCGTCGCCGGATCGAGATGCGAGCGGCTGACGACGGCGACGAGCCCCGCGGAGGATGGCTGGCGCACCCGCAACGGCCGGCAGTCGAGCTTGGCCAGATCAGCGCCATGCTCACTCGGCTCGAGCCTTGCGATCACGGCGCGTCCAGGCTCGGGCGTCAGCGCGAGGAGCGCTCGCGCCGGCGCGAAGACGAGACCGAATACGGGTCTGCCGTCATCGACCAGGGCGATGTTCACGGTGAAGTCCGTCCGCTTATTGATGAACTCCTTGGTGCCGTCCAAGGGATCGACCAGGAAGAACCGCGACGGCAATGGCGCCTTGCGGTCCGCGGCGTCCTCTTCGGAGACGACGGGGGTGTCGGGCGCGAGGTGCTCCAGAGCTTCGAGGATGATGGCCTGGGACTCATGGTCGGCACTCGTCACCGGACTGAGATCGGCCTTGAGCTCGACGGCCGGCCCCTCGCGATAATGCCGCATGATCGCAGCACCCGCTCGGGCCGCGGTGGCGGTCAACTCGCGCGCCGCGCGCGCGACGTCGAAACGATCGTTTGCGGTGCCGCTCATGTGTCTTTGAGTTGTCTGTCTTGGCCCTGACAAGGCACAATGCGTTCCTAGAATTTGATTCGTTGCGCGGGCAACGCTCTTTGCAGCAGGCCCTTGGCGCTCTCGTCTAGCAGATTTTGCACGTTGGGGCCCCGCGTCATTCTGGGACGAGCAGGGTTTTTCGAGGAGGGAACACCATGACCGAGCCGGCGGCGATCGGCGATCTTGATCTCGCGGCCTTGATCTCGAGCCGCATTTGCCACGACGTGATCAGCCCTGTTGGCGCTATCGCCAATGGCCTTGAGATGCTGGGCGAGGAGCAGGACGAGACCATGCGCGAGCAGACCATGGACTTGATCCGCAAAAGCGCCCGCCAGGCGTCAGCGAAGCTGCAATTCGCGCGCTTGGCCTTTGGCGCGGCGGGCTCGGCCGGCGCTGAAATCGACCTTCGCGACGCCGAGCGGGTGGCGAAGGACTTTGTGCAGGGGAAGCACAGCCTGTCCTGGCAAGGGCCGCCGGTGACGCTGCCCAAGAACAAGGTGAAACTCCTTCTCAACCTCGTCGCGCTTGGGGTGGTTGCCCTGCCGCGGGGCGGCATCGTGAACGTCGACATCACCGGCGAGGGACCTGCCGTGGCCTTTACCGTCCTCGCCAAAGGTGAGCCCGCAAGGCTGCCGGAACACGTCACGAGTTTCCTTGCCGGCGGCAACGGTGGTGTGCTCGATGCGCATTCGATCCAGCCCTACTACGCCGGCAGGGTGGCGGCGGCGGCCGGGATGACCGTGACCGTGGCGAGCCGCGACAACGAGGTCGCGCTCATCGCTGCCTGACGTTTCAGGTGAAATTCGAGGGAGGGGGGTGGCAGCAGCCTCTAGGCCGCCGCCTCCGACTCGTCCTCAGGATTGCGCAGGACGTAACCCCGTCCCCACACTGTCTCGATATAATGCTTGCCGCCGGTCGCGGCCGCGAGCTTCTTGCGCAGCTTGCAGATGAACACGTCGATGATCTTGAGCTCCGGCTCGTCCATGCCGCCATAGAGGTGGTTCAGGAACATCTCCTTGGTGAGCGTGGTGCCCTTGCGGAGCGAGAGCAGCTCGAGCATCTGATATTCCTTGCCGGTCAGATGCACGCGCTGGCCGTTCACATCGACGGTCTTGGTGTCGAGATTGACCTTGAGA
Organism: uncultured Alphaproteobacteria bacterium; assembly: GCA_963732955.1. Classification (GTDB taxonomy): domain Bacteria; phylum Pseudomonadota; class Alphaproteobacteria; order Rhizobiales; family Methyloligellaceae; genus Methyloceanibacter. Next base: position 25,754 of record CAVTBH010000004.1, read on the forward strand.
CCGCCAGTCTGGATCACCGACTGGGCATGGCCCTTCGACCGCCGGACGATGGCATGGATGCGCGCGACCAACTCGTCCTTGTGGAACGGCTTGGTCATATAGTCGTCGGCGCCGAAGCCGAGGCCCCTAACCTTGTCCTCGATGCCGGCGAGACCCGACAGGATGAGAATCGGAGTCTGCACCTTGCTCACGCGCAAGGTTTTGAGCACCTCATAGCCGCTCATGTCGGGCAGGTTCAGGTCCAAGAGTATAATGTCGTAGTCGTAGAGCTTGCCGAGGTCGACGCCCTCTTCGCCCAGGTCCGTCGTGTAGACATTGAAGCCCTCGGACTGGAGCATCAGCTCGATGCTTTGTGCCGTAGCGCTATCGTCTTCGATGAGAAGCACTCGCATCATTCAATCCCCCGTCTTCGAGCGAGATCTACTCGTCCCCCACTGGCACATCCCGTTGCGGCCCGGAGGCGCCACGCGGATGGTTAATTCGAATCAACAAATTAGTGGCCAATAGTTAACAAAAGCTAAGCTGATGGCGAGGGCTAAGGCTGATTTTCCGTGCTTTTTGGCCATTGGTCGAATGGCGGAGCGATGGTTTACCGCCCCTTAAGGGCTATTCGCCAAGATTTGCCGAAGAGGGTGATGCGCGCGTCCTGAGTCGCGACGTGCCTATTGAATTCCTCTGGCCTCTAGTCCGAGAATGTCTGAGGGTAACGAACCATGAAGTCACGGGATGCGTTGAGCCGGCTGAAGCGCTTCGAGGTTGAGGAGCGACGTCGCCAGGTCGCCGAGATCGAGAGTATGATCGGCGACTTTAATCAGATGGCGCTTGACCTCGATCGCCAGATCGCCATCGAGCAGGAGCGGGCGGAGTCTCCGACACCACTCATTACGCCTATCCGACCTTCGCCAAGGCGGCGATCCAACGGCGCGATAATTTGCGCAACTCCGCCCTCGGCCTGGAGGCGAAACTGGCCGGCGCCAGAGAGAGCCTTGATGGCTGCCTCGAGGAGCTCAAGAAGATCGAGCTCATGGAGGAGCGTGAGGCCGAGAAGATGAAGCTCGAGCAGGCGCGCAACGAACTCGGGTCGGGCGCGAATGTTCGCGTCGCGAGCTAGCGGGCCTCTCCAGCGGTCACTTGGCTACGCCGCAGGCAGCCTCCCTGGCGGGGCTTGCGGCTTGCACGCGTCTGACCGTTGGCTAAGTTCGCGGCTTGCCGAGAATGCGGGAGTAGAGGCCGTGCCGTCCTTCGATATCGTATCCAAGACCGATCTCGCCGAGATCGACAACGCGCTCGCCAACATGGCGCGCGAGATGAGCCAGCGTTACGACTTCAAGGGCTCGCAATCCCGCATCGAGCGCAAAGAGGCGGAGATCACCATCAACGCCGATGATGACCTCAAGCTCAAGCAGATGCACGAGCTGCTGCAAGGGCATCTCGCGCGGCGCAAGATCGAGCCGGGGGTGATCGACTATAAGGCGGTGGAGAAGGCTGCCGGCCAGGCGGTGCGGCAGAAGGCCTTGATCCGGCAGGGCATTGACCGGGAGCTCGCCAAGCGGATCGTCAAGGAGGTCAAGGACGGCAAGTTCAAGGTCCAGGTCACGGTCCAGGGCGACGAGGTTAGGGTCACGGGCAAGAAGCGAGATGATTTGCAAGCGGTCATCCAGCACGTCAAAGGGCTGTCGCTGGAGCAGCCGCTGCAATATGTGAATTTTCGCGACTAGCGCTGGTTCAGATGCGGGGGCGTGAGTTGTCGCCAAGCGTTCAGGTGCGAGCGGTATTGCTCATGCTCGTTGTCCTGCTTTCAGGCTGCAGCATGGGGAGCCTCTTTAGCCGCGGCACCGTCGGCAGCGCTCCTGGGGACGCCGACACCACCACGACCACGGGCTCGACTGGGCCGAGCAGCATCTCCTTATTGAGAGCGAAGCCTCTCGACGCCTATGTGTTCCTCGGCGGCAATATCAAACGCTGCTGGTTCAATCCCACCGATCCGCTGTTGCCGAAATACGTCTATCGCGCCGACGTCAGCCCCGAGGGCGGCAAGGTGAAGATCACCGTGCATCAGCGCGCCGATCTCGGCCGGGCCGGGCTCACCACCTACGTCATCGATTTCAAGCAGTCGGGGCCGTCAACGATCATCACCACCGAGAACCTGAAAATGCCGCTTGAGCTCGCCGCCAAGATGCAATTCGATATCGACCGCTGGAAGCGAGGCGCCTCGAATTGCAGCAAACAGATGCCGGCCGTTGCCGCAACGGCGCCGGCGAAGGCACAACGGTAAAACCGCACGTCCAGAGCTAGCGCTTGCGGCGCCCCGACCGAGGGCGATGCTCGGGCGCGGCAACTTTCACCGTGCGTTCAGGCGTTTCTGCAGCCGCCGGCGCGGCTTGCGGAGGCTCTCCCGGCACGGTGATGCGTTGCGGCTCTAACAGTCTGAGCCGTCCGTCAGCGCCGATGGCGAGGGTATGGATGTAGAAGCCTGTCGGCTTCTCGTCGGTGACTTCCATGACCGGGGAGGGCGCCGAAACCACCACCAGCCCGGCGCAATGGCCGATCCAATCGATGTGCCGGTGGCCGTGCATCAGGATCACCTTTCCGGCCAAAGGCTGCATCTTGCGGACGAACCAATTGCCGTTGATCAGCGCCGTGCCGATGCGCTCTGAGAGCGCCTTTGCCGGGCGTGGATATTCCACGGCGTGGTGATGCAGAGCGATGATCCAACAAGCGCGCGGGTATTGCTTGATGGCGATCTCGATGCCTCGAACCTGCTCGGCGGAGACCAGCCCGAGCGCGTTGGTGAAGGAGAAATGCGTATCTGCGTTGGAGTTGAGAAGGATGACGCCAAGGCCAACTTCGGTGACGGGCGGCAGGACAAGGGGAAAGACCTTGGCCCAGAGCTCAGGCAGCGCGTAGGAGAGAAGCGGCTTCGCGACATCGGCGAAGCGCAGCATCTTCTTGCGGTGCGGCTCCAGGAATTCCGCGAGCGACTTGCCGATGCGGCGACGGCCGAGCTCGACCACACGGACGCGGTCGCCTTGCAGCTCATCCATGGCGGAGAGGGTACGAAGCTGGCGCAGGCGCCGGTTCGGGCTCGTCGGCAAATCGAGCCGCGCCGGGTTGGCGCGGTCGACGATGTTGAGGTCGTGGTTGCCGGGAAGGATCAGCGCCCGTTCGGCGAGACGGGGATGCGCGGCAAGTGCGTCGAGGAACTCGGCCCATTCGGGTGGCGTGCCGGCGTCGGTCATGTCGCCGGTGATCAGGACGAGATCGAGCGGCTCCTTGGCGTGGATCGCTTCGAGTTCGTTCAGCACCCGCTTGAGCCGCTCATTGCCGCGCGGGCCGGATCGTCCGCTCTCGATGCGAAAGCCGTAGCGCTCGCCAACGACATGAACGTCGGAGAGATGCACCACGCGCCAAGCTTTGGCGTTGGCGGGACGCTCGTCGAAGGTAGTGAGGTCGCGAGGTTGCGCCGTGGTGGCGTCGGCTACGCCCCAGATCAGGGCACCAACGGCGAGGTAACCCAACACCATCACGGCGCTGTTGGCGAGCGCGACGCCGATCAGGCTCCGCAAGCCTCCGATTTCGCCGAAGCTCCCGAACAGTTCGGCGCTGGGATAGATGAGATAGAGAACGAATAGTGCCACGGCGCAGATCAGGAGGCCGGCCGCGACCGCCGACGCGGCGCGAAGCGTGGCGTATTGGTCCTTGCTGCCGCCCCTGGCGAACAGGTTCTCGGCGATTTGGCGCAGCACTTCGCGGGTGGCGGCGTAGACAGGCTGCACCACGACCGAGTTCAAGGCCCAGAAGCTGTTCTCGACGAGGCGGAACAGCGTGCGCCAGCCGAACCAGGCCAAGGCGAGAAGGAAGGTAAGGATGAGGAGCGACCAGATGCCGATCGTAAGCGTGGCGATGGTGCCGTAGAGCGTGCGCACCCAATCGGAGATGGCGAGCGGGGCGAGGCCGATGAGCAGGCCTGGAACGACCAGCAGCAACGTCCAGGCCATCAACAGCTTCAGCAGGCTGATCTCGACCAGGAGGTCGCCGGCAAGCGACAGCATGGAGTGCTGCTTGGTGCTCGACACGTCGGTTTCGACGTCGCCCTGGCGAGGATCGATGAGCGGCTCCTCCAGGGGTCCCCGATTGGATCCGCGCGTCATTTCGCGTCACGTGGTCTTGGCGTGCCGGACAGGAGAGTCGCGATCCAGCTCGTCGAAGGATAATGCGCACAAAGCGTGATGATGGCGAGCATGATCGGAACGCCGAGGAAAGCGCCGGGGATTCCCCAAAGGAATCCGAAGAAGAATACGGCGAATACGACGGCCAACGGCGAGAGCGACAGCGCCGCGCCCGCGATCAGCGGCTCGAGATAGTTGCCGATGGCAAATTGGATCGCGAACATTCCGAGAAGGACAAAGAGGCTGTCCTGCCAAGTCTCGAATTGCGCGATGGCGAAGAGGCTAGGCAACAGCGTCGCAACGAACGACCCGATAAAGGGGACGTAATTCAGGACGAAGGCGAGGATGCCCCAGGCCGGAGCCAATTCCAGGCCGGAGACGAGCGCAAAGCCCCAGACCGCAAGCCCGGTGAGCGCGCTCATTTGGGTGCGCACCAGCATATATTTGCGGAACTTTGCGCCGACTGCCTTGCCGACCTCAACGAAGTCCGGACCTTTGGCCTGCTTGCTGGCTAGCGCGAGCCGCTCGCGGAAATCGCCGGTCTCAAGCAAGGCCAACATCATGAACACGAAGGCGAGGACGGCGAACCCGAAGAGGGTATTGATGTGGCCGATGAGGGTTTGAAAGAGGCGCACGAGCCACATCACGTCGAACCGTTCGGATAAGGGTCCCACGACGAAGATCTCATGCGCTTCCAACCAGTGCGTCCATTCCAGATAGACGGTCTGGAAGCGTGCGGCATGACCGAGCAACCACTGGCGTTCGACGCTCAGGGCCCAGGTGACCATGGAGCTGACGGCGACGATCACGGCCACGGTCAAAGCCAAGGTTAGCAACAAGGCGACGGCCTGAGGCAGCTTTGTTTCCAGCGCGCGCTGTAGCGGCCAGACGAGGGCGACCATGAAAATGGCGAAGGCGAGCGGCGCGAAGATGGGCCGGGTGAAGTAAAGCGCCGCCGTGACCAGGATCGTCGTGCAGATCGCGAGCATGACGCGGGTTTGGCGATCGGTGGGCATCGGTTTTAGATATGGTCGAGAAGAGCGTCGAGATCTAGCGTGGAGCGCACGCCAAGATCCGACGCGTGCGCATCGAGGAAGCTTTCCGCCGAGCGGTGTCCTTCGTTGCGCAGCATGACGAAAAAATCCCATTCGGCATTGAGCTTCGAGGAATAGCCGAGCTCGGTCATGGTGGCGCTCGAGATGCGATGGGTGCGCATGCGGGCCCAGCGGGCACCCTCGCTCTTGCCCGGGTCGGAAACCTGACGCAGCACCGCCATCATCCGCAGCTCCTTGAGCAAGGTCGCATTGAAGGAAACCTCGTTGACGCGATTGACGATGTCGCGGGCGCTGCGCGGCGTGCCGGGCCGTTCGACAGGATTGACCTGCACCAGGATGGTATCGTTCGATTCGCATTCCCGGATCAGAGGCGTGATTGTTGGATTGCCGGAATAGCCGCCGTCCCAATAAGCCTCGCCGTCGATTTCGATGGCCTGAAACATCGTCGGCAGGCAGGCGGAGGCGAGCAAGACCTCTGGCGTCAGCTCGGCGTTGCGGAAGATGTGCCCGCGCCCGGTGTGCACGTTGGTGGCGGTGACGAACAGCTTCATCGGCGCCTCGGCGAGGTGCCTGAAGTCGATGCAGCCCGCGAGGATGTCGCGCAATGGGTTGGCGCCATGGGGATTGAGGTCGTAAGGCGAGAAGATGCGCGCCATCAGGTCGAGCGTCAGGAACATGGGCGATGTGTCCAGCGTCCAGCGCCCGAGCACCATGTCGAGCGGCGTGCGCCGGAACGGGCTGAGCAAGGCCGCTTCGGAGACACGCCGCCAGAATTGCTCGAGCGCCGCTTTGGCGCCCTCGGCGCCGCCGGCCGCGTAGCCGCTAACGAGGACGGCCGCATTCATGGCGCCGGCGGAGGTACCGGAAATGCCCTCGATCTGGATGTTCGGCTCGTCCAGGAGCCGGTCCAGCACGCCCCAGGTGAAAGCGCCGTGCGCGCCTCCGCCTTGGAGGGCGAGATCCACGAGAAGGGGAGAGCCGTCGCGTCTTGGGGCGGTTTTCTTAGGGGACGGCATACCTTCACCCTGGCTCGACGCGGCGGGACCGGGAGGTTACGGCGTTCGGACGGCGATTGTCACCCCGAGGTCAGAACTATTCGTTTTCTTCCGGTTTCGTGAGAAGCTGGGCGGAGGGCTCGTTGTGAGTTGCCCGGTTTTAGGGATGAGACGAAGGAAGGCTGATGTCGCAGGAATCCATGATGCGGCTGCGGATTGCCGCTCTGATCTACCCTATGGTCGGCGCCGTTATCTTCGGCGTCGGCATCCTCCTCGCTTTGACGGTGCCCGCTCTGAATGCCGACGCCGGGTTCTGGATCGTGATCGTCGTGGCGACGAGCATCATCCTCTCGGCGCCGATTGCCTGGCTGATAGCGCCCCGCCTGCGGGCGCGATATTGGCGGCAGCGGGCGGAAGCCGAGCACGTCCGCCGCTAGGCTTCGGTCGAGGCGCCGATTAGGGACGGGAAGCGGCGAGGCGGGTGCCGACAGCGGCAAGCAGCAGCTCGTGCGCGCGATCGACGATCTCCTCGAGGGAGCGCGTCCTTGCGAACATGGCCTTGGCCTCGCGCACGAATTCGTCGCGGCTTGGGATGTGCGGGAGATGCAAATTCTGCAGCACCTCGCTGGTGCGGTGACGGGCGCGCACCAGGCTGTCCTGGAGTGCCGTCAATTCGGGGGCGTGCAGCGTTGAGGTGATGGCGAGGGCAATGCGCTCGGGATTGAAATGGGCCACAAGCTCCTCGGCGGCCCGGTTGACGACGCGAACGCCAAGGCGTTGCTCGTTGCGCAAGACCTGCGCTGGCGGGGTCTTGAGGTCCCACACCAATCCGGTCCACGACAGGGCCCGCAGCAAGTAGTAGGTCGGGTCGAGCTCCCACCATTTGAAGCCCTGCCGGACGCTACCTTGATAAGCGTGGTGGTTGTTGTGCCAGCCCTCGCCCATGGTGAAGATCGCGAGCAGCAGGTTGTTGCGGGAATCGTCACCGGTCACGTAGCGCTTGCTGCCGCGGACATGGGCGAGCGAATTGATGCAGAACGTGGCGTGGTAGACGAGCACCGTGCTCCAGACGAAGCCGACCACGAGACCGGGCCAGCCGGCGACGAGAAAGCAGAGACCGGCGAGGGCGACCGCAGGGATCAGTTCGTATTTGTGCAGCCACATCAACTCGGGATAGCGCGCCAGATCCGCAACCTTGGTCAGGTCGGCCTTGTCGTGCTTCCGGGAAAAGATCCAGCCGACATGGCTATAGAAGAAGCCTTTGTGCCGCGGTGAATGCACGTCCTCGGCGGTATCGGAGTGCAGGTGGTGATGCCGATGCTTGGCCGACCACCACAGAATGCTCTTCTGGCTGGTACTCTGCGCCAGCACCGCCAGGAAGAATTGGAACGCCCGGCTGGTGGAGTAAGCGCGATGCGAGAAGTAGCGGTGATAACCGGCGCCGATGCCGAAGATGCGAAGCCAATAGAGCCCAATGCCAAGGAGGACGGCTTCGAGCGTCACCCCGGTCCAGATCGCCGCAAAGCAGCCGAGATGCATCAGGACGAAGGGAATCGCCGACGGGTACATGATGTCGTCATGCTCGACCTCGTCGCTTTCGCTTCTCACGTCTGTTTCAGAAGACATCGTCGCGGTCTACCCCCGTCAGGCCTGGTCTCGGAATCACGACGCTATTAAAGACACATTGCGAGTGTCACGTTCCAACCAGGAAATTTGGTCGGGTCCACGGGGCCGTCTGCCGTTCCTTTCCCGAGTTGTCGCCCAGATCGGGCCAAAACACCGTTTTCGTATGGCTTCGAGGCCCCGCAACACCATGGAGTTGGGAAGACCCCTGAGAGGTGAGGGCGCCCGGAATCCGGCTAAGTGGCGAACGGCTCTCTCCGGCCTGGTGAGGCAGGGGCGGCGCACGATCGTCAAGCCTCTGAAGCGGTTATACCGTGAAACGTCTGCAGCCTTGAAACGGAGCTCACTGTGGTGGCGGGCGCGGCAGCGGCGCCTCACGCGAAGTGACGTAACCTATGTGGGGGTAACCGGCAGCTGCGGCAAGACCACCACCACCCGCCTGATCGGCGCGGTTTTGTCTTCGGCAGGGGAGTGCCGCGTCGATGCCGGGAGGAACGGCGATGGCCGCGTGATCGCCAATCTCTGACGGTCGGACCTAGCCGAGCGGAAGACCATGGTGATCGGCACCGTGTCCGACTATTCGGGCAAGGGCGGGGAGAACCACCGCAAGGTCGCGCGGCAAGCGCTTGAGGTCGCGGACCGGGTGGTTTTCGTCAGTCCGCAGGCGAGCCATGTCGAGAAGCTGCGATGCGGCGAGATCAAAGACAGGCTGACCGCTTTTGCGACCAGCTATCAGGCCGCGCAATTCCTGGGGTCGACGTCCGTCGCCGGCGAACTCATCTACGTCATGGCCTCGATCACCGATCATCTCGAGCGGCTTATGTTGGCAGAATTCGGCGAGGTGACGTGTTGGCGGGAGCGCTGTGGCAGGATCGCCGCCTGCCCGAATTGCAGCCTCTATCGCGAGGCGCATCCGCCACCCTTCGGACTTACGCGGGACGGCAGCGCAGCCGCCGCCGAGAGCGCGGCCGCCGCCGCAAGGACGCAGCATAGGGTCCGTCATGTTTGGCGCCACCGGGCGATCAAGCGGCACAGCAGAAAAATCAGGGTGCCATTGATCAGCATTGCCAGGGCGACGAGAAGGACGTTGAGCGAAACCGAGTCCGTCACCTCCAACGAGACCAGCAGGAAGCTCCATGGCGTGCCGACGAGGATCGCGGGCACGGCCGACAACGGGTCCGGCGCGATCCAGCCCAAGGCGCTCATGGGGATCACGGCGAGGGCGAGCAGCGCGACAAGCCCATAGGCGGCAAGGCACCATTTGCAGATGGTCATATGAGACCAGCCTCCGCGGCCGTGGGTGATCAGGGACCAGCTGGCAGATCGGCGAACAAATGGCCGAGGGCCTGTCCGGTCTCTTGGGCCATGCGCTTCGCCACGATCAGGCGGTGGCAATGATTTGGGTCACGCTCGAGGCACAGCAGGCAGATCTGGCGCTCCTTGGCCAGCGCAACCGCTTCGGTCAGATCGAACTGGGCCTCGGGTTCTTCCATGTGAGCGAGGAACACGCTCTCGAAGGTGTCGAGGTCTCCGGCATGGGCCGCGTCGCGGCCGCGCTTAGGTGTGCCAAGCCCGCGCAGGTGGCGGTAGGCGATGCCGGCGTTGCCAAGGTGAGCCGCAAGCTGATTCTTAGAGAAGCCCTTCTTGCGCGAAGCGGCGACCGCGCGGATGTCGACCACGAGTTCGACGTGCGCCTCTTTCAGGGCGCGCAGGAACGCGTCGACGGTGGCGCCCTCATAGCCGATGGTGCAGATCGCCTTTGGCCGCATCGGAGAGGCTTAGCACAGCCGCAACGATCCTGCCCGCGGGCGTGAGCCAAGCGTGGCGGGTTCAGTTCAACCGGAGTGTTAGCCGCGATATTCCTGGATACGGGTGGCACGCAAGCCGGGCAGGCCGTGCTTGTCGATCGAGCGCTGCCAGCTCAGGAACTCGTCGACCGTGAGCGTATAGCGCTCACAAGCCTCCTCCAGGCTGATCAAGCCGCCACGGACCGCGGCAACAACCTCGGCCTTGCGGCGGATGACCCAGCGTTTGGTGTCCTTGGGAGGCAGATCGGCGACGGTGAGCGGACTACCGTCGGGGCCAATCACATATCTGACTCGAGGCCTAAAAGGATCGGACATGGGGACTCACAACACCACAAGCTCAGGGAGCAACGACGCGCGCCGAAGGAGCGAACGTAACTGGACACTACCTGAGCCCATTTAAGATTTACCTAAGCTCGGAGGTAAAGAAAACCACAGCAAATCACTTAAAAACAGTCACTTTTGGTCTCTGTTCGGGACCTACTTGCCTGCGATTTCGGCCTCTGCTTTGGCTTGCATGGGGCAGGGGGCGCTCCTATCTTCAGCCCAAGAGCGCCAGCCCCCCGTGGCAGCTTCGGCCCCGGGGTCAGATGCTTGGAGCATCGTGGCCGTACCATTTCGAACTCCGAGCTTAGACCCGTGGTCTCACTCAAGCCTGCCAGGCTCAACAGCCTTCATTTGCCGGGAAGCCCCGCCGACACCAGGGTGGTGGTGGCCATGTCCGGAGGAGTCGATTCCTCCGTCGTGGCGGCGCTGCTGAAACGGGAGGGCTACGACGTCGTCGGCATCACCCTCCAGCTCTACGACCATGGCAAGGCGGTCGGCCGCAAGGGCGCATGCTGCGCCGGCCAGGACATTCACGATGCCCGGCGGGTAGCGGAGGCGCTTCGCATCCCCCATTACGTGCTCGACTACGAGACCCGCTTCGCCGAGGCCGTGATGGGCGAGTTCGCCGACAGCTACCTTGCCGGCGAGACCCCCGTGCCTTGCGTCTCCTGCAACCAGAAGATCAAGTTCAAGGACCTGTTGCAGACCGCCGAAGAACTCGGCGCCGAGGCCCTCGCCACCGGCCACTACGTCAAGAGCAGGCCTGGCGAGCACGGCTTCGATCTTTACCGGGCCCGCGACGCCGAGCGCGATCAGAGCTACTTCCTGTTCGCGACCACGCGCGAGCAGCTCAACTTCCTGCGCTTCCCTCTCGGTGATCTGGAGAAGGAAGAGACGCGCAAGCTCGCCCGCGAGTTCGGGCTCGTCACTGCGGAGAAGTCGGACAGCCAGGACATCTGTTTCGTGCCGACGGGACGCTACACCCAGATCATCGAGCGCCTCAGGCCGGGCGCCGCCGAGGCCGGCGATATTGTCCACGTCGATGGGCGGGTGCTTGGCCGCCATCGCGGCATCATCAACTACACCATCGGTCAGCGCCGCGGCATCGGCGTCGCCGCCGCGGAGCCGCTCTACGTGGTCAAGCTCGATGCCACTCGCCGCGAGGTGGTGGTTGGTCCGAGGGAGTGGTTGCGCGCACGACACATCAGCTTGCGGGATGTGAACTGGCTCGGCGATGAGATCTTGGAGGCGGTGCCGCCTCAGGGTAAGGAAGTGCTGGCGAGGATCCGCTCGAGCGGCGCCTTGCAGCCGGCGACCTTGCGGGTCGCGGCGGCGGGGGTGACGGTCGAGCTTGCCGACGGTGAAGATGGCGTTTCCCCCGGACAGGCTTGTGTGCTTTATGCCGCCGATGGCGGCGGCGAGCGGCTGCTCGGCGGCGGCTGGATCAGGTCCGCTGGCGCCGGCGGGAGGCTGGACGAAGCGGCGGCGCGGCCAAGCGCGGCGGCCACGGGTGGAGAGGCCTTGGCGGCTGGACCAAGGTAGAAGGTGAAAGGGGTCGGACCCCAGTTAGAATAGCGGCGTGCCCGGGCACGGGCCTGAAGTGGAGAGGGTCGATTGGGTCACAAAGCATCTCTGTTGGACGCGGCCTCGGTGCGCGACGCCTATCGGCGTTGGGCCCCGATCTATGACTTCACCTTCGGCACCGTTGCCGAGTCCGGGCGCAAGCACTCGGTCAAGATCATCAACCGGCGAAGGGGCCGGGTGCTCGAGGTCGGCGTCGGCACCGGGCTGTCGCTCCCCTGCTACGGATCGCATCTCACCGTCACCGGCATCGACCTCTCGCCGGAGATGCTGGACAAGGCGCGGGGTCGCGTGGACCGGGCAGGGCTCGAAAACATCGCCGCGCTCCACGAGATGGACGCCGGCGCGCTCGCCTTTCCCGATGAGAGCTTCGACACCGTGGTCGCCATGTATGTGATGACGGTGGTGCCGGATCCCGAGAAGGTGATGCGCGAGCTCGAGCGGGTGTGCGCCGCCGGTGGCGAGGTGATCCTCGTCAATCACTTCAGCCAGGAGCACGGGGTTCGCGGCTTCTTCGAGCGGAGGCTCGCGCCGCTGGCGAACTCGATCGGCTGGCACGCGGTGTTCGATCTCGACCGGGTTCTCGTCTGCGACGACTTGCGCCTCGCCGAGCGGAGGTCGCTGATGCCGTTCGGCCTCTTCACCATGCTTCGCTTCGTCAAGCAGCCCGGCTACGGCTTCGCGCGTGAACATGCGCACGAGATGGCGCGTTCGGGACGTGCCAGGGCGCTGGTGCCGGCACGCATTGCCAGGCCGCAACCGCTCCGGGCGCGGCTCAAATGGCCCGTGGGCCGCGCCATTGTGCACGCACGCCGTTTGCTTGACACCCGCTATTGGCGCTCCTTATATCGCCGACTTTCCAGTCAAATGGCGGAGTAGCTCAGCTGGTTAGAGCAGCGGAATCATAATCCGCGTGTCGGGGGTTCGAGTCCCTCCTCCGCTACCAGTAAGATCAATGACTTAATCGATATCTAGGAGCGGCGAGAACGTCAAAAATCGCTATAGGTAACGCCTAAGGTAACAAGCGAACCCGGGCGACATTGCCTCCGCTTCAGCTCACCCCCCTACAGGGCCGGGCTTAGCAACCAACACTCACTCATCGCCGCGAGGTGTTTGCAGTGCAGCAGCGCGCTGCGCCGGTTGGAATTAGGTTGGGGACTGATTCAGATCCACCGACACATGATGGCGGCGAGTGCGAGTCCTGAGAGGGTAGTTTTGGGCGTGGCGATCATGTCGGGTTGCGATGCGTCGCTAGTTTTTCAACTTGCAGAACATGCGCTCGATGACATTACGTCAAAGATAGGTCTTTTGATCGAGACGGTATGGGGTTCGGCGGGTGGCGGTTGATTGGATGACAGCCTTGATCTTTCGTTCTGGGCTTTGTCCACGGCGGCCAGGAGCGGAATGGCCATGATGATGTCGGCGACATTGCCAGGCGTCAGGGCGAAGGCGACCGTGGGGGAGCTGTCTGCTCGATCGCTGGCTCAAAAAGGGGGAGTTCGCGGAAGAGATTGGGCGCTCGCGCGGCGAAAGAACGAGCAAAATCCATGCTTTGGCCGATGATCTGCGGCTCAAAGACTTTTGGCACGTTGCGCTTGATCGAGCTCATTTTTGAGCCGCTCAATCTCCGATCCGGCCTTATCCAATTTCTCCCGAAGTTCAATGCGCTGGCCATCCGACTTCTGAAGCTCTGAGTTGAGACTAGCGGCCTTTTGCTCAAGCTCTGCCACGTGCTCTTTTGCCTGATCAGCCGCCTGCTTGGCGCTCTCGAGTTCGCTTCGGGTTGCTTCCAGTTGAGACTGCGTCTCCTCAAGCTGGGATTGGGCTGAGTTAGCCTCTGACGTGGCATTATCCAATTTAGCCTGTAGCGCCTTGCGCTCAGCGGCCGCTTTCTCTACCGCCTCCTTAGCGCTCTCAAGTTCGCTTCGGGTTGCTTCCAGTTGAGACTGCGTCTCCGCCAGCTGCGATTGGGCTGATTTGGCCTCTGCGGTAGCCTCATCCAACTTGGTTTGGAGCGCGTTGGCCTGACCATTTGCCTTTTCAAGCTCGGACTTTAGGCTCTCTGCCTGATTTTTTAGATCGGCAACTTGCCGCTCGCTTTGAACACCTCGTTCCTTGGCATCCGCAAGTTCTGCTTGCACCGCCTGCAAATGCCTTTGTACGAGAACTACGCGGTATGAAACGAAAGCGATAGCTATCAGGAGCACCGCTCCAACGATCGACGCCCACGCGGCGATCGTGCTCACTTTGGAGGGCATTGCGTAACCTCCCTTTCGTGATGATTTTTCTTACTCTAGCGCGCGATAGGAACGCGTGTAACCTGCATGAGGGCTCTTATTGAAGACGAGCGCGCCTGACTACCTCACGGCCACCAATCACGGCACTAGGCGAGGTGCTGACGCAGAACGTCAGCTTTGGGGTCATAAGCAGACTTCGCGCCCATCATCAATTCATGTCCGGTCTGCGACAAAAAGCGGACCTTATTGATACATGCCTGAAGGTGCTGATCAGTCTCGAAGATGCTCATGTTTGATACGTGAGCATCTACGGGGTAACTGAGCACCTTCGGTATTTAAGGGCTTTCTCGTAAGCCGGGAGGACGTCGGGGGTGGTCGTATCCAGAAAGGTGCCCAGGGCGGACTACGCCAATTGAAGTAAATCAACAACTCAGCAAAAAATTGGGACAATCAATCTTCCCACATGATCAATATGCTTTCTGGCGCGAGTGTCCCACCACCAAGCACCTAAGCATGGACATCAGCGACCCGACCAGCGATGTGTAGCCGCGCTATGACGGCGGTAGTCCCGCATGCAGGAGATCATGGGAGTAGCGCTCAAGGGTTGCAGGATCTCGGAAGCAACATCCTAGGCGCCAAGCTTTCAGGGTGATCTTGGCATTGATCTTCATCATTTTCCCCACCTCTTGGAGTGCATCAATTGGGTGTCATCTCCGGCAAGGCTGAGAAACACGGCGAAAGCCCCCGTTGCTGCAAACCTGGATAAATTCCTGGCCGCGAACATTTTGGCTCTCCTGAATGAGGTGAACGAGGAAGTCGCATGAGAAAGCCGCCCCGACGGCATCACAACCGAATGGTTCAGCGTTTCCGTAGGCGTGATTTGTGGCTGCTTTGGCCCTGGAATGTGGCGTCTTCAGCCGCTTCGCCGACCACATGAACCGACAGACATTCTCCCCGGAGACATTGAGGCGTCACATTTTGATGCGCAAAACTCCACTACACCCGGGGTGAACGAGGGAGACTGTAGAATGTCGTGGTCGAGAAGAAAAACTTTAACAGGGTTGGTTCTTGCGGTTTCGCTGTGGGGATTGGCCGCTAGTCCGATACGGCATGCGCAGGCTGCGGGCGACGACGCCCTTCAGATCCTGAAGGCAATGTCGGACTATCTTGCCAGCCAGAAAACCATATCTGCGACCTTTGATTCGACCCTAGAGGTGATCACGCCCGATATGGAGAAGATCCAGTTCGCCAGTTCCGGTACGCTGCTCTTGCGCCGTCCAACCGAGCTTCGAGCCACGCGCACCGGCGGCTATGCCGACGTGGAAATGTTTTTCGACGGGAAAAAACTCACTGTGTATGGCAAGAACATCAATGGCTACGCGCAGCTAGATGCTGCCGGATCGGTTGATCAGCTGATTGACACGTTGCGAGGCCGTGGATGGGCGCTTCCGGGAGCCGATCTCCTGCTCGCCAATGTATACGACACGCTGAGCGCTGACGTGATCGAGTCCAAGCACATCGGCCGCGGCGTTATCGACGGTGTCGAGTGCGATCACCTCGCATTCCGAAACCAGGATGTTGACTGGCAGCTTTGGGTGGAGGTTGGCGCCAATCCGATCCCGCGGAAGCTTGTCATTACGAGCAAGGCAGTCGGCGGAGCGCCCCAATATACGCTCGTGATAAAAGACTGGAAGACGGACGCGGCGATGGATCAGACTGCGTTCGAGTTCAAGCCTCCAGAAGGCGCGACCAAGTTGGATGTAGAAGCGCTTGCGAAGCTTGATGAGCTGCCTCCGGCTTCAGCAGCGAAAGGACAATAACCATGAACAGATCAATGAAGACACTAGCGCTTGTCGCGTTGGCAATTGCGGCCGGAGCGGCGGCCTTCCTTTGGAACGGAGATCTCATTCCCAGCAGTAAGTCCGGATTCGTCACAGAAGCCCAGGCCATCATCGGCAGGCCTCTGACACCGATGAGTTACGCCGGCGTCGCAAGACGGACGGTAAGGCGCTGCGCGGTGGGCGTGTATTATTGCTAAATAGGGGCGTGCACTTGGTGCCCTGCCGGGTGATGACGACTCTCTGTGCACGAAGCGAGTGAATTTGATGTTGTTACGAACGAAGCGCCTTTTCAAGCCAACGTTTATTTGGCTCGGCCTCGCCATCTTTTTGCTTTCCCCGCAAGTGGCCAAAGCCGAGGAGTGGCCTGGCATCCTGGAAGCCAAGCACATCGCCGAGGAAGGCTTCGTCTACGGTCTCCCGATCGTGATGAACTACGCGGTGATGTATGCCTACGCCGTGGACCGCGACTCCGGGCAGTTCAAGGCACCTTTCAACGAAATCAAGAACGAGGCGCGCGTGTTCACCTACAAGGACACGGCTATCGTCACGCCGAACAGCGACACACCTTATTCCTTCGCTTGGCTGGACCTGCGAGCCGAGCCCATCGTCTTGTCTGTGCCGGAGGTCGAGAAAGATCGCTACTACGCGGTGCAGCTCGAGGACGGCAACACTTTCAACTACGGTTATATCGGCAGCCGTTCCACCGGCAACGAAGCCGGCGACTACATGGTGGTCGGCCCCGATTGGCAGGGCGAAGCGCCGAAGGGCATCAAGAAAGTGTTCCGGTCCTCGACGCAATTCTCGGTGGCCGGCTATCGCACCCAGCTCTTCGGTCCGGACGACATCGACAACGTGAAGAAGGTTCAAGCCGGTTACAAGGTGCAGACGCTCTCGTCGTATCTCGGGACTGCCGCCCCGCCGCCAGCGCCTGAGATCGACTTTCCCAAGATCGACAAGGACCTGATGAAGGCCCACTTCTTCGAATATCTCGACTTTGCACTTCAGTTCGCGCCGCCGGGCGAGGATGAGAAGGACATCCGTGCCAAGCTCGCACAGATCGGTGTCGGCGCCGGCAAGAGCTTCGACTTCCACGAGCTGCCGCTCGGCCACAGGCTTGAGGTAGGCCTCGGCATGAAGCAAGGCGACAAGAAGATCGACGAATACCTGGTCTCTTACCCGAAAGACGTCAACGGCTGGAAGCTCGCCTCGTGGTTTGGCGACCGTGCCTTCTTCAACGGTAATTGGCTGTTGCGTGCCGCTGGCGCCAAAGGCGGCATCTACGGCAATGATGCGGTGGAGGCGACCTATCCGCTGACCCGCGTTGATGCGGACGGCCAAACGCTCGATGGCAGCGATGCCAATTACACGCTGACCTTCGCGAAGGGTGAGTATCCGCCGGTCAATGCCTTCTGGTCTGTCACTATGTATGACGGCAAGACGCAGCTGCTGATCAAGAATCCGATCGACCGCTACCTTATAAACTCGCCGATGCTGCCGGAGTTGAAGAAAAATGAGGACGGCTCGCTGACCCTCTATATCCAGAATGAGTTGCCGGGCGCCGATAAGCAATCCAACTGGCTGCCCGCTCCGGACGGCCCGATCTATCTCGTCATGCGGCTCTACTGGCCAAAGACCGAGGCGCCCTCAGTCCTGCCGCCGGGCGAAGGCTCTTGGCAGCCGCCGGGGGTCATGGTCGCGGACTGATGATCTGAGCGTCCGCGCCAATGGGTAAGGCTGGCTGCACCTGACCTAAGTTTGCAAGCCGTCATTGGCCACGTGCTCTCAAGAACGGGGACATTGGGGGTCCGCTTCGGGTCATTGGCAGACATCAGAGCGCGGATCAGGAATGTCTGCTTTACTCCCGAAAGCAGACATCTCCAGCGTCGGTATCGATGTCCGCTAAGTGCCGGAAGCAGACGTTGGTTTCGACTAGAGTAGGAAATCTCCCGCGCTGAGCGCACCCACCTTAACCAAGATCTCGAAGTCGCCCTTGCCGTAGCCGTTGCTGTTGCCCTGGACGCTGACCTGGGCACCTTCGTCGATGTAGCGAATTTCGCCCTTTACGTCGTGGAGCGAATGCGATCATACGACAGGGTTCAAACACGGAGATAAGTCTCACGGCCTCTTGCAGATCGGCAAGGGTTGCGACCGCGCCGGCGGGTGATCCTCTTTATATTGGACGAGAGCCGGCTCGAGGGTCTCCTTCGGCCAAAAGTTCGGCGCGCCGATCTCGCGCAGGCAGGACAAGTTCCAATACAATCCACTTCTCGACAAAGACTGGCCGGCCCTCACCGCGCGGCCCACGGCAACGACGTCGGTTGCTTCGGGATAGATATAGACCGTCGTCGACTTGTTATCCGCCAGCGCCAAAATCTTCTCGGCGTCTGACGGGGGCCAACTGGTGCAGCCGTTGCTGCGCCCGGCGCTATAGTCGATCAGCTTGCCGTACGGCACGTAGCCGTCCTCGTCCGCGTAGGGGCTGCTTGGATATTTGATCCGGCAGATCCACGATACGATCACACCTGGATGCCCGCCGATGGCCCGCTCCCGGGCGTTGGCGGTGACACCCTCACCCTCGAACTGCAAGAAAGAGCGGAGCAGGGGCTCTAATGTCGCGCCCGCACGATAGTATCCTTTGAAGGACGTCCGGATCTCGGCCGTCACGTAGCCCCCGCCTGTCGTCAGCTTGGAGTCTTCCGCATTGCTGAAGTTCTTCGCGCAATGCGCATCGTTCGAGAAATCCGCGATGCCGCTCAAATTGCGGCCGCTGCCGTGGCCCGCCGGGACCGCGAGGAACGTCCCGTCGGCTTCGCAGATCACGTAGAACCGGCGCCCAGGACCTGCGGGACGCGTCGCGTCAAAAGCAAAGTAGCAGGGGTTGTTGACCGCGCCTTCGCGCACCTTTTGCAGGTAGAACCCGCGCGCCCGCTGCAACACCACGGCTGAGATTTGACCGTCGCCATCGCCCACATGGGCCTGGAGCCAGGCCGGAGCGACCGGAGCGGCCGGAGCGACCGGAGCCGCCGGAACGGGTGAAACGAGCCACGGCAACTCCTGGGCAAAAGAGCGGCTTGAACCTGGCAGCCCGGCGGCGAGCATGACCCCGGCGATAGCCAGAAGGAGAGAAGTCACCCTCACGAGCTCAAGTTCCTCATCAACGCTGGGACGGTTATGCGGCCGGAGTGCTTAATCGGGCCTAAACGCAAGGATCCCGCACCTGGTCCCGCGATCAAGACGCCTCTAGAGCGCGCCCCTCTAAGGACGAGGCGATGCCATGTTAGGGCAGGTTTGGCGCCCTGGAATACACGACAGCGGATGATGGCGCGCGTTTAGCGATGCTGGTGCTGCATGACGATGCTAAGCGCGAGTATGCCTGTGGGCCAGCGGCGGATTGCCGGACACGTAGGTCGGAATCTTCACCCAGGTGCTTTACGACGAGGTCGAAGAAAAGGCCTGGATCACTATCAGCATGAAGGAGGACTGGAAGCAGATCTTCGCTTTCGAGGAATAGTCGCATGTCCGCTTTGGGGCATTAGAGGACATCAGCGCGCGAATTAGGGATGTCCACTTTCCCTTTTGGGGGCCCTAGTTGGAAGGTAAGGAGCCAAACGTTGAAACCGAAATGTGCGCTGGTGGCGGTCACCTTTCTAGCGTTGACGAGCGTGCCCCTCGCTTCGGCTGCACCATGGGAAATCGAAGCCTTCTGTTTTGAGAAGGCGCAGCAGGCAACCTTGCCGTTCCGGCGAGGGGCGTGGGAAGCGTTCATGGCTAGCTGCATAGCCGACCTGACGCCAACGCCAACCAAGAAGCGCAAGTACCGCAAGTAGCCGTTAAGGTGGGTTGGGCCATGCCCGGGGTACTGCGGCTGTACCGCAGAAAATCAACCCCGTTAGCGGGTGAAGCGCGCCACCAGGCGAGACGTCCGCTTTAACTTTTAAAAGCGGACATGCTCAGCGTCGCCACGCGCCGCTCGCGTCCTTCGGCGATCGAGGAGCGGTTGTGCGGCCGTTTTGACCTCGCAGCGCCTTGCGCAGTGACCATCTGTGTCATCAGGACAAATGTCCGCTTAGGGTCATTCGCGGACATCAGCGGACTGATTGGGGATGTCTGCTTTATTCCCTAAAGCGGACATGCTCAGCGTCTGCAGCGGTGTCTGCTAAGTGCCATAAGCAGACGTTCATTCGCAATGCACCGATCGGCCAGCAATTTAGGAGGGTCCACCGTGGCACCGCAGACGGGCCTTGCGCGGATGGGGCTCTAGAACCCATGCCGTCTTGCTCGCGATTTCATTGTTTATGCGCCGAGCCGATCTCGGCGCTCTACCGCCACAGAACTCCTGCCCAGGCTTCGGCCGCAACTTCATGCGCGTTACGATCGATCAGATCGCCATGGGACAATACGATCTGCCGAAAGTCCCATGTCAATATGCGCCGAAGCGACTTCGCCGCCGCGATTCGGTTGCTCCACCCCATCCGGTATTCCGGCGCGGGACGGGGATTCTCCCACATGCGCATCACGTGTTTGAACCAGAACTTTAGTGCGCCCCCAATGTTGGGCGTCGCGTCGGTAAAGTTCTCGATGAGGTCAACAAGGATCAGAGTCCGACTGGCGCGGTGATACATCGCAACCTCTCTCATGATACGCGCCCCTTGCAGGAGCACCTGGTCGATCTCCTTCGCCCAGTCCGCTGGGGACACGTCACCGAGAATGCCATCGTATTTAAGATCGGGACGCTTCCTCTCGATGCCAGGGCAGATCCACGTTTTTGCGTCTGGAAATGCGGCCTGCGCCGAGGCCGCGTGCAAGTGATGGAAATTTCCAGGGACCACAATGTGGGCTACCGGGCCGAGTGCCAGAATCTCCTTGGCAATTTCCGCGGTGATGTGGCAGGGCGAATGCAGCAAGACCTCGCCGGAGGAGAGGCGGATCGTCGTCATACGTGCCTCGAATTTCGTACCCGCCAGTCGAACGGGATACGCACAAAGCCATATCTGATCGGCAACGTAGTTGGTCAGGAGCATCGCGATCCGGCCTCGCACTTGCACAAAGGCACGGCCTCAACAATACGCCGATGTTCAGTTGGTCGACATGGACCGAACGGGGCAAGTTAGCACGACGCCCAGCCATCGCTCACGGGCCGCAGGGGCAGCGCTCGGCAACGTGGCGAGACCCGCGTGCGGCTGCCGCACTCTTCGAGGTCTAATTCCACTTTGGGTCATTAGCGGACATCGGATATCGGTTTAGTGAGCTTTCCAACTAAGAGCGGATATGCCCAGCGCCAGCGTTGATGTCCGCTTCTCCTTCTGATGCTTGAGGCCCTAAACGGTGACCTCGTTTCACCATCAGCCTGAAGCGCAGCACCCCAAATCTTCAGCTATCCACAAGTACGCCGGCCGATTACACCATCTAAGTGCCAGCAGCGGGCACGACAGAAACCGCTAGATGCCCACGACGTCCACGGCCACCTCCATTGAGCTCATGGCATCGTTTGGACCAGCGAATGAACCGGTAATGGGGATTGTTTGCTTGATGTCCCGGGCGACGGCGACGGGGATCAGGTTGAAACCGCCAACGCTCAGGTTTGTAGGGTCGAAGGTGATCCAGCCCGCACCCGGCAAATAGACTTCGGCCCAGGCATGGGTGGAGCCTGCATCTGCAGAACCGATGCTGCTTTTGTCGCGATTGTAGAGATAGCCGGATACGATCCGCGCGCCGAAGCCAAGCAACCGGACGGCCTCGACAAACAGCACAGCGAAATCCCGGCACGAGCCACGGCATTGGTCGAGTGTCTGCGTCGGGGTCTGGGTGCCCTCAACTTCACGGCTCTCATACTGGCTCCTGTCGTGAATGCCGGCGCTGATGTTCTTCAAGAGTGTCAGCGTGTCGATCGGGTTGTTGCCGGCAAAGCCTCTGGCCCAGGCGCGCACTTTTCCGTCTCGATCTTCGTATTGCTGGATCGCAAGTGCGCCGAGGTCGGTCCACTCATCATCGGCATACAGAAACGGGTAATTGATGGCGGACGCGGCCATGGGGAAGATCGGCCAAGCTTTGGAGCTGAGCTGGAGTTCGCTCACCGCGTCGATGGCGAGAGTATCGACCGTACTGGCGAATGTGGCTGTCGCAATCGCGTTGCCGGAGACATCAAGGGCCCAGGTCAACTCGGCATGGGGCTTAATGGTGATCTCGTTTGACAGGAGGCGCAGCTCGCGGCTCTCGCGCGGGCGCAGCATGAGGCGGTGGGGGCCCGGATTTACTGGCGCGGTGTAGCGATAGGTCGTGTTGTGGCAGATCCTGATCTTGGTCAACGTCATCTCCGGCGGACCAACCGTAGCCTTTTCTGAGAACTCCGCCGTCCAAATGTCCGAAATTGCGCGAGTGCGGTCGCCAAAATATTGGCGGAGAAAATTAGCGCACCCCGCTTACGACCATCAAGTTCACGAAGAAAAAGGGGATGCATGGCTCCAATACTTGAACGTCGCGGAACAATACCGGACGCTTCGCGTTATTGTACATTGTGGACAAACTCCCACAAGCCCCCCACCAGGAGATAATCAATGAACAACATTTTCACGTCCGCAATCGCGGGCGCTTTATTGTTTGGGCTCGCCACAGCGGCGTTTGCCGCCACGAACGGTGAGTTTGACAACATGTGTGCGGAGGGTCTCGCTCTTCAGAAGGACATCAAGACGGATTGTTCCGTCAATGGATCGATAGAGGGCAAGACCTACTGCTTCGGTAATGAGCAGGCCAAGACGGAGTTCATGAAGGACCCTAACGGCAATCTCGCCAAAGCGCAGACTTACTATTCGACCAAGCATCCCGGCTAAGGCGTGTAGCCTGTTTTGCAGCCGACTAGCCCGAATGAAAAATCAGAAGCCAGACCATCGTCCAGGAAAATTCCCGTCGGCTAATTGCCTGATCTGGATCTTTTCTGGTCTCTATCTTGCTGCGATGGTTTGGTTTCTGCTCTCGATGGGCCGATACGGCACACATGAAACTCAGCCGTGGCTGGCGTCGGCGGTTGCCACGTTCACTGCGGCCTATGGCATTCTGACGCGGTTGCTCTGGCCGTATGAAGAAATGTCACCCATCTCACCCAAACAGAAGGCAGAATAGGACGAGCCCCTGGCCAAGTGGGCTTTTGATTGCCTTTCGGATAAGCTCCAATGCATTTCTGGTCCAATGCATTTCTGGAAAGGGCTTTCGGCGTGGCTGGTCGCAACCCTTTGGCCGACGAGGCCCACGGACATAGCTTGGCCGAGGCCATCGTTGACACCGTTCGGGAGCCCCTTGTCGTGCTCGACCGAGACTTGCGCGTAATTGCCGCAAGTCGCTCCTTTTACAAGACCTTCGCGGTGGAGCCGCGCAACACGCAAGGCCGAAAGCTCTACCTTCTGGGCGATGGACAGTGGAACATTCCGGCTCTTCGCAATGTACTCGAAGAGGTAATCCCGAAACACCGCACCGTCGAGGCCTATGAGGTGGAGCACGAATTTCCAACGATCGGCCGACGCGTGATGCTCCTCAACGCCCGACAAGTGTTTGACGAAGACGGTTCGACCTCGGCGCTGCTGCTGGCGATAGAGGACGTAACCCAGCGCCGCGATACTGAACGGGAAAAAGACGAGCTGCTTCGACAGAAGGAAATTTTGCTGCAGGAGATGCAGCATCGCGTCGCCAATAGCCTTCAAATTATCGCAAGCATTCTTCTTCTCAAGGCGCGTACCGTGCAATCCGAGGAGATTAGGCTGCACCTGCACGATGCCCATCAGCGCGTCATGTCGGTGGCGACGGTGCAGCAGCAATTGCGGGCCTCGGGATTGAACGAGAGCATCGAGATCGGGCCTTATCTAACCAAGCTGTGCGACAGCCTGGCGAAATCGATGATCGGTGACCGTAGACCGCTGTCAATTGTGGTGCAGGCCACTCGCGGCGCGGCGACATCGAGCGAGGCCGTGAGCCTCGGGTTGATCGTGACCGAGCTCGTGATCAACGCGTTGAAGCATGCGTTCCAGACAGGCGAAGCCGGTGAGATCTCGGTCAGCTACGATGCTCGAGACTCTCGATGGCGCCTATCGGTAGCGGATAATGGCGGTGGGCCGGGAGCCGCCGCTGCCGCAAGGCCACGAGCGAACGTATGGGGAGAGCGAGCCTCTTCGCCGACTAGTACCAACGCCCACGGCCAAACCAGCCGCCGCCGAGCAACAGCAGCACAACGACGATGATCAAAAGGGTAGTGGTATCCATGTTTTTTCTCCATATGGTTGTGCAAAAGGCCCCGAACAGGAAATGCCCGTCCGAGGCCTAAGACTTTTACAAGGTACCTGGACTCGGCAGCTCACGGGGGGCGCCACCAGTCCAACTGAATGCATAACGCGCGCTTCAACCATTGGTTCCATCCAAGGGCCAAATTCGCGCTAACCGAGAGTTGATTTGTCGTTGTGGATGGGTCTAGATCATGTCGCCGGCGCAAGCCTCAAGATCGAATCACCCAGTCAAGGATGCTTGAATCCGCTCAAAAGCCGTCGCGACGTTGCTCAACCAGCATCTCCGCTGCCCCGAAGTTTATTCCCTCGGTCCCTGAACTGACCATCGGTTGGGGCGTTGCTCCTAAACGGAAGGATCAGTCGTCCAATGTCCCGACGAGCCGAACATTATCGTGGCTATAGCATCGACGGAAAAACGCAAAGGCGAGGTTGGAGTGTCGAAGTTCACCCCGACACACCTGGTCTGCCCATCCTTCGACGATCCGCTTTTCGCATAATCCACCCGGCATGGACGGAGGCACTCGTTGAGGCGCGGGCGCGCATTGATGCGATGTTGCGGTAGGCGAACACGCTCCCACGGTCCAGAGGACAAGTGGTCCTTCGGCATAATTGCCTCAGTTATTGCCCCGCAGTAGGCTAGAAGCCGAAATGCACATGGCGCTATGTTCGCTTTTGGTCCATCAGCGGACATCGCAGTGGCGAAGTCTATGTCGGCTTTGTGCCACTACCAGACCTTCGTCTGGTAAAGTAAACGCCGACGCGCTACGTGCCATCCATGACTTCCTGCGATACCAGATACGTGATCACGCGACTGGCGGTTCGATGACGGCCCAGTAAGCCGTCGCCGAAGTCGGTATCCGTGAGGCTGAATTCTGGCGGCATGTGCATCGTTCTCAGTAGGCTCACGCAGCTAATGGATGGCGCAGTCCACCCGGGTAGCTGAGAATATCCTCCCAAGCATGAGGAACACGGTCACAAGATGAAGCCATTGCCACATCTGTACGAAGTCAGCCTTTCCGGTGGTCCAACAGGTCATGCAACGCTATCGGCCGCCGGAGTCCCCCGTTACGCTCGGCGCCGCCAAAGGAGTTTGACGGCCCTGGCGATGCGTGGAGCCCTGAGCAGTTCCTGCTCGCCGCCGTGGAAACGTGCTTCATGTTCACATTCCGGGCGGTCGCGCAGGCTTCCAAATTCGACTACTCGTCGCTTGATCTGTCGGGCAGCGGGACGGTCGACCGCGAGGAAGGCACCACCCGCTTCACAGAAATCGTTCTCAGGCTGCGGCTCACACTTCCAAATGGCGCAGGTCCGGAGCGCGCAAAACGGATGCTTGAGAAGGGCAAAAATGCCTGCCTTGTGACCTCGTCGCTTTCGGTCCCAATTCGTCTAGAGAGCGAAATCGTGGTCGAGTCCGCCTAGGGTCGCTTTTGAACGAAAGGCGCTGGCCGCGATTTTCCGGCATGGGGCCAGAAACAAGTAACGGAGGCGAAGATGCAGATCGAAGTCAGTACGGACAGCAACATCGAAGGGCGCGAGAAACTCGCCGCCCATGTTAAAGGCGTGGTGGAGAGCGCCCTGAACCGATTTAGCGATCGGATCACGCGGGTGGAAGTCCATCTCAGTGACTTGAACAGCGACAAGGGTGGCCAGGACGATAAACGGTGCATGATGGAAGCTAGGCTCCAGGGGCGTCAGCCCACCGTCGTCACGCACCAGGCAACGACCTTAGACCAAGCGGTCGACGGCGCGGCCGGCAAGTTGAAGAGATCTGTTGAGCGCACCCTCGACCGCGAGAGCACCTTGAAGGGACTGCGAGACCATCGTTAGCGTGTTGGCGGCCGCTCCCTGAGCGAGTGAGAGGGAGCGGGCCCTGGCAGGGCGTTTGCCTTAGGACGGTTAAGTCGGTGATATCGCGCCTTTTCTGAAGGTAATCTTCGCGGCTGATTCACCGCGCGCATATTTGTTGGCCGACGCCGGGGCAGAAACTAGCCCCATGTCCTATCGGGTGCGCCCCTCAATATCGTCCACCGGTTTCCGATCGAATGCCTTTCGCCCCGTAAACATGGCGGAGACAATGCCTCCTCCTTCGCGCAGCTCGGTGACGACCACTCCGGTGATATGGATGACGATCAAGAAAAGCAGCGCGTAGAAGTTCCAGTAGTGAACCGTCACAAATGATGAGCGGAACGAGCGCATCGCCTCCCATGATGTGGGATCGATGCCAGACTTTTCATATGGGGCAATAGTCCCTGGATCGACCCCGGGCGCGGCAATCCAGCTAGCAATCCAATAACCAAACGGTGGATAGTATATGTCCGTCCCAGCGAGAACGAGACCTGTCACGGCCTGCAATACAAGTAGGATGAGGAGTATCGAGACCATCATGCGCGCTATGGGGTTGTGACCCAGATAGGGTCGCACATCGCCCCGGAACAGTTCACGCAAATACGCCCTCACCGCAGTTCCGTAGCCCTTGTGGAACGGTAGGATAGCCGACCAGTTCGCGTGCCGATTGCCCATGAAGGCCCAGACGATCCGCCAACCCAAATTGACGGCGAAAACGTATCCGAACCAAACGTGGGTGGTCTTCAAGAGGATCTTGCCACTGTCGGTCACGCCGAGCTCTTCGTCATAGAGGATGGCTGTGCCAATGGCGGCTAGGGCAACGACACAAACAAAGTTGATCCAATGGAACCACCGCGTCGGCCTGTCCCACACAGAATAGGATTGAAGGTTTTGAGTCATTCGCCGCTCGCTTGCTAGCCCCTCGGCGCGACAGACCACTCCAAAGGTCCAGTGCGTCCGAAACTCCCGCATGTCGCCAACGGGTCGATGTCGGTATCACCCCGCTCGGGCAGATTACTATTCGGTCGTCTTCCCGTCGAAGTGCTCTTGGTCCGCCTCAGCGTCCGCCTTGGTGGCGTGCACTACGCCATCGCGATGGTTCGGAGGAGCATAGAGCGTGTAGAGTTTCATGGGGCCTGACGGGCCGTTGATGATGTTGTGGCGGGTACCTGCGGGCACCAAGATCGCGAACCCGGGCTGGATGCGACGCTCAATGCCATCAAGCACGGCCTTGCCTTCGCCCTCCTCCACCCGGAAAAACTGATCGAGCTTGTGGACCTCTGTACCGATATCTTCACCGGGCTTGAGGCTCATCACGACGAGTTGGCAATTCTTCGCCGTATACAAGACCGTGCGGAACGTCGTGTTCTGCTCTGCGGCGTTTTCGATATTGTGGACGTAACCTTTCATAGCTTCCTATTCCCCAGTGGCCTCTGCGGACCTTTTTGGTCGAAACTTTATGAGCAGCGCGACATCGAACGGTCCTGGAGCCTAGACCGCTTCGCCGATCTATCTGGATACCTATGAGCGTTGTGGTGACGAACGCATAGGCTTTGGGTGTTATCGTATTGCATGAAGAGCGACCGGTCACCCCGGTGAGGTTCGACGTGATCAACGTGGCTCGCGGCTACGGTCCGACCCTCAATCGCACATTCTCGGCACTGGGGCTCTTCGGCGAGCCTGTGCCTTCTAATCGATTTCCAAACAGGTGACCTGTACCAAGAGGCCCATGTTGCCTGCTCAACTAGACGTGTTTCGTGGCGAGACCGGTCGCGTTCCAACTTGGGGCTGAGGCTCTGTTGGGTCATGGGATCAACTTTCATACATTTTGCTAAGCTAGTCGCAGCACGATCGCTGGCGATAAACCAGTCCGCGTCTCCCAATGCGAATTGATATTGAGGGGAGTGGCGGAGCGGGTGCGAAAATCATCACCGAGTGCGGCGCAGCAGAGCAGGCTGGGGGTTGGAAAAAGCTGACTAGCCCGAGCAATCCAGAGAGGAAATTAAAAGACCCGAGGCTGACCTCAGGTCTTTCGTCGAACTAGGCGCTTCGAAGTCGATTAGGCGACCCGGCCTTGGCAACGGCTTGTTCGACCGGCTTGTAGGCGTTGCGCGTCAGACCGGCATACATCTCACCGAGCTTCGACAACTCGGCAACATAGCCTTCATAAGCCATTCTGGCGTATTGAGACTGGATCTCGAAAACCTGCGGTAATGACTTTGCAGCGAGCAGCTGTTCGAAAGCACGGGTGCCGTCCTCGAATGACTGCTTCGAATAAGCGGTGATCTCCGCGGCAATGGCCTGGAATCCCTTGTTCGCCTCACCGAAAGAGCTAACGGCGGCATCGAAGCCGTTCTTACCGGCCCTCTGAACCTCATCATTAAACCTCTGAGCGTCTGACATTTAATTTCCTCTCTTACCCGCCGCGCGGGATGTTGCGTGTGAACATCATATGGGGTGCTATGCTGCACTGCACAATGGCACCGGGGCTTGGCGGGGATGTCCACTATGGGTCAAAAGCGGACTCTCTAATCAGCACCATTCCGGGTCGGCTTCAGCCCCGAAAGCGGACCTCCAAACAGAGGTTGATGATCAGGGCTCGGGGCTACGACGCGGACTGGATCAGGGCATTTGTCACTGAACGGGGCGCATGGGCGACATCCCGCCGAAGCGCGATCGCAAAGACCCAATCTGCTTCAGCCCCCATCTCTAGCGCGACCGCAATCGGGTCGAGCGGATCTTCAACAAGATCAAGCAGTGCCGGCGCGTCGCGATCCGATACGACAAGCTCGCCGCCAACTATCTCGGCTTCATCAAGCTCGCCTGCATCCGACTTATGGCTGCCCGTTTATGAGTGCACGGCCTACTAGCCGCTTGATGGCCTTTGGCTGCTGACGCACGAATCCCCCACACGACGTAATAGGGCCCCGACGAGAGCGGTGCACGCCGAAATCGGCCTCAGCTATGATGGGGCAGAAGGCCCGAGCTAGCTGGGTAATGGTAGTGCCGCGAAAGAAATCTAAGGCTCCAGAAGCTGCCAAGCCCGCAAAGGTAGTTGGTGCGCGCTCGGCCGCCGAACCGACGCTTGAATTTTCGCTGCCGGGACTAATGAAACCGGAAGGGCCTGGCTACGTGCCGCTCTATTGCGCGGCACAATGGATCGCAACGCACGGTGGGTCGATCAGCTTCGACCCTTCCGATGAGAGCGTCTGGAAACCAGCCTATGAAGAACTCCTCGCGCGAATAGCCTCTGAAGAAATTAAGGTGGTGGGCATCCGTAACGGTGAGCGCCAGCCCGTGCCGGCCCACCACTTCGCCGGAATTAGAGTGAGTTACCCATTTGTTGAAGAGCCTTTTGAACTGTTGCTCAGCGACGAACTTTATCTTTCAAGCTTCGCCTATTTAGATGAGGAACACTGGCGGAAAGGCCACGATGACTCCTTGCAGAACCGTTACGGCTGTCAATGGGGGCGCCTAATGGTACTTAAGTCGGATGTCGCCAAGTTTTGGCCTTGCGATGAAGCCGTTTATCCGCAGCGGAGCGGGGCTCCCGGTCGGCCAACTTCGATGCATCTTGTTGAAGCTGAATTTGACGCGCGCTGCGCCCGCAGCGAGGTGGCCGCTTCGCTCGCGAAGGAGGCGGAATACCTGACCGACTGGCTGAAGCGTGCGCATCCGAGCGCACCGACTCTGACAGCAAAGACCATCAAGAACAACCTGCGCGCCGCATTTCGTCAGCGCAACGAGGCCCGAAATTAAAGCATCAGGCCAATTTCGGGCCAGTTTTTCGGGCCTGCGAACTTAGCCAAATGGTTCACCACGACAGCCGGACGACCCGGCGATTTTGTGGACATGAACCATGGACAAAAACTATCGCACAATGACAGAGCGGCTCTTGCCGCGACGAGAACTGCGCAGCCTTGTGCCGGTCTCCGACATGACGATCTGGCGCTGGGAACGTGATGGCGTGTTCCCGCTGCATCTATCGATCAATGGCCGCAATTACTGGCGCCTCAGCGAAATCTCCGACTGGATCGATCGGCAGCAAAGCGCCGGGACGCAGGCCCAATCGCTCGGTGGCGTCGATGAGCACTGACCGGCAGCAAAGTCGCCGCGCGAAGAAACGCACCTACAACACGCGGCTCATCAAGCGCGACTATTCATATTTCGTCTGGGAGATCGCCGAGCTCTTTGACCTGCATCCGAACGCCGTCCGGCGGTGGCTGAAGGCAGGACTTGTCACCCTGGATGACCGCCGACCCATTCTTATCCATGGCAGCGACCTCATCGATTTCCTGGATATGCGGCAGGCAGCAAGGAAACAGAAATGCGCCGCTGACGAGTTCTTTTGCCTCCGCTGCCGACGCCCGCAACACCCGCGCTTTGGCCGTGTCGAAGTTGAGATCCGCAGTGAGACAAGGCTCGATCTCTCTGGGGTCTGCGAAGCGTGCAGCACGCGCATGCACCGCGCTGGCTCCGTTGCCAAACTCAAGGAATATCGGCAGGCCTTCAAAATCGAGAAGCCGGGTGGGGGACGCATAGCTGGATGCCCTGATCCCAGCCCTATGTGTCACTTATCGGGGGAGAAAATAAATGCCGCGATATAATTCCAAAAATGAGCGGATCAAGAAGGATTACTTTCGCTTTCTGAAAGAAGCCGACCGCAAGTCAGACAGCACCATAGATGCTGTCCGCAAGGCCATTTCACGCTACGAGACTTACACGGGGCTGAAAGACTTCGCGACCTTCAACCGGGAACAGGCGATCGCCTTCAAGCGGCACCTTGCGAACACCAAAGCCGAACGTACCGGCGAGCCGCTTGCCAAGGCGACGTTGCACGCGACCATCAATGCTCTGAAGGCGTTTTTAAAATGGCTTTCGTGCCAGCCTGGCTACAAGTCCCGGATCCGGGTCACGGACATTGAATACCTCAATCTGTCGGACAAGGAGGTGAGGGCGGCGCGGGCGCCCATCCTCAAACGTATCCCAACCCTGGAGCAGATCGAGAAGGTTGTCTTCTCGATGCCGACAGGAACGGTGATCGAGCGCCGAGACCGAGCCGTGGTGGCCTTCACCATTGTCACTGGGATGCGCGACAATGCCATTGCGTCTCTGCGGCTCAAACATGTCGATCTCGACCGTGATCTCGTTGAGCAAGATCCCCGGGAGGTGCGGACCAAATTCTCCAAAAAGATCGTCACCTACTTCTTTCCCGTGCACGAAGACCTCAAGCAAGTGGTCGTCGCTTGGGTTCAGGAGTTGCGAGAGCATCTCCTTTACGGCAATGACGATCCCTTATTTCCCCGCACCAACGTCGTCCAGGATGAGAACCATGCATTCTCTGTCGATGGCCTTGAGCCTGCCTTCTGGGCCAGTGCCGAGCCGATCCGAAAGATCTTTCGGAAGGCATTTGAGGCCGCCGACTTGGAGTATTTCAAGCCGCATTCGTTCCGCGACACGCTGGTCCAGCTTGGTAAGAGATTGTGCGGGACGCCGGAGGAGTTCGAGGCGTGGAGCAAAAATCTCGGTCACGAGCACATGCTCACGACCTTTCGCAGCTATGGCAACATCGACCCCCACCGCCAGGGCGAACTCATCAAAACCATCGGCTCGGGACGGCAGGACGAGAAAAAGCTCGATCAGCTGATGGAGATGGTGAAGAGGCTTGAGCCGGCGGGGTGAGTGGATCGATATCCCGCCCCGAGGCCATGAAGAAGCCCCCGCCGGGGGATCACGGGGCTTCTCCGGTTCCTCTTGGGGGGAACCAGCGATGGGGGAGGGAAAGACCCATCACAGTGGCCCGAACAGCACACGGTGTGACCCGAAATCAACTCGGGCCTGTTTTTGCCGATCCTTGTAACCTAAGCGGTTACCTCGCGGGCAATCGTCGCTCTCTCTGAAGGCTAAGCTGGAAGAAAGACGTTACAATGCAATAACTTGGTTGACTTGTGGGGATGTCGGAACGCGGAGGATGTCTCAGCGTGCCGTCGGATTTGCACCCTTAAGCATGGGGTGCTCTGCTGCTGATGCGATTGCTGATCGGCGCAAGATTGACCCCTCCGCGGCCTTCAGCACGCACAACAATAAACAAAAACAAGATGGGGTTTGAGCCGGGGTTAGATTCTCGGGTCGTCAGCTCAAGAGCCCAAGGTGCTGGCCCTTATTGCTCAGAATTTTTTTATCCATCCGAAAACGATGGCCCATGACCTTACGGTGTTTTCGGCGACGCCAGTGAAGAGGGCTTTGACCTTCACTGATGAGCCATAATTCGGCATGTCGAAATTGAGGATGGGGCCAATCTGGAGAAGCGTGGCGCGCAGCCCATCAGGCGGAATTGCCACGCCAAATAACTCATCGTCTTCCACTTGCCAGGCGTAGAAACCAGTCACCCCGACCTGGAAGCGACCGATCCGCTCGGAAACCGCGAACTCGAGGTCGAGCAGGTCACCGGTACGATAATGCGTCGCGGGGTTTTCGAGGTAATTGTTCCAGAAGAACCTTGCGCTGATTTCCGTTCCCTCGGCCAGAATCGGCTGTGTCGTATAGGTGAAACCAAAAGTTGGCGCGAAATCCCAAGTGTTGTTGCCAATGCTCAAGGCCTGCTGCAACGGATCTGAAGAGTCGTATTTGCCCGCTGGGAAAACCACTCCAAATCCAGCCAATATCGTTAGACCCTCGAAGATCGGGTAGGCACCTTTGTAATTCGACGGTCGGAGCTTCCCGAACGATCGCGACCAATCGATTTCTGCGTAGGGGTCACCAGAACCAGATGTGCAGTCACTCGGCTGACCAACGAAAAGATGTCCGCACTGTCTGCCGAGAGGGACGATGCCTCCAAAGCCGACGGAGCCGCCAAGCACCTTCACATCCGGCACGTAATACAGAAAAGGCGCTGCAAGGAATTTCGTCAGATGTGCTTCATTAAGCGCCGGGATGGTGTTGCCCTGTCCATCGACAAAATCAAAAGCCTCAGCTCCGAGGGAGATGACTCCGCCATAGACCCCTGGCGAGGGCAATTGCGCGGATCTAATGTCAGTGCCACCGATTGGGCCAGCAGCGGTAGGTCCCTCCACCGCGAACCCAGGCGAATAAGAGACCGATATCAAAACAGAAATCAGGAGAAAGCGCGCCCCTCGCATACCGTCTTGCCCCCCAACGGAACGCCCGAGTGTAAATTCAAGTCTTGTTAGTTTCTCAAGTTTTCGACTGTGGCCATAGAAATCCTGGTTCGGAGAGTTGTCCTCAAGGTTCCCGTTGAAAACTCTGACATAGATCAGCCTATCAAAATGCCTGCCGCAGAATCGTGCTCCAAGTGCAACTCATCCCAAGCCTGCTCTCATGGCCGCTGAGTGCGTAACGCCACTCATCAGCCGAACGAGATCGGATTGCTTTGCGGTTCTGGTCTTGGCAAACAGGCTCTTGAGGTGCGTGCGTGCGGTGTTGACGGTCACATGATGCTCGTCGCCGTATTGTTTTAGGGTCTGTCCATGGCTTAGGGCCAACAGCAGCCCCGCCTCAGCTGGCGTGAGCCCAAACATGGTGCAAATCATCTCTTGTGGGACATAGGCTCGCTCGCTCGGATCATGGATCACGAGCAGCGCCACCGCACCCAGACTGCTTGTGAGCATCGTCCGGTTATCAGGCGACACCGGCGCTGCAATGACTTGCAATGGCAGGCCATCGTCGGCCCGCTGGACGGCAACAGCGCCACCGATCGGTCGCCGACCGTCTGACCCGGTCGCACGTCTAGCGAGATGCTGAAGCTGCACCGTATCGGCGTGCGCTTTGGCGTGAAGCCTGTCACGCCTCACCGCAAGTTCCGGACATCGCTTGATCAGCCGATCCGCCGCAGCGTTGAGGAAAATTATCTTCCCCGTATCGTTGACAAGAATAATCGCGCTGCTCAAGGTATCGATCGAGCTTTGCAGAACCTGCGTCTTCCCACTCTGCACTTGCAGCCGACCATACAAATTCAAGGAGCGACGAACGTGGGGAAGAAATATGCTTAGTAAGCGCTGCTCATCTCGTCCGTAGTTCGGCTCATGGTCCGCTCGATAAAAGGTGAGTCCACCAATACGATCGTTTTGCGGCTCCATGATTGCCCCGATAGTGTGAACCATGCCGAACGGCTTCCCCAGGAGATGAAACCATTCGGACTTTCTGAATTCATCGATCGGAACAAGCTCGTGACCGTTCATCACCTGACACAACGGCACGCGTTTAAGACGCACGGATACGGCGTACGGCTCCGTGAAAGAAGAAGGATCCGGACAGGCTCGTACCAAATCCCCAAGGTCGGATAACGATATCTCTGAATGCTCAAACGCAAGAAAATCGTCGCAGCTTGTTGCAAACTCCAGCGCGTTGTAGTTCGGGCTTCCAAACCAAAGTTTGCCGAAATTGCTGCTAGTCGCGAGCTTCATTCGTCGGATAACAGGCCCCCACAGCTCTGGGGCCGAGGCTGCCTCGTAAATGGCGCCAATCACATCGTAGATGCCCTCGTCGTCCATGATGGATGCTCCATCTTATCGTTGAGACGGGGTCGCAGAGTAAGTGAAGGCGCTCATCAGCCGAACGAGGTCGGATTGCTTGGAGGTTCTGGTCTTGGCAAAAACGCTCTTGAGGTGAGTCCGTGCGGTATTATAAGTCACCCGCTGTTCCTCGCTGTATTGTTTCAGGGTCTGTCCATGGCTCAAGGCCAAAAGCAGCCGGGCCTCAGCGGGGGTAAGACCGAACATGGTACGAATGGTCTCTTGCGGGACGTAGGTTTGCTCGTTCGGATCATGGATCATTAGCACCGCAACCGCTCTCCGCTCGCTCGCAAGCGTCGTTCGATTGTCACGCGGGAGGGGCGCTGCCGTCACCTGCAAAGGTTGCTTCCCCAAGGTTCGCTGGATCGCGACAGCCCCACCTAAGGGACGCCCACCATTGGCGCCGGTTGCTTTCTTTATTAGCCGCTCCAACTGTAAGGTGTCGGCATGGCGTGTCGCGTAAAGCTTGTCCCGCCTCACGCAAAGTTCGCGGCACCGCCTCGTCAGGCGCGCGGCCGTGGCGTTGAGAAAGGCCACCTCTCCATTCTGGTTGAGAAGCACCAGCGCCGTGGCCAAGGTGTCGATAGCTGTTTCCAGAAGAACCGTTTGCGCGCCCGCCATCTGCAGCTTGTTGTACAAATTCAATGATCGTCGGATGTGGGGGATAAACACGTCCAACAGTCTCTGCTCATCCCTACCGTAATTTGTCGCATCATCCCGACGATAAAAGTTGATCGCGTCGATATGACCATCGTTACGTGCTGTTATTGCTCCGAGCAGATGGACATTGCCAGCCGGCCCTGCCACGTAATGATGGAACTCCGTCTTTCTGAATTCGTCGATCGGAACAAATTCGTGGCCGACTACTGCCCGACCTAGTGGAACGCGATGCGCAATTTGTGCATACGGTTCGGTCAACGACGGATCCTGACACCTTCGCACGAAATCCTCAAAATCGGACAGCGAGAAGTCTGCATGCTCAAATGCAAGAAAATCGCCCTGATTGGTAGCAAACTCCTCGACACTGTAGCGTGGCTTGCCAAGCCACAGCATTCCGAAATGACTTCTAGTCGCCCTCTTGATTTTGCGCACGATGGCACCCCACTGGTCAGGTGCGGAGGCAGCCTCATAAATGAGGCCGATAACGTCTCGGATCTCCTTATCGTCCATCGCAGACGCCGTGTTTCGTTACCACTGGGACAAGGCCACTGACTGCATAAGGCCACTCATCAGCCGAACGAGATCGGATTGCTTTGCGGTTTGGGTCTTGGCAAACAGGCTCTTGAGGTGCGTGCGTGCGGTGTTGACGGTCACATGATGCTCGTCGCTGTATTGTTTTGGGGTCTGTCCATGGCTTAGGGCCAAAAGCAGCTCCGCCTCAGCTGGCGTTAGCCCAAACATGGTGCGAATCATCTCTTGTGGGATGTAGGCCTGCTCGTTTGGGTCATGGATCACCACCAGGGCCACCGCACCCACACTACTTGTGAGCATCGTCCGGTTATCAGGCGACACGGGCGCGGCAATGATTTGCAACGGCGGACCACCGTCGGCTCGCTGGACGGCAACAGCGCCACCTATGGGTCGCTGACCATCTGACCCGGTCGCGCGTCGGGTCAGATGCTCAAGCTGCACTGTATCGGCGTGGGATTTGGCGTGAAGCTTGCCACGCCTCACTGCAAGTTCGGGACGTCGCTTGATTAGCCGATTCGCCGCAGCATTGAGGAAAATTACCTTCCCCGTATCGTTGACAAGAATAATCGCGCTGCTCAAGGTATCGATCGAGCTTTGCAGAACCTGCGTCTTCCCATTCTGCACTTGCAGCCGACCATACAAATTCAAGGAGCGACGAACGTGGGGAAGAAATATGTCGAGTATTCTCGCTTCGCGATCGCTATAAAGCGCATCCTGCTCAGACCGGAACAAACCTAAAGCGCTAACAGCCTCCTGGTTTCGAATCATCACCGACCCAAGCATCTGAAAAAGACCGAAATGCCGGCCGAATTCGTTGTAGTAATCTGAAGCTTGCAATTCCTCGAGTGGGACGAGGTCGCGGCCTAAGCTGGCTCTTCCTTCGGGGGCTTGGTGCTGACGGTTCAAATGAGGATCCAGAATCCCGGAAGCCTCAAGCTCAATGGTTTCTACTCTGAATTCCGAAAACGAAAAGTAGTCGTTCTCGAACGCAAGGTATCGATTGCGCTCCGACAGCAATTTTTGAACGTCATCATGGATATTGCCGGACCACAAATGTCCGTGCCTGCTGTTCGTCATAGTTTTCAGTTGGTGGACGACATTGATCCAGAGCTGTGGATCTAGAGCGGCATCGTAAATGATGCCTATCAGATTTTGGATGCGACCTTCGTCCATTAGGCTTGACCTTCGGCGAACGGTCATGCATTTGGTCGGTCGAGTTAACGAACTATCATGGCATAGTGCCACCTATGGCTGGTAAAGCAACTCGAAATTGTTCTACCCGTGGTAGGGTGCTCGTCGGTCTTCCTCAGGAAAATCATAGGAGACTTTCTGGCCTGACGCGGAGAGCGGCGGCTACTCTCGACGCTGAACAATGGAAAGACCGTTCCGGCGATACAGTCAGGACAACGGCGTGGACAACACCGCTACGGAGCCATCCAAGCTGATCTCATTCGGTTTAGGAGCGGCCTTGCTCATTCATTGGCCTCGACCAAACGCCTAGAGCACCTCGGCAGCCATCGAGCGCAACGCGGGCCGCGAGGCTGGCACCTCGGCGCCCCCTGGCATCGTCCAGCTCCTAAAAGAGTTCTGAACGGGTCTAGCCGGCGCTGCCGGGAAATCTGCCCAGTCTCACCCAAATGGGTGAGGCTGCACGGTCACCGACACCCTAATATTCGGCTCAGTAAGGAGATCAGCCGATGCAAGCGCCATGCGCCTCTAGGCATCTATCTCCGAGCGAGATGGCGGCAGCCGCCATTCGCCCAAAGATCCTCAATGTGCCTGACCACCTCAGGCTGGAACCTGACGGCGCCGGCGCATCCCCAACCGCTGGTGGCGCGGTGGACGACGACTTCGCCACGGGGGTCATAGCGAGGATCGGTGATCCCAAGATCGTTGCTGGACCGCTGCAGCAGCTAGCGAAGACCGTCCTCAAGGACCGTCGGCCAAAATGTGGGTTCACGGCAAAGCCGCCGTCGCTCACCTGCAACGCCCAATGAAGCCCAGCCCGCAGACTTAACACGGACAGCGTTCACAAATGGGGCTAGCTCCTCGAAGCGCAATCTTATGGATGTGAGGCGCAGCTTGCGGCGACAAAGATGAAGGTAGCGACCAGAACTCCGCAGGCTGATGGCTCGTCGCCCCCCCGAATGCTGCGAGCCGCACTGCGCTCGGAACTGGCCCAGGCGCTTTCCTTCTGTAGAAGCGCATTCCTCAGCATCGGCTTGTTCAGTGGCATGAGCAATATCCTGATGCTCACGGGTGCGTTCTTCATGCTGCAAATCTATGACCGCGTCCTGCCAAGCCGCAGCGTGCCCACGCTTGTGGCACTGGCCATCCTCGTCGCTGTTCTGTTCGCATTCCTCGCCATCTTCGATATGATTCGGAGCCGTATCCTTGTACGTATCGGGGCTTCGCTTGATCATGCCCTGAGCGCGCGGGTCTACGACACCATTGTGCGCCTGCCGCTTCAGACCGGCAGCCGTGGCGATGGCCTGCAACCGCTGCGTGATCTCGATACTGTGCGGGCATTCCTGTCGGGGCCAGGGCCGACGGCATTGTTCGACCTGCCGTGGCTGCCACTGTATCTCGCCGTTATCTTCGCGTTTCACACCGCGCTTGGTGTTGCCGCACTGATGGGAGCGATCGTCCTCATTGTGCTGACACTTGTGACCGAAGCTCTGGCGCGCCGACCGATGAAAGCAGCCACAGAATTTGCGGTGACCAGGATTGCTCTTGCCGAGGCGAGCCGGCGCAATGCCGAGGTGCTGACGGCCATGGGCATGACCGGTGGAGTTCAATGCCCGATGGAGTGCCGCGAACCAGAATTATCTTGGCAGCCATCGGAAGGTTAGCGATGTCGCGGGAGGCTTTGGGGCGGTCTCCAAGGCGCTGCGCATGATGCTGCAATCGGCCGTGCTCGGCATTGGCGCCTATCTCGTGATTAATCAGGAGGCAACGGCCGGCATTATCATTGCGGCGTCAATCCTTGTCGCCAGGGCTTTGGCACCGGTTGACCTCGCCATCGCCAATTGGAAGGGTTTCTTGGCCGCACGCCAGAGTTGGAGCCGCCTGACCAAACTCCTGGAGCTGCTTCCTGCGCGCGAGACACCCATGGCTCTGCCGGCGCCTCGTGCCAGCCTGACGGTGGAGCAGGCGACTGCTGCGCCGCCCGGCCAACAGAAGATTATCGTGCACGATGTCAACTTTGAGCTCGAAAGTGGCCAAGGGCTTGGCATCATTGGCCCAAGCGCGTCAGGCAAGTCATCGCTCGTCCGCATGATCGTCGGTGTATGGTACCCGGCGCGGGGACGCATTCGCCTAGATGGCGCTGCGCTCGATCAATGGTCAGCGGAAGCACTTGGTCAGCACATTGGTTATCTGCCGCAAGATGTCGAGCTATTCTCCGGAACCGTGGCAGAAAACATTGCGCGTTTCGAGCCCGATGCCACATCCGAGGACATCATCAGAGCCGCGCGAGCCGCTGGCGTGCACGATCTCATCGTAGTGCTGCCTCACGGGTATGAGACCGAGATTGGCGAGCAGGGGCAGGTGCTTTCCGCCGGTCAGCGCCAGAGGATTGCGCTTGCGCGCGCTCTCTATCGCGAGCCGTTCCTCGTCGTGCTCGACGAACCGAACTCAAATCTCAACTCTGAGGGTGAGGCGGCCCTCACTCAGGCGATCATCGGTGTGCGTAAGCGGGGCGGGATCGTCGTCGTAGTAGCGCATCGACCAAGCGCACTTCAGGCTCTTGATTCAGTTCTTGTCTTGGCCAAGGGCGCAGTCGTGAGCTTCGGTCCCAAAGATGAAGTGTTGCCCAAAGTCCTGGCAGGTCCAGGGGTGTCCCGAGGTCCACTCGCGGTGGTCCCGAAGTCGAGAGAAACATCATCATGACGTCACAATCGCCTGCGGCCCCCTCTCGTTCGATCCGTTATCATCAGGTGGTAGGTCTTGTTGTCGTTGCGCTTCTGCTTGGGGGCGTGGGTAGCTGGGCGGCGACGACGGATATCTCTGGTGCCGTCATTGCACCGGGTGTCCTCGTAGTCGATAGCTACGTAAAGAAGGTTCAGCATCCAACGGGCGGCATTGTTGGCGAGATCCTCGCACGCAACGGTGATCAGGTGAAAGCAGGAGACCTCCTTCTGCGCCTCGATGACACCGTCACACGGGCCAACCTCGCCATCATTACCAAAGGCTTGACTGAACTGGCAGCGCGCAAGGCGCGGCTTGAAGCTGAGCGAGATGGGGCAGAGACCATCACCGTGCCTGACGAGCTTGCGTCACGTTCGAGTGACCCGCAGGTTGCGCATGTCATCGCGGGAGAGCGGCAACTGTTTGCTCTGCGCCAGACGGCGCGGGCTGGTCAGAAAGCACAGCTTCGCCAACGCATCGCACAGCTGAAGGAAGAGATCGAGGGGCTCCGACTACAGGTGGATGCCAAGTCCCGAGAAATCGAACTGATCCAACGAGAACTGAAAGGCGCCCGTGAGCTGTGGCAGAAGAACCTTATGCCGATCACCAAATTGACAACGCTTGAGCGTGAGGCGACGCGCATCGAGGGTGAAAAGGGACAACTCATCTCCACAATTGCCCGTGCCAAAGCCCAAATGGCAGAGACCGAACTGCAGATCATCCAAATCGATCAGGATTTGGCGAGCGAGGTCGCGAAAGAGTTGCGTGAGATCGACGCCAAGGTCGGAGAATTTGTCGAGCGAAAAGTGGCGGCTGAGGACCAACTGAAGCGCGTCGATATCCGCGCGCCCCAGGGCGGTATTGTACATCGGTCAACCGTCCACACTGTAGGTGGCGTCATCAACGCCTCTGACCCCATCATGCTGATCGTTCCGAAAGCCGATCATCTGACGGTAGAGGCAAGGGTTGACCCCAAGGATATTGATCAGTTGCTCTTGGGACAGGAGGCCATGCTGCGCTTTTCGGCGTTCAATCAACGGACGACGCCGCAGATCACTGGCACTCTCAGCCAAATATCGGCCGACATCACCACCGACGAGCGTACGGGTCAGAGTTACTATACGGTCCGCGTCGCCCTGTCTGCCGATGAGATCTCCCGGCTTGGTGACCGTGCGCTTGTGCCTGGCATGCCGGTCGAAGTCTTTGTCAAAACCGGTGATCGCAGGGTGCTCTCATATCTGGTGAAGCCCCTATCCGATCAAATTACACGCGCCTTCCGCGAGCAGTGATGGGCGCAAGTTGCCCTCTTCTGCATCTCATGGCCCCTCAACGACATCCCGGGCTGTGAGCCAGTCGTAGCGGAGTGCGGGTATCGAATTGCCCTGGTACAAGGGCCGCCTCCAGTTCAACGAGGACAGGACGCAGTTTAGTCCTTCGCCTGCGTTCGTCGAGATAGCCAGCGGCTTCGATTGCTGGTTGGGATTCCCAGCGAGGAGGAGGCGCCGTCGCTTGGCAGGCTCCGCCAGGACCGCTCAGAGGACGCTAAAAAAATCCCCGCATCTCACCCGTTTGGATGAGGCGAGCGAGGAAGATTATAGCAAAGTGGCGGATCCAGTGTGTCTAGGAGGCTACGATGCCCAAGCCCGCAGGGCTTCCGCCCGGACTAGCGAAGCGTGACGAACTCCCCCCAGGTCTTGAAAAGCAGCTAGAGAAAAACGGGACCTTACCACCCGGGCTCAGCGGTCCGCCGCATCCTCCCGGCCAGGCCCCCGTTGCGCAGGATGATCAATTCTCGACCGATGAAGATAGGCGCTGAATGGCAATCTCCTTGCCGACAATGGGGCTGGTGCAGACAGCGATCCGAACGGTGATGCTTTAACTGTCACCCAAGTGAATGGCCAAGCCGCAAGCGTCGGTGTGCCGATTTTGGTGTCCACAGACGGCCACGACGCCTCGCTCACCGTCAATGCCGACGGAAGCGTGTCACTCGACCCTCAGGGGAATTTCGATTATCTCGCGCCGGGCGAAGAGGCCACGATCACCTTCACCTACACGATCTCCGATGGAAAGTTTTCGGATACCGCCACCGCCACCGTGACGGTGCAGGGCGTCAACGACGTGCCTGTGATTGGCGGGGTGTTGACCGGGGATGTGACCGAGGACAGTGATCCTGCGACGCTAACGACATTTGGGCTGTTGACCATTGCCGACCCGGATACGGGCGAGTCTAACTTCACGCCCACGCCACAGGGGGGTACGGCTGGCAGCAATGGTTATGGCACCTTCACGCTCATGGCCGATGGCAACTGGAGCTATGAGGCCGACAACGCCCAGGCAGCGATCCAGGATTTGGATCCGGGCGAGACCTTGACCGACTCGTTCGAGGCGGTCTCTAGCGACGGCACTGCCAACCAGACCGTGACGGTGACCATCCACGGCGTCGACCTTGATCTTGAGACACTTGATGGCAGCAACGGCTTCCGCCTGGATGGCATCAATGCGGGCGACTATAGCGGCCAGTCAGTTTCTGCCGCCGGGGACATCAATGGCGACGGCATTGATGATCTGATTATCGGGGCTGTTGGCGCTAGCGGTTATGCCGGCGAGACTTATGTGGTGTTCGGTGGCCCCAGCTTTGGGCCAAGCTTTGCTCTTGCGGATCTTGATGGCAGCAACGGATTCCGCCTCGACGGCATCGATGCCGGTGACCAAAGCGCCTGGTCGGTGTCTGGTGCCGGGGACGTCAATGGCGACGGCATCGGTGACCTGATCATCGGTGCCCCGCGTGCCAACGGATATGCCGGCGAGAGCTATGTGGTGTTCGGCGGCCAGAGCCTCGGGGCGAGCCTTGCTCTGGCGGACCTTGACGGCAGCAACGGTTTCCGCATCGACGGCATCGATGCTGATGACGATAGCGGTGCCTCGGTCGCCGGCGCCGGCGACATCAACGGTGACGGCATCGACGATCTCATTATCGGGGCCGAGGATGCCAACGGTGATGCTGGCGAGAGCTATGTGGTGTTCGGTGGCCAGAGCTTTGGGCCGAGCTTCGATCTGGCGAGCCTCGACGGCAGCAATGGCTTCCGCCTCGACGGCATCGATCCGGGCGACTATAGCGGCGGCTCGATCGCCGGCGCCGGGGACATTAATGGCGACGGCGTCGACGATCTGATCATCGGGGCTATCGGTGCCAATGGTTATGCCGGCGAAAGCTACGTGGTGTTCGGTGGCCAGAGCTTTGGGCCGAGCTTTGATCTGGCGAGCCTCGACGGCAGTAATGGCTTCCGCCTCGACGGCATCGATGCTGGTGACGAAAGCGGCATCTCGGTCTCGGCCGCCGGGGACGTCAACGGTGACGGCGTCGATGATCTCATCATCGGGGCTGTCGGCGCCAACAATGATGCTGGCGAGAGCTATGTGGTGTTCGGCGGTCAAAGCTTTGGTCCAAGCCTCGATCTCGCAAGCCTTGATGGCAGCAACGGCTTCCGCCTCGACGGTGACGGCATCGGCTTCTCGGTCTCGGCCGCCGGGGACGTCAACGGTGACGGAGTCGATGATCTCATCATTTCGAGCCCCGGCGCCAATAGTTTCGCCGGCGAAAGCTATGTGGTGTTTGGCGGCCAGAGTTTCGGGGCGAGCATTGATCTTGCTACCCTTGATGGCAGCAACGGCTTCCGTCTCGATGGCATCGATGCTGGCGACGCTAGCGGCGCCTGGGTTTCGGCTGCCGGGGACGTCAATGGCGACGGCTTCGATGATCTGATCATCGGGGCTCCAGGGGCCGACCCTGGCGGCAACCTCAGTGCCGGGGAGAGCTATGTGGTCTATGGCGGCGACTTCACTGGTGCCGTGGCTCAATTTGGTACAACGGGCAACGATACGCTGATCGGCACCGGCGCCGCGGAAACCCTGATCGGCAATCTCGGCGACGACACCTTGCAAGGCAACGGCGGGGCCGACGTGCTGCGCGCCGGGGGCGGTGATGATCTCGTTGAGATTTCCGATGCCGGCTTCGTCAAGATCGATGGCGGCGGGGGTCAGGATACGCTGGCGCTGAGTGGGGCCGTCGATCTCGATCTGACCACGATCTCCAACTCGGCGATCAAATCGATCGAGGCCATCGACCTCAACACCACGGACGCCAACACCCTGACCTTGAACCCGGAGGACGTGTTCGACCTCTCGGAGACCGACAATAGCGAAGCCTCTACCGCGCTCGGAACGGCAACGGCGAACACGCTGGTAGTGCGCGGCAGTAGCGGCGACACGGTCAGTCTAGCCCCCCTCGCGCCAGACCACCCGAACGCTTCCGGGTTCTGGATCCTCGCCTCAACCGGGGTGGTGATCGGAGCAGAGACCTTCGATGCCTATGCATTCGATGATGGCACCGGTCAGTCGCTGGCCACGGTGTTCATCGAGCATGATATAGCGGTCCAAGGCTGGAGCATCAGTCTGGCGACCCTCGACGGCAGCAATGGCTTCCGCATCGACGGAATCGACATGTTCGACCAGAGCGGCTTCTCGGTCTCTGGCGCCGGCGACATCAATGGCGACGGCATCGATGATCTGATCATCGGAGCTCGTAATGCCGATCCTGGCGGCAACGGCCAAGCCGGCGAGAGCTATGTGGTGTTCGGCGGCCAGAGCTTTGGGGCGAGCTTTGACCTTGCAAGCCTCGATGGCAGCAACGGCTTCCGCATCGACGGCATCGGCGTGAGCGGCTTTAGCGGTTGGTCGGTTTCAGACGCTGGCGACGTCAATGGCGACGGGTTCGGCGATTTGATCATCGGCGCTCCTCGGACCGATCCCGGCGGCGACACCGATGCCGGCGAGAGCTATATAGTGTTCGGCGGCCAGAGCTTCGGGGCGAGTTTTGACCTGACCAGCCTCGACGGCAGCAACGGCTTCCGCATCGACGGCATTGATGCGGGCGACCAGAGCGCAAGGTCCGTCTCGGGTGCCGGAGACATCAATGGCGACGGCTTCGATGATTTGCTCATCGGTTCCCCCTACGCCAACGGTAACGCTGGTGAGACTTATGTGGTGTTCGGCGGTCCGGCCAACCTGCAGGACTTAGATGGCAATGGCGATGGGGTCATCGATCTTGCCGACCTTGACGGCAGCAATGGCTTCCGCCTTGACGGCGCCGCTTCCGACA
This sequence comes from uncultured Alphaproteobacteria bacterium, assembly GCA_963732955.1. Classification (GTDB taxonomy): domain Bacteria; phylum Pseudomonadota; class Alphaproteobacteria; order Rhizobiales; family Methyloligellaceae; genus Methyloceanibacter. The sequence goes on from CAVTBH010000004.1 coordinate 70,288, forward strand.
CGAGCGCCTACTCGGTCTCCGGCGCCGGGGACGTCAATGGCGACGGCATCGCCGATCTGATCATCGGGGCTCGCCGGGCCGATCCTGACGGCGTCAGTGATGCCGGCGCGAGCTATGTGGTGTTTGGCGGCCAGAGCTTCGGGGCGAGCCTCGATCTGGCGAGCCTTGACGGGACGAATGGCTTCCGCCTCGACGGCGTCGATGCGGGTGACTGGAGCGGCTACTCGGTCTCAGATGCCGGGGACGTCAATGGCGACGGCTTCGACGATCTGATCATCGGGACTCTCTCTGGCGATAACAATTCTGCCGGTGAAAGCTATGTGGTGTTTGGCGGCCAGAGCTTCGGAGCGAGCCTTGACCTGGCGAGCCTTGACGGGACGAACGGCTTCCGCCTCGACGGCATTGATCCGTTCGATGGTGCCGGCCGCTCGGTCTCCGGGGCCGGCGACCTCAACGGCGATGGCTTCGAGGATCTGATTGTCGGGGCTGCTACCGCCGACGGTTTTGCAGGCGAGAGCTATGTGGTGTTGGGTGGCCCGAGCTTCGGGGCAAGCCTTGATCTGACAAGCCTTAATGGGACGAACGGCTTCCGCCTCGAGGGCATTGATGCAGGCGACCCATTCGGTCCCAATGCTGGCGACTGGAGTGGCCTTTCGATCTCTGGCGCCGGGGACCTCAACGGCGACGGCTTCGATGATCTGATCATCGGGGCTCCATATGCCGATCCCGGAGGCGACCTAAGCGCCGGCGAGAGCTATGTGGTGTACGGGGGTGATTTCACCGGCGCCGTCACACAACTCGGCACCACCGGCAACGACATCCTGACTGGCACCGGTGCTACGGAAACTCTGATCGGCAATCTCGGCGACGACACCTTGCAAGGCAACGGCGGGGCCGACGTGCTGCGCGCCGGGGGCGGTGATGATCTCGTTGAGATTTCCGATGCCGGCTTCGTCAAGATCGATGGCGGCGGGGGTCAGGATACGCTGGCGCTGAGTGGGGCCGTCGATCTCGATCTGACCACGATCTCCAACTCAGCGATCGAATCGATCGAGGCCATCGACCTCAACACCACGGACGCCAACACCCTGACCTTGAACCCGGAGGACGTGTTCGACCTCTCGGAGACCGACAATAGCGAAGCCTCTACCGCGCTCGGAACGGCAACGGCGAACACGCTGGTAGTGCGCGGCAGTAGCGGCGACACGGTCAGTCTAGCCCCCCTCGCGCCAGACCACCCGAACGCTTCCGGGCTCTGGATCCTTGCTTCGGCCGGTGTGGCGATTGGAGCAGAGACCTTTGATGTCTATGCGTTTGATGACGGCAATGGTCAGTCCCTGGCCACGGTGTTAATCGACCACGACATCTCGGTTGAAGGCTGGAGCATCAGTCTGGCGACCCTCGACGGCAGCAATGGCTTCCGCCTCAACGGCATCAATATGTTCGACCAGAGCGGCTTCTCAGTCTCTGGCGCCGGCGACATCAATGGCGACGGCATCGATGATCTGATCATTGGCGCTCGCCTTGCCGATCCTGGCGGCAACCCTGCAGCTGGCGAGAGTTATGTGGTGTTCGGCGGCCAGAGCTTTGGGGCGAGCCTAGACTTGGCGAGCCTTGATGGCAGCAACGGCTTCCGCATCGACGGCGTCGGCGTGGGCGGCCTCAGCGGCTTCTCAGTCTCAGACGCCGGGGACGTCAATGGCGACGGCATCGGCGATCTGATCATCGGAGCGCCTCGCATCGATCTCGGCGGCGACATCGATGCCGGCGAGAGCTATATAGTGTTCGGCGGCCAGAGCTTCGGGGCGAGTTTTGACCTGACCAGCCTCGACGGCAGCAACGGCTTCCGCATCGACGGCATTGATGCGGGCGACCAGAGCGCAAGGTCCGTCTCGGGTGCCGGAGACATCAATGGCGACGGCTTCGATGATTTGCTCATCGGTTCCCCCTACGCCAACGGTAACGCTGGTGAGACTTATGTGGTGTTCGGCGGTCCGGCCAACCTGCAGGACTTAGATGGCAATGGCGATGGGGTCATCGATCTTGCCGACCTTGACGGCAGCAATGGCTTCCGCCTTGACGGCGCCGCTTCCGACACGAGCGCCTACTCGGTCTCCGGCGCCGGGGACGTCAATGGCGACGGCATCGCCGATCTGATCATCGGGGCTCGCCGGGCCGATCCTGACGGCGTCAGTGATGCCGGCGCGAGCTATGTGGTGTTTGGCGGCCAGAGCTTCGGGGCGAGCCTCGATCTGGCGAGCCTTGACGGGACGAATGGCTTCCGCCTCGACGGCGTCGATGCGGGTGACTGGAGCGGCTACTCGGTCTCAGATGCCGGCGATATCAATGGCGACGGTTTCGACGATCTGATCATCGGGACTCCTTTCGGCGATAACAGTGGTGCCGGGGAGAGCTATGTGGTGTTCGGCGGCCAGAGCTTCGGGGCGAGCCTTGATCTGGCGAGTCTCGACGGCAGCAACGGCTTCCGCCTCGATGGCGTTGATGCGTTCGACCAAAGTGGCAGGTCAGTCTCGAGTGCCGGGGACATCAACGGCGACGGCTTCGATGATCTGATTATCGGGGCTGCAGATGCTAACTCTGATGCCGGCGAGAGCTATGTGGTGTTTGGCGGCCAGAGCTTCGGAGCGAACCTCGATCTGGCGAGCCTTGATGGGACGAATGGCTTCCGCCTCGAGGGCATTGATGCGGGCGACCGGAGTGGCAGTTCAGTCTCGAGTGCCGGGGACGTCAACGGCGACGGCTTCGATGATCTGGTCATTGGGGCTTATCCTGGTGGTGACTCCCTAGCCGGCGAGAGCTATGTGGTGTTCGGCGGGGACTTCGCCGGCGCCGTCACGCAACTCGGCACCACCGGCAATGACACCCTGATCGGCACCGGCGCTGCGGAAACCCTGATCGGCGATCTCGGCGACGACACCTTGCAAGGCAACGGCGGGGCCGACGTGCTGCGCGCGGGGGGCGGTGATGATCTCGTTGAGATTTCCGATGCCGGCTTCGTCAAGATCGATGGCGGCGGGGGTCAGGATACGCTGGCGCTGAGTGGGGCCGTCGATCTCGATCTGACCACGATCTCCAACTCAGCGATCAAATCGATCGAGGCCATCGACCTCAACACCACGGACGCCAACACCCTGACCTTGAACCCGGAGGACGTGTTCGACCTCTCGGAGACCGACAATAGCGAAGCCTCTACCGCGCTCGGAACGGCAACGGCGAACACGCTGGTAGTGCGCGGCAGTAGCGGCGACACGGTCAGTCTAGCCCCCCTCGCGCCAGACCACCCGAACGCTTCCGGGTTCTGGATCCTCGCCTCAACCGGGGTGGTGATCGGAGCAGAGACCTTCGATGCCTATGCATTCGATGATGGCACCGGTCAGTCGCTGGCCACGGTGTTCATCGAGCATGATGTAGCGGTCCAAGGCTGGAGCATCAGTCTGGCGACCCTCGACGGCAGCAATGGCTTCCGCATCGACGGCATCGATGCTGGCGACTGGAGCGGCTTCTCGGTCTCTGGCGCCGGCGACATCAATGGCGACGGTATCGATGATGTGATCATCGGGGCTTCCAATGCCGATGGCTATAGCGGCGAGAGCTATGTGGTGTTCGGCGGCCAGAGCTTCGGGACAAGCCTCGATCTTGCGGACCTTGATGGCAACAACGGCTTTCGCCTCGACGGCATCGATTTGGGTGACGTCAGCGGCTACCGCGTCTCCGGCGCCGGGGACATCAATGACGACGGCATCGGTGATCTGATCATCGGAGCGCCTGCCGCCAATGACGATGCCGGCGAGAGCTACGTGGTGTTTGGCGGCCAGAGCTTCGGGGCGAGCCTGGCTCTTGCCGACCTTGATGGCAGCAACGGCTTCCGCCTCGACGGCATTGATGCGGGCGACCAGAGCGCCAGGTCGGTCTCCAGCGCTGGGGACATCAACGGCGACGGCATCGACGATCTGATCATTGGGGCTTGGAGGGCCGACGCCAAAGCTGGCGAGACCTATGTGGTGTTCGGCGGCCAGAGCTTCGGGGCGAGCTTTGATCTTGCGACCCTTGATGGCAGCAATGGCTTCCGCCTCGACGGCGCCTATGCGAGTGGCTACTCGGTCTCTGGTACTGGGGACATCAACGGCGACGGCATCGACGATCTGATCATTGGAGCTCCTGGTGCCGATAGTCTTGCCGGCGAGAGCTATGTGGTGTTCGGCGGCCAGAGCTTCGGGGCGAGCCTTGATCTTGCCACCCTTGATGGCAGTAACGGCTTCCGCCTCGATGGCATCGATGCGTCCGATTATAGCGGCTGGTCGGTCTCCGGTGCCGGGGACATCAATGGTGACGGCGTCGACGATCTGATCATCGGAGCCGTCTTTGCTGACCCTGGCGGCAACATCAATGCCGGGGAGAGCTATGTGGTGTTCGGTGGCCAGAGCTTCGGAGCGAGCCTCGATCTGGCGGCCCTCGACGGCAGCAACGGCTTCCGCCTCGACGGCGTCGATGCGGGTGACCAGAGCGCAAGGTCCGTCTTGAGCGCCGGGGACGTCAATGGCGACGGCTTCGATGATCTGATCGTTGGAGCCGCCTTTGCTGACCCTGGCGGCAACATCAATGCCGGGGAGAGCTATGTGGTGTTCGGCGGCCAGAGCTTCGGAGCGAGCCTCGATCTGGCGACCCTTAATGGGACGAACGGCCTCCGCCTAGACGGCATCAATGCGGACGACAGCAGCGGTTTCTCTGTCTCTGCTGCCGGGGACGTCAATGGCGACGGCTTCGATGATCTGATCATCGGGGCTCCAGGGGCCGACCCTGGCGGCAACCTCAGTGCCGGGGAGAGCTATGTGGTGTTCGGCGGCGACTTCACCGGCGCCGTGGCACAGCTCGGCACCGACGGCAACGACATCCTGACCGGCACCGGCGCCGCTGAGACCCTGATCGGCAATCTCGGCGATGACACGTTGCAAGGCAACGGCGGGGCCGACGTGCTGCGCGCCGGTGGCGGTGATGATCTCGTTGAGATTTCTGACGCCGGCTTCTTCAAGATCGATGGCGGCGGGGGTCAGGATACGCTGGCGCTGAGTGGGGCCTTCGATTTCGATCTGACCGCGATCTCCAACTCGGCGATCGAGTCGATCGAGGCCATCGACCTCAACACCACGGACGCCAACACCCTGACCTTGAACCTCGAGGACGTGTTCGACTTTTCGGAGACCACAAATAGCGATTTCACGGCGGCCAATTCTCACAACAGCCTCATGATTCTTGGCGGTATAGGCGATACGGTCAACTTAGAGGCTCCACCCGCCGGGCATCCTGCCGACGGAGGCGCCTGGGTCGATACTGCATCTCCGACGGTGATCGACAGCGAGACCTACACGGTTTTGGATTACGTGGAGTCAGGCAACGTTCTTGCCAGCGTCGCCATCGATGCGGACGTGACGATCATTGTCTGACACGCGACGTTTAAATTCTCCTCGTAATCCCGCCGAGCAGTTCGCTCAGTTGGGAAGGGCCCATAGTGATGTTCAAGTCAAAGAAGTTCGAAGTCGAGCCTGAGCTCGGCGACAAACCTCAGCCTAGACCGGAGCCTGCTCAGGCCGAATCAAGCGCTATCGCACCAACTAAAGAACAATCGAACGGTCAGCCTGAGGTTAAGTTTGAGATCACGACATCGCGGCAATTCGTGTCGTGGCTTGCGGAGCAAAACATCAATCTCGGCTTCACCACCTATCAGGCAGGCAAGCTCTTCTTCCTCGGCGTTACCCCGAATGGCCAGCTATCCGTCTTCAACCGTACCCTGGAACGGTGCATGGGTCTTGCCTACGCCGACGATACGCTCTACGTCGCCGGCCTTTATCAGATCTTCAAGTTCGTGGATGCGGCGCGACGTCAAACCGTCGAGGGCGTCTATAGACTCTGTGTTCGTGCCACAAGTGAGTTATTTCACAGGCGATGTCGATGCTCACGATCTGGTCATTCAAAGTGATGGGCGGCTCATTTTCGTCAACACCCTGTTCAGCTGCCTCGCCGAAATCAGCGAGACTTACAGCTTCAAGCCCATCTGGCATCCCCCCTTCATCGACCGTTTGGCGGCTGAGGATCGCTGCCATCTGAACGGCGTGGCCCTTGTCGATGGCTTACCTCGCTACGTGACGGCTGTGGCGGAGACCAATGTCGCTGATGGCTGGCGCGATCACCGAAGGGACGGCGGGATTCTTATCGACATGAACGCGAACCAGACCGTTTTGTCTGGTCTCTCCATGCCGCACACTCCGCGTGTGCGAGACGGCACCTTGTGGCTCCACAATTCTGGCACCGGTTATTTTGGACGCGCAGATCCCCAGAAGGGAATGTTTGAGCCGATCGCCTTTTGCCCTGGCTACCTTCGCGGGCTTGATTTTTCTGGGAAGTACGCCGTCGTCGGACTGTCCAAGCCGCGGGGAAACAAGACCTTCTCTGGTTTGGCGCTCGATGACAACCTGAGTAAGCACAAAGTCGAACCACGCTGCGGGATTTATGTCATCGATCTTAAGAGTGGCGACGTGGCTCATTGGGCCCGGCTCGAGGGCGTCGTCAGCGAGTTATATGATGTGGTGGTCCTGCCAAACCGTAAGAACTCGGGCCTCATTGGATTCCGTTCCGACGAGATTAGGCGTATGATCTCTATCGACGCGTAGCGGCGAAGAGACGCCTAGAGAACGCGCGCGAGTTCGAAGCACGTGCGTAGCAAGCCATAATCGGATTCTCACTGACCAGGAGGGGTCTCAATCCGCTTTGATGGGAACTCGGAGATGCTTCAAAGACGCTAAAAATACAACGACTTGGTTCACTTGTGAGGAGGTTGGAACGGAGGATGTCTCAGCATGTCTTCGCCTGTTTTTTCGGTCATGCCCTGCAGCCGCTCAAATGCCGCAGTGGAAATAAGGCGAGCCGGTGAGTGTCTGCGCATCTCCAAATCAATATCTCATTGCGCGCGAGATGCTCGATCCGGCGATCAGACTCGTCGAGATGACGAGCAATGACAGCTGGATACGTGATTGCGGGCCAACCTTCGTCGTGAACGCCGCAGGAGAAGTGCGTGGCATCGACTGGAAGTTCAACGCCTGGGGAGGACTAGGCGGTGGGCTTACTTCCCGTGGGACCAGGGTGATCTCGTGGGCGAGATCCACAAGATGCATGGCCCAAAGCCAGTATTTATCACCCCAGATGAGGCAGCCGGCATTCACCTACCAAGACAGTGAGCACCACACCGCCGACGATCGCTCTTGGCGGCAACGCCTTGCTCAAGCGTGGTCAGGCCGGCGATCGACTGGCCGCGTCCTACGTGAACTTCTATATCGCTAACGATGTTGTGGTGATGCCGCGGTTCGACGATCCGCAGGATGAGCTCGCACGGAAACTCTGGCGAGTCTCTTTCCAACGCGGCTCATCACGATAGGAGCCAACGCTTGGCCCAAAGCAGCGCTAGGCTCGAGCAGGTCTTTGGCGAGTTCATCGATCAGGCCTGGCGGCTGTTTGCCAACGCGCTCACTCACCAATTGGACGATCCGTCAAAACTGGTTCCACTTTATGCAACTATTGGCAAACTGCGGCTTTACGCCTCCAACGAGACAGTAGTGTGCGCCGACCGTGTGATGTCACGGATCTTGGACGCCTACTACAGTCCTAACGTTAGATTTGAAAACGAACGAATACGGAGCGCCGAAAACTATGATGTGCTTCGCGCCTTCATCACGGCGTGCCAAACCGAATTGAGAACCCACGCGTCCGCAAAACAACTCTAAATCCTTCTCCTCGTCTAATGGCGACCGCCAGCGCCAGCTAGGAGCTGGCCAATCTTGTCGATTCGCCCATGATGGCCGGGATCAGGATCAGCATCGCCCCATTGGCGCTACTAACGGTGCTGAACCCTGAGATTTGTAATCAAACACTACCCACGCGCTTAAGCCAGCCCTGCCACAAATCCAGGGCCCGGCGGCGGTCCTCCAAATACAAGGCGCGATTGTAGAACTCCAGCCACGCCGGCTTTCGCTAGACCACTCGTATGATTGACAACAGCCTCGACGATATGGGGTGCAGATGCCGAGCCTCTCATTCATCACTGTGACCATCGTCCGCCGCAAATCGTGAAGGTCCAATGCGCCATCGGCTGACGCTGTCGGATTTCCTCAAGTTATCCATGCGTCATCGAGCCGTGACTTCAGCTTTCCAAAGCCGGACATTGGCGTGTCCCAGTGGTGCTGAAGACAAGATCACTGGTACGCGGCAGCGCCGAGAGCACTTGCAAACTGTAGGGGACAGCGGAACAAGGTGGGCGTGCTTGTTTTTCGTTCGATCCCCAGGAATTTCCCAGAGTGGGTGATCGCCGCCGAGGTCTTGCAATTCTGACCACAGCATGCCGGCGACTTCGCCGCGGCGCTGACCGGTCAACAGCAAAAGCTGAATTAGGGGCCAAAGAGGCTCCGTTCGTCATCGAGCGCGCGTAGCAAATAGCGCAACTCTACCTCGGTCAGCACCCGGTCGCGCTTAACTTCAGGATGTGGGGAGCGTAAGCGATCCGTGGGAGGCGTCGTGATGATGTCGCGCTCGGCGCACCAATTGAAGAACTTTCGGAGATAGACGAGAGCCCGCTTTGAGGCGCCAGGTGAGCCGCGACCTTCGATCCCTTCGATGATATCCAGGACATCTCGCTTGGTGATCTCGGAGATCGGCCGGTCGCGCCAAATTCGTGTGTCTTCGCCCTTTAGGATGCGCCGGTATTCGCGATGTGTGGATGCACGTAAGCGCCTTTCAACGTGCCTCTCGAGAAACTCGTCCGCGCAAGCGTCGAACGTGTTGCGACGTTCCTGTCGGCGCTTTTGCTTTGCTTCTGCTCTTGATCCGGCGAGGGTCTTTACCGGCTGCCGCGAGGTTTACAACACGCCGCGCTTCTTCGCGCGCCTCGGCCAAGGACAGGGCAGGGTATTTTCCAAGCGTCACGCGAATGAGCTTTCCGTCGAGCCGCGTCATGACGAACCACGACTTCGTGCCTTGGTAGGAAAGGCGAACGCCAAAAGAGGGCAGGCGCTTGTCGTAGTACTCGACTTGCCCGGCTCAGGCGGCTTCATGCGCTGCGATCGCGGCGGCAGTGAGCGAGGCAGTCGGCATTAATCCGCGTGTCCCTAAGGTAACGCCTCAGGTAACAAATTATGATCCGATTTAGTCCGTGATGATATGTTATAAGGAGCTAATGTGAAAGGGCTTAAGTACTTATGAAATACATGGTATTTTAGGCATCCGCTGAGATGCTATGTTAGAAAGCGATAGGTGGACATCATTTATCATAATCCGCGTGTCGGGGGTTCGAGTCCCTCCTCCGCTACCATTGTCAGCAATAGCCTGAACGCAGAGTTCCTTTGCTGATCCGGCCCGCGCGATCGGGCTCGTTGCCAGAGCCGGCCGGCTGCCGCAGGATCGGCTGACGCCGGGTGTGGCCGGCGCTGATGGCTGCTCGGGTACGTGTCAGAAACCTCAAGACATCACGGCGATAATGCCGTCAAAACATCGGGTCCCGGCGCGCGGCCGGTGCTGATCTATGACGGCGATTGCGGCTTCTGCGTCTATTGGGCCCGCTACTGGCAGAAGCTCACCGGCGAGCGCGTCGACTATCGGCCCTACCAAGAGGTCGCGGCAGACTATCCGGAGATCTCCGAAGCCGAGTTTCAGCGCGCGGTGCGATACATCGCCCCCGAGGGGCGACGCGCCAAGGCTGCCGAGGCGAGCTTCCTCACTTTGAGCCATGCGCCCGGCAAGGGCTTCTGGCTCTGGCTTTACGAACATGTCCCCGGTTTCGCAGACGCTGTCGGAATGGGCCTACGCCTTCACCGCCGCGCATCGGCCAGCCTTCTACCGCATCAGCCTGTTGCTGTGGGGTAGGGACTATGCGCCGCCGCGCTACGAGCTCGTCTCGTTCCTGTTCCTGCGGCTGCTCGGGCTCATCTATCTCGCAGCCTTTGTCTCCTTCGCCGTGCAGGCGCAAGGCCTCATCGGCACTCATGGCATCTTGCCGCTCGCCGAATTCACCACGGCCGTCGCCCAGCGCTTCGGCATCGAGGGCTTCTTCCTCGCGCCGATGGTGTTCTGGCTGAACGACAGCGATGCCGCCATCCAGGCCGTCTCCTGGGGCGGCGCCGCACTGTCGCTGCTGCTCGTCTTCAATGTCTTCCCGCGCGTCTGCCTGTTCCTGTTGCTCGTGCTCTACCTGTCGCTGGTCTATGCCGGTCAGGCCTTCATGACCTACCAGTGGGACCTGTTCCTCCTGGAGACCGGGTTTGCAGCGCTGCTCTTGAGCTTCAACACCACGGTGGGCATTTGGCTGCTGCGCTGGCTCTTGTTCCGGTTCATGTTCATGTCGGGCGTCGTCAAGCTCTCGAGCGGCGATGCCAGTTGGTGGGACCTGTCGGCGCTGTCCTATCACTTCCTGACGCAGCCGTTGCCGACGCCGCTCGCCTGGTACGCCGCGCGCCTGCCGGCTGGTTTCCTGACCTTCGCCACCGGCATCATGTTCGTCATCGAGCTCGTGCTGCCGTTCCTGATCTTCGCCCCGCGCCGATTGCGGTTCGTCGCAGCCTTCGGCTTCCTGTTGCTGGAAAGCCTGATCCTCATCACCGGCAACTACAACTGGTTCAACCTCCAGACCATGCTGCTGTGCCTGCCGTTGTTCGACGACGCGGCGTTGCGGAGCGTGTTGCCGCGTCGTCTGGCGGAGCTGCGGCCGGCACCTCTCAAGCCGCGGCGTGCGGTGAGGATTGCCGTCACCGCCGTGGCGCTCCTCCTCGTGTTGTGCAGCCTGGTGCGAATGGATCAGCGCTTCGGTGGCACCCCGCCCGCGTGGGCACGCACCGTTGCCGACTGGGTGCAGCCCCTGAACATGGTGAGCGCTTACGGCCTGTTTTCGATCATGACCACCAAACGGCGGGAGATCGTGATCGAAGGCTCCTATGACGGCGTCGACTGGAAGGAATATGAGTTCCGCTACAAGCCGGGCGACGTCGCGCGCGCCCCGCCCTGGAACATCCCGCATCAGCCGCGCCTCGATTGGCAGATGTGGTTCGCCGCGCTCGACAACCCGCAGCGGCTACCATGGTTCTGGCGGTTTCTCGAACGGTTGTTGCAGAACGAACCGACGGTGACGGGGCTGCTGGCGCGCAATCCCTTCGCCGACAAGCCGCCAACCTATGTGCGTGCACAGTTCTACGACTACACCTTTGCCGGCAGCTCGGAAAAGGCGAGGGGCCAATGGTGGGAGCGGCAATTGCTAGGGCAGTATTTCCCCCCAGTGCATCTGAAGGTGCCGCCCGGCCAATAAGGAGCCCGAAGAGCCGGTTCGCTTTCCCCACGGAGCCTGGGAATTTAAGGATGCATCGGCCGCGTGAATTGTGGAAGATGGCGGCCAGTCCAATCCAATCGAAGTGATCCCCGCCCGCCGATGACCGCAGCCGAACAGCCAATTCTCCAGGTCGAGCGGCTCAGCCGCTCCTTTGGCGGCATCGTTGCCGTCGACGATTTCAGCCTTCAGGTGCAACCCGGCGCGATCCACGGCCTGATCGGCCCCAACGGCGCCGGCAAGACTACGACCTTCAACGTCATCAGCGGCTTCTACGCGCCGTCGAGCGGCAAGGTCATCTACCTCGGTGAAGACATCTCGGGGCGGAAGACGAGCGCGCTCGCCGCGCTCGGGCTGATCCGTACCTTCCAGGGCGCGACCTTGTTCCATGAGCTGAGCGTGCTCGACAATGTCCGCCTCGGCTGCCATCGCCGGGCCAAGGCCCATGTCTTCAGCCGCGTCCTCGGCAGCGATCGGAGCAAGGAGGAGGCCGCGGACAGCAAGGCGGAGGAGATCCTGGAGTTCTTCGGCCTGCACGACCTCGCCGACGAGCTTGCCTCGAACTTGCCGCATGGCCATCAGCGCGCGCTTGGCATGGCCATCGCGCTCGCCGCCGAGCCGAAGCTGATGCTGCTCGACGAACCCTTCACCGGCATGAACGCGGAGGAGACCAAGCGCATGGGGGCGCTGGTGCGGCGGCTCCGCGACGAGCAGGGCGTCACGATCATGCTGATCGAGCACGACATGCAGGCGGTGATGGGCTTGTGCGAGACCATCACCGTGATGAATTTCGGCACGCTTCTCGCCGAAGGCACGCCGGACGAGGTTCGTGCCAATCCGGCCGTGATCGAGGCCTATCTCGGGAGCGTCGACGATGCTGCTTGAGATCAAGAACGTCCACGTTCACTACCACAAGGTGGCGGCGCTGAAGGGCATCGACATGTCGGTGCCGGAGGACGGCATCGTTACCATCATCGGCGCCAACGGCGCCGGCAAGAGCACCACCTTGCGCGCCATCTCCGGGCTCGAGCGCATCAGCAAGGGCGAGATCTGGTTCTCCGGCGAACGCATCGACCAGCTCCAGCCGGAGCAGATTGTGGCGCGGGGCATCGGCCATGTCCCCGAGGGTCGCCGCGTGTTTCCCGACCTGACCGTCGAGGAAAACCTCATGACCGGGTCGTTTCTTCGCTCCAACAAGGCGGAGATCGCGGAGGATCTCGATCAAGTCTATTACCGCTTCCCCCGCCTCAAGGAGCGTCGCAAGAAATCTGCGCGGACCCTCTCCGGGGGCGAGCAGCAGATGCTCGCGATCGGCCGGGCGCTGATGTCGCGGCCGAGGATGCTGGTTCTGGATGAACCGTCGATGGGCCTGTCGCCGGTGATGGTGCAGGAGGTGGCGCGCATCATTCGCGACATCGTCGACCGCGGCGTACCCGTGGTGCTGGTCGAGCAGAATGCCGAGCTTGCGCTCAGGCTCGCGCGTTTCGCTTACGTGCTTGAGACGGGAAACATCGCCCTTCAGGGGCCGGCCCACGAGCTCCACGACAACGAACATGTGAAGCGGGCCTATCTCGGTGGCTGAACGCTGGAGCGTCCAGGAGCTCCTCGACGCCGGCTGGAGTGAGGCGGACCTCGCCTGGGAGGCGGCGGCGGAGCGGGCGGCCGAAGCGGTCGCCGCGAAGGATCTTGCGCTGGCGAAGGAAGAGGCCGGGAAGGCGCTTCGTCTTGCGCGCGCGTCTTTCGAACCGATCGACCCTCGCCTCGGTACGAGCTTCGCCAATTTCGGCGTTTGCCTTGCCCTTGCCGGCGACAACAGCGGCAGCGACCGCCTGTTCGCCGACGCTCTCGATGTGTGGCGGCGCGCCGATCCCTGGATCACGCGCATGGATGCGCCCCGCATCGCCCGCAGCTCGCTGTTCCACATGCGCATGGAGATGCGCCATCGCGACACCTATCGTGCCAGGTGGCGGGAGCGCTGGCTTGAACTGACCGAGGAGGCGAGACAGCGGATCGAGGCCCTCAATGGCGATCCTGGCGGCGGGGTGGGCGTTGGCGGTGACGCCTTTGCGCGCTGGCGCCGCGAGCGGCCTGCCATGCTCAACGACACCCGAAAGCTGATGGCAGCAGTCTGCCTCTTGCTCGCGCCGGCGGTGCCTCGCAAGGATCAGGCTCAGGCGGGCTAAAAGCTCGCTCTATTCCGCCGGCTGCTCTGCCTCCGCCCGCGCGTCTTCAACGGCACGCTTGCGGCCGGCAAACCAGCCCTTGATCTTCGGCACGAGGCTTTCCAGCCCGTTCGGCAGGAACAGGATGGAGAGGATCAGAAGCGCGCCGTAAAGCATCGGCCGCATCTCGTCGACGCCCAATGCACGCAACACCACCTCATTGAGAATGGTCAGCACCACGACGCCGATGATCGGGCCGTAGAAGGTCGCGGTCCCCCCGACGATGGCCCAGATCAGGACGTAGACCATCTCCTCGACGTCGAACCGGTTCGGGGCGACGGTGCCGATGTAGTGGGCGTAGAGCGCGCCGGCGAGGCCGGCAAAGAACGAGGAGATGACGAACGCCAGCGTGCGGTAGCGGAAGGTATCGACGCCGACGGATTCAGCGAGCTTGTCCTGCCAGTGGATGGCGTGGAAGGTGAGGCCGATGCGCGAGCGCTCGACGCGGTAAAGCACGACCAACGATGCCACGACGACGATCAGGCAAAGATAGTAGTAGTTCACCGGATTGTAGAAATCGATGTCGAGCGAGAACAGCTTGATGTTGGGGAAGGGCGGAATGAGCTTGATCCCCTTCGGGCCGCCGAACAGCCAAGTGAGGTCGGTCCATTTCCATAGCAACCGGATGATCTCGCCGGCGGCGAAGGAGCCGATCAGAAAGTAGAAGCCCTTCATGCGGAACAGAGGGAAGCTCAAGAGGAAAGCGACCAGTGCCGCCGTCGCTGCCCCGATCAGCATGGCGAGCGGCACCGGGACTGAAAGATCCTTGGACACAAGCGCCGAGGCATAGGCGCCGACGCCCATGATCACCACATGGGCGAGCGACCACTCGCCGGTCAGCGTCAGCAGACGGTAGCTCGACACCAACAGCACGTTGATGACCAGCAGGACGAGGATCTCCTGCTGCGAGAGCGTCAACGCATAGGGCAAGAAGATCAGCGCCGCGGTGAGTAGCACGGCGCCGATGAGCCAGGCGAGATGCGGGGTCGCGGTGCGCTCAGGCACGTTCCTTCGCTCCGAACAGTCCGGTCGGCTTCACGATCAACACCGCGAGCATCAGCAGCAAGCCAACAATATTAGCGAGCGTTCCGTCATAGATGGTGGTGACGAAGGTGCTGACGAACGCATAGAGGATGGCCGCGACCACGGCGCCTTCGAGCGAGCCGACGCCGCCGACGATGATGATGATGAAGGCGGTGATGATGACCGGATGGCCCATATAGGGGGTCGGGGCGACGAGCGGGGCGGTGAGGGCACCGGCGACGCCGGCGAGCGCGGCGCCGATGAACATGGCGAGCCGCGCCGTGTTGTTGATCGACATGCCTTGCAGGGCGGCGGCCTCGCGGTCCTGAGCGCAGGCGCGGAGCGCCCAGCCGAATTTGCTTTTGCGCAGGAATAGCCACAGCGCCGTCAGCAGCACGACAGTGGCGACGATGACATAGAGGCGCTCATAGGTAAGCACGACGCCGTCGGAGAGCAGGATCTTGCCTTGAGTCGACGGCGGCACATGCTCCATGCGCACGCCGAACCCGAGCACCGCGATGGTCTGCAAGATCAGCAGAAAGCCGATGGAGGCGATCAACCCGCCGAGCGGATTGTCACGGAGCGGCCGGAACATGGTGTACTCCATGAGCAGTCCGAGCAGCCCGACGAAGATCAAACCAATGAAAACGGCGAGGAAGAACGGCAGGCCAAGGCCGGCATAAAGAGCGACGACGGCGTAGGCGCCGGCCATGTAAAGCTCGCCGTGGGCGAAGTTGATGACCCCCATGACGCCGAAGATGAGCACGAGGCCGACGGCGATGAGAGCCATGTAGCTCGCGGCGTAGGTCGCGTTAACGACGGTCTGAATGAACAGCTCAAGAGACATCGCCAAGCTCCGCGAGACGTCCGGCCTTGGATCCTATCCGGATTTCTTGTGACAGGCTGGCGCGGAGCGCTGCATGTTTCAAGCCACCACGCGCCCTTGGCGCGTGGTGCCGCGCCAAGGGTAGGAGACGACGGAGCTACTTACGCTGGAAATACATCTGGTCGAGCGCCGTCATGTGCTTGATCAAGAGATCCTTGTGCTTGCCCCACCACGCGGGGATGGACTTATATTGTTTGATCTTGGCCTTGCCGTCTTCGATGACCACCACCGGCCAGTTGCCGACGAGGGCGTTGTCGATGCCGAACAGCTCTTTGCCCCACCACTCGGCTTCGCCGAAGATGTGCTTGCCCTTACCGTCATCCTTCATGGCGACAAGCACCGCTTCCGGCTCGGCGGTGCCGGCCTTCTGCGCCGCGTCCGACCATAGATCCATGATCGAGGAGTATTCCCACGACACTGCGCCCCATTCGCCTTCACCGTAGCGCTTCTTGTACTCCTCGTAGAACCCGTTCGGGTCCTTGAAGTTGATCTGCGGCTCGTTCAGGGCCGGGTCGTCGAAGTCCGGGAACTGGAAGATGAAGCCTTGCATGAACTCCTTGGAGGTCTTGTCGATCATCTTCGGGTAGAAGTCGGCGGTGCAGGAGATGATCTGGCCTTTGAAGCCCTGCTGGAAGGCCTGCTCGGTGAGCGGGTGGACATAGTCCGCATAGCAGGTGTCGAGGCAGAGAATGTCAGGCTTCAGGGCGAGCATCTTCGACATGATCGGGGCGAAGTCGGTGGTCGCCGGATCGAAGAAGATCGGATCGCCGAGAACCTTGATGCCGGCGGCCTCGAAAGCGGCGAGATAGGTCGCGACCGACGGCTTGCCGAGCGAGTCGTCCTGGGCGCAGATCACCGCGGTCTTCATGTCAGGCTTGTTCTCGCCCAGCCATTCGACGCCGGTGACGTTGTAGATCGGATGCACCTCGCACGGTGCGACCAGCATGGTGGTCTCAGGCGTGAGATCGCTCGGCAACAGCGTCGACACCAGCATCTTCTCTTTCTCGGCAACCGGTTGGGCGCCGGGCCAGGGATCGCCGCCAAGCATCATGATGAACTTGACGCCGTCTTCCTTGATGAGCTTCACCGCGCCGGTGCGGGCCTTGCCCGGATCGTATTCGTCGTCGTACTCCACGAATTCGATCTTGTGCGGCTCGCCGCCGATGGGAACGCCACCGGCGTTGTTGACGCGGTCGCCCCAGATACGCAGGCCATCGAGTCCAGGTTTGCCCCAGGCCGCGACCTCACCGGTCAACGGCGCGAGAAAGC
Organism: uncultured Alphaproteobacteria bacterium; assembly: GCA_963732955.1. Lineage (GTDB taxonomy): Bacteria > Pseudomonadota > Alphaproteobacteria > Rhizobiales > Methyloligellaceae > Methyloceanibacter. Next base: position 87,062 of record CAVTBH010000004.1, read on the forward strand.
CAATCTTTACGACCTTGTCTTCGCCGAAGGCGACCTTCGGCATTGATACGCCGGCCATGATCGTGGCGGCGGCTGTGGTTGAGAGAAACTGGCGACGGTTCATCGCATTAATCGAAAATTTGGTCATCATCTGGTCTCCCCACGCCCACCGGTGGTACGACCGCGAACGGCCCACCGGCCTTACGCTCTTTGCCCGGAAGAAAAGGCTTTGCGGCCGTTGTGAGGGGCAATGCGGTACGAAGCTTAGACCGGTTTTCGATCCTTGGACAATACCAATCAGCTTTATTTTGTACAAATTGGTCCGACATTGGTCTAGAGTGGGCTAAATTGGAGGGCCCGGGCGGTTGAGCTTGGTCCAAATCTGAGGCGGGGTCGCGTGCGGCTCTCGCCGAATGATGTAGTGTTCATGGGTTGGAAGCTCGAACGAGTGAGGGAGCGAGAACATGGCAGAGCGTGTTGCTGTCATCGGAGCGGGGCCCTGCGGCCTCAGCCAGTTGCGCGCATTTCAACAGGCGAAGAGCAAAGGCGCTGAGATCCCCGAGATCGTCTGCTACGAGAAGCAGAGCGATTGGGGCGGCTTGTGGAACTACACTTGGCGGTCCGGTCTCGACGAGAATGGCGAGCCTGTTCACTGCAGCATGTACCGCTATCTGTGGTCGAACGGCCCCAAGGAAGTTCTGGAGTTCGCCGACTACACCTTCGATGATCACTTCAAGCAGCCGATCCCGTCCTTCCCGCCGCGGGAGGTGCTCTACGACTACATCGTCGGGCGCGCCAAGGACGCCGGCATCCGGCCGCTGATCCAGTTCAATACGGCGGTGCGCCACGTCTCCTACGACAAGGCGTCAGGCAAGTTCACGGTGACAACTGAGCGGCTGCCGGACCGCACGCATCACAGCGACACCTTCGATTGGGTGGTGGTGGCGACGGGTCACTTCTCGACGCCGAACGTGCCCTACTTCCCCGGCATCGAAACGTTTCCTGGCCGCGTCATGCACGCTCACGACTTCCGCAGCGCCGACGAGTTCAAAGGCAAGGATGTGCTGATCGTCGGCGCCAGCTATTCGGCCGAAGACATCGGCCTGCAGTGCCACAAATACGGAGCGAAGTCGGTGACCATGTGCTGGCGCACGGTGCCGATGGGCTTCCATTGGCCCGCGACCGTAGATGAGCGGCCGCTGCTGACCGGCATCAAGGGCAAGACCGTCAGCTTCAAGGACGGCTCGAGCAAGGATTTCGACGCCATCATCCTGTGCACCGGCTATCAGCATCACTTCCCATTCCTCGATGACGAGCTGAAGCTGCGCACGCACAATCGCATGCATCCGCCCCATCTCTACAAGGGCATCTTCTGGCTCGACAATCCGAAGCTGGCCTATCTCGGCATGCAGGATCAGTTCTACACCTTCTCGATGTTCGACGCGCAGGCGTGGTACGCGCGCGACGTGATCTTGGGCCGCATCAAGCTGCCGTCGCACGAGGAGATGGTAAAGGACGACAACGCTTGGGTGGCGCGCGAAGAGGCGCTCAAGGATGCGTTCGAGAAGATCGACTTTCAGGCCGACTATGTCCGCGACCTCGTCGCGGTGACCGACTATCCGAAGTTCGACATCGACATGACCGTCGAGGAGTTCAGGGAGTGGGAGCACGACAAGGAGCACTCCATTCTCGGCTATCGCAACAAGGCGTTCAAATCGCCTTGTACGGGCACCATGGCGCCGGTCCATCACACGCAATGGCTCGAGGCGATGGACGACTCCATGGTGGCGTTCCTCGCGGTTAAGGATCAGGCCGCCGCGGAATAGACTTGAACAAAGGCTGATGCAGGAAAGGCCGCCCACCGGGCGGCCTTTTCGTTGCGGCGACAGCGCGCCGCCGCTGGCTTAGGCCCGCACGCGCTTCTTTTCCGGATCGTAATGGGGGAAGCGGACGATGCGCGCCGGCAGCCGCTTCTGGTGTCCGTCGAGCTTGCCGATTTCGACTTCGGTGCCGAGCGTGGCGTGGGTGACGTCGATGCGGGCGAGAGCAATGGTCTTCTTCAGGATCGGCGAGCGCGTGGCGCTGGTGATGGCGCCGATCTGGGCGCGGCCGACATGGACGCAATCGCCATGGCCGACAGGTTCCTCGCCCTCCATCTCCAATCCGACCAGCGCCCTTTGCGGATGCTCCTTCCGCCGCAGCAAGGCATCGCGGCCGATGAAGTCCTCGTTCTTCGAGTTGAGCGGCACGGTGAAGCCGATGCCGGCCTCGAACGGATCGGTCTGATCACAGAACTCGTAACCGGCGAAGGCCAGGCCGGCTTCGATGCGGACCATGTCGAGCGCTTCGAGGCCGAGCGGCATCAGCCCGTGGGGCTCGCCCGCTTTCCAGATGGCATCGAACACGGTGAGCGCGTCGTTCGGATGGCAGAACACTTCGTAGCCGAGCTCGCCGGTATAGCCGGTGCGCGAGAGGACGATCGCCGGACCGTCGAAACCGCCGATGCGTCCGATGGCGAAGCGGAACCAGCCGAGCTCATCAACGGTCGGCTGCGACGGCGGCGTCCAGACGACCTCGCGCAGGATGTCGCGGCTCTTCGGCCCTTGCACGGCGACGTTATGAAGCTGGTCGGTCGAGGATCGCACCCAGGCCTTGAGGCCGAGCTTGTCGGCCTGCTGGCGCAGCCAGATGCCGCTGTAGTCGTCGCCGCCGATCCAGCGGAAGTTGTTGTCGCCGAGACGGAACAGCGTGCCGTCGTCGATCATGCCGCCATGCTCGTAGCACATGGCGGTGTAGACTACCTGTCCCACCGCGAGCTTCCGGACGTTGCGGGTGAGCGAATATTGCAGCAGCTGCTCGGCGTCCGGGCCAGTGACCTCAAACTTGCGCAAGGGCGACAAATCCATGATCGCCGCACGCTCGCGGCAGGCCCAATATTCGGCGACGGGCCCGTCATTGGAGAACCGCATCGGCAGCCAATAGCCGCGATATTCGGTGTAGTTGCGCGTTAGCGCCGAGAAGCGCCGGTGGAACGCCGTTTCGCGCGTGAGCTCTGGCTCGGCATCGGGTGTCATTCTATAGGCCACCGCTCTGGAGAAGCTTTGCTTGTCGGAATAAGTGCGCACATGGATGTCGGTTGGGTCCCAGCCATTAGCGGGGTCGATGTCGTCCGGGCAGGCTGAGGAGACGCAGACGATGTCGGTGAGCGCGCGCAACAACACGTAATCTCCCGGCCGTGACCACGGCTCATCGAAATAGAGCACGTTATGTGCGTCGATGCCGGTGTTGTAGAAAAGGTTGAGCGCCATCCAGCCCTTGCGTGCGGCGATGCCGTACGGCGCGAGCTGCTTGTTGAAATTGTCCGTACAATTGACATGGCCGGGGTAACCCTGGTCGTCATAATAGCGCGCGTTGCAAGCGAGGCCGAAGGCATCGTGTCGGCCGACGGTGTCGCGCACCACCTCGACGAGCGGCGTCATGTCCTGATCGAAGGCCTTTGAGTACAAGCCGGGGAGGGGATAGCTCTTGCCCATCAGCGACCGCGTCGTGGTGACGTCGAGCGGATGCTCCAAGCCCTTGTCGATCTTCCGCGCGGCAAAGCACTGAAAGTCGGTGCATTGCCGCCCGGCGACGTCGATGATCTGAATGTATTCGCCGGCGCGGACGACATAGGCTTCGGCCGTTGCCCTGTTGACGCGGATGTCCTGGAGCGGATCGGCGAGGGGCTCCGGCAGATGCGTTTCGCTCACTGACCTGACGCTACTACGCTGCACGTAGATTCGGATCGGAGTCGCAGTGTCCTGCGCGCCAGCTGCCATGGCTCCGCCTGGCGCGGCGACGATCAAAAGACCATCGCGGGTCACGGCGAAATGAGCATCGTCTCGGGCACGGGACTCGCCGCCGAACAAATTGATGGCGCGGGCTTGGGCGAGGTCGATGCCGCGCCGCTCGAGCCCGGCGCGCACGGATCGCGCGCTCTCGCTCGCGCCGCTCAGGATTTGCCTCAGCCCGGTCGCATCGCCGTCTGCGCGCGCGCCAAGGACGGTCGGATCGGCCGTGCCGGCGGCATCGACGGCAACGACTTCGCAAGCCTGCATGCCTTCCAGGTCGACGAGCCGAAGCTGGTCGCCGGTACGAATCGGAACCGCGGCAACGCCGCCGCCGGCCACGGTGTAGCGCTCCTCGCCGGCGGCAAGGGAAGAACTTCCGGGCCGCAGGACCACCGAAGGCCGCGGCGGTCCTGGACGGATGATCTGGTCGTTAGGAAAAACCACGTCACAGGTCCAAAGCACGTCGCTGAAGGCCAGGAAAAAACGGTAGCCGAGCCCCTGGGACGGATCAAGGGCGCCCCCGCTTCAGCCGAGGCACTAACCTAGGTTAGTGCGGGCGCCTCAAAGGCCACGCTACAACGTATCAAGGATCAGCCCGCGCGCGGGGCTCAGCAGATCTGGGGCCGCGGGCAGGTGTGTTTGGGAGTGTAGTGTGGCCCACCCCCTGGATTTGCCCGACAGCCCGGGAATCCCCGCCAGAACTGCGGCGCCGACATACTCGCGGTTAACTTTGAATGCCGACGGTTTATCTCAAATTGCCGACATCTGGATCAGTAAACCTCAGCGTCTTGCTGCCTTTATTCACATTCCCCGCAGCTCCGCGCAGTTGGCGCTGAAGCCCAGCGCTTGGTCCGGGCTGAACGAATCAGAGGTGATCCCCGCCAATGCGTAAAGTCGCTCAGCAAGACGCCCAGTCCGGTCTCGCCGAAGCCCTTGGCCGCTATCGCACCGCCCTGCTTGGCGTGTTCGTCTTCAGCGCCCTGATCAACATGCTGATGCTGACAGGGCCGCTGTTCATGCTCCAGGTCTATGACCGGGTGTTGCCGAGCCGGAGCATCCCCACTCTGGTCGGTCTCGCCATCCTCGCCGCGGCGCTGTTTTCGTTTCAGGGCATCCTCGACGCTATTCGCGGGCGCGTGCTGCACCGGATCGGAGGCTCGATCAGCGAAGATCTGGTCGGGCGCGCTTACAACGCCGTGTTGCGCCTCCCGCTCGTTTCGAGAGGTGGCGGCGATGGCCTGCAGCCCATCCGCGACCTCGACAAGATGCATCAGTTCATGGCGAGCCCCGGACCCGGAGCATTGTTCGATCTTCCGTGGATGCCGTTTTATGTCGCCATCTGCTTTTTGTTTCATCCCTATATCGGCATTGCCGCCGCCATCGGCGCCACGATTCTGATCACGCTCACGCTCATCGCTGAGTTTACCACGCGCGCGCCGACGCGCTCCGCGGTCGAGCTCGGGGCCAAGCGTAGCGCCTTGTTGGAGGCGAGCCGCCGCAACGCCGAAGTCATGCACGCCATGGGCATGGCTCCTCGCTTCTCGGCGAATTTCGGCACGGTCAACAGCGACTTTCTCAAAAGCCATCGCCGGGCCGCCGATCGCGCCGGCGTTCTCAGCGCGATGTCGCGGCTGACGCGGCTTCTGCTCCAATCCTGCGTGCTCGGCTTAGGCGCCTATCTCGTCATCAACCACGAGGCCACCGCAGGCATCATCATCGCCAGCTCGATCCTGGTGTCGCGGGCGCTGGCGCCCGTCGAGCTCGCGATCGGCAATTGGAAGAATTTCGTCGCCGCGCGGCAGGCGCGGAAGCGGCTGCACGATCTGATGGTCATGTTGCCAGAGCGCAAGCAGCCGCTCGCCTTGCCGAAGCCGAAGAGCGCCTTGGCCGTGGAACTGGTCACCGCCGTCCCGCCAGGAACCCAGCGCATCGTGTTGCAGGATGCGAACTTCACGCTGGGTGGCGGGCAGGGGCTCGGCATCATCGGGCCGAGCGCGTCGGGCAAATCCTCGCTGGCCCGGCTGATCGTCGGCGTCTGGAACCCTGCGAGGGGCAAGGTCCGTCTCGACGGCGCCGCCCTTGACCAATGGGCGCCTGAGGTGGTCGGCCAGTATCTCGGCTATCTGCCGCAAACCGTGGAGTTGTTCGACGGCAGCGTCGCCGAAAACATCGCGCGTTTTGAGCACGAGCCTGATGCCAAAGCGATCATCGCTGCCGCCAAGGCTGCGGGCGTCCACGATTTGATCGTCAAATTGCCGGAGGGCTACGAGACCAATATCGGCGATTCCGGCGCCAGCCTCTCGGCCGGGCAACGGCAGAGGATCGCGCTCGCGCGCGCGCTCTACCGCGATCCGTTCCTGGTCGTTCTCGATGAGCCGAACTCGAATCTCGACAGCGAGGGCGAAGAGGCGCTGACCGCAGCGATCCTCAATGTTCGCGCTCGCGGCGGCATCGTCATCGTGATTGCCCATCGGGCCAGCGTGCTCAGCTCCGTGGACCACGTCCTCGTTCTGAACCAGGGCCGGCAGCAGGCGTTCGGGCCGCGCGACGAGGTGCTGCGGTCGGTGGTGAGACCGACCACCGCGCCGCTAACGCTGGTTCCGGGCAACCAGGCGGTGAACACATGACGGCACCAACCAACTCCAGCCGGCGCTCGATTCGCCGGCATCTCATCGGCGGCGTGCTCCTCGGCCTGCTGCTCGTGGCAGGGATAGCCGGCTGGGCGAGAACCACTCCGCTTGCAGGCGCCGTGATCGCGCCCGGCGTGGTGGTGGTCGATTCGGTGGTGAAGAAGGTTCAGCATCCCACCGGGGGCGTTGTCGGCGAGATCAATGTTCGCAACGACGATTACGTCGCCGCGGGTGAAGTGGTAGTGCGTCTCGATGATACCCAGACCAAGGCCAATGTCGGCGTCTATACCAAGAGCCTCAATGAGCTAGAGGCGAGACAGGCGCGGCTCGAGGCCGAGAAAGACGGCGCCGATGCCATCGACTTCCCGAATGATCTGCTGGTCCGCGAACACAGCGATGCGGACGTGGCTCACGCGGTCGCAGGTGAACGCAAGCTGTTCAACTTGAGGGTAGAGGCCCGCGCCGGTCAGAAGGCGCAATTGCGCGAGCGTGTGTCTCAGCTCAAGGAAGAGGTCAACGGCCTTGACGAGCAGATCGACGCCAAGACGGAAGAGATCGCGCTGATCCAGCAAGAGCTCCAGGGCGTCATGGATCTATGGAAGAAGAAGTTGATTCCCTTCACCCGCGTCACCGCGCTCAAGCGTGACGCCGCGCGTCTGGACGGCGAGCGCGGCCAGCTGATTGCTTCGAAGGCATCGACTGGCGGCAAGATCGCCGAGGTCGAGCTGCAAATCATTCAGGTCGATGACGATGCGCGGAGCAAGGTGGCGGAAGAGCTGAGCGACGTGCGGGCCAAGATCGGCGAGCTCAGCGAACGCAAGATTGCGGCGGAGGATCAGTTGCGGCGCATCGATATCCGTGCGCCCCAGTCTGGCCATGTGCATCAACTAACGGTGCATACCTTGGGACAGGTCATCACGCCTGGGGAGACGATCATGATCATCGTCCCGGACGAGGATTCGCTCGGCGTTGAGGCCAAGGTCTCGCCCACCGATATTGATCAGCTGCGGGCGGATCAGCTGGTGGTGCTGCGTTTTTCTGCCTTCGATATGCGCACCACGCCGGAAGTCAACGGCACCGTGAAATGGGTATCGGCCGACGTCACCCAGGACGAGAAAACCGGCGCTTCGTATTACACGCTGCATGTCAGCGTTTCGGACGAGCAGTTGGCGGAACTAAAAGGCCTCAAGATCGTTCCAGGAATGCCGGTCGAGGCTTTTGTGCAGACGGGGACGCGGACTGCGCTTTCGTATTTCTTCAAGCCACTCTCGGATCAGGTCATGCGGGCATTCCGAGAAAGCTAGAAAGCGCATGTAAATCCCGTGCACTCACCGGGAGCAGGGTGCTCGCGTGAGATTTGGCGGGGAAAGGGGAGGATGTTGAATAGAGCCTCAAAATTGAGCCTCGCCAGATCTGGTAGCGAGTTCGGTTTTTGGCCTGTTACATCTGAAAGGGATCGGGGGATGAGAGAAATGACTGCTCTAGCGCCAACGGACGGAGCTGCTGCGGGCCGCGCTGCGCTGTCGATTTGTGAGGCGTTGCTTGACGCGATGGTGGCGCGGGAGCTTTTGACTAAGAGAGACGTAGTTGATCTCTTAGGAGACGCCGCGAACACTCACCGCGCGGCAAGTAAAATCGACAGCGATCCGGAATTTCACAAAAGGGTTGCGGCAATTATCGAGGTTGTTGCCGCTAAAAAAAAAGTGCCGAGCGGACGGTTAGCGAAGCTGAACGTAAGCTAGTGACCAGGCCGCGGCGATCGGCCTAGATGCCACCGGTCGCCGGGTCCACGCTGCGGTAAGCTGCGATGCTCTTGAGGCGCGCGGGGTCGTGAAAGGTCACCGCTCCGTCTTTGATAGTCAGTAGGTTTTCTTCGCGGAGCTGGCGCAGCACCCGATTGACGTGGATGGCGCTGAGACCGAGGGCGTCCGCCAGAAGGTATTGGTTAAGCGGGCAACTAAAGCCTCGTTCACCAGCAAGGCCGATGAGGCGAAGGCGTTCCAGCAGCTGAAGGAAGAAATGTGCCATACGTTCTTGAGCGCTCCGCCTACCTATACTGGCGAGATGGTCGACCACCATGGCCTCGTCTCGGGACACGGACCACAACAGCGCGCTGCCAAGACGCGGCGAGCCGCGGAAAATGTCGAGGAGGAGCCGCGCATCGATGACGCTGGCAACACCATCCGTCACCGCGCACAGGAAATGATCGGAGGCCCGCAGCAAGATGCTGCGGTACCCCATGAAATCTCCCGGAAGAGGGAATCGAACGACTTGGCGCGCGCCATTGGGCATGAGCTTATAGCTGCACGCCCAGCCGCTTTGCAGGATCAGGGCCGTGTGGCCGCTCTGCCCCTCTCCCAGTCAGCTCCTCGCCGCGCTTCAGCTTGACCGACCGAGACTGAAGTTCCGCCAACAGCTGGAGCTCGTCCCTCGACAGGTTGATGAACCTACTCAGCTTGGTCGCGAGTGCGCCGAGATCCTTTTCGTCCGCCATTCGCAGCAACTCTCCCTGTTGTCTCGGCGGCACACGAGTGGTGCTGCGGAAATATTCGTGTGTTCCTAACATCGGTTAGTGTGAGCCTCGGTGACTGCGCGCTAGGTTTGAGAAGTTGGTCAGCCTCCCCAGCCATCGGGAGAAGTCATCGACGCTATCGCAATTGAGTAAGAGATTAGTTTAGCCGCGGAACAGATTAGCAAGAGAGAATGAGCCAAATGGTTGACAGAACAAAAAGCACTGCCGAGAGCCAAGCGGCGCTTTCGATGTTCGAATCTTTGCTGATTGCAATGTGCGACCTAGAGGTCATGAGCGAAGCCGACGTTCGTGAAGTGCTGGTCCAGGCGGCGACGCCGCATCACGAGGCGAGCTTAAGTTCGGACAGCCCGAAGTTGCACAAAGATGTGGCCAAGATCATCGAGCACATGATGGTTAACCACAGCGCAACGCGCGGATATTGGTAGCTTTCGGGGTGACTGCCGACCCCGGCAGGACCGGTTGCGTGTCGCGCGCGGTGCGTGCAAAGGGCCGCGCGAGCAAGCGCTGTGGTGCCTCTGCGCATGGCCGCCTCCGGCCGGGTATTCCGCGTTTGATGCCGTCGTGGTGGCGCTTCCGGTTAGCATCGGGAGCGGTGCTGACGAAGCTTAGCTCGACAAAGAAAACGGCTGTTTAGGGCTCTCTTCGAGGACAAGCGACCCGACCGAAAGAAAGGGATGTCGAGGACATAGCCCCTCAGACATTAGTGCCGGGATATCTTCGCCCGGCCGATGACATCTTCGCAGGGGTAGCCTAAGCCCTTATCAGCCAGCGGACGTGGTGGAACTGGTAGACACACAGGACTTAAAATCCTGAGGGGGAAACCCCGTGCGGGTTCGACTCCCGCCGTCCGCACCATCCCCGACCATTGCCCGTGGTCAAGTGGAAGACAGGTTCTCGAGATGGCCCTAGGGGAGCGAACCTAGCGGTCACTCTCAGCTATGAGCGCTTTTGATTCAGAATAAGACCTAATGCTCCGCTGGCCGCTTATCAGACAACGCTAGAGTCGTTCAACCTCGATACAGAGGCCATGGAGCCTTCATGGGCACCGCAGAACTCAATCAACGCCTTTCTGACGACGAGACGAGAAACTGGCCCTCGCTGCGATGGACGCCATCAAGCGGCTCATCGCCGAACGACACGCGCTGCGCGGCGAGTTGGTTGCCAAAGAGCGCGAGCTTAAACGGTTGCAAGAGCGCTTCATTTTAGTTCGCGACAGCTATCGAAAGCTGGCAAACGAGCTGGTCGCCCAACTGCAGCTTTTTGAGAAGCTCGAGCAGGAGGAGGCCCGAGCATCTGGCGGTGCAGAGTTGCATTGGCTGCGAGGCGAGCGCGAGACTGAGGCACTCTTGGGCAGTTAAGGAAAGGTCCGCCACTTTTGCGAGTTTGATCAGGCTCGATTGGCGCCGTCGGATGTGAAAGGCCCCAGGCGACTTTCTCTCCTCCGTGGGAGTAGTTGGGTGAGCAAGGAGGGACTTAGTCCGAGCGCTAGAACTCGCATGTGCCTCGACTACCACGCCATCGGAACTGCGGCGCGTGCGCATCTGCGTTATGGCGCCTTGGAGGTCTTCGCTGGGGTGAGCCCTCCTCCAGAGCTCCCCAGCCTTGGGATCGGGTAGAACATACTTTTCGACGTATATGCGAGAGACGTTTCCCTCACGGTCGCAAATGATTTCCTCTTCGGGATAGCTGTAGCCCACAGCGCGCTGCAAGAGGGCGTCCTCTAGGGCGGTGTTCAGAAGGTGCTTTCCCTCCTTGAGCGCCTGCGCAAAATCGGCGTGTCGATCGCGCCACCCACGAACTGTCTCAGTGCTGACGTCGAGGGCTGCTGCTATGTGCTCTTCCTGCGCGCCAAGTCGCGCCATTGTCTTTGCGACCCTGCAGCTCTGCGGATCGGGCTCCACGCCCGCTTCTTCGCGCTTTGAGGATCGCAAATACAATTCGGCAACCGCGCGGAGAGATGCATCAGCCGCTTCATCCTCAGTTAGTTTGTTGTCGCCGTAAAGCGCGGGCATGCGCGCCTTAAGCAACAAGTGAATGGCTTCGACCAAGGGTGGCACGTGAACCCTCAGGGTCACTGAAATTGGTCCCTCACGCGTGTTGAGAACCTTTTCCGTCTCGCGAGTAAAGCCGAGAGCCGCTTTAACGGCGTATCCAGTAAGGGCAGTGTCGCTCCACTCCGCGCGCCCACTAAGGGCCTCGGAGAATTCGCCGTATGTGTCTCTCCATCCTTGGAACGTACGCATTTCGACGCCGAGGGCTTCGGCGATATCTTCCTCACTAGCGCCAAGGCGCGCCAACGACGTCGCGATCGTGCAGCACTTCTCCTCGTCGTATTCGGCTGTACCCGGTGTCCCCCAATCTTCCTCAGCGTCATCGCGGCGATTGTCACCACCTCGGAACGATCCGTATCTGAGCGGCGGCAGCCGCTTACGTCTTGCCATGTCCAACTCACGGCCCCTTTAGGCTATCCTCAACTCCCGATGACTGCGACGCGCCGAGAGGCGGGGCAGTTCGCGCAGTGAAGTGGGAGTTGACGGTCAGGGAAGGTACGGCTGGTTGGTTTGAAGATACCCGGTAGCTCGCTCTACTTCTTCAGCGGATAAACGCCCCAAATGTATAGACCGTAGAGCATGAATAAGACGACGAGGACGATCAACCAAAGATAGGGAAGGCGACCTTCCTCCTGGCCACTGACCTCCTGCTGATGAAGTCTCACGAAGCAGTAGACAAAGGCGACCGTAAGCACGTTAGCGGTGAGGACCGGCGCCATAGCGCGAAAAAATGCAGCTGTTCCATTGGCTTGGCCTAACACAGCGATCACCCCGCCTCGCCGTCGTGGCTACTCGTATCGCTGCTGCTTTCGACACCACCTCCGGCACCCTCAACGGCTCCGGATGTATGGTTACTAGACCAGCCGTTGGCGGCGACACCTGTTAGTTCCCCGGTGGCTCTACGTGCCTCAGGTCTTTGTACGAGCTTGCGGCTGCGCTCCCATGGTGGCTGCGGGAGCGAGTAGTCCTCAGGGATCGCTTCCTCAGTGACGACGACGAGGGAAGGAGACCCGGCGCGGGTCGACGCAGTGAAGTCTGGCTGCTCAAGCTTGGTCAGACCGACCTCGGTCATGGCGTCGAGGGCGAGCTCGCGCTTCTTTGCGCCGCGCTGCTCAATTCGAGCGAGGCGCTCCCTCATCTCTTCTACGCGGATACACAGACCAGCGTAGAGCGCTTCATCCACTAGCGCGGAGCGGATCACCGTCGCTATCATCTCCTGGAGGTTGGTGATTTCTTCTAGTGTATCGGTAAGGCTCTCTTCATCGATGTGGGGGTACTCGGTCTGAAGTCGACTTTTGAGAGCCTGATAGGTGAGGACGTCAATTCTGAGGGCGTTGGAATGCATCATTCTGTATGCCGATGGCATCCTTTAAGATACCAATCGTATCACCAGCCTTTGCATTCGTCAAGGCGATGATCACCGCATCTCAAGTGAAGGCCGCGAGGGCCTTGCTTGGTCTAAGCCAGATTGACCTTGCTGAGATGTCGGACTCGGCATCGACGGTGAAGCGTCTTGAAATTTCAACTGAGGTTCGTGGCGCAGCCATGACCCTTTGGAAGGTTCAAACCGCTCTAGAAAAATCAGGCATCGAGTTCCTGCCGGCTGAGGGAGGAAAGGGACCAGGCGTGCGCTTAAGGTCTAGTCGCTTGCCTAGATCCAGGAAGAGAACGTAGAGAAGATTGACAATTCACAAAACGAAGCCAATTGCTGCGAAGCAGCATCAGGGGTTTTTGGGCGGGACTGCATCAATTACTGTCCCACTAGGCGTGGCGCTCCTATTGGCTTGAAGCAACAGCAACATCTGGAGCGTCTTGGTGAGTGCGCTCATAAGCGTGGCCTCATGACGCGCAAGCTTCCCCAGCGCGTCGTTCCAGCTGCCGTCCTTAATAAGGGCACGGCCTATGTGGACCGACCACTCCTCGTCGGACATCTCCTCGGTTGGCCGTCTGTCCCGTGGCGAGAGTTACTCCACCCTTGCAGTTGGCGGCTCAGCATATCCTCTGCCACCTGAGCTTGACGCGCATCCAGGATGGCCGCCTCAAAGAAGGGCACCTACGAAGCCGCCAAAGCAGGCCCGACAGTCGCTCTACCAGCTCGCACTCCAAAACATTTTGCGGATTGTGCTGCTGGAGAAGCGCTCCTCGGAGTTCTTCGAAATGATCGGCATCTTCTCCGCCGATCACGAGCGTTTTGCGGTTAGGCCATGCGTGCGAGCATTAAGGCGCGATCGGGCCTTTCCAGCTTCGCTCCTCGGCCCCGTGCTTCGCTTGGCGTTCCGGCGGTTGGCCTCGAGCTGCTTTCGCGATGCCATCGACGCACTCTCCGAAAACGGGAATTACTGGCGCTGAGTTGGGAGTTCTCCCACGTCTCTGCAGCCTTGCGGCACGCAGACCCAAATCGCGCCCGTCAGGCGGTTCGTCCCCATTAGATATGAGCTGTTGGGCGCCTGCACCGCCACAGGGGTGTAGCGTCCGCCAATGAGAAGACCCCCACGACCAGGCCGATAAAAATAAGTACCGCGCTGATAAAGTCACAATCCCGCTGTTCATCGAACAATCCCTCGATCTGGTTCCTCGTGGCTGTGTAACCGACTGTCGCCGATCGTCCAAGTCTGCTGACGGGCTCTCGCCGGCGCGGCCGATCGGGCCCCCTCTCTCAAGTTGACAGTCTCGCTCTCAGCGAACATTCTCCCGCAAATTTTCGAGGGGATGTCACCATGCGTTCGCCGACCCAGGTTAGCACTCGGAAGTTCGAGATCGCATGTTCCGTCGCGCTTTGCGTCCTCGGTTTTGCCACCGCGCTCTCGGCCAGACGGATCAAAAAAGAACGCCCCCCAAGCGCAGCAGGCGCAAGGCCAGGCGCCCCGGCCGAATTGGACCGTCAATTGCGGGCAAACCGCCCAGCGGCTCGAATGCCGAGCCGGCCAGTCCCTCTTCCTAAAGCAGACCGGGCAGCGCTTCATGTCGGTCGCGGTGCTGCGTCCCCCCTGACACCAAGAAGCCGAAGCTCCTGCTTCAGCTGCCTCTCGGGGTCTATCTCCCCGCAGGCGTCTCGCTCAAAATTGGCAAGGACGAAGTCAAGAAGCTTCCTTATCTCTCCTGCGACCAGGCCGGCTGTGCAGCCGAATATGCTATAACCGATGCCGAACTCGGCGCCATGACCAAGGGCACCAATCTTACGGTCACAGCACAGAATCGCGGTAAGAAGCCCTTCAGCCTGGATATCTCGTCAGAAGGCTTCGCGGCGGCCTACGCCAAGATTAAGTAGCTGAACGTTCCGGAGTCCGCTTGGCACCTGGTTCGGCGGCGATGAGACGATTCGCGGGTGGCCACCGTGACGTGTTGCGGGGCACTCCCTTGACGAACCAGACCCAAGGATCGTCAGAGGCGTCTCTCACGGCCGATCTTCGGTTACAGCTTCTGGGGCCAACGCACATTCTCCGCCGAAATTTCCGAACTCCGGCCGAAGTTTCCGAAGGGGATGTCGTTATGCGTCTTTCTACCAAAACGTGCACGGATAGGCTCAAGATCGGCGGGCTCGCCGCTCTCCTTATTTTGGGGGTGAGTGGCAGTTCTTTCGGACAAACTGACAAGCAGAAGGCGGCTTCGGCACAGCCATCCCCACCCCCCGCAATCTGGACGGTCAGTTGTGTGGACAACAATGGCAAGCTCGACTGCCGCGCGGGACAAGCTATTTATGTCAAGACGACGGGTCAGCGGCTTCTGCTCGTCGCCGTTAGAGTGCCCGCTGACACCAAGAGGCCCATCCTGATGGTTCAGGTTCCCCTTGGGGTGTACCTGCCGGCGGGAGCCTCGTTACGAATAGGCAAGGGTGAAGCAAAGACGCTTCCCTTCAAGGGGTGCGACCAAGGTGGCTGCCTGGCTGAATACGACGTCACGGATGCGGAGATTGCCGCGATGGCCAAGGGCTCGGATTTGACCGTCTCGGTTCAGAACCAGAATCGGAAGCCGGCCTTCACGCTCACCGTGCCGGTGACGGGCTTCGCCGCCGCCTGGGCCAAGATCGAATAGCCCCTCAGAACTCGAGATCCCTGGCCGGCGAACCGGCTCACAGCCCGGAACCCAGCCGCCGCGGCCGGAGAGTGATTCGCCTAAAGCGTGTATTGAGGCGGGCCCAGGCCCCGGGTTCGGTTGCCCACATGGGCCTCGCGGATGTCAGAAATGCGGGCGCTGATCTCGGTGGCGGCGGACGGTGTCTTTGGATGGAATTGAGGCTTGACCGTGGGCGCCGCGACTTGACCCTCGGCAGCCAGGAGCTCCTGCGGTGGCGCCGAAAGCCTCATGTTATCAGCGGGCTAAAGCGGTGGGCGGGAGCGGAAGCACGTCGCCTCGTCGTCATGCTCGGCGGCCTCTGCCGGTGCCGGGTGATACCCGCAATGGGTGGAGCGTGGCACAGATGCAACAAACCCCTCCAAAAGCACAATTCGACGCCACATTCCATTACCACTCTGCGTAGGGCTATGGTTTAGTGCACGCGAGACTCAACTTCCTTTGGGGTGGGAGTGTGAGCGGATTTTTTGGGGATCACGTCTTCGGACCTGGAGGGGGACTATGAGAGACAACAGCAACAAGCAAGCGGCAGCTTGGACGCGGAGCCTGATAGGGGGGCTCGGTGCAGTCGCACTAGCAACGGCCATGTCGGCGCTCAGCCCGCTACCAGCGAGCGCGGGGAATTGCGGCGGCGGTAACATCATCGTGGGGCCGAACGGGTTGGCCGATGGCTCATTAGCGCTCGGTTGCATCGGCAACGTCTATGCTGGGGCCTTGAACGGTAGCGGCAATGGCAATAGCGCCCTTCTTGGCTTGTCGCTTCAGGCCGGCAACATCGCAGCCGGCGCCTTGAACCAGAGCGGCAACGGCAATGGCGGCCTCTTTGGCATCAACGTCCAGCTCGAGAACACTGCCCTCGGCCTCGGGAATGAGAGTGCCAACGGCAACGGCCTCACTGGGGGCATTAACGTCCAGCTCAACAACTTCACGTCTGGCAACTTTAACTTGAGCGGCAATGGGTTTGCCCTTCTCGGCGTTGGCGCCTCGCTCCAGGTCGACAACACGGTGTTTGGTAATCTCAACGCCAGCGGCAACGGCCTGAGCATCTTGGACGGCGACTTCGTGATCACGGACAATTTCATCTCCGGGGAGAGAAATGTCACTCTGAACGGCATCGGGCCGGTCGAGGGTAACGCGCTCATCAATGAAAACACGATCTTCGGCGAAGACAACGTCCAAGGCAACGGCACCAGTCTCCTCGGCGTGGGCACCGCCAACATTCAGAATAACAACATTGCCGGCGAGAATAACGTCCAAGGTAACGGTACGGGCATAGTGCTCGGCTCAGCCACCGTCACCGGCAACTTCATCGGCGGCAACGGGAACGTGCAGGGGAACTCTGCCGGCGGCCTCATCGATACCGCAAGCATCACCAACAACCACATCGCCGGCGATGGCAACGTCACCGGCAACGGCAACGGCACCGGTACTGTTCTCGGCATCCCGATTGGAATCGGCGAGTTCAACATCGGCGGTAACTTCATTGATGGGAACCAAAACGTAGCCGGCAATGGTGTCGCGACCCTGCATGGCGTCGCCACGATTACGGATAATCATCTCGACGGTAACAGCAATGTGACCGGCAATGGTATCGGCACCGGTTCGCTGCTTGGCGTCGGGATCGCTACCGGCAATGCCGTCGTCACCGGCAACTTCGTCGACGGAAACGCCAACATCAGCGGCAACGGCGTCGGCAGCTTGCTTGGTCAGACCAATATCACGAGCAATGCTGTCTCGGGCGACAGCAATATCACCGGGAACGGCATCGCCACCGGTTCGGTGCTCGGCGTTCCGCTCGGTATCGGGACTGCCAATATCGACAACAATGAAATCATCGGTGACGGCAACGTGAGCGGGAATGGTATCAGCCAGTTTCTCGGCACGGCTAACGTGAACAACAACTTCATCGTCGGTTTCACCAACGTAACCGGCAACGGTCAAGGCGCCGTCAGCGGCACCGCCACGATCGAGGGCAACGCCATCGAAGGCGCCAACAACGTCGTCAACAATGGTAACGGCGGCCTTGGCGTGGGCACTGCTAACGTTGCAGGCAACTTCATCAATGGCGGCGGCAACGTCTTCGGCAATGCCAATAGCAACCTCTTGTCCAGCGCAACCGTCAACGGGAACTTCATCGACGGCGGCGGCAACGTCGGCAACAACGGCCAAGGCGGCGTGAGCGGCACCGCTTTGATTGAAGGCAATCACATTGGTGGCGACAAGAACGTTCTGAGCAATGGTGTCGCGACGGTTGGCGTAGGCAATGCCACGATTAGCGACAACAACATCACTGGCGACGGCAATGTGGCCGGCAATGGCAATAGTGTTGCCCTGGCGAATGCGAATATCACAGGCAACTATATCGTCGGCGACAGCAATGTCTTGAACAACGGTCAAGGCCCCGTCAGCGGCACTGCCAATGTTTCGAATAACGTCGTTACCGGCGATAAAAATGTCAACGGCAATGGTAGCGCCACGGTTGGTGTTGGAACCGCCAATATCAGCAACAATCTCGTCACGGGCGACGGCAACGTGAGCGGCAACGGCACCAGCACTGCCTTGGCGAACGCGACGATCAACAACAATGAGGTTACTGGTTCCACCTCTCTGAGCGGCAACGGCACGGGCGCAGTCTCCGGCACAGCGAATTTGACCAACAATGTCATCGACGGAACGAGCTCGGGCAGCAGCAACGGTACGAGTAGCGCCATCGGTTCGGCGACGCTCAATGACAACACCGTCTCAGGCGACCGCTCCCTGAACAGCAATGCCAACGGCTCGGCACTCGCCACTGCTAATCTGTCCCATAACAACATCAGTGGAGACGGTTCGGCATCCACCAACGCCAACTCTGGCGGCGTTGCGAGAACCGCGACGCTCACCGATAACACCGTCACCGGAGACGGCTCGCTGAGCAGCAACGGCAATGGCGGCGCTATCTCGAGCAGCGCGACCCTCACGCATAACACCGTGATCGGTGACAATTCGGTGACGAACAACAGCGGCGGCTCTGGCTTCGGCGCCGGGTCCACCAGCGCAAACGTCCATGACAACCTTGTTGTCGGCGACTCGTCGCTGAGCCGCAACGGCACCAGCGGCCTGTTGTCGGGATCTGCCAACGTCGCCAACAACAAGATCATCGGTAACAAGTCAGGCAACGCAACGGCACCGACCTGAACAACAACACGGTTCTTGGAGACAACTCACTCGATAGCAATGGCCAGGCAGCCCAGAACAACGCCATTTACGGTAACGGGTCTGCTGTAAAGAACGGGGATAACCTTCAGAATAACACTGTGACAGGCAACGCCTCATTGACCGGCAATGGATCGTCTGCACAAAACAATCAGATCTCCGGCAACACCTCTGGTAACAACAACCGAAACAACTTCCAGAATAACCAGGTAATCGGCAATAACTCTTTGGATAACAACGGAACGAGTACCAGCGCCAACATCCAGAACAACCAGGTGTGGGGCAACAGCTCTGCCAATACGAACGGCAATCTGTTCCAGAACAACAGAGTTATTGGCAACAATTCGGCTGACAACAACAGCACGAACTACCAATTCAACGCCATCACCGGGAACAACTCCGGCAACAGCAACGCTACCAACTACCAGAACAACATGGTGACCGGTAATAGTTCCGGCAACAACAACGCTGCTGGTGATCAGTTCAACGACATCATCGGTGATAATTCGGGCAACAACAACGGCACCAACTTCCACAACAACGCGATCTTCGGTGATAACTCCGGTGACAATGCTGCCGCCAATGTCCAGAACAATACCGTGATCGGCGATAATTCTGGCGACAGCTATCGCGCAAATCTCCAATGACAACACCGTGCTTGGTAACTCGTCTGGAAACCGGGTCAATGGCGACTTCAATGCGGGCGTCGGCTTCAACGTCGGCAACGATGTCATCGGCAACGCTAACGTTGCCCAGGGCTTGAATTCCGGCAACATGGTCGAGGGGAGTAACAATCGGGCCTTCGGCACCAACGCCGGCAACAATCTCGACCCGAGCAACAACAACACCGCCATGGGCGTGAACGTCGGCAACGACCTCACGAATAGCAGTAACAACCAGGCCTACGGTCTGAACTCAGGCGAGCACCTCACGGACAGCAACAACAACCAGGCCAGCGGCGTCAACACTGGTAATACCCTCAACAACAGCAACGACAACCAGGCTAGTGGCAACAACGCCGGCAACAACCTTACCAACAATAACAACAACCGCGCCAGCGGCACCAACGTCGGCAACAGCCTGAAGTCCGGCAGCGACAACAACACCGCCGAGGGCCAGAACTCAGGCAACTTCACCCAAGGCGACAACAACACGGTGATCGGTCTCAATTCCGGCGGAACGAACAACTTCTCGCGGGTCATCGGCAACAACAACATCGCCTTCGGCACTAATGTCGGCAATTTCGTTCACGGCAACAACAACCAGGCAAGTGGCCTGGACTCCGGCAACTTCGTCACCGGCGAAAACAACCAGGCCAACGGCACCAACTTCGGCAACGGCGTCGTCGGCGACAACAACCAGGCCAACGGCGAGGGCGACGGCAACGTCGTGATCGGCGACAACAACCGGGCTAGCGGCGAGGACTCCGGCAACTTCGTGTTCGGCGAGAACAACACCGCCAATGGCGAGCGCGCCGGTAATGGCGTCCTCGGCAACAACAACCAGGCCAATGGTGAGGATGTCGGCAACGGAGTGATCGGCGACAACAACCGCGCCAGCGGTCAGGAGCTCCGGCAACTTCGTGTTCGGCGAGAACAACACCGCCAATGGCGAGCGCGCCGGCAATGGCGTCCTCGGCAAGAACAACCAGGCCAACGGCGAGAACGTCGGCAACTGGCGTCCTCGGCGATGACAACACCGCCAACGGCGAAAACTCCGGCAACTTCGTCTTGGGTTCGGACAACCAAGCCAATGGCGTCGACTCGGGCAATTTCGTCCTTGGCTTCGACAACCAGGCGAGCGGCTTCGGCTCCGGTAACTTCGTCACCGGCATCAACAACCAGGCCAGCGGCTTCGTGACTGGTAACGGCGTCCTCGGCTGGAACAACCAGGCGAGCGGCGCCTTCTCCGGTAACGGGGTGCTCGGATCGAACAACATCGCAAGCGGTGTTGGGTCTGGTAACGCGGTATTCGGCTACAATAACGTTGCTATGGGCACGGGTGCTGGAAACGGCGTCTTCGCCAATGACACCATCGCCATCGGTACGTACGCCAATGCTCAGGCCGAGGACGGCATCGCGATTGGCGAGGCGGCCTACTCGGGTGGCGTGCATGCCACCGCGATCGGCAGCCATGCCGTCGGCTACCGGCTACGACAGCACCGCGATCGGCGTCGGTGCGACCGCCACGAAGAACAACCAGATGGTGTTCGGGACTTCTAGCGAGACCTACACCACCCCTGGCATCACCTCGGGGCTCAGCAAGAACAGACAGTCTGGTCCGCTTGAGGTGGTCACGTCTGATGCCGGTGGTAATCTGGCAACGGACGGCGGTAACATCTTCAATCAGCTCAACCGGCTCACCCGCCGCACGGACGAGCTTTACCCTGGCGTCGCTCTGGCGATCTCGATGGAGAACCCCGATCTGACCGGCAACGAGCGTTTCGGTGTCGCCATGAACTGGGGCAACTTCGAGGGCTCGAATGCTCTGAGTTGGTCCGCTATGGGCGTGCTCGGCTATGACGTGCTGAGCCGCGGAGACCGGGTTGCCGTGTCGGGCGGCTTCGGGGTGGGCTTCGTGGACGGTAGCAACAACAACACCTTCGGCAACGGGTTGGGCAGTAGCAACGATAACGTCTGGGGCGGCCGTGTCGGTGCTCAGTGGACGTGGGGTCGGAAGCCCGCTCCCTACATCCTGAA
This sequence comes from uncultured Alphaproteobacteria bacterium, assembly GCA_963732955.1. GTDB lineage: Bacteria > Pseudomonadota > Alphaproteobacteria > Rhizobiales > Methyloligellaceae > Methyloceanibacter. Next base: position 108,050 of record CAVTBH010000004.1, read on the forward strand.
GTAGGGACTTGACCTGATGATGGGCCGGCCGGAGAGTCCCTCGGGTCGGCCCATTTTTATTTCGGAGCCTGTTTGACGCGTGAACGAGGACGGGCTTCCCCATCTGCGCAATTCGCTTCGGCAGAGACCCGCTTTGCGGATTGCCGAGCTTTCTCCCAACGCGCCGCGTCTCGTCGAAGGGCCGCCGCAGGCCCAACTGGCGGCGCCGCCGGCGCCGCGGTTCTCGTTTTGGCGGTTCAGCTTGCGTGCCCTTCCGATCATCGCCGCGTTGGTGTCGACGTCGCTTCTCGCCTACTTCTTTGCTGAGCGATCGCTCGCAGCCCTTTGCCCAGTCGCAGCAGGAAGATAGCCAACCCGCCCGGAGCGGCGCTGAGGCGGCGGACGACGCGGATGGAACGCGGAGCAATGCGCAGGAGTCGCAGCAGCAGCTCGCCCAAAACGACCCGCAGCGAGGTCAACAGCAGGCCCAGCAGCAGAGCGCTCCGCAGTTACTGCCGATGCCGAGCGACGACAGGCTCCTGTTGATGATCATGTCGTCGCTGATGGCCCTCAATCAGGCGAACCTCACTGGAAATTACACGGTTCTCCGCGAGCTGTCGGCGCCGGGGTTCCAGAAGGTGAATAGCGCGGAGCGGCTGGCACAGCTGTTCGCCAAGCTCCGCGGGCGCAATATCGACCTGACCCCGATTCTGCTGTTTCAGCCGAAATTGTATCGGAAGCCCGAGATGAACGACGCCGGCATGCTGCGCATTACCGGGTTTTTTCCGACCGCGCCGGAGCGGGTCAATTTCGATTTGATCTTCCAACCGGTAGAGGGGCAGTGGCGGCTGTTCGGCATCGGCGTCGATACGGCGCGGCCGCAGCAGCAGGGGCAGCCTCAAGGCGGGCAGGCGCCGAATGCCGGCGACGGGGCGCCTTCGGGATCTCAAGCGGCTAAGACGCCGCCGGCACCGAAGCCGAAACCAAAGCCCAAGCCCAAGGCGGCGGCCCCTGAGCCGCAAGCGTCGAACGGCGACGTCGATGTCCGCGACCGCCTCGAACAGGCACCGGCGACCCCGCCGGCGGCCGAGAAGCCAAAGCAGAAAAGCATCTGGAATCCGTTCAGCCGCTAGCCGGTCTTGAGCCGGCCATGGCGCCGGCCGGCTGTGACCCGGCTCTGCAACGCGGGGTTACGCGCTATCCGGCGCCTTGGGCCTGAACAGGAACGCCATCAGGAAGCCGGCGGCGAAGCCGCCGATATGCGCCATGTAGGCGACGCCTCCGACGTTTGCGGTCTCATCGGTGTAGGCGATGGAGCCGACGCCGCTGATGAGCTGGAGAGCGATCCACATGCCGAGCACCACCACCGCTGGCATGGCAACGATCTGGCGCCCGAGCAGCACATTGACCCGGGATCGGGGGAACATGAGGATATATGCGCCGAGGACGCCGGCAATGGCGCCGGAGGCCCCGACATTCGGCACGGTCGAGTGGGGAGCGAGGGCAAACTGAGCCAGCGTTGCCGCGATCCCGGCGGCGAGGTAGAATACTAGGAACTTGGCGTGGCCGAAGCGGTCCTCGACGTTGTCGCCGAAGATCCACAGGAACAGCATGTTGCCAAGGAGATGCAGCCAGCCCCCATGCATAAACATGGCGGAAAAAATGGTGACAACGTTGGCGGCGGGGTTGGCCGCGAAGTCTGCGGGAATGAACGCCCATTGCTGGATGAATTGGTCGCCGGCGCCGAGCTCGATCAGGAACATCAGCACGTTCAAACCAATAAGAACGAAGGTGACGACCGGAACCGTCCGGCGCTGGGAATTGTCGTCGCCTACAGGAAACATTGGAGGGTGCCTTCGCTCGCTGTCGGTGCGCCCGGGGCGGAGATCATAGTGCCCGCCGACCGGAAGTCCATCGCGTCGCATGAAGCCCGAAACGGCGCTTCAACTCTGGGGCGCCTCTTCGCCGCATCGCGGCGCTTGGGTCCCGAGGCGGCCCGTGAGCGATTGACCTCCCTCGGGTTTTTCGCTGCCATGGGCCGCGGTGAAGTCCGACGCCACTTGATTCTTGATCCGCATCAAGGTTCGGTGGCAGCAGGGTGTCAAAAGCTGCGTTGGTAAACCTCGAAGGGGGACACCATGATGGCATTCTCGGATCGCGAGGAATGGCACGCGTTCTCTGATGGGGCGGCGCTCCTCGGCGTCGGCGTTTGCGCGGCGATCGGGCTGATGTGGGCCGTGGCGGGGAAGGACCCGGGCATCGCGGTCCATGGCGGTGTCCTGCTTATCGCCGCAGCCATGGCCGGCGTTTACGTGCTGGATAGTCTCACCGGCAAGGCGCCGCCTCCGGAACGGACCGGTTATGCCGATGGCGTCATCCGCGCCGGCGTCATCGCCACGGTGTTCTGGGGTCTCGCCGGGTTCCTCGTCGGCGACTTCATCGCCTGGCAGCTCGCCTTTCCCGTCCTCAACCTCGACCTGCCCTGGACCACTTTTGGCCGTCTGCGCCCGCTCCACACGTCGGCCGTCATCTTCGCCTTCGGCGGCAATGCTCTGATCGCGAGCTCGTTCTATGTGGTGCAGCGCACGTCGCGCGCGCGTCTTGCCGGGCGCTGGGCTCCCTGGTTCGTGTTCTGGGGCTACCAGCTGTTCATTGTGCTTGCCGCCACCGGCTATCTGATGGGCATCACCCAGTCGAAGGAATATGCCGAGCCGGAATGGTATGTCGATCTTTGGCTCACCGTCGTCTGGGTGGTTTATTTCCTCGTCTTCGTCGGCACGCTCGCCAAGCGCCGGGAGCCGCATATCTACGTGGCGAATTGGTTCTACCTCGCCTTCATCGTCACCATCGCCATGCTGCACATCGTCAACAATCTGGCGATCCCGGTGTCGCTGCTCGGGTCGAAGAGCTACATCATCTATTCAGGTGTCCAGGACGCCATGACGCAGTGGTGGTACGGGCACAATGCCGTCGGCTTCTTCCTCACCGCGGGCTTTCTCGGCATGATGTATTATTTCGTGCCGAAGCGCGCCGAGCGCCCGATCTATTCCTACCGACTGTCTATTGTCCATTTCTGGTCGCTGATCTTCCTCTATATCTGGGCCGGCCCGCATCATCTGCATTACACGGCGCTGCCCGATTGGGCCCAGACCCTCGGCATGACCTTCTCCATCATGCTGTGGATGCCGTCCTGGGGCGGTATGATCAACGGCCTGATGACGCTGTCCGGCGCCTGGGACAAGCTCAGGACCGACCCTGTCATCCGCATACTCGTCGTCGCCGTGGCGTTCTACGGCATGTCGACCTTCGAGGGGCCGCTGATGAGCATCAAGTCGGTCAACGCGCTGTCGCATTACACCGACTGGACCATTGGTCATGTGCATTCCGGCGCCCTCGGCTGGGTCGCCTATATCAGCTTCGGCGCCATCTATTGCCTCGTGCCCTGGCTGTGGCATCGCCGCGCGCTCTATTCGCAGCGGCTGGTGGAGTGGCACTTCTGGATCTCGACGCTCGGGATCCTGCTCTACATTACCTCGATGTGGGTGTCAGGCATCCTCCAGGGGCTGATGTGGCGGGCCTATAACTCCCTGGGCTTCCTCGAATATTCCTTCGTGGAGACGGTCGAGGCGATGCATCCCTTCTACATCATCCGCGCGACTGGGGGTCTCCTGTTCCTGATCGGCGCGATCCTCATGGCTTACAATGTCTGGCGAACCATTCGCGGCGACGAGCCCGTCGACGCCGCGGAGCAGCCGCGTATCGCTGCGGCTCCCGAGTTTCGCCCGGCGCCGGCGGAATAGAGGGAAGCGCCATGAACTGGTCGTCGCATCAAGTCCTGGAAAAGAGCTCGATCCTGCTGCTGATCGGCATCCTGATCACGGTCGCCATCGGCGGCATCGTCGAGATCGCGCCGCTCTACTGGCTCCGCTCGACGATCGAGAAGGTCGAAGGCATGAGACCTTACACGCCACTTGAGCTCGCCGGGCGCGACATCTACGTGCGCGAGGGATGCTATCTCTGCCACAGCCAGATGATCCGCTCGCTCCGTGACGAGGTCGAGCGCTATGGCCATTACAGCCTCGCCGCCGAGAGCATGTACGATCATCCGTTCCAATGGGGATCGAAGCGTACCGGGCCTGATCTCGCCCGCGTCGGCGGCAAATACTCCGACGAGTGGCATGTGGTCCATATGCAGAACCCGCGGGCCATCGTCCCGGAGTCGATCATGCCCGGCTATCCCTTTCTCGCGCGCACACCCCTGGATTACAGCAACATCGCGGCCCGCCTTGAGACCAACGAGGAAGTCGGGGTGCCGTATACCGAGGACATGATCAAGAACGCCAAGGCGGACGTCGAGCGCCAGCTCGATCCGGCCGCCGAGGGCGTCAAGGAGTTCCTGAAGCGGTATCCCAAGGCTCAGATCCGGCAGTTCGACGGCAACCCCAGCAATGTCTCCGAACTCGACGCCGTGATCGCCTATCTGCAGATGCTCGGCACGCTCGTCGACTTCGCCAAGTTCGACGCCGAAGGTCCAAATCTGAGGTGATGCGCCATGGACTATGAGACGGTCGCCACCGTGACGCAGGTCGGAGCGTTGCTGTTCTTCATCGCGCTGTTCATCGGCGTGTTGGTCTACGTGTTCTGGCCCGGCAACGAGAAGCGTTTCGAGAAAGACGCCCAGATCCCGCTCCAGAAAGATCCCGATCAAGAAACGGAAGATTGACGGCGATGGCTAAACGCGATCCGCATCCCGCAGCAAAGCTCGAGACTACCGGCCATGAATGGGACGGCATCACCGAGGCGAACAGGCCGCTGCCGAAGTGGTGGCTGTGGACCTTCTACGCCTGCATCGTCTGGGCCATCGGCTATTGGCTGCTGATGCCGGCTTGGCCGCTGGCGTCGAGCTACACCAAAGGGTGGCTCGGCTACAGCCAGCGCGAGGTCGTGGCCGAGCAGGTGGCCGCGGCGCAGGCGGCGAAGGCCGGCTTCCGCGACAAGATCGCGGCAAGCGATCTCGCCACCATCAACGACGACCCCGAGCTGTTGCGCTTTGCTCTGGCAGGCGGCGAGGCCGCGTTTGGCGACAATTGCGCGCCCTGCCATGGCCGCGGCGCGCAAGGCGCGGTCGGCTACCCCAATCTCCGCGACAATTCCTGGCTCTGGGGCGACGGCTCGCTCGAGGCCATCCACACCACCATCAGCCACGGCATTCGCGCCGACGATCCGAAAACGCAGATGAACCAGATGCCGGCCTTCGGCCGCACCGGCATGTTGACCGAGCCGAAGATCAATGACGTTGCGGACTATGTCCTGTCGCTGTCGGGCTCCGGCTCCGGGGATCATGAGGCGATCGAGCGTGGCAGCAAGATTTTCGCCGAGACCTGCGCGCCCTGCCACGGCGCCGACGGCAAGGGCAACGCCGCCGCTGGCGTGCCGAACCTCACCGATCAACTTTGGCTCTATGCCGGTGACAAGGCTACAGTGATGGAGAGCATTCGCAACGGCCGCGGCGGGGTGATGCCGAACTGGTCGGCGCGCCTCGATCCGGAGACGATCAAGGAACTTGCCATCTACGTCCATTCGCTCGGCGGTGGGCGCTAGCCGGAAGGCTACCATGCTGATGACCGAAGCCAAGCTCAGTCGCGCAACGAGCGCTGACGGCGCGCCTGGGCGCTTGCCGCCGAGCGTGGGGTCGGCCGGTCCTGGCGACGACAGCGACAGCCTCTACGCCTCGCGGGTCAAGGTCTATCCCAAGGAGGCCCACGGCCGCTTCCGCACGGTGAAATGGATCGTGATGGCGGTGACGCTAGGCATCTACTACATCGTGCCTTGGATCCGCTGGGATCGCGGACCCTATCTGCCCGACCAGGCGGTGCTCATCGATTTTCCCGCGCGGCGCTTCTATTTCTTCTTCCTCGAGATCTGGCCGCAGGAATTCTACTTCGTTACCGGCCTGTTGGTGCTCGCGGCGCTGGCGCTGTTCCTCGTCACCTCTGTCGCCGGCCGCGTCTGGTGCGGCTACACCTGCCCGCAGACGGTGTGGACCGACTTGATGATTGCGGTCGAGCGCTTCTGGCAAGGCGACCGCAATCAGCGGCTCCGCCTCGACAAGCATCCCTGGTCGGCGGAAACGCTGTGGCGTAAAGGCGCGACCCATCTGAGCTGGCTGTTGATCGCAATCGCGACAGGTGGCGCTTGGGTGTTCTATTTCGCCGACGCGCCGACGCTCGCCAAACAGCTCCTCACCTTGCAGGCGCCGCTCATCGCCTATCTGTTCATCGCCATCTTCACCGCCACCACCTATGTGCTCGGCGGCATCGCCCGCGAGCAGGTGTGCATCTATATGTGCCCATGGCCGCGCATCCAGGGCGCGATGTTCGACCGCGATTCGCTGCTGATCTCCTATCGCACTTGGCGCGGGGAGCCGCGGGGACCGCATAAGGTCGGCCAGGGCTGGGAAGGCCGCGGCGACTGTATCGACTGCAACCAGTGCGTCGCTGTTTGCCCCACGGGCATCGACATCCGCAACGGGCCGCAGCTCGAATGCATTCAATGCGCGCTGTGCATTGATGCCTGCAACGCGATCATGGACAAGGTAGAGCGGCCGCGCGGACTGATCGCTTACGACACCATGCGCAATCTGGCGGCTGACGGTCGCGAGACCGCGCCGCTGCACCTCATCCGCCCGCGGGTCATTTTTTATGCCTCCGCCATCGCCGTGGTCAGCGCCATCATGCTCGTGGCCTTGATGGTGAGGCCCGACCTCGAGGTCAGCGTGCTGCACGACCGCAATCCGATCTATGTCCGCCTCTCCGACGGCGGCCTACGCAACGGCTACACGGTCAAGCTGTTGAACAAGCTCTACGAGCCGCACGCCTTCAAGATCGGCATCGACGGTCTGCCGGGCGCGACCTTGAGCATCATCGGGCTCGAGAAAGAGGCCGACCCGGTGGTGCCCGTGCCCCCTGACGACCTGCAAACCATCCGGCTCTATGTTACCCTGCAAAAGCAAGGGGCGGCCGCGCTGTCGGGAGATTCGACCGACTTCAACATCGTCGTCACCGACGTCGCCAGCGGCGAGCGCGCCCTGCACAAAGCCACCTTCCGGGGACCGGAGCAATGAGCACGACCACATGGCTTGCTGATGGGCTCAAGGGCCGGCATGTCCTCCTGGCGCTTGCCGGTTTCTTCGGTGTGATGTTCGTGGTCAACGGCATCTTCGTCTATTACGCCCTGACCACGTTTGGCGGCGGCGAGACCACCGACCCCTACCGCAAGGGTTTGAATTACAACGAGACGCTCGCCGAGGCGGCCCGGCAGGACCAGCAGGGTTGGACTGCCCAAGTCATCTACGGCGCTGACAAAGCGCGCCTCGTGCTTAAACTCTCCGACGGCGAGGGACGCCCCGTTTCCGGCTTGCATTTCAAGGGTTTCGTGAGCCGGCCGGCGACAGACCGGCAAGACGAGCCGGTGATCCTCAAGGAGGACCCGAGCGGCACCTACACGGCCGACGTCCGGCTCGCGTCGGGGCAGTGGGTGATTGAGCTTGGCTCGGAGGAACTATCACGTGACGGCGCGCCGTCCTACCGACTGAAGCAGCGTCTCTTCGTCCCCGAAACGCCATGACCGTCCACGCGCTTTCAGTTGAGGGCGCGGCCAAGGTCAACGCCGCCGGTCAGCCGGCCCCTGAGACCTTCACCCTTGCCGTCGACAATATGCGCTGCGGCGGCTGCATCCGCTCGGTCGAGCGGGCGGCGCTCGGGGTTGAGGGGGTCAAGAGCGCGCGCGCCAACCTCTCCGCCAAGAGATTGAGCGTGGTCGTCGAGCCTGGCCGCGCCACCGAGGCCGATCTGATCGCGGCGCTTGAGCGGGTTGGCTTCACTGCGGCGCCGATCGAAGCCGTGAAGCCCGACGCCGATACCGCGCGCGAGCGATATCTCTTGCGGCGCGTCGCCGTTGCCGGCTTTGCCGCCATGAACATCATGCTGCTGTCGGTCTCGGTGTGGGCCGGGCGCTCCGGCGACATGGATGCGAGCCTCGTCAGCCTGTTCTCTTGGCTCTCGGCGCTGATCGCGCTGCCGACCGTGGTCTATGCCGGGCAGCCGTTCTATCAATCGGCCGCCGGGGCGCTGCGCGGCGGTAGGCTCAACATGGACGTGCCGATCTCGCTCGCCATTCTTCTCGCGACGGGCATGAGCCTCTATCAGACCATCGTCGGCAGCGATCAGATCTATTTCGACGCCGCGGTGACGCTGCTGTTCTTCCTGCTCGTCGGCCGCTTTCTCGATGAAAAATTGCGGGTCCGTGCCCGTGGCGAGGCGCAGAATCTGGTCAGCCTCCAGACCGGGATTGCTACCCTGGTCGAGGCCGACGGTGCCCATCGCCCGGTGCCGGCGCACGCACTTGCCGCTGGCGATCGGGTGCTCGTTGCCGCCGGTGACCGCGTCCCGGCCGACGGCGTGGTGCGCTCTGGGTCCGGCGAGATCGACCAGAGCCTAATCACCGGCGAGACCGATCCGGCGCCGGTGTCACCGGGGCAGCAGGTTTATGCCGGAACGCTCAATCTCGGGGCAGTCCTCCAGGTGGAGGTGACGGCCGCCGACAATGCGACGCTTCTTGCCGAGATCGGGCGGCTGATGGCCGCCGCCGAGCAGGGCAAGGCGCGCTACCGGCGTCTCGCTGACCGGGCTGCGCAAATTTATGCGCCGGCGGTGCATGGGCTCGGCGCTGCCACCTTCTTGGGCTGGCTCGCGATCGGCGCGCCGTGGCAGACCGCTCTCACCTACGCCATCGCCGTGCTGATCATCACGTGTCCCTGCGCGCTCGCGCTCGCGGTGCCGGCGGTGCAGATCGCCGCGGCGAGCCGATTGTTCCGGAAGGGGATCGTGATCAAGGCTGCCGACGGTCTGGAGCGTGTCGCCGAAGCCGACATGGTGGTGTTCGACAAGACCGGCACGCTGACCCTGGGCCGGCCGCAACTCCTCGATGCCGAGCAGATACCTGACGAAGTCCTCGCCGCAGCCGCGAGCCTCGCCGCGGCAAGCCGGCATCCTTATGCGAAAGCCATCGTGGCCGTGGCGTCTGAGAGGGCGGTCGTCGCCGTGGCCGATGCCATCGAGGAAGTCCCGGGGCAAGGCCTGAAGTGCCCCGTGCAGGCTGGCGAGGCGCGGCTCGGCTCGGCCGCGTGGTGCGGGATCGAGTCCACCAGCGGCGGCAGCGAGGTGTGGTACAGCAGGCCGGGGCTGGCTGCGATCCACTTCCGCTTCGCCGACCGGATCAGACCGGACGCCAGCGATGTCGTTACCGCCTTGAAGCAGCGCGGCTATCAGGTGGCGGTTCTGTCCGGTGATCGCATGAGTGCCGTGGAGAGCGCGGCGCGCGAGGCCGGCATCACCACTTGGCTCGCGGAGCTCACGCCCGCGCGCAAGATTGCCTGGCTTGCCGAGCGCGAACAGGAAGGGCGCAAGGTGCTCATGGTTGGTGACGGCCTCAACGACGCGCCGGCTCTTGCCGCCGCGCATGCGTCGTTGTCTCCGGCTACGGCCGCGGATATCAGTCAGCGCGCCGCCGATTTCGTGTTCCAAGGGCAGAGGCTGGCACCGGTGCTCGACGTCATTTCCACCTCGAAGCAGGCGCGATCGCTGGCGTTTCAGAATTTCGGTGTCGCCTTCTGCTACAACATCGTCGCCGTGCCCTTCGCCATGGCGGGGTTCGTCACGCCCCTGATCGCGGCCGTGGTGATGTCGACATCATCAATCCTCGTCACCGTCAACGCCGCGCGGCTCGCAGGGCGGAGAGGGCCGTGACCGCGCTCGCCTGGCTCGTACCGGCGGCGCTTCTGCTCGGCGCCCTCGGCCTCGTTGCCTTTCTCTGGGCCTTGCGCTCGGGACAGTTCGAGGATCTCGAAGGGGCGGCCTATCGCGCGCTCGAGGACGATCCGCTCGAAGCGACGCCGGACGACGCGCCCGACAAGGCGCCCTAGGGACAACCCGCCAATTCCGCTTATACTCACCCCGCGCCACGAGGGCTGAGCATGTCTGCGACTGAAGCAAACGCACCGAACATCGCCATCACCTATTGCCGGCTATGCGGCTGGCTGCTCCGAGCCTCGTGGATGGCCCAGGAGCTGCTCACCACCTTTGCCGGAGAGCTTGGCTCGGTCACCCTCGTTCCCGACGACACCGGCGGCGTGTTCGAGATCCGCCTCGACGATGCCTTGATCTGGTCGCGCAAGGACGAGGGTCGCTTCCCCGATATCAAGGAGCTGAAGCAACTGGTCAGGGACCAGATCGCGCCTGAGCACGATCTCGGCCACAGCGACGCCAAGCCATCGCAATCCTGAGCGGACCCCTGGTAGAACGGTCTTCGCTGCCCCACATTTCGGTCTAGACCTTAGGTCGAGAAACCGGAAGGAAAGCAAAGACATGGCTGAACCTGTCGTCGTCACCATTCCCCATCGGCTTGGCAAGGAGGAAGCCATCCGGCGCCTCAAGACCGGGTTCGGCAATGCCCGCTCGACGTTCAGCCAGCCCTTCGTCGCGCTCACCGACAATTGGAACGGTGACCACCTCGATTTCCGCGCGAGCCTGCTCGGCCAGACCACGACCGGCACGGTCGATGTCGGCGAGGAGAGCGTGAGGCTCGAGGTGCATCTGCCTTGGATGCTTGCCATGCTCGCCAACAAGGCGAAGACCATCGTGCAGAAGCAGGGTCAGCTGATGCTTGAGAAGCCTGGCAAGACGCCGCCGCGGACGAGCTGAGGCGGGTAAGCGAAGGGGCGCGCTACTTGATCTCGACGATTTCCGCCTCTGCGGTCCCGGCCTGCACCACGTCGCCAATTGCCTTCCCCATCAGGGCCTGGGCCACAGGCGAGACGTAGGACAAGGTGCCCGCGGACGGATCCGCCTCGTCCTCGCCGACGATGCGGTAGGTCTGCCGGCGACCATCGTCGCGCTGAATGGTGACGGTCGAGCCGAAATGGACTTCGGTCGCGTCGGTGGGCGGCTCCATGACCTGGGCCGTGGCCCGGCGCGAGGTCCAATAACGTAGGTCGCGGTTGATCTTGGCGAGTAGTGCCCGGTCGTCGGCGTCGTGAGCCTCGGCGTGCTCCTGGTGCAGGCGCGCGAGCTCGGCCTCGATCATCTCGAGACCCTTTGGCGTCACGAGGTTGTGCGGCGAGATCGGCCGATCCGGCAAATCGTCGTAGACGTCGCCGCCCTCGGGCTCCTTGGTGAAGGCCTTGCTCATTTCAAAAGCATAACACGCCAAGTCCATGGATTGTGCCGTGGTTTTGCCGCGCATCTTAACGTCGCTCGGCCGCTACCTTAAGGTGAAGAGCCGAAACTCCTTGACGAAATTCCGCGCGCGAACGACCTTTTCGCGCTTGAGTGCGTCGATCCTTCACCTCAATTCCAATAGCCGCCACGGTCGGCGGAGAACGAGCGTCATGAAGTACATTATTGCAGTGATCCAGCCGCATCGCCTCGACCCGGTCCGCGAGGCACTCGCGGGCATCGGCGTGCAGGGGCTCACCGTCACCGAGGTCCGCGGCTTCGGGCGGCAGAAGGGCCAGACCGAGATCTATCGCGGCGCCGAATACACCATGAACTACGTACCCAAGGTGAAGCTCGAGATCGCCGTCGACGACGCCCTCGTCGATCGCATCGTCGAGACCATTGGCGATGCGGCCCGCACCGGCAAGATCGGTGACGGCAAGGTGTTCGTGCTCGATCTCGAAGGCGCGATGCGGGTGCGCACCGCCGAGATGGGCGCCGAGGCGCTATAGCCCGCCGGCATCCGTGGACTTTCGCACCTATCTCAGCCACCTGTTCGAGCGACCACAAGGCGAGGTGGCCGTCGCCGCCATGGTGCGCAATTTCTGTATCTGGTTCTTCAATCTGCTGCGGAATTTCGTTCTAGTCGGCCTGTTGAAATATTTCTACGACAAGACGGGTAGCCCGCTCCTTTACTATATCCACCAGTTCGCGCTGCTCGTGATCTTCGTCTACTGCCTGTCCTATTTCGACCAGTGGTATGTGAACGTGTTCGGGTTCCTCCAGAATAAGCGGCTCGCGCACGGCCTGAATTTGGCGGTGAATGTGATCATCACCGTGGTGATCTTCGTCGTCATCAACTGGGCGACCTCGGTCGTCGTCGGCGAGCTGTCGAGGGCCCACGCCTCCTGATGCCGCCTAAGGCCTCGCCTCTTTCGCCGCGTCGGCGGCAAAGCGCAAATCGTTGACTAGACGATCGAACTCCCGCCGCTTGTCGCGTTCCTCGAGGATGCGGAGCAAGTAGGAGGGGTGGACGGTGATGACCGCGCTAGAGCGTTCAGGCAACGCGATCAGCTTGCCGCGGTTGGCATTGATGGTGACCACCTTGTGCAATAGCGCGCGGGCTGCCGTCGCGCCGAGCGCCACGACGACGGTGGGCCGCACCACGGCGATCTCGTTGTCGAGCCACCAGCGGCAGGCGTCGATTTCGCCGACGTCGGGCTTCTTGTGAATGCGGCGCTTGCCGCGCGGCTCGTTCTTGAAGTGCTTCACCGCATTGGTGATGTAGACATTCTCACGTTCGATGTCGGCAGCCGCGAGCGCCCGGTCGAGCACCTTTCCGGCAGGGCCGACAAAGGGGCGGCCGATCAAATCCTCCTGGTCGCCCGGCTGCTCGCCGACGAGCATCAGAGCGGCATCGGCCGGGCCTTCACCAAATACCGTCTGCGTCGCGTTCTTGAACAGAGGGCAGCGGGTGCAGGCGCGCGCCTCCTCGAACAGGATCTCGAGCGCCTTGCCGGGATCGTTGATCCGCCCGGCCTCCGGGAACAGCGTCAGCTGGGGCTCGCCTGAGTTTCGCGCCATGGCCGGTCACCCTTCGCCGTCGTCGGCTTTCGGGCTAAACGCCAAAAGGGGAACATTGTGCTCCCGCCGGCCGTTGTTTTCCACTGGACTTAAAAGCGCTTGGCCAACGCCCTATATGAAGCGTGCGTCAAAATGGCCTAAATAGCGGCCAGGACCCTAAGCCCCATGCTGGAATCCATGCCAGGAAGCGACGGCACAGCCCTTATCGCGCGACCCGAGGACAGCCTCCGTGACGTTGCCCTGCCGCGCGCCAAAAAGGCGTCCGCGGCCAAGGCGGAGCGGAAGCGTGGCAGCGTCGCCCGCCCGCGGGAGAAGGTTGTCAAGCAGGGCGCGCTCGGCGCCTTGTTGCGCCCCATCGGCATCTCGGTCGCGCTTGTGCTTTCGGCCTATGCGCTGATGTCGCTCGGCGTCACCTTCTATCGCAGCTATGAGCGGCATCTCGATCATTCGGCAGCGGTTCATGGCGACAACAGCGTGTTCGACATTTTCTTCGGCGACACGAGCCTGCCTTCCGACGCCGTCGACCTCGTGGTCAAGGACGTCGACGGCACGCTGCACAAGGTGGTGGCGAGCAAGTCCGAGGCGGACCAATTCGTCAACGACACGATCCTGATGCTCGACGATGAGCGGGCGCGCATCAAGCAGGCGGCGCATCAGGATATCGATCGCTCCTTTGCGCTTGCCTTCCAGGATCGCGACCAGGCGATTGAAGACTACGCCGATTGGTTCTTCGCCTGGAAACGCTCCTATGTGGTGCTCAAGGAATCCATCACCTCGGCCATCACTCGGTTCTTCGAGGTGGGCAAATATGAATCGCTCACCGAGGCGGTAGAGGCCGACGTCAAGGACTACTTCCTCGTGAACTACAAGGATCAGGTGCTGAAGCCGGAGGTGCGCGACCAGACCATCACCCAAGGCGTCGAGCAGGCGGTGCGCCACGCCCATGACAGCTATCGCCGGGTAATCGCCAATGGCGATATGAGGCTCCAACTGTTCCTCGCCAAGCATACGAGCCACCTTCAGGATCTTCCCGCAGCGACGCCCGTGGCCAAGGTCAAGCTCGATTGGGATGCGCAGAAGTGGAAGGCTCCGGTCTATCTCATGGAGGACCGGGCTTTTGACGGCGTTGTCGGGATCGGCGCCGCCGCGGCCGGTGGCACGGTCGGGGCGCTTGCGCTCGGGCCCTCACTTAACGCGCTGCTGGCGCAGAGCTTCGGCCAGCTGTCGCGGCGCTTCGTCACCTCGCTCGGCACGCGCCTTGCCTTCGCCGAGCAGGGGGCGGTGGCCGGGACCCTGGTTCAGCCCATGGGCGGCCAGGTAATCGGCGCCGCGGTCGGCGTCGCCATCGGGGCCGCGGTCGACTATCTCAGCAACGCCGCCAACGAGGCCTTCAACCGGGACGAGTTTGTGGCGGCGAACAACCAGGCGCTCGACGCCACCATAGCGAGCTGGAAGTCGGGCCTGGAGGCCAATGTCGACACCGCCATCGACAAATGGTTCGACGATGCCCGCGCGAGCGTGGTGCTCTCGGCGAAATAGACCCCGAAGCGGCCGTTCTCGCAGGCGGATCGAGCGGGTTGGCAGGCCCTCAGGCGGATTTCCGTGGCAATTCCGGCTTGCGGCGATATGCTTGATGCCTAAGCCCTTTAAGGCAGCGGGGATGGACGAGACTGTAAAGAAAATGGCCCGCCCGGCGGAGAGCAGGTCGCTCCACGAGGCCGTCCGCAGAGCCCGTGTCGAGGAGGCCTACCAGCTCGACGAGGCCGCCGACAAGCGCGACACCGAGATCGCGCGGCTCGAGCTGCTGAAGGCCGAGCTTGAATCGGTCTTTGCCGAGGTGCCGGCGAGCGACGAGCGTTTCAGCCTGATGCTGATGCCGAGCCGCCCGGCGCGGCTGTGGATCGATCTCTTCACCTATGTCGCGATCGACGATGTCAGCGGCGCCTATCTCTTCATTCGCAACAGCGAGTCGGGCCGGCGGACCTTGTTCAGCACCGCGCAGGTCGGCGAGATGGCCGACCGCATCACGAGCTACATGGCGCGGGAGATCGTGCGCCGGGAGCGGCAAGAAGCGGCGCTGCTCGAGCCGCTGCTCCGCGACGAGAAGCCGACGCCGCCGCCGCAGCCGGTCCGGCTCGGCTTGGGTGTCGTCATTCTCGGCTTCCTGATCGGTCTCATCACCGGTGCCGCGGGTCTGTTCGCGGTGGCTTGGCTCACCACGCCCTAGGCTCAAGGCTTGACCAGGACCCGGTGCTCGCATTCCCAGACATGGGCGGCGGTGTCGGCGACAGCGTGGCCGATCATCTCGCAGCGCCACCCACCCTTGGCCTTGTCGATGCGATATTCGTTGTAGCGCGCCGCGGGAATGCGCCCCGCCACCGCCTCCGATGCCGACGGCACGCCGACGATCATCGCCGGTCCGGTGACGGTGTCGAGCTCACGCACGCTCTCGGCGTGATCGTGGCCGTGAAGAATGAGTTCGGCGCCGTGCTCCTGGAGCACAGCCTTTAGCGCCTTGGCGTCGCGCAACCCGCGGCGCCAGCCGGCCTGGCCCGGAAGGGGAGGGTGGTGGATGAGCACGACGCGGAACAAGTCGCGGCGCCCGAGCTCCTCAAGCGCGAGGCCGAGATGGGTGCGCTGCGCCGAGCCGAGGCGCCCCGCGGCGATGAACGGCATGGTCGGAATGGCGGTGGACAGGGCGACGATCGCGACGTCGCCGTAGCGGCGCACGAACGGAAAGCCCGTCGGCGGCGTGCCGATCAAAGCCTCGCCCGCGGCGTTGGCCTCCATGTAGTCGCGCCAATGGCCGGTGCCGCGGTCCGGGTGGAGGCGGACATAGGCATCGTGGTTGCCCGGGATGGCGGTGACCCTTTCCGGAGGTCCGAGGTGGCGGAGCCATTCGGCGGCGGCCACGAATTCCTCAGGCAGCCCCAGATTGACGAGATCACCGGTGACGGCGATGTGGTCAGGGTCCCGCTCGATCAGATCCTGGGTAAGAACGTCGAGGATGTCACGGCGATGCACGAATTTCCGTCCGCGATGCCAATTGACATAGCCGAGCGCGCGCTTGCCGAGGAGATCGCGGCGGCGGGCGCGCGGCATCGGGCTCAAGTGAATGTCGGAGAGATGCGCGAGGGTGAACAAACGCAACCTTCGTTGGCGGGCGGCGGCAGGGCTTTGACCGGGAGAGTAGTGCAGCCACGCGCGCTTCGTCACGTCCTACGGCATGCGCGCATCGTCACGTCCCAGGTAGGGCGGCGGTCAAGCTAGGGCTTCCGCTTCAGGTTCTCGAGCCCAGAGATGCTCATGCGCTGGCCTTCGGGCGCGCCGACGGCCGTGGGCAGCGCGGTCCTGAGGGTGGTGGCGAAGTCGCCGGTATAGAGCCGTTCGCCCTGGTGCGTGAGGTTAGAGGTGGCGTCGACATGAACCTCGCCGCCGATGTTCTCCCACAGCCGGCAGAAGCCGTAATCCTCCGACAGATAGCGACCCGACACGGGATCGACCATGACATCGAAGAAGCGGAAATGGACGCCGCCCTCGGGGTACGTGCCCTTCGGCCAATCAGGGACGTAGCGCAGTTCCGGATAAGCGGCGATCATGCGGTCGAACACCTGGCGCTTGAGGCACATGAAGCCGGTCGGCGCCTCGCGCACCTGCATGAAGCCGTCGCCATCGATGACGAGGCTCGACACTTTTCTCTCCGGGGCGTCCCGTATTCACGGTGTAGCGCTGCATAGCGCGCCTCGAACTGCGTGCGCGTGGTGCCCTGCGGCACGCCGCCGGGCGGCCAGTCCTCGCGCTTCAGCGGATAGACGCCGGCGGCGACATCGCGGTCGGCGAGCAACAGGCGGAGCGCGGCCTCAGGCGCAAAGCCAATGTCGGAATCGATGAAGAACAGATGGGTAAATTGCGGGTTGGCGAGGAAGAAGGCGACGCAGTCGTTGCGGGCGCGGGTAATGAGGCTGTCGCCGCGCCGGAGGTGAAAGTCGAGCTCCATGCCGGCTTCCATCGCGGCGCGCTGCAATTGCAACAGGCTCAGCCCGATAGTTGAGGCAAAGCATGCCGCCGTAGCAGGGCGTGGCGACAAGGGGCCGAAAGCTCTTGCAAAGCTGAAACCTCAAGCACTGGTTCCGCTCCCGTCCTGCGCCGACCGAGATTTGTCTGACACGATTGTCTATTGGGTGTAAAGCGCCATCTGCGACGGCCGTCCGGAGACTGTGTGTTCGTAGCGCCACAGTCAGTCTAAAGAAATTTTCTATCAGCTGTGCGCTTTCAACGTGTGCTCCCGATTCTCGAGCGGTAGCTCACGTGCTCGATCTAGACGCATTGGATGTGCTCCTTGAGCTGAGGAGCCAGGGCTTCGCCGACTCATAGCCGGTGTGGAGGCCCGGGGGGGAGCTAAAGGTCAGCGCAAGCTTCGATTCCGCGCGTGTGACGGGCGGAACGTTGGCATTGTTGTATCAAAATCAGCGGTGCGCTCCGTCCTGGGGCAGGAACGGCGAAGCGCTCGCTGCTCGTTGGGCGCGAGCGTGCTCGCGCTGGTGCGCGGCCTCCAATGCTGGTCATCCCGCCACGCCCGGCCTGGGCGGTGATTTGCCAGGCGACAGCGGACGACCCGAACGCAACCGCGAATGCGGACGATGGCGACAGCGCAGAACCAATACCGCCTGCGGTCTCAACGCCAACGCCAGCGGCACGAACAGCGACAATTCCGCCTATGGCGAGCTTGCAATGCCAGCGGCGAAACAGCCTTAATACCGCGATCGGCGCCGACGCCAATGCGAGCGGCGCGGGAAGCGCCAACTTTGCCGGCGGGGAACGGCGCTGTCGCGAGCGGCGTTGGCAGCAGCAACGTAGCGGCGGGGCTCGACGGCGAAGGCGAGCGGGGACGCAAGCAACAATTCGCCGGCGGTTCCTTCGCCGACTGCGAGGGGTACAAACAGCAACAACACCGCGAGCGGCGCTGCAGCAAACGCCAGCGGCACGGGCAGTGCGAATGATGCGACCGGCTCCTTCGCCAACGCCAGCGGCGAGAACAGCGATAATACCGCTGCAGGGTTTCAAGCGAATGCCAGCGGCGCGAACAGCTCGAACAGCGCGACTGGCAATGAGATCAACGCGAGCGGCGACGTGAGCGCTAATACCGCAACCGGCTTTGCCGCCGACGCCAGTGGTGACGTGGGCCAAAATACCGCGAGTGGCCACTCTGCCAATGCAAGCGGCGACACGGCAGCAATGCCGCGTTCGGAGTTGGGGCCGACGCTAGCGGTAGCTTCGGCAGTAACGTTGCCGTGGGCGACTTCAGCAACGCCAACGGTGAGGGCAGCCGCAACGTGGCGACAGGACGTTTTGCCAACGCTAGCGGCGATGGCAGCAGCAACTTCGCGGGTGGGTTCTGCGCCGAAGCCATCGGCGCGAAGAGCGCCAACGTCGCCCTTGGTAACGCGTCGATTGCCTTTGGCGACGGAAGCCAAAATACGGCGCTCGGACCCGTCGGCCAGAACGCCAAGGCGACCGAGAGAGAATGCCACGGCTTACGGCAACGGCGCCAATGCCTCGGCGGAAGGCGCGACGGCAACGGGCAAGGATGCGAAGGCTGGCGGCGCCAATGCCACCGCCGTCGGCATCAACGCGAACGCCGCGGTGCGAATTAGAGCGTGGCGCTCGGCGACAATAGTATTGCGGCAGGCGATGGTTCATCGCCGTAGGCCTGGATTCGGTCGCGGATGGCACCAACAGCACCGTGGTTGGCGCAGGCAACAATGTATCCGGCAACAATAGCGGCGCCTTCGGCACCGGCAACACGGTGAACGGCAATGGTTCTTACGCGGTCGGTGATCCAAACGTCATCAACGGCAACAATAGTTTCGCCTTCGGCGACAACAATACGATCAACGGCCCGAACACCGCTGGCAATGGCGACAACATCCAGGTGGTCGGCTCAAGCAACACCGTCGCCGGAACGGCAAATTCGTCTGGCTCGTCCGTCATGGGCACCGGCAACACGGTGGAACGGCACCGATGCCGTGGCCATCGGCACCTCGACCACGGTCAGCGGAGACAACGGCATTGCCGTCGGCAAAGGCAGCGCGACAGGCGCCAACGGTGTCGCCACCGGCGTTTTAGCTAATGCCGGGGGCACGAACAGCTTCAACAGCGCGTCTGGTTACCTGGCCAACGCCAGCGGTGACAACAGCGGCAATGTCGCAAGCGGCCACAACGCCAACGCCAGCGGCACCGACGCCAGTGGCGGCGACGGATTGGGCAGCTTCAACGTCGCAGTCGGGGATGGCACCAACGCTAGCGGCGATGACAGCAGCAATGTCGCAAGCGGCCACAACGCCAATGCTAGCGGCACTGACGCCAATAATGACGGGTTCGGCAGCGTCAACATCGCCATCGGGGAGGACGCCGGCGCCTACGGCGACGACAGCGCCAACATCGCAATCGGGGATGATGCCAGCGCCTTCGGCGACGGAAGCTTGAATGTTGCGATGGGCCAGATAGCCGACGCCTTCGGTGACAACAGCAATAACATTGCGATCGGCAATCAAGCCGGCGCTTTCGGCAATACCAGCAGCAACATCGCAACCGGTGCGGGCGCCATCGCCTCTGGCGACAACAGCTCCAACATCGCGACCGGGAACAACGCTAACGCCATGGGCGCTGGCAGCAGCAACACCGCAAGTGGTGACCACGTCAATGCCAGCGGCGACAACAGCGCCAACACCGCGTCCGGCGACCGCGCCAACGCCAGCGGTACGGGCAGCGCCAACGTCGCGAACGGCTTCATGGCCAATGCATCCGGCGACAGCAGCGACAACACAGCGATCGCCACCAACGCGAGGCGACGGGCAAGGGCAGTCGCAACATCGCCGCGGGTAACGCTGCGAATGCGAGCGGCGACAGCAGTGACAACGCGGCGTTCGGCACCAATGCCGTGGCCAGCGGCAACGACAGCGACAACATCGCGACGGGTGCCGCCGCCAACGCGAGCGGTGATGGTGGCGGCAACGTCGCAACCGGCGCCCTCGCCGACTCCAGCGGCAACGGCAGCTTCAACGTCGCCACCGGCGCTTTCGCCGACGCCAGCGGCGATCGAGAGGGCTCAACACCGCGACCGGCATCGCGCTAACGCCACGGCGGCAACAGCTTCAATACCGCGAATGGTCCAGCCGGACGCCAGCGGCGACATCAGTGCCAACACCGCTAGCGGGCTAATCAGGCCAACGCCAGCGGCTTCGACAGCGAAAACGTCGCCACGGGCAAGGCACCAATGCCGACGCCAGCAGCGATAATCGCCTACGGCGGTCGCGACGCCAGTGGTGACGGAGGCCGACACGCGAGCGGGGTTGCAACGTGAGTGGCAACAGTCGCAACCTCGGCGGGATGGGCCAACGCCAGCGGCGGCGACAGCTCCAACATCGCGCATCGGAGTGGCGCGCGAATGCGCCAGCGGCGACGATGCCAGCAACATGGCGCTCGGCGCCAACTCGGTGGCGAGCGGGGCCAATTCCATCGCCATCGGCACCGGCGCCGTGGCCACCGGCTCGATCGCCGCGGGCACGCAAGCCTATGCCTCGAATGGCGGCGCCGCCTTCGGCGATTTCGCGCTCGGCGAGCGGCGCCAACAGCACCGCGGTCGGGCCGAATTCTTCGCGCGGCCTACGCCAACTCCGCCGCCTTCGGCAACGGGGCTCAGGCGACCCGGGCGAACCAGCAGGTGTTCGGCACCGCGTCCAACACCTACACCATGGCCGGCCTCACCTCGAATGCGAGCAGACAGGCGCAAGGCAGCCCGAAATATCTGGTGACCTCGAACAATGCCGGCGACCTCGCGGCGTACACACCGGGCTCGCTTGGCCTCGCCACGACGGGCGACATCAACCGGCTTACCCGGCGCGACGGCCAGTTGACGGAAGGCATCGCTGCGTCAGCCGCATTGGCGCAGCCCATCATTCTCCCCGGGCAGCATTTCGCTATGCGCGCAGGCTGGGGCGGCTATGACGGGTCGAACGCTTTCGGTTTCTCGGCCGCGGGAGTTCTCGCCAATAATCTGCTGCGTCCTGGCTTCGGCACATTCGCGCTGGACGGCGGCTTCGGCGTCGGCACGGACGAGGGGGAAGTGGTCGGCAGGGCAGGCGCGAGCTTCGGCTGGTAAGGGCCTTTAGCGCTGGCGCATAAGCGTTTTTTGGCCCATAGACGGACCAATGCGGACCAATCATGATTGCGATGCGTAGCCTAGTCGCCCTCGCGAGCCTCGTGCTGATCCTCGCCCTTGGCTCCTCTGCCATGGCCCAGCGGGCCCCCGGGCCGAAGGCGCCGGCCGACGCGTCCCAGCCGAAGGCGAAGATCCGTCGTCAAGGCAAAGCCGAAAGCGCCCGCGCAAGCGCAAGCGCCGGCAGCGGCGCCCGCGCCGCAGGTCGTCATGCCCGATGCCGAGAAGATCGTGCTGCTCGTCCGCACCACGCTGGTGACGCTCAACGATGCGCTGCGGACCGGCAACTACACGGTGCTGCGCGATAAGGGCGCGCCAGGCTTTCGCGACGGCGAATTCCGCGGCGCGGCTTGGTCAGATTTTCTCCAGCCTCGCCGCGAGCCGTTTGGACCTGTCCGTGGTCAGCGTCATGACGCCCCAATTGAGCGAGGCGCCGGTCCTCAATCAGGCGCAAGGCACCTTGAACATCAAGGGCTATTTCCCCACCAAGCCGACGCAGATCGATTTCGAGGTTCTCTACCAATCTGTGGGCGGCCACTGGCAGGTGTTCGGCCTCTCGGTGCAGCCGGTGAAGGCGCCGGAAGCGCCGCAAGTCGGGAGCACCCGAGACGGCTCGGGCGCCAAGCCGCAGTGATGGCAGAGTGGGGGCGACGCTGACACCGGCGCGAAAACCTTCCCCGGTGATGGTCAGGGGACTCACCAAATTGCTGCGCCCCTATTGGCGCTTGCGTCGCGGCATGACGCTTGGCGCGCAAGGCGTCATCATCGACGGTGACGACCGCGTGCTCCTGGTGCGCCACAGCTATCGGCCCGGCTGGTTCTTTCCCGGCGGCGGCGTCGAATGGGGCGAGACCATCGAGACAGCACTTCAGCGCGAGCTCGACGAAGAAGTTGGCGTGAGCCTTACCGCGCCGCCGCGCCTTCATGGTGTGTTCGCCAATTTCGCGAGCTTTCCCGGGGACCACATCGCCCTGTTCGTGGTGCGCGACTGGCGGCGGCGGGAAGGGTATCTAAAGCGCGGCGAAATCGCCGAAGCCGGGATGTTCGAGCGCGCGCGTCTGCCTGAGCAGACCGACGCCGGCACGCGCAAGCGGCTCGCCGAGATCTTTGACGGCGCTCAAGTCAAAGCAACGTGGTGAGGGCTTGCGAGCTCACGCCGCCTGGCTGATACGGTCGCGGTCGTGCGGCTTGGTGAAATCGAGAAGAGGTCCGAGTGGCACGATGCCGGTCGGATTGATGGTCGGGTGGCTCCGATAGTAATGGGTCTTGATCTGATCGAAGCGCACGGTCCGGGCGACGCCGGGCAATTGATAGAGCTCCCGCACGAAATTCGAGAGATTATGGTAGTCCCTGAGCTGGCGAAGATTGCATTTGAAGTGGCCGAAATAGACCGCATCGAAGCGGATCAGGGTGGTGAATAATCGCAAGTCTGCCTCGGTCATCCGGTCGCCGGCGAGGTAGCGCTGCGTGCCGAGACGCTGCTCGAGCTCATCGAGCGCCTCGAACAACTCATGGAAGGCTTCCTCATAGGCGTCTTGCGCCGTGGCGAAGCCGCAGCGATAGACCCCGTTGTTGACGCTGCGATAGACACGCCGATTGATGGCCTCGATCTCGTCATGAAGCGCGTGCGGATAGAGGTCCGGCCCTGACGCCCCGGCAGCGCCAAAGGCCGCGTTCATCATCCTGATGATGTCCGAGGATTCGTTGTTGACGATCACGCCGCGATCTTTGTCCCACAACACCGGCGTCGTCACGCGCCCGGTATAGGCGGGGTCGGATTTGAGATAGACCTCGTAGAGGCGCGCCTTGCCGTTGACGCGGTCGGGGGTTGAGCCGGGAAAGCTCGGGTCGAACACCCAGCCTTCCCTGCCCATGATGGGATGAACCGCATCGAAGCTGATGGCGTCCTGAAGTCCCTTCAGCTCGCGCACGATCAAGGTGCGGTGCGCCCAAGGGCAGGCATAGGAGACGTAGAGGTGATAGCGGCCGGCCTCCGCCTTGAAGCCACCTTCGCCGGTCGGGCCCGCCGCGCCGTCGGCGGTGACCCAATTGCGGATCATGGCCTGCTCGCGCACGAAGCGGCCGCCGGTCGACGTCGTGTCGTACCAGCGGTCCTGCCATTTGCCGTCGACGAGAAGGCCCATGGCCCAAATCTCAAGTTAAATCTGGGTCAGGTCGTGGCGGCGAGCTTTTTTGCGATCTTGGCGACGTGATGCCCCTGGAAGCTCGCGAGGTTGAGCTCCTTCTGCGAGGGAAGCCGCGATCCGTCCGGCGCGGCGATGGTGCCGGCGCCATAGGGCGAGCCGCCCTTGAGTTCGCTGACATCGGCGAGGTCCGGCGCCGAATAGGGCAGGCCGACGATGACCATGCCGTGATGCAGAAGCGTCCAATGAACCGACACGATGGTGGTCTCGTTGCCGCCGCCGGTCGAGGTCGAGGTGAACACGCTGCCGACCTTCCCGATTAATGCGCCCTCGACCCAGAGCGGCCCGGTCTGGTCGAGAAAGTTGCGCATCTGCGAGCTCATATTGCCGAAGCGGGTCGGGGTGCCAAACACGATCGCGTCGTACTCGGCCAGTTCCTGCGGGTCGGCGAGCGGCGCCGGCTGATCGACCTTCATGCCGGCGCTGCGCATGATGTCCTCCGGCATCAGCTCGGGCACGCGCTTGATCGAGACCTGGACGCCGTCGACGGCGCGGGCGCCATGGGCCACGGCATAGGCCAGCGTCTCTACGTGGCCATATGAGCTGTGATAGAGAACGAGCAGTCGTGTCGTGTTGGCCATATGTCCTTGCTCCCCGCCGCTGCAAGGGGTTACACCGAACTGCCCCTCCTCTCAATATAACAAACTAGACGAAAATCTCGCGCTAAGGCGACAAACCACCGCCGGTGCGCCCAAGTCCCATATTGAGACAAATTCGAAAGACGCTGGACCACAACGCGACTGCATGATATGGCAGCGCCGCCATGCGGCCAGGTCCTGACAGACTGATGATTTCGCGACGACGAGGGCGCGCGCTCGCCGTGCTTTCGCTTGCCCCTCGTCGCTGACGCCCAGGCCTTAACCACACCGACAGCATCCCGGTGTCCCCGCCCGCGGCTGAGGGATCGGTCCTCTAGCCTTTCGGGATACGCTCGCATGCAGACCTCAAGCTTTGAGATCCGCCACGAACACCTTAGCGACGCTTCGACCTTGTCGGCGCTGTCGGCCGAGGCCTTCGGTCCCGGCCGCTTTGCCCGCGCCGCCTATCGCGTGCGCGAAGGCGTGGCGCCAGTCGATTTTCTCAGCCTCGCCGGCTGGCTCGAAGGCCGGCTCGTCGCCGGCATCCGCTTCACCGCGGTCCGGATCGGTGATGAGGACCGCGCGCTTCTGCTCGGGCCGCTAGTGGTCGATCCCGCCTATAAGGGCAAAGGCTATGGCAAGGCGCTGGTCTCGGAGGGGCTTGCTAGGGCGAGGGCCCAAGACTTCCGCCTCGTGGTCCTAGTCGGGGACATGCCGTATTACGGCCGGTTCGGATTTCAGCCGGTGCCCCCAGGGAAGATTACGCTCCCCGGCCCGGTCGACCCGGCGCGGTTACTTGCAGTCGAGCTCGTGCCGGGAGCGCTTGCGGGCGCCAAGGGCCCGATGCAGGCACAGTGGGGCTAGTGACCTTCGCGGAACCAGGTCATGGCGATCATGCCGAGCAGGACGGCGAGAGCGAGAAACCCGGTGAACAGCGGGAACAGGCGCACGCCTTGCACGTGGTAGGCCTCGCGCTTGTGCAGCCCGAGCCAATCGCCGCCATGCATGACGCTGCCGCTGCGCAGCATGACGATGCGTGGCAGCGCTTCGGCATCCTCCTTGGTGCGGCCGAGCCAGAAACTGCCGCCGCCGGTCTCTTTGAGGATCGGCGCTAGCGGCGCGTCGGTGGCGGTGACGGTCGCAAGCTCCTTGGCGTTGGCATTGCCGACGGTGACGATGCTGGCAAGTTTGCCCGAGGACACGCGGTAGACGCCTTGCTCCTGCGCGCTAATCGATTTCCGCCATGAGCCGGGATCGGCCTTGTCGAGGGTGACGGTCTCCTTCTTGCCGGAGGGTGCCGTCACGGTCACCGGCTCTACGCTGTCCTTGATCGAGCGGCGGTCGATGGTCAACGTCTGGCCGCGGCTCGTCGCTTTCAACGTCTCCTCTTCGAGGTCGGGTTCCTTCATCAGCCAATGGGCCAGCCGGCGCAGCAGGTCGGTGTAGGGGCCGCCCCCGTCATAGCCGCGCGCCCACAGCCAAATGTGGTCTGAAAGAAGAAGCGCGACCCGGCCCTCGCCGCGTTGACCGAGGACGAGGAGCGGCTCGTCATTGGCGCCTTTCATCAGCACTTCGGCGTCGCGGGGGTTCACGTCCACGACCCGGAACCAGTGTCCCCAAGACGGGTCCTTGTCGCCGTTGGAGCCCGGAAGGTCATGGGTGACCGGGTGCCGTTCGCCGAGCTCGGTGAGCTTCGGCTTGAAGGGCTGTTCGACCACGCGACCGGTCGGCGCCGCGGGCAGTACTTCGCCGAGTGGTGTGCGGTAGAGGCTGAGAGGCGAGGCGTAATCGTCGCCGGCCGACACAAGCACGGCACCGCCGCGCTCGACGTAGCGGGCGACGTTCTCGAGATAGAGCAGAGGCAGCACGCCGCGCCGCTGATAACGGTCGAAAATGATCAGATCGAACTGATCGAGCTTCTCCTGGAACAGTTCGCGCGTGGGAAACGCGATCAGCGACAGCTGATTGATCGGGGTACCGTCCTGCTTCTCCGGCGGCCGCAGAATGGTGAAATGGACGAGGTCAACGGCCGCGTCTGATTTGAGCATGTTGCGCCAGGTGCGCTCGCCGGCATGGGGCTCGCCGGAGACCAGCAGCACGCGCAAATTCTCGCGCACGCCCTCGATGGTGAGCACGGCGCGGTTGTTGACCGTGGTGAGCTCGCCGGGCGCGCCTTCCGCCTCGATCTCGACGATGTTCGGCCCGGCATGTTGGACCGCGACGGGAATTTCGACGGTCTCGCCGATACGCACGGTCTCGGTGGTCGGGCTTTCGCCTTGGCGGGTGATGGTGAGTTTCACTGCGCCCGCGTTGCTGGGCTTGGTCTCGGTCACCTTCACCTCGATCGGCTGGGTGCCGCCGACGAGGCCGAAGCGCGGCGCCTTCAAGACTTCCAGCCGACGGTCGAACTCGCCGGGCTTGCCGGTGAGCAGCGCATGCACCGGCGCGTCGAAGCCGAGCGCCGCGGCGCTTCCCGGCACGTCATGGACATTGCCGTCCGTGAGCATCACCACGCCTGCGAGCCGGTCGGGAGGAACGTCGGCGAGTGCCTTGCCGAGGTCGGTGAACAGCATGGTGCCGTCGCGGTCGCTGTCGCCGGAGACCGAGGTCGAATGCACCCAGCGGACATCGAGATTGGCGATGCTCTTCAGCTTGTCCTCGAGCTGCTTGCGGATGGTCTCGGTGCGATCGACGCGTCCGGCGATGGCCTGGCTCTGGCTGTCATCGACGACCACGGCGACGACGTCGTTGAGCGGCTCGCGGTCCTCCTCCTTCAGCTGGGGATTGGCGATCGCCAACAGCACCAAGGCGTAGCTCACGGCACGGAGCAGCGCGCCGCGGCGCGAGCGCCACAGCAGGATACCGAACAGGACAACGCCGAGCGCCGCCAGCGCCCACAACACGGGCCACGAGACGAAGGGGTTGAACTCGATGGACCAGTTCATGTCATTGACCGAGGCGTTCGAGCAGGGCGGGCAAGTGCACCTGATCGGCCTTGTAGTTGCCGGTCAGGGCGTACATCACCATGTTGACCCCGGCGCGGAAGGCCATTTCGCGCTGCACCTCGCCGCCCGGCACCACGGGATAGATCGGGCGGTTGGCCGAATCGAGTGCCCAAGCGCTGGCGAGATCGTTCGAGGTGACGACGATCGAACTCACCCCGTCGGTGCGGCGGGAGCGCTCGGAGCGCTCGGCCTCATCGGTCGGTTCCGCCTCGACCCATGTGGTGCCGCCGTCCCAGCGTCCGGGGAAGGTCCGCATCAGATAGAACGACTTGGTGAGCACGTGATTTTCGGGCACGGGCTCGAGCGGGGGAATGTCGAGTTGGCCGATCAGTCGCGTCAGGCCCTGGCTTTGTAGTCCGCCGCCGCCGAGCGGGTTCTCCTGGTCGCGGGTATCGAAAATGATCATGCCGCCTTGCTTCATGAAGGCATCGACCTTGGCGAGCGTCGCATCCGACAGGGGCTTGGCATCTTCCGGCACCGGCCAATAGAGGATCGGGAAGAAGGACAGGTCGTCGGTGGCGACATCGACGCCGATCGGGTCGCCGGGCTCGAGCGCGGTGCGCGCGGTGAGCACCTTGCTCAAACCGGACAAGCCCTCGCGGCTCGTCTCGTCGATCTGCGGATCGCCGGTGACGACATAAGCGAGATGGGTCTTGAGCGAAGCGTTGAGGTCAAAGTCCTCGCTGCTCGCTGCCGCGTTCGTCGCTTGCTGCGTCTGGGCCTTGGCCGGGGTGTGCGGCACGGCAACGAGGGCGAGCGCAAAGAGCACGCGCCGCCGCGGCTGGTCCGCGGCGCCTGAAGCCGAAGCCAGAGCTCAACAGGATCACGGCGAGAACATCAATGGCGAACAACGCAAGCACGGCAAGATAGAGCCAGGGTTCGAGCGGCACCGGTTTGCGCAGGACATAGGCGCTGAGCTGAGCCGCGCCCTCGAGCGGCTTCAGCGGTTTCAGCTCGGTCTTATCGGTGACGATGTTGAACGCGTAGGCGTTGCCCGATGGCCCGTAGTAGCCGGGCGGATGCTCGGGGCCGGGCCTCGTCTTGTCGATGCTCCCTGGCGACAGCGGCGTGGCGCGCGCCGGCGGCGGTGCGAGCTGGCCATAGCCGTCAAGGGTCTGGATCGGCGGCAGCGCGCCGGCCGACGCACCTGGGCTCTCGGCCTTGGCCGCTTCCCCGGTCGCGGATGGCTGCGCGCCGGTGCTGACATCGACCTTGCTCGGGCCCATGTTCACCACGCGTCGGAGCATCTCGACGAACAGTCCCGACAGCGGCAGGTTGGACCAATCCGAATTCGCGGTGACGTGGAACAGCACTACCCAGCCGTCGCCTTTTTTTGCTGCGGTGACGAGCGGCGTGCCGTCGGCAAGGCGCGCCCAGACCTCGGAGTCGGTGGCTACGGTCGGGTCGGCGAGGACCTGGCGGTTCACGGTCACGTCGGGGGGGAGGCTCAAGCCGCGGAACGGGCTCGACTCCTCGAACGGCGCGAGCGGTTGCGGCGTGCTCCAGGACAGCGAGCCGCCAAGGGAGCGGCCGCCGCGGCGGAGTGCCACCGGCAACAATTCGTCGCCGCCTTGCTCAAGCCGTGGTCCGGCGAAACGGATCAGAACGCCGCCCGCCTTGAGCCAGGTTTCGAGATTTTCCTCGGTGCCCGGCACGAGCTTGCCGATATCGGCAAGGACGATGGTCGAGACCTTGCCGTCGATCAGCTCGCGCACCGCCATGGAGACGTTGGCTTCCTTCGGCGTCACCACATCGGCGTAAGGCGAGAGCGCGCGTTCGACATAGTAAAGGGGCGAGAGCAGCGGCTGCGCGGCCTCACGCGACTCGCCGGAAATGATGCCGACCCGATGCCATTCGGAGCGGGCGTCAAGCAGATGCACGGCGCCGGCCGAACGCTCGCGGCCGATCTCGAGCCGCGCAACCTGGTTGCGGATCTCGAGCGGAAGGTCGAATTGGGCTTGGGCCTCGTGGGCGCCAGCCGGCACGGTGAAGGCGACCTCGCCAAGCGGCTCGCCGCGTCCAGTGACCGCCTTGACCACGCCCGCGCGCGGGCCTTCCGATGTGCTCAGGATGCGGGCCACGAGGCCTCCGCGGTCGCCCGCACTTTGGCCAAGGGCGAGAGCGGCGTTGTCGCCCTCGGGGCGAAGCACGGTCAGGCTTCCGGAGGTGCCGGCGAGTTTGGCGAGCGTTTCGCCGAAGCTCGATCCCTCGCCATAGTCGAGGCCGTCGGAGAGCCACACCACGCTGAAACCCGTCTTGCCGTCGAGCTCCCGCTGAAGCGTCTCGGCGAGGGCCTTGCGGTCCGGATCGTAGGGCTTCGGCCCAAGGCCCGCGACGCGTTCCTGGGCCTGCTCGCCGGCGACGGGTCCGGTGACCGGTTCGGCGGGCGCCGTCGGCGCCAGCACCACGGTGCGGCCGTCCCGCGCGGCCCTGTCGATTGCTGCGCCGATGGCTTCACGGCGCTCTGGCCAATGGGTGGCCGACGCCCAGCCATTGTCGACGACAAGAAGGAGAGGACCGGTGCCGGCGAAGCCGCCCTGATCGGGATTGAGTACGGGACGCGCGAGCGCGAACACCAGCAGCGCCGCAAGGAGCATCCTCAGCGCCGTGAGCCACCACGGGCTGTGGGCAGGGGTTTCCTCGGTCGACTTGAGGTCCTTGAGGAGCCGCGTCGGCGGGAACACGACGTGGTGGGGGGTTGGCGGCGTAAAGCGGAGTAGCCACCAGATCGCCGGCAACGCCGCGAGCCCGAGCAGGATCCACGGTTGCAGGAAGCCGATGGCGCCGAGGCTTATCATCAGCGCTTGCCCGCCGTGATCTCGCCCGAGGCCTTAGCCACCGGAGGACGATAGCGGTAATCGCGCTCAAGGCCGGCGAGGCGATTGTGAATGGCAAGCACCACCTCTTCGGCGGGGCGGTCGGTGTGGTGAACGACGAAGGACCATGAGAGGCGTCGCGCCAGGGCCGCGAGCGCGGTGCGATGGTCGGCGAGACGCTCCTGGTACTGCTCGCGCAAGGTCTCAGCGCGGCCGGCGATGACGCGGTCGCGGCCTTCGCTCGCGGCAAACTCGGTGCGGCCTTCGTAAGGCAGCGTCTCCTCGGCGGGATCGAGGATCTGGACGAGGTGACCGCGCACGCCCTGGGCGGCGATGGCGTCGAGCCTTGCGCTGGTGTCCTCCACCGGCTCGAGAAAATCGCTGAACAACAGGCACTCGGAGAAGCGGCTGAGCCGCGCTGGTGGCGGCAGGCTCGGCGCTTTGTCGCCGGCATTGCGCACCAGAACCTCGGCGACGCGCCGTGCGGCGTTCCGTCCAATGAACGGCAACGTGCCGAGGACGCCGACGCGCTCGCCGCCGCGGGCGAGAAGCTCGGACAGCGCCAGCGCCAGAACGACTGCACGGCTTTCCTTCAGTGTCGGCGACAATTGCGAGCGGAACTTCATCGATGGCGAAAGATCGACCCAGAGCCAGACGGTGTGCGCCGCCTCCCATTCGCGCTCGCGCACGAAGAGATGGTCGGAGCTCGCCGAGCGGCGCCAATCGATGCCACCTTGGGAGTCGTTGTGATCGAAATGCCGGAATTGCCAGAAGGTCTCGCCCGGCCCCGCGCGGCGGCGCCCGTGGGTACCGTGGGTCACGGTGTGGGCCACCCGTTGCGCCTCGACGAGAAGTGCGGGCATCCGTGCCGCAAGCTCATGGGCTTCGGGTTCCTCGGCCGGAAATGGCGTGAGCACTCTCTCGTCGCGATTGGCCAAGCTCTGGTTACCCCAGCGGCTGGACGAGCTTTGCCACGAGGTCGCCCATTTGCATGCCTTCGGCACGGGCGGCGAAGGTGAGCGCCATGCGATGCTTGAGCACTGGCTCCGCCAGTTCAACGACGTCGTCGACCGATGGCGCGAGCCGGCCGTCGATCAGCGCCTTGGCGCGGACCGCAAGCATCAATGCTTGGCTGGCGCGAGGACCTGGTCCCCAGGCGATCAGGTCTTCGAGCTCCTGATCGATGCCGGTGCCCGGACGAGCCGAGCGCACCAGCTTGAGAATGGCGTCGACCACCTGGTCGCCGACCGGCAATTGGCGGACGAGGCGCTGCGCCAGCATCAGCTCCTCGGCGGAAAGGATGGTCTTCAGCGTGCGGTCCTCGACGCCGGTGGTGGCGAACAACATGCGCCGCTCAGCCGCCTCGTCGGGATAGGAGACGTCGATCTGCAACAGGAAGCGGTCGAGCTGGGCCTCGGGGAGGGGATAGGTGCCCTCCTGCTCCAGCGGGTTCTGGGTAGCGAGCACGTGGAACGGGCGTGGCACGTCGTGGCGGACGCCGGCGACGGTGACGTGATGCTCCTGCATGGCCTGGAGCAAGGCCGACTGTGTCTTCGGGCTCGCCCGGTTGATCTCGTCCGCCATCAACAGCTGGGTGAAGACGGGACCTTGGACGAAGCGGAAGCTGCGGCGTCCGGTGGCACTTTCCTCGAGAACCTCGGCGCCGACAATGTCGGAGGGCATCAGATCCGGCGTGAACTGGATCCGCTTATTCTGGAGCCCGAGCACGCCGCCGAGCGTCTCGACCAGGCTCGTCTTGGCGAGGCCCGGAACGCCGATGAGGAGGGCGTGGCCGCCGGAGAGCAGCGTGATCAGCGCGAGCTCGATGACGCGTTCCTGGCCGAAGATGACGGACCCCGCGCTGTCACGCACGGCTTCGATCTTGGCGCCGATTTCATCAATCCGGTCGATAAGTTGGGTCTCAGAGGGAGCAACTGCGGTCATGGGTTCGGTCTGGCTCGCTTGAGGTCGGAGAGGGAGACTATGGCCCAAAGCGTGGGCAGGGAGGAAACACTTTGAGCAGGGAATTGGTCACAATAGTGTTGGTTTCCTGCGGCGCTTGGCGCGCGCCAGTCAAGTCGCATAATTAGAAGGTCGGGGAAAACGGCTCAAGATGGAAACACGAGATAAACAAGATGTAATGAAAGTCTTGGGCCAAGCCCGAGGACAATCGGGCCCGACCGCAAGCCGGATCCCGCAAGATTGCGGGGATGTTGGCCTCAAGATCGGCCGCGATGGCACCTGGTACTACCAGAATAGTCCGATCGGGCGGAAGCCGTTGGTCAGGCTTTTCGCCTCTGTGCTGCGGCGTGAGGCCGACGGACATTACTATCTTGTAACCCCGGCCGAGCGGGCGTTGGTCCGGGTCGAGGAAGCGGCCTTCATGGCCGTGGGGATGCAGGTCGAGGGAAGCGGCCACGACCAGCGCCTCACCTTCCGCACCAATCTCGATGAAGAAGTCACCGCCGGCGCCAAACATCCGTTGCGCTTTCGTCCCGAACGGGATGGCAGCTTCACGCCCTTCGTGCTGGTCCGCGATGGACTTGAGGCGCGGCTCGATCGGCCCGTCTATTACGAGCTGGTCGAGGTTGCGGCGACGAAGCGCCGCGGCGGCACGGACGAGCTTGGGGTCTGGAGCGGGGGTACTTTTTTCCTGTTTCCCCCGTCGGACAACTCTGGGCAGGATTGAGGAGCCTTCAACCGCCGCGGCTCGCATTGTCACCTCGCGACCGCTATGTTGCGCCATCGATTTTCAAGCCTCGGATCAAGATGCTCCGCATCGCTCTTATTGACGTCCTGATGTTTTCGCTGCCTTTCCTTGTCTATGGCGCCTATGTGCTGACGACGAGGCGGGCGGGGCCGGCGGACATGTGGGACGGCGCGCCGGTGCTCTGGCTCGCCGTGGCGGGCTGCCTCTTGCTTCTAATCACCATGGCAACCTTGATCTCCTTCTCGGGCGGCAAGCCAGGGGGCATTTAT
This sequence comes from uncultured Alphaproteobacteria bacterium, assembly GCA_963732955.1. Lineage (GTDB taxonomy): Bacteria > Pseudomonadota > Alphaproteobacteria > Rhizobiales > Methyloligellaceae > Methyloceanibacter. The sequence continues at coordinate 140,686 of CAVTBH010000004.1, forward strand.
CACCCTGCGACGATCGAGGACGGGGTGGTGAAGCCCGGCGAGATCGATTGATGACCTTTTCTTCCCATGACCGAACTCGACCTTGAGCGCCGTGCCGGGGCGCCATCGCTGCAAGGCGCGGCGTGGCTTGAGCGGCCCGAGACGAAGGCAGTGTTCGTGGCGCTCAGCCGCGACGGCGCCGAGACGCGCGCCGTTGGTGGCGCGGTGCGCAATGCGCTGCTCGGGCTTCCCGTGACCGAGATCGACCTCGCCACCACCGCGCCCCCCGATCAGGTGCTGGAGCTTGCAGCCAAAGCCGGGTTGAAGGCGGTGCCGACCGGGATCGATCACGGCACCATCACCGTCATTGCCGGCAAGACGCCGTTCGAGGTGACGACGCTCCGCCGCGATGTGGAGACCTTCGGCCGCCACGCCAGGATTGCCTACACCACATCCTGGGAGGAGGACGCCAAGCGGCGCGACTTCACTCTGAATGCGCTCTACGCCAGCGAGGACGGCACGCTGTTCGATCCGCTCGGCGGCTACGCCGATCTTGTCGCGGGGCGCGTGCGGTTCATCGGCGAGGCGGAGGACAGGATCAAAGAGGATTACTTGCGCATCCTCCGCTTCTTTCGCCTGCACGCCTATTACGGCAAAGGCGAAATGGACGAGGCCGGTCTTCACGCCTCGGTCAAGCTGCGCGCCGGCCTCGCCAAGCTGTCGGCGGAACGGGTTGGCGGCGAGCTCAAGCGCTTGCTCGTCGCGCCGCAGGCGATGCTGGCCGTCGAGGCGCTCTACGATTATGGCCTTCTCACCGAACTCCTCGGCAGCGTGCCGCGGCTTTTCCGCTTCGAGCGGTTGATCGCCATCGAGCAGGCGAACGGCGTGGCGGCCGACGCGAGCCTCAGGCTCGCCGCGCTCGCGATATTCGTGGGCGAGGACGTGCTGCGTCTCGTTACCCGCTTGCGGCTGTCAAATGCCGAGCAGGCGGTGCTTCTCTTGGCGGCGCAAGAACGGGCACGTTCGCGATTGCCGGAAAAGCTCGGAGCGAAGGCGGCACTCTACCGTTTGGGGCCGGCCGATTATCGGCATTTTGTTTTGCTCGCCTGGACCGACTCTAGCGCCGCGCCGGATGATCCCGCTTGGCGCCAGGCGCTGGCATTGCCGGAGCGGTGGCAGGCGCCGGCCTTCCCGCTTGGCGGCCATGAGCTGATGGCGCTCGGCGCCAGCAAAGGTCCCGACCTCGGCCTCGTCCTCAAGCGCCTCGAACAGGAGTGGATCGAATCGGGCTTCAACCTCGATCGCGAGCAACTCCTCGCCAAGGCGCGGACGCTGATCGCCGAGCTTGCTTGAGAGGTCGCGCGCTTTCAGCGTATCAGCACGACGACGAGACCGATCACCGTCGCGGCGAGGGCGAGCGACACCGGGACCAAGGCAATCTCGAGCAGTGCGTCCCGCCCGCGCATGGTGCCGGTCGCGGTGCCGACGTCACTTTTCAAAAACTCGCGAAAGCTCGTATCGCGAAGATGCCATCTGGGATCATGCGCGGCAAAGGATGCCGTGAGCAGGAACAGCGTGAAGAACATGACGAAAAACAGTGTCACGACGACGAGGTCCCAATCGATCCCGCCGCCTTCGGCAAAGCTGAGCCAGGTCACGAGCAGGAACCAGACGGTCGAGCCGATGGCGATCTCGACCACCACGGGGTGAACGCCGGTCTGCCGTTGCGGGGATGTGTGATCTGACATGGCTGCCTCCTAACGCTTACGCGGAGGCGGTCGGCCGGAATGAGACCGACCGTCAGTATTTATGTGGGGCTCGAAGCACGGGAGCGGGAGGTCCAAGTCTCGGCACGTGGTCGCGTGAGCCGAATTGTCTCAACGCGCGAGCGCCCGGGACGCCTCCGCTAGGCGAGACGCTCGATCAGCGCCATGGCGGCGTGAGGCGCGCGCAGCTTCCCGGCATGGATGAAATAGAGGAACACGTCCCGGGGTTTCGGCTCGCCAGGCGCGGCATCGAGGTGGGGGAGGTCGCTTGGCTCCTCGCCTGCCGCCCAGGTTCTCGCGCGCCCGGCCCAATCATCGAGCTCTGCCAGGGGATAGCCGGTCTCGATCTTGTCCTTGCCGCGCTGAAGCCGGGCATAGACGAAGTCGCCGGCAAGGTCGGCGAAGCTCGGCTCGTTCTCGGAGAACACCACCGGCACCTCGAATTCCCGCAGCAGCGTGAGAAACGCCTTGTCGCGGAAGCTCTCGTGGCGGACCTCGACGGCGTGACGCAAAGGCCGCCCGTCGAGCGCGCGCGGCAACAGCGCGAGGAAGCCGCCGAAGTCGGTCGCCTCGAAGGCTTTGTTCGGGGCGAATTGCCAGACGAGGGGACCGAGGCGGTCGCCAAGCTCGGTGAGGCCGGAGTCCAAGAAGCGGCTGACGAAGTCGCCGGCCGTGGCCAAGTCCTGGCGGTGGGTAATGAGCCGCGGACCTTTGACCGAGAACACGAAGCCGTCCGGCGTCGCCTCTTTCCATTTCCGGAAGCTTGCCGGGTTTTGCAGGCGGTAGAAGGTGGCGTTGATCTCGATCGAGGTGAGATGCGCGGCGGCGTAGTTGAGCTCCTTCGCCTGGACGAGCCCCCTGGGATAGAAGCTTCCCCGCCACGGCGGATAGGTCCAGCCGCCGATACCCACGCGGATCTCGCCGGCTTTTGTGTTCTGGCCTGACACGGCGTGGAGCATGGCGCAGCGGACGCCGCAATCAAATCAAAATCCCTGGGCACCCGCGCTGCGGCAAAAAAAAAGAGCCGCGCCCGAAGGCGCGGCTCCTACGCAATACGCAACTGAGCCACTGACTTAGAAGTCCATGCCGCCCATGCCGCCACCGGGCATTGCCGGAGCACCCTGCTTCTTCGGCAGCTCGGCGACCATGGCCTCGGTGGTGATGAGGAGGCCGGCAATCGACGCGGCATCCTGCAGCGCGGTGCGCACGACCTTGGCCGGGTCGATGACGCCCTGCTTGACCAGATTGCCATACTCGCCGGTGGCAGCGTTGTAGCCGAAGGAGTAGTCGGCCTTGTCGAGGATCTTGCTGGTGACCACCGGGCCATCCTCGCCAGCATTCTCGGCGATCTGCCGCGCCGGCGCCTGCAAGGCGCGACGGACGATGTTGATGCCGACCTTCTGGTCCTCATTGGCCGGCTTCAGCCTGTCGAGCGCCGCCTGAGTGCGAAGCAGCGCCACGCCGCCGCCCGGAAGGATGCCTTCCTCGACCGCGGCCCGGGTCGCGTTCAACGCATCGTCGACGCGATCCTTGCGCTCCTTGACCTCCATCTCGGTGACACCGCCGACCCTGATCACGGCGACGCCGCCGGAGAGCTTCGCCAGCCGCTCCTGCAGCTTCTCGCGGTCATAGTCGGAGGTGGTGTCCTCGACCTGCTGCCTGATCTGGGCGACACGCGCCTGGATGTCGGCTTTCTTGCCGGCGCCGTCGACGATGGTGGTGTCATCCTTAGTGATGACCAATTTCTTGGCGCGGCCGAGCATGTCGAGGGTGACATTCTCGAGTTTGATGCCGAGATCCTCCGACACGACCTGCCCGCCGGTCAGAACGGCAATGTCCTGGAGCATGGCCTTGCGGCGATCGCCGAAGCCGGGAGCCTTCACCGCCGCGACCTTCAAGCCGCCGCGCAGCTTGTTGACCACCAGCGTCGCCAGAGCCTCGCCCTCGACGTCCTCGGCGATGATCAGGATCGGCTTGCCAGTCTGAACGATCGCCTCGAGCACGGGGAGAAGCGACTGCATGTTGGAGAGCTTCTTCTCGTTGATGAGAATGTAGGGATCCTCGAGCTCGACGCGCATCTTGTCGGGATCGGTGATGAAATAAGGAGAGATATAGCCGCGGTCGAACTGCATGCCCTCGACCACTTCGAGCTCGGTCTCGAGCGCCTTAGCCTCTTCGACGGTAATGACGCCGTCATTGCCGACTTTCTGCATGGCCTTGGCGATCATGGCGCCGATCTCGTGGTCGCCGTTGGCGGAGATGGTGCCGACCTGGGCGATTTCCTCGCTGGAGGTGACCTTCTTGGCCTTCGACTTCAGCTCCTCGAGGATGGCGGTGACGGCGAGGTCGACGCCACGCTTCAGATCCATGGGGTTGGAGCCGGCCGCGACCGATTTGGCGCCTTCCTTGACGATGGCCTGGGCAAGCACGGTGGCGGTGGTGGTGCCGTCACCAGCGGTGTCGGACGTCTTCGACGCCACTTCGCGCAGCATCTGGGCTCCCATATTCTCAAACTTGTCCTCGAGCTCGATCTCCTTGGCGACGGTCACGCCGTCCTTGGTAATGCGGGGCGCGCCAAAGGACTTCTCGAGCACGACGTTGCGGCCCTTTGGGCCGAGCGTCACCTTGACCGCGTTGGCCAGGACGTCGACGCCGCGAAGCAAGCGCTCGCGAGCGTCTTGCGAAAATTTTACTTCCTTAGCAGACATGATTCTTCTCCACTTCCTTGGCCCCTAGACTAGGCGGCCTTCTTCTTGGCGACGGCGCCTTCAAGCACGCCGAGAATGTCGCTTTCTTTCATGATCAGGAGATCTTCGCCGTCGATCCTGACCTCGGTGCCCGACCATTTGCCGAACAGCACGCGGTCGCCAGGCTTCACGTCGAGGGGCTGGACATTGCCCTTCTCGTCGACGGCGCCCGGCCCAGCGGCAACGACCTCGCCCTGTTGCGGCTTCTCCTTGGCGGTATCGGGGATGATGATGCCGCCTTTGGTCCGGTCGTCTTCCTCGACCCGGCGTACGACGACGCGGTCGTGCAACGGACGAAACTTCATTGTGAACCTCCTCCTACAATTGGGCTTTCACTTGTGATTTCAGCTGAAAGGGGGCAGCCCCTGAAGGCGCTCCCCCAGTGGCTATGTAGAGAGGAGCTCTGGCACTTTCAAGGCGAGAGTGCCAAAAGTTAGCAGTGTTACGATACTGCTGCTAAGACGCTGATATGGCTAATGAATCGCTCTGGACGCGACTCGCCTGGCTGGCTAACCTGAAGGCGTCAAGAAAACAAGTCCAGCAGGGTTGCCAATGAATGATTTTGCCTTGCTCCGCCAGCTCGAGGGCTATTCGCTCACCACGGCGGAGATTCTCTATCAACTCCCGGACCATCGGAGCCTGCTTCAGAGCTACATCTGGCAGGACTACGATCTCGCGCCGCGCTTCCCGAGGCTCACTGATTTCCTTGGCTTCTGGGCCTCCAATCTCGAAGGTCCGCTCTATCGCGTCCGCGTGGCGCACCGGCGCCTCATCGCGCCGCAAGAGTTCAGCTTCGTCGAGGGCGAGCTCCGGTTGAACTAGCGGCTCGCCCGGCGACCTTAGGCGGGTGCAACCGAGACGTTGATGCTGTGAACGGCGCAGCTCTCGGCGAGATCGGCCTTTTGTCCCGGATTGAGGGCATTGACGTTGCTGTCGGCGCCGTTCGCCGTCCAACGGCTCTTGTAGGCCAGGATCACGCCCCTCGGCACGTCGGCCGAGAGCGCGAGCTTCAGCGTGATGGCGCCGGTGGGGTTGCCAATCCTGACCAGGGCGCCGCCGGCGATGCCGCGCGAGCGTGCCTCGTCGGGATGCATGATCGCCTCGTCCTCGCCGAGTTGCTTAAGAATCTTCGGGATCGTTGCCGAAGCTGCTATTCATCAGCCACTTCGACGCCGGTGACAGCAGCCGAAGCTCTCCGGCCTCTGGCCGCGCTTCGGCCGAGGCGAACGGAGCCCGCGGTAGGCCTGCCGCGACGAAGGTGTCGCCGGCCAATTCAATGTTCCCTGAGGGTGTCCGGTAGTCGTGGCGCTCGAATTGCACCACGGGCTCGGGCGGATATTCGATGGTGCCGACTTGCGCCAGGGCGTCGAAGGTCAAGCCGGGATTCGCCTGGTCGAGGAGCGTCGCGATCAGCTCCGCATCGGTCTCGAACAGCTCCGGATCGGTCAGTCCCACGGCCTTCGCCAGGTGCCGGAAGATGTCCTGATTGGGGAGAGACTCGCCGAGCGGGGGCAGCGCCTTCACCTGCGCCGAGATGCTGGCGTTGAAATAGGACATCACCACGTCGTCGAACTCGAGGAAGCTCGCCGCCGGAAGCACATAGTCGGCGTAGTCCGCCGTCTCGGTCTGGAACAGGTCGAGCGTGACTTGCAGCAAGCTCTCGCGCTCGAGTGCGCGCCGCAAGCGCCGCTGCTCGGGGCTCGACACCGCGATGTTGTTGTTCCAGGTGATGATGGCTTTGGTCTCGGGCGATTCGAGCCGGCGCGCGAGGTCCATATGGCTGATGGTCTCGGCCGAGGCCGGCCGCAAGTGTGACGCGGTCAGATAGTCGCCATCGACGCCGCGCGTATCCCAGCCGTTGAGATAAAGAAAACCGGCGCCGTATTTGCCGAGATTGCCGGTGGCCGCCGGCAACAGAGCGACGGCGCGCATGGCGTTGCCGCCGAACGACTGACGCTGGAAGCCTTGGCCCATCCACAGCAGCGACGGACCGTCAGCGTAGAGCAGCGCCGCCTCCTCGATCAGGCGCGCCGGAACGCGGGTCACGGCCTCGCCCCAGGCCGGCGTGCAGGCATCGAGCTCGGCCTCGATCTCGCCGAAGCCCTGCGCGTGGCCCGCGAGAAAGTCGCGGTCGATACGGCCCGCGGCGCGGATGGCATGGAGCATGGCGAAGGCGAGCGCACCGTCCGTGCCGGGATAGAGCTGCAAGTGGATGTCCGCTTCCGCCGCGGTGTCATGGCGAATGGGGTCGACCACGATCTTGGGAGCCCGCGTCTCGCCGAGCCAATATTGATGCACGTGCGGGGCCGAGGTGGACGGGTTGGCGCCCCAGATCATGACGCATTTGGCGCCGTCGATGGTGCGCGGGTCGAAGCCTCGGGTCGATTCGCCGTACATCAGCTGCAGCGCGGCATGGCCTGCCTTGTTGCAGACGGTGTCCGGATCGACCTCGGTGGCGCCGATGCTGTTGAAGAAGCGCAACGGGAAGGTACCGGCGATCAGAGAGCAGGTGCCGGTGTAGTGAGTCTGCAATATCGCGGCGGCGCCATCCCTCGCGCGGATCGCGTTGAGCCGGCTGGCGATATCGGCGAGCGCCTCATCCCAGCCGACGGGCTCGAAGCGGCCCGCGCCTTTGGCGCCAATACGCCTCAAGGGGCGCGTCAGGCGCACCGCAGAATCCCGCCACACGCCGTTGTAACCGATCGAGCATTTGCCGCAGAGTGCGCCGCGGCTGACGTCGTGATCCGGATCGCCGACGACGTTGATGGTGCCGTCCGGCGACGTCTTCACCAGCATGCCGCAGGCGTCGTAGCAATCCCGGGGGCAGGTGGTGCGGATCGCGGTGGCGTCGCGCATGGCTCTTGTCTCCAGCACCGTCACTGTACAAGCCCGAGCCCGTTCCACCAGTCCTAAATCAAGGCAGAAGGCGCGGTTGAGGGGTCGTCATTGCCGCACGCTCATGGCAAGCTAGAGTTGCGATTGCGGGCCTGAGAGGGGGCGGACCATGTTCCGGTGGCTGACAGTTTTCTTGTTAGGCGGCGTGCTTGGCGCAGCCTTTGGTACGGCGCTCGGATTCTTTCTGTTTCCCTACGTGTTCCCGCCGCCGCCGGCCATGGACACGCTGACCGCCGCCGAGCAGGGTACGCTCATCGCCAAGGGCAACTTCATTCAGCCCAATCCCAACGATCCGATCCACACCGGCAAGGGCGGCGTCAGCGTCTATTCGGGCACCGTGTTCCTGCAGGATGACTTCGAAGTCGGCCCCGGTCCCGACTTTCACGTCTATCTGATGCCGGCGGCGGAGATTCGTTCGGGCGAACAGGTAACCAACACCATGTTCGTCGATCTCGGGCGCCTTCGCGCCTTTAAAGGCAGCCAGAAATATCCGGTGCCCGCCGGCGTCGACCTCACCAAGTTCCCGAGCGTGGTGATCTGGTGTCAGCAATTCTCGGTGCTGATCTCACCGGCAGACCTGACCTTCGAGCAGGGCGTCTGACGCGCGATCCCGCCGCGTGGAGGACGGGTGACCGGCTCGCCTACCCGGCACTCACACCGGAAAGGAAATCGGATCGGCGAACGAGGTAAGAATCTTGCGCGGACCTTCGACGTTCATGCGGCCGTGCCCCGTCAGGATGTTGTCGAGCACGAGAACATCGCCCTTTTTCCACCGGAACAGAACCGATTGATCCCAGGTGGCGCGGCGGATTTCGGTCATCTCATCGGGAGGAATGGGTGTTCCGTCGCCGTAGAGAATTTGAACCGGCATGACTTCGAGGGCGTAAAGGAGGCTGAGGCCCAGCTTCAGAGAGGCGTTATGAAACCGGTTCTGGCGCGGTCTGACTTCGTCGAGATCCTGAAGGATGCTGGTCCGGTGAAAGGCCTGAAGGTTGAGGCACCGGTCTCCGGTGTCGGGATGGCGGGGCAGTGGATCGACCAAGTTTTCAGTGTGCAGAATGCGCCCGTTCGGATGCCAGTGGCAGACCATTCCCTGCGCCGTGACCATGGCCTCGATCTCATCGCGGTCACTGGTTCCGAAAGCCTCGTCCCAGCTGCGGTTGATCACCGGTGCCCAGCTTGGCCGTTGCTTCGGAAAGCGCCGCCGATAGCGGACCTTCTTATCCTGCACCTTCGCCCGGACGTTGGGGTCGAGGGCAGCGGCGGCGGCGCGCGAGTTCGAACAGCGGCGTTTCGCCATAGCGGATGGGTTCGACCAGGCAGAAGAACGAAATCATGCGGGGTCGTTCGTTGAGAAAACTGTTCTCGTTGTGGGCGAGGATGGGGTAGGCGTCGGGGGTATCGGTGGAGGTGTATACGCTCTCGGCGACCTTGCTTCGCGGGCTGGTGTCGAACGGGTTCTCCAGCTCGGCCCGGTAACCGAGCGCCCCGATGATTTCGGCGAAGCCGGCCGGGTCGTTCACCTCGAACCCGCGGAGGAGAAAGCCGCCGCGCTTCAACATTTCATCCCGAAGCCGATCTCGTTCCGCTGTCACGAAAGCGCGGAGGTCGGCCAGCGATCGCGGTCCGTCCGCTTCCACGACTCGCGGGAGAACCGGACAGTTGGTCGGGCGCGTTAATTCCGAGGGCCCGAGATTTCGCCAGGTGGCCATTCTTCGTCGGTATCCAATTCAGATAACAATGTCCAGATGCGCCAGCGACGGCAACAGGCGATCGGGCCATGCGGCGGCGCGTCCGGCTGTCGCCAGCTTGGCATAGAACCCGATTTCAGCCCCGCGGGACGTCTCTCGCCAAAAAGGCCTGCCTGACCGGGTTTGAAGTGTCAGACAGGCCCTTTGCGCTCGGTCCGCGTTCTACTGGCAGAAATGGGGCAGGCCGTCATAGCCTGTGAAATAGCCGGTGCGGGCGTTGAAGCTCCGGTAGCGCTGGCCGCAATAGTCGTACCACTCGGGCGACCACGGAGGCGGGCCGTAGCCGGCGGCAACCGCTGGCGGCGGTGGAGCGTATCCCACCGGCGGCGGGCCGACATAGACGGGGCCTGCGAGCGCGCTGCCGATGGCGGCGCCGACGCCGAGACCGATCAGCCCCGCGCCCCAATAGCCTGGTCCGCCCCAGCCGCCGCCATGCCAATAATGGCCGTGGCCACCCCAACCGTATCCGGCTTCGGCGGTGGCGGGGAGAGAAAGCGCGGTGGTGGCCATCACCGCCGCGACCGCAAGGGCCTTCAACACTGTCCTCGTCATGTGATTTCGATCCTTGGCTGAAGCGCCGGGCGCCTCGCCCAAGCGCAACCGATTCATCAGGGGGTCGGGGACGAATTTAACAGTGTTTTTGCGGCAAAATCGGGCCGTGAAAGTGTCGTTTGTCGCGACGACCGAACAATAAAAAACCGCCGGACACGAAGTCCGGCGGTGCTCAAAGCGTGAAGGTCGCGCTTGCTACGCGAGCTGGACGTTCGCAGCCTGCTTGCCGCGGCCGCGGCGGTCGTCCTCGATCTCGAAGGAGACCTTGTCGCCCTCATTGAGCGCCGGCACGCCGGAACGCTCGAGAGCGGAGGCGTGTACGAACACGTCCTTGCCGCCGTCCTCCGGCTGGATAAAGCCGAAGCCGCGCGAATGATTGAAGAACTTCACTGTGCCATTGACACGAGCCATGGGGGGAATTCCTTTCCCGTTCGAGTTTCAAACAACGGGCCCTAGGACCGAGAGGGTCCCCTGGCGTCTTGAGATTTCAGGAAAGGGTGTCGTGCTCGTAACCGGCGCGATGATCACTTTGCCGTCAGTCCAAGTCCGCGCCCAAAGCCTTGGGCGCCCGGTGCCTGAAGTATGGGTAGAACATCCCAATTTAGCAAGACCAATTTCGTGTGTTTAATCAATCGGCTTTGCTGCGCCGCCGCAAAGGATAGGCCTCGTCGTTGTAGAGCTGGCGGATGCCGATATGGTCGAACCTGTCCTCGTTGACCTCGAGGATGGCGGCGGCGAGCCCGGCCTGGGACAGCTCCTCGACGGCGTAGCGGATGGCGGCGGCGGCGCTCGGAAAGCGGCGATAGGCCACCGGCTGCCGCATCCCCGGGCGGCCCTTCGGCGCGAACAATTCCGCTGGTGCGCTGTAATCGAAACCTCGGGACACGGGTAGACGCTCCCGGCGGGGTCCGGCGAAGGCGCGGAACGTTCCGCCTCATCATCTCGGCGAACCTGGCCCCTCGAAAAGGTTCGATTCCCTAGCTTGCCACGAACAAGGCCGAAAACCAAACGGCAGATGAACGCGGGTCTCAGGCGGCGTTCAGGCGCGAGCGCTTACGAGGGCGGCATGGCCAGTCGCGATGGTTGCGACGGCCAAGCCCTCGGAGGCCGCGATGTGGAAGTTCGTTTTCATCCTGCTCGTCACCGCGCTGTCGCTCCTGATCGCGCAGCTCATCGCCAACCCGCCGGTGATCCAGACCCGCGTCGGCGTCAGTGGCGTCAGTGTTGGCGTCGAAGCGCCGCGTCTCGCCTATGCCGGCGTGCGCGGGTAGCGGCTAAGGCCACATCACGAGTGGCGGCATCGAGGACAGAATCGCCTCGACATTGCCGCCGGTCTTCAGCCCGAAAATGGTGCCGCGATCGTAGAGCAGATTGAACTCGACGTAGCGGCCGCGGCGGATGAGCTGCTCCTCGCGATCCTCTTCGGTCCAGGGCTCAAGCATGTTGCGGCGCACGATCTCCGGATAGATGCGCACGAATTCGCGCCCGACGGCTTGCGTGAAGGCGAAGTCGGCCTCCCAATCTCCCGTGTCGAGATAGTCGTAGAAGATGCCGCCGATGCCGCGCATCTCTTTCCGGTGCGGCAGATAGAAATATTCGTCGCACCATTCCTTGAAGCGCGGGTAGTCGGCGGAGGGCTGGGCCTCGCAAGCGGCGCGCATCGCCGCGTGGAAGTCTTCGGCATCTTGATCCTCTTGCGTCCGCCGCCGCATCAGCACCGGCGTCAGGTCGCCGCCGCCGCCGAACCAGCCCTTCGACGTCATCACCATGCGCGTATTCATGTGACCGGTCGGCGCGTTCGGGTTCTTGGGATGAGCGATGAAGGACATGCCTGAGGCCCAGAACCGCGGATCCTCGTCGGCGCCCGGGATCTGGCGCGCAAATTCTGGGGGGAAGGTGCCATGAACCGTCGAGGTGTGGCAGCCGACCTTCTCGAATACGCGGCCGGACATCAACGACATCACGCCGCCGCCACCGTCGGAGCCGTCTGGCTCCTCGCGGCTCCATGCGGTGCGGATAAAGCGGCCGGGCGCCTCGCCGGCATAAAGGGCCGAGCCTTCGGCCGCGTCCTCGACCGCCTCGAGAGCCTCGAGCATCCGGTCGCGCAAGGTCTCAAACCAGGCCTTGGCCCGTTCTTTCCGGATTTCCTCCGTAGAAGGATCCCGCGCCACGCTCGCTCGTGCCTTGGCTTCACTCATGGCGTCCGCTCGGATGACCTCACTATTGGCTCACAGGGCCCCGGAATGCAGGGCCAGGTCAAGTCCGGCTTTGACCTCGATCAAAGTTCTGTTGAGGCTTGACTGGCATGCCTTCCGAGGGAATTTTGTGCACTGCGCTAATTTGCCCGGGTGACGGTCCTGGACAAGGTTGGATGCTGATGCAAGAAAACCTGAGCAGGCATGCTGGTTGAGCCATCGGCCGGCATGAAGAGAGGCACAAGTTCAAGGCGTGACTGTCCGGGCGAGGGGCCGCGGGAGCGATTGTTTCCGTGGAAGCCTGAGGATCGTTGCGGCCATTGGCGACGGTTAGGAGCGAAGGTCACGTGGCCGATAACGTAACCCCCGCGCAATTCCCCATTCCCCAACACGAAGACGATCCCTCCCGGCGCGATGTCATCATGATCGCCGCGGGAGGGTTTGCCGCCGTGGGGTTCGGTCTCGGCCTGTGGCCGCTGCTCGATCAGATGAATCCCGACCAATCGGCGCTCTCGCTCGCCACCACCGAGGTCGATCTCTCTCATATCGAGGCGGGCCAGGCCATCACGGTGATGTGGCGCGGCAAGCCGATCTTCATCCGCCACCGCACCGGGAAGGAGATCGAGGCGGCCAAGGCCGTTCCCGTCGACGAACTGATCGATCCGGTCGCGCGCAACGCCAATCTTCCCGACACCGCGCCAGCGACCGATGATAATCGCGCCGGCAAGGACCGCGAGCCATGGCTCGTGATGATCGGCATTTGCACCCATCTCGGCTGCATCCCCAAAGGTCAGTCGCCGGGCGATTACAAGGGTAACTATGGCGGCTGGTTCTGTCCTTGCCACGGCTCGCAATACGACACCGCGGGGCGCGTGCGCGTCGGACCCGCGCCGCAGAACATGGCGATTCCGCCTTACGCCTTCCTGTCAGACACCAAAGTCAAAATCGGCTGAGCTCACGCTTCATGGCCCATCCCTCGAGTTACGAACCGACCACCGGATTTGAGAAATGGCTCGACGCGCGGCTTCCGGTCGTGCGCGTGATGAGCGATCAGTTCATCACCTTCCCGACGCCGCGCAACCTCAACTATTGGTGGACCTTCGGCGGCATCCTGGTGTTCATGCTGATCTCGCAGATCGCCACCGGCATCGTGCTCGCCATGCATTACATCCCGGCGGCGGATCGCGCCTTCGATAGCGTCGAGCACATCATGCGCGACGTGAACTGGGGCTGGCTGTTGCGCTACACCCATGCCGTCGGCGCCTCGATGTTCTTCCTCGCCGCCTACATCCACACCTTCCGCGGTCTCTATTACGGCTCCTACAAGGCGCCGCGCGAGATCCTGTGGATCCTCGGCGTGCTCATTCTCTTGCTGATGATCGCCACCGCCTTCATGGGTTATTCCCTGGTGTGGGGACAGATGAGCTTCTGGGCGGTGACCGTGATCACCAATCTGTTCTCGTCGCTCGACCTTGTGATCCCGGGCGTCGGCACGCGGCTGGTGCAGTGGATCTGGGGCGGCTTTTCCGTCGGCGGACCGACGCTGACCCGCCTCTATTCCTTGCACTATCTGTTCCCGTTCATCATCGCCGGCGTGGTCGTGTTGCACATTTGGGCGCTGCACATCCCCGGCAACAACAACCCGACCGGCATCGACGTGAAGAGCCCGCGGGAGACGCTGCCGTTCCATCCCTACTACACGATGAAGGATGGCTACGCGCTCGTGCTGTTCGCGATCCTGTTCGCTCTGTTCGTGTTCTACGCGCCGAACACGCTTGGTCATCCTGACAACTACATCCCGGCCAATCCGCTGCAAACGCCGCAGCACATCGTGCCGGAATGGTATTTCCTGCCGTTTTACGCGATCCTGCGCGCGATCCCGAACAAGCTGTTCGGCGTCGCCGGGCTGATTGGCGCCATCGTGGTGTTGTTCCTCGTGCCCTGGCTCGACACCTCGCGCGTGCGCTCGACGCGCTACCGCCCGATCTACAAATGGTTCTTCTGGGCCTTCGTCATCACCTGCGTCGCGCTCGGCTATCTCGGGTCGCAGCCGCCGGAGGGCATCTATCTGCTCCTGGGGCGCATCTTCACCGCCTATTACTTCCTGTTCTTTTTGCTGGTGATGCCGGTGGTCGGCTGGATCGAGAAGCCCAAGGGACTCCCCGGCAGCATCACCGAATCCGTGCTTGGTCCCGAGGTGGCGCCACCGGCCGCGGCCCCGCCGCGACGACAGCGCGAGCCGGAGGCGGCGCTATGATCCGCGCGCCAATTGGCTTTGCGCTCGGCGCATCTCTTGCGCTGACGCTGCTCCCTGTCGCCGCCGCGGCGCAGGAGCCGCCGCCTGAGCCGAAAATCGAATCTCAAAGCTGGAGCTTCGACGGACCGTTCGGCACCTACGACCCGACGCAACTTCAGCGCGGATATGGTGTCTACAAACGGATCTGCGCCAATTGCCATTCGATGCGGCTCTTATCCTATCGCAATCTCGGCGAAGGGGGCGGTCCTGAGTTTTCGCCCGAGGCGGTGAAGGCGCTGTCTGAAGAGATCCAGGTCACCGACGGACCGAACGACAAGGGCGAGATGTATCAGCGCCCGGGACGCCCGTCGGACCGGTTCCGCTCGCCCTTTGCGAATGACGAAGCCGCGCGCGCCGCGAACGGCGGGGCGTTGCCGCCTGATCTTTCGGTGATCGCCAAGGCCCGGCCCGGCGGCCCCGATTACATCTACGCGCTGCTGACCGGATACAAGGATACGCCGCACGGGTTCGACCTTGCTCAAGGCATGCATTACAACGTCGCCTTTCCCGGGCATCAGATTGCGATGCCGCCGCCGCTTGCCGATGGCCTGGTCGAATATGCCGACGGCACCAAGCCGACCGCGGACAATTACGCGAGAGACGTCGCGGCCTTCCTGATGTGGGCCGCCGAGCCCAAGCTCCAGGAGCGGCACATGCTTGGCGCCAGGGTGATTGTGTTCCTGTTCGCCCTGGCCGTGGCGATGTTCCTGGCGAAGCGCCTGGTGTGGTCCGGCGTCCACAGCCACGCTAAGCGCCGCGTAAAGCCTCCGCTCGATGCGCCGATAACTTGACCGCGGGCGAGTGGCAGCCGAGGATGCGCTTCGGCCCCAACCCTTTCGGTCTCCACTCCATGCGCGCTCTTCTCGTAGCTGTCATTGCGGCGCTTTGCGCCTGGTCGGCATCCGCCGCGGCTGAAGAGTCGGCGCCGAAAGAGATGGTGCTGCTCACCGTGAGCGGGCTCGTCGGCGAGAGCAACCGGGGGCCGCTCGACGCCAACAAGGACAGTCTCCTCGCGACGCAGAAGATCGATTTCCCCAAAGCCTTCGCCTTCGACCGCGCCATGCTCGCCGCGCTGCCGCAAGGCACGGTAACGGCGACGACGAAGGAACTCGGCGCGCCCGCCACCTTCAAGGGACCGCGGCTGCGCGAGGTGCTAGGCCGCATCGAGGCGGCAAAGACCAAGATCAGCTTTGTCGCCGTCAATGGCTTCACCGGCTGGCTCCTGCCTGAGGATGTGGATGGCTCGGACTGGGTCCTCGCGCTCGAGGTCGACGGCACGCCGCTTGGCATTGGCCAGCAAGGCCCGCTATGGCTAATCAACACGCGGGCCGAGGGGCAAAAGCCGGGCGCCGACGGCCGCGGGCGCTGGGTGTGGGGCGTGTTCTATATGCGGGTCGGCGAGTGACTTCCCGGCAGCGCGACTTCATGGGGGTGATATGACCAAGGCGGTACTCGGCGTCATCGGTGGTTCGGGACTTTATGATCTCCCCGGCCTTGAGCACGTGCGCGAGGAGCGTATCGAGAGCCCGTGGGGCGAGCCGTCATCGCCGCTCCGCATCGGCGAGATCGCCGAACTGCCGATCGTGTTCATGTCGCGTCACGCCAAAGGTCATCCGTTGTCGCCCTCCGACATCAACTACCGCGCCAATATCGACGTGATGAAGCGGGCAGGGGTGACCGACCTCATCTCGCTGTCGGCTTGCGGCTCCTTCAAGGACGAGCTATCTCCCGGCACCTTCGTCCTCGTCGATCAGTTCGTCGACCGCACCTTCAATCGCGCGAGCTCCTTCTTCGGCAAGGGCTGTGTGGCGCACGTGTCCATGGCGCATCCCGTGGCGCCACGGCTCCGTCTCCACCTCACCAACGCGGCGGAGGCGGAAGGCATCCCCATGGCGCGGAGTGGAACCTATGTCTGCATCGAGGGACCGCAATTCTCCACGCTCGCCGAGAGCCTCACCTACAAGAACCTCGGCTATGCGGTGATCGGCATGACCAATCTGCCTGAAGCCAAGCTCGCGCGCGAGGCCGAGCTTTGCTACGCAACCGTAGCCATGGTTACCGATTACGACTGCTGGCATCCGGATCACGATGCGGTCACGGTCACGGATATCATCAAGGTGTTGGTGGCCAACGCCGACAAGGCGGCAAATCTCGTGGCGCGGCTCGCGCGCGACTTTCCCCGGGAGCATGAGCCGTGCCCCATCGGGTCGGACCGAGCCCTCGACACGGCGATCATCACCGCGCCGGAAGCGCGCGACCCGGAGCTCCTGAAGAAGCTCGACGCCGTCGCCGGCCGCGTGCTGGGGAAGGTGACCTAAGGCGGCACTCGCCTCATGCTTGCACGGGTGCTAGGCAGCGGCGGCCCCTTCGACTATAGGCTCGCGACAATCGTGTTGGTCCGGCTTACCTCGCGGAGGTTTCATGACGATTACCGAGAACATCGATCTCAAGGAGCTGGTGCGGACGATACCCGACTACCCCAAGCCCGGCATCATGTTCCGGGACATCACCACTTTGCTTGGCCATGCCACGGGACTTCGGACCTGCATCGAGCGTCTGGTGGCGCCGTTCACCAATCGCAGGATCGAGGCCGTCGCCGGCATCGAGGCGCGCGGCTTCATTCTCGGGGGCGCCGTCGCCGACCGCTTACGCTGCGGTTTCGTTCCCATCCGCAAGAAGGGCAAGCTGCCGGCCAAGGCCATCGGCCAGGAATATGAGCTCGAATACGGCATCGATGTCATAGAGGTGCATGACGACGCTTTGAGCTCCGGCGAACCGGTGCTGCTGGTCGACGACCTGATTGCAACCGGGGGCACCGCCGAGGCCGCCGTCAAGCTCCTGCGTCAGCTCAATGCCGACGTCGTGGGCGCCGCTTTCGTCGTCGACCTGCCTGACCTCGGCGGCTCAAGGCGCCTTGCCGAGCTTGGCGTCGAGTGCCACACCCTGATGACCTTCGAGGGCGATTAGGCTGGCGGACCTTATCCCTGGAGGGCTCCGCGCCGAAGTCGGCCAAAAAAACCGCGCCGGAGGCCTAACCTGCTCATTAATCAAGAATTCTTGGCGGCAAAAATCAAGACTCTTGGCACCAAATTTCCTTTAAATACCTGTAAATGCCAGCAATCCGGACCCATATGACATTGTCATGACGCTTGGGCACCGGTTGGGGAGAAAACCATGGCGCCCCAAGGGCTCCGGGCCAAATCTGCGCAGAGAGAGGAGGCGCGCTTGCGGGCCTTGCGCGACCTCGGCCTATTGGACACGCCTCCAAGCGAAGCCTTCGATCGCATTACCCGCGTGGCGAGCCACCTGTTCGGACTCCCGATTTCCGCTATTTCCCTGACCGACGTCGACCGCCAGTGGTTCAAATCCCGCGTCGGTGTCGAGGCGCGGCAGATCCCCCGCTTCAAGGCGCCCTGCGACCATGTCTCCGCGACCAGGGAGCCGGTCGTGGTCAGCGATCTTCTCGCCGACGAGACTTACTGCGACAGCCCGCTGGCCGACGCCGGCGTGCGCTTCTATGCCGGCGCGCCTCTTATCACCCATGAGGGCTTCGCCCTTGGCTCGATGTGCGTACTTGGCCAGGAGCCGCGGACCGCGACCGACGCCGAGGTCTCCTTGCTGCGGGATCTCGCCGAGATGGTGATGGACCAGATCGAGCTTCAGCACGCTCTCGGGCGCATCGATGCGGTGAGCGGGCTACCCAATCGCACGCAGCTTGTCGAGGATATGGAGGATCTTGCCCGCGACCATCCCAAGAATGAATGCATGGCGGTCCTGATCGATCTCGCCGATGCGCATCAGCTCGCCGATGCGCGGCGGGTGCTCGGGCCAACCTTCCTCGACGATGTGGTGAAGTTCGGAGGAAGCGCGATCCGGCCGCTGCTCGGCAATGACTGCAAGGTCTACCACGTCGGCACGACCGAACTCATGTTTCTGTTGCGAGAGCCGATGCGACAGCAGCTCCCCGAGATGCTTGCGGAGATTCAGTCCCGGCTCGCGGATTTCGTCGAGTCGGACGGTGTTCCCGTGGCGGTGCACGCCGTCATCGGCATCGTGCCGTTCCGGCTCGGTGATACCACTCCCCGCGACGTCCTGCGCAAGGCCTTCGGCGCCGCGCTCGATGCGCGGGAGGCCGAGGTCAAGGTCGAGGTTCATTCGCCGGCAAAGGATGAGCAGCATCACCGTCGCTTCAAACTGCTCGTCGGCATCCGCGAGGCGCTCGTTGCGCCGAACCAGCTGAGCCTCGTCTACCAGCCCCGCATCGACGTCAGGACCGGGGCTTGCGCGGGCGCCGAAGCGCTGCTGCGCTGGTGTCATCCCACCATGGGCAATATTCCGCCTGGCGAATTCGTCCCGCTTCTCGAGCAAACCGCTCTCGCCGGCGCGCTCACCGATTGGGTCATGGACGCGGCGCTGTGGCAGGTCACGGTGTGGCGCAGCGAGGGCGTGAACGTGCCGGTCTCCATCAACATTTCCGGCGCCAACCTTGAAGAAG
Organism: uncultured Alphaproteobacteria bacterium; assembly: GCA_963732955.1. Taxonomy (GTDB): domain Bacteria; phylum Pseudomonadota; class Alphaproteobacteria; order Rhizobiales; family Methyloligellaceae; genus Methyloceanibacter. The sequence goes on from CAVTBH010000004.1 coordinate 159,362, forward strand.
AGGATTTCGTGCAGCAGCTCAAACGGGGGTTGGAGCGCCACAATTTGCCGCCGACGGCCATTCAGCTTGAATTCACTGAAAGCGCGCTGATCCGCATGCGTCGCCGCGTGTTCGAGCACCTTAAGGATATCAAGGCGCTGGGCATCACCTGCGCCATCGACGATTTCGGCACGGGCTATTCGAGCTTCTCCTATCTCCAGAACATTCCGGCCGACATCGTCAAGATCGACCGGTCGTTCATGGCCGCGATTGAGAGCCTCGAGCGTGACCAAATCCTGGTCAGGGCCATGATCGACATGGCCCATGACCTGAAATACCGGGTCGTGGCCGAGGGCGTCGAGACGCAGGAGGCGTACGACTTTCTCGCCGAGGCGGGATGCGACGAGATTCAGGGCTATCACATCTCGCGCCCGCTTACGGCCAACGATTTCCGCGATTGGCTCGCGGCGCCGAGGCCTCTCGGCAGCCGCAGCGCCGCGTAAGCGAGACGACGGCGAATCCGGGTTGCGGGGACGGGCGGTGGCCGTGCTAAGTCACGGGCCATGAACATCAACGGCAAGCACTACCGAACCATCTGGCTGAACCCCGACGGGTGGTCGGTCGAGATCATCGATCAGACCAAGCTTCCATTCGCCTTCGAGACCGTCACCCTCAAATTGCTGGAGGATGCGGCGCACGCCATTTCCACCATGCAGGTCAGGGGTGCGCCGCTGATCGGAGCAACCGCGGCCTATGGCGTCGCACTTGCGCTCCGCGATGACGCCTCGGACGATGCGCTCGAGCGCGCTTGCGAGGCGCTGGCCGCGACACGGCCCACCGCCATCAATCTCCGCTGGGCGCTCGGCGAGATGGAGAGGGCGGTGCGCAACCAGCCGCGCGAGGCGCGGGTGGCGGCGGCCTATGCCAAGGCCGCCGAGATCTGCGACGACGACGTCGAAACCTGCCGCAAGATCGGCGAGCACGGCTACGGGCTGATCAAGGCGCATGCCGACAAGAAGGGCGGCGAGCGCGTCAACATTCTCACCCATTGCAACGCCGGCTGGCTCGCTACCGTCGATTGGGGCACGGCGCTGGCGCCGATCTATCGGGCCTATGACGAGGGTATCCCGCTTCATGTGTGGGTCGACGAGACGAGGCCGCGCAATCAGGGGGCCTCGCTGACGGCGTTCGAGCTCGGCGCGCATGGCGTGCCCCATACCATCATCGCCGACAACACCGGCGGTCATCTGATGCAGAAGAAGCTCGTCGATCTCTGCATCGTCGGCACCGATCGCACCACACGTAGCGGTGACGTCGCCAACAAGATCGGCACCTACCTCAAGGCGCTTGCCGCCCGCGACAACGACGTTCCCTTCTTCGTGGCGCTGCCCTATTCGACCATCGACTGGACCATCACCGACGGCAACACCATCCCGATCGAGGAGCGCGATCCGCGCGAGGTTACCCATGTCACCGGGCGCCTGCCCGATGGCTCGATCGCCACGGTCGACATCACGCCGAGCGGGAGCGCTGCCGCGAATTATGCCTTCGACGTAACGCCGCTCCGCTTCGTCACCGGCTTCATCACCGAGCGCGGCGTCACGCCCGGCACCCGCGACGGCCTCGCTATGCTTTACCCGGAGCGCGCCGAAGCCAAGGCCTAGAGACTTCGTCCGATGGATTACGAGCAGCTCCTGACAGGCGCCCTCGACTGGGCCACGGCAATCCTGCTTGGGGCGCTCGTCGGCATCGAGCGCGAGAAGCGCAAGAGCGAAGAGGCGGTCGGACACATCGCCGGCTTGCGCACCTTCATGCTGCTGGCGCTGCTAGGCGCCATGGCCGGCTGGCTGTCGCAGCATTACGCGGCGCCCTGGATCCTGTTGGTGACCCTCCTGATCACCGGCGCCTTCGTCGTCGTCGGCTACGCCGTCACCGCCGAGACCAGCGAAGACGGCAAGGGGCTGACCACCGAGATCGCGGCCATCATCGTGTTCCTGCTCGGCGCCATGGTCATGCTCGGCTATCGCGAGTTCGCCATCGGCCTTGCCGTCGTCACCGCCGCAGTGCTGGCGTATAAGCAGCCGCTGCACGGCTTTGTCGACAAGCTCGGCTGGGACGACGTCTATGCCGGCGTCAGGCTGCTGGTCGCCACCTTCATCGCGCTGCCGCTGCTCCCCAATTACCCCATCGACCCCTGGGGCGCGCTCAATCCCTATTCGCTGTGGCTGCTCGTGATCCTGATCTCGGGCCTGTCGCTGGTCGGCTATGTGCTGACGCGCTGGCTCGGGCCGGGGAAGGGTGCGGCGGTGACGGGGCTGGCCGGGGGGCTCGCCTCGTCCACTGCGGTCAGTCTGTCGTTCGCGAGAGAAGCGCGGGACAATCCGCAGAACACGGCCGCGCTTGCCTGCGGCATCCTGCTGTCCTGGGCGGTGATGTTCGCGCGGGTGCTGGTCCTGGTGGCGGTGGTCAACCGCGATTTGCTCAAGCCGATGCTTGTCCCCTTCGCGCTGATGGCCGTGGCCGTGGCGGGGTTCGCGGCGCTGATCTATCTCCGCGATCGTTCAGAGACCAGGAACGCTGCCTCGAGCAAGGATCTCGACGTCAAAAATCCGTTCAGCCTTACCTCTGCGGCGAAGTTCGCCGCGTTCTTCGCCGTGGTGCTGCTCGCGGTGAAGATCGTGCAGCAGCACTTTCCGCCCGGCGGCCTCTATGCCGTCGCTGCGCTCGCCGGCCTCACTGATGTCGATGCCATTACGCTCTCCATGTCCGATTTCGCCAAGTCGAGCGACGCCCGCGTTGCCGTGATCGCCATCGTCATCGCCGCCTTGTCGAACACGCTGGTGAAATGCGGCATCGCCTTCGTCGTTGCCGGCCCGTCGCTCGGCAAGCCGCTGCTGATCGCCACGGCTCTCACCTTTGCAGGTCTTGCCGCTGCGTTTTTGCTTTAACCGCAACCGCGCCAAGAAAACCTCGCGCCTTCATCTGTTCACACTGAGGCACTACCAAGCCGCATGCGACGCCTCGCTTTGATTCTCGCGCTATTGGTGACGCCCGGGCTGACGCTGTCCGCCGCGGCTGAGGAGGTGCAGTACTTCCCGGTCGGCGCCGGAGATCATCCCCATGACGTGGCGCCCGCGCCCGACGGCAGGGTGTGGTTCACGGCGCAATTCAGTGGCGCGCTCGGGCGCCTTGATCCCGCGACCGGCGCCATCGAGCGCATCCCGCTTGGCGAAGGCTCGCGCCCGCACGGCGTCATCGTCGGCCCTGATGGTGCTGCCTGGGTCACCGATGGCGGCCAGAACGCGATCGCCCGCGTCGATCCGACCACCAAGGCCGTGAAGCTGTTTCCGCTGCCGAAGGCCGGGACCAACGCCAATCTGAACACCGCCGCGTTCGACGGCAAAGGGCGCATCTGGTTCACCGGCCAGACCGGCATCTATGGCAGGCTCGATCCCAAGACCGGCGACATGTCGGTGTGGGACGCGCCGAAGGGTGCCGGCCCATACGGCATCACCGCGACACCCGGGGGTGACATCTATTACGTGTCGCTGGCGGGAAGCTTCCTCGGCAGGCCGGATCTAGAGACCGGCGAGACCAAGGTGATCGAGCCGAAGACGCCCCAAGCCGGTACGCGGCGGGTGTGGTCGGAAGCGAACGGCGTGCTGTGGATCAGTGAATGGAACACCGGCAATCTCAGCCGCTACGATCCGGCCAAGCGGGACTGGAAGGTCTACAAGCTCCCCGGCGACGATCCCCATGCCTATGCGGTCTATGTCGACGAACACGGCAAGGTCTGGGTCAGCGATTTCGGCGCCAACGCCATTCTGCGCTTCGACCCGGCGACGGAACGCTTCAAGAGCTTCCCGAGCGACAAGGCGGGCGCTGGGGTGCGGCAGATGCTTGGGCGGCCCGGGGAGGTTTGGGGCGCTGAGTCCGGCACCGACCGCCTGGTGGTGATCCGCACTGGCGGCGAGGCGGCAGGCAATTAGGCTTTCAATTAAGGCAGAGCCATCATGGGCGGGGCTGCCCCCGGCCATCCAACGAGGTCCCGTCTCGCTCTCTAGGTCAGCGCGACGGCGGCCACGATCAGCGCGATGGCCACGGCGGGAACGGCCCACAGCGCCAGCAACGCGCCGTGGTTTTCCGGCTCGGCGGCCTGCGCCGGCATGCCATCGTGCTTTGCATACCATTTGGGACCGGGCCCGCGCATGTAGTGGCGCTCAGGCCGGTAGTGATCGAAGTGCTTCCCCACCTCCAGCTCCCTCAAACTATCAAGAGCTACCCGTAACCTGCGATTTTGCATGAGAAGTTGTTGCAAATCGGTTTAGGACCGGGCCAAACCGTGGAATCTTTTGGGTGGGCGAGGCGGCTCGCGTGGACGCCGCGTTTCACATAAGGCCCCCCTCATCCGGCTCACACCGCGAGCCACCCTCTCCCACAAGGGGAGAGGGGAAGAGGCGGCAAGCGCGCAAGCGCTACTTGCGGCGGCGGGGCAAACTTGCAATTACACGCGCCATGCAAAGCAAATGGGATGACGGCGCCGCGCGTGACGCGGTGACAGGGTATGGCGCCAAGGGCGCTGGCGAGGATCTCGCGCTTCGGGTCTACACCACGCGGCTCCTGGGCCGCGATCCGTTGCTCGTGCTTCACGGCGGCGGCAACACCTCGGTCAAGACGAGGGGCCTCGACGACCTCGGCGAGGAGCACGAGGTCATCTGCGTCAAGGGCTCGGGCTGGGACATGGCCGACATCGAGCCGCAAGGCATGCCCGCGGTGAAGCTCGAGCCGCTGCGGCGCCTGCGCGCGCTCGAGGCACTGTCGGACGAATCCATGGTCAACGTGCAGCGCCTCAACCTGCTCGACGCCACGGCGCCGAACCCCTCGGTGGAGACACTGCTGCACGCCTTCCTGCCGCACAAATTCATCGACCACACCCATGCCGCCGCGGTGCTGGCGCTGGTCGATCAGCCCGACGGCGAGGCGCTGGCGCGCGAGGTCTATGACGGGCGCATGGGCATCGTGCCCTATATCGCGCCGGGCTTCGGCCTCGCCAAGGCCGCAGCCGAAGTGTTCGAGCAGAAGCCCGACGTCGAGGGGCTGATCCTGCATAAGCACGGCATCTTCACTTTCGGCGACAGCGCCCGCGAGGCTTACGAGCGCATGATCGAGATGGTGTCGCTCGCCGAGAGCCGCTTGCGCCAGGGGCGGCCCATCGTGTTCCAGCCGCGGGCTTTCGAGGCTGAGGTCCCGCCCGTCGCCGAGGTGGCCCCGATCGTCAGGGGCGCGGTGGCGCTGCCGGCAGAGACGCCAGGCGGGGAGCCGACCCGCTTCGTCATGGATTTCCGCACCGGGTCGGAGATCCTCGGCTATGTGAACGGCGCCGAGTTGACCGACTACAGCCAGCGCGGCGTGGTCACGCCTGACCACATCATCCGCACCAAGAACACGCCGCTGGTAGTGCCGCCGCCGGAACCCGGCAAGCTCGCCGACTTCGCCGTCGCGGTGAAGGACGCGGTCACGGCCTTCGCCGCGCGCTACGACGCCTATTTCGCCCGCGAGAACGATCGTGTGGGAGGCATCAAATCCAAGCTCGATTCCGCGCCGCGCGTGGTGCTGGTGCCGGGGCTCGGCCTGTTCGGCATCGGCCGCACCGCGAAGGATGCGTCGATCGCCGCCGACCTCGCCGAGAACACCGTGCGCGTCGTCACCGACGCCGAAGGCATCGGCCGCTACGAGCCGCTGCCGGAGAGCGATCTGTTCGCGCTCGAATATTGGAGCCTCGAGCAGGCCAAGCTCAAGGGCGCCGTGGTCAAGCCGCTGACCGGGCAGGTCGCGCTCGTCACCGGGGCAGGGGCCATTGGCGCGGCGACGGCGAAGGCGCTCGCGGCCGAAGGCGCCGCGGTTGCGATCCTCGATATTCGTGGCGAGGCGGCAGAGACCGCGGCCAAGGTGATCAAGGGCCTCGGGCTCGAATGCGACGTGACAAAGCCGGACCAGGTCGCCCGCGCCTTCGCGTTGGTGTGCGAGACCTTCGGCGGCGTCGACATCGTCGTCTCCAATGCCGGCGCCGCCTGGCAGGGCCGCATCGGCGAGGTCTCAGACGAATTGTTGCGGCAGAGCTTCGAGCTCAATTTCTTCGCCCATCAGACCGTGGCCAAAGAGGCGGTGCGCATCATGTTGAAGCAGGGCACCGGCGGCGCGCTCTTGTTCAACCTGTCGAAGCAGGCGGTGAACCCCGGCGCCAATTTCGGTCCCTACGGTCTGCCCAAGGCCGCTGCCATGCTGCTGATGCGCCAATACGCGCTCGACTACGGCGTCGACGGCATCCGCTCCAACGGCGTCAATGCCGACCGCGTGCGCAGCGGGCTCCTCACCGACGCCATGATCAAGGACCGGGCGCGGGCGAGGGGGGTGTCGGAGACCGCTTATATGAGCGGCAATCTCCTCGGCCGCGAGGTTTTGGCCGAGGACGTGGCCCAGGCCTTCGTCGTGCTGGCCAAGGCGCGCAAGACCACGGGGCACATCGAGACGGTGGACGGCGGCAACGTCGCCGCGTCGCTGCGCTAGCTTCCACTGGACTTACCCCCGCGACCCCGAAGCGGCTTACTTTGTCAACGAGGAGCGGCTCTTGGGCCGGCGCCTATTTTGGAACGCTGAAAATAGCGAGCCGTCTAGTGCCAATGTTGATCGTTTCTATCAGCGTAGCCACAAAGACCCGCTTCCTGCCTTTGGTCGTGGCTAAGCGCCATCCGCTGCCTTTGGTCATCCGTTCGCCTTTTTTGGCTCTTGCACCCTTGATAATGACGTCAGTCGCCATGCGTTCCTCTCCCCTATTAGCCATTGCTACCGAATCAAAGGAATCTATAAGAAATGCAACCAAAAGGCGAAATGCCTTTGCACTAAGAAGGCGTTGCCTCACTGCGGTGGATCTCAAGTCGCGAAGCGGAAGTGGAGGACGTCGCCGTCCTTGACCTCATAGTCCTTGCCTTCGAGCCGCATCTTCCCGGCGTCGCGGGCGCCGGTCTCGCCGCCGAGACTGACATAGTCGTCATAGGGAATGGTCTCGGCGCGGATGAAGCCCTTCTCGAAATCGGTGTGGATCACGCCAGCGGCCTGGGGCGCGCGGGTGCCGCGGGTCACGGTCCAGGCGCGCGCCTCTTTCGGTCCGGCGGTGAAATAGGTGATGAGGCCCAAGAGCTTATAGCCTTCGCGGATCAGGCGGTTGAGGCCCGGTTCCTCGAGGCCAAGCTCGGCGAGATAGGCCTTGCGCTCGTCCGCCGAGAGCTCGGCCAGCTCGGCTTCGATCTTGGCCGAGATGATGACGCAGCCGGCGCCTTCGGCGCGTGCCCGCTCCTCGACGCGCTTCGAATGGGCATTGCCGGTCGCGGCCGAGGCCTCATCGACATTGCAGACATAGAGCACGGGCTTCGCCGTGAGCAGATTGAGCGCCTTGAAGGCGGTCTGGTCCTCCTCGGCAACCTCGGCGAGGCGCGCCGGTTTGCCTTCGCGGAGCAGCACCAGCGCCCGCTCGACGAGCTCAAGAGATTTCTTCGCCTCCTTGTCGGCGCCACGGATCTTGCGCTCGAGCAGCGGTACGCGCCGCTCCAGGCTGTCGAGGTCGGCGAGCATCAGCTCGGTCTCGATGGTCTCGGCGTCGGCGATGGGATCGACCTTGCCCTCGACGTGAATGATGTCGTCGTCCTCGAAGCAGCGGAGCACGTAGGCGATGGCGTCGACCTCGCGGATCACGCCGAGGAACTGGTTGCCGAGGCCTTCGCCCTTGGAGGCGCCGCGGACGAGGCCGGCGATGTCGACGAAGGTGAGGCGGGTCGGGATCACCTCGGCGGACTTGGCGATCCTGGCTAGCGCGTCGAGGCGGTCATCGGGCACCGGCACCTCGCCGACATTGGGCTCGATGGTGCAGAATGGATAGTTGGCGGCGGCCGCAGCCGCAGTCTCGGTGAGCGCATTGAAGAGCGTGGACTTGCCGACATTGGGCAGCCCGACGATGCCGCATTTGAATCCCATGGGAGTTCAGGTCCTCACGAGCCGAGCCAGCGGCGGAGCTTGCCGAAGGGGCCCTCGGCGGCCGGCTGCTCCTCGTCCTTTGTTTTCGCCTGCGCCTTCCGCTCGCGCTTCGGCTCTACGGGCTCAGGCCGCGCCTCGCCGGCCTCGGCCTCGGTCTGCATGGCGTGGGCGACGAAGGATTGGAACTTGTCGTTGGCGCCTTCGGCGAGGTCGGGCGCGGCTTCGGCGATGGCGCCAAGCAGCGGCTCGAGCCAGGCATGATCGGCCTTGGCGAAATTCTGCAGCACGTGGTCGTGCACCAGGGCCTTGTTGCCGGGATGGCCGATGCCGATGCGGACCCGCACATAGTCGTTGCCGATATGGGCGGTCAAAGATCTCAGGCCGTTGTGGCCGGCGGTGCCGCCGCCGGTTTTGACCCGGACCTTCCCCGGTGCGAGGTCGAGCTCGTCGTGGAAGACGATGACGTCGGCAAGGTCGAGCTTGTAGAAGCGTACCGCCTGGCCAACCGAGCGACCGGATTCATTCATATAGGTCTGCGGTTTCAGCAACAGCACGCTTTCGCGACCGAGCTTGCCTTCGGCGGCGAGACCGGCGAAGCGCTTACGCCAGGTTGGAAAGTCATGGCTCGCCGCAATGGCGTCGGCCGCCATGAAGCCCACATTGTGCCGGTTCAACGCGTATTGCGCCCCCGGATTGCCGAGGCCGACAAAGAGCTTCATCTCTTCATCCTGACCGAACCGAAGGACGACGATGCGAAGGCGAAGGACGCTAGTCCTTCTTCTTCTTCTCTTCCTTCTCCTTGTCGGGGGCAGCCTCGGCCGCGGCGGCGCCTTCCTCGGCGCCTTCCTCGGCAGCGGCGGCCGCGGCGCCAGGCGCGCCCTCCTCAGCGGCGCGGCCGACGATGGTGGCCACGGTGAAGTCGCGCTCGGCGATGGTCGGGCGTACGCCCTCCGGCAGCTTGATGGCAGAGATGTGGATGCTGTCGCCGATCTCGAGGCCCGTGAGGTCGACCTCGAAAAATTCCGGAATGGAGTCGGCCGGGCAGCGCACCTCGATCTCGTGGCGCACCACGTTGAGGATGCCGCCGCGCTTGATGCCGGGGGAGGCCGCTTCGTTGAGGAAGTGCACCGGCACGTCAACGGTGACCAGCGAATCCTTGCTGACGCGCATAAAGTCGACGTGGATCGGGAAGTCGCGCACGGGATCGAGCTGCACGTCGCGGGGAATGACCCGCATCTTGGTGCCGTCGAGGTCGATCATGAAGATCGTGCTCTGGAAATGGCCGGTGTGAAGCTGCTGCCAGATCGCGCTGTAATCCAGGGCGATGTTCTGGGGCTCGGCCTTGTCACCGTAAACGATGCCGGGGACGCGCCCTTCGCGGCGAACCGCGCGCGCACCGCCCTTGCCGGTGCGTCCACGCGCCCAGGCCTTGAGTTCGACCGCCTCAGCCATGCTTCTCCTCCAACAAAAACGATCAGGGGCCCCGCGAAGGCCCCTCGAATAAACCCTGGACCGCCCACAGGCGGGCGCCATTGCAAGATTGAGGGCGCTTATAGACGGCTCACGCCGCCAAGACAATCCCGGACTTTGGCCGTTTTCGCGGAGAGTTGGGTGGAGAATCAAGTCCGCCAGGGATGCTCGGGCAACTCGGTCACGCCCAGAACCTTGACTCCGGCTTCGGCGACGGCGTGATCGTTCTCCACGACGCTGCCGCTGACGCCGATGGCGCCGACCAGAACCCCGTCCTCGTCGACGATGGGGACGCCGCCGGGGAAGGTAATCAGCCCGTCATTGGAATGCTCGATGCCGTAAAGCGGCTTGCCGGGTTGCGACAATTGGCCGAGCTGGCCGGTGGCCATGCCGAAGAACACGGCGGTCTTCGCTTTCTTGATGGCGATGTCGATGGAGCCGACCCAGGCATCGTCCATGCGGATGAACGCCTTCAAATTGGCGCCGGAATCGACCACGGCGATGCACATCTGCGTCTTCAGCTCGATGGCCTTCTTGCGCGCGGCCTCGATCGCCTTCTCCGCATGCTCCAAATTGACGTGCATAAGCGCTCCTTCCGGTTGGCTTTAGTGGTCCGCCGCGATCTCAAGGACCCTGTCGCAAGGGCCATATGGCGAGACGATGTGGCTTCGACAAGGCTGCGACAGAAATGCACGCCGAATTTCGAGATCAGTAGAACAGGCTCGAGACCGACTTCTCTTCCGCGGTGCGGGCGATGGCCTCGCCGAGGAGCGGCGCAATGGGCAGCACGCGAATGTTGCGCGCGTTCTTCACCGAGTCGCTAGGAAGAATGGAATCGGTGATGACGAGCTCCTTCAACCGCGAGCTGTTGACGCGGGCGACGGCGCCGCCCGACAGCACGCCGTGGGTGATGTAGGCGGTGACCTCGTTGGCACCGTGATCGAGCAAGGCCTCGGCGGCGTTCACGAGGGTGCCGCCGGAATCGACGATGTCATCGACGAGCAGGCAGGTGCGGCCCGCCACATTGCCGATCACGTTCATGACTTCGGAATCGCCCGGGCGCTCGCGGCGCTTGTCGATGATGGCCAGCGGCGCGTCGATACGCTTGGCGAGGCCGCGGGCGCGCACCACGCCGCCGACGTCGGGCGAGACCACGATGAGATTGTTGGCGTCGAAGGTATCGCGGATATCTTGCACCATCACCGGTGCCGCGAACAGATTGTCGGTCGGGATATCGAAGAAGCCCTGAATCTGGCCGGCATGGAGATCGAGGGTGGCGACGCGATCGGCGCCGGCGCGGTCGATCATGTTGGCCACGAGCTTGGCCGAGATCGGTGTACGGGGGCCAGGCTTCCGGTCCTGGCGAGCGTAACCGAAATAAGGAATGACGGCGGTGATGCGCCGCGCCGAGGCGCGCCTCAGCGCATCGATGAGAATGAGCAACTCCATCAGGTGGTCGTTGGCCGGTGCCGAGGTCGACTGGATGACGAACACGTCTTCGCCGCGCACGTTTTCCTGGACCTCGACGAAGATCTCCATGTCAGCGAAGCGGCGCACGATGCATTTCGCCAGGGGGGTGTTGAGATAGGCCGCGATCGCTTCGGCGAGCGGGCGGTTGCTGTTGCCTGCAACCAGTTTCATGTGAGCCGCTCCTTGAGCGTCAGGGCCTTGCATCCGCCGGTGAGGAAACCAGTGGAAAGCGCGCTTTTAGCAACGCCTTGGGCCAAATGTAAACTCAGGCACCGAATAGGACTGTGGATGCGGCCTCTGTGACTTAACCACTCGGCTTCGGCAGGAGCTTGACGATGCCGTCGGCGGCGGCGCCGGCAGCCGCGTCAGCGACCGCGCCCCAGGGCCCGTTGAGGGAGCCCTTGGGAATGATGTTCTGCTGGGAAACGGTGCCCAGCCTCTTGCCGCTCGGATCGAGCACTTGCCAGTCGATGCGGATGCTCTGCTTGCCGCCGGAGGCATCCTTTAGGCTGACTACGCCTTTGACGGTGTAGGTGTTGTCCGACTGGACGCTGGTAAGCTTAACGCCCTTGGCATAGAGCCGCTTCTTGATGGCGGCGGTCAGGGACCTGGTGCCGTCGCCGGGTGCCCCCGATACGGGGGAGACGATGGTCGTGACCGGCCCTTTCGGCCGGGGGGGAGGCGCGGCGGCGGTCCTTGTGTTCGAGCTTGCGCTTGGGCTCGGCGGCGGGGCGGAGGGGGCCGGGGCCGGGGCGCTGCCACCACCGGACAGGTTCGCGGCGAGCTCCGACGTCATCGTATTGGCGAGGTTGCGCAGCGCGGCGCCGTCGACGCCGCTCCAAGGATCGCGGCCCTTCCGGCCGGGAACCAGCTGCTCGCCGGAGACGCGCGTGACGCGCTGTCCCTTGGCGTCGGACACGTCCAAAATATAGGAGATCTTGGCGCCCTTCTTCTCGCTGGTGGCGATAAGATAACTGCGGAGCGTGTAGGGCGAGCCGCTGCCATCCGGCGTCAGCGTGAGCTTGTTGGCCCCGGCGGCGGTGACCATTTCCTGGGCGAGGTTCGTGCCAATGTCCGGAGGCGCGCCGACGATGGGGGCAAGATCCATCTTGTTGACGCCGCCGCCGAAAAACCTGCTGGTAAGATCCTTGAAAAAGCCGGCGTCAGCGGTCGCGGCGCCAGCGAAGGCGCAACACGTCAGGACCACCAGGGTGGTCAGGGCCGTGCCTGCGATACGCCCAAGCCGACAGCGCGCGCGTCTTGGATTCGCGTCCAACAAATACTCCCTCTGTTGGCCGCAAAGCCCCCTTTGCGACGGTGCTTACACCCGCAGCGGGGCTCCCAAACCTCTTCAAAACACGGGACATTAACCGCCCAGCCCCGCTCGCGTCCAGCTTAAGCATCAATGTGGCAAGGCTGCAGCAGCGCAAACGGGATCAGGCAAGGACGATCGCGGAGATTTGGCGGCCATAATCGCGCTCGCCGTGGTGCTGAGAGCGGCGATAGCTGTAGAGCCGGGTCTCGTCGCAATAGGTGCAAAGGCCGAGATCGGCGATGGTCCCGACGCCAGCGCGCAACAGGCGGTCCCAGACAAAGCCCGGGAGGTCGAAATGCGGCTCGCCGGAGCTTTCGTCGGTGATGAAGAAGGCGCCGCTCTCGGGCTCCTCTGCGAGGAAGCGCTCGACATAATCCGCGCCGACCTCGTAAGCCTTCTGCGAAATGGCCGGACCGATCGCCGCGACAATACTGGCGCGCTTGGCGCCCAAGTCCTCCATGGCGGCGATGGTGGCGTCGACGACCCCGGACAGTGCGCCGCGCCACCCGGCATGCGCTGCGGCGACAACCCGTGCCTCAGGGTCGCAGAACAGAACGGGCGCGCAATCTGCCGTGAGGATGCCGACGGCAACGCCTGGCGTTGAGGTGACGATGGCATCGGCCTCAGGCGGCGTCCCCTCCCAAGGCTCGTCGGCGACAACGGCGGTTGGGCTATGCACCTGATAGAGCGTCAAGAGGCGGTCGGGCGAAACCCCTAAGGTCTCGGCGACGAGCGCCCGGTTCTGGCGGACATTGTTGGCGTCGTCGCCCGAGCCGGGCCCGCAATTGAGCGAGCCATAGATGCCGGTCGAGACGCCACCCTGCCGCGTGAAGAAGCCATGACGAACACCGTCGCAGCCTGCGAGTGCCTCAGCGGAGAACAAGATCCTGTCGGGCGTCACCATGCCGCCAAGCAGGATAAGGTCAAACCCCCTCAGACGAAAGGCGGCGGTGGCCGTAGCCCCGCGCTTGTCAGCGCGAGGACCTTGAACAGCACACCCATCTGCTGGGGATCGGCGAGGCGCACGGTGCCGGAGATGATCGCTTCCCTTTGCGCCTCCGTTGCGGTCTCGAGGAGTTGATCGCGGCGTGGCCCAAGGCCGAGCTTGAGCAGAAACGCGCCTTGCGGCAGCGGTCCGTAGGCCTTCAGGCCGAGGGCCTCGGCGCTCCGCTTCAAAGCGGCGAAGTCGACATGAGCGGAAAGGTCGGCCTCGCCGGGCGTTGCCAGCGGATCGGCATAGCGGTGAGCGCGGACCGCCTGCAACGTGTCGCCATAACCGCTCTCGTCATGACCGTAGTCGATGATCAGCGCGGCGAGCGGGGCTTCCGCCGCGCGTCTCGCAAGCTCGCGCAGCAGCGCCAGCGCCGCAGGCCGCGTTTCGGCGACGGCGCCTTCGGGCGCCGCGCGTCCTGTGTCTTCAGGCGCGTCCTCGTCGCGGACGGTGCTGCTGGTCTCGGTAAAGGCGAAGCCCGTGGCGCTGTTCATAACCAGCCGCTCGCACCAGGCGCCGCCGCGGCGGACGAATTGGCGGATCGGCAGCGCGTCGATGAACTCGTTGGCGATGACGATGAGAGGACCTCGCGGGATCTCGTCGAGCCTTGCATACCAGTCGACGGGCGGCTGCGCGACTTTGAGCGTGTCGCGTTGGGCCGCGGCGAGCACCGGGCTTCGTTCGATCAGCGCCACGGACAGGCAGGCGAGAAACCTGGACGACACCCGCGCGGCGCGAAGCGCATCGGCCACCAAGGTGCCGCGTCCAGGTCCGAGCTCGGCGACGGTCACCGCGTCCGGCTCGCCCATCGCTTGCCACACCGCGACAGCCCACACCCCGATCAGCTCGCCGAAGATCTGGCTGATCTCCGGTGCGGTGATGAAATCGCCCTCGGCCCCGATCGGCTGCCGCGCGGTATAAACGCCGGCCGCAGCGTCGAGCAGGCAGGCTTCCATGAAGGCCTCGACACTGATCGGGCCCTCGGCAGCGATACGCTGTTCGAGCCTCATTGCGAGCGAGGAGCCTTGAGACTTCGCGTCGCGCGACGCCGGTGTCATGTCGCGATGGCCGGCTTGGTCCTCGCGCGCCAGATTAGCCAGAGGCCGAGCAGTATCATGGGAATGGAATAGACGATGCCCGGCGTGAGAATGCCGATGTCGAGGGGATGGCCGGCGTTGGGCTCGCGGAAAAATTCGACGAAGCTGCGGAACAGGCCGTAGAAGCACAGAAACAGGCCGAAGATCGTCCCCGGCCGCGTCAGCGCCTTGTAGCGATAGGTGGCGATGGCGAGAATAATGAACAGCACCGCCCCTTCGAGCGCCGCCTCATAGAGCTGGACTCGGATGACGCGGCATGTCGCCGGACCCTGGGAATACCATGGCCCACGGCACGTCGCTCGGCCGGCCGACCACCTCGGCATTGATGAAATTGGCGATGCGGCCAAAGAACAGGCCGAACGGGGTCGCGGCCGAGGCGACATCGCCGAGCGAGAGCGGGTTGATGCTCTTGGCGCGCGAGAAGAAATACACCGCGGTGATGACGCCGAGCAGGCCGCCATGGAACGACATGCCGCCGTTCCACACTGCAGGGATCTCGAGCGGATGTTGCCAGTAATAGCTCGGCTCGTAGAACAGGACGAAGCCGAGCCTGCCGCCGACGACGATGCCGAGCGTGATCCAGAGGAGAAAATCGTCGGCTTGAGGAACGGTCATCGGCGGCTTGCCGTTCCACAGATTGGGACGCGACACGAGCCAGCGGCCGTAGAGCCAGCCGAGCAGGATGCCCGCCATGTAGGCCAAGCCGTACCATCGCACCGAGAGCGGTCCGATTTCCAAAGCGATCGGATCGATCACAGGGTAGGGGATGACGAAGAAGGGCATGGCCTCGGGAAGCGCTGGTGCCGGTCGGGGCCGACCCTTCACCGCCCGCTCCCGAGTGTCAAGGCTGCGGGGAAGCGGTTTCTGGCCGCAGCTTGATCGAAGCGGCGCCGCATCCCATAGTTGAGGGTCTCAGGCGAGTGCGAAGGTTTTCTCCATGACGCAGACATCCGGCCGGTTCTTCGATGAACTCGGCAAGCTGATCACCGATGCCGCGGGCGCAGCGCAGGGCGTGCGCAAGGAAATCGAAAGCGTGGTTCGCGTCCAGGCCGAGAATATTCTGCGTGAACTCGACGTCGTGCAGCGCGAGGAGTTCGAGGCGGTGAAGGCCATGGCGCAGAAGGCACGCGAGGAGAACGACGCGCTCAAGCTTCGGGTCGCTCTGCTCGAGGCCGTGATCGATGACTTTGAGGTCGAGCTCGAAGCGCCCCGCGCGAGCCGCCCGGTCCGTCGCCGCAGGCCCAAACGAGGCTGATCGAGTGAAAAGGCGCCGTCCGCGAATCGGAGTCGGTCGCGGCAAGCTTCATCCACAGCTAATCCACTACCGTCCACAGCAATTTGAATCAGCGCTTCCGGGCGGCGTTGGTGAGCGCACAAACTCCGATATATAACTGATTCACAATCTGATTCGCGGCGGCGTGACGCGTGCGCGGTAACTCTGAAGAGGCCACAGAGAACTCGCATGGCAACGATACAGGCTAACTACGACCAGTTCACCAACCCAGTGGACATGGTCGAGCACATTGCTACCATCCACGACTGGGCTTTCGAGCGAAGCGCTCCTGACGAGCTTACGCTTTCGGTCGAGGGGTCTTGGTGCGACTACCATCTCTCCCTGACTTGGCGCGATGATCTGGAGGCCCTGCACCTTGCATGCGCTTTCGACTGCAAGGTGTCGAAGGTCAAACTCAATCAGGTCTATCGCCTGATCGCCATGATCAACGAGCAGCTTTGGCTCGGGCATTTCGATCTGTGGAAGGAGGACGGCATGTTGCTGTACCGCCATGGCTTGCTGCTCGCGGGCGCCAACACCCACGTCTCCCAATGCGAGGCGCTGCTCCATGGCGCCCTTGAAGCTTGCGAGCGCTATTATCAGACCTTCCAGTTCCTGCTGTGGGCAGGCAAGTCGCCGGAGGATGCGCTCGCGGCAACCATGCTCGAAACCCAAGGACAGGCATGACGCTCCGCCTCGCCGGCCCGCTCCTCCTCGTCGGGGCCGGGAAGATGGGCGGGGCTCTTCTTGCCGGCTGGCTCCGCGAGGGACTCGATCCGGCTTCCATCATGGTTCAGGACCCAGCACCACCGCCGGAGATCGCGGCGATGATGGCGAGCCACGGCGTGCGTGTGCGACCCAAGGTGGAGATGTCGGTTCCTCCTGCGGTGGTCGTGGTCGCCGTCAAGCCGCAGCATCTCGAGAGCGTGCTGCCAACGCTCGCTCCCCTCTTGGCTCACGACACTCTCGTGGTCTCGATCGCGGCGGGACGTACGCTCGCCAACCTGCAGTCGTTGTTGCCCTCGGGGACGCCCCTGGTCCGCGCGATGCCTAACACCCCTGCCGCTGTCGGGCAGGGCATCACCGCTGCCTGCGCCAATGCCGAAGTGACGCCCGAGCAGGCGCATCTTTGCGACGAGTTGCTCGAGGCAGTCGGCGAGGTGATCTGGATCGGCGACGAGCATCTGCTCGATGCGCTGACCGCGGTGTCGGGCAGCGGCCCGGCTTATGTATTTCTGCTCGCGGAATATCTGGCGGCGGCCGGCGTTGCCGCGGGACTTGAGCCCGAGCTTGCCGCGCGGCTCGCGCGTGGAACGGTCGCCGGCGCCGGCGAGCTGCTGCGACGCTCGGAGCTTTCGCCGGACGAACTGAGGAAGAACGTGACCTCGCCGAACGGCGTGACTGCAGCAGCTCTTGAGGTGTTGATGGCCGAGAATGGCCTCGGCGATCTCCTCGAGAAAGCGGTTGCCGCCGCGGCCAAACGCTCGCGTGAGCTATCCTCCTAAAGGCCTAATCCGGCGCTTCGCCTCGTCTTTCGGTGGCCACAGAAAGCGCCTATGCTTAGGAGGTAAAGGAGTTTTCGCCATGTTGGACGATTTCAGTAACCGTAACCGCGCCATTCGGGCGGCTTTCGAACTCGCTGCCGAACGCGGCTGGGATCAGGTCACCTTCACCGAGATCGCGGAGCGGACGGGCTTGAACCTCGCCGACCTTCGCCGCGACTTCACCTGCAAGACCGATCTGCTCAAGGGCTTTCAGGCCGAGGTCGATGCCGAGGTCCTGGCCAAGATGAAGCCCGCAGCCGACGAGCAAAAGCCGCGCGACCGGCTGTTCGACCTGATCATGACGCGCTTCGAGGTGATGGCGCCCTACAAGCAGGCATTGGACCGCATTCATGCTGCGCTGCGCTGCCGTCCGGGGCAGGCCGCACAACTGTTCTGCTCAACGCTCGCGTCGCAATATTGGATGCTCACCGGTGCCGGCGCCAAGCTCGGCGGGCCCGGAACCGGGCTTCGCCTCGTGGGACTCACCGCGATCTACGCCAGGGTGTTCCACGTCTGGCTCGAGGACAACTCCACCGGGCTCGACCACACCATGGCGGCACTCGACCGCAGGCTCCAGTTGGGCGAGCAACGGCTCGCCGGCATGGAGGTGATGTGCGGCGATCTTTGCCGCTTTGCCTGTGGCTTCCTGCCGCGCGGGTGGAAGCGGCGCGGCGAGCGCGGGCGCGGCGCGGAGCAAGCCCCCGGCGGACCGTCAGCGAGCCCGGCGGGCGCTTAAGGCCAGAACCGTCAGAGCGGCGTCAGTCTGGCAGGTCATCCCCGTCGTCGGGGCCGGACAGATCCTCCGGCCCTTCGCCGGGAAGCTCGTCGTCGGTTGGATCGATCTCAGCCGGGTCAGCAGGTCCGGCGGGAACGTCGAGGACCTCGCCTTCGACCTCGACCGGAGATGGCGGCGGCATGTTGCGTTCACGGCCGATCTCGACGCCGCCCCCACCAATTTCCATCTCGATTTGCGAACCGGGTTGCTCTTCGTCCTGAATCTCGTCGATGAGGGACTCGGCGATGGCCCCTCCTGGTGCAAGCGCCAACGAAGCCGCCAATCCGAAGATCACCCTACGCATGGCTTTCCTCCCAACACGATGCGGGGAGACCAAACCTCAAAGCTCGGGCTTTGTCACCACGAAACCTAGTTTGTACCAGGCTCCAATTGCTCTTCGCCTTCGACGGAATAGGGCTGATCCCAACCCTCTCCCGGTGACTGATAGCCCCAGGCGGCAGGATCGCTGACATTGTTTTCAGGCGCGGGCGCGGTCGTCATGGGGCTTGTCATCTGGCCAGGCAGGATCAGCGTGGGCATCGCACCGCCGCTGAAAGTATCGCTCTGGCTGAAGGCCGCGGTGCTCCAACCACCTGCGACCAGCGCTAGGACCAAGACCACTGTTCTCGGCATTTCTCTCCCCCCAATCGAATCAGAACAAATTACACGAGACACCCCTCACACGGGAACCGTTAGAACGGCCTTCAGCCCCCCCAGGCGAGACTGGCCCAAGGTGATGTCGCCGCCATGAATGCGGGCGATATCCCGGGCGATGGCAAGGCCGAGCCCGGTCGAGCCCGCGTCCTGGTTGCGTGCGTCGTCCAGGCGATAGAACGGCCGGAACACATGCTCGCGCTCGGCCTCGGGGATGCCGGGACCGTCATCATCGACTTCGACCACGAGAGATCCGTTCTCCTTGCTGGCACTGACGGCGATGTGGTCGGCGAAGCGCGCCGCATTGTTGACGAGGTTGGCGACGGCGCGCTTGAAGGCATGGCGCCGGAGCGGCACCACGAGCGGCCTTTCCTTCATCTCGACGCTGACCTCGCTGTGGCCATGGGTTTGGTTCTGTACCTCGGACAATACCTCCGCAATATCGGTGCGCACGATGTCCTCGCCGGCATCGCCCTTGGCGAAGGCGACATAGTCCTCGAGCATGGCCTTCATCTCGTCGACGTCGGCATGCATGGCGTCGAGCTCCGGCGATTCCTCGAACATGGCCAGTTGAAGCTTGAAGCGCGTCAGCACGGTGCGGAGATCGTGGCTGACGCCCGCGAGCATGGTGGTGCGCTGCTCGACATGGCGTTCGATGCGGTCGCGCATCTCGATGAAGGCTTGAGCCGCCTTACGCACTTCGCGCGCGCCTCGGGGACGGAAGTCCGGCGGCGTGGGTCGCCCCTTGCCTAGGCTTTCGGCGGCCTCGGCGAGGCGGAGGATCGGCTTGATCTGGTTGCGCAGGAACAGAATGGCGACGGTAAGCAGCACGAGGGAGGTGCCGAGCATCCACAACAGGAAGATATGAGAGTTCGAGGCATAGGTCTGGCTCCGCCGTGCCAGCACATGCATCACCGCAGTGTCCAGCTTGATGCGAATATCGACGAAGTCGGAGGTGCCGACGGTGTCGATCCAGAAAGGCTTGCCGATCTGCCGCTTGATCTCGTCGGAAAGGGTGCGGTCGAGCAGATCGAAGAAGGGTTTCGAACGGATCTGCGGCAGCTCGTCATTGGGCACGATTTTGACGCGGAGGCCGAGGTCGTCGTTGGCGAGCTTGATCAGGGTCTTGTAGTCCGAATCCTGGGGATAGGACTTATAGACATCGATCAACATGGCGACGCTCTGCACCGTCGCGGTGGACAGCCGGCGGGTCACCGTCTCCCAGTGACGCTCGAGAAAGACAAAGGTGACCACCGACTGCAGCAGCACCATCGGCGCGATGATGATGATGAGGGCGCGGGCGTAGAGACCCTTCGGCAGCCGGTCCCTGATCGCGGTCGCGAACCTGCCGTAGAGGGTCCGGGCCCCGGCAAAGACGGGCTTGATGTCGGGGATGGCGAGGGTCATTCCGAGTAGAGAATGTAGCCTTTGCCACGGACCGTCTGCAGATAGACAGGGTTGGCCGGATCCTTCTCGATCTTGCGGCGCAGGCGGTTGATCTGGACGTCGACGGCGCGCTCGCCGCCATTTTCATTGTCCTTGGCGAGTTCATGGCGGGATACCGGAGTGCCGGGGCGTTGGGCGAAATAGCGCAACAGCTCGCGTTCGCGCTCGGTCAGGCGCACGGTCTCGCTGCCATGCTTGAGCTCCCCGCGGCCGATGTGAAACACGAAGCTGCCCATGCGTACCTCGCTGGCGGGCGAGGCGATGGCGCGGCGGCGCAGGACATTGGTGACCCTGAGCAGGAGCTCGCGTGGCTCGAAGGGCTTGGCGAGATAGTCGTCGACGCCGGTCTCCAGGCCCTCAATACGCTGCTCGGGTTCGGCGCGCGCGGTCAGCATCAGGATCGGCACCTGAGACTCACGCCGTAGCGAGCGGGCGAAATCGAGGCCCGATTCATGCGGCATCATCACGTCGAGGATCAAAAGGTCGAAGGCTAGGCTGCGCATGGTCGCCCGTGCCGATGCCGCATCAACCGCAGTGGTGATGCGGAAGCCGTGCTCCTGGAGATAGCGGGCGAGGAGGTCTCTGATCCGGCTGTCATCGTCGATGACGAGGATGTGCGGGGAACTGTCATCAGGTGCCCGGCCGCGATGAAGTTTGATGGTCGCTGGCATCGTCATGGCACCTCAGTTTCCCCGTCATCGTCGGCGGCCACCGGCGAGGTGGACATGATGGAGGAGACTTTAGGCCGTTCTTCGGCATTGATCATGGCTTCCAGGAAGCTGCGGACCACCTCGTCGGCCCCCGGACCGGCCGCCCGCAGCGCCTCGGCAAGGCGCAAATGCTGGGGTGCGGCCAGGCGTTTGGCCAAAGCCCGCCCCGCATCGGTCGGATAGAGCTGCCGTTCGCGGCGGTCGACGTTGCCGGGCCGCTGGACGATGTAGCCCTGGTCGATGAGCTGCTTGAGCACGCGGCCGAGGCTCTGCTTGGTGATCTTGAGGGCCTCGAGCAGGTCGGCGACGCGCAAGCCCGAATGGCGATTGACGAAATGAAGCACCCGGTGATGGGCGCGGCCGAAGCCGAAGTCCTGTAGGATCGCGTCGGGGTCGCGGGTGAAGTCGCGATAGGCGAAAAACAGGAGTTCGGCGAAGGCAAGCAGCTCGGCATCAGACCACCGCCCGGCTTTACGCCCCGAGGCAGCGCGGTCGCCGCCATCGCGCCGCTTGGCGTCGAGCGGCCGGGTCAAAGGGTCATTTATGTCAGCCATGTTGACTTAGTTTTTGGCCTGCGTTAGAGGATCATTTATGTCAGTGATGTTGACTTAATCCGGTCCTTGATACTCCCCGGAGGATCATCGCGCAATTCTTGTGCAATGACCCGGGAAGCATAATAAAGCCCCGGTTCGGGCTGGGCTCTGCCGGTGGGTCCGAAAAAGGAGTGGGAGGGAGTGACCAATGGCTAGCGAGCCATACGACAAACGCCAGGGCTTCATCTGGCTGAACGGCGAGCTGATCCCGTGGGGCGACGCGCGGGTGCATCTCCTGACCCATGCACTCCATTACGGCAGCGCCGTGTTCGAAGGCGAACGCGCCTATGACGGCGAGATCTTCAAGCTCACCGAGCATAGCCAGCGCCTGCACGAGTTGGCCAAGGGGCTCGACTTCGAAATTCCATATTCCGTCGCCGAGATCGACAAGGCCTGTCGCGACGTGGTCAGGGCGAACCGGCTGGTCGATGGCTACGTCCGGCCGATCGCCTGGCGCGGCAGCGAGCAGATGGGTGTCTCGGCGCAGGCGACCAAGATCAATCTCGCCGTCGCCGCCTGGGATTGGGGCTCCTATTTCGATCCCGCGGCCCTGACCAAGGGCTTGCGCCTGACCATCGCCAAATATCGCCGCCCGGATCCGGCCACGGCGCCGGCGAAGAGCAAGGCCGCCGGTCTCTATATGATCTGCACCATCGAGAAGCACCGGGCCGAGCGCGAAGGTTATGCCGATGCGCTGATGCTCGATTGGCGCGGGCGGATCGCCGAGGCGACCGGCGCCAACATCTTTTTCGTCAAGGAGGGCGTGCTGCATACGCCGACGCCAGACTGCTTCCTCGACGGCATCACGCGGCGCACGGTCATTGGGCTCGCCAAGAAGCGTGGCCTCCAGGTGGTCGAGCGCGCGATCATGCCCGAGGAGATGGCCGAGTTCTCCGAATGCTTCATCACGGGCACCGCGGCTGAGGTGACGCCGGTCTCCGAGATCGGCCCCTATCGCTTCGCCATCGGCGATATTACGCGCATGCTGATGGCGGACTATCAGGCGCTGGTGCATCCGGCCAAGGCAAGCACCGCCAAGGTCGCCGCCGCAGGGTAGGCGCGTTCGCCATCCGCGTGAGGGGCGATCCGTGCTAGGGTCGCGGCGCCATGGCCGCGGAGCTTCATCACCTCGACCGACCCGATTTCGACCGGGATTTCCAAGAGCGTCTCTATGCTCTCCTCGCCTGGCGCCGCGACGTCAGGCGGTTCAAGCGCGATCCTCTGCCTGAAGACACGGTGGAGCGGCTGATCGCGACCGCGTGTTTGGCGCCGTCGGTCGGCTTGAGCGAGCCGTGGCGTTTCGTCATCGTCGACGATCCGGCGCGGCGGGCCGAGATCAGGCGCTCATTCGAGCATTGCAACCACGAGGCTCTGGAGCAGCAGACGCCGGACCGCTCGGCGCTCTACGCGCGGCTGAAGCTTGCCGGCCTCGACGATGCGCCGTGCCAGATCAGCGTGTTTTCCGACCACGCCACGGCGCAAGGTCACGGGCTCGGCCGCCTGACCATGCCCGAGACCCTCGATTATTCGGTGGCCATCGCCATTCACACCCTGTGGCTCGCGGCCCGGGCGGAAGGCATCGGCCTTGGCTGGGTGTCGATCCTGGATCCGCCCCGGATGAGGCAGATCCTCGAGGTTCCGGCGGATTGGACCTTTATCGGCCATCTCTGCATCGGCTATCCCGAGGAGGACAGCGATACGCCGGCCTTGCAGCGCCAAGGCTGGGAGCGGCGCCACCCGGTCGCCGGCACGGTGATCCACCGGTAGAAATGCCTCTCGGGGAGGCTTGAATCAAAACCGCGCAAGCTGCACTCTGGACGCCGGGCAACCGCCCGGGGGAGGGAGCATGCACCGATCGTTGATGGCGCTCTTATGCGCCCTTCTCTTCGCGCTCATTGCCGTCGGACCGCCTGCCCCGGAGGCGAAGGCCGCTGCGGCCGTGGCCGGCAGCTTGGCCGGTGCGGTTCCGCATCAGACCCTGGTGCAGCCCGCGCTGGTGTGGCGGGATTGCCAGCGCATCGCCCGCTGCAACGGCTGCAGGCCGGTGTACCACTGCCGCTCCTGCAGCTATCAGCGTCAATGCCCGCGCCGCGGTCCCTGCCAATGGGGCGATATCTGCGTGTGGGGACCGTATCTGCCCGAGGCGCCGCGCGGCGTGCCGATCCGATAACGCGTAGCGACGCTACTCGGCAGCGTCTTTCGAGGTTCGCCAGCGCGCGCGCGCCGCGTCGTCCTTGGCATTCGCCTCGACCCAGCGGCTGCCGCCAGGTCCGCTTTCTTGCTTCCAGAATGGCGCCCGGGTCTTGAGGTAATCCATCAGGAACTCGGCGGCGGCGAAGGCGGCTTCGCGATGGGCGGAGGCGGTGAGCACGAGCACGATGTTGTCGCTCGGATGAAGCGTGCCGACACGGTGCACGATCAGCGACGCCTGTAACGGCCAGCGGGCTTGAGCCTCGGCCTCGATGCGCCCGAGCTCGCGCTCGGTCATGCCGGGATAGTGCTCGAGCGTCAGCGCCTCGATCACGCCGTCCTGGTCGCGGACGGTGCCCAAGAAGGCGACGATGGCGCCGATATCGGTGCGGCCGGCCTTCAGCGCCGCGATCTCCGCGCCGATGTCGAAATCCTCCTGCTGCACGCGGATCATCGCTAGCCGCCAGTTACCGGAGGGAAAAAGGCAATCTCCCGCGCGCCGGCAAGATGCGCGTCATGGCGCACATGGCTCAGATCGATGGCGGCCCTGATCACCTCCGAACGCGCGAAGGCATGCTCGAATTCAGGCCCGCGGGTCTTGAGCCAGGCCATGAGCTCGGCGACGGTGGTCACGTCCGCCGGAACGTCGACGTCCTCGGCACCGATTCCGGTCTTCTCCTTGACCCAGGCGAAATAGAGCAGCCGCATCCTCAGTGCTCCTCGTCCATGACGTGGCTGAACGATGCACGGAGATAATCGTAGCCGGTATAGAGCGTGAGCAGCGCTGCGATCCAGAGCAGGGTGAGGCCGAACAGCGTGGTGTAGGGCCAGATCTTGTCGCCGGCGGGCCCGGCAAGCAGGAAGCCGATCGCCACCATCTGCACCACGGTCTTCCATTTGGCGAGCCGCGTCACGGGCACGCTGACAGCCAGAGTGCCGAGAAACTCGCGCAAACCCGACACCAGGATCTCGCGGCAGAGAATGATGACCCCGGCCCAGAGCGACCAGCCGGCGATGGTCTGATTGGCGGCAAGCATGAGGAGCGCCGCCGACACGATCAGCTTGTCGGCGATCGGGTCGAGCATGCGGCCGACGGCGCTCTGCTGCTGCCAGGCGCGGGCGAGATAGCCGTCGAGGAAATCGCTGACGCCCGCGGCGATGAAGATCCACATGGCGAGCCAGCGTCCCCAATCGCCCGCGACGAAGAAGCAGGCGACCAGCGCCGGGATGGCGACGATGCGGCCATAGGTGAGGATGTTGGGCAGATTCCAGAAGCGGCTCGGCGTGCGTTCGCGCGGCGCGCTCCGTGCTCCCTGGCTCATCATGTTGGAGCCTCCGTCCAACTCATCGTCCTCCCTCATGGAAGTGCTCGTAGATCGTCTTCGCCATCTGGGCGCTGATGCCGCCGACGGCGGCGAGATCGGTGATGCCGGCGCGGCTCACGGCCTTGGCCGAGCCGAAATGCTTGAGCAGAGAGCGCTTCCGCGATGGACCGATGCCTGGAACCTCATCGAGCGGGGAAGCGTGGATCGCCTTCTTGCGGCGGGCACGGTGGGCGCCGATGGCGAAGCGATGGGCCTCGTCGCGGAGCGTCTGGATGCAATAGAGCACGGGATCGCGCGGCTCGAGCAGCAGCGGCTCGCGCCCCTTGAGATAAATGCGCTCGCGGCCGGCGTTGCGATCGGGTCCTTTGGCGATCGCCGCGACCTTGATGTCGGTGAGGCCGAGCTCCTCCAGCACGGCGGTCGCCGCCGCGAGCTGCCCGGGGCCGCCGTCAATCAGGACGAGATCAGGCGCGGCCCATCCGGACGGCGCGTCCTTGTCGCGCGCGAGCTTGCTGAAGCGCCGTGTGAGCATCTCTCGCATCATGGCGTAATCGTCTCCAGGAGCAAGGTCCTCGGAGCGCATGTTGAACTTCCGATATTGATTCCTGATGAAGCCCTCCATTCCGGCCACAATCATGGCGCCGACAGGATTGGTGCCGGAAATGTGGCTATTGTCGAACACCTCGACGCGCTCGGGCGGCTCCTCGAGGTCGAACAGCTCGGCAAGACGGGCAAAGATGGCGGCTTGCGAGGACGACTCGGCAAGTCGCCGCGCCAGGACCTCGCGGGCATTAATCAGAGCCTGTGCCACGAGATCGCGCTTCTCGCCGCGCTGCGGCGCGAGCACGCTCACCTTGTGGCCGGCACGGAGCGACAAGGCTTCGCCGAGCAAGCGCCTGCCGGGGATGTCGTGGGACAGGAGCACGAGCTTCGGCGGCGGCTTGTCGTCGTAGAACTGCGCCACGAAGGGCTCCAGCACCTCCTCCACGGGCAGGCTTTTGTCGGCGCGGGGGAAATAAGCGCGGTTGCCCCAGTTCTGGCCGGTGCGGAAGAAGAACACCTGGATTGCGGTCTGGCCCGCGTCTTGATGGGCAGCGAAGACGTCGGCGTCCTTGACGCTCTCGGGGTTGACACCCTGATGCGACTGGACATGCGACAGCGCCGTCAGGCGGTCGCGGAAGCTCGCCGCGCGCTCATAGTCCTGCTTCAGGCTCGCCTCGTCCATGAGCTTGTGCAGGCGCCGCTTCACCTCGTCGCTCTCGCCGGTGAGGAAGCGGAGTGCCTCGTCGACGAGCGCCGCGTATGCCTCTTCCGTGACCTCGCCGGTGCAGGGGGCGCTACAGCGCTTGATCTGATAGAGCAGGCACGGCCTGGCCCGCGTCTCGAAATAGCCGTCCGAGCAGGACCGAAGCAAAAAGGCCCGCTGTAGCGTGTTGATGGTGCGGCCGACGGCGCCCGCCGACGCGAACGGGCCGAAATAGTCGCCCTTGCGGCTCCGGGCGCCGCGATGTTTCAGGATCTGCGGGAATTGATGGTCGCGGGCGATGAGAATGAATGGAAAGGATTTGTCGTCGCGGAGCACCACGTTGTAGCGGGGCTTCAGCCGCTTGATGAGGTTCGCCTCGAGCAGCAGCGCTTCCATTTCGGTCGCGGTGGTGACGAACTCCATGCTCGCGGTGTCGGCGATCATGCGGGCGATGCGGTTATTGTGCCCTTGACCACGCGCATAGCTCAGGACGCGTTTCTTGAGGTGCCGTGCCTTGCCGACATAGAGCACCTCGCCTTGCGGATCGATCATGCGATAGACGCCGGGACCGGCCGGCGCGGTCTTGGCGTGGCGGGCGATGACATCCGCACCCTGTTCTCCCCCGAGCACGGCGTCTCGCGCGCGGGAAATAAGCGAAGGACTGGCGCTGTCGGGCTTCTCGAGGGGCATGGAATCCTAAGGTTTTCAGCGCTTCGATAACGCGCCGGGCCTGGGGCGAAGGTAGGACCTGGAAGCGGGCCCATTCAAGGTCTCGCCTTCCGGAACGCGTTTTGTCCCTAGGATTTCGCGCCTTCGCCCGGCCGCCAGAGCAAGTGCTGGCCGCCGTCGAGGGCGATCATCTGCCCGGTCACCGAAGGCGTTTCGAGCAGAAAGCGGATCGCCCCACAAACCTCCTCGACGGTTGCGGCACGCCCAAGCAGGGTCGCGCGACATTCGCGCTCAAATTCGGCCTCGCTCTGGCGGCGGTTCGGCAGCACCGGGCCGGGACCTATGGCATTGACGCGGATGCGCGGCGCGAGCGCCTGTGCCAGGGTCTGCGTCGCGGTCCACAGCGCCGACTTGGCGATGGTGTAGGAGAATTCCTCAGGCGTCAGCCGCCACACCTTCTGATCGATCATATTGATGACGGATCCGGAGGCATCCTGGGGAAGCGCGCTGGCGAAGGTCTGGGTGAGGAATACTGGCGCGCGGAGATTGACGTCGAGTTCGGCCTGCCAACCGGCCCAATCGAGCGTCTCGATCGCGTCGGCTTCGAACCTCGCGGCGTTGTTGATGAGGCAGGTCGGGGCGCCAAGCTGTTCGGCGCAGGACGGCACCAGGCGGCGAAGCTGATCCTCGTGGGTGAGATCGGCTTGGAGCGCGACCGCCTTGGAGCCGAGGCGCTCGATCTCGCCGACCAGAGCTTCTGCCGCGGCGGCTGAGCGATGATAATGCACGCCGATCTGCCAGCCACGCGTCGCGAGATCGAGCGCAATGGCGCGGCCGAGCCTGGCGGCGGCTCCGGTCACAAGGGCGGTCGGACGTCCGTGTTCCTCACCCATGATGTTCGTCGGGCTGGTCGCTGCTTGCGTTGATCACCGCCGCCGGTCGGCGGCCAACCTGCTTAGCCGGGTTAGCGCCGGAATGGCAACCTCGCGCAAGTCAACCGAGAGACGCTCCGGCTATTTCATCACCTTGTCGCGGTGACCGAGATGGCCGTGGTCCACGAGCGTGCCCACCACGTCGAGGATCACGCGGCAGGCGAGCTGTGCGGTGTTGTCGTTAACGTCGTAAGGCGGGGAAACCTCGACTACCTCCATGCCGCACAAGCCCTCGGCGGCGATGGTGTGGATCATCTCCAGTGCTTCGCGGGGCAGGAGGCCACCTGGTTCGGGCGATCCGGTTCCCGGGGCGAAGCCAGGATCGATGGAATCGATGTCGAAAGAGAGATAGACCGCCTTGCAGCCTTCCCAGGCCATTTCGAGCGCGATCTCGGCCGCCTTCTTCGGACCGTGCTTGTCGATGTCCTGCATGGTGAGGACGCTGGTCCCGCGACGTTTGGCGACTGCCGTGCCAGGCCTGTTGCCGTACCAGCCGCCGATGCCGACCTGAACCAGGTTCTTCGGATGGCAGTTCGGCAGGCCGACGTCATGCATGTGGCTGTGATCGCGGTGGGTCGTGACCGTGCCTTCGTGGGTGGTCCAGAACCACGGCGTGGTGTGCATGCGCTCATCCATATCCTTTTCCTGGATGTCGATGTGGCGGTCGATGTGGATGATGCCGACATTGCCGTCGATATGTGGGGCGATGCCGCGGACATTGGGGAAGCCGAGACTGTGGTCGCCGCCGCAGATGATGGGAAATACGCCCGACGTGTAGATATGCGACACGGCCTTGGTGACCTGGTCGAAGGTCTTCTCGATATTGCCGGGAATGACGAAGATGTCGCCGGCGTCGCAGAGGTCGAGCTCCTCATAGATATCGACGCCGCCGTCGAACCAATAGCCGTCATAGAGCGCCGAGATGCGCCGCACCGCCTGCGGGCCGAAGCGGGTGCCGGGGCGGTAGGTGGTAGCGGAATCGAACGGCGCGCCGACGAAGGCCGCCTCGAAGTCGCCGACCTTGCGGATGTCCTCGCAATAGGGCGCCTTCATGAAGGTGTTGATGCCGGCGAAGGCGGGCTGATGGCCGCGGCTGAACAGCGAGATATTGCGATCGACGACGGAGTTGGCGGCTTCAAGTCCGAGCTTCAATGATCGTCTCGTGTCCTCGCCCTGCTTCTTCTGCGAGATGCGGGCGAGCTTGGCCATGGTCTTGGCGCCATCGGTGTCCTCGCGCCTGACACCATGGGTGTGCGGGTGGTGATGCTCGTGATCGGCGCCGCCCTTCTTCCGTCCTGCCATGTCGTGTCCTCGCTGCCAGACTTCGGGTAAATATGGCGCACCGGCCCGCTCGTGGAACAGAGCGAAATGCTCAATTGAGCAGCATTGACGAGATTAATGCTGCGGCGCCCCGCAGGCGGCAAAATCGCCAGCCCGATAATGGATTTTAGCGCTTCAATTGCCGCCTCCAGAGACGCCGATTTCGGCGAGGAGCAGCTGGCGCGCGAGCTTGGAGGGGGCGCGCTGGTTGGTGATGACGAACACGGAAATGCTCGGCAGCTCGGCACGATGCAGGAGCGGCCACAGCCGGCCGGTCGCAACGTCGGGCGCGGCAAAGCCTTCGGGAAGAAAGCAGATGCCGACGCCCAACATCGTGAGCCGCTTCGCTTCGTCGAGATGCTCCGATAGGCCGGCGACCTGAAGGCCGAGCCCATGGCGTGTCCGATAGGCCGTCAGCACATCCGGCTCATCCGCGCCGGTGAGGACAAAGGCCTGCTTGGACAGCGCCGACGGGTCGTCGAAGGTCTTGCCGAAAAGCGGATGAGTCGGACCGCAATAGGCGCCTTGGACCTCATCGAACAGAAAGTCATAGCTGAGATCGGAGCGCAAAGTCTGCGCCGGCGCCACGCCGATGTCGATCTCGTCGCGGAGCAGCGCCGCGGCAACCGAGTCCCAGGTGGTGATGTCGATCAGGATCTCGACCCTGGGATGGCGGTCGTGGAACCGCGCGATGGCGGCGTCAAAGCGCTCGCATACCAAACTCGATATCACCTGGATCGAGATCCTGCCGCGGACCTCCTCGGTGAGGTTGCTGAGCCGCTTCGGCACATTGCGGACGAGAGAGTTCAGCGAGCGGCAGGTGTCGGCGACCAGCATGCCTTCATCGGTCAGCTCGAAGCCGCGCGGCCCGCGCCGGCACAAGGTGACGCCGAGCTCTGCCTCGAGGCGCTTCAGCGCCAGGCTAAGCGCCGGCTGCTTGCGGCGAAGCGCCCGTCCGGCGCGGCTGACGCCGCCGGCTTCGACGATCTCATGGAACGTCTTCAACAGGTTCCAATCGACCTTGCGGGAGAAGTGGGGCGTGGGGCGGAGCATGACAGGACACCTTTGAGTCTCGGTTTGGCCGGGGGCCAAGGCGCGGCAATCTCCAATTCAACACCGAGTTGGCGCAGGTGGCAAAGGCGCGATGGCGCCGGCCGCGAGGCCCCATGATCTCGGCGCTGTTCGGGTTGGCGAGCGCGCTCAGCCTCGGCGGCGCCGATTTCATGGCGCGGTTCAGTGCGAGGGCCCTCGGAGCGCCATTGACCTACGGCTTCGTGCTTCTGGTCGGGGCCTTGGGAGCCACCCTCTGGCTCATCGCGAGCGGGGCCGGGCTGACGTGGTCGCCGCTCGGCAATGGTTTCGCCGTTGCCCACGGCATCTTCGTCGCCGTGATGTGCATCCTGCTTTATGTCGCCTTGGCCCGCGGGCCAATTGCGGTGGTGGCGCCGATCGTCGCCGCGCATCCCGCCTTGGTGTTGCTGGGGAACGTGCTCGCGGGTGTGCGCCCGAGCGCGCTGCAATGGGCCGCGATGATAGCCATTCTTGGCGGCGGCATCGCCATCACCCGCAGCGCGACGTCCGAGACAGACCGCGCCGATGCCGAGAGAAACCGGGTCACGCTGCTGATCGCCATCGGCGCCTCGGTGGCTTATGCCGCGATTTTTCTCACCGCTCAGGTGTCGACGCCGTTGATCGGTGCGCTGCAGACAATGTGGGTCGGCCGCTGCACCGGCCTCCTCTTCATTGTCTTGATCCTGTTCGTCCAAGGCGTCAGGCCGCGGGTGCCGGCCGCTTGGCTCCCCTTCGTCAGCCTCCAGGCGGGCCTCGATTCCGCCGGCTATTTTACGCTGCTCGCCGGCGCCAACAGTGCCCAGCCGCATATCACCCTAATCGTCGCCTCTGGCTTCAGCGTGGTGACGGTGCTGCTGGCGCGGATCGTCATCAACGAGTCGGTGAGCAAGACGCAATGGGCGGCGATCGGTCTGATCGCCGTGGGCACGGCGCTGCTGACGGCGACGTGAGCGATCAGCCCCAGACACGCCCCGGCCGCACACTGTCGATCTGGTAGTCGCTTGCATGCCGCGTGAAGAACTCCTTGCCGAAGCGACGCGCCGCCTTGATGGGCTCGCCGGGATCGCGCAGCACGTCGCCGCGGGCGTTGCCGTAGCCGTGCACCACGCCGACGAAGGTCGAGTGCGTATAGCGGGAGAATTCCTGGATCTGGGAGAGTACTCCGCCGGAGACCATCGGAAAGGTCTCCTCCGAGCTCAGCACGAGGCCGATGCGCTTGCCGGTCATGCCCTTGATCACGTCTTCGGAGCCAGGATAGGAAGCGGCGTAGTAACAGAAGGTGCGATCGAAAAACGCCTTGAGCTGCGCAGAGGTGCCGTACCAGTAGATCGGCGTCGCAGCGATAAAGCCGTCGGCCGGCAGATAGCGGTCGAGGAACACTTCGCGGAAGCCGTCCTCGATCGCGCATTCGCCGTCCGGCTTCCGGCATTTGCGGCAGTCGCGCAGAAAGGCGTGGAGAAAATCGTCGGCAAAGACCAGATCGGCTTCATGTCCGGCTTCGCCCAGGCCCTCGAGGACGGCTTCGGCGAGCAGCGCGGAGTTACCGTTCCGGCGCGGGCTCGAGGACAGAACGAGAGCCTTCATGACTTTATCCTCTCAGCAATTCGGCGGCGGCGTCATCGAGTGCGCGCTGGAACTCACGCACGCGTCCCGGCGAGCCCACGCAATGGCCCCACGGGGATTCGAACACACGCAGCTCGGCGCGACGCATGTTCCGGAATTCGGCCGCGTTGTCCGCGGGCACGAAATACATGTCGCTGCTGCACGGCATCAGAATCGCGCGCGCAGTGATCGACTGCAAAGCGCGGGTGAAGTCGCCGCCATAGATGGCGTTGTCGCTGATATCGCCATGCTGCCAGGTCCAGATCTTGGCGAGGAGGTCGTTGGCGTCCCAATTGAGGTGATCCCGCTCCCAGTCGCGCGTGAAGTCCTCGAGGGTGGAGAAGCCAAGCTCGCGATAGAGGCGTTTGGCGAAGAATGCGTGGGAGTACGCCCAGGCGACATAGACACGGCCGAAGGCGCGCAAGCCCTGTTCCGGCGGCGTTGCGTAGTCGCCGCCGTTCCAGGCGCAGTCCGCCTCGAGCGCCGCTTTGGGGCCATCGAGGAATGCGTGATTGAGGGGAGAACAGCGGGCCGCGCCGCAATAGGGCAGGATCGCCTTGACCAGGCTCGGATATTGCGCCGCCCATTGATAGGCTTGCATCGCCGCCATCGACCAGCCGAGCACGAGCGCGATGCGCTTGACGCCGAGACGCTCGGTGAGCAGCCGGTGCTGGCAGGCGACGTTGTCGAATAGGGTGATATGGGGAAAGCGTGGGCCGTCCTGCGGGGGAGGGGTGTTGCTGGGCGACGACGAATAGCCGTTGCCGAACAGGTTGATCGACACCACAAAGTGCCGCGCCGGGTCGATGGCGCGGCCCGCGCCGAACAGGGGCTCGTTGCGGATGTGTGTACCGGTATAGAAGGTCGGCAGCACGACCGCGTTGTCGGCCGCCGCATTGAGCGTGCCGTAGGTGGCGTAGGCGAGCTTGGCGTTGCGCAGCAGCACGCCCGCCTGCAACGGCACGTCGCCGAGCTCATAGATGTCGAAGCCTGCCATCGGAACCGTTCTCCGCCGACGTGGGCATGCTCAGTTGTAGCGTCGGCGATAGGCTTCGGCAGCTGCTTCGAAGCAGGCGAGCGGAGGGCGTACTACGCCGGCCCCGATCTGGCCGCCGTCGCGGCCCGCGATGCCGACATCCATGACCGGGAGCACCTCGGTCTCGATCACCTTCATGATGTCGATGCCGGTCGGCGAGCCGCGATAGCCGAGGGCAGGAAGGAGATAATCCGGGTTCTCACCGACGGTGATCTGATAGAGTTCCTCATTGCGCGCGATCATGGTCGCGTAAGAGCCGCCTTGATAGGCCTGGAGGGCGGGGGCAGAGGCCTGGGCGAAGCCACCGAGGCCGATGGTCTCGGTGATGATGCTCTCGCCGCCCATCCAGGTGATCTCGTCGTCGCTGTGGCCTTCGAACAGCTTGGCCTCGACGGAGGCATGCGGGCCCTTGAACCAGGTATCGCCAAGGCCGCCGACGCGAATGGCGAAGCCGTTGCAATTGAAGGCGAGCGCTGTGACGACACTTGAGGCCTCGATGTCACGGGCGGCATCGGCGGTCGCTTTAGCCGCCGCCATGGAGAGCCGGAGAAAGAAGTAATGGTCGTCGGTCATGGCCTTGACCGCCGTGGTAATGCGCTCGCTTCCCGAGGCGGCAAGCCTGAGAAAGGCTGGCGTGAGTTCGCGCAAGAACAGAAGCGCCGCGGCTGTATTTCGCGAATGAAGCTCATCGCCCATGCCGAGCGCCCGCTTGATGATAGGCTTGAGCGGGATGCGGCCCGCTTCATGCAGGGCCTCGGCAATCACCGGGATGATCTCGTTCTGGATCAGCAGCAGCCGCTCGCGCACGCCGTTGTCATAGACTCCGTAGTTCAAGCGGCGCGGGTTGGAGCCCTCGTAGATGTTGCAATAAGCGACGTTGCCAAATGCCGTGTTCTCGACGACGAACACCGGCATCGAGGCGGAATAGACACCGGCGAGCGAGCCGATGCAGCCGAAATCGTGGCAGGCCCCGACCGTGATCTCGCCGGCGCCGAGCTTCGCGATGACGTCGTCCCTGGTTGCGCCGAGATCCTCGAACAGGGCAGCGCCGATGATGGCCTCGCGCTGGCCGCCGCTATAATCCGGCCACGGCGTCGGCGGTCCGGAGGTGAGGATGGTCGCCGGCGTGAAGCCCGGGACCACCTCGCCGGCAGGCCGGACGTCGATCAAGGTCGGCTCCGAGGTGGTGAGCCGGTCGAAGGCCAACCTGTTGGCTTGGGCGCGGCTGGCGGCTGCGTCTTGCATGCGTCCCCCACAGACATTAATTGGTCAATTAATTAGCGTTGAGTGTTGCTTAACCGCTTCCTTAAAGCAAGTCCGTGCAAGTGCATTGCATCCTACTCCCGACCGGTCCTAGTGTCGTTGATCGTCGATTTGAGGCTCGTCGGGCTTTTGCGCCCCGAAATCGGGCGCGGACGCTTTCCGGGAAGTTGCGGTTGGTGTAATTCGGCAGGGACGAACTCGGTCAGCGCGCCTTAGGAGGGCCGTGGCCGCGGAGCAAGCCAATGAACGAGATCAGAGAAGAAGAAGAACAGATGGCGCATCAACCAACTAGGGGTCTTGAACGCATGAAGCGCGGCGAGCGGGAGATGCGCAGGGCAGCTCCGATCGGCCCCAGGCGCGAGGATCACAGCGCCGCCCGCGTCGACACCTTCATGGCGACCGCACTCGACCTGTTTGCCGAGCGCAATTTTGCCTCGGTGACGATCAAGGACATCGCCAAGGCGCTCGGCGTCAATACGGCGCTGCTCTACTATTATTTCGACAGCAAGACCGACCTATTTCGGGCAACGATCGAGCACGCCGTCGGCCGCGCCTTCGAGAATGTGCGCGCGCTGGAAGACAGCAGCGCCGATCCACCAAGCGTGATCTCGGCGTGGCTCGAGAACCACGTCAACAAATATGCGGAGATCCACCGTTTCGTGAAGATCGCGCTCGATTTCAGAGGCGCTCATGAAGGCGACCCCCAGATCGCCGCGGCGATTGAGAGCTTCTACGACAAAGAGCGCAAGCTGCTGTCGAAGGTGATCCGCCAAGGCATCAAGCAGGGGCTGTTCAAACCCGTTGACCCCAAAGCCATGGCGCAGTTCATCTCGACTTATCTCGACGGCTGCATGGTGCGCGCGGTGATCCTGTCGGATTTCAATCTGGAAGCGGCGGTGCGCGACCTGCACCGGCGTGTGCTGGACATGCTCGGCTATTCCGGCAAGCAGCGGATGCGGCCGCAGCGGCGTTGATATCGTCCTCAGCCCCTCTGGCATCTCACGCCAGACTGCCTGTAAAACCGGCGTTTTGCTGCCTGCATGTTGCGCAGCGTGATCAAACTATGCGCATCGACCGTCCGATAAACTAATTGACTGTTTAATTAGAGGCGAGCACAGTTGGGCTCTGTCCACGCGTCCTCCCACTTTGCGTGTCGCCGATCGCGGCCTCAAAGGGAGTGACAGAGGGCGCCGGCCAACAGATCTGCGCAGCCCGATCACGGGGAACAACAAGACGGCCGCTTCTCAAACAGGCTTCCCGGCTTGCGTAGGCTCAAGGGAGAGCAAGCATCCATGAACGAAATCAAGACCGGAGCGGAGTTCGAAGCCGCGGGCAGCGGCAAGCCGGAGCGGGAGACGATGCGGAGCCTGATGGAGAAGGGCGTCGAATATTGCATGCCGCTCTACGTCGACGTTCACGGCATCGCCAAGACCAAGACAGTCCCGATCGATCATTTCGACAGGATGATGCGCGGCTCGGAGCTGTTCACCGGCGCCGCGCTCGACGGGCTCGGCCAGGGTCCTCATGACGATGAGCTCGCGGTGGTTCCGGACCCGGATGCCGTGATGCAGCTCCCGTGGCGGCAGAACGTGGCCGTGATCCCCGGGCATCTCGCTTATCACGAGCAGCCCTATTCGATGTGTTCGCGCACGGCGCTGGCGAAGCAGGTGGCGCGCGCCGCCGGGCTGGGGCTCACGTTCAATCTCGGCGTCGAATGCGAGACCTATATCGTCAGGCTCGACCCTGCCGCCCAAAACGGCTTCGCCCCGAACGACCCCCGGGACACCATCGCCAAGGCGGCCTACGACGCCTCGCTCACGCTCATCAATCTGGAATTTCTGAACGACGTCGTGTCGTCGATGAACAAGCTCGGCTGGAAGGTGCACTCCTTCGATCACGAGGACGCCAACGGCCAGTTCGAGTTCGACTTCGCCTATGCCGACGTCATGACCATGGCCGACCGCTTCGTGGTGTGGCGGCTGATGATGAAGGAGCTTGCCCGCAAATATGGCTGGGAAGCGACCATGATGCCCAAGCCCTACGCCGACCGGACGGGATCCGGCGCGCATTTCAACATGTCGCTCGCCGACGTGAGCACCGGGAAGAACATTTCCGGAGACAGCGCCGATCCGCGCGGCTGTGGCCTGTCGCAGCGCGCCTATCAGTTCCTCGGCGGCCTCAAGAAGCACGCCGCGGCGCTCGTTGCCGTGAGCTGCCCCACCGTCAACTCCTATAAGCGCCTGATCAAGACCGGTTCGATGACGGGCTACACCTGGGCGCCGATCTTCATTTCCTACGGCGGCAACAACCGCACCCACATGTTCCGGGTGCCCTCGCTGCGGCCGCACATCGAAGGCGATCGCCGCGACGCTCACCACGACCTGTCAAGCGCGCGGTGGGAATGCCGGGCGGTCGATCCGTCGATGAACCCCTATCTCGCCGCGGCCATGTTCCTGGCGGCCGGCCTCGACGGCATCGAGCAGGATCTCGATCCGGGCGATCCGCAATTCGTCAACATGTACGAGCTGTCGGACCAGGAGCTCGACGCGCGGGGCATCAGGCAGCTGCCGCAGACCTTATTCGAGGCGATTACCGCCTTCGAGCAGGACGATCTCGGGCGACGGGTGATGGGCGACGAATTGCGGGACGCCTATATCGACGTGAAGAAGACCGAATGGTGGTCGTACCACAACTCAATTTCCCAGTGGGAGATCGACAACTACCTGACGAAATTCTGAGCACGGGAGTGCCGCGGTGTTTTGGCGCAAGAAGGACAAGGGCGGCGACGGGGAAGTGAAGATCTTCTTCGCTTCAGACCTTCACGGCTCGAATGTCTGCTTCAAGAAGTTCGTCAACGGCGCGAAATTCTACGGTGCCGACGTCCTCGTCCTCGGCGGCGATCTTACCGGCAAGGCCGTGATCCCGATCGCGGAGCAGGAGGACGGCACCTTCCTCGCCTTCCAGCATGGCGAGCAGGTGCAGATCAACGACAAGACCGAGCTCGACGATTTCGTCAAGCGCCAAGGCAATATCGGCTTCTATCCGACGGTGATGTCGGAGGCCGAATTTCAGGCGCTCCGGGAAGACCCGGAGGCCCAGGCCGTGCTGTTCAAGCGCCTGGTCCTGGAGCGGGTGCGGGAATGGGCCGAGTTCGCCACGACCAAGCTCAAGGGCACCGAGATTCCGCTGGTGGCCATTCCCGGCAACGACGACTTCCGCGAGATCGACGAGATCCTGACCCAGGCGCCGCATTTCGACTTTCACGAGATGCAGGTGTGCGAGTTCAAGGGCGGCTATCAGATGCTGTTCTGCGGCGGCTCGACACCGACGCCGTGGGACACCGAGCGGGAATACACCGAAAACCAGTACGTCTCCCGCTTCGCCGAACTCATCCCGCAGGTCGCCGACATGAGCCGCTGCATCTTCAATGTCCATTGTCCGCCGATGGGGACCGCACTCGATGCCTGCCCCAAGCTCGATAAGAACCTTCAGGTCGTCTACGAGATGGGCCTGCCGGCACAAATCCATGCCGGCTGTCAGACCCTGGCGGACGTCATCAAGGAATACCAGCCGCTCCTCGGTCTGCACGGCCACATCCATGAAGGGCGCGCCAAGATCAATATCGGCAAGACCATCTGTATCAATCCGGGCAGCGTCTACCCCGAGGGCATCCTGCAGGGGGCCATGATCACTCTCCGCGACGGCCAAGTCACCCAAACCAATCTGACGCAAGGGTAACGGCGCACACCGGCGAGCGACGCATCGACAGAAGGAGGGGAAAATGTCGGTTACTGATGTTGGCGCAGACAAACGAATATTCCTGCGAAAGGCCTCCGGGCTGATCCGAACCGCGGGGCTGGCGGACACCTTCATTTACGATCTCGGTCTCGTCAGTATCGGCCTCGGCGTCGGGTCGATGCTGTATTACGGCCCGGCGTTTTATCCGCAAGGCAACCTCATTTGGGGTTGCGTCATCGCCGGCGTCGCCATGGCGCTGATCTCCTTCGGCTTCATCACCTGGACGATTACGTTGCCACGGTCTGGCGGCATCTACGTGTTCGGATCGCGCATCCTGCCGCCAGCGCTGGCGCTCACCATGAGTTTGGTGGAGATCACCGCCTGGCTGTTCTACTGCGCGATCGCCGCCTATTGGATCGTGATCCTGGCGTTGGCCCCGATGTTTGCGGCGCTCAGCCTCCTGACAGGCAATGAGACCTTCCTGTCGATCTCGCAAACGATGCTCCAGCCGTGGGCGACATTCCTGATCGGCGCCGCGATTCTGATCCTGTCGCAGGTCGTTCTCTCCTTTGGCATGCGCTTCTATCTCACGGTCAACAAATGGGTTTTCATTCTCGCCATGGCCAGCACGGTCTTCATGATCGTGGTGCTGGCCATGTCGACCCGGGAGCAGTTCGTCACCAATCTCAACGCGCTGGTGGGGCCGTCGCTTGGCGTGCCTGACGCCTATAACGCCATCATCGCCAGCGGCAAGGAGAAGGGCTGGGGCGAACCTGCAACCGATCTCTGGCAGACCATTCTAGTCTCCAACTGGCCATTTCTGCCGCTGGTCGGCGCCGCTTTCTCCATCGCCATCGGCGGTGAGATCAAGTCGGTCGGCAAGTCGCAGTCGGTGGGAATGCTCGGCGCGGTGCTGTGCTCCACCGTGGCTTGGATCATCACCATTTGGCTCGCCTACAAGGTGTTCGGCTTCGAGTTCCTCGGCACCGCCGTCTACAACGTCCTCAGCGGCAATGGCGGCCTGACTACGCCGACCGATCCGGCCGTCGCGCTCCTGACCGGCATTCTCACCAAGTCTCCACTGATCACGGTGATCACCTCGCTCGGTCTGGCGCTGTGGATGTGGATGTGGATTCCGGGCATGCACACCTTTGGTGTGCGGGCCATCGTGGCTTGGGCGTTCGACCGGGTCGCTCCGGCGCCGATCGGCAAGATCTCTGAAACTTATCACACGCCAATGGTCGCCATAACCGTGACCACGATCGTCAATCTGATCTTCATGGCGCTGTTCGTGTTCACGCCGTGGTTCTCCAGGATCGTTATCCTGATCGAGGCCGCGGTGCTGGCGTGGTCCGTGGTGCTCGGCGCCGGGATATTTTTCCCATATCTCCGGCCGCAGCTCTACGAAAAGTCGCCGATCGCCAGCAGGACCATTTTCGGCCTGCCGATGATGAGCGTGGCCTGCTTCGGCGGCTTCCTTGCGTCTCAGTTCTATTTTTGGACGCTGTTCTTCGATCCGAATGCTGCAGGCCACGACCCAACCCAAGTCATCATCGTCGCTGGCGTTTTCGTGCTCGGCTTCGCCTTCTATTACGTCATGAAGCTGATCCGGCGCTCGCAGGGCATCGACGTGACGCTGGCATTCAAGGAGATCCCCATAGAATGAATCCAGCGCCTTGCGTCGGCAGGAGCGGGCGGGGCGCTTTGCGCGTTCCGCCCCCTTCGCCGCCCCAAGTGGCAGCATGACCTGTCGCCTTTTGGGAGGGAGAGGCGTCAAATGGTTTCCCCGACCGGCAGCCCGAGGAGGGACAGTTGAATCAAATGCCCGCCGATCCAGGTCTTAACCTGGAGTTTGTCGACGAAGCGCTCGCGCTCGTTCACGACGCGGAAGCCAAAGGCATACGGCTCCGCATTCTCGGCTCGATCGCCTATCGTCTCCAGTGCCCCAATAATCTGCATCTGTTTCAAGATACCAAGCGGGTTTTGACCGACGTCGATTTCGGCGCCGAAAAGAAGCAGAACCGGGCCATCCGCGAGTTCCTCACCGCGCGCGGCTACGAGCCAGACGACGGCATCTACATGGCCTCGGAAGGCGCCCGCCACGCTTATCTGCACAAGGATACCGGTCTCAACGTCGATGTGTTCGCCGACGAGCTCTATTTCTGCCACCGCGTCCCCTTCAAGGACCGGCTCGGACTCGACAAGCCGACGATCTGCACGACGGACCTGCTGCTCGAGAAGATGCAGATCGTCGAGATCAACCTCAAGGACTTCAAGGACACCATCGTGCTGATGCTCGAGCATCCGCTGTCGCATCAGGAGCCGGGCCCGAAGTCGATCGACACCGCCTATATCGTCGACATGATGCGCCAGGACTGGGGCTTCTATTACACCTTCACCACCAATCTGAAGCGGGTGCCGGACTACTTCACCGAGTTCCCCTCGATCGGGCCGAAGGAGCATGGCGTAATCCGCGGCCGCATCGAGGCGTTGCTCAACGCCGTCGAGACGGCGCCGAAGACCTTGGGCTGGAAAATGCGCGCCAAGATCGGCACGCGCAGCCGCTGGTACCAGGAAGTCTCCGAGAAATCAGAGCAATATTAGCTTCGCTTGGCGCGGGGAGGCGCCGGAGGCATGGCGGCGGCGGACCCGGCAACACCCCTCGGACATGAAGCCTTCCGCCAAAGACAGACGGCGGCGGACCTCGACGGCCTCAGCTATACGCCACTCCGCGTCGCCTGGACCGATGTCGGCGCGGGCGAGCCGGTCATGCTGCTGCACGGCATTCCCACCTGGTCGTTCCTCTACAACGAAGTGATCCCGCTGCTTTCGCCGCACCACCGCGTCATTGCCCCTGACTTCCTCGGCCATGGCTATTCCGACCGGCGCGATTTCTTCGACCGCTCGCTTGTGGCCCAAACCGAGATGATTCTGCGGTTGATGGACCACCTCGGCATCGAGCGCGCGCATTTCGTCGGCCATGACACCGGCGGCGGCGTCTCGCTGATCATGGCCATCCACCATCCCGACCGCGTCGCCCGCCTCGTGCTGACCAATGTCGTGGCCTACGATTCGTGGCCGATCGACGACATGATCGCGCTCGGCAATCCGAACTGGCGCAGCAAGGCGCCACGGGAGGTGGCTGATTTTCTCGCCTCCGGCTTGCCGGACGGCCTCTTTAATCGAGATCGGCTGACGCCGGAGTTCGAAGCCGGCATCGTCGCCCCCTATAGCGACGAAGAGGGCAAAATCTCGATCATCCGCAATGCCAGCGCCCTCAACACCAATCACACCACCATGCTGGTTGCGAGGCATGGGGAAATCAGGGCGCCAACCCTTTGTCTCTGGGGCGTGCACGACCCCTGGCAGACGATTCGGGATGGCGAGCGGCTCGCGAGCGAGATTCCGAATGCCCGCCTGGCCCGGGTCGAGGATGCCTCCCATTGGATCCCCCACGACACGCCGGAGGTATTCGCCGAGGAGGTGCGGACATTCCTTGCCCAGGGTTAGGCGACGCCTGTCGGTGCACGGTCCTTGATCGCCCGAGCGCCACGGGTCGCCGAATCGCGACTTGAGCCTGCCGGCGTTACCGCCTGGAATTTTCTGCAATCTGTCGGGGTGAACCGAGCGGTCCTCACGCAGGGCGCTTATCGGCGCCAGCCCCGGAGGCGAATATTCACGCTGAAAATTTGAGCAATTCTAATTTTATGCGATTGCAATGAGCATCTTAGAGCGGCATCTGAGGGGCAAAGCCTAATGCATCAGCAAACGCTGTTGCGCTATTGCAAAATAATCACACCGCCGGAAATGTTGCCGGAAACCAAGGGTTTTTAATTGCGCAAGGGAGGGCTCAGACTATTCTCACTGATCAGTACGGGGGTATCAGACCGCAACGGGGGAATGTGGCGCTCTGATCCTGTCGAACAAAATTCGATAGCAGGGACAAGCAAAAGATCAGGAGACTACAAATGGCTCGGGGAAGATTGCTGGCACGGATTGTCAAATCGGGGATCGTGGGAGTTGCGCTCATCGCGGGGTTTGCGGCGCAGGCCTACGCAGGGGATCCACCGAAGCTTGCGCTTTCGGGGTCCGCGACGTTTACGACGGACTACATGTTCCGCAGCATTTCCAACACCAGTCAGGATCCTGCGGTTCAGCCAGAATTCGATGCGACTTACGGCATGTTCTTTGCCGGCATTTGGGGATCCAATACCGCATTCGGGAATGGCATTGAGATCGACTATTACGGCGGCATCGCGCCCACCTTTTGGGGCATCGCGTGGAACGTCACCGCTCTCGAATATACCTATCCGAGTGCGAACGCAGGCGACTATTTCGAGCTGAAAACTGGCGCCGCTAAGACCTGGGGGAATTTGGGTCTCAGCATCAACAACTATTGGTCTCCTGATTGGGCCGGCATCGGCACCCAGTCGGATGCCATTGAGTTGGGAGCGAGCTACTCCTTCACCAACAAGCTGTTCGGGTTCTTCTCGCCCAGCGTCAGCGGCGCCCTTGGATGGCAGCTATACGAGGACACGGCACTCGTGCCCAATTACACCTATTGGAACGCCGGCCTGACCCTTGGCTTCATGGACCACTGGTCTGCTGACATTCGCTACTACGATACGAACTACAGCAAGACTGATTGCGCCATCAACAGCGGCGGCAGAGATAACTGCGACGCTCGGGTGGTGGGTGCCATCAAGGCCACGTTCTAACCGTTTCGACATTTCCCAAAAAGGCACTTCCCAACTAAAGGGCGCCGCTTGCGGCGCCCTTTTTTCATGCCTCTCCGGCTGCCATGGCTAGCTGATGTCCGAGCATCGCGACGATCGACCAGGCTTGCAGCCGGCGGACGCCGCGGCGGTCGCGGCGGCTTACGCCGTGTACACGCCGCTGATGCTTCGGGTCTACGACCGCCTGGTCCACGGCATTTCCAATCGCTTCGCCTGGCGTTGCCCCACCGAGCGCTTGCTCGATCTCTACCGGACCAACCTCTCGCCGCGCCACCTCG
Organism: uncultured Alphaproteobacteria bacterium; assembly: GCA_963732955.1. Taxonomy (GTDB): domain Bacteria; phylum Pseudomonadota; class Alphaproteobacteria; order Rhizobiales; family Methyloligellaceae; genus Methyloceanibacter. The sequence continues at coordinate 202,113 of CAVTBH010000004.1, forward strand.
AGGCCGGCGTTGGCACCGGCTTCTTCATCGACCGCGCCAACCCGCCGCAATTCAACTATCTCGCCCTGCTTGACATCAACCGCCACTGCTTGGCGCACTCGGCTGAGCGTCTCGGCCGTTACCGGCCGGTACTGCGCGAGGCGAACCTGTTCTCCCCTCTGCCCGGCGGCCTAGAACCGGTCGACAGCATCGGACTGACCTATGTGCTCCACTGTTTGCCGGGGCGCATGTTGGAGAAGCTCGGGGTGGTGGACCATTTGCGGCCGCTGCTCTCCGGCCGGGGGGTTCTGTTCGGGGCCACCATTCTCGGCCGCGGTATCGCGCCCAATGCGGCGGCGCGGGCGTTGCTCGGCCTCTACAACCGCAAAGGCGTCTTCAACAATCTCGATGACGACATCACCGCGCTGAGCGATGGACTCAAGGCTCGGTTCGATCGCGTCGTCGTCGAGACCCAAGGCTGCGTTGCGCTGTTTGAGGCGCGCTAATGGAGCCTGCGAGGCCCGCTGTTCCGCGGCACCCGCGGGAGCCGCCTTGGGATGGCCATTAACGCGCCGTTAACGCTACGAAGTTTCGCCCCACTGGGTGGTTAACCGATCATAAGGGTAGCGAACTATCCTGGGACCGTGAGCGCTTGGTCCAGCGCGATTCGCGCTGGCGCGGCAACGGGGCCGGAGCCTCCAATCGTGAGGGAGTCTGTTTTGCGTACACAATTCGACCGGGCTTTGACTCTTGCTGTCGCGCTTGTGGCCGGCGCCGCGGCCTCAGGCGACGCCTTCGCCGCCGACATGCTCAACGCGGCCCCGCCGCCCCCGCTCGTCTATGAGGCGCCGCCTCCAGCCGCGCCGCTCCTGTTCGCGGGGTGGTGGATCGGAGGCACCCTTGGCGGTGCCACCTCGACCTTCGATTTCTCGCAGTCGAATACGCCGATCGATGCCAGCGGCATGCTGGGCGGCATCACCGGTGGCTACAACTGGCAGAACGGGCCGATCGTGCTGGGCTTCGAGGGAGACCTGTTGGCCGCGGGCGTGAACGGCAGCGGGCATTTCAACGGCAGCCCGAATAGCGCCAATCCCGACATCGACGCCATGGCCAATCTGCGTCTGCGTGCCGGCGTCACCGTGGTGCCGCAAGTGATGCTGTTCGTCACCGCCGGCGGCGCCTGGGCCGACATCAACCTTCCGGTGAGCGGGCCGGGTGGCGGCTCGGGGAGCGGATCGTTCTATGGTTGGAGCGTTGGCGGTGGCGCCGAAGTCGCTTTCAATCCGAATTGGAGCGCGCGCTTCGACTACCAGTTCACCGACTTCAATTCCGACACGGTGTCCTACCCCGCCGGCGACGTGAAATACGATCCCGACGTAAACACCTATCGGGGCTCACTGATCTATCGCTTCTGATGATCGCGTTGCGACTAAGGGTTGCTCGCGGGCGGGACCGTCACGCGGCTTAGCCGGCAGTCGCGGCGGGCCTCGTTCGGGCCGCAACTCCGCGCGAGCAAGTCGCGATCGAAGCACACGCGCACATCGAGCAGCGCCCGATCCCGGCAGGTCACCGAGATCATGCTGGCGTCGAGCCAGGGATTAGCCTTCAGGAAGTCGGTCTCGATCTCCTCGGGCGAGAGCATCAGACGCCCCTCGGTTTCGGCAAAGCGCGGTGGCACGCTGATGCGCTGGTAAAGGCCGCGCGCGACGCCGAAATACTGACTGGGGTCGAGCCCTGAGCAGGTGCCGTGGGCGCGGTATTCGTGAATCATGAGGGGCTTGCTCGGCATGATGTCGCGCATCGCCTCGATCACTTGCTGCGGAACCCAGGGGCGCTTGCCGACGTCGCAGTCCTGGGGCCAACCCGTTTCATATTGCGGCCAAAGCCCGTGCAAAGTGAAGGCGCGGTCGCGCGCAGTGCGACAGGCTTGGTCATGGCGGGCGCGTCCCTCTGCAGCGCAATAGGTCGGCGACCAGCCGAGCACGAGGACGTAATAGTCGAACTGGCCGGTCCGATGGGGCTCGGCGCGGCCGAAGTGGCCGAGCACAAGCATCGCCGCCACGCTGACGGCGCAAAGACCAAAGAGCCTAGCCGCGCCCATTGGCCCCGACGGCGGCGAGCTCGCCCAAGATCCTCGCCCAGCTATTGGCGCCCTTGGTGAAGCTCTTCACATTATATTTCTCGTTGGGGGAGTGGATGCGGTCGTCCTCGAGGGCAAAGCCGATGAGCATGGCGTCCATGCCGAGCTCGGAGCTGAAGGCTTCGACGATGGGGATCGATGCGCCGCAGCCGATGATCACCGGTGGCTGGCCCCATTCCGCCTCGAGCGCGGCCACCGCCGCTTCGAAGGGCGGCGATGAGGTGTCGAAACCGACGGCGGGCGAGCCGCCTTCGCCGGCAAAAGTAACACCGCAATCGGACGGCAGCCGCGCGGCGACGAACTGGTGCAGGCCATCGAGGATCTTGTCGGGCTGCTGATTGGGCACGAGACGGAAGGAGAGTTTTGCCGTGGCCTGGGACGGAATCACCGTCTTGGTGCCGGGCCCGGTGTAGCCGCCAACGATGCCGTTGATCTCCACCGTCGGCCGGGACCAGAGCTGCTCGAGGAGGCTTGCATCTTGCTCTCCGGCCGGCACGGCGAGACCGATCTCTCCCAAGAAGGCGGCGACGTCGAAGCCGAGTTCGTGCCATTGCGCGAGCTGCGCCGGGGAGGGGGTGACGACATTGTCATAGAAGCCGGGGAGCGTGACCTTGCCGGTGTCATCGCGCATGGCTGCGAGCAGCTCGGCGAGAACCCGGATCGGGTTTTGCGCCGGACCGCCATAGAGCCCGGAATGAAGGTCCCGCGACGGTCCGGTCACGGTGATCTCGGAGAAGGCAAGTCCACGCAGAAAGGCGGTAATCGCCGGCGTATCGGCGTCCCATTGGCCCGTGTCGCAGACGAGGCAGACGTCGGCTTTGAGCTCCTCGCCATGGCGCGCGAGAAAGTCGGGGAGACTCGGGCTGCCGGATTCCTCTTCGCCTTCGAGCAGCACGGTCACGTCGACGGGGAGCCTGCCGTGAACCGCGACCCAGGCACGGCAGGCATCGAGGAAGGTCATGACCTGACCTTTGTCGTCCGAGGCGCCACGGGCGATGATGACGTCGCCATGTTTCGGATCCGCGGCGAGGTGAGGCTGGAACGGCGGGACGGTCCATTGCTCCAGGGGATCTGGCGGCTGCACGTCATAATGACCGTAGAACAGGACGTGGAAGGGCGCGCCGCCGTCGGCGCGCCAATGGCCCACCACCATGGGCTTGCCGGCGGTGCGCTCGACCCGTGCCGCGAAGCCGATCTCACGCAAGGTGTCGGCGCACCAGTCGGCAGCTTCGAGGCAGGCCGCATGATAGGCCGGATCGGTGGAAATACTCGGGATCGCGAGGAACTGGAACAGCCGGTCGAGCGCGGCCTTGCGCTGTGAGGCCAAATTGCGGAGCACGTCCGCAAGCTCGAGGCTCGCGGCTTCGGGTGACGGACTTAAGGCCATAGGCGGAAACTAGGGGCGCGCACACGCCAAGTCACGCACTCAAAAGCGCGGTGGGACGTCAAATTGTCAGGAGATGTTATTCGCCAAGCTGAACGTTGATGGCCTGGGGACCTTTGCCGCGCCGGTCGGGCTCGGTTTCGAAAGAGACACGCTGGCCTTCATCGACGGCGGGAAGTCCCGAGCGCTGCAAGGCTGAAATGTGAAGGAATACGTCCTTGCCGCCGTCATCAGGCGTAATGAAGCCGAAGCCACGCGAGTGATTGAAAAACTTTACGGTCCCAGTCTGGCGCATGGGAAGCTCTCCTTTCCCCCTTCCAATTTGCCCGCGTACCAATAAAGACCGCGGACAATATTCGTTAACTCCCTAGACGGGGAAAGCAACCACGATCCCTTCAAGAGCATACGCGGCCGGTCTTCACCCGGTTTCAGTACACAAGGCGCCCACTCTAGGGTCGTGACCGAGCCAAGTGCAAGGCCCATCTCGACCGTTGCGGCGGCCAAGCCGGTCGAATTGTTGGCGCTAATTTGGATAAGGGGAGTGGTCGGGGGGACCGTTCAATGACTCCGAACCGCCGGCCGGAAAGTCGAAATGCGGTCCGAAATCCTTCGGCGCCGGGGGCATTTCCGGAACTCCCCAGATCTCGCTGAGGGTCATCGAGTAGCCACCGAGCACGGCGTCGCGCGGCGCGACGCGATGCGGAGACGCCTTTCTCGCGCCTGCACTTTGGGCATGACTGTCATGCGCGGGCAGGCCGAGCGAGAAGCCGGCAACAAGGACCGCAGTCAGGGCGAGCGGCCGATAGACGGCTTTGCACTTAAACATGGTCACGTCTCTTTCCCTGAATTCTTCTGGTCCAAATCGACCGTAAGTCTAGCGCTGTCATGGTTACCAATGCGTCACCGCTGGAACACAGTTACGCTAAGAACAAACCTTCTTCGATGTCGTGCATTTGGCGACCATGCCTTTGCCGCATGCGGTCGATGGATTTCCGACGCGGACGGTCGTCAGTTTGTTCTTGTGAGCCCAACGCTTGACGTGCCAGTTGAGTCTCGCGGCTGCGCGCTTGCCGGCGGCGCCGTCGCTCAGGCCGCGCCCCTTGGCGGTGACCATGACGCAGCTTCCGGCCTGCACCGGCTCGGAAACGACCATAGTGACGGCAATAGCGCAAAGCGCCGCGCCGGCGGCGATCAGTGTCGTGCGAAGCATCTCAGTCCCCTAGGTTGTTGCTTGGCGGGTTTTTCCCGCTTCGTCTGGACTATGCCGGTTTTGCGGAACGTTGCCCAGCGAAATTCTTGTGGCACCAGGGCAGAACAACGGCCGTGATGCAAATAAATCTCAGTTATTTGTCGCCTAATTATCGGCTTTTGACTTGGCCCTATGTAAAACGCCGGGCCCTTGAGCCCGGCGTTCGTGATTGTCTCGGGTCCGGCGCCGGACTGCTTCCGGTGCGGCCCGTCAAGGTCGTCAGTCGTTTGAGGCGACGCTCTTCGAGGATCGCTTGCCGACCGCGCTCACCCGGACGCGGGCGGTGCCCGATCCGATCATGCCGAGGCTCGAGGCGGCAGCCTTGGAGACGTCGATGATCCGTCCCTTCACAAAGGGTCCGCGATCGTTGATGCGCACGACCACCGTACGGCCGTTGTTCAGATTCTCAACCAGCACCTTGGTGCCGAAAGGCAGGGACCGATGGGCCGCGGTCAAGGCGCTCGGGTTCATTACTTCGCCGCTCGCGGTCCGCGACCTCAGCGCATACCAGGAGGCGTGGCCGACCTGATCAGCGAGAGCGAGATCAGCAGGTAACAGAATGGCACCCCCAAGGAGGCCCATGGCAACGATTTTGGCTCGCATTCGAAACATGCGTTACAACTCCTACTCGTATGTCTTGGGGTTGGTGGCCGACGACGAATCAAGCCGGCCTGCACGCATGAGTGCGTGCGGCTAAACTACTGGCCAACAAGGCGAGAAATCGGCTGCCCCGCGGTCATTGAGGGGCGATTTGACGGCAATTGAATTAACCTTTTCGGGCCGATTTGCCGGTGTTCCGGCACACGCGGGGAACGGATCGGGCCCGGTCAGGTGGCGAGATTTTGGCGGCAAAACAGGTCCGGCCGTCATTAACGACGATCGGCGCAGGCGCACGGGCAGTGTGACTAGGTGCTAGCGCAGCAATCCCTCAGCGACCGGGGGCGTAGGCGTCAGGCCCATAACCGGCGCAGGAGCCCTTCAACCGGTTGTCATAGCCGATGGTCTGGCAGAGATAGACCTTGAGCAGCGGGTCTCTCCGGACCTGGGATCCTGAGACGTTCTGGCCATAGCTCCGCGCCACGTAGGCGATCTGCTCTTCCTCGCAATAGGGCGTGGCGATCGGGCCGTATTTGGTGATCTGAAAATTCCCACGGCACTCAATTCGCGCCGCGGCAGGACCTGTCGCCGCAATGACAATTATCAAGGCCGCGGCACAGGCAGCCAGATAACGTAGCGGGGTGTGCGTCATGTCGTCTCCTCGTCGGAGTAGGGCCCGTTTGGACCGGCTCCTGGCAGGTGGCTGCGATGGGACAAAGCCGCTGCGACCATCGATAACCAATCCTCAACCCAATTCCAAGACGCTCTTGGGTCATGTAGTCGTTGGACTCTGCACTTGCCATAGGCTGAGCTCAACGCTGCATAATTCTTGTCCAAACGTCGCCTAATCATTGCCCTTTTCAGCCACTACATGTATTTATTGGATAAAACGGAACAACCAAGGATGGCTGGGGATTACCGAATTATGCAGAAGAAAAAGACATCAGAGGCTCAGGTTCAGCAGGAGATGAGCTCCGGCGCGGCGACGGTCGCTCGTGGCGCGTGGGCGCCGACCAGAGAACCGATGACCGGCGCCCAAGCTGATTCCCTCAGACGCCTTGCGGAGGAGATCAAGGAACCGCAAGCGTTCAACGAGGGTTTAAGCAGGAGCGAAGCCGAGCGGCGAATCTACAGGCTGCGAGAGAGACTTCGGCTTGGGGATTTGCCGCCGCACACTGACTAGGCGCGCTGCTGGCCAGCAGCAAATTGCAAATGGCGGTGAAGCAGTCCCGGTCCATTCCGATACTTGTCGTCTTCGGTCTGCTGTTCGGCGCGCCCGCGCTGTTGGCGCAAGGAGTTGATGCCGCCATGGCTTTGACGCTGACCTCTCCGGCGTTCGACGCTGGAGCGCCAATGCCGTCCATCTATACTTGCGAGAGCAAGGACATCTCGCCGCCGCTTGCCTGGGCCGGCGTGCCGGCGGGCACGAAGAGTATCGCCCTGATCCTGGACGATCCCGATGCGCCGGATCCGAAAGCGCCGAGACGCGTCTGGGTGCATTGGCTGCTCTACAACATTCCCCCCGACGCCACGGGTCTCGCCGAAAATGCCGCGGCGACTGGCCTGCCCGAAGGCACGGTGCACGGTGTCAACGACTTCAAAAAGGCGGCCTATAATGGTCCATGCCCGCCAGTCGGCAGGCATCGCTACTTTCACAAACTCTATGCGCTCGATACTACGCTCGATCTGGCGCATGCCACCAAGGCCGAGCTCGAGGCTGCGATGAAAGGCCACGTGCTCGCCGAATCCGAGCTGATCGGCACCTATCAAAAAGGCGATCGTTGACGCTGGTGTGGCCGTCATCCCTTGACTGTGGCTTCCGACCTCGGTTCAAGTGCAGCCCATGACGAGGCACATCACGCGCATGATGCGATTTGCGGCTTGCGGCGCGCTTGGCACCGCGATGCTGCTCGGAGTGGCGGCGCCTTCAGTGGCGGCGACCTGCGGCAAGGGCCCGTCGGGTTTCGACAGATGGCTGCAAGGTTTCAAGCAAGAGGCGGCGGCGCAGGGCATCTCGCCGGCGGTCATCTCGGCGGCGCTAGACGGGGTCACCTACGACCCCGCCGTGATCGCCAAGGATCGCGGACAATCGGTGTTCACGCAGAACTTCCTCCAGTTCTCCGGCCGCATGGTCAACAACAACCGGCTCGCGATTGGCCGCAGTCTCCTAAAGAAATACGCCGACACCTTCGGCAAGATCGAGCGGAGCTATGGCGTGCCGGGACCGGTGCTGGTCGGGTTCTGGGGGTTGGAGACGGATTTCGGCAAGGTGATGGGCAACATGGATACGCTCCGCTCCCTCGCCACGCTTGCCTACGATTGCCGGCGTCCCGACGAGTTCCGCGAGCAGCTGATGAACGCCTTGCGCGTGATCCAGCGCGGCGATCTCAGGCCTCAGGACATGCGCGGGCCATGGGCCGGTGAGGTCGGGCAGTTCCAATTCGTGCCCAAGGTCTATTTCGAATATGCCGTCGATCTCGATGGCGACGGCAAGCGCGACATGGTTAGGAGCACTCCCGACGCACTCGCCTCCGCCGCCAACTATCTCGACGGGCTCGGCTGGAAAGCCCGTCAACCTTGGCTCGAGGAGGTGCGCGTGCCGGCGCAGATGGATTGGAGCCAGGCGGAGCTCACCATCAAGAAGCCGCGTGCCTATTGGGCCAAGTCAGGGGTGACGTATCCGAACGGCAAGGCGCTGCCGGCAGACAATGTGCCCACGGCCTTGCTGCTGCCCATGGGCCGGAACGGGCCTGCTTTCCTCGCCTATCCGAATTTCGACGTCTATCTCCAGTGGAACCAAAGTCTCGTCTACTCCACGAGCGCGGCATATTACGCCACGCGCCTGGCCGGCGCGCCGGCGATGTCCCGCGGCAACGCTCCGATCGAGGTGCTGAGTCAGGCACAGGTTAGACAGCTGCAACAGCTGCTCGCCAAGCGCGGCTTCGATGTCGGCAAGATCGACGGTGTCATCGGCGAGGGCACGCGCGAAGCGGTGCGGCAGATGCAGATCAAATATGGTTTGCCCGCCAATTCCTACCCGACGCCTCAACTGCTCGCGTTGCTGAGCCGCGGCTAGCGGCGCCTAAGCAAGGTCAGGCCTGCGCCGTGGGAATCACGGGAGCGAAGAAGCTCTGGAGCTCGGCGATGTCGTAGTATTCGGTGAGCTTCACCGGCCAGCCGTCCTCCATGGTCCAGAAATTGGCCTTGGTCGTCTCCAGCACGGTGCCCGTCTCCCGGTCCCGGTAGTGCATCGGGATCTCCACCGCTGCGCGGTTCCTTTCGATAATGATGTCATGGGTGTCGTAGCGGAGGATTTCATACCGCGCGAGCATCATCGCCCAGCGCTCGATTGCGAGCCTCTTGCCTTTGCGGGCGCCTCCCAGAGGGTGTACCGACTGCGGGACGTGCACCACGTGGCAGAAATCGTCGGGAAGGTAGCTTGCGAGCCAATCGAGATCGTGTGCCCGCCAAGCGTCGTAGATGTCGCCGAGAATCGCCCCCACCGTTTTTGCCATGGCCCCCCTCCTTTGCCCGGAGTTGAACGCTAACATGCGTCGTGGGTTCCGCCATCTAAAATCTGTCCGTCAACGGAGCAACTTGCGCGGGCCTGCTACCAAGCTGGGGCAGGTGAGGTGGGGTCCATAATTTACAGGCCGGCTCGTGGTAGTCTCGGCCCGGCGGCCGCGGAGTGCCGTTGACGGGGAGACATGTGCGCGGCGGTACTCCCCCGACCAAGAGGAGGATGCCATGGAAGGCGCTTTAGCCAATCTCATCGTGCAATTGATCGCCGGCGCCATTGGCGGCACGGTCGCCGGCAGTGCCCTCAAAGATTTGAGCCTCGGCAAGGCCGGCGATGCCATCAGCGGCGCGGTCGGCGGCGGCATTGTCGGCCAGATCCTGGCGGCCGTGCTCAGCGGCGCGGCGACAGGCGACGTTGCCGGGGCCGTGGCCGGACTCGACATCGGCGGCATTGTCAGAGACCTCGTCGGCGGTGGTGTCGGCGGCGCCGTGGCCATGGCCATTGTCGGCGCCATCCGCAACGCGCTGATGAAGGGCTGATCCTCGCGATCGAGCCTTGGCGCCTGGCCTCTCAGGCGTCAGGGCCTTTCAGCCAAGCATTGACTCGGGCCTGGGCCTCGGGCCACGCCTGAGAGGCTTGTTTTCGCCCGCTGCTATCGGCTTCCGGCTTGAGCCGCATCAAGGCATAGCTGCCGTTTCCTGATGAAATGATTGCAGGATCAGCGATCACCATGGAGCGACAGCCATGACCACCGGCCTCGACGTGTTCGACAAGACGGTGCAGGAGACCAATCTCTGGCTCAAGGACGTGATGGAGCGGGTCGGCACCTATGACCGGCACCGGGCTTATTCGGCGCTGCGGGCGGTGCTACATGCCCTGCGTGACCGCATCGGCCCCGAAAGCGCGGCCCATCTCGGCGCCCAGCTGCCGATGCTCATTCGCGGATTCTATTATGAAGGCTGGGACCCGACGGGGAAGCCCACCAAGGAGCGGCATCTCCCCGATTTCCTTGGCCATGTCGCCACGGAGCTGCGGCAGGCGGCGCCCGACGAGGTGGAGCGGGCGACGCGCGCCGTGTTCGACGTGCTCTCCAAGCGCATCAATTTCGAGGAAGCCTACAAGATCGCGTCGATGCTGCCCCGGGATGTCTGGGCGCTATGGCCGAGCTTCGTCCAGGAGGCCGTCAAGGCAAGGCAGTCAGGCACCGCGTGACCGCGCCGGGCTAGTGCTTCTTCTTGAAAGTGCGGGCGCCTGGCTTACCGGCCTTGGAGCGGCCGCGGCCCTTCTTCGCGGTGGCGAGCGGGATCTCGCGATTGTGCGGGCCCATCTCGTCAAGGGTCGGCTTGTGCGGACGCGTCAGTGATACCGATTCTGCCGCTTCGACGGACCGTTCAAGCTCGCTTTGACGCGCCAGCGGATCGTCGGCGATGGCGAGTTCCATTTGGCGCAGACGCTTGACCTCGTCCCTGAGCCGCGCCGCTTCCTCGAATTCGAGATCGGCGGCGGCCGCACGCATGCGCTTCTCCATGTCGGCGATGACGCCTTCGAGATTGTGGCCGATCAGCGCCTGCTCGCCCTCGCCAAAGCCGGATCCTGCGGCGAAGCCAGTGCCGGCATCGACCAGCACGTGATCGCGCTCATAGACCGAAGCCATGATGTCACCGATGTGCCTTTTCACGCTCTCAGGGGTGATGCCGTTCGCTTCGTTCCAGGCAACCTGCTTCTCGCGCCGGCGATTGGTCTCGGCCATGGCGCGCTCCATCGATCCGGTGATGCCGTCGGCGTAGAGAATGACGCGGCCATCGATGTTGCGCGCGGCACGGCCGATGGTCTGGATCAGCGAGGTCTCGGACCGCAGGAAACCTTCCTTGTCGGCGTCGAGGATCGCGACCAGCGCGCATTCCGGGATGTCGAGGCCCTCGCGCAGCAGGTTGATGCCGACGAGCACGTCGAAGGTGCCAAGCCTCAAGTCGCGGATGATCTCGATGCGCTCCAGCGTCTCCACGTCGGAATGCATGTAGCGCACGCGTATGCCCTGCTCGTGCATGTACTCGGTCAGGTCCTCGGCCATGCGCTTGGTGAGGGTGGTAACGAGGACGCGGTAGCCTTGCGCCACCACTTTGCGGGTCTCGTCGATGAGGTCGTCGACCTGGCTCGTCGCCGGACGCACCTCGACTGGCGGATCGATCAGGCCGGTGGGGCGGATCACCTGCTCGGCGAAGGCGCCTTGAGTCTGTTCCAGCTCCCAGGCGCCAGGCGTAGCCGAGACGTAGACGGTCTGCGGGCGCATTGCGTCCCACTCCTCGAAACGGAGCGGGCGGTTGTCCATGCAGGAGGGCAGCCTGAACCCGTATTCGGCGAGCGTCGATTTGCGCCGGTAGTCGCCGCGGAACATGCCGCCGATCTGAGGGATGGTGACGTGGCTCTCATCGACGAAGACGAGGGCGTTATCGGGGAGATATTCGAACAAGGTCGGCGGCGGCTCGCCGGGTTTCCGCCCGGTGAGGTAGCGGGAATAGTTCTCGATGCCGGCGCAGGAGCCGGTCGCCTCCATCATCTCCAGATCGAACAAGGTGCGCTGCTCGAGCCGCTGCGCCTCGAGCAGACGGCCAGCGCCGTGCAGCTCGTTGAGCCGCTGCTTCAGCTCTTCCTTGATGCCGCGAACGGCCTGCTTCAGGGTCGGCTTCGGTGTGACGTAGTGGGAATTGGCGTAGACCTTGACCAGGCTAAACTCGTCGCTCTTGGCGCCGGTGAGGGGATCGAACTCGACGAGAGTTCTCGATCTCGTCGCCGAACAGCGAGATGCGCCAGGCCCGGTCTTCCAAATGCGCCGGCCACAGCTCGATGGTGTCGCCGCGCACGCGGAATGAGCCGCGGGCGAAGTTCATGTCGTTGCGCCTATAGTGCAGCGCCACGAGATCCGCGATCAGCTGGCGCTGCTCGATCTTGTCGCCGCGCTTCAGGCTGAAGGTCATGGCCGTGTAGGTCTCGACCGAGCCGATACCGTAGATGCAGGAGACGCTGGCGACGATGATGACATCGTCGCGCTCGATCAACGCGCGCGTTGCCGCGTGGCGCATGCGGTCGATCTGCTCGTTGATCGACAAGTCCTTCTCGATATAGGTGTCGGTGCGTGGGATGTAGGCCTCTGGCTGGTAGTAGTCGTAATAGGAGACGAAATACTCGACCGCGTTGTCGGGGAAGAAGCTCTTGAACTCGCCATAGAGCTGGGCCGCGAGCGTCTTATTGGGCGCGAGCACAAGCGCGGGGCGTTGGGTCGCCTCGATCACCTTGGCCATGGTGAAGGTCTTGCCGGAACCGGTGACGCCGAGCAGCACCTGATCGCGCTCTTGCGCGTTGGCTTGAGACACGAGCTCGGCGATGGCCGAGGGCTGGTCGCCCTTCGGCGTTAGCTCGGACTGGATGCGCAGGGGGACGCCGCCCTCGGTCTTGTCGGGCCGAGTCGGGCGGTGCGGCATGAACATCGGCGCCGTCTCGCCAGTGACCAGCGGATGGTTCTGCATCAGCGGTTGCGGCGTCTCACCGAAGCCTGGCGGACGGCGGTCGGCGCCAAGCGGCAAGCCGGTCTGCGACAGACCGGTTTGCGGCAAGCCGCTCTGTTCGCCGGTGACGGCGCGCGGCTCGGCGCGCGAGCCGAAGGTTCGTGGTCCACGATAGGCGGGCATGCACCGAATATGGCGGCGGGGAGGGGGCTTGGCTAGGGCTCCGGCCGCCCGACAACCTGGCCGACGCCCCTATTGGGCCCCAATTCAGCCACCGCTCGCTCTTACCTCCGGAGGCTCCCGAATCAAAGGGAGGCCCCCCATGCTCCGCCGCTCATCTCCGACCATCACCCTCGTTGCAGCGCTGGCAGCGCTCCTGCTCGGCTGCGGTAACCCCTCTTCAGACCAGGCCAACGACGCGAGCCAGGACGACGAGGCGGTCGTCGACGCCGGCGCGGATAACGGCGACGCCGAGGACGCCGGCGACGAGTCCGCCCGTAACGAGGACCAAGCAAGCGACGAGGAGGAGAGCGGCTACGACGGCGCGCCGCCACCCTCCCGCCGCGCCGCCGGACCGGGAGGTCCGGCGCCAGTGGCCACGCGCGAGGTCGGCGCCGGTGTGCGCGGCGACGTCAGCATGTTCTACGACGATCTCGCCCAAGACGGCGCTTGGGTCTATCACCCCGACTATTCCTATGTCTGGATACCGAGCCGCATGGGCCCAGGTTGGCGTCCCTATCAGGAGGGCCGCTGGATCTGGACCGATGATTACGGCTGGTATTGGGAGTCGGAGGAGCCGTTCGCCTGGGCGGTCTACCACTATGGCCGCTGGGACTACGACCCGGGCTACGGCTGGTTCTGGGTTCCCGGCGACACCTGGGCGCCGGCCTGGGTGACGTGGCGCTACGGCGGCGGCACCGTCGGCTGGGCGCCGATCGCGCCTGACCGGCCGGGCTTCGCTGCGGGACCGCCGCGCCGCTATGCGCCGCCGATCGCGGAAGCTTGGGTGTTCGTGGAGACGCGCGACTTCACCGCTCCGGACGTCGGCCAATACGCGCTCCCGATCTCCCGCATTGGGCCGTCGCTCGCGGTTGCGACCGACATCCGCACGCCGCGCTATCAGAACGGACGCGTGATCAATTTCGGCGCGCCGCGCGACGAGGTGCAGCGCTACGTGCGCGGGCCGATCCAGTCGCGCGAGCTCGTCTATGTCGGGAACCCCGATCATATGTTCGACGATGTTCGTGGGCGGCAGGTCGGTATCTACCGGCCGGTGATCGCCGATGGTGGCCCGCGCCGCAAACCGCCGACCGTGGTTGAGGTGACCAAGAGCGGCCGAGTCATCGTCCGCGAATACACGCCGGTCGCAGGAACCGGGTACGACGTTCCCTCCGCGGCGCTGCTCGACGTGCTTGACGATAGCGAGCGGAAGAGCCTGCGCGAGGCGCGTCTGACGGCGAAGGAGGCCGTGGTCGATCAACGGCTGAAGCAGTTGCGCCATGAACGCGCAGCGTTGCTGAAAGAGCGCCAGGACGAGGCGGCCAAGTTCGAAGCCAAGCTCGAGCAGGAGCGCAAGCGGGCGATGGCCGAGCGCCGCCGCAACCGGGAACTGTTGCGCGAGGCGAGGCGGCAGCGCGCCCAAGACGCGACGCTCGATGCCGGCACGGCGCCGGCGGCGAAGCCGGACACGACGCCGGGCGCCGAAGCCGCGGTGCCGACGGAACCAGCGCCGCCCGCCAAATCGAAGACCAAGCCTTCGGTGTCCGGTCCCGTCGAGACCGGGACGATTTCAGTGCCCGCTGGCGCCGAGGCGCCGCCGAGCCAAGCCAAGGCGCCCCCAAGCCAGGTCACGGCGCCGCGCGAGGAGGCGACGCCGGCAGCACCGGCAGAGGTGGTGCCGCAGCCGGCTCCCGCCGCTGAAGCCATCCCGGAGGCAGCGCCGCCGCCGAAACGGGCCAAGACGCCGCCGGCAGCGCCGACGACTCAGCCCGAACAAGAGGCCGTCGCGCCGCCAGCGATTCCCGAGGCCCCGGACGCGGCGCCAATGCCCCCGCCAGCCGACGCTGTGGAAGAGGCGCCGCGCAAGAAGGGGAAGCAAAGGCAGCCGCAGGATGCGGAGGCAGCGCCTGCCGCGCCGGTTGCGCCGATGGTTCAGCCTGAAGCGGAAGCGCCGGGCGCCGAACAAGCTGCGCCGCCGCAAGCGCCGCCACAGGGCCAGGGTGATCGCCGGAAGAAACAGGGCCGGGCATCAGCATCACCTGAGGAGAGTGGCGCCGCTCCTGAGCCTGAGCCGTCGCCGCAGATGCAGCCGCCAACACCTGCAGGCATGGAGCCCGAAGCGGCGCCGGTCGCGCCCGAATAGAGCAAGGGCCGCTATTCCTAGCACTCGATTGACTTGAAGCCGTCGCAGAAGCTCTGATCGCAAACGGTCCCGGTGGCCATCAGTCGGGTCTGCTGCGCGCCACCGATATTACCTGCTCAAATTTGACGGCGTACTGATAACCGGGGCCGTGCTGCAGGCGTTGGCGGTGTCCTTGGCACAGCCAGTCGACCAGTTGAAACGGCAATCGAGGCGGTCGCCTTTCCAAATCGATAAATCGAATGCAGGTGGCGGCAAGCAGTTGGGAAGTTGGTCGCGCATTGGTTTGCTCCACGTTGGGGTTAACGCTGCCCGTCGCTAATCGTGGCGCGCCGACCGGTGCTGAAGCGCGTGTTGAGCCCGTGTTCATCATCGCGACGGCGTTCGATTGTCGTTGTTGCAATGCAGAATTGGTGACTTCGCACATGCGCATGCGAACAAGAATCGATTCATTTGTCGGAATGAAAAATGCGGGTGCTACTAAATTGCCATTTTCTGTTGCGAACAGCGTATAATGAAAAAAACAATTGAACTCGATACGTGGGACGGCGAGCTTGGACCTGTAAAGCATGACTGGCACGCATGCGTCTGTGTTTTCGATGGCCGCGTGCAGCAACAGATTCAGATCGGAGCAGAACCATGGCTACGAGAACAACTGGGAAGAAGCGCACAACGAGAAAGACCACGTCGCGTCGGAGCACGGCCAGCAGCCGCAGCCCGGCGCGAAAGACCGCGGCGCGAAAGACCGCAGCGAGAAAGACCGCAGCGAGAAAGACGGCGCGCAAGACGAGCGCCCGTAAGTCCGCACGGAAGACCACGGCAAGAAAGAGCACCGCAAGACGGAGCACGGCGCGGAAGTCGACGGCGCGGAAATCCGCATCGCGCAAAACCACGGCGCGCAAGACCACGGCGCGCAAGTCGGCGGCGCGCAAGGGCGCCGCGCGCAAAACCTCGGCGCGGGGCAGCGCAGCCCGCAGGTCGACGGCGCGGAAGAGCTCCGCGCGCAAGACCTCCGCGCGCAAGACCTCGGCGCGCAGGGCGACGGCACGGAAGCCTGCCGGTCGCCGTTCGGCCGCACGTAAGAACACGGCGCGCAAGAGCGCCCGCAAGGCGTCGGCACGAAAGTCAGCCTCGTCTCGACGATCGTCGGCAGCAAAGCCGAAAAGAGCAGCGACTAAGAAGCCGGCTGCCGCGCCGAAGCCGGTAGCAACGGCCCCGGTAGCGCCGCGTCCTGCGACCCCGGCAATGCCGCGACCTGCGGCGCCGTCAATGCCGTCCGCGGCACCGGTGCGGCCAGCGCCGCCTTCGGGCGGCATGGGCATGCCGAGCAGCACGCCGCCGCGTCCGGCGACGCCGATGCCGAGCAGCGGCATGGGGCAGCGGCCTGGCGGCATGGGTTCGCCAGGCATCTCGACGCCGAGCGGCATGCCGAGCTCGACCCCGAGCTCGCAACCCTATCGCCCGTCCTGGGCGAGGGACGACGACGATATGTAATGACGGAGGGGGTCCCGCGCCGTGGCGCGGGACCCTCCTTTCGTCTCTCGCTTCCCCGGGCTACATGCCCCGGAACAGATTCCCGGCAAGCAGGATCAAGAACGCGAGCAGCATCGTCTCGAAGGCATGACCGCTCGCCATCGGGATCGCTGCGTGCGCGTATTGCACCAGCAAGTCGATAATCGCGAGCGCGACCGCGATGATGAACGCCGCGCGAGACGGCGGTGTCAGCCAATATGCCATTGCATCCCCCAGAAGCCCGTTGTGACCCGCCGCAAGTCGACCGAGGCCACGCGGAACTTGCGAGGCGGTTTGCGCTCCGACGGTGCCAAGGGTATGTCATCGCCGGGCTGCCCGGGGCGCCCGCCCTTTCCTTCGATCGAACGAGGCGTGAATGTGGTCGCTCTCTAGTCTGCTCCAGCCTGGCCTATGGCCCTATCTCACGCCGATCCTGCTGCTGTTCTGCTCGAATCTGTTCATGACCTTCGCCTGGTACGGCCACCTCAATTTCAAATCCGCGCCGCTCTTCACGGTCATCTTGATAAGCTGGGGCATTGCCTTCGTGGAATATTGCTTCGCGGTGCCGGCGAACCGGTTCGGCAGCGCGGTCTATTCGCCTGCGGAACTGAAGACGATCCAAGAGGTTGTCACGCTGATCGTGTTCGCGGGCTTCACCGCGCTCTATTTCGACGAGCCGCTCAGCTGGATGCAGTGCGCAGGCTTCGCGCTGATCGCGCTCGGCGCGGCGCTCGTGTTTCACGGTCAGACGTGAGGTGAGGGCGTGACGTCGAAGCTCCGGACGGCTGCTGCCGTCCGGAGGGTAGGCCAAGGGCTAAACGCCCCTAAAAACGTTGCCGACGGCCAGGATGACATAGGCGATGATCGCCACCCAGAAGTCGTGGTCGCTGATCACGGGAATACGCGCAAATTGGCCGATCACGGCAAGCACGGCCAAAATTAGCGAAATGGCGAAAACCGCGGTGGTTGGCGGCGACAAGTTCATCTCCAGCCCTCCCTCTTGTTGACGGGCGAAATGTAATCGTTTTCTGTGACGAAGCGAACCGGCTGGCATGGCTTGCGCACAGGTCAAGACGGGGGCTGAGGCCAAATGACTGGGGGAGGGTAGAGCGATGCGTCCCATGATGCGGTTGATCCTCGGGCTTTGCGCGCTCGTGTTGATTCTCGCCGGCGTTGCGCTCGAGCTGCCAAATCAGGTGACGATCGCGCGGTCAACGGTGATCAATGCGCCGGAACCGGTGGTGTTCGCCTACCTCAACAGCCTGAAGCGCTTCAACGAGTGGTCGCCTTGGGCGGCACGCGATCCACAGTTGCAAGCCACTCTCTCTGGCGCCGAGCAGGGGCAGGGCGCCAAGATCGAGTGGAGCAGCGACAAGAAATCCGTCGGCACCGGCAGCATGGAGATCACCGAGAGTGATCCCAACCGCCATATCGACCTCGCCGTCGATTTCAACGGGCTGGACGGCACGGCCTTTTACGACGTCTCGCCGTCAGGATCCGGCAGCAAGGTGATCTGGGGATTCAACCACCAATCCGGGGCAAGCCCAATCAAGCGCTGGAAGGGGTTGATGCTCGATCGCTATGTCGGCGCCGATTACAGCACCGGCCTGGTCAAGCTCAAGGAGTTGATCGAGTCCGAGCGGAGACCGACGGCGCCGAGCGTGAGCGTTGCGCCGGAAGGGCAAGTCGCCCCCCCACCTGACGGGGCTCCGGCGGCCGCGCCGGACATGGCCGAGCCCGGTTCCGAGGCACCACCGGAAACGCAGGAGCCGGCCGCGGCCGTGCCGGAGGAGGCAGCGCCCGAGCCGGAAGCACAACCGGCGCCGCCGCCGGTCCGCAAGAAAAAGCGGCAGTAGCGACTGAAGCTCGCGATTACAGCTTTTGCTCTTCGGGAGCGCCGTCGCGTTGGGGCGCCTCGACCCGTATCGCCTGGATGATGAGGCGAAGTGCGCCAGCCAGCGACGAATTGGGCGACGAGCAACTGTCCTTAGGCGCAGTGGCGCTTCCCGACTTTGCTTGCTGCTCGATATCCCCTGCGTCGCGGCCGGTGACGGTATAAAGCTGGGTGCTGCCGTCGGCCGTGATCACGGTGATGCGGTCGCCGATGGCGACGCCGCCGCGGGCCAAATGCGGGTCGCGAGCCTCGTCCGACGCCGAACTGCGGGACCTTGACCGCGTTTTTCCGGCGCTGCTCTGGTCGTCGACGTC
The DNA here is from genome assembly GCA_963732955.1 of uncultured Alphaproteobacteria bacterium. Lineage (GTDB taxonomy): Bacteria > Pseudomonadota > Alphaproteobacteria > Rhizobiales > Methyloligellaceae > Methyloceanibacter. The sequence goes on from CAVTBH010000004.1 coordinate 220,564, forward strand.
GTAGTAGACCGCAGCGCTGAGGCCGAGCCGCGGCACCTTGGTGCTGTTGGTCTGAGCGAGCCCGTCCCAGGGCCAGGTTTCATCTTGGTCGCCGGCGATGGCGCGCTTCCACGCCGCTTCGCGGAGCGACTGGGCAAGCTCGGTCTTGGCCTGGTGATAGATGCCGCCCTCTCGGGGAATGAGCCCGAGCAGCGCAATCACGGCAATGGCCAAGCCAAACCTCCATCCCATCCGGGTAGACAGGAGGAGGAACTGCACCGACCCCCGTTTCGGCATCAGATCCTCCTCCCATTAAGCCGCGGCGAGACGTGGTCCCGGCCGTGGCACCGCAACCTTGCGCGGCCGGGCGCCTTGGCCCCGACCGTGGACAGCATCGCAAAACGGAACGCTGTGAGGAGGAACGACGTCGAATCGAGCGCTTGGAGACCCGAGCGTGAAGCCATTGATGGCAGGTGCATTGACGTTGCCTTCGACAATCCTCCGGCACTGAGACGAAGGAACCACCCCATTGGGGCGCGTCTTTAGCCGGAATGTGATGATCCAATGCGAATAGCACGGCGAAATGGCGGCAACCAGGGCGAAATTACGCCGCGCCAGGCCTATCCCCCACGAAAGGGGAACTCCCACGCCTCACGCAAGTTTGGCAGCTATCACGATCAGCGAAACAGAAGGGTCCAGCCGGAGGCCATCGCCGCCGCGCGCCCCCCCCCCTCAACCCAAGGGAGCTAAGTCACATGGCCAAGATGAAGTCGTTGGAGGACCTGTTCATCCACCTGCTCAAGGACATTTATTATGCTGAGAAGCAGATCCTGAAGGCCCTGCCCAAGATGGCGGAGAAGGCCGATTCGGCCGAGTTGCGCAAAGCCTTTCAGCACCATCTCAAGGAAACCGAGGGCCAAGTGGACCGGCTGGAGAAGGTGTTTGCACTCTGCGACCGCAAGCCTGTCGGCGAGACCTGCCCCGCGATCAAAGGCATCCTTGAGGAGGTCAAGGAGATGATGCAAGACGCCGCCGATCCGGATGTGCTCGATGCTGGGATGATCGCCGACGCCCAGGCGGTGGAGCATTATGAGATCTCCCGCTATGGCACCTTGATCGCCTGGGCCAAGCAGCTCGGCATGAGCGACGCGGCCAAGCTGCTGTCGCAGACGCTGGAGCAGGAGTACAACGCCGATCAAGCCCTGACCAAGCTCGCCGAATCGCGGCTAAACCGGGAAGCTGCCTAAAGCTTGGGCTTCTGCACAGCTACAACGCACGCGTAACGACGGCGCGGGATAACCCCCGCGCCGTTTGCGTTCGTGCCCTTGCGAGAGCCGGTTTCGGCGCCTAGGGTGCCCCCCGCTTGCAGCCCCTGACGACGTCTGCGCGGCTGCCGACGCGGTACTTTCTAAAGTTTGTCTCCAGGAGAACGGTATGGGTCTGATCGCCCACGCGCTTGAGAGGGTAAAACCCTCGCCGACCATGGCCATCACGAGCAAGGCTCGTGAGCTCAAGGCCGCAGGTTTCGACGTCATCGGCCTCGGCGCCGGTGAGCCCGATTTCGACACGCCTGACAACATCAAGCAGGCCGCCATCGACGCCATCAAACGCGGCGAAACCAAATATACCGCGGTCGACGGCATCCCTGAGCTGAAGCGCGCCATCGCCACCAAGTTCGAGCGCGAGAATCGGCTGAGCTACAAGCCGTCGGAGATTACCGTCGGCAGCGGCGGCAAGCAGGTGCTCTACAACGCGCTGCTCGCCACGCTTAATCCGGGCGACGAGGTGATCGTGCCCTCGCCCTATTGGGTCAGCTATCCCGATATCGTGCTGCTCGCTGGTGCGACGCCGGTGATCGTCGAGACCAAGCTCGAAGACGGCTTCAAGCTGAGCCCCAAGGATTTGGCCGCGGCAATCACGCCGCGCACGCGATGGCTGATCTTCAACTCGCCGTCGAACCCGACCGGCGCTGCCTATACGCCTGACGAGATCAAGGCTCTGACCGATGTGCTGCTCAAGCACGAGCAGGTGTGGGTGCTGTCCGACGACATCTACGAGCATCTCGTCTATGACGGTTTCACCTTCGCCACGCCGGCGGAGGTCGAGCCGAAGCTGAAAGGTCGGACGCTGACCATGAACGGCGTGTCCAAGGCCTATTCCATGACCGGCTGGCGCATTGGGTATGGCGCGGGTCCCGAGCCCCTGATCAAGGCGATCGCCACCTTGCAGTCGCAGTCGACCTCGAACCCGTGCTCCATCAGCCAATGGGCTGCGGTCGAGGCGCTGGAAGGACCGCAGGAGTTCCTGAGGCACTGGGTCGAGTCGTTCCAGAGCCGGCGCGATCTTGTGGTGTCGATGTTGAATCAGGCCAAGGGCCTCGACTGCCCGACGCCGGAGGGGGCGTTCTATGTCTATCCCTCTTGCGCCGGCTTGATCGGTAGGACCACACCGAAGGGTAAGGCACTCGCCACTGACGAGGACGTGGCTACGGCGTTGCTCGAGGAGGAAGGCGTCGCTGTGGTTCACGGTGCGGCGTTCGGTCTCTCGCCGTTCTTCCGTATCTCCTACGCCACGGGCGTGGCCACGCTCGAAGAGGCTTGCCGTCGCATTCAACGCTTCTGTGCCAATCTGAGCTAGAGGGCGGACGTGGTGATGACAGCATCGGGACAGCAGATGAGGTTCAGCAAGCTCAGCACCGGGAACCAGATCGAAGGCAAGATCATGGAGATCCGCAAAGGTGCGGTGACGGCCATCGTCTACGTCGCCATTGCTGGCGACACCATGCTCGAAGCCAGCGTCACCATCGCAGCCCTGGAATCTCTCGGGCTGTACGAGGGCAAGACGGTGACGCTGATCGTCAATCCAGGCGATATCATCATCGGTTGCGACTGACGGTCTGCAGCGCCCCTTGCTTTCGAGGTTTTCGGGCGGCTCCAGCTTTCAACCGCGCCTGGTCTTGACTAGAACGAGGAGCGATGGACACCGTCGCCACGACCGCATCGCCGCCGCCCGACCGCATATTGATGCGTCCCGGCGGCAGGCGTGTCGGTTGTGCCGAATTCGGCGATCCGAACGGACTTCCCGTCATTGCTCTCCACGGCACGCCTGGCTCGCGGTTGATGTTCGCTTTGGCCGACGACGCTGCGCGCGATCGGGGCATCCGCATCATCGCCCCCGAGCGGCCGGGCTACGGAGCTTCGGATTTTCGCCTGGTCCATAGTCTGGCGCAGTCCGCGGACGACATTGGCGCCGTTGCCGAGGCTTATGGCCTCGACCGTTTCGCCATCATCGGCGTCTCTGGCGGCAGCCCCTATGCCGTCGCCGCTGCTGCCGCCGACCCGGATCGCGTTCCGCTGCTCGCCTTGGTCGGCCCGGTCGGTCCCATCGCCGATCTGCGGCGCTCGATCCGCATTTCCAGGGTGCATTATCTGCTGTTCCGGGTGCTTGCCGGCTCAGGCCTCGGTCCACGCTCCTTCTTTCGCGGCTTGCGCTACATGGTGTTCAGGTCGCCCGACACGGCCTATCGCTGGCTGATGCGCCGGGTGAAGCCGTCAGATCGCGAGATCCTGGCGCTGCCCAAGGTGAAGGCAAGCTTGCAAGCGGCAATTCGCGAGGGCCTGAAACCCGGCGTCGAAGGTGCGGTCCAGGACCTCAGGCTCTATTGCGCGCCGTGGCGCTTGAATCTCGGCGACGTCGACGTGCCGGCGATCGTGTGGCAGGGGGCCGACGACACCATCGTGCCGCCGGCTGCGGCCTATGCGCTGGCGGCGGCACTTCCCAATTGCCGCCTCGATGTCATTCCCGCCGCCGGCCACTATTGGGTGTTCAAACAGTTCGACCTGATCCTCGATGCGGTGGCGGCGGCGCTGAAGGCCGATGCCGCGGCGTCTCGTGGCAGCGCGGAGCCTGGATGACGGTCGAGCTCACCCATTGCGCCTTGCATGTCCACGACCTCGACCAGTCAATCGCGTTCTATCGGGACTATTGCGGGCTCGCCATCGTCAAGGAACATGGCGTGGGCGCCGACCGCGTGGTGTGGGTGGCCGATCAAGGCGAGGGACCTCGCTTCGTCCTTGTCCTGCTCGGCGGCGGACCGCTCCGCGATCAGGACAAGAAGGATATGACCCATTATGGCTTTGCCGTCGGCTCGCGCGCCGAGGTCGACGCTATCGCCGAGCGCGCCCGCCGTGACGGCTGCCTCTATTGGGACCCTCGCGAGTTCCCGCCGCCGACGGGCTATCTGTGCGGGGTGACTGACCCCAGCGGCTATGTCGTCGAGTTCTCTTACGGCCAGCCGCTCGGGCCGACGCGGCAGCGATGATCGCGCTGTCACGGTTCGCCATCGGATGCGGCGTTGTGGCGCTGGCATGGAGAGCGGCAACGAGCGTAAATCGCCGCGCTCGGGGGCTAAAGGCCGCATCACACTGACCCATCATTGCTCGGCCTCCCATGATCATTAAGCCGGTTTTCTTCGACCCGACAGGCAGACGATCGCGACTGGTGCGGGCGCTTGCCTGGGTCGTCGGCGCGTTCAGCGCGCTCGTTGTGGTGGCATTCGCTGCGATCCTGGTGATCGTGCATCGCCCGGTGAATGACAGCTTGCTTTCGGCGCACGGCCCGATCCGCTGCGCCTGGGCGCCGACCTGCTCGACCACGCACGCCGTCGATGTGACCGCGGGCGCCGATCCCGAGTTGCTCAAGGCGGCGAATAAGCTCGCCGCGGAGTTGCGCGACAAGGAACGTGAGCTGAGGCGCCCGCCCCAAGCCGGGATCGCTGGACGCCGCCCAATACCCGCCGCCTTGGAGAGCCCGAAAGGCCGGGCGCTGAGCATCGGTTTCTATGCCAATTGGGACGATAACAGCTACCCGGCTCTGAAGCGCGCGCTGCCCCATCTTGATTGGATCGTGCCGAGCTGGCTCAGCCTCGAAGGTCCGGACATGACCTTGACGCCCGATGTCGATGCGCGCGTGTTGAGCTACATCCAAACGACCAAGCCAGACATCCCGATCCTGCCCCTGATCCAGAACGCGGTGGAGGGCAAATGGAATGGCGAAGGGCTGGCGAAGTTCCTGGCCGACCCCACGGCGCGGGCCGCACGGATCGGGGAGATCACCGCCTTCCTGGACGAGAACAAGTTCCAGGGACTGACGATCGACTTCGAGGAGGTTCCGCCCGGGGCGCAGAAAAATCTGCAGCGCTTCCTGACCGAAATGGAGGCGGCCTTTGCCCCGCATCGATACGTCATCGTGCTGGCGGTACCGTTCGATGACGACAGTTGGCCCTACGCGACGTATGCCGGCATCGCCGATTACATGTTGCTCATGGGCTACGATCAGCATTGGGAGGACGGTGCCCCGGGAAGCATCGCCGGGCAGAGCTGGTTCGAGGTTACGCTCGACAAGCGCATGCAGATCCTCGATCCCGAGCGCACCATCATCGCGATCGGCAGCTACGGCTATGACTGGGTGCAGGGCCAAGCCGCCGAGGACCTGACCTTCGAAGAGGCCGTGCTGTCGGCGCGGGATTCGGAAGCCGACATCGACTTCGATCCGGAGACCAATAACCCACACTTCTCCTTCATCGAGGACAACGGCCAGCGACACGACGTCTGGTTCCTGGACGGCGTCACCGCCTTCAACGAGATCCATGCGGCCGATGTGTACGAACCGGCCGGCTACGCGCTGTGGCGGCTGGGCTCTGAGGATCCGTCGATCTGGTCGGTGCTCGGGCGCCCGTACAACGCGCCGGCGCCCGACGGCCTGCGCGTCATTGGGACCAGCGAGGATGTCGACTTTGAAGGCGAGGGCGAGATTCTACGCGTGGCCGAGAAGCCGACGACGGGAACGCGAACCTTGGAGATCGACAAGGATACCGGCGACATCGACGACCAGAGCTATACCCGCATCCCAACGCCCTTCGTCATCGAGCGAACGGGCAACAAGACGGGCGAGCTCGCGCTGACCTTCGACGATGGCCCCGACGCGGTATGGACGCCCCAGATCCTCGACATCCTGAAGGACAAAGGCGTTCACGCCAGCTTCTTCATCATCGGCAACAGCGCGCAGTCCCATCCGGATCTGGTGCGACGCATGCTTGCCGAGGGGCATGACGTGGGCAACCACACCTTCACCCATCCGAACCTGGGCGAGTTTCCCGATGCCCTGGTCATGCTCGAGATCAACGCCACCCAGAGGCTGTTCGAGGCGCTGACCGGGCGGTCGATGCGGCTGTTCCGGGCGCCTTATCTCGGCGATGCGGAGCCGAGCACGAGCGATGAGATCGTACCGATCGAGATCGCCCAATCGATGGGATATGTCTCGGTGGGACTGCATCTCGATCCCGACGACTGGCAGCGGCCTCCCGCGGACACGATCATCGCGCGTGTGCTCGATCAGGCCAGCGATCCCAACCCTGACGTCAGCGGCCACATCATCCTGTTGCATGATTCCGGCGGTGACCGATCCGAAACCGTCGCGGCATTACCGCGGCTGATCGATGACTTGCGGGCGCGAGGTTACAAGCTCGTGCCGGTGTCGCAGCTGGCTGGGCTGACGCCGGAGCAAGCCATGCCCACCGTTCCGCCGAGTTCCCTTGGGCGCTTGGTCGGGGTGCCGGTGTTCATGACGCTGAGCTGGCTCGGCCATCTCCTCAACGGGTTGTTCTTGGCGGCGATCTGGCTCGGCGTAGCGCGCATCCTGTTCCTGAGTGTCGTCGGCTGGCGCAATCGCCGCGCCGAGGCGCACCGAATCTCGCCGGCATTGCCGGATCCGCAGCCGTTGCAGACCGTGGTGATACCCGCCCATAACGAGGCCCAGGTCATCGTTGGGGCGGTCCACCACGTTCTGGCCGGCGACTATCGCAACATTGAAGTCATCGTGGTCGACGACGGATCGACGGACCGCACCTCGGACCTGGTGCGCGCGCATTTCGGCGCCGATCCCCGGGTCAGGCTCATCACCATCGCCAATGGCGGCAAGGCCGCCGCGCTCAATTGCGGGCTCAAACAGGCACGCGGCGAAGTCGTCGTCGCCCTCGACGCCGACACCCATTTCCAGAAAGATGCGATCTCAAGACTGGTTCGTTGGTTCGAGGACCCCTCGGTTGGCGCGGTTGCCGGCAACGCCAAGGTCGGCAATCGCATCAACGTCATCACGCGCTGGCAGGCGCTCGAATATGTCACCAGCCAGAATCTCGAGCGCCGCACCCTGGCGGCGCTTGGGTGCATTACGGTCGTCCCCGGCGCCATCGGGGCGTGGCGGCGCGAGGCGCTCGAGCGGTTGGGGGGCTTCCCCGTCGACACGCTCGCCGAGGATCAGGACCTGACCATCAGCTGCCAGAAGGCCGGCTATACCGTGCTCTACGACAGCACGGCGATTGCGTGGACCGAGGCGCCGGACACGATCAAGGGGCTCGCCAAGCAGCGCTTCCGCTGGGCCTTCGGCACCTTGCAATGCCTGTGGAAGCACCGCGAGGTGACGCTGCGGCCGAGCTACGGCGCCCTGGGTCTGATCGCCATGCCGCAGACATGGCTGTTCCAATTCCTGCTTTCGCTGGTGTCGCCGCTCGTGGATCTCGCCCTGATCTGGCAACTCGCGATCTCTGTCCTCAAGCTGGTCGAGCACCAGGATCAGTTCGATGCGGACGCGTTGCAGAAAGTCTTTTTGTATTACCTCGCCTTCCTCATCGTCGATCTGGGCGGAGCGGCGCTGGCGCTCGCCATGGAGCGGCGCGAAAACTGGTCGCTGCTGCCATGGCTCGTGATGCAGCGCTTCGGTTACCGTCAGCTGATGTACTTTGTCGTCATCAAGGCGACGCTCACCGCCGCGGTGGGGGCCCTCGTCGGCTGGGGTAAGCTTGAGCGCAAATCAACCGTCACCGTCGGCGCGAGGTGATCTGTTTACGGGTGGGGCCTGTCGGCACCGCAGGAACGGGTGTTTGGCCCGCTTTGGGCCTTGCGGCGAACCGCCCAAATCGCGGCTCTTGCCAGAGGCCGCGCGGCTTGACACGATACCGTCATTAAGGCTTGCGCGGGTGGGGTGCGTCAGGAGCCTTCCCGCGGTCAACAATGACCAAGGGAGGAGTCTATGGGCCAAGCGCAGGGCCAACCAGCCCGCAGCGCCCGCTGCATTGCACTGGTTGGCCCCTATCTCAGCGGTAAGACGACACTTCTCGAATCCATCCTCGCGCGCACCGGCGCGATCAGCCGCCAAGGCACTATGGCGGCCAAGAACACGGTCGGCGATGCCTCGGAGGAGGCCAGGCATCACGGCATGAGCGTCGAGCTCAACGTGGCCACTGTCGAGTTCCTCGGCGAGAGCTTCACCTTCCTCGATTGTCCGGGCTCGATCGAATTCCAGACCGACGCCACTAATGCGCTCACGGCTTGTGATGCCGCCGTCGTCGTCTGCGAGCCGGACGAGAAAAAGGTGCCGGCGCTACAGCTGATCTTGAAGCAGCTGGAAGATCGCGGCATTCCCCACTTCCTGTTCATCAACAAGATCGACAAGGCCGAGGCGCGCATCCGCGACGTCGTGCCGATGCTGCAGCCGGCAAGCAGCAAGCCGCTGGTGTTGCGCCAGGTGCCGATCTGGGAGAACGACATCGTCACCGGCTTCATCGATCTCGCGCTGGAACGCGCCTTCGTCTATCGCGAGCACGCGCCGAGCGAGGTGATCGCCATTCCCGGCGCCCTGTCGGACCGCGAGAAAGAGGCGCGGTTCTCGATGCTGGAGAAACTCGCCGACTATGACGACGAGCTGATGGAGCAATTGCTCGAGGACGTGCCGCCGCCGCGCGACAAGGTGTTCGACGATCTCTCTACGGAACTTCGCGGCGGGCTGATCTGCCCCGTTCTGCTTGGCTCGGCCGAGAATGGCAACGGCATTCTGCGCTTGCTCAAGGCGCTCAGGCATGAATCCCCTTTTGTCGGAATCACAGCGAAGCGCCTCGGGGTCGCTGACGCGCCGTCTTGCGCCTACGTCCTCAAGACGTTTCACACCGCGCACGGCGGCAAGCTGTCGCTTGCCCGCGTGCTGACCGGCACCTTCGCCGACGGCACCACGGTCCATGGCGGCACCGATGACGAGCGCATCTCCGGCATTTTCACCCTACTCGGCCAGGAGCCGACGAAGCGCGGCGAGGCGCATGCGGGCGACACTGTCGCCTTCGGCCGGCTCGAAAGCGTCAAGACCGGCGAGACGCTCACGGCGGAGAAGGGCAAGGCGCCCACGATCGAAGTACCGCCGATTGCTGAGCCAGTGTTCGGTCTCGCCATCGGCGCCAAGGAGAAGAAGGACGAGGTTAAGCTCACTGCGGCGATCGGCAAGATCATCGAGGAGGACCCGTCGATCTCGCTAACCCACAATCAGGACATGGGCGAGATGGTGCTGTGGGGGCAGGGCGATATGCATCTCCGCGTGGCGCTGGAGAAGCTCACCAGCAAATACGGCATCGACGCGTCGACGCGGCCGCGGGCGATTCCCTACAAGGAAACCATACGCAAATCGACCGAGGTGCGCGGTCGCCACAAGAAGCAGTCGGGCGGCCACGGCCAGTTCGGCGACGTGGTGGTGACCATCAAGCCGCAGCCGCGAGGCGGCGGGTTCGAGTTTTCGGATGAGATCACCGGCGGCGTGGTGCCCAAGAATTACATCCCGAGCGTCGAGATCGGCGTCCGCGACTACCTCCATTCGGGCCCGCTCGGCTTTCAGGTGGTTGACGTTGCCGTGTGCCTGATCGACGGCTCCTATCACTCGGTCGACTCCTCGGACATGGCCTTCCGCCAAGCCGGGCGACTCGCCATGAGCGAGGGCATGCCGCAATGCTCTCCGGTACTGCTCGAGCCGGTGATGGCCGTCGGCATCGCAGTTCCGGCCGACGCCACCTCGAAGATCAATGGCATCATCTCATCGCGGCGGGGGCAGATCCTCGGCTTCGACGCTCGTCCCGGTTGGCCGGGCTGGGATCTGGTCGAGGCGCATATCCCCGAGGCCGAGATCCAGAACCTAATCGTCGAGCTCAGATCGGCGACTGCCGGCGTCGGCACCTTCACCGCCAAGTTCGACCATCTCGCCGAACTCACTGGCAAGATTGCCGATCAGGTGCTGGCGACGCGGGCCAAGGCCGCGTAACGGCGGGACCGCCTCGCGCCCGCGCTTTGCGGCGGTTACGGGTTGATGCGGCTGATCTTCGAGCCTTCGAGGGTCAGATTGTACATCAGGCCCTTGGGATCGAGCACGAAGCCGATCACCGGGCTCGTGATCTGATTGGTGTCGATCGACGCGCCGGCGCCGAGCGTGATCAAGGTCACCGAGCCGTCGACGCCCACCTTCCAGCCGGCCTTGGCGTCGAAGCCGGCGAGCGCCCGCTGCGTCATGAACATGATGATCACGGTCCGCGCCTGGGCGCCGAATTGGAAGCCGAACGAGGCTGAGACTAGATTGTAGTAGCCGACCGGCCTACCGCCGACGAGGAGCGCGCCCTCGCCATATTCGCCGCCAATGCCGATCCCGGCCTTGACCACGGTGGGAAATACGAGCACGCCCGCGGCGCTCTGCGCCAGGGCACGGGCGCCGGGCGTCTGCCGATAGAACTGCTCGAGCGTGGCGTAGACGTCGGCGTTGATTTTGGCCGCCGAAGCTTCGGCGCGCGGTGCCACCGCGAGCACGAGAAGAACGGCAAGCACGGCCGCGTGGAGCGCGTGGCGAATGACCGTCATGAGCGGAGACCTCCCCGAATCGTTTTTGTTCCCGGAATGTGCCAGCGGAACATGGCCCTGGGGTGGCGCGCACCCACAAGACGTTAACGTCTCGTTGGCGCTGTCGGGCGCATAACGGCGCATGAAGCTCTGTCTCGCGAGCTTGGCGCTTCTACTCTGTGCCGCGACGCCGGTGGCCGCAGGCGGCTGCCTCGGCGTCAATAGCCACAGCGGCAAGCGCCAGTCCGTCCAGGAGATCTACCGTACCGGCGTCAGCCATCCCCGGCGATTTTTCGCCGAGGCGACCCACGATCGGGCAACGGGCCGGCCCCAGATCATCTATTACCGCCGCTACAGCACGGCGCCCGCCTACTTCAAGAGCTTCGTTAGGGCGCATGAATGTTGCCATCAGAGCGGATATAGCGACGAGATCGCCGCCAATTGCTGCGCCTTACGGCGACTGCATCTGTCGGGAAGCAGCCTAACGGCGCTCAGGACCTACATCGTGTCGCGAGACGTGAACAGTCAAACGGCGATGGACTATAGCGGCCAGGGCAGCCTGTTCTGGAGCAAGACCGCGAGCCGGTGCCTCGGCTCGGCCGAACGCTAGAGGCGCGTCACACGCAGCGGCGGTAGAAGCGTGCGAGCTCCCGTCCGCGCAACAGGATCAGTCTCTGTTTGAGGCCGCCATGTTTCTTGATCCAGGCTCTGATCTCGGGCGGATAGGTGTCGATGACGGCACGCGTCACGTCGCGCGCGGCATAGCTCCGGCCGGTCTCGCGATCGACCAATCTCGGCGCATGGAAGCCGAGAACCGCCCGCCGCGTGACGCAGATGCGGTTTCGCGGAATGGTGCTGAGCACAAGCGTGCAGGCTGAGAGGCACGGCCCGTCGATGACGACGCGGTCGCCCGACTGACGCACCCTGGAAAAGAGGTCGATGTAATCGAGCACATAGCCGCCCGAGCTCGCCCTGATGCGAAGCTCCGCCGCCGCGGGCACGAGGGAGGTGAGACAGAGGATAAGGGCAAAGACAATGCGCGCCATGGGTCGCTCCATCGAAACCCCGAGACACCCCCCTCTTGAGGGCAATGTAACAGGACGGCGGCGGCAGATTTGCGGCGGCGGCACGGCGGACTCTGTTGCAGCTAGCGCTTGCTCCGAACAAAGGCTTCCCCGATAAGAGGGCATCGCCAATTCCAGTCCTCGAGTGCTGCCTCATGAATATCCTCGTCCTCCAGCACGCAACAGTTGAAACGCCCGGAGTCTTGCTCGATTTCTTCCGCGAAGATGGATTTCGCTGGACCACGGTCGAGATCGATGAGGGCGAGACCATTCCCGACGACCTCGAGCCGTTCGACATGATGCTGGTGATGGGTGGCCCGCAGGATGTGTGGCAGGAGGACGAATATCCCTGGTTCCGCCCCGAGAAGGTGGCGATCCGCAAATATGTCGGCGACATGGGGCGGCCCTATCTCGGCATTTGCCTCGGCCATCAGCTTCTGGCCGACGCGCTCGGCGGCAAGGTCGGGCCGTCGAAGAGCCCGGAAGTCGGGGTGCTGACCGTTTCGAGCACGGCGGCGGGCCGCCGCGATCCGTTGCTCAGCGCCTTGCCGAGCCCCATCACGGCGCTGCAATGGCACGGCGCCGAGGTCACAGCCGTGCCGCCGCAGTCAGAGATTCTCGCGGAGTCCGGTGTGTGCCGAATCCAGTCGTTCCGCTATGGGCCTCATGCTTGGGGCTTTCAGTACCATGTCGAGATCACCGGCAGGACCGTGGACGACTGGGCCGACATTCCGGAATATGCGCAGTCGCTGGAGACGGCGCTCGGCAAGGGCGCGGTCGAGCGCTTGCGGAGCGAGGTGTCCGAGCGGCTGCCGCAATTCAATCAGGACGCTCGGACGCTCTATGAGAGCTTCAAGCGCTCGCTCAAGGCGCGCTGAACGCGGCCTCGCTTCGCTGATCATTGCTCCTCATCACAGCAGCGCTAGGCTGTCTTGAACCAAAACGAGCGGTGGACGTTCCTTATGAGAAGGACGTTGCTGCAGCCTTGCGCCGAACTCTCGAGCCACCGCGTGTTTCGGTTAACCTGAGCTGCTCGGCACTGGCTCGGCCTATTCCAGCATCGCTGCCCGGAGACAACGCTCAGCTGGAGGTGACTCATGCCGGATTCGACGATCAAGAAAGTAGAATCGGAACGCTCGCCGACAGGGGAGATGGGTCAGAAATATCTTGTAGCGGGGACGCATGTCTCGATGCGCCTCTGGACGGAGAAGCCGGGTGGCACGCCAAAGGCCCCGACGAAGAGAGACTACGAGACTGTCGGTTATGTGATCGCAGGCTGCGCCAAGCTCGATCTGGAAGGACAGGAGCTTCGCCTCAAGCCCGGCGACTCCTGGCTCGTGCCGGCGGGAGCGACGCACCAATATACCATCATCGAGCCGTTCACCGCTGTCGAGGCGACCTCCCCGCCAGCCGAGTTGCACGACCGCGACGCCCCGGCCTGATCACGCAGCCAAGGGCGCGGACTTAGTTCAAGCCCATCGCCTCATGTGCCTCGTTCATATGCTTCATGCATCCATCCATGTCGCCGGCCTTCATCGCGGCCTTCGACATATCGAGGTGCATCGTCGCCTCCTTTTTCTTCGCCTCGTCGGTCATCTCGGCGATCATGCCATCCATCTGCTGCATATGCGCATCGGTGCACATGTCGGTGGCGGCGTAGGCTGGGGAAAGACTGAAAAGTGCCAGAATGGCTGCGATGGAAATCCTGACCATGACGTTTCCTCTTTTTGGTGTAGAGAGCGCTATCAGCCAAAGATAACGCATGGCCTGGCGATTTGATCCTATCCGTTCGTCGGGGGTGGGGGCCGGTTAAATGAGGCGTCGTCGGCGGAAAATCCTCTCCCGACAAGGGAGAGGATTCCTATGGAATTGATCGCAAACTCAGACCCGGAACACGGCGCCGGAGACCGATCGTGGCCGCTCGCGCACCGCGCCCCCGTCATTGCCTGACTTGACGATCCATTCGCCACCGGCGGTTCGTCCGGTGATCATGCCGACATGGTGGGACCACACGACCACGGCGCCGACCCGGGGACCGCTAGGATGTCCCCAATGTCGCCAGTTGGCGGCTAGATTGTACTCAGGGCCTCCGCCTTTTTGGGTGCGCATCCACCAGCCGCACCAACGCGCGGGCCTGGCGCCGACGCCGCGATGCGAGGTGCGCGTTGCATGGGTGCGGCTCGCATATTGCCGATGATGGCTGGCGCTGCGGCCGGCCGCGGCGCGGTGGGCCGCGTAGGTTGCGCCGCGTCCGCGATAAGCTGAATGCGCAGCAGAGGATCGATGACCGCCCGAGACGTCCGAACCGTACAGGTCTCGGTAATTGGGCCGGGCGACGCTCGGGGTCACTGAGGCCGTCACTATAAGAATGCTCGCGACGGCGAGGATGATCGCCTTCATCACACTTCCTTTTGATGTTGGTGGATGCCGCCATCCTCAAAAATAATGGGGCGAAAGAAGGAGCGCGGTGAGACCATAAGGTGGCGCTCTGCGCCTTATTTATGGGGAGATTTCAATACCTTGGGCGCGCGAATTGCGACTATTTGTCCTCGGCCGCGTGAGGATGAGAGCCGTTAGGCCGCGCTTTTCCGGCGCATCGCGGGCTGGGGGAATCCCTGGAGAACGGACCGGCACGCTCAGGATGCGGAAGCGTCGAAGAAACGACGGGGCGGCCAACGTCAGCCCATCAGCGATGCGCGTGCTGTCTCCAGCTCGCGCAGTTGTGTCTCGTCGAGGGTCGGAAATTTCGGATCGATCTGTTCCAGCCGCTCGACCACCGCCGCCGAGACCACGAGCCGCGTGAACCATTTGTGGTCCGAGGGCACGACATACCAGGGCGCGTCTCCGGTTGCGGTGCCGCGGATCATCTCCTCATAGGCCTCGACATAGGGATCCCACACCTTGCGTTCCTCGATATCGGCGAGATTGAACTTCCACCTCTTGTCGGGATCGTCGATGCGGGTAACGAGGCGCTTGCGCTGCTCCGCCTTGGAGATGTGCAGATAGAATTTGAGGGGCACGATGCCGTTCCTGACGAGATGCCGCTCGAAGGCGTTGATGTCGTCGAAGCGCTCGCTCCAGATGTTCTTGGTGACGAGGCTCGGGGGCAGGCTCTGGTGCTCCAAGAGCTTGGGATGCACGCGGACGACGAGCACCTCCTCGTAATAGGAGCGGTTGAAGATGCCGATATGGCCGCGGCGTGGCAGCGCCACGGCCGCCCGCCACAGGAAATCATGATCGAGCTCAAGCTGGCTCGGCGCCTTGAAGGAATGCACGTCGCAGCCTTGCGGATTGACGCCGGACATGACGTGCCTGATGACGCCGTCCTTGCCCGAAGTGTCGAGTCCCTGAAGGATGACGAGGATCGACCATTGGTGCTCGGCGTAGAGCCGCTCCTGCAATTTGGCGAGGCGCTTCACGCCCTCTGCCAACAAGGCCTTGGCCTCGGTCTTCTCGATGTCGAGCGCCGCGGTGTCGCCGGGATCGATGTCGGCGAGCTTGAAGCTGTCGCCTTTCTTGATGCGATAGCGCTTGAGGATGTCTGAAGGCAGCATCGTCACGGCCCTGGTCCAGCTGACAATCCGGCGAAGCTACCCCATCCCGTTAAGTCTTGGCTATGGCTTAGATTTTATCCGCTCGATGCCGGCGCGGATGAGGTCGATGGCTTCTGCGGGCTCGACCCAGCGCAGCACCTTCACCCATTTCCCTTCCTCCAGGTCCTTGTAGTGCTGGAAGAAGTGGCCGATCTGCTCGACGAGGATTTCGGGCAGGTCGCGATAGCTGCCGACGCGCTTGTAGTAGGGATGCAGCTTGTCCGTGGGCACGGCGATGATTTTCTCGTCGATGCCCTTCTCGTCCTCCATCAGCAACGCGCCGATCGGGCGCGCGCGGATGACCGCTGCCGGCGCAACCGGCGTCGGCGCGATCACCATGCAGTCGAGCGGATCGCCGTCCTCGGACAGAGTGTGCGGGATGAAGCCGTAATTGGCCGGGTAGAACATGGCCGTGTGCAGGAAGCGATCGACGAACATGGCGCCGGAGGCTTTGTCGACCTCGTACTTCACCGGCGCCCCGCCTTGAGGGATCTCGATGATGACATTGACCTCGTGCGGTGGATTTTCGCCGACAGGAATGTGGGACAGATCCATGGTGTTCTCGTCCTTGATTGCCGCTGCCGGAAGGACCTTACCTCGGCTTGCGCCAGATTGCGCACCCGAAATGCTTGGTCGATCCGGAGGTTCGTGGCACGAAGCTGCTGATGGCAGCATCGGACGCTATCTCACCTCCAGAATTCCGCCGCGAGCTTACACCCCGCGCGCTGATGACGGGGATGGTTCTTGGCGCGCTGCTCGCGCCGTGCAACGTCTATTCCGGCCTCAAGATCGGCTGGTCGTTCAACATGTCGATCACGGCGCTGCTGTTGTCCTTCGCGTTCTGGACGCCGGCGTCGCGCTGGTTCGGCCTCCCGGCCTGGGGGATGCTGGAGAGCAACATCAACCAGACCGCGGCCTCTTCCGCGGCGGCGATTGTGTCGAGCGGCTTGGTGGCGCCAATCCCGGCGCTCGCCATGATGACCGGCGCCAACCTGCCGTGGACCACGCTTGCGGTCTGGGTGTTCGCCGTGAGCTTCCTCGGCGTCTGGGTCGGCTGGTATTTGCGGCCGCGACTGATCGTCGACTCCGCTCTCGTGTTTCCCGCGGGCATGGCCACGGCCGAGACCATGCGCGATCTGTTCAGCCATGGGCGCGAAGCGATGCGACGCGTCTCGATGCTGCTTGGCAGCTTGAGCGTTGCCGCAGCGATCAACGCCATGGACGATCTGTTGTGGCAGATCCCGCGGCTGGCGCCGTCGCTCACGGCGCAGAAGCTGACAATCGCCTTGGACCCGTCGCTGCTTCTGCTCGGCTTTGGCGGCATCATCGGCTTGCGCGCGGGAATCGGTCTTCTTGCCGGCGCCATCCTTGCTTGGGGCGTGGTGGCGCCAAGATTGATCGACCAGGGCATCGTCGACGTTTCGGGCACCGACAATTGGTTTCAGCCCTTGGTAGGCTGGCTGTTGTGGCCTGGGGTCACCATGATGGTCACCGCGAGCCTGACGAGCTTCGCTATCAGCGTCGTTTCGGCCTCGCGCAACCAGCGCTTATCCGGCTCTACGCATCAGCCTGAGGCAGGCTTCATGGTACGGCTTGGGGGCTTTGCCGTTGCCGCGGCGATGACCGTCACTCTCCAGATCACGCTGTTCGGCATTCATTGGACCATGGCGCTCCTCGCGATTCCGCTCGCCTTCGTGCTCGCGGCGATTGCGGCGCGGGTGGTCGGGGAGACCAGCGTTGCGCCGATCGGGGCAATCGGCAAGGTCTCGCAGCTTACTTTCGGCGCGCTCGCCCCGGGGCAGCCCATCACCAACCTGATGACCGCCAATGTCGCCGGCGGCGCCGCTGGTCAATCCGCCGACCTGCTGAACGATTTTCGCGCGGGCCACGAGATTGGCGCGAGCCCCGCGCGGCAGGTCGTCGCCCAATGCGCCGGCGTGTTGACGGGCAGCCTGGTGGGCAGCCTGGTCTACCTCAAGCTGATTGCGGATCCCGCGAGCGAGTTGCTCACGCCGGAATGGCCGGCCCCGGCGGTCGCTACCTGGAAGGCCGTGGCCGAGACCCTCGGCCACGGCTTGTCGGCCATTCCATCTTCGGCGCTGATGGCGATGGCCATCGCGGCCGTCGCCGGAGTGTTGCTCGCGCTTGCCGAACGGCGCGTCAGCGGGGGGGTGCTGCTATGGCTGCCGAGCGGCGCCACGTTCGGACTTGCCTTCGTCATTCCCGCCGGCACCTCGATGACCTTGTTCCTTGGCGCGTTGCTGGCGAGCATTCTCAACCGCACCGCCCCGCGCTGGTCGGCGCGATATCTGCTCAGCCTCGCAGCCGGCCTCGTTGCCGGGGAGAGCCTCTATGGCGTCATCGTGGTGTGGTTCTAGGAAAGACGCTATTCCGCCGCGGCCTCGTGCACGGTCTCCAGGCCGGCGAGATATTTCTCGGCATCGAGCGCGGCCATGCAGCCGAGGCCTGCCGCGGTCACGGCCTGACGATAGACATCGTCGGTGACATCGCCTGCGGCGAATACGCCAGGCACACTGGTTGCCGTGGAGCGCGGCGCGGTGATTATGTAGCCGGAGGGCTTCATCTCGAGCTGGCCCTTGAACATCTCGGTCTGCGGCTGGTGCCCGATAGCGACGAAGACGCCGTCGATGGGGATCTCGGTGATGGCGCCGGTGAGCACGTTTCTCAGCTTGGCGCCGGTGACGCCAAGCGGCTCGGCGGTGCCCAAGACCTCGGCGAGCTCGGAATCCCAGATCACCTTGATCCTCGGGTTCTGGAACAGCCGATCTCCTGCATGATGCGCTCGGCGCGAAGAGAATTCCGGCGATGCACCAGCAGCACCTCGTCGGCGATGTTGGCGAGGTAGATCGCCTCCTCGACGGCGGTGTTGCCGCCGCCGACGACGATGACCTTCTTGCCGCGGAAGAAGAAGCCGTCGCAGGTGGCGCAGGCCGAAACGCCATAGCCCTTGAAGCGCTCCTCGGAGGGAAGCCCGAGCCAGCGCGCCTGGGCGCCGGTGGCGATGATGACGCTGTCGGCGGTGTACTCGGTGCCGCTATCGCCCTTGAGCCGGAACGGGGCGCGCTTCGTCAAATCCACGGCGTCGATGTAGTCGGAGATGATCTCGGTGCCGACATGCTCGGCCTGCGCCCGCATCTGCTCCATGAGCCACGGCCCCTGGATGACATCGGCGAAGCCCGGATAGTTCTCGACATCGGTGGTGATGGTCATCTGGCCGCCCGGCTGGATGCCCTCGATCAGGAGCGGCTTCAGTAGGGCGCGGGCGGCGTAAATGCCGGCGGTGTAGCCCGCGGGACCCGAGCCGATAATGATCACCTTGGCGTGGCGCGCTTGCATCATGGTCTCTTGGCTGGAGGGACGAGATAGGTAAGCACAACCGGCCTCTTGCGCAACCCAGTGTCCGCCGCGATCACGCTATGGTGTGGGTTCGAGGGCAAGCGCCTTGCGGATGGCGCTCGCCACCAGTTCGGTGTCGTTGATCGGGGCGTAGGACCACATTTCCAGCTTGCCTTGGAACGGCCGCGTGGCACCGCGCTCTTGCATCAATTCATGGAAGCGGCCAAGCCGTCGCGAGTTCCCTTTCAGCCTCTGCACATAGACAGGCTTGCCGGTGCCGGCGGCCTCGGTGACCATGTTGACCGAATCCTCGGTGACGACGATGGCGTCGGCGAGCGCCAAGAACGCGTGATAGGGGTTCGGCCCGGAACCGTCCCAGAAGAATTGCGGGACGCCCGCGATCGCGGCGGCAAGCGCCTGGACCGAACCCGGCAAGGTTCGCCGCGATGGCGTGACCAAGAGCGAGCCGCCGCTGTCTCGCGCGAGTCCGGCGAGAGAGGCGCCGAAGGCCCCGGCATCCTCGGGAGGAAACCTGAAGGCTTGGCTCTCGCCGCCGAGCAGCACCGCAATGCGGGGATGTGGCAAGGGCTCGATCGCGGCGGCGAAGATCTTAGCGCCTTCCTCGAGCCGCGCCGGAGTGACGCTGTGCACGGCGCCGAAGGTATTGATGACATTGCTGCCGGTGAAGCCGTCATGAACCGGGGCCGCAATGAGGTCGAAACGACCCGCTGGCACCTTCGGGTTCTGGATGTGGAGACCGAAGGCCTGGGCGATGTGCTTGATGGCGAGCGCGATGGGGACGCTTCTCCGGCCGATGGAGATGACGAGCCGGGGCCACGGTGGCGTCAGCGGCTCGTTTGCGCTGACCGCCCGCAACAGCCGGGCAGGGGGCAGATAGATCTGCAAGCGCGCCGGGAGCAGCCGCAGGGCGCCCGTGACCCGCACGCGCTTCAGCGTGTAGGGCAAGCCGACCGCCTCGGCGACGGCGATGCCTTGGGCTTCCATGCCGACCGAGCCGTCGGTGACGATCCAGGTGCCACCCGACGACGGGGTCGCGGCCCTGATCCTGGAATTTCCGGAACGGGAAAGGCTCAATTTCTTTTCGATTCTTTTCCAGACGGGACTTAAAATTGCTAGAACCGAGCCACAAGCCGCCTTCGCGGGTTCCAGCGCTGCCGCTTCTAACGCGGGTGCGCGGCCATCGTCCAGGAGCAAAGCCAATGCGCTCAGCCCAACTCGACGCCACCGACTGGCGCATTCTGCGCGAGTTGCAGGCTGACGGCCGCATCACCAATGTCGATCTCGCCCGCAAGGTCGGCATCTCGGCACCGCCTTGCCTTCGGCGAGTCCGCGCGCTCGAGGAGGCTGGTTTCATCCGACGCTATACGGCGCTGCTTGACGACAGGGCGCTTGGCTTCGGTGTCACCGCCTTCGCCATGGTCGGTCTCCACAGCCAGGCCGAGGCCGATCTCGTCGCCTTCGAGGAGCGCGTGCGCAACTCTCCAATCGTCCGCGATTGCTACATGCTCTCGGGCGAGATCGATTTCATGCTGCGATGCGTGGCGCCGGATCTGACCGCGTTTCAGGACTTCATCATTCACGAACTGACCGCAGCGCCGAATGTCGCCAGCGTGAAAACCTCCCTCGTAATCCGCGCCTCCAAGCACGACCCCGGCGTGCCGATCGAGGTGAAGCCCGATGCCGTGCCGGTGCGTACGGCCGAGCGCGCGCGTCCCTGATTCGCTCCGTGCAAGAAGACCCAATTCTCGTCGAGGTGATGCGCGGGCTGCTCGTGGAAAGCGGGCATCGCGGCGCTGTCGCCGTCTCCAATGCCGACGGAACCCTGCTGCTCGCACTCGGCGACATCGAAACCCCTGTGTTTCCGCGCTCGGCGGTCAAGGCCATGCAGGCCATTCCTTTGGTCGAGAGCGGCGCGGCCGATGCGTTTGGTCTCGACGACACCGAACTTGCGATTGCCTGCGCGTCACACAGCGGCGACAAGAACCACCTCGCTGCCGTGCGCGGCCTGCTTGCCAAGGCGGGCCTGAAGGAGGCACAGCTTGCCTGCGGTGTTCATTGGCCGATGAGCGAGCGCGCGTCGGAAGAGTTGACGCGCGCCGGGCAGAGCCCAAGCGCCATCCACAACAATTGCTCCGGCAAGCATGCCGGGATGTTGGCGACTGCGATTTATCGGGGGATCGATCCCACGGGCTACGAGCGTCCCGAGCACGCGGTGCAGGAGGAGATCAGGCGAGTCCTTTCAGAGATTTGCGGCGTTCCGTTGGACCGGCATGACATGGGCATCGACGGCTGCTCAGTGCCGACCTTCGCGCTGCCGCTCGCAGCTCTCGCCATGGGCTTCGCGCGGCTTGGAAGCGGCAAGGGGCTGACGGGGGCGCGCAAGGACGCTGCGGAACGGCTCGTCGGCGCCTGCATCGCGTCGCCGGCGCTGGTCGCCGGTGAGGGGAGGTTCGACACCGTGGTGATGCGTGGCCTCGGCTCGAAGGTGTTTAGCAAGGGGGGCGCGGAAGGTGTCCATTGCGCGAGCCTGCCGGCACTCGGCCTCGGCATCGCCGTCAAGATCGATGACGGCGCCAAGCGCGGCGCCGAGCATGTCCTGGCGCGGCTCCTGGCAGAGTTGGTTCCCGGCGCCGATCGGGTGCTGAAGGGCAGACTCGACGGCGAACTACGGAATTGGCTCGGGATCAAGGTGGGCCGGCTCCGCCCGAGCCCGACGCTCGCAGCTGCCGCGAAAAGCCTCTCCCCAGCAAAAGGATAGCCTTGCCGCCTCCTCGCCACGTTGATCCATTATGGCGAGTTTGAGTGAGGAGAGAGCGGGGGGAACAAGTTCAGTGAAAGACAAGAGCTTCTGAAGGGTGCCCGGTCAGGAGGAGACGAATGAGGAACCTGAAGACGCTTTGGCCCCGTTGGCCGCTAGGCGCCGCCGTGACGCTTGTCGTCGCGGCGCTTGGCAGCACCGCCGCGCCAGCGCAGCCGATCACGCCGCCCGGCGGACAGCTCAAATGCGATGTTTCCGCCGGCCTCAGCTACATCGTCGGCTCGAGCAGGGCGCTCGACTGTGTCTACACGCCAGACGGCTTCCCGCCTGAGTACTACACTGGCCGAATCAACAAGATCGGCATCGATGTCGGCTTTCAGCGCCGGGGACTGATCGTGTGGGCCGTGTTGTCGCCGGGCCTGACGAGAGGTCCAGGAGCCCTGACCGGCAACTATGTCGGTCTCTCGGCCGACGTCGCCGCGGGGCTCGGCGCCGGCGCCAATGCGCTGATCGGCGGCAACAAGGTGGTGCTACAGCCGCTGAGCGTGAGCGGCAATATCGGCATCAACCTCGCCGCGGGCGTGGGCGACATCAGCCTCACTTATGTGGGGGGAGCGGTGCCCGCGATCCGCGAATACGTGCCGTTCGCCACACAGTAGCGGGGCTTAGCTCAGGACGAGGTCGGGGCCGATCGGCGTCGGGCCGTTCATGGCGCGAATGGCC
Source organism: uncultured Alphaproteobacteria bacterium (assembly GCA_963732955.1). GTDB lineage: Bacteria > Pseudomonadota > Alphaproteobacteria > Rhizobiales > Methyloligellaceae > Methyloceanibacter. The sequence goes on from CAVTBH010000004.1 coordinate 242,756, forward strand.
CCGTTTTCGGCGCCGCTGATCAGATTGCCGGTGATTCGCGCGGACCCGGCCGATCGACGCGCCGGGAGGCCGATGCCGATATAGGCGTTGCGCACGATATTCTCGGTCACGCTCACGTCGCTGAGGCGACGAGCCCGTCCGGCGACGATGCCGAATCCGGGGACGTTCTCGATGACGTTGCCGGCGACTACGCTGTCTGCCTCGACCGCTATGCCGTTGCCGCGGGGGTCGACCGTCTTGCGGAAGAACAGATTGCGGATGCGATTGGCCTGAACCACCGCAAGTCGAGCGCCACCGACGTGGCCGTCGACGGCGATGCCGGTCGCGACCCGATCGACGATATTCTCCGCGATGAGCGCGCTACCGGTCTCTGCCGCACTCGAGCGGCGAACGAGAATGCCGATGTCGCCGCAGTCGTGGATGTGATTGCGAGCGATCTCGAGGCCCCGAGGATCCTCGCCAACGAGGGCCATGTTGCGGCAGCCGCCGATGTCGCAATCGGCGATGCGCCCGGAGACGCGCCTGAGGGCGAGGCCATCGCCGCTCGCACCGAGGAGCTTGCAGTTCGCGATCTCGAGCTGCTCGACCTCATCGGCCACGAGCATTGCGCCGCTGGCCGAGCTGCCGCCGCCGTCAAGAACGAGCCCTTCGATCCGGATGTCGTTCGCCGTGGCGATGCCGAGGAGGGTGCCGCCCTTGGCTCGATCCCGCAGGATCGATCGTCCCGGAATGCCGAGGATATGCGTCCCCGATCGGAGCCGAAGCCCGCTCGTGGCGTAGACGCCCGCAGGTAGAAACAGCGGTGTTCCCGACTTCGCCGCAGCGTCCGCAGCATGTTGCAATGCCGCCGTCTGGTCGGCGTGGCCGCCGTCGGGAGCGAGAGTGTGAGTGAGGCCCGCATCGCCGGCACGAGGCCAACGCGGCCGGGCGACGAGAGCGAGCCCGAGGCCGAGGCCCCCTAAGATCACGTCGCGGCGGCGGATCGTCATGAACGCGTCGCGCCGCTCGCCGCCTGCAACGGCGCTGTGCCATCGCCGCGATCGACGGCATCGAGCAGGTAGAGCAGAGCGGTCTCGGCACCACGGAGCAGTTCGGCCTCAGTCAAGGGACCACCCTCCTTCGGTCCGGGCGGGAGATGCACGAAGCAGACATGGCAGCGCTCCGCTTGCGCCGCTGCCCAGTGGAGCGAGAGATAATAGAGAAAGTTGCAGAGGTAGCCTCCCGCGGAACGAGACGTTGCCGCCGGAAGTCCACTCTGTTGCAGGTGTTGGGCAAGCTTCCTTGCGGGAATCGGCGTGTCGAGCCGGGCACGACCCCGCTCGAGGATGCAGCCGCTCTTCGGCAGCGCGCCGCGCGCGTCGGGTCTCACCTCAATGCGATTGTGAGCGAACTGCTCGATCCGAAACCCGCGGGCCCGCCGGTTCAAGCCGAAATGCAGAACGAGCCGAGGCTTGTGACGGTCGAGGAGATCGGGGCCCCGCCTGGAGACCTCGACCCATTCGGTGGGGAGCACCGCGCCGTGAAGGCCACAGCCCAGCCGAGAGGGCGGGATGGTATCGGCGAGAGCCTCAACCAGCCACTTCGACACATTCTCCGGGGCACCCGGAAACGGGCCAAACCCGGTGAGCAGGATAGGCTGGCGAGACATGATGTTCTCGGGCTTAGCCTTCGGCGGCGCCGGAGGGAAGTAAAATTCCAGTCAGGATTCGTTGCTTTCAGGCTCGGGAATGCCGGCAACGCCGCCAAGCTCAGCCGCCGCTGCAGCCGGCGTCATACGGCCGCTGCGAACCGTCTCTTCCATCTCTTTCCAGCGACGGCTCACCTGCTTGCTGCCCTTGAACGCGGCCAACAGACGCTGCTCGAAAATTTCGCGCATCCAGGCCACCGCCTGATCGGCGCGGCGGGCGGCAAGACCGCCGGACGCGGCAAGCGCCGCATGGCGCTCCTTGATCTTGGCCCACAGCTCATCGAGGCCCCGGTTGTCACGAGCGGAGATCGTGAGCACCAACGGCGACCAGTTCTCATGTCCCGCCGCGAGAATGTGCAGGCCGGTGCGATAGTCCATGGCGGCGCGATTGGCGCGTTCGATCTGATCGCCATCAGCCTTGTTGACGGCGATGATATCGGCAAGCTCCAACAGCCCGCGCTTGATGCCTTGGAGCTCGTCGCCGGCACCCGGAATGCCGACCACGACGAAGATGTCGACCATGTTCGACACCGCGGTCTCAGACTGGCCGACGCCGACGGTCTCGACGAGGACAACGTCGTAGCCGGCGGCCTCGACGAGGGCAATGGTCTCGCGCGTGGTCTTGGTGACGCCGCCGAGGCTTTCGCCGGCGGGCGAGGGACGGATGAAAGCGGCGGCTTCGGAGGCGAGGCGCCCCATCCGTGTCTTGTCGCCGAGGATCGAGCCGCCGCTTCGGGTCGACGTCGGGTCGACCGCGAGCACGGCGACCTTGTGGCCCGCGGCCACAAGGTTCAATCCGAGCTGATCGATCAGGGTGGACTTGCCAGCGCCGGGGACGCCACTGATGCCGACGCGAACGCTGGTGCCGGTCAGCGGCAACAGGCGGTCCAGCAACAGCTGGGCGTTGAGCTGATCTTCCGGCCTTGCGCTTTCGACCAGCGTTATGGCGCGACCGAGGGCAACGCGATCTCCCGCCTTGATGGCGGCGATGGTCTCGTCAAGGCCGGGGCTCGCTGCATGCTTGGCGCTCATGGCAGCCGGGGTTACGGGGAAACCTGCCTCAGCGCAAGATCGATATGTGTGTCCACGATCGTTCGGCGGCCGAGGACGGCTCAACGCCGGAGCACGCCGATGGTCTTGCTCGCGAAGTTCAGCCGTTCGGCCATTACCCTGACCACATAGGTGAGCAGAGCCTGGCTGAGCGCGCGGTTGTCGCGGCGGAGGCGTTCATAGGCCTCGAAGCTCAGGGCGTAGACCACACTGTCCAATTCCGCGCGGATGGTGGCGCTGCGTGTTTGGCCGGTGATGAGCCCCATCTCGCCGATCGTTGTGTGCGGTCCGAGGCTTCGCACTCGGGTCGAGGGCCCATCATCCAAGCTCACGATGATGCCAATCCGGCCTTCGAGAATAAAATGCATGCGGTCGGCGGGATCGCCTTGCGAGGCGATGATCTCCCCCTCGCGAAACTCGTGGCGATCACAATGTTCGGCAAGTTGCTCGGCATAGTCGGCGCTGCCGAGGGCCTGCGAAAACCACTCGAGCACGCTGCGGTCTCTGGCGCCCTCGCTCAAATGAGCGGCAATGACTTCCTTCTCACAGCGTTCCAAGGCGTAGTCGAGATCGTCGGCAATGATGTCGTTGTCGGAAAGGATGGGGCTGATGGTTCGGCGGAGGTCCGGCGGCAAAGCCACTAGCACCAGGCGGGTGCCGAGATCATCGGCGGCCTGCTTGATTTGGGTGAAGCTGTGTTTGGCAGAGGAGTCGATGCCGGTCACGTGGCGAAAGTCGAACACCAGGAAGCGGCAGTCGGGCCATCGCGCGAACAAAGCCTTGACGTTCTGATAGAGGCTGTTGGCCGAGCCAAAGAACAGATAGCTCTGCAGGCTCATGCCCTGAATCTCGTGGCCATGGGCGGCGAGGATGGCGAGTTCCTCCGGTCCGCGATCGAGTGATGAGCGGTATTCGGAGCCGTCGAAGCTGAATTTGATCGCGTCCACGCGGCTCGCGCTGATGGCAAAGGTCGCGCAACCGATGATCACGCCGATCAACACGCCGGCGATGAAACCCCATTGGATGATGAGCAGCGCGATGGCGAGCAGCGAGGCATATTCGATCCGGGAGACCCTGCGCGCCGAAGCAACGAGCCAGGCATGCATCAAGCTGGAGCCGAGATACAACAGGAGCCCGCCAAGCACGAATTTCGGCACGAGAGCGAGGAAGCCGGGATCGGCCGTGAATACGAGAACGGATATAACCGCCACCACCGCACCGCACAGCCGTCCGCGCCCGCCGGCGGCGTAGTTGAGGGTGGTTCGGCTCAGCGAGATGCAACTCACATAGCCGCCGAGTGCCGCCGCGGCGAGGTTGGCGACGCCAAGCGTTTTAAGCTCACGCTGTAGGTCGGCCTCGCGCTTGGTGAGGAATTCGATGCCGGTGGTGTTGAGCAGCATGGTGATTGCCGTCACGAACATCACGGCCAGGATGTCGCCGCTCAGGGCAGGGATGAGGTTCCAACGAAACATGCGCAGGTCGCGAAGATCCCAGGTTTCGGCGAGCCCCACTGCAGCAGGAGCATGGAACATCCAGCCGCCGAGGCGCGCATCCTCGAGGCTGAGCCCCGTCAAGGTGAAGCCGAGATGAGCGGCAAGTGCTCCTGCGATCAGGATGCCGGGTAGCGCATAGGGGCTGTTGGGGCGCCACCGCAGGGCAAGATAAAGAGCGAGCGCCAAGACAGACGCCGCAGCGAGCTTTGCCAGGGTCACAGGCGCGAGCAGCGTTTCGAGATTGGAGAATGTCAGTCTCTCGTCGGTGATTACCCGCACCGCACCGCTTACCATCAGCCAGCCGGTGGCGCCAAGAAAGCCGCCGATCACCGGGTAGGGGACAAAGCGGATGGCGGCACCGGCGCGGGCGAAACCCAGTACCAAGAGGAAAATGCCGGTGAGCGCTGCGCTCAGCGCGATGACGATCATCACCGGTGCGAGCAGATCGTCAGGGGCACCTCCAGCCATCAGCCGCTCGACCAGAGCCCCGACCAGTGACGCGGTGATCGCGGCGGTGGCGCCGTCCGGCCCGCCGATGGCGAAGGGCAGCGAGCTCCGCGCCGAAACGATCGCCGCAGCGACGGCGCTGGTCAGGAAAGTGGCGGCAATGCCATAGGCGATCCAGGGCGTAAGCGGCGGGGCAAAGATGAGAGCGGCAAAGGAGAGGCCGTAGGCCACCGCCATGACACTGGTGACAAGGCCGGCGAACAGGTCCCTCGCGGCCTTGGCGAAAAGATCTGCTGTTGCTGGCTTGCCGCCGGCAACGCCGTTGACGGACATTCGAACGCCCCCTTTGAGGCCTCGACGCCTAATCGGCCCAGGTGACAGTTTTCTGACGCCAGGCGACTCGCGCCGATGGCCTACTCGGCGGCTTCTGCCGCCTTGGCGTCCTTGACGCCGAGCTTGGCGAGAATGTCGATGGCTGCGTCGGCGATCGGTGTTCCGGGGCCGAAAATGGCTTTGGCGCCAGCCTCGTGAAGTGCCGGGTAGTCCTGGGGCGGGATGACGCCGCCGACCACGATCATGATGTCGCCGCGGCCCAAGGCTTCGAGCGCCTCGCGGAGTGCCGGCACGAGGGTCAAATGACCCGCGGCAAGCGAGGACACCCCGACGATATGGACGTCATTCTCGACCGCTTGCCGTGCGGCCTCTTCAGGCGTCTGGAACAGGGGACCGATATCGACGTCGAAGCCAAGATCGGCGAAGGCGGAGGCGATGACTTTCTGACCGCGGTCATGGCCGTCCTGGCCCATTTTGGCGACGAGGATTCGCGGCCGGCGGCCCCGGTCATCCTCGAAGCGCTCGATCATGTCCCTGACGCGGCCGAGGCTTCCATCCATGCGACCCATCTCCGCCTTGTAGACGCCGGTGATCGCCGTGACGTCGGCGCGATGCCGGCCGAACACCTTCTCCAGCGCATAGGAAATTTCGCCGACGGTGGCCTTCACGCGTGCGGCTTCGACCGCGCCTTGGAGAAGATTGCCTTTTCCTGTCTTGGCGCATTCGGTGAGCGCGTCAAGAGCGGACTGGACTTGGGCCTCATCGCGTTCGGCCCTGAGGCGCTCAAGCTTGTCGAGCTGCTGGCGCCGCACGGCGCCGTTGTCCACCCTGAGGATGGCGATCTCCGCCTCGCTGTCGGGACGGTATTTGTTGACGCCGACAATGGTCTGGCGCCGGGAATCGATGCGGCCTTGGGTGGCGGTCGCCGCCTGCTCGATCATGCGCTTCGGGATTCCGGCTTCGATCGCCTTGGCCATGCCGCCGAACTTCTCGACCTCATCGATATGCTGAAGCGCGCGGGCGGCGAGATCGTAGGTCAGGCGCTCGACATAGAAGCTGCCGCCCCAAGGATCGATGATGCGCGTGGTGCCGGACTCCTGTTGCAGCATCAGCTGGGTATTGCGGGCGATGCGCGCGGAAAAATCGGTCGGCAGCGCCAAGGCCTCGTCAAGGGCGTTGGTGTGCAGCGACTGGGTATGACCTTGGGTCGCGGCCATGGCCTCAACGCAAGTGCGGATCACATTGTTGAACACGTCTTGGGCCGCGAGGCTCCAGCCGCTCGTCTGGCAATGAGTGCGGAGCGCGAGTGAGCGCGGATCTTTGGGCTCGAACTCCTCGGCCATCAGCTTGGCCCAGAGCAGCCGCGCCGCGCGCATCTTGGCGATCTCCATGAAGAAGTTCATGCCGATCGCCCAGAAGAAGGAGAGGCGGGGGGCGAAGGCATCAACGCCGAGGCCGGCCTTCACGCCGGCGCGCACATATTCGATGCCGTCGGCGAGCGTGTAGGCGAGCTCGAGGTCCGCCGTCGCCCCGGCCTCCTGCATGTGATAGCCGGAGATCGAGATCGAGTTGAACTTCGGCATGTGCTTCGACGTGTAGGCGAAGATGTCCGAAACGATGCGCATCGATGGTGCGGGCGGATAGATGTAGGTGTTCCGCACCATGAACTCTTTGAGGATGTCGTTCTGGATGGTGCCGGACAGCTCCTCCGGCGGCACGCCTTGTTCCTCGCCGGCGACGATGAACAGCGCCAGCACCGGCAGCACGGCACCGTTCATGGTCATCGACACCGAGACTTTGTCGAGTGGGATGTGGTCGAACAGCGTGCGCATGTCATAGATCGAATCGATGGCGACGCCGGCCATGCCCACATCGCCCGTCACGCGCGGATGGTCGGAATCGTAGCCGCGATGGGTGGCCAGGTCGAAGGCGATGGAGACACCCTGCTGGCCAGCGGCGAGATTGCGGCGATAGAAGGCGTTGGAATCTTCCGCCGTGGAGAAACCGGAATATTGCCGGATGGTCCAGGGCCGCTGCACATACATGGTGGGGTAGGGGCCCCGGAGATAGGGCGCGATACCGGGCAGGCCGTCGAGGAAGTCGAGCGCCGCGATGTCATCAGCGCCGTAGGCCGGCTTGACGGCGATACCTTCAGGGGTCTGCCAAGCGCTGCCTCCAGGAGGTGCGTCACCGGAAGCGGGCCCCGTATCGAAGTCGATGTCGGCAAAGTCGGGTATGCGGGTCATGCGCCGAGTCTCTCATAGGCTTGGTGCAGAAGCGAAAGCGTATCACAGCCTTGATAAAGGAACGTGCCGATCCCTGCCGCTTGCAGTTCCTCGGCGCCGTCACGGGGCTTGCCGGCGAGATAGACATGGGTGGCTCCGGCTCCCGCCAGCGCCTTGGCGGCATCGCGTGCCTTGCTCGCATAGATCTTGTCGGAGGAGCAGAGACAGGCGAGCTTTGCGCCAGATGCCTTGTAAGCGGCCACGACGTCTGCCGTGGTTCCGCTCCCGGCGACCGCCTCGATGCCGCCGCCCTCGAACAAGCTCTTGGCGAAGCTCGCGCGGGTATTGAAATCGGCGGGCCGTCCGAGGCAAGCGAGAAACACGTTCGGACGCATCCCGTGACTCGCGAGATAGTCGTCGCTCCTGTCGCGCAAAGCTTCGAACGGCTCGGCAAGACGCATCCGCGGCAACGCCGCTCTGGTGCGTTTCGGATCGGTAGCGGTCGGTGCTGGCACGGCGTCGAGCACCGCAACACGGTTTTCGTCAAGATCGGGAAAGTCGCTGGTGCCGACCATGGCGTCCTTGCGCCGCGCGGCATTGCGTTGGCGTTCCTCGCGGATCTTGGCCACGGCGTCGCGGATCAATGTCAGCGCCTTGCTAGCGCCGCCGGCGCGTTCGATGTCCTGAAAAAGAGCCCAGGTCTTGGTGCTGACCGCGTCGGTAAGGGCCTCGATGGCGCCGGAACCAGCGGCGGGATCGGCGACGCGGTAGAGATTGGATTCCTCGATCAGGATGGTCTGGGTGTTGCGGGCAATACGTCGCGCATGGGCCTCCGGCGCGCCGAGCGCGGCGCTGTAGGGCAGCACGGTCACGGCATCAGCGCCGCCCAAAGCCGCGGCGAGGGCGGCGATGGTGCCACGCACGATGTTCCCGTGCGGGTCGCGTTTGGTCATCATGCGCCACGCGGTTTCGGCGACGACGAATGCCGGGCGGGGCGCGAGGCCGCATGCCTCCTCGATCCGCGCCCAGAGTTTTCGCAAGGCGCGGAACTTGGCGATGGTCAGGAACTGATCCTGATCGGCGGCGAGGCGGAAGAAGATGTGGCGGCGGGCGTCGTCGAGACCGATGCCGCCGCTCTCCATGGCGCGGAGATAGGCGAGCGCGGTCGCGAGCGCGAAGGCCAACTCCTCGGCTTCCGACCCTCCCGCGGCATGAACGGGACGGCCGTCGCCGACGGCGAATGGTCCCTGGAAGCCCTGGCTCTTGAGATCGGCGATGAGGGCGGCGAAGATCGGCTCCATCGGCGGCCAGGGCATGGTGTTCCAACCATTGCCGGCGAGCACGCCAAGGGGATCGAAGCCGAAGCGAATATTGACGTTGGCCGCTGCGACGCCTTGCATCTGCACCAGATTGGCGAGCATCAGCGCTGTTTCTTTGCAGTTCGGCCCGAGGTTGAGTTCGACGGCGATGCCGGCATCGAGCTGGACGCCGGTCAAGGTCTCGGCAAGGGCGTCCGGTGTCGGCGTCAGCGCGTAACCATAGTCGCCGACCGACCCAGGAAACACGAGCGAAAGGCCGTTCGCGCCGTTGCTGAGATCGTCCAGGACGTGGCTGTTGGCGGTCTTCGCATCGGGGAGGTCGGCGCGTTGCACGACGCCCCACGGCTCGCCGGAAATCCGGCCGGGAATGACCTTCGCGTCTGTCGCGCGCGGATACAGCGGCTCGATGGCGATGCCGTCATAGGTCGCTGAGCGCAGCGACGCCAACGGCGCGCCTTTAAGGGCCGCAGTGACGAGCGCCCGCCAATCGCTGTCTTTCGCCGTGGGGAAGGCCCGTGCCAGGGATAATTCAGTCATTTCCGTCAATCTCTAAGCCCCTTCCGGTCACCTCCTAGCAGAAGGCTGAGCGGCGAGAAAGGCGTGGGCGAACCGCTCCTCGGCGGCCTTTAGTCTATGCCGGTATCTTGCCACGGGCCTAGCCGGGATTAGAGTGCGGACGGAGCGACGAGGAGGAGAGGTATGGCCAAGCGCAAGGCGGCGGCGGCGAAAGACAGCACGAAGCAGACCCAAGGGGCCGAGGTTGTCGCCAAATTGGATGAGAGCTTGCTGCCCAAGGAGAGCGTCTATCTCGGGCAAAGCGACAAGCCCGAGTTCATCTATCTCAGACTTGCGAACCGGCACGGGCTGATCACCGGGGCCACAGGCACCGGCAAGACGGTGACTTTGCAAGGCCTCGCCGAAGGCTTTTCCGACCAGGGCGTCCCGGTGTTCGTCGCCGACGTGAAAAGCGACCTCTCCGGCCTGGCCGAACCCGGCGAGCCGAAGTCCTGGATCGAAGCGCGCGCCAAGGAGATCGGTTTCAGAAGCGAGTTCAAGGGTTACCCCGTGATCTTCTGGGATCTGTTTGGTAAGGAAGGTCACCCGATTCGCACGACGGTCGCGGAGATGGGGCCGCTCTTGCTGTCGCGACTGATGGATTTGAGCGATGCGCAGGAAGGTGTGCTCAACATCGCCTTCAAGATCGCGGACGAGGAAAAGCTGCCCCTGCTCGACCTCAAGGATTTGCAGGCCCTGCTCGAAGATCTGGCGGCGCGCGCCAATGAGCTCACGACGAAATACGGCAATATCACCAAGGCTTCGGTCGGCTCGATCCAACGCTCACTGCTGGTGTTGGAGCAGCAGGGCGGGGCGAACTTCTTCGGCGAGCCGGTGCTCGACATCAATGATTTGATGCGTAGGTCGCGAGATGGTCGCGGCTATATCAGCATCCTCGCGGCGGAAACGCTGATGAACTCGCCGCGCCTTTACGCGACCTTCCTCCTGTTCCTGCTGTCGGAGCTATTCAAGGAGATGCCTGAGGTTGGCGACCCCGACAAGCCTTCGCTCGTGTTCTTCTTCGACGAGGCGCATCTCCTGTTCAAGGACGCGCCCAAGGCATTGTTGCAGAAGGTGGAGCAGGTGGTGCGATTGATCCGGTCGAAGGGTGTCGGCGTTTACTTCGTCACTCAGAACCCGCTTGACGTTCCCGACACGGTGTCGAGCCAGCTCGGCAACCGCGTGCAGCATGCGCTTCGTGCCTTCACGCCGATGGAGCAGAAGGCGGTGAAGGCGGCGGCAACGACCTTTCGCGCTAATCCCGCCTTCGACACCGAAAAGGCGATCATGGAGCTCGGTGTCGGTGAGGCGCTGGTCTCGACTCTCGATGCCAAGGGGCAGCCGACCATCGTTCAGCGCACTTTGATTCACCCGCCGAACTCGCGCGTCGGCCCGATCACCGACGCCGAGCGCAAGGCGATCATCAGGGCAGATCCCATCGCCGGTGTGTATGAGAAGGCCATCGATCGCGACTCGGCCTCCGAAAGGTTGCAGAAGCGAACCGAGGAGCGGGAAGAGGCGCAGGCCGAAGCCACCGAAGAGAAGACCGCGAAGAAGTCGAGCGGCGGCTCGCGCAGCGACAGCTTCTGGACCACTGTGGGCAAGACCATTGTGAGGGTCGGCGTGCCGATGGCGACCCGGGTGTTGGAGAGTGCTCTCAAGCGCGGGACGAGCAGAAGCACGCGCCGCTCAGGGGGCGGGGGCTTCGGCGGCTTCGGCATCAAAATGCCGAAGCCCAAGGATGAGGAATAAGAGGCGGCTTCCCGTCCAGTGAGCTCCGCGCTTGCGCCGCGGCCGCTAAGCCGTCACATCAGCGCCCATGTTTACGCTTGATAGCCTCAGCGTCCGTTTGGGCGGTCACCTTGTTCTCGATCGAGCCTCGGCGTCGCTGCCACCAAGGGCCCATGTCGGTCTGGTCGGCCGCAACGGCGCCGGAAAATCGACCCTGCTCAAGCTGATCGCCCGCATCCACGAGGCCGATGAAGGGCGCATCGAGGCGCCGTCAGGATTGCGGATCGGCTATATCGCCCAAGAGGCGCCGGGCGGAACGGCGACCCCATTCGACACCGTACTCGCCATGGCGACCGAGCGCACCGCGCTTCTCGTCGAAGCCGACCACACCACCGACCACCATCGCATTGGCGAGATCCACGAGCGTCTGAACGCCATCGATGCCCATGGCGCGCCGGCCCGCGCGGCCCGCATTCTCGCCGGGCTCGGTTTCGAGGAAGAGGCCCAGCATCGGCCGCTCGAGACCTATTCCGGTGGCTGGCGTATGCGCGTTGCGCTTGCCGGGCTTCTGTTCTCGGAGCCGGACCTCATGCTGCTCGACGAGCCGTCCAACCATCTCGACCTCGAAGCGACCATCTGGCTTGAGTCCTTCCTCAAGACCTACCGCAACAGCATCATCCTGGTGAGCCACGAGCGCGAGCTTCTGAACAACGTCGTCGATCACATCCTGCATCTGGAGCGGGGCAAGCTCGCGCTCTATCCCGGCAATTACGATGCCTTCGAGCGCCAGCGGCGTGAGCGGCAGGCGCAGGTCGCGGCCACGCGCGCCAAGCAGGAGGCGAGGCGCGACAAGCTTCAGGCCTATGTCGATCGCTGGCGCTACAAGGCGCATACGGCGCGCCAGGCGCAGAGCCGCCTCAAGGCGCTCGCCCGCATGGAGCCGATCGCCGCCGCGGTGGATGATGCATCACTCGTGTTCGACTTCCCGAGCCCGAAGGAGTTGCGGCCGCCTTTGATCGTGCTCGATGACGCCGCGGTGGGCTATGTTCCCGGCGAGCCGGTGCTGTCGCGCCTCAATCTGCGCTTGGATCCGGATGACCGCATCGCCTTGGTCGGACGCAACGGCAACGGCAAGACCACCCTGGCGCGGCTTCTTGCCGGCCAGCTGAAGCCGATGGCGGGCGCGGTTGCCGCCAGCGGCAAGCTTCGCGTCGGTTATTTCGCGCAGCATCAGATCGAGGAGCTTGTTCCCAGCGAGACGCCGCTGCAGCACATGGAGCGTCTCTATCCCGGCAAGCCGGGCGAGGCGCGGGCGCAACTCGGCCGCTTCGGCTTCTCGGGGGACAAGGCCAATGTGAAGGTGAGCCAGCTTTCCGGTGGTGAACGGGCGCGGCTGTCGCTGGCGCTGATCACGCGCGATCCGCCGCATCTTCTCATCCTCGATGAGCCGACCAATCATCTCGACGTCGATGCGCGCGAAGCCTTGGTCGAGGCGCTCACGGAATTTGGCGGGGCGGTGGTCGTGGTCAGCCATGACCGCCATCTGCTCGGGCTCGTTGCCGACCGCCTTGTTCTGGTCGACGGCGGCGGGGCGAAGGAGCTTGATGGCAGCCTCGACGACTATCGTGACATGATCCTCGGCTCCGGTCGCGGGAAGTCCGCTGATGGCGGCGGTCCGGCACGGCAAGAAAGTCGCAAGGATGAGCGGCGGAATGCGGCGGAACTCCGCGAGCGCAGCAAGTCTTTGCGCAAGGCGGTCGCGCAAGCCGAGGCCGAGTTGAAGCGGCTGTGGCGACGCCGCACCGAGATCGACGATTTGTTGTCGCAGCCGCAGTCTGCTGACGGCATCTCGATCAGCGAACTGATGAAGACCCGCGCCGAGGTCGAGCGGGAGGTAACTTCCGCCGAGCATCGCTGGCTTGAAGCGAGCGAGGCCGCGGAGCGCGCGAGCGAGGATGCCCGCGCGGGATCATAGGGGAGCGGCAGAAGCGAAGCGGGCGGCCAAGGCCGCCCGCTCGAAGCTCTCTTTCTTCCGATGTCAGGCTATTTGGGCGCCTTATCGAGCATCTCCTCGACATGTTCCCAATTGACGAGATTGTCGAACCAGGCCTCGAGATATTTAGGGCGCTGGTTGCGATAGTCGATGTAGTAGGAATGCTCCCACACATCGCAGCCGAGCAACGGCCAACCGCCATGGACCAGCGGGTTCTCGCCGTTCGGCGTCTTGGTGACTTCGAGCTTACCGTCTTTTAGCGTGAGCCACGCCCAGCCCGAGCCGAACTGGGTCTTGCCCGCCTCGATGAAGTCGTTGCGGAACTTGTCGTAGCCGCCGAGGTCCTTGTCGACCATCGCTTGCAGCTTGCCCGGCAGCTTTTTGCCGCCGCCGCCCTTCTTCATCCACGGCCAGAAATGATTGTGGTTGAAGTCCTGACCGGCGTTGTTGAACACGGCTTGGTTCTTGCCATAGCTCGCCTTGACGATCTCCTCGAGGCTCTTGCCCTCGAAGCCCGAGCCTGGAAGCAACTTGTTCAGCGTGTCGACATAGGCCTGGTGGTGTTTGTCATGGTGATATTGCAGCGTCTCAGCCGACATGTAGGGCTGAAGCGAGTCATACTCGTATGGAAGCTTCATGAGTTCGAAGGCCACGGCATCTCTCCGGCGGTTTCCTTGGGAAAAGTCAGCCAGAAGCTAAAGGTTCCAAAAAGCCGAGGCAAGCGAGCAGCCTAAACCGCCGCTGCACAAGGAAAAGCGCGGAGACTGCAAGTCCCCGCGCTTTTCGTAAGCAGGAAGGATAATCGGGCGTGTCCGCACATCATGACGCCGGCGGGATGAAACGCGCATGAAGCGCAAATGAAAGGCAAATGAAGATGTTAGGGAGAGGGGTGGGCGCGGAGCCCCTGAACTCCGCGCCCGGTGCCGAGGAAGGTTCGCTTCATCAGTACAGGGATCTGACGCTTCGGACCTTGCACTTATGCGCATGAACCGCGACTGAACCGCGCATGCAGGGTTGGTTCAGGAAAATGTGGCGAGCAGCGGAAGCTGCTACTTCACCAGCGCATGCAGTTCCTTGAATTCGGGCGTGCCGGCTTTGCCCATCCATTCGAACAGCACCATCTCGCTGTTGACGATATCGACGCCGGCCTTGGCCAGCCGGGCGAGCGCGAGCTTGCGGCTCGTCTTCTCCCGCGACGACACTGCATCCGCGACCACGAAGGCCTCGAAGCCCTGCCCCTCAAGATCGATCGCGGTTTGGGCGACGCAGACGTGAGCCTCGATGCCGCCGATCACCACTTGCGGGCGACCCTTGCGGCGAAGCTCGTGCAGGCGTTCGCGCAGCTCGTCGTTCTTGGCGCAGGAAAACTCGATCTTCTCGACGACGGCGCCAGCGTAGTCGAGCACCTGCCGTAGCGGTTCGACCGTGGGACCGATCCCGCGCGGATATTGCTCGGAATAGGTGATGGGAATGTCCAGAGTCTCGGCCGCGCGCACGAGTCGAACGCAGCGCTCGACCACGCGCTCGGGGTTCGAGACTGCGGGAAGCAGCTTCTCTTGAACGTCGATGATGAGAAGCTGTGACTTGTCGCGATCAAGAAGCATGGAGGACCTGAGGTTGCGGACGGGAGCTACTCTGGCACAGCTGGGCGGGAGCCACTAGCCCTGCGAGCCGTCGCTGAGCCCGGCGATCTTGAGCGCGAAAGCGTAACCGATGGCCACCTCTTTCAACCGTTCAAACCGTCCTGAAGCGCCGGCATGACCAGCCTCCATGTTGGTCCGCAGCAGCAAGAGACGATCGTCGGTCTTCAACCCGCGCAACTTCGCCACCCATTTCGCCGGCTCCCAATAGGTCACGCGCGGATCGGTGAGACCGGCAAGAGCGAGGACATGAGGATAGGCGTGCGCGCCGACATTGTCGTAAGGCGAGTAGCCGGCGATGGTGCGATAAGCGGCTTCGCTCTCGATGGGGTTGCCCCATTCCGGCCATTCTGGCGGCGTCAGCGGCAGGCTGGTGTCGAGCATGGTGGTCAAGACGTCGACGAACGGCACCTCGGCGATGATGCCGAGAAACAGGTCCGGCGCCATGTTGGCCACGGCGCCCATGAGCATGCCGCCGGCGCTGCCGCCATGGGCGATGATGCGTCCCCGCGAGGTAAAGCCTTCGCGCGCGAGATGTTCACCGGCGGCGATGAAGTCGGTGAAGCTGTTCACCTTCTTCTCGCGTTTGCCGTCCTTGTACCAGCGATAGCCCTTGTCCTTGCCGCCGCGGATGTGAGCGATGGCGTAGACAAAGCCACGGTCGACCAGGCTCAGCGCATTGGTGGAGAAGCCGGCAGGAATCGTCATGCCGTAGGCGCCGTAGCCATAAAGCAGAAGCGGCGTCTGCGGACCGAGCGTTGCATCCTTGCGATACAGTAGCGACACCGGGACCGTCTCTCCATCCTTCGCCGGCGCCATGATCCGGCGCGTGACGTAGTTTGACGGGTCATGACCGCTCGGAATTTCCTGGGTCTTGCGCAAGACACGCTCGCGCGTCTCCATGTCGTAGTCGAACACCTGTGCCGGCGTTGTCATTGAGGAATAGGTGAAGCGGAGCGTCTCCGTGTCGTATTCGTAGCCAGCGGACATGCCGAGCGAGTAGGCCTGCTCGGCGAAGGCGATGTCGTGCTCGGCGCCGTCGGCGAACCGCCGCACGACAATACGCGGCAGCCCGTGCTCGCGCTCTAGCCGCACGAGGTGGTCCTTGAACGCCACCACGTCGAGGATCAGCCGCCCAGGGCGATGCGGCTCGATCTCGCGCCAATGCTCGCGGCCCGGACTTTCGATCGGCGCTTGGACGATGCGGTAGTCCTCGGCACCGCCGGAATTGGTGAGGATGATCAGCCGGTCGCCGTGATGCTCGACGGAATAGTCGTGTTCAGGCTCGCGCGGGCTGACAAGCCGCGGCGGCTTCGAAGGATCCTCGGCGTCAATTAGGCTGATCTCGGCGGTCTCGTGGTCGTGAACGCTGAGCAACAGGAAACGGCGGCTCTGCGTCGCGCCGAGGCCGAGAAAAAACCCGGGGTCCGATTGCTCGTGGAGGATGGTGTCCGCGGCATCGGCGCCGATGTCGCGGCGGAGCACCCGGCGCGGCCGATGTTCGTCATCGAGCCAGACATAGAGCAAAGTGCGGCTGTCGGCGGCCCATTCGAACGAGCCGTTGTTGTCGACGATCCGGGCATCGACGAGGGCGCCCGACTTCGCGTCAATGATCTGAACGGTATAGAACTCGGATCCCTTGGTGTCGACGGCATAGGCGATGAGCTCATGGTCCGGGCTATGGGCGACATTGGCGATGCGGAAATAAGCGTAGCCACTGGCGAGCGCATTGCCGTCAACGAGCACCCGTTCCCCGTCGCCGTCTTTCGGCTTGCGGCAGAACAGGGGATGCTGGCCGCCGGTCACGAAGCGCGTGTAGTAGGAAAACGGCCCATCGGGAGCGGGCACCGAGGCGTCGTCCTCCTTGATGCGGCCCTTCATCTCGGCGAAGAGGCGCTGCTGCAGCGCCTCGGTATCGTCCATGACGGCGGCGGTATAGGTGTTCTCGGCGTCGAGATAGGCCCTGATCTCCGGATCGAGCACGCTCGGGTCGCGCATCACCGTCTGCCAATTCGAGGCACGAAGCCACGCATAGTCGTCGACCCGGGTGATGCCGTGATGGGTCGAGGCGAGCGGGCGGCGGTTGGCGCGAGGAGGCGTTATCCCCGCGCCGGGGAGCTTGGCATCCATGATTGAAGGTTACCCCGCGCTGCCGTCACTTTGATCTTCAGTGTCGTGCTTGAGGGCGACGCCGTTGATGCAGTAGCGCAAGCCGGTCGGGTTGGGGCCGTCCGGGAATACGTGGCCGAGATGAGCCTCGCATTTGGCACAACGGACCTCGGTCCGGCGCATGAAGAAGGAGCTGTCGTCATGCTCGCTGACGGCGCCCCCTTCGGCCGGGGCGTAGAAGCTGGGCCAGCCGGTTCCTGAATCGAACTTGGTGTCGGAGCCGAACAGTGGCGCGCCGCAGCAGACGCAGCGATACATCCCCTCGCGCTTCTCCTCGGCGTATGGATGGCTGAACGCGCGCTCGGTGCCATGCTTTCTCGTCACCCGATATTGCTCGGGGGTGAGGACCTGGCGCCAATCCGCGTCGGACTTGACGGTCCTGCCCTTGGTCATGGTTGCTTGATCATCGGTGGTGCGCATCGATGGACTATTCCTTTTTGTTATGATTGCTCGGCTGAAATATAGTGCGCCCATCAAGGTCGTGAGAGAGGTAAGCGGGCTTTTATCACGCAGGCTTGATTTGGGCGCGCACGTTCAGACCACGCCACAAGCATCAGTCCCAATGCAGTGACTGTCGGCGTTGCGGTTAAGCTTGATCAGAGCGTCCGAACGGAGCCGGCCAACCCAAACTGGCGTATTCGTTCATAGTATTTATTCGCTCGACAGATTTCATCAGGATCGCTGCATTGCAGGCCTGAAAAAACTGCTCTATAACGACCAGCGATTGCGCGGATTGATGCGGCGTACATGTTCCAGTTGCGAAAATAGCGCGGCTTTACGTCACAAAATAGTCCAAGTTGGGTGACCTTAAAGTCTCGTCACCAGCGGACAACAGAGAATTTTATACAGTTTTCACGCTTTCTCAGCGCGGGAACTGTGCACGATCAGAGGAGCGACTTGATGGAACAAGATCTCGAGAAGAATGAGCTTGTAGAGCTCACGGCAGAAATTGTGTCCGCCTACGTGAGCAACAACACTGTCGTCGCTACCGAGTTGCCCGGCGTCATTCACAATGTGTTCGATGCTTTGAGCCGGGCGTCCGCCGCTTCGGGTCAGCCGGCCCGCGAAGAGTTGAAGCCAGCCGTCCCCGTCAAGAGATCAGTCAACCCGGACTTCATTATCTGCCTCGAAGACGGCAAGAAGTTCAAATCGCTGAAGCGCCACCTGCGCACGCATTATGACCTTTCTCCGGAGGAGTATCGCGAGAAGTGGGGCTTGCCCCATGATTATCCGATGGTGGCGCCAAACTATGCCGCGGCGCGCTCAGACTTGGCAAAACGAATGGGCCTTGGTCAGCGCCGCCGGTAAGAAAAACGAATCACTTTGAAGGCGCGGCCTGCGTAATTGCCGCGTCTTCACGTTGGTGCCGACATGCGGAAGCCTCCAAATCGGGTAGGGTGCCGCGCGATTTACCACAAGCTATTGTGACTCTTCAGGAATTTCCCGCCAAGGCTTGCGCAAGGCCCTCGAACTCCACATAGTCGTAGCTGGCGCGGAGATTTCGGGAAGCCCTGCCAAGGGCTTAGCAGGGGGGAGGCCAATGCTGTCCGGACGAGCTTTTCGGGCGCAGTTGGTAACGCAAGGTCAGCGCGAGATCTACGATTTCTGGTGCGATGCTGCCGGCTCCCGGCGGATGCCGGCCCGCTCGGATATCGATCCCTTCAAGGTGCCGAAGCTGCTCCCTTCGATGGGGCTCATCGATGTCGCCGGTGGCCTTGACCAAGCCCGCTTCAGGCTGGCCGGGACCCGCCTCTACGAGGTCTATGGCGGGGAAATCACGGGCAAACACGTCGACCGAGTTTTCGCCGGGGCTTCCGCCGACTACTGGCGGAACGTGCACGGCGCCGTCCTGGAGCGCCGCGCGCCGCTCCATGGGGTGGTGCGTGGGCCAACCGAAGGCCGCGACCACATCGTGATGTTCTGGATGCGGTTGCCCCTTTCCGAAGACGGCGAGGATGTGGACCGCATTCTCTGCTTCGATACGTTGCCGCCTACCGAGACGGCGCGGACGGCGACCGCCCCGGCGTTGCGGCATTTCGCGGCTTACCAGCCTCCGATGTGGGCTGCGCGGCGTCGGCTCGCCCAGTGCGGTTAAGGCGTGCAAGCTCGCCCTTGTAGGCACTCATCAGACCAAGGTGACGGTTGAGATCGTAGCTCCAGTGGCCGGCGTGTGCCCGGCGGCGCTCGGCGCGAAGAGCCCGGCGCAGTTTCGACAGAATGAGCAGACGCCCCTTCTGGCTTTGATCGGCAAGCTCCTGCGGCCAGAGCGCGATCAGACCCGCTAGGTCGCGGTCCCTGGCATAGGTGCGGGCTTCGACCTCGACCATCGCCGTGAACATGTCGGGTCCGGGCGAGCCAGGTTCCGCTTCTATCCCCTGCTTCGCGCGGCGGTCCGCCTGCTTCGCCATTGTGGTGATCTCGTCGATGTCCGGACGCCAAGCATGCGCCTGGCCAGAACGGCGAGGATTGATGGGGGATAGCCCGCGCGGCTCAGCTTCGATCTTCGCGCGAGACCCTCAGACTTATCCCCGGACGCGACCTTGCAGCTAGAGTGAATAGGTATTTATTCCTATAAGCGACGGCCATGGGTCGGGAAGGGAGAGAGTCTATGAGTTGGGTGCAAGCGGGTGAGGGACATCGTCCGTGCCGGCCTCCGCGAGGGGCGTCCTTGCACGGAACGTCGGCGGCGAGGCGGGCGATCGAATTGGTGGTGGGCGCGGTGTTCGAGGTCGATGCGCGTGAGCTGCGAGCGCGGTCGCGCGGATCGGCGCGAACGGCGTTCGCCCGCCAAGTGGCGATGTATCTGGCGCACGTGGCCTGCGGCATCAGCCTCACGGACGTCGGCGCCCTGTTTGGGCGCGACCGGACCACCGTCTCTCATGCTTGTAGCCTCGTGGAGGACAAGAGGGACGACCCCGACCTCGATTGCAGGCTGGAGCATCTCGAGCAGGCTATTTCCTGCCTGATCGATGCCCTGTCGCTGCGACGGGGGAGCCAATGAGCCGCGCACCCGGGCAGCCGAAGGAAGACGCGGCGAGTGCCAGGCGCCTCCTGCAACGCCTTACCGACCAGGGGCTCACGCTTCGCCGCGTGGAGGGCTGCTACCGCTTGATGCGGCAATCGACGCAACAGGCGGCGCGGGTGCCGGAAAGCTTGATCAGCCTCTGCATGCGGCGCGACTGGCTGAAGCGGGAGGGGCAGGATTTGGTTCTGTCAGACGCAGGCCGGGCGTCGCTCCGTCGCGATGGCGAGAGCGCCGACCCGTTCCGTCACCAGCATCAGATCAGGGCGACAGGCCTTCGGGATGTCGAGGGCGTTCGCCGCCACGTGACGGTGAACGAAACGGAGAGCCCATTGGGCTGGCTTCGAAGTCGAAAGGACCGAAACGGCAGGCCGCTGATCGCCGATGCGCAATATGCGGCCGGCGAGCGCCTCCGGGCCGACTATTGGTTCGCGGGGCTCGGCCAGCGGGTCACGTCGAACTGGTCGGCGCCCGCCCCGGCCGACAGGTCGCGGCGCGCGGCGCCCTCTCATGCCGCTTCCTTGCGCGATGATGTCATCGCCGCGAAGGAACGGGTGGCCCGGGCGTTGAAGGCCGTAGGGCCGGAGCTCTCCGGTGTGTTGATCGATGTCTGTTGCGAATTGAAAGGGCTCGAAGAGGCGGAGAGGAGTGAAGGCTGGCCGCAGCGCGCCGGGAAGGTCGTGCTCCAGATCGCGCTGACGCGGCTCGCGAAGCATTATGGGATCGATGCCGCCGACCGGTCATCGCAGCGTCGCATGAGACATTGGGGCAGCGAGGACTACCGGCCAAGCCTCGATGCCTGGGGGAGCCGCGAGGGTCAGTGAACCCGCGGTGCCTTCTCCATGGCTTCGCGCGCGTCCTTGCGGATCCTCTCCACCATCGCCACGAGGCCGTTGGAGCGCTGCGGCGTCAGGTGCTCCTTGAGATGAAGTTCTCCAAGGACGCTATTGGCATCGACGGTGAGGATGTCGTCGGCAGACTTGCCCGAATAGAGCGCGAACAGGATGGCGATCAGGCCCCTGACGATGTGGGCATCACTGTCGCCGACGAAACTCAAACGCGGTGCGCGGTTGCCTGGATCGACCCTGGTCGCGAGCCAAACCTGGCTGACGCAGCCCTGCACCTTGTTGGCTGGGGTCCGCGCCTCTTCGGGCAACGGCGAAAGCTTCCGGCCGAGCTCGATCACGTAACGGTAGCGGTCTTCCCAATCCTCCAGAAGCTCGAAATCGGCAACGATCTCGTCGAAGCTCACCGGAGGCTGCGTTTCATTGGTATGGACTGAATTTGTATTTGCCATATCCCCACTATAGGAGGGATTGGCGTGCTCTGCGAGGCGTGGATGCGAGAGAAATGGCGCGCATTTGGGACGGGAAAGGGGGGACCGTCCACAAATGCGCGCCGTTGGCAGGTGGGGCTGCCAAGTCGCCGATTGGCGATGTCCGCGGTCAGGTGCCCGAGGGCCCGTTCCAAGCCGGACGAAGGTCGTCGTTCCTCAGCGTGCTTTGCGAGGTCGCATCAGTGGCGCTGACAGGGTCAACCGTCACCGGCGCGACGCTCCAGGAACCGATATCGGCGGCACTCGATCGATCGAGGCCCGACGGCTCGGGGGCGGCGTCGGCGGGCGCGGCATTATCATCGGTGGCCGGCGCTGCAGCATGGTCAGACGCGACGCCGGTCTGCTCCTTGATGAAGGCCATCAACATCTCGCCGCCAAATTGCGCCTTCTGCACGAAGACGTCGAAGGCGTCCTTGCCCATGTCGCAGACATTGGGATTGCGTTCGCAAAAGCCGCTGACGTCCTTCACCGCGGCTTGTGCCGTGCCGTAGACCTCACTTTGCTGCTGCTCGTTGGTCGGGAGCAGGAGGATGAGGATGATCAGCCAAAAAGCGGTCCTGATGAGAAACATTGGAGTGCCCCTTTCAACTAAGGTGGCGGTGACCCGCCAGCTACCTTCCCATAAGGTGGGCGCACTATAGCGGGAAGAGAATGAGCGAATTTCTCTACGCGTCGTCAGAATTGGCGGAAAATATTTTTAGGTTTAAGAGAGTTCTAAAGCTAAGCCCGGCACTTAAGCTTCCTCTAACATCTGCTAACGGCCGGAAAGATTCAATAACGTTTGACTAAGCCTTCCTTTGACTCGTTCCGCGGCCGCAAATGAAAGCCAAGCGGAAGCCCGAGACGGGCAGCGTCGCTTTAGGCTTCCTTAAGCGGGCACCACGGATAATCCCGGGCAAATATAATCGGGGACAGAGCGGGCCCTTGCGCCCGCTCCGAAATGCGCGTGGTTGGTAAGCGAAGCGTACGCGGTTTCGAGGCCTATTTCGGCTCGCTGGTACACGCGTCTGCGCGCGAAGACATCGTGGACGCGGCTCGCCAGCAGTCCTTCATCGCCGCACATCTCCTTGCCGGCTTGATCGCGCTCTGCGTGTTTCCGATCTACCTCGTGCTGATCGGAAAGCCGTCGCTACTCGGGGTGATCGCCTTTCTCTGGTTCCTGTCGCCGATCGGCCTCGCTGTATTTCTGTCGCGAACGGGCTGGTTCCGGGCGGCTCATTTGATCTCGGCTGCCAATTTCGCCGGGCTCATTACCTTCTCGGCGTGGTTCACGGGCGGGACCACGTCTTTCCTTGTACCCTGGTTTGTTGTGGTGCCATTGGAAGCTTCGCTGTCGACGGATCGGCGCGTCGTTGCCTGGGCCGCTTTCACCGTCTGCCTCGGACTGGCCGTTCTCGCAGTGGGCGCCGCCTTTGGCCTGCTGCCTACGGAGCAGATCCCGCCTCTGTCACCCACCATGCTCGCGCTGTTCGGTGCCATGAGCGCCGCGCTCTACGCCGGCGGTCTCGCCGCGACCCTGCAACTGGTGCAGCTTCGTTCGAATGAGGCCATGCGCGCCGGAGAGGAGCGCTATCGCGTCATCGCGGAAAACGCGAGCGACATGATCACGTGCCATGACGAACGGGGGCGTGTCCTGTTTGTCTCGCTCGCGGCACAGCAACTTCTCGGGGAAGCGCCGGCGAAGCTAAAGGGCGACGGCCTGTTCGAGCGCGTACACGTCGCGGACAGGCCGGCCTACCTTTCGGCGCTTTCGCGCTGCCACAGCGACGCTGCTCCGGTCACGGTCGAGTTCAGGATCCGGCACAAGGCAGCTGCAAGGGAAGATGGCTTTGGCTGGGTCGAGATGCGATGCCGGCCGCTCAGCCGCGAAGCCTCGCGCGATGCAGGCTTCCTTCCCGGCGTCGTTGCGGCCACGCGGGATATTTCGGAGCGCAAGGCCTACGAGGGCGAGCTGCTGCGGGCACGCGACGAGGCCGAGAGCACGAGCCGCGCCAAGTCGCAGTTCCTCGCCAATATGAGTCACGAGCTCAGAACGCCGCTCAACGCGGTGATCGGATTCTCGGAGATCCTCAACCGCGAGCTGTTCGGGACGCTCGGGGAGGAGCGCTACCGCGACTACGCCAGGCTCATTCACGAAAGCGGTGAGCACCTCCTCAATGTCGTCAACGACATTCTCGACATGTCGAAGATCGAGGCCGGGAAGTTCAAGATCGCTAGGGAGCCGTTAGACGTTGCGTGGCTGGTCGGCTCCTGCGTCGATGTCATGCGTCACGCGGCGGAAAAGAAGGAGATCGCGCTCGCGACCGAGGTTGCGCCTGGGCTCCCCGAACTCATCGCCGACAAGCGCGCCTGCAAACAGATGCTGCTCAATGTGATGTCGAACGCGGTCAAATTCACCGATGCCGGCGGGTCCGTGCGCATCACGGCACGGGTGGAAGACGGCATGGTTGCGCTCGAGGTCGCCGACAATGGCGTCGGCATCGCCGAAGAGGACCTGCCCAATCTTGGCAATCCCTTCGTCCAGGCGGAACGGTCTTACGAACGAAGCTATGAGGGGGCAGGCCTCGGTCTGTCGGTGGTCACGGGGCTGGCGCGCCTCCATGGCGGGAGGCTCGAGATTAGAAGCAGTCTAGGCCAGGGCACGACCGCCACGATCTGGCTGCCGATCGAGCGGGCGCAGGACGACGCGAGCGAGGATCCGGCGCGTTTGGCCAGGGTCACCGCGGCTTGAGACTGGCGGCGGGGCTCGGGAACCTTTCCCGTTACGTTTAACAACTCTTTAGCTTCGAAGGCCAAAATGGGATTCGAGGGCATCCGGAGCCCTCAGTCACGCGAACAACACAGATCCTCGAGCGATGAACGTAGTGGTGGCACGCCTGCTGTTTCTGGCCTTTGTCGGCCTGACCGGCTTGATCACCTACAATGCGCTCTATCTGCAGGAGCAGCGCTCGATTGCGCTGCTGCCCACAGTGCCGAAGGCGGCCGGCGATAGGGCGGCCAATCGGTCGGCCCTCGCGCCCGTGACAACCGACCTCCCGCCTTTGCCGAATCAAAAGCCGCCCTCGCAGCTCGTCACCGCGATCCAGCGTGAGCTCAAGGTGCGGGGTTATGGCGGCGGTCCCGCGGACGGCATCCTGCGCGAAGAGACGCGAAAGGCCATCGCCGATTACCAACGGGACCACGGCCTCCCGATCTCCGGCCTGCCGTCGGATGAGCTATTGCGTCATATCCTCCTTGGTGAAACGGTGAGCACCGGCTCCGTCGTCGAGGTTGCGGACCCAGTGGCGGCGCCGCAGCTCAAGGTGGATGTCCGGGTGAAAGCGGTGCAACAGATCCTCGCGGATCTCGGCTATGCACCGGGCCCAATCGATGGGGCGATGGGAAGCGCAACCGAGCGTGCGGTTAAGGCCTTTCAGCATGACAGGAAAATCGCCGAGACCGGCCAGATTGGCCGCGAGTTGCTGCGGGAGATCAAGCGGGTCACCGGGCGCGATCTTGCGGGCGTGGCGTCGCGCTAGCCGCAGTTAGGCGCGGCGCCCGTCATGCGCATCAAGAGCGAGATCTGGGTCAAAGCCTATCTGCGCCGCTGCCAGGTCCAAGGCGCGCCGGCCGTGGTGGTGCGGCGCGGCGATGAGCAAGCCGGGGCGATCTATGTCAGCATCAATCAACTCGACGGCACGGTGACGCTCTATGGACCGGCGCCTGCTGGTCACGATCGAAGCGATCACGAACGACAATGGGTTCGCTGCTTCGCCGTGGGATCTGTCAGCGAGGACGAGGTCGTTCGCTATCTGGGGCGACAGGTGAATTTCGATTCCGACATCTGGATCGTCGAGGTGGAGGACCGCGCGGGGCGCCATTTTCTTGGCGATGATGAGGTGGGGGAGTAGAGTGATTGTCGCGATTTACCGTCCATTAACCCTACCCACGTCTAAATGCGGTGAGGCGTAACGAGCTGACGGTGAGGCGGTCGGCGCCGGCCGATGGAGACGGAGAATGGGAGTCATTCTGCAGTTCCGTCAGATTACGGAACCGGTGGCACGGGTGATCGAATCCGAGGCGCGCGTTCTCGGTGAGGTCGTCATCTTTCCGGGCGTGCGCATCGAACGCCATGCTTCGGAGGAAGCTCCAAGCAGCACCACCGGTCCGGCGCGCAAACGCGCGCAGCGCGCGCGCAAGAAACAGCGCTAATTGGCGGCGCCGGTAGGGGGCTCGCTCGGCTCACGTGGCTCTTGCGGCTCGTTCGGCTTGTTCTGATGGGGAGCGCAGGACGTCCCCTTGAGCGCTTGCTCGACGCGGCGCGCCCGGCTCGGACCGACGACTGGAGCCCGGATCACCGCGACCCCCTTGTCAACCGGTGAGGTGACGACCACGATCTGATCGGCTTCTTCCGGCGCGTCGACGCCGGCCTCCGCCACCGGTTGGTCGGCGGTGGCGATGATCAGGTCGAGCTGAGTCCGCCTCATGTCGGCCCCGCTCACCGCGTAAAAATTCTCACCCTTCGGCGTATAGAAGGCGATCAACCACAAAGCATCGGGGACTGTCGCCTTCAGCCTAACCGGACCATTGGTGAGATCGAAGCGGCAGAAGGCGTAGCGCACGTCCGGCCCCATCATGGGAAGCACGGACTGTCCGGGTGACGCCGGCGGCATGGCTATCATGGTGTTGGCGGGTCCGAGCGGTATCAGGCGATCCCAGGCATCCTTCGGCGCGAGAGTCGGCAGGGTGAGGACGGCGGCGATATGGATGAGGCCGGCAAGAACCAGGCACAGCAGAATGAAGAGAACTGGAACCCTCAGCTGCATGCGATGCGCTCGATCTTGGGAAGCCGATCATCCGGGATCTGGCCAATGCCGTTGGCGTCGGTCTCATGCGGGCCGTAGACGCGCAACATCAACGTGAGCTTGTGCTCGGGACCATCGCCGCTTGGCAGCCAATTTTCGGGGCGCGCATGGGTCGCGAGGCTGATGCGATAGGTACCATCGCTGTGACGAATGGCGTCTTCACTGTTGAAGCTGTATCGCTCTGAAGGATTCTTGATGACCGATCCCTGATCGTCATAGACCGCGATCGACCACCATCGTGCATTCAACGCACCTCCCTGGATCGAGTATTCGCAAGCCGAGGTCAGGTCGCGGCCATCGCTGTCGGTGCGCGCCGTGAAGT
Organism: uncultured Alphaproteobacteria bacterium; assembly: GCA_963732955.1. GTDB lineage: Bacteria > Pseudomonadota > Alphaproteobacteria > Rhizobiales > Methyloligellaceae > Methyloceanibacter. Next base: position 268,922 of record CAVTBH010000004.1, read on the forward strand.
AACGCGCGGTGGTCGAGGTGATGGGGAGCCTGCCGCTGCGGGCAAGATGCGCCTTGGTGTAGAGGTCGGCGTTCGGATTGGCTTCGCTCATCCAGCTCGACCAGGGCCCCACGCGCGTCGTGGTCAGAGGCGTGCCCCGATCGATCATATACCAGGCCGAACTGATGCCGAGCACGAGGGCGATGACAAAAGTGACGACGAGGGCGAGAAGCGTGCGCATCTGGACGGGGCGCCTCAACCGAGCGGCGTTTGCAAGGGTGAGCGGAAACGGAAGGCGTCACGAGGAACTTGTCAAGTCGGCGCGCGCCGTCGCGGCGAGAGATTCGCCCCTCGGCTTACGGCGGCGCCGAGGCGCCGGCGCTGGCAGCCGCCGGCTTCGCCTGCGGGGCGGCCTGATTTGGGACGGTTTCGACCGGAACCGTCGCGGGAGAGACGGACGCTGAAGCGACGCTCGACGGCGGCTTGCCCTCGGGTGGCGCCGGGGCCTGAGCGTGGTCGTCGCGCGGGCTGAGGGACGGCGCTGCCTTCAGGAGATCGCCTATCTTTTCCAGGATCTGGCGCGTCGCGCTCGACATATCCTTGACGCTTTCCGGGCTCGCCGCCGGAATCACCACATCGGAGTCCGTGGCCACCGCCTGCTGCAACTTGGCTAAGCGCTCCTGTTCCGCCACCTGGACGGGATGCAGCGGGAGACCGGGTATTTCCGGGATATTGTCCGTGTCATGGGCCATGACCATGAAGTCATGCCAGGCTTGGGCGGGGAAGCTGCCGCCGGTCACGCGCGCCATCGGGGTGAAATCATCATTGCCCATCCAGACACCCACGACATATTCGCCGGTAAAGCCCATGAACCACCCGTCGCGCCAGTTCGAGCTCGTTCCGGTCTTGCCCACACTGTAAGTGAAGTCGAGCTGGGCGCGCCTGCCGGTGCCGTGCGTCACCACGCCTTCCAGCATCGTGTTCAGCTCCTCGATCACCTTGCGGTCGAAAAGCCGTTTGCGCTCAGGTTCGTCGCGCTGATGCGAATAGAGCAAGTCTCCCTGCAGCGTGTGAATTTCCTCGATGCCGTAAGCATGAACCTCGATGCCGCCGTTGGCGAACACGGCATAATTATCCGTGTGCTCGAGCGGGGTAAGCCCCTGATCGCCGAGTGCCAAGGAGCATGTCTTTTTGAGACGCGTGATGCCCAGCTTGTTCAAGGTCGCAAGCACCTTCTCCCGTCCCACGTCGAGGGAGACTTTCACCGCGATGGTGTTGATTGAATGCGCAAGCGCTTCCTTCATCATCATGCGGTTGCTCTCGCCAGAGGCATAGTTGTGAGGAGACCAACGTCCGCAAACGGCGCCATAGCCGCTGACCACCGTGGTCGGCTTGTAGCCGTTCTCCAGCGCGGTCAGATAGACGTAGGGTTTGAAGGAGGAGCCCGGCTGGCGGTAGGCATGGGTGGCGCGGTTGAACTGGCTCTCGCCATAGTCCTTGCCGCCGACGAGCGCGCGCACCGCCCCATCCGACTCCATGACGACCATGGCGCCCTGTTCGAAATTACGGGCACGGCCAGATTGCTGAATGGTCTGCTGAATTGATTGCTCGGCCATCTTCTGCAGGCTGATGTCAACTGTGGTGCGAGCAGCAACGATGCGTTCCGTCTTGTTCTTCATGAGGCGCTGGACCTCCTCAAAGCCCCAGTCGAGGAACCAGTCTGGGGCGTAGTAGTCGGTGCGCTCCACGATCTTCGCCGGGTTCATGCGTGCGCCGTAGACCTGACCCTCGGTCAGATATCCGGCTTCGACCATATTGGTCAGGACCTCGTTGGCGCGCGCACGCGAAGCTGCGAGGTCGACATGTGGCGCGTAGCGCGTCGGGGCCTTGAACATGCCGGCGAGCATTGCGGCTTCTGCCAAGTTCACGTCGCGGATCGATTTGCCGAAATAGAATTGAGCCGCCGCCTCCACGCCGTAGGAACCGCCGCCGAGATAGGCGCGGTCGAAATACATCTTGAGAATCTCGCGCTTGCTGTAGTGGTTCTCGAGATAGACGGCGATCAAGGCCTCTTTGATCTTGCGGCTGAGGGACCGCTCAGGCGACAGAAACATGTTCTTCGCCAATTGCTGGGTCAGCGAGCTACCGCCCTGGACCACCGAATCGGCGCGGGCGTTCTCGGCGAGGGCGCGAATCGTGCCCATGACGTCGACGCCGAAATGCTCGAAGAAGCGCCGGTCTTCCGTGGCAAGCGTCGCCTTGATCAGGTAGTCCGGCAGCTCGTCCAAGGGCACGGAGTCGTCGCGCAGCAGACCGCGCTTGCCGATCTCATTGCCAAAGCGGTCGTAGAAGGTGACGCTGAACTCGTCGGACAAGTTCATCTTGCCTTGGGCGACTTCGAAGGCGGGGAGCGCGAAGGAAAGCACGACCAGGAGCCCTGCGGTGCCGAGCGTGAGGCTTTCGCAGGCGAGCTCGTTCAGGGCGCGGACGAAGCCTTTGACCTCGAAGCGGCCGAAGAAGGTGGAGTAGCCGCTCCAAGCGTCCTTGAGAGCGATCCAAGCGCGATAAAGGCCCGAATCGATACTCGAATCGATCGCGAGCCAATCGATCAGCTTCCGGCTGCGGCCGCCTTGTAGGAAGTCCCGCAAATTTAGCCCCAACCTCTGCGCCGCGCGCCAAGAGCCGGCGTCGCGCGCCCAATTCCGCCGCCCGGATGGGCAACCCGGCTCAGGAAATTACACCGTGATTGCGGCCTTTTGTAGGGAATTTGCAAGGCTTAGGGCCTGCGGCGACGCAGCGCGGGTATCGCCTTGGGCGACGGATCGCGAGGCCTTGGTTTCAGGAAGCCCTCAGCACTACCGTGCAGGGAACCTCGGCGATGCTCGGGCCGGCCGCGGCACCGCCCGCATCGAGCCGCACCATGCGCTGCACCGCGCTCGCTGGGATGGTGATAACGCCGGAGGCCTGGTCCCAGTCGCTTGAGCCGTTGCTCGCTCCGAGATTCGGCGCAAGCACCTTAGCCTCGGCGTCGTCCTGCATAATGAAGCCGACAGACACGCAAAGATGGGGACGGCGCGGCTCGATGTGCTCGAGCCACTGCCAAGTTGGCACGGGTTGACCACTGTCGAGCCACTCGATCAGGACGAGGGGCGGGGACTGCTCGCCGTTCATGGTTGACGCCTCAACTCGTTGTTTCGCGTTGTTTGCGTCGCATTGTGCCCGGGAAATCCTAAGAAGCTTCTGCCGGTGCATCCCAATCTTCCGAGCCAAGACTATAACCTTCCGGAAACCATGACCCTGGTTACCGCGTCACCTCGTAGCCTTTCCCCTTCATGCAGGCGACGTACTCCTCGTCGAAGGCGCCGGGCCGGAGATGGGTCACAATACTAAGGACCGACTTGATGCCGTTGTCGCGCGCCGTGTCGCGGCAGTTGTGCTGGGCGGCGGCGAGGGCCGCGGCGGGGTCCTTGGGTGGTGTCGCGTTGCCCTTGTCGGCCTTGTCTCCCTTGCTGCCCTTCTTGTGTTTGCCGTGCTTGGCCTTTGAGTCTGACGCGTCGGCAGTCTGAGGGTTGTTCGCTGCTGCCGGGGTCGCGTTATTCGAAGTGAAGGTGTGCGCTGCAGGATTGGCTAGGCTGCAGGCCGAGAGGGCAAGGCCAAACAGCCCCAGCACCATCGATCGAACTCCCGTGGCCATCACCCCAGTCATCCCCCTCAAGCTCTCCCGCTTGCGATCTTATCGTGCATCACAAACCGTGGCGGTGGAGAGCCGTCACGCTCGGCCGGTTCGCTCATTTGATCGTCTCCCGTCGCGTCTGGCTAAGAGAAGTCGGCATCGCCGTCGTTTCACGATGACGTGAGCGAGACCGCGCCGCTCGCAAACGCGGGAGCGCGGTCTTAGCATTCGTGGCATTCTGCCCATCGCTTTGAGGCAGAGTTTGGGAAGGAGACTTTAGATGCGCGCTCACTTCATTGATGTCATTGCCTTTGCTGCCCTTGCGGGCCTCGCCGTGTCCCCGGCGCCTGCGCTCGCGGCGGATTGCGACCAAGGGAGCGCCGAGGACCGCATCGCCTGCCTGCAAGGCGCGCTCAGCACGCTGGAAGAGAAGGTCGCAACCCTCTCCAAGGAGGTGGCGGCGAAGGCGGACAGTTCGGACGCGCTCAAATGGTACGATCGGGTGGCGCTGATGAATGAAGATATGCGCATCTACCCCCGCTGCCTGGACAATCCCGGGCCGAATTCACAGAACATCACCGACGTTTTCGCCACGTCCTGCGCCAAGGTCCCGGCCCAGACCTGGATGCTCGCCAAGCCCTATAAATGAGTGCGACAGCGCGCGCGCCGGTGCCCGACCCCGCGCGCCGCTGCGACGATGCGGCGCGGGAACAGCGCTTGATCGCAAACGTTCTCAGGGCTCTACCCAGGAATGCCTCCTGGGCCACAGCACCAAGGGAGGTCCCGAAATGAGAACCTACGTCACGTCAGCGCTTGCAGGTGTATTCGCGATGTCGCTTGCCATGACGGCCGTGGCGGCGACCAAGGGCGAGTTCAACAATATGTGTGCCGAAGGGCTCGCCATGCACAAGAACATCAAGACCAACTGCTCGGTGAACGCCGTATACAAGGGCAAAACCTATTGCTTCGGCAATGAGCAGGCGAAGAAGGAGTTCTTGAAGGACCCGGCCGCCAATCTGACCAAGGCCGAGGCCTATTATAAGAGCGAGCACAAGGGCTAGGGCCCGAGGCCGTGCCTTCAGCGACGCCTCGGGGCGCGGCATCTTAACCTTAACCAATTGTGTGATGAGCGCTGGCCTCCGCGACCAAGAGGTGCAATCCTCGGCCGTGGTGGTCAAAACCCTGCGATCACCTCTTTGGTACGGAAGCCCCGGTCGGTCCACCTTGGCCGGGGCTTCTTTCTTGCGACTGTTAGGAATAAATGCCTTGGCAGCGTCGCGCTCCTTGGCTAGGGTTCAGCTACAACGCGACAGGTGCATGAGGCGCCGCTCCTCGGAGCTGGCGCCTTTGTTGTTGGTGGAGGAGGAACGGCGCATGGATGGCAAAGGTGGCTCGGGCGCGCCGCTCCGTGGTAGGTGTTTGAGCCCCCAGGGGCCCGGGACATAATGCACGATCGGGAGGGAAGAATGCCGATTGCCGCCTCGATTGTCAGATCAGCGCTCGGAGCAGCAGCTCTGTTCCTTGTCCTCGTACCGGCAGCTGAGGCGGAGGAGCTGCAATGCGCCGACAAGAGCGTGAAGGCCTGGGGAATCGGCTTTTCGCCGTCGCCGGAGCAGTCGTTCGAGGCAGCCAAGAAGGAATGGCTCGCCAAGGCGGTGACCATCTACAGCGACGCCAAGTGGGAAACCGCGAAGAAGCCAGACATGATGTGTGTAACTCAGGGGCTCTACAGCAAATGCGCGGCCTCAGGCGTGCCTTGCGGGGCTGCCCCCGCCGCCGCACCGCCAAAACAGAACTGACGCGCCGCGCCCGCGACTAACCCAGCTTTGACGCAACTGTTGCGTTTGGCGCCTCTGTGCAGCCGGTGCTGCCGCTTCGCTCATGGGTGCCGTTGGGCCTTGACGATTTTCAAAAACAGCTTCGCATGACCCGAACTGGCGCCGACTGGGAGGGGATCAAGCAAGCCTATATCCATGGCGACTGGTCGCTCCGGCGCATCGGCGACTTCCACGGCGCCACCGAGCATCAGATCAGAGCCGAGGCGAAGAGAAACAAATGGGTCCGGCTCGTCGGAACCAAACCGCTGCGGCGCACGGCTAAGGCAACGGACGCGAAGCCCGATGAGCTTCGCCGCCGCGACATGGTCCGCAGGCTGCTCGATGCTCTCGACAAGAGACTGCTGCAGTTGGAGGCGCGCATGGCACCGGACGCGAAAGCTGGAGGAGAAACCCAAAGCGCCGCAGATGCCGAGCGCGACGCGCGCACGTTGAGCGGGCTGGCGCGGCTCTATGCGAAGCTCGTCGAGCTCGACGCGAGTGCCCAAGCTGAGAGCGAGCGGGGAGGCGTGAAGCCGGAGGCGACCGACGATGCGGACAGCTTCCGCCGCGATCTTGCGCTCCGCCTTCAGCGACTCAATCAGGCTCGGGGGTCTTGACGCTTTCCTGGCGACGCTCGGGGCCAAGGAGCTCGAGCGACTCCATTACGATTTCGAGGTCTGGGCGCGCGACGACCAGCTTCCGCCAGCGTTTGCCGCGGGAGACCGCGATTGGACCACATGGCTGATGCTCGGCGGCCGCGGCGCCGGCAAGACGCGGGCAGGGGCTGAATGGGTGCGCGCACTGGTGCAGCGCTCGGACCTTGCTCAGGACGCGGCGGCCTTGCGGATCGCGCTTGTTGGCGAGACCCTGGCAGACGCCCGCGCGGTGATGGTCGAAGGCGTCTCGGGGTTGCTTGCGGTGCATCCGCCCGAGGCGCGCCCGCGCTACGAACCGTCGAAGCGGCAAGTGACCTGGGCCAATGGCGCCATCGCGCAATTGTTCTCTGCCGAGGACCCGGACTCTCTGCGGGGGCCGCAATTCGCTGCGGCCTGGTGCGACGAGCTTGGCAAATGGCGCCGGCCCGACGACACCTGGGACACGCTGCAATTTTGCCTGCGTCTGGGCCCTCGACCGCGCCAGGTGGTGACGACGACACCGCGGCCGATCAGGCTGATCAAGGCGCTGCTCGCCGATCCGCAAACCGCGGTGACAAGGGTCTCGACGGCGGCCAATGCCGCCAACCTCGCCCCGAGCTTCCTCGAGGCGATCGTCGGACGCTATCGCGGCACGCGGCTCGGCCGGCAAGAGCTCGACGCTGAGCTGCTCGAGGATCGTCCCGATGCGCTATGGCCACGGGGGCTGATCGAGCGAGCCCGCGTGCGCGGGAACCCGCCGCTCAGCCGCATCGTCGTCGCCGTCGATCCGCCAGTGTCGAGCGGAACCCACGCCGATGCTTGCGGCATCATTGTCGCCGGCTTGGCCGAGGACGGCCGCGCCTATGTGCTCGCTGACTGCACGCGCGGTCGCGCCAGCCCCCTTCGATGGGCAGAGGCCGTGATCGCGGCCTACCACCGTTTCGAGGCGGACCGCATCGTCGCCGAGATCAACCAGGGCGGCGAGCTGGTCGAGACGGTCATTCGGCAGATCGATCCGGCGGCGCCGGTGCGCACGGTGCGGGCGATGCGCGGCAAGTGGCTGAGGGCCGAGCCCGTGGCCGCACTCTACGAGCAGGGGCGTGTCGGCCATGTCGGCGCGTTCCCGGAACTCGAAGACGAGATGAGCGACTTTGGCCCTGATGGCCTTTCGGGTGGCGCGAGCCGGACCGTGCCGGCGCGCTGGTCTGGGCAATTACCGATCTCCTGTTGCGGGGAAGAGCCGAGCCTCGCATCCGCTTCGTCTAGAGGACGCTGATGCCAACAACACTTCGCGAGAGAGTGGCGAGGGGTCAAGCTGCTGTTCCAGCATGATCCCAACGAGCCAATCGGGGTGTGGCTCGAGCTCTACGAAGATGCCAAGGGCCTGTTCGCCCGCGGAAGGCTGATGCCTGAAGTGGTGCGCGCCCGTGAGGTATTGAGCCTGATGCGGGCCGGCGCCCTCGACGGGCTCTCGATCGGCTTCCGCACCGTGAAGGGCCGCACCGATCCCAAGTCGGGCGTTCGCAGGCTCGACACGATCGACCTCTGGGAGATCTCCATCGTCACCTTCCCGATGCTGCCCGAAGCGCGGGTGAGCACGGTGAAGCGGCGGGGGGAACACTCGCCCCCGGGCTGGGAGCTTGGAAGCGGGAGGATTGATGCTGCGCGGCTTGCAAGGTCCATGCGCCGCGCCGCCGGCTTGATGCGACCAGCGAGAAAGAGGATGACATGAGCGAACTTGACCTGACCGAAGACATTCATGCCGCGGACATCCGCGTCGAAGACATCGAGATCAAGGCCGCGAGCGGCTCGAGCGACGACGTGGCAATCGCCTTCGACGACTTCATGCGCGCCTTCGAGGCATTCAAGGCGGCGAACGAGCAGCGCCTCGGCCAGATCGAGAAGCGGCTCTCGGCCGACGTGCTCACATCTGAGAAGCTCGACCGCATCAACAACGCCATCGACGAGCACAAGGCCATCGTCGATGAGCTGGCGCTGAAATCGGCGCGGCCGCAGCTCGGCACCTCGACCTTCCGCAGCGCCTCGACGCTGCAGCACAAGGCTGCGTTCGAGGCCTATGTGCGGCATGGCGAGGCCAACGGTCTGCACAAGCTCGAGGAGAAGGCGCCGTCGGTGGGCTCAGGTCCCGACGGCGGCTATCTCGTGCCGGAAGAGACCGAGGCCGCCGTGATCCGCGGGGTCAAGAACATCTCGCCGATCCGCGCCATCGCCGGCAATCGCGTGGTGAGCGCCAGCGTCTACAAAAAGCCGTTCGCCATCACCGGGCCATCGACCGGCTGGGTTGCCGAGACCGCGACCAGGCCCGAGACCAACTCGCCGACGCTCGCCGAGCTGACCTTCCCGACCATGGAGCTCTACGCCATGCCGTCGGCGACGCAGACGCTACTCGACAACTCCGCGGTGAATATCGACGAGTGGCTGGCAGAGGAGGTGCAGGTCGCCTTCGCCCAGCAGGAAGGCACGGCCTTCGTCTCCGGCGACGGCTCGAACAAGCCCAAGGGTTTTCTCGGCTATACCAAGGTCGCCAACGGCTCGTGGAGCTGGGGCAATGTCGGCTATGTCCCCACCGGCACCGACGCCGCCTTCGACGTCGATGATCCGAGCGACGATCTGATCGACTTCATCTATGCGCTTAAGTCGGAATACCGCGCCAACGCCCATTGGGTCATGAACCGGGCGACGCAAGCGACGATCCGCAAGTTCAAGGACGCCGACGGCAATTACATCTGGCAGCCGGCGGAGCGGGCGGACCTGTCACCGACGCTGATGAACTATCCGATCGCTGAATCGGAGGACATGCCGAATATCGCCTCGGACAGCTACTCGATCGCCTTCGGCGACTTCCAGCGTGGCTATCTCGTCGTCGACCGCGCCGGCATCCGCGTGCTTCGCGATCCGTATTCCGCCAAACCGTATGTGCTGTTCTACACCACCAAGCGCGTCGGCGGCGGAGTCCAGGACTTCGATGCCATCAAGCTCTTGAAGTTCGGCACGTCATAACCGAAAGCCTGGCCGGGCCGGCGGCTGCGCCATAGCGCCCCTCCCACGCGGGCGCGGCCGCCACTTCTTTTGATGCGCTACCGCGCTTCGCGCTGCTTGAGGGCGATTTTGTTGCGCTACCGCTTCGCTGCCGATGCGCGAAAGCGACTTTGCTCGAGGACAATCATCCATGGCCCTGGTGATGACAGCGGCTCCCGCCGCCGAACTGATCAGCCTGGCCGAAGCCAAGGCGCATCTTCGCATCGACGCCGGCGACGAGGATGCGCTGCTTGCCTCCCTGATCACCGCGGCACGGATGTTCGTGGAGCGGACGTTGTCGCTGGCGCTCATCACCGAGAGCTGGTCGCTCTACCTCGACGGCTGGCCGCGGAGCGGCACCATCGCATTGCCGCTCCATCCGGTTCAGGCGGTGACCGCCGTCAGGGTCTACGACCCGGACGACGCGCCGACGGTGATCGACAGTGAGACCTATTCCGTCGACGTGCTCTCGGAGCCGGGACGGCTGGTGGTGTCGGCAGGCTCTGGTCAGCTCGCGCCGGCGCGGCTTCTCAATGCCTTCGAGGTCGCGTTCACCGCGGGCTTCGGCGATGAGCCTGAGGATGTGCCGGAGCCGATCCGCCACGCGGTGAAGCTGCTCGTCACTCATTGGTTCGAGCATCGGGAGCCGGTCGTTCTCGGCCAGTTGGCCCAAGAGGTGCCGGCGACGGTGGCGGGTCTGCTCCTGCCTTATCGGCGGGTGCGGCTGTGACCGAGATCTTGCCCGGAGACCTCCGCCACCGATTGACCCTGGAGGAGCTCAATCGGGTGGCTGACGATGGTGGTGGCTTCACGGAAAGCTGGGTCGCGGTGGCCACCATCTTTGCCGACGTCAGCCCGATCAGCGGCAGCGAGCGCGTCGAAGCCGACAGACTGACCGGCAGTGTCACCCATGACGTGGTGTTGCGCTACCGGGCAGGGGTGGTGCCGGCTATGCGCTTTCGCGATGGTACACGCATCTTCCAGATCATCGCGGTGATCGACGTCGAGGAGCGGCGGCGCTGGCTCAAATGCTGGTGCGAGGAGCGTGAGTTGTGAGGCCGCCTCTAGAAATTCGGGGGCTCGAGGGCTTGAGCAAACGGTTTGCTACCCTTGGCGCCATGGACGGGCTGACGCCGGCGTTGCGCGCCGAAGCCGAGGCCGTTGCCAGGGACGCTCGGGAGCGACTTAAAGAAGGAGGCCAAAGGGAAGACCTGGCGGCCTCCGTCGAAGTGACCGCAGTGGGGGTCGGGGCTCGCGCCTCCTTCGCTGTCGGGACCGGGGCGCCGGCCGGCTTCTACCTCGAGTTCGGCACCGCCCGAATGCGCGCCATGCCTTGGCTTGTCCCAATTTTGCACGCCCGTTTACCGGGAATTAACCGTGTTGTCAGAAAGGTAATAACGGCGGCTTTGAAGGCGCAAGCCAAGGCCTGATCATGGGCGACGAGCGTTCGCATTGAAGGGAACGGCCCGCCACCCCATATGGTTAAGCGGTGGTTGATGGAGACACCGATGACGACGAGTACAGGTTGGTCGTTGCAACGCGGCATCTACCAGGCGCTGGCGAATTCCGGTGAGCTTGGCGCGCTTCTCGGCGGCCCTCGAATTTACGATGATCCACCCCAGTGCGCGACGTATCCATTCATTTCGCTTGGCGAGAGCACGGTTCGCGACTGGAGCACGGGCACCGAAGACGGCGCCGAGCACCTGTTGACGCTGCATGTGTGGTCCCGCGCCGGTGGCAAGAAACAGGTCCATGACATAATCGAGGCAATCAAGACGACGCTCCACGACCAGCCGCTGACGCTGGTCGATCACGAACTCGTCAATCTGCGCCACGAATTTTCCGAGGCGCGTCCCGATCCCGACGGTGACACCTACCATGGTATCGTGCGCTATCGGGCCGTGACCGAGCCAGCACAGGCTCAAGCCGCGTAACGACGCAGCATTACCAAGATTCAATTTCGCCAGGGGTCGCGCTTGCGCCCTTGCCTGCGCTATAGGTTGCGCTTCTCATGGAGGAGAGGGGCGCGGCCAAGTGGGCGTCTGGACGAAATTCTCGGAACTGGTTGAGCGCGTTTCCGGCGATCAGTCGCGAGCGCGAAATCTGCGCGAGGAGGAGCTCCGCCTCGCCTCGGCAGCGCTGCTCGTCCACGCCGGCGCCATCGACGGCAGTTTCGACCCGGAAGAGCGCCGCAAGCTGAAGGCGCTGTTGCAGAGCCGCTTCGATCTTGGCGATGCGGAAGTTCGCCGCCTGATCAAGGAGGCCGAGGAGCAGGAGCACGAGGCCGTCGATCTCTACCGCTTCACCAGCATTCTCTGCGCGGAGCTAGACCAGGAGGGCCGCAAGCGCGTGATCGAGATGCTGTGGGAGGTGGTGCTTGCCGACGGCGTGGTCCACGAGTTCGAAGCGAACCTCGTGTGGCGGGCGGCCGAACTGCTCGGCGTGTCGACGCGCGATCGCGTGTTGCTGCGGAAGGCAGTCGAGGCCCGCGTGGGTTTCAGCTCAGAAGACTGAGCAACATATCGGCTGAGCCGGAACTACGAGTTTCGAAGGGTGGCGTTTGAGCCACCCTTTTTGTTTGCGCGCATTTCTCAAAACGAGGATTTTCCGATGACGGCGCAGAAGGGAAAGGACCTCTTCCTCAAGCTCGACTCCGACGGAGCCGGAAACTTCGTCACGGTGGCGGGGCTGAGAGCAAGGACGCTTGCATTCAATGCGGCGACGGTGGACGTCACCGATACGGAGTTGGTCGGCAGGTGGCGCGAGCTGCTCGATGGCGCCGGAGTCAAGACCGCGCGCATCAGCGGCAGCGGCATCTTCAAGGATGCCAGCTCCGACGAGACCATCCGCCAATATTTCTTCAACGGCACGGTGCGCGACTGGCAGGTGATCGTTCCGGAACTCGGCACGGTCGAGGGTCCGTTTCAGATCGCGAGCCTCGAATATGCGGGACAGCATGACGGCGAGGTCGCCTTTGACATCGGGCTCGAATCCGCCGGCGCGCTCAGCTTCGTTGCGGCTTGAGGTCAGACCATGGTCAATCGGCATCGAGGTGAGATCGAGGCGGTGCTCGACGGCAAGAGCTACCGCCTCTGCCTGACGCTCGGCGCGCTCGCCGAGCTTGAACACGCCTTCGGTGAGGACGACATGCTTGCCGTCGCCGAGCGCTTCGAGGCGGGCCGTATCGCCGCGCGCGACGCGATCCGCATGATCGGGGCCGGGCTTCGCGGCGCGGGTTATGACCTCGACGACGAGGCGGTGGCTTCGATGCGGAGCGAGGGCGGCGCCGCGGGCTTCGTCGATATCGTGGCACGCCTGCTCGCTGCGACCTTCGCTGCCGAACGGCCAGGGGAGGGCGGCGACCCTTTCGCCGGCAGCATCCGTGCCGGATAGAGCAAGCCGGCTCGCGGCCAACACCATTTCCCTGGGATGCGGCGATGACCGCCGGCCTCGGCACTTTGCGCCTGGCGCCGCGCGATTTCTGGGCGATGACGCCGCGCGAGCTCGACGCAGCGCTGCGGGGCGCGCTTGGGCTTGTCGCGATCGAGCCGGCGATAACGCGAGGCGATTTGGCGGCGCTGATTGCAGCCTATCCCGACAGCGAGGACGAGTGAGATGGTCGAGCGCGTCGATGGCATTGAAGTCGGTATCGGCGCCGACATCGCCCCGCTGCGGCAATCGCTGAGCGAGGCGAGCCGCCTGAGCAGCCGGTTTGCGAGCGACCTCACCCGCGCCTTCACCGACGCGGCGCTGAAGGGGCGTTCCCTCGCCGAGGTGTTGCGCTCGCTGGCGCTTTCGCTTTCCGGCCATGCGCTCGAGGCCGCGCTGTCGCCGATCACCAAGATCTTCGGGGGTGCGTTGTCTGGACTGTTCGCGGGCGCCCGCGGCGCTGTGCTGCCGATGCCGTTTGCGAGCGGCGGCGTTATCGCGTCGCCGGTCGCTTTTCCCCTTGGCGGCACCAGGCTCGGCATCGCCGGGGAGGCCGGGCCGGAAGCGATCCTGCCGCTGTCGCGGGGGCCGGACGGACGACTCGGTGTCAAGGCGGAAGGGCACGACGGCGGCGTCGCGATCACCTTCAACGTCACCTCGCCAGATGCCGACAGCTTCCGCCGGTCGGAAGGTCAGATCGCGGCGATGCTGAGCCGGGCCGTGAGCCGCGGGCAGCGGAATCTTTAAACTCCGCGCCCCTACCGCGCGGGGCGCTACTTGAGCGGCGCGGGGACCCACTAGCCATGGCATTTCACGAGGTGCGCTTTCCGGCCGGGATCTCGCTCGGCGCCACCGGCGGCCCCGAACGGCGCACGGAGATCGTCGTGCTCGGCTCGGGCGGCGAGGAGCGCAACAGCCGCTGGGCGGATTCGAGGCGGAGCTACAATGCGGGCTATGGCGTCAAGCGCGTCGACGATCTCCATGCGGTGATCGCCTTCTTCGAGGAGCGGCGGGGGCGGTTCCACGGCTTCCGCTTCAAGGACTGGTCAGACTACAAATCCTGCGCGCCGTCGGAGACGGTGAGCCCGCTCGATCAGGCCATCGGCACGGGCGACGGCACGGCGGCCGCGTTTCAATTGATGAAGACCTACGGGTCGGCTTACGCACCCTGGGCGCGCGACATCAAGAAGCCGGTTTCCGGTACCGTGACCGTCGCCGTTGACGGCGTGACGAAGACCTCTGGTGTGCATTTCAACGTCGACCCTGCCACAGGCATCGTCACCTTCACCGGCGGCAACATCCCGCCGATGGGTGACGCCGTCACCGCCGGGTTCGAGTTCGACGTGCCGGTCCGCTTCGATACAGACAAGCTCGAGATCAATTTGAGCCTGATCGAGGCGGGCAGCATTCCCAACGTTCCCCTCGTGGCGATCAGACTGTGAGAGTGCTGCCGGCCGGGCTGCAAAGCCATCTCGCTACCGGCGCCACGACGCTCTGCTGGTGCTGGCGCATCACGCGGAACGACGGTGAGACACTCGGCTTCACCGACCATGACCGCGATGTTTCGTTCGACGGGACGAGTTTCGAGGCTGCGACTGGCTTCACTGCGACGGAAATCGCCGGCTCGATTGGCCTCAACGTCGACAATCTCGACGTCGAGAGCGCCATCACCTCGGACCGGTTGCGCGAGGCGGACTTGGTCGCAGGCCTCTATGACAACGCCCTGATCGAGATCTATCGCGTCAACTGGCAGGACGTGAGCCAGCGGGTGTTGATGCGCTATGGCAGCCTTGGCGAGGTGTCCCGTGGCGAGACGGCCTTCAAGGCCGAGGTGAGGGGGCTTGCGCACGAGCTGCAGCAGCCGAAGGGCCGCATCATCCAGAACACGTGCGATGCCGATCTCGGCGATGAGCGTTGCACCGTCGCTATCGACGATCCTGCCTTCAAGGGGACGGGTACGGTGACCGCCGTCGCCGACGAACGGACCTTCACCGTGTCCGGTCTCGACGGCTTCGATCAGGACTGGTTCACGCGGGGACTGCTGACTTGGACCAGCGGCGCCAATGATGGGCTCAAGGCGGAGGTCAAGCTGCACTCGAAGCGCGACGGCATGGTGACGCTGGAGCTATGGCAAGCCGCGGCCGAGGCGATCGCCGTGGCCGACGCCTTCACAATCACTGCCGGTTGCGACAAGAGCTTCAGGACCTGCAAGGCGAAGTTCGACAACGCCGTCAACTTCCGCGGCTTCCCGCATGTGCCGGGGGTCGACTTCGCGCTGACCTATCCCGACCGCGGCGCCAAGAACGACGGCGGCAGCATGAATTGAGGATTAGGAGCTGGCCGGCACCGGGAAACTGCGGATCTCGGCGGCGACGGTTGGGTATTTCGCCGCGAGCTCTTCGGCGTTGCCGAGTTCGACGTCCTTGGCCGGGACGACGCCGGGCCACTCGGTGCTGCCGCCGAGGAACCATTGGCGCTCGTCCCTGATGCGCGCGGTGTGGAAGGTATTGCCGGGGATGAAGAGCTGCACGGTCTGGCCGGCGCGGAGGTCGGGCCCGACAGTGGCAAAGCTGTGGGTGCCGTCGACATGAAGCATCAGCACCTCGATCGGGTCGCCAAGATAATAGTGGTAGAGCTGATCGTTTCGAATGCGGTGCAGCTTCACCGGCGCTTGCGGCGTCATCATGAAATAGAGCGCTGAGCCGGCGGGGCGCCCGTCGGCGAACGGCACGGGGAGACCACCCGGCGCGATCTTGAGCGCGCTGACATAGGTTTCGCGCACGAAGCCGCAAGTCTGGTTCGGCTCGAGCTTGAGCAGAGCGCGAAGCGCGTCGGCGGTCATGGTGTCAGGCATCGCGTCTCCAGCTTGAGCCTCTGGTGCTCGGGCCGATGTTACGCCGGCCATCGCGGCGAGCGTAGCCCCTCCGGTGAAGTTGCGGCGAGTGAATTGTAGCTGGCTGCCCGACTTGGCCATGGCGTCCTCCTCGGGACTGGCGAGCGGCCCAGCATCCCCGATCACGATGAGAGCTTGATGATAGCACGCGAGCAGATTGTCGCGGCGGCCCGCGCGTGGGTCGGCACGCCTTATCACCACCAGGCGAGCGTCAAGGGTGCGGGCTGCGATTGCCTCGGGCTGATCCGCGGGGTTTGGCGCGAGCTGCTGGGAGCAGAGCCGGAGGCGATGCCGGCCTATACCCGCGACTGGGGCGACGTCACCGGCGCGGAGCCGCTGCTCGCCGCGGCGCGGCGTAATCTCATCGCCATCGATGCCGCGTCGACGCTTGCCGGCGACGTGCTCGTGTTCCGCATGCGGGCCGGCGTCGCCAAGCACGCCGGGATTCTCGCGAGTGCCGAGACTTTCATCCACGCCGTAGAGGACGAGGGCGTGGCCGAGATCGGGCTCACGCGCTGGTGGCGACGGCGCCTCGCGGCGGCGTTCGCCTTCCCGGGAGTGAACTGATGGCGACGCTGGTGCTTGGCATTGCCGGCTCGGCGATCGGCAACGCGATCCTGCCAGGCGGGTTGTCGCTGCTCGGCGCCACGCTCACGGGCAAGGTGGTCGGGGGCGCCATCGGCGCCATCGCCGGCAGTGTCGTCGACCAGGCCCTGCTCGGGCCGCTGGCGAGCGCCACCGGCCAGACGAGCGTGCCGGTCGGCCCGCGCGTCACCGACCTCAAGCTCGGCACCTCAAGCGAGGGCACGCCGTTGCCGCGCGTCTATGGCAAGGCGCGGGTGGCGGGGCAGCTGATCTGGGCGAGGCGGTTCAAAGAGAAGAAGGAGAAGGTCAAGCAGCAGACGTCCGGCGGCAAGAATGTCGGCGGCACCACGACCGGGAGCGGCAAGACCGCGAAGACGATCAAATATACCTACTTCGCCAACGTCGCCTATGCGCTGTGCGAGGGGCCGATCGACCGCATCGGCACGATCTGGGCCGACGGCAAGAAGCTGAAGAAGGACAAGTTCAATTTCGACGTCTATCTCGGCACTGAGACGCAAACCGCGAACTCGCTGATTGCGGGCAAGGCGAACGGCGAGGTGCCGGGCTACCGCGGCACGGCGTATGTCGTGTTCAAGAACATGCCGCTCGAGAGCTTCGGCAACCGGCTGCCGCAGCTCAACTTCGAGGTGCTGCGGTCGTTCGACGGCTTCGAGGAGACGGTGCGGGCGGTGTCGGTGATCCCGGCCTTGGGCGAGTTCGCCTATGAGCCGGAGCCCGTGATCGCCACCGGCGGCGTCACGGCCTCAGAGAACGTCCACACCAACGATGGCGGCAGCGACTGGAGCGCCTCGATCGATCAGCTCGAGGAGCTGTTGCCCAACGCCGCGAATGTCTCGCTCGTGGTCGGCTGGTTCGGGACGGATCTGCGGATCGGCCAATGCGAGATCAGGCCCGGCGTCGAGATCGCGGAGAAGTCGACCGAGCCGTATCAGTGATCGGTCTCCAGCATCACCCGCGACGAGGCCTATGTGGTGTCGCAAGTGGATGGCCGGCCGGCTTACGGCGGCACGCCCGCCGACGCGTCGGTGATTGCCGCCATTGAGGATCTCAAGGCGCGCGGCTTCAGCGTCACCTTCTATCCGTTCATCGCCATGGACATTTCGTCCGGAAACGACCTGACCAATCCTTATGGCGGCACGGGGCAGCCGGCCTATCCGTGGCGCGGGCGCATCACCTGCGATCCGGCGCCGCTCGCTGGCGGCACCGTGGACCAGACCGGCGACTGCGCCACGCAAGTTGCGGCCTTCGTCGGCACCGCGGTGCCCTCCGACTTCGCCATCGACGGCGAAGAGGTGACCTATTCAGGTCCCGACGAATGGAGCTTCCGCCGCTTCATTCTGCATTGCGCCCATCTCTGCGAGGCCGCAAGTGGCGTCGACGCCTTCATCATGGGGTCCGAGCTGATTGGAGCAACGACGCTCCGATCTGGTGCCTCGACCTTCCCCTTTGTCGACGCCCTTGTCGATCTCGCCGCGGACGTTAAGGACGTGCTCTCGCCCAGCACCAAGCTGACCTATGGTGCCAACTGGACCGAGCATCCGGCTTTCGTGCCGGCGGACGGCTCCGGCGACGTCTACTTCCATCTCGATCCGCTGTGGGCCTCGGCCGACATCGACGCTGTCGGCATCGACGTCTACTGGCCGGTGTCGGACTGGCGCGACGGCGAGGACCACCTCGACTATCAGCCGGGACGGATGATCTACGACCTCGAGTATCTCCGCGGCAACATCCGCGGCGGCGAGGCCTTCGACTTCTATTACCCGGCTGCCGGCGATACCGACAACGAGGCGAGCCCGGAGCGCCTGGCGCAGACCCGGATCCCGATTACCGACGGCGCCTATGGCAAGCCCTGGGTCTACAAGCCGAAGGCGATCAAGGAATGGTGGCAAAATCAGCACTACAACCGGTCGGGCGGCGTCGAGGATGGATCGCCGACGGGCTGGGTGCCTCAGTCGAAGCCGATCTGGTTCACCGAACTTGGCTGCCCCGCCGTGGACAAGGGGTCAAACCAGCCAAACGTTTTCATCGACCCGAAGAGCTCGGAGAGCTTTGCGCCGTTTTTCTCGCGCGTTACCCGCGACGACCTAATGCAGCGCCGCTATATCACGGCGCTGCAAAGCTTCTTCGACACCGGCGACCCGGACTACTCCGCCGGCTCCAACCCGACTTCGTCGGTCTATGACGCGCCGATGGTCGATGTCTCGCGCCTCTACGTCTACACCTGGGACGCGCGGCCTTATCCCGCCTTCCCGCTGGCGCTGTCGGTATGGGCCGACGGCGGCAATTGGGAGCTCGGCCATTGGCTCACCGGCCGCGTCGGCGGCGGCGACGTCGCCAAGGTGGTGGCGAAGCTGCTCGAGGACTACGGCTTCGCCCGCTATGACGTGAGCGGGCTCGCCGGCACGCTGGACGGCTACGTAGTCGATCGCCTCATGAGCGCGCGGGATGCGCTTCAGCCCTTGAGCCTCGCCTATTTCATCGACGCCTTCGAGTCGGGTGGGCTGATCCACTTCGTCAAGCGCGGCCTGATCGGCGCGCTCGCGACGGTCACCCCCGACGATCTCGTCGAGACAGACAAGGACCAGCCGCTCTACACCCTGACCCGCGGCCAGGAGACCGAGCTGCCGCTCTCGGCCAAGATCACCTTCACCAACGAGGCGAAGGACTATGCGCAAGCCGCGGTCGAGGCACGACGCCTCAATGTGCGGAGCGACCGAGTGTCGGCAGCCGAGCTCCCCATCGTCATGCGCCAGAACACGGCGCAGCAGATCGCCAAATCGTGGCTGCGTGATGCCTGGGCGGCGCGGGAACGGGCGAGCTTCGCACTGCCGCCGTCGCGGCTTGCGTTTGAGCCAAGCGACTTGATCACCCTCGAGGCTGGCGGTCGCGACTATCGCTGGCGCCTCACCGAGACGAGCGACGGGGTGTACAAGAGCGTCGAGGCTCGATCGATCGAACCGCGGGTCTACGAGGCGCTGCGCGTGCCGGAGCGGCCGGCTGAGCCTGACCCAGTGATAATCTACGGCCCGGCGACGGCGTTCTTTCTCGACCTTCCGGTGTTCCGTTCGGGCGAAGCCGAGGAGACGGGTTTCGTCGCCGCCGACGCCAATCCCTGGCCGGGGGCGATTGCCTTCTACCGCTCGCCGGCGACGAGCGGTTTCGAGCTCAATACCATCGCTGAGCTGCAAGCCACTTACGGCGAGACGGTGTTCGATTTTTACTCGGGCCCGCTCTACCGCTACGACCGTTCCAACACTTTGCGCGTGACGCTGACGCAAGGCGAGCTCGGCTCGATCACCGAGGAGGCGCTGCTCGCCGGCGGTAGTCTCGCCGCGGTTGAGAACGCCGACGGCGACTGGGAACTGCTCCAGTTCCAGACCGCGGAGCTCGTGGAGGAGGGGACCTACGATCTCACCGTCCTGCTCCGCGGCCAGTTCGGCTCTGAGGCGGCGATGCGCGATCCGGTCGCCGCCGGCGCCCGGTTCCTTCTGCTCGACGAGGCGGTGACCGCCGTCGACATGACCAGCGGTGATACCGGCTTGCTGCTTAACTGGCGCTACGGTCCTCTCGGCGAAGCGATCGACGACCTCGCCTATGTCACACAGGCGCACGCCTTCACTGGCTTGGGCTTGCGGCCCTACAGCCCAATGCATCTGCAAGGCAAGCGCGATCCGGGATCAGGCGATTGGACGTTCATCTGGATCAGGCGTACGCGCATCGACGGCGACAGCTGGGAGATCGAGGACGTACCGCTTTCGGAGGCGAGCGAGCTTTACACGCTCGAAATCCTCGATTGGCCCGGCGGCAACGTGCTGCGCACCGTCACCGGGCTCGGCGCGGAAGCCTATCTCTATTCCGCCGCGGACCAGACCACCGACTTCGGTTCGCCGCAATGGAACGTGGCCATCCGCGTCACCCAGATCAGTGCGGCCTACGGCGCCGGCGCGCCCGCGGAAGCGCTGACCTACGACTACCAGCACTGAGGAAGGGCAACGATGACCGAGAGCGCGAAGCTGCGCCTGCCCTATATCGCCGCGAGCCAGGCGCAGAAGCACGTCACCCATAACGAGGCGCTGACGCTGCTCGACACGCTGGTTCAGGCGAGTGTGATCGACAAGGATCTGACCACGCCGCCGATGAGCCCGGGCGAGGGGGATTGCTACATCGTCGCGCCCACCGGCACCGGGAATTGGGTCGGCTGGGACAATCGCATCGCCCGCTACATCGATGGCGAATGGCGCTCCTATCTCCCAGGCGCCGCCTCGGGCGAAGGCTGGCTCGTCTATGTGCAGGACGAGGACGCGCTTTACGTCTTCACCGGGAGCGCCTGGCAGCAGCTCCTCGTCTCAGGTGTGTGGGACAAAGGCGCAGAAGTCGCCTCGGCCGCGACCGTCTCTCTCGGCGAAGGCGGCTTCTTCCACATCACCGGCACCACGATCATCACCGACATCGACTTCGCCACGGCGAAGGATGGGCGCTGGGCCTGGGTCGTGTTCGACGGCGCGCTGACGCTGACCCACGACGCCACGACGCTGAAGCTCCCGGGCGGCGCCAACATCGTCACCGCCGCCGGCGACCGCGCGCTGTTCGTCCAGGACGCCGGCGACAACGTCGTCTGCCTCGCCTACGCCAGGGCGAGCGGCAAGGCGGTGATCCCGCCGGCCTTCTCCGAGGTCACGTCGAAGCCGACCACGATCGCGGGCTACGGCCTCACCGATGCCGCCAAGGTCGCCGACGTCCAGGACTTCACGTCGAGCGGCACCTGGTCCAAGCCGGCCGGCGCCAAGATGGTGTACGTGCAGTGCGTCGGCGCCGGCGGCGGTGGTGGTGGTGGTGCCCGCGTCACGAGCGGCAATGCCTGTTCCGGCGGCGGCGGTGGCGGCGGCGGCGGCCATAGCTGGGCCTGGATGCTCGCCTCCGATCTCGCCGCCACGGAAACCATCACGGTTGGCGCCGGCGGTGCCGGTGGGGCGGGGGCAACGGTTGACGGCACTGCCGGTGGCGGCGGCAGCGCCGGCGGCATCGCTCGGTTCAGCAATGCAGCGGGCGCCTCGCAGGCCGGGTACATCACCGCCTCCGGGGGCGGCGGCGGCGCCGGCGGTCAGCTTGCCGCGAATGCTGGCGGCGGTGGCTGCGGCACCATCGGCAACATCACCTCGGCAAGCGCGACGGGCTCGTCAAGCACGACCAACGGCTACGGCGACCCGACAATGGGTGGCGCCGGTGCCTATCTCGGCGGCGGCTCCATCGGCGGCGTCGGGGCAAATGGCGCCGCCGGCAATGCCCCGCAACGAACGGTCGACGGCAGCGGCGGCGGCGGCGCCGGTGGCGGCGTGAGCACGACGACCGCCGCTTTCGGCGGCGGCGGCACCAATGCCGTCCGGCATTGGCTCAATGTCTTCACCGCAGGCGGGGCCGCCGGCGGCAATCCCGGCGCGACGCCCCAGGCGAGCAAGATCGGCCCCAATGCCGGCGGCAGTGGCGGCGGTTCCAACATCGCCGGCGCCGGCGGCGCCGGGGCCACGGGCGGATCGTATGGCGGCGGCGGCGGCGGCGGCGGTTCGGCCATCGGCGGCAACGGCGGCGCCGGTGGTGCCGGTGCCGGGGCCTTCGTCCGCGTCATCAGCTTCTTCTAGGAGGGCAACAAAGCAATGGCACCGAAGCGCATGGCCGTCGTCGAAGCCGACGGCAACGTCGACAATGTCATCTTGATCGAGGATGGCGCCGACTGGACGCTGCCGGAAGGCACGAGCCTTGTCGACGCCGACCACGATGCGGAGCCCGGCGGCAAATACGAGGGCGGCTCGTTCGTAAGAGCGGTGGCGCCGCAACCGGCAACCGATCAAGTGAGTCTCGAAGAGCGGGTCGCTGCCTTGGCCGCGGACGTCGAGGCGCTGAAATCACTCAGGATCCGATAGCGATCGTCGCAGGCAGCATGCATCTTCTCGGATCGATCTATCGCGCCGTAGACCATGTCAGCGCGGGGCGGGTAGCGGCCATCGGTGGCGCAGGTTCCGGCGTGTCGCTGGCCTCGGCAACGATTGCCGATTCCGCCGTGCTTGCCCGGATCGACCCGTCGATCTTGGTGCCTTGGCTGCAAGTCGCGACCCTCAGCGTCGGGCTGGTGACGGGCATCGGCTCATTCGGATTGGTGTTCCTGAAATATGTGCAGCGCTGGCGGGAAAGGAAGCCGTGAGGCTTGCATCCTCAGCCAACGCATTGCGGCCGCCGTTCGAGGCGGCCTTTTCGATTCCGGCAGGCGCCGGAATAGCGAGGAGGCTCACATGCAAACTCGCTTGCTGAGAGAGCTTCGGCGCATCAACCGGAAGCTCGATCTCGTCATCGACAAACTCGACATCATCGAAACGGAAGGAGTGATCAATATGGCATGGATTGATGACATGCGGGCGGAACTCGAGACCAACACCACGGTATCGCAGAGCGCCGTGGTGGCGTTGAACACGCTCGCCGACAAGATGCAGGAGCTGATTAACAGCGGCGCCGCCGCCGACGAGCTGCAGGCCTTCGTGGACACGCTGCGGGCCAATGATGCAGCCGTGTCCGAGGCCATCAGGGCCCGTACCGCCGCAGTGAACGAGCCGGCACCTGTGCCCGTCGAACCTCAGGTGCAGCCGGAGGAGTAGCGCGTCGCCCAGGCGAAGATGGTGATCGAAGCGTCGCGATGGCGGCGTTTCGATTCACCGCGCCACCCAGTTCTCCCCGTCGAGGCCATCATGCTGAAACTCTGGTCTCTCGTTCGTGGCGGCTTCCTCAAGGCCTACCGCGCCGAGACGCTTGGCGTCGCCGCCGGATTGAGTGGTGCGGTCGATGCCGTCGCCCAATGGGCCGTTGGCGACCGCTCGCTGATCTCGCTGATCCGCGCACTCGCAGCCAACTGGACATTGATCGCCGGCGGTCTTGGCCTGGCGACACTGAGCGCCAAGCTCGAACGCCCGAAAGTCGGCGCCACATCAAAAGATGAGACCATTGCCGCAATCGCCGACAAGGCGTTGCGCCGCTGACCACCCCGACATCCCCCGCTTTCATCTCAAGAGGAGGCACATATGAGTTTCACCTGGCTCATCACCGGCGGTTTCGCCAAGGGATACCGCACCCAGATCCTCGGTCTGACCGCAGCCCTGTCGGCCATCGGCATGTGGTCGGTCGGCGACCTTGGTCTCTCCGATCTGATCACCAAGGCACCGATCATCTTCGGCGGCCTCGGCCTTGCCGCGCTCGGCGCCAAGGTTAACGATACCAAGGACCCCCAATCCACCGGAACCAAGACGACCAAAGCGAAGTGAGCCTTCTCCGGCCCCTCCGTTCATGCGACGTTCATTGCCAATCCGGTAGCCAAGGCTTCGTGACCAAGAGCGGGACGGGACTTATGCGGCGGTTCATCGGTAAAGCTGTCGTCGGGGCCATTGCCGGCCTGATGCTCATGGCTGCCGGAGAGGCTGCCGAGCAAAACTGCGTACCTTGGAAATCGGCGGCGCCCGTGATCGCCAAGAACTCGCTGCTCCCGGCCAACATCATCTACCAGATGGTGCAGTCGCGCACCGGTGGGCAGATCATCCACGCCAGCCTATGCGATCAGGGTGGCCGGTTTTTCTACAAGCTCGTCGTGCTTGGCGCCAAAGGCGATGTCACCAACGTCACCGTTGACGCTCTGACCGGCCAGCCTTAGGACGAATTGGGAGGATAAGAGGTTGCGGCTTCTCGTTGTGGAAGACGATCCAGACCTCAATCGGCAGCTCGTCTCCGCTTTGAGCGATGCGGGCTACGCCGTCGATACCGCCTTCGACGGCGAGGAAGGGCACTTCCTCGGCGACACCGAGCCCTATGACGCCGTGGTGCTCGACCTCGGGCTTCCCAAGATGGACGGCTTGAGCGTGCTGGAGCAGTGGCGCCGCGACGACCGCAAGATGCCGGTGCTCATCCTCACTGCGCGCGAGCGCTGGAGCGACAAGGTTGCCGGCATGGACGCCGGCGCCGATGACTACGTGGCCAAGCCGTTCCACATGGAGGAGGTCCTGGCGCGGTTGCGGGCGTTGCTTCGACGCTCCGCCGGTCACGCCCGCAACGAGCTCGAATGCGGTCCACTCCGTCTCGATACCAAGTCGGCGAGAGTGACGGTCAACGGCCAGGCCGTGAAGCTCACCTCCCACGAATACCGCGTGCTCGCCTATCTCATGCTGCACCAGGCGCGCGTCGTCTCCCGCACCGAGCTGGTCGAGCATCTCTACGAGCAGGATTTCGACCGCGACTCCAACACGGTCGAGGTCTTCATCGGCCGGCTGCGCAAGAAGCTCTCCGTCGACATCATCAAGACCGTCCGTGGGCTCGGCTACCGCCTCGCGGACAAGAGCGATGAGGCCTAACTCTCTCGCCTTCCGCCTCTTCGCCTCCGCCGCGGTGTGGACGCTGATCGTCGTCCCCGTGGCCGTCGTCCTGCTGCTCTCCCTCTATCGCCACGCCGTTGAGCGCAGCTTCGATGCGCGGCTCAACGTCTACCTGACGAGCCTGATCGCTTCGACCACGGCCGACACCACTGGAGCGCCCAAAGAGCCCGCAAATCTCGGCGAGGATCCGGTCTTCACCATCCCGTTCTCCGGTTGGTATTGGCAAATCAAGGCGCTCGACGCCGACCGCCCTGCCTTCATTTCCAATTCCCTCCTCGATCAGCAACTGGCGTTGCCGAGCCAAAGCGGCGTTTCCCCCGACAAGACACTGACCAGGCGCGCTTATGCGCCGGGCCCCGACCAGCAACGCTTGCGTGTGGTCGAGCGCGAGATCAGGCCCGCCGGTCCCGCCTCGGCGCCATATTCCTATGCCGTCGCCGGCGACGCCGCCGAGATCGACCGGGACCTTGGCGAGTTCAGGACGATGCTGATCACGGCGCTCGCCGTGCTTGGGCTCGGTCTCGTGCTCGCGACCCTGTTCCAGGTGCGTTACGGCCTTGCGCCCTTGCGCGCCATTCGCCACGACCTGGCCTCGATCCGCTCAGGCGACGCCGAGCAGCTCGAAGGCGCGCTCCCCGACGAGATCCGGCCGTTGCAACAGGAGCTCAACGCTCTGATCCAATCCAACAAGGAGATCGTCGACCGGGCGCGGACCCATGTCGGCAACCTTGCCCATGCGCTGAAGACGCCGCTTAGCGTGATCACCAATGAGGCACGGGAGAAGGATGGACCGCTTGCGGGCAAGGTGATTGAGCAGGCCGAGATCATGCGCACGCAGATCACGCACCATCTCGACCGCGCCAGGGTCGCCGCGCGCTCGGGCGCCATCGGCGATACCACCGATGTCGAGGCCGTGCTCAAGTCCCTGAAACGCGCGCTCGACCGCATCTATGACGGCAGGGGGATCGAACTCGAGGTGAGCGCGAGCCCCGGTCTGAAATTCCAGGGCGAGAAGCAGGACTTCGAGGAGATGGTGGGCAATCTGCTCGACAATGCCTGCAAATGGGCGCGGTCGCGGGTCGCGCTCGGCGCCGAGCGGAATGGATCTCGCCCGAACTTCACCGTGCTGGTCGATGATGATGGTCCGGGCCTGACCGAAGACGAGCGTGCCCGCGCCGTGAAGCGTGGCCAGCGCCTCGACGAGACCAAGCCCGGGTCCGGCCTCGGGCTCTCCATCGTCGCCGACCTCGCTCATCTCTATAAGGGTCGGTTCGCGCTTGAGCCGTCGCCGGAAGGCGGCTTGCGTGCGAGGCTCGAACTGCCCGCAGCCTCCCGCGAGCCTTAGGACTTGGGCCTGAGGCGAATCACTCTTTGTTAATAAGCGCTTGCGACAATTCGACCCGAGGTAGCTCCTCCTGGGTTAGGACGGAAGCGATGTGGGTAGCTGTGCGTATGGCGTCGGTGGTGACGCTCGCCCTCATTCCAGTATTGATCGCGGCCTGCAGTTCGGCCAAAGGCGTTGGGTCTTTGCTCGGCAGCTTTTCCACGTCGGAAACGGCCCCGCAACAGACCAAGAGCCGCGCTCAGGCTGCAGCGAAGCGGTCAGGCGAGGTGATTGGCGGTATCTCCAGCAAGCGGATCGGCCGGGAAATGAGCACGAGCGAGCGCAGCGTTGCCGCCGCCGCCGAGTACAAGGCGCTGGAATATGGCCGGTCCGGCGCGCCGGTCGCCTGGGACTATCCTGCCATGAGCGATCGCGGCGCCATCGTGCCGGGACGCCCCTTCAAGAGGGGCGAGCAGTACTGCCGCACCTATACCCACACCGTCGAACGCGGCGGCTCTCCGGCAGAGATCACGGGTATCGCCTGCCGTGAAGGCGAGGGCGTCTGGCGCACCACGAGCTAGTGCTCGTCTGACCCTGCCCGGCTTCAACCTTCGGCACTTGCGCTGGCCTAAAAGCCAAATTCCTCCTGCCTCCCCCTCCCAAAGCTTGCCCCCCGCGACGCCTTTCGCCTATGGCTAGCCTCCCTGCATGAGCGGAGGTCGGCCCGGTGCTGATCTGGGTGATTTTTGCCGCGCTGACGGCTTCTGTGCTCTACGTCCTGTTGCGCCCGCTGATGACGGGGAGCGCAGAAGAGGGCTCGCGTGCCGCCTTTGATGCCACGGTCTATCGCGATCAGCTCAAAGAGGTCGAAAGCGACCGCGAGCGCGGTCTGATCGGCGATGCCGACGCTGAAGCCGCCCGCATCGAGATCGCGCGGCGCCTGCTCGCCGCGGACGCCGAAGAGCACGCCGGGGGCGCCGACACCGAGACGAAGCGCCCCGAACGTTTGGTGCCGCTCGGTCTGGCGGTGATACTGCCGCTCCTCGCCCTCGGCCTCTACCTCCTTTACGGCTCCCCCCGACTTCCCGATCAGCCGCTCGTCGCGCGTCTTGAAGACCCATCCCACAGCCAGGATCTCCAAGTGTTGGTGGCGAAGGTCGAGGCGCGGCTCCGCGAGCATCCGGAGGAGGGTGAAGGCTGGGAGGTCATCGCCCCAGTCTATATGAGCTGGCGGCGCTACGCCGACGCCGCCGAGGCGTTTCGTCAGGCGGTCCGTCTATTGGGAGAGTCGCCGAAGCGCCTTGCCGGCTACGGCCAAGCGCTTGTGCTCGCCAATAATGGCGTGGTCACCGAGGACGCCCGCAAGGCGCTGGAGCGGGCGCTTGTGCTCGACCCCAAACTGATCGAGCCTCGTCTCTTGCTCACGATCGCCAAGGAGCAGGATGGCCAGTTCGCCGCGGCGGCTGAGGGCTGGCGCGCGATGCTTGCCGATGCGCCGCGAGACGCGCCATGGCGGAAGCTGGTCGAGGAAAGGCTCGCCCAAGACGAAGCCAAGCTCGCCGGCAAGCCGATGCCGGGCGAGGGAGGCGAGGTTGCCTCCGGTCCAGCGCAAGGTGAGCGTGGGCCGACTGAAGGCGACGTCGCCGCGGCGCAGACCATGACCTCGGCGGACCGCCAAAAGATGATCGAGACCATGGTGCAGCGGCTCGCCGACCGGCTGGCGCAAAACAGCGACGATCTACCAGGTTGGCTCAAGCTCGTCAGGGCGTATAGCGTGCTTGACCGCAGGGACGAGGCGGTCAAGGCGCTGGCCCGGGCGAAAACCGCCTTTAGCGGCAATGCCGAGGCGATTCAGCAGCTCGATGCACTTGCCACCGAGCTCGGCTTGAAGTCCTAGTGGAGGCGTGAGGCGCGGCCAATGACGCGAAAGCAGCGAAGAGTGGTCCTGATCGGAACGAGCCTCGGCGTGCTCGCGGTCGCGGTCGGGCTCGTGCTGTTCGCCTTGCGCGATTCCATCGTGTTTTTCTATACGCCGACCGAGGTCGCCGAGAAGCATCTCAACAGCGGTCAGCGCTTCCGCCTTGGCGGGTTGGTCGAGGACGGCAGCGTGAAGCGGGGCGAGGGGACGTCGGTCAGCTTCGCCATCACCGACAAGCGCGCGACGCTTCCCGTGACCTTTACCGGCGTGCTGCCAGACCTCTTCCGTGAGGGACAGGGCGTGGTGGCCGAGGGCGCGCTCGGCCCCGACGGCGTGTTCCGCGCCGACAGCGTGCTCGCCAAGCATGACGAGAAATACATGCCGCCCGAGGTGGCGAAGAAGCTGAAGGAGCAGGGTCTCTGGCGCGAGGACGCCCAGGCCGGAACGCCGCAAAGCGCGGGCAAGATCAACTAGGAGCAGAGGTCCATGATCGCTGAGACCGGCCATTACGCTCTGATCCTCGCCCTTGTCGTCGCCATCGTGCAGACGGTGCTGCCGCTATGGGGCACGCGGCGCCACGATCCTCAGCTCATGGCGATCGCCGCGCCGGCGGCGCAGCTGCAGTTTCTGCTGATCGCGATCGCCTTCGCGGCGCTGATGACGGCCTATGTGACGTCGGACTTCTCGCTCCAGAACGTCTGGGCCAACTCCCACTCGGCCAAGCCGATGCTCTATAAGATCGCTGGCGTCTGGGGGAACCATGAAGGCTCGATGGTGCTCTGGGTGCTGATCCTCGCGCTGTTCGGCGCGGCGGTCGCGACCTACGGCACGAATTTGCCGCGCGAATTGCAGGCCAATGTCCTCGCAGTGCAGGGCTCGATTGCCGTGGCCTTCCTGCTCTTCATCATCACGACGTCCAATCCCTTCGTCAGGCTCGATCCGGCGCCGCTCGATGGGCAGGGGCTTAATCCCGTGCTCCAGGATCCGGCGCTCGCGTTCCACCCGCCGTTCCTCTACACGGGCTATGTCGGCTTCTCGATGGCCTTCTCCTTCGCCGTCGCCGCCCTGATCGACGGTCGTATCGATGCCGCCTGGGCGCGCTGGGTGCGGCCGTGGACTCTTGCCGCCTGGATGTGCCTGACGCTCGGCATCGCCATGGGCTCGTGGTGGGCCTATTACGAGCTCGGCTGGGGCGGCTTCTGGTTCTGGGATCCGGTCGAGAACGCCTCCTTCATGCCCTGGCTCGCTGGCACGGCGCTGCTCCACTCGGCGCTCGTCATGGAGAAGCGGGACGCCCTCAAGGTGTGGACCATTCTGCTTGCCATCATCACCTTCTCGCTCAGCCTGATGGGTACCTTCCTGGTGCGCTCGGGCGTGCTCACCTCGGTGCATGCCTTCGCCGTCGACCCGGCGCGCGGCATCTTCATTCTCGCCATCATGGGCGTCTTTATCGGCGGCGCGCTTACGCTGTTTGCGTTCCGGGCACCCCAGCTCGGCCAGGGCGGCTTGTTCGCGCCGATCAGCCGCGAGGGCAGTCTCGTCCTCAACAATCTGCTGCTGACCACGGCCTGTGCCGCCGTGTTCGTTGGCACGCTCTATCCGCTCGCGCTCGAGGCGGTCACCGGCGACAAGATCTCGGTCGGCGGGCCCTTCTTCAACTACACCTTCGTGCCGCTGATCGTGCCGTTGTTGATCGCGGTGCCGTTCGGACCAATGCTTGCCTGGAAGCGCGGCGATATCGTCGCGGCCGGTCAGCGCCTGATCGCCGCCGCGGTCCTGGCGCTGATCGCCATGGTCGCCGTGTTCGCCTTCGAGCAACGGGGGCCTTGGCTCGCGCCCTTCGGCATCGCCCTTGGCATTTGGCTCGTGCTCGGCGCGCTCTCGGACATGGCCTTCAGGGCGCGGCTCTACGATTCGTCCTGGCAGGAGGGCCTCCGCCGCCTCGGCAATCTGCCGCGATCGGCCTACGGCGGCGCACTCGCCCATGCGGGCCTTGGCATCGTGGTGATCGGCATTGTCGCCACCACGGCGTGGCGCAGCGAAAGCATCCTGGCGATGAAGCCGAACGAGACTGCGGCGCTCGCGGGCTACGAGGTCACCTTCCAGGGCGTCGCCCCGCGGGAAGGACCGAACTACCGGGAGCGCGTCGGCGTGTTCAAGGTCACCCGCGGCGGCCAAGAGGTGACCACCATGGAGCCGTCGAAGCGGGAGTTCACGGTGGAGCAAAGCAGCACCACCGAGGCCGGCATTCATGTGAGCTGGCGGGGTGACCTCTATGTCGTGCTTGGCGACGAGCTCAAGAACGGGGCTTACAGCGTCAGGATCTACTTCAATCCATTGGTGCGGCTGATTTGGCTTGGCGCTCTCATCATGTTCATCGGCGGTGGATTGTCGCTGTCGGATCGCCGCTTGCGCGTCGGCGCACCGAAGCGGGCCAGGGCCTCAAGCGAAGGCCTGGCCGCGGCCAAGTAGCATGCGAGCCCGCAGCGTCCTCGATCACATCTTCCCGAGCCTTGGCCACCACGCCTGGATGGCGGTGTTCGCTGTCCTGATCCTCGTCCAGGGCGCGTTCGGCGCGAAGGCCGTCGAGCCTGACGAGGTGCTCAAGGACCCGCAACTTGAGGCCCGGGCCCGCCACATCTCCGAGGGGCTCCGCTGCCTCGTCTGCCAGAACCAGTCGATCGACGATTCCGCCGCGCCGCTCGCCAAGGATTTGCGTCTCTTGGTCCGCGAGCGGCTCAAGGCCGGCGACACCGACCAGCAAATCGAGGATTTCGTGGTGGCGCGCTATGGCGAGTTCGTGCTGCTGAAGCCGCGCTTCGAGCCTCACACGCTGATCCTGTGGCTGGCGACGCCCGTGGTATTTCTCGCCGCACTCATCGCCCTGGTGTCGTCTTATCGGCGCCGTGCCGCGGGCGCGGGGCCTGCGTCCTTGAGCAAGGCCGAACAGAGACGCCTCAAGCAGTTGCTGAATGAGCCATGATTGCGGCCAAGGACTAGGCTTCGCTTATGTCGGTGTGGTGTCCTGGCTTCGCCGCCTTGTCTTGGGACGGCCCCAACCTTACTGAAATTTAATCCCCCTGAAACTGCAGCGTAATTGCCGACACCCTATAATTATCATCAGAAGCATCGCGCCACGACTGCCGAGGCTCCCTTCCGCATTTTTCACACCCAGGAGAGAGGTGACTCTAATGACTAAACCTGACCAGAGCCCCGTGACCAAAGAGAGCTCACGCGAGCGCAAGTTCGCGCGCGGGCCGCTTGCGGTGACGGCAGCTGCACTGATCGCCGTAAGCGCGTTGGGGCTCGCGCTCGGCCAGAACATGCCGTTTGCCTCCGCCGAACCGGCGCAGACCGCCCAGACGGTCCAGACCCCGTACGGGGCGGCGCCGCTTAGTTTTGCCGACCTCGTGCAAAAGGTCAGCCCGGCAGTCGTGAGCATCAATGTGAAGGGCGACGCCAAGGTCGCCGAGAACGATCTTCAGATCCCGGGCCTCCCCGACATTCCTGAAGACAATCCGCTCTACGATTTCTTCAAGCAGTTCCGGCAGGGCATGCCCAACGGTGGCAAGCACCCACACCCGCAGCCGACGCTCGCGCAAGGGTCCGGTTTCTTCATCTCGCCGGACGGCTACGTGGTGACCAACAACCACGTGATCGAGGACGCCGACGACATCACCGTGACGCTCGAGAACGGCGACAAATTCCCGGCTACGCTGGTCGGCGCCGATCCGCGCACCGATGTTGCGGTGCTGAAGGTCAAGGGCACGCACACGTTCCCCTACGTCAAGTTCTCCAACAAAGATCCCCGCGTTGGTGATTGGGTGCTTGCGGTCGGCAATCCTTTCGGCCTCGGCGGTACGGTCACGGCCGGAATCATCTCCGCCCACAATCGTGATATCGGCTCGGGCCCCTACGACTATCTCCAGATCGACGCGGCGGTGAACCGCGGCAACTCCGGCGGTCCGTCCTTTAATCTCGACGGCGACGTGGTCGGCATGAACACGGCGATCTTCTCGCCTTCCGGCGGCAATGTCGGCATCGCCTTTGCGGTACCGGCGGCGCTGGTCAAAGAGGTTGTCGGTCAGCTCCAGCAGCATGGCACGGTCGACCGCGGCTGGCTCGGCGTCGTCATCCAGAATGTGAGCGATGACATCGCCGATTCAATCGGCATGGCCGAGGCCAAGGGCGCCATGGTCACCAAGGTGGCCGAGGACGGTCCTGCCTCCAAGGAGGATATCAAGGCTGGTGACGTCATCGTCGACGTCAACGGCGACCAGATCGAGGACTCCCGCGACCTCGCCCGCAAGATCGCCGAGCTGCATCCGGATACCCCGGTCAAGCTTGGCATCGTGCGCTACGGCGACAAGCACGAAGTCGACATGAAGCTTGGCAAGTTCCCGAGCGGCAAGAAGCTTGCGGCGCTCGAGGAGGACAAGCCCGACACCGGTGAGCAGCTCAACGACCTTGGCCTCTCGCTCGCGCCTGCGGGCAAGGTCCCGGGCTCCGGCGAGGAGGGCGTGGTGATCACGGATGTCGATCCGGATAGCGACGCAGCCGACAAGGGCCTCAAGGCCGGCGACGTCATCCTCCAGGTAGCCGGCGAGGACGTGTCCGCACCCTCTGACGTCGCCAAGGGCGTCAAGAAGGCCATGGCCAAGGCCAAGGACAAGGACAAGGTCAACGTCCTCATCCAGGTAAAAACCGGCGATCAGACGCGCTTTGTTGCGCTTTCCCTGAAGAAGGCCAAAGCTTAGACCTTCAACGCCGGGGGCGGCGCGGTTCCCCCCGCCGCGCCGCCCACCCCCTTTAGCGTATCCGCAGGGGCTGCCCCCATGTTCTCTGCCCTGAGTGAACAAGCTGCCGCCGGGAGGAAGTTTCCAGACATGCGCGTCCTGGTGATCGAAGACGATCAGGAAACGGCGAGCTTTCTCAAGCGGGCACTGAAAGAGCAGGGGCACGTGGCCGAATATGCCGCCGATGGCCAGACCGGTCTCGAGCTCGCGCGGGTCAACGCCTATGACGTGCTGATCGTCGACCGCATGTTGCCGAAGCTCGACGGGCTCGCAGTGATCGGGGCGCTGCGCGCCGAGGAGATCCGGACGCCGGTGCTGATCTTGAGCGCGCTCGGCGAGGTCGACGACCGCGTCAAGGGTCTGCGCGCAGGCGGCGACGACTATCTCACCAAGCCTTACGCCTTCAGCGAGCTGCTCGCCCGCATCGAGGCCTTGGCGCGGCGCACCTCGCCTGAGGAGGGCAGCACGCGCTTCGTCGTCGGCGATCTCGTGCTCGACCGCCTGTCGCACAAGGTGACGCGCGCCGGCGAGGCGATCCTATTGCAGCCTCGCGAGTTCCGTCTGCTGGAATATCTGATGAAACATGCGGGCCAGGTGGTCACCCGCACCATGCTGCTCGAGAACGTCTGGGACTATCACTTCGATCCGCAGACCAACGTGATCGACGTGCACGTGTCGCGGCTTCGCTCCAAGATCGACAAGAACTTTGCAACGCCGCTGTTGCACACGGTGCGCGGCGCTGGCTACACCATCCGTGACAGCGCTCACTAAGCTCTTCCGCACCACCACCTTCCGTCTGTCGCTCACCTATCTTGCGCTGTTCGGGGCGGCTGCGGCGGTCGCCATCTTCTACATCTATTGGAACACTACCGTGCTGCTCACCCGGCAGCTGCACGACACCATCGATGCCGAGCTCAAGGGCCTCGCCGAGCAATATTCCGCTGGAGGACTGACCCGGCTGGTGAGCACGGTTGCCGACCGCAGCCGCACTCCCGGCAACAGCCTCTACTTCGTTGCCGATGCCGAGGGGCGCCGGGTCGCGGGCAACCTCAGCGCCATCACCGAGGAGCTTTCCGAGAGCCTTGGTCCGGTGGAGTTCGAGTATAGCCGCCCGGCCGAGGGCGGCATCGAGACGAGGCTCGCCTTCGCCAACGTGTTCAAGCTCCCCGGCGGCTATCGCCTGATCGTCGGCCGCGACATCGAGGACCGGCGGGAACTCGCCCGCACGATCCGCTCGGCGATGCTGTGGGGCCTCGGCGTCATGGCCTTGTTCGGCATCGGCGGCGGCTATCTCGTCAGTCGCAATCTTCTGGCGCGCATCGACGCCGTCTCGGCGACCACGCGCACCATCATGGAGGGCGATCTCACTGGCCGCTTGCCAGTCAACGGTTCGGGCGACGAGCTCGACCGGTTGTCCGAGAACCTCAACCTGATGCTGGCGCGGATCGAGCAACTGATGGCGGGATTGCGCGAGGTCTCGGACAATATCGCCCATGACTTGAAGACGCCGCTCAGCCGCTTGCGCAACCGCGTCGAGGCGGCGCTGCGGGAGCCTTATGCCGAGCCGTCATATCGCGAAGCGCTGGAGCGCACCATCGAAGAGGCCGACGGCCTGATCAAGACGTTCAACGCGCTGTTGTCGATCGCGCGCCTCGAAGCCGGCGCTGCGGGTGACAACAAGGAAAGGCTGGACGTGTCGGAGCTGGTGCGGGATGTCGCCGAGCTGTACGAGCCGGTCGCAGAGGAACGCGGCATCATGCTAAAGGCGGACTCGATGGAGCCGGTTTACACCCGTGCCGATCGTCAGCTGCTCGGACAGGCCATTGCCAATCTCATCGACAATGCGCTCAAATACGGGGCGCCGGATCGCACGGAGAACGCCAATGGGGTGGTGCCGGAGGTCAGCGTGACGGCGGGGGCAGTGGGATCGATGGCTGAAATTGCCGTAACCGATCGAGGGCCAGGCGTTCCGGCCGGCGAGCGCGAGCGCGTTCTCGGCCGCTTCGTCAGGCTCGAAGCGAGCCGATCCGAGCCCGGCAGCGGGCTTGGCCTCAGTCTGGTCGCGGCGGTGGCAAGGCTCCATGGCGGCGCGCTCCGCCTCGAGGACAATCACCCCGGCCTCAAAGTCATCCTGTCGCTCCCGACGGAAACGCAGCCCCGCGCCAATGGCAGCGCGAAGCAGCCGGCGCCCGGATCGGAGCTAAGGCCGGCGTGACCGCCTTCGTTGAGCGCATCACCGAACGGCCATTGATCTACGACGAGGCGCGGGGCGCCGACATCCTCAACTCCCTGACCAAGGCTTTCGACGACTCGGACGAACTTGCGCCTGCTGCTTTGGTCTTGAAAGAAAAGTCGGCGGTGCGCGACCTGCTCGCGGCGGCTCTGTCCGGCGCGCCTTATCTTGCCGCGCTTGCCTTGCGCGATCCCGCGCTTCTTGCCGACTGCCTACTACGCGATCCTGATAGTCATCTCGACGAGGCCCGCGCCGAGCTCGCCGCCGCCGCCGCCGCGGCTGCCGGCAGCACCAGACAAGTCATGGTGGCCTTGCGCCGCTTCAAGCGGCGGATTGCGCTCCTGGTCGGCCTCGCAGATCTCGGCGGGGTCTGGTCGACGGAAGAGACCATCAGGCGTTTGAGCGACGCCGCGGAAGCCTCTCTCGATCAGGCGGTCAAGTTCCTGTTTCGCCAAGCCCATGCCGCCGGGCAGATTGTTGATCCGTCACCGAAGGGCTATTTCGTCATCGCCATGGGTAAGCTTGGCGGCCGTGAGCTCAATTACTCGAGCGACATCGACATCATCGTCTTTTACGACGCCGACCAGGCCGGGCTTGCGGACGGTATCGAGCCGTCCTCCTTCTTCGTGCGGCTGACCCGTGACCTGGTGCGCCTGTTGCAGGAACACACCGGCGACGGTTACGTGTTCCGCACCGATCTTCGCCTCCGACCGGACCCCGGAGCGACGCAGGTGGCGCTGTCGACCGATGCCGGCTTGTCCTACTACGAAAGCTTCGGGCAGAACTGGGAACGTGCCGCGCTGATCAAGGCGCGCACCGTTGCCGGCGATATCGGCGAGGGGGAGGATTTCCTCGACCAGCTCTCTCCCTTCATCTGGCGCAAATATCTCGACTTCGCGGCCATCGCCGACATCCACGCCATGAAGCGGCGTGTGCACGCCCACAAAGGGCACGGCCGAATCGCGGTCGCGGGACACGACATCAAGCTCGGCCGGGGCGGAATTCGCGACATCGAGTTCTTCGCCCAAACGCAGCAGCTGATCGCGGGTGGCCGCCATCCAGAGCTCAGAACCCGGGGCACCGTCGAGACGCTCCAAGAATTGGCCAAGGGTGGCTGGATCGCAGCCGACGCGGCGGCCGATCTGACCGGCGCCTATTTTTTCCTGCGCCGGGTCGAGAACCGGTTGCAGATGATCGAGGATCAGCAAACCCACAGGCTGCCTGACGACGGGGACGAGCTCCGCCGCATCGCGCTGCTGTCCGGCTTTGCCGGCACCGAAGCGTTCGCGGCGGCGTTGCTCGCCGAGCTCGGCACGGTCGAGCGCCATTACGAAGGTCTGTTCGAGAAGCTGCCGCCTTTGCCCGAGGATGTGCCTCGGGTGATCGTGCCTGGCGACGAGGCCAATCCAGCCGCGGTCGAGGCGCTCGAGCGCCTCGGCTATTCAAATCCCGAGCGCGCCATGGCCGCGGTGAGCGCCTGGCAATCGGGGCGCTACCCGGCGACGCGGAGCGCCCGCGCCCGCGAGCGGCTGGGCGAGTTCCTGCCATCGCTGCTCTATGCCTTCAGCCACACCGCCGAGCCGGACCTCGCGCTCGGCACTTTCGACAAGGTGATGGCCAACATGCCGGCCGGCGTGCAGCTGTTCTCGCTGCTTGCCGCCAATCCGAGCCTGCTGCGGCTCGTCGCCGACATCATGGGCACCGCGCCTCGGCTCGCCGCCATTCTCGGCCGCCGACCGCGGCTGCTCGACGCCGTGCTCGATCCCGGCTTCTTCGGCGCGGTGCCGACCCCCGGGAAGCTCAAGGAGCTCGTGGTCAGGGCACTCGCCGAGGCTTACGACTACCAAGACGCCCTGGACCGGGCCCGTATCGTCGGCCGCGAGCAGGGGTTCTTGATCGGCGTTCGGGTGCTGTCCGGCACCATCTCGGCGCCGCAAGCGGGCGCCGCCTACGCCACCCTCGCCGAGACGGTGATCGATTCGCTTGCAGCCCGCGTCGAAGCCGAGCTCGTCGCCCAATATGGTCACATGGCCGGCGGCAAGGCGGCGGTGATCGCCATGGGCAAGCTCGGCGGCCGCGAGATGACGGCAGCGTCCGACCTCGATCTCATCACCGTCTACGATTTCGAAGGCGGCGACGCCGCGCAGTCCGACGGCGCCAAAAGCCTGCCGGGGAGCCAATACTATTCCCGCTTCACCCAACGTCTGATCGCGGCGCTCTCGGCGCAGACGTCGGAAGGCTCGCTCTATCAGGTGGATATGCGGCTTAGGCCGTCAGGCAGCCAAGGACCGGTGGCGACCAGGCTTTCGAGCTTCATCGACTATCAGGACCATTCGGCCTGGACCTGGGAGCACCTTGCGCTCACCCGTGCGCGCGTGGTGTCGGGACCGCCGGAGCTTCGTCACGTCATCGCGGGCAAGGTTTCCGAAGTGCTGTGCCGGCCGCGCGACCGGGCTCAGGTGGCCGCCGACGTGCGCGCCATGCGCACCAAGATCGACGAGGAAAAGGGCACCAGCGACATCTGGGATCTGAAACACGTCAGGGGTGGTTTGATCGATATCGAGTTCCTCACCCAATTCCTGCAATTGGTGAGCGCGCATGATCATCCCGGGGTGCTCGATCAGAATACCGAGCTTGCCCTCTCCAAGCTGCTTCAGGCGCAAGTGATCACGCTCGACGATGCCGATACTCTGCTGCCGGCGGCGACCCTCTACCACACCCTGACGCAAGTGCTGCGGCTCTGTCTCGATAAGCCGTTCGTTCCGGACGAGGCGCCGCGCGCACTCAAGGACTTGCTCGCCCGCGCGTCCGAAATGCCGGATTTCCCGAGCCTCGAAGCGACGTTGCGGGACACGCTTGGCGCCGTGCAGGAAGCCTTCGACCGTATCGTCACGGGATGATCGGCGTTGGGCTCAGGCGGTCTCGCTCTGAGCCTCGAGGTGGTCGGTCTCGGCCTTGACCGGAAGCGTGCAGGTGACGGTGGTGCCGTGGCCCTCGCGGCTCACGATCCGCAGCGATCCACCATGGAGCTCGACGAGCGCCTGGGAAATGGCGAGCCCGAGCCCGCTGCCCTGGTGGCTCTTGGAGAACTGATTCTCGACCTGCTCGAACGGGCGCCCGAGCTTCGAGATATCGATCTCGGGGATACCGATGCCGGTGTCCTTGATGGCGATGCGGACCTGGCCGCGCACCCGCGACAGATGGACGTCGACGCTGCCGCCGTCGCCGGTGAACTTTACCGCGTTGGACAGTAGGTTGAGGAAGATCTGCTTCAGCGCCCGACGGTCGGCCTCGAGCATCAGGCGCGTGGGACCGTGACGCGCGAGTGAGATGTCGCGCTCGGCAGCGGTCTGACTCACCACCTTCATGCTGTCCTCGACGATGTCGGCGACGTCGACGGTTTCGATGTCGAGCGTCATGCGGCCGGCTTCGATCTTCGACATGTCGAGAATGTCGTTGATCACTTCGAGCAGGAAGATACCGCTCCCGTGAATGTCGCGCGCGTATTCGTGATATTTGGCGTGGCCAAGGGGGCCGAACAGGCCTTGCTCCATGACTTCGGAAAAGCCGATCACCGCATTAAGCGGCGTGCGCAGCTCGTGACTGATATTGGCGAGGAACTCCGACTTGGCGCGATTGGCGGCCTCGGCGCGGTTCTTCTCCAGCGCGTATTTCTCGGCGAGATCGACCAGCTGCTGCTTCTGCTGTTCGAGTTCGCGCCGCGACAGTCTGAGCTCGGCGACGCTGGCGCGGAGCTGCTGCTCGCTTTCGGCAAGACGCTGCTGGCTTTCCTTCAGCACGGTG
This sequence comes from uncultured Alphaproteobacteria bacterium, assembly GCA_963732955.1. GTDB lineage: Bacteria > Pseudomonadota > Alphaproteobacteria > Rhizobiales > Methyloligellaceae > Methyloceanibacter. Next base: position 307,470 of record CAVTBH010000004.1, read on the forward strand.
ATGTCGGTGCCGACGCTGACATAGCCCCCGTCCCTGGTCCGCCGCTCATTGATGTGGAGCCAGCGCCCGTCTTCGAGTTGGGCTTCATAGGTGCAGCAGCCGTCGTCGCTGCCGCCGTCGACCACGACGCGTTTGCGGATCACGGGGTCGGACGCCGCGGCGATCACCTCCTCATAGGTGGCGCCGGACCGGATGGCGCCGTCGGGGAGGCCGTGGAATTGCTGATATTTGCTGTTGCACATCAGGAGCCGGTTGTGATGGTCCCACAGCACGAAGGCCTCGGAGATGGTCTCGACCGCATCGCGCAGCCGCGCATTGGCGTCGACCGACACGGCGATGTCCTGTTCGGCGCCGGCGAGCGCCGTGAGGTAAGGCTCGCCCGTTTCCGTATCGCGGGTGATGTGACCGCGGAGCCTCACCGTGACCCAATGGCCGTGGGCGTGGCGCAAGCGGAAGCTGCGGTCGAAATGGGTGCGGCCTTGGCGGAGATGCTCGTCGACCTCGCGCCGAATGTCGTCACCAGGGTGAAGGGATTTGGCGATGAGACGGAAGGGCACCGGCTCTTCGAGCGGTCTCTCGCCGAGCAGCCGGTACATCGGCTCGGACCAGTGCACGTGGCCGCGGGCGAGGTTCCAACGCCAGACGGCGCAGGCCTCTAAGGCATCGGTGAGCTCGCCTTCGGCCGGCTGCTCCTTGCGTGCCGCTTCGGCCGGAGCCCGGTACCAAAGGCTGCCGCCGAGCAAAGCCAGCACCAGGCCGGTGCAGATCAAGAGGCTGATCTCGAGGCTCGCATCGTGCCGCCAGCCGGCAAGCGCCGCCGGGATCGGCTGTAGAAAGGCAAGTTGCGCATTGGCATCGTCGATGATGCGGACAGTAACGATGGCGTCGGTGCCGTCGGTGAGCGTCATGCGCAGGACGCCGGCATCGGCGCCAAAAGTGGTGAGCGGCTGCTGCGGCCCGAGAACCGACAGTAGCGTGTTGTCTTCCGAGGCCATCAGCGGCGCGCGGGCCTTGATATCGCCGTCGGCGCTGGCCAGCAGCACCATGCGGTCATCGAGGGTCGCGCCCTTGGGTAGGCTCGACGCCAAGGCGCGTTGCCAATCGCTATCGCCGTTGAGGGTTTCGTCCTTGAGTTCGGGCGGCGGTGATATCGGCCATCAGCGCCAGCCGCTCCTGGGCGGTATCGAGAGCCGATTGCCGGGTCTGTAGGGTCTGGGTGACGACGCCAAGAGCGGCGAGGGCAGCGAGAGCCGTGATCAGGACCGGGACCGAGCGGCGCAGCAGTTCCGATTTCGGAAGATTGGCAGCAAAAATCTCGCGAAGGCGTTGCCAATGTGGTCCCGCAATCGCAAGTGCGTGGTCCTGCGCGGAATTGATCCGCGACATCCCGGTCCCCCTTTACGGTATTCTCCTGCTACGCGCCGGAGAACTGCCGCATCTCCGAATCGCTTCCCTAATTGAGAAGACGGACTTCGCCGATGTCCAGGGAAAATCTGTGGAAAATTGGTTAATAACTCATTGACGACTGCACGAATCAATCGGCGCCGAGGGTTTTAGTGACAATTTCGTAGCTATCCGTGGATAACTCGCCCGACGCGAGCTGGCGCAAGGCACCTTTGGCCAAAACTTGGCGTTTCGGCTCGAGCGTCCGCCAGCTTTCGAAGGCGCCGAGCAGTCGCGCCGCCATATGTGGATTGAAGCGGTCGATCTGGAGCGCCGAGGCCGCCAGCAACTCGTACCCGGCGCCGTCGCCGCGGTTGAAGCCGGTCGGGTTGGCGTGGACGAAGCTGCCGATCAGCGCCCGCACGCGATTGGGGTTCTTGAGCGAGAATTTCGGATGCGAGAGCAGGCCCTGCACGGTTTCGACCGAATCCGGCCGCGTGGCGCGCGCCTGCACCGCAAACCATTTGTCGAGCACGAGCGGCTCGTCCTGCCAACGGGCATAGAAATCGGCGAGAGCCTCGTCGCGCGCGCCGAGATCGAGGTGGGACAGGATCGACAGCGCGGCGATGGCGTCTGTCATGTTGGTCGCCTCGCGGTAATGGCGAAGCGCCCGCTCGACCTCCTGGCTCTCGCCGGAGCCGACCAGAAGATCGAGGGCGGCGGAGCGCAGCGCCCGCTTGCCGGCGCTCTCGGCGTCTGGCGAGAAGGGACCCGTGGTCGCGGCACCTTTGTAGATCTCGCCAAGCGTTCTGCGGATCTTGCGGCCGACGGTGGCGCGGAGCGCTTCATAGGCAGTGCGCACCGCATCGGGATCGACGTTCGCGGCAAGCTCCCGCGCGATGTCCGATTCATTTGGAAGCCTGAGGAACTCGGCGCGATAAGCCGCGGACAGCGACGTCTCCGAAGCCGTGGTGGCGAGAGCCTGTGCCAGGCGCGTCGCCTCGGTGCCGGTGACCGGGCCCGGCTCGAAGCCGCCGCGGGACGCGGCGGTCAGGAGGTTGGTCGCATAGGACTGCGCCGCCTGCCAGCGATTGAACGGATCCTTGTCGTGCATCATCAGGAACTCGATCTGGTCGGGATCGAGGGTCATGGTGAGGCGGACCGGTGCTGAGAAGTCGCGCAGCAGCGACGGCGTCGGGGCGGTCGGGATATCCTTGAAGGTGAAGACCTGTTCGCGATCGGTGATTTCGACCAGGCCGTCGTCGAGGGTCGTGCCGTTCTCGAGTTGGAGCGGCAGGTCATCGCCATTGCCGCCAAGGAGCCCGAGCTTGAGTGGGATCAGCATTGGCTCTTTCTTGGTCTGCCCAGGCGTTGGCGGTAGCACCTGGTTGACGGAGAGCCGCGCCGTCTTAGCGCGCGAGTCATAGTCGAGAGAGCAGGCGAGCTCAGGGGTGCCGCTCTGATTGTACCAGAGCATGAACTGGCTGAGGTCGCGGCCCGAGGCGTCGGCCATGGCGCCGACGAAATCCTCAACAGTCGCCGCCTCGCCGTCATTCCGTTCGAAATAGAGGTCGAGGCCTTTGCGAAAGCCGTCGCGGCCAAGCATGGTCTGCAACATGCGGCAGAGTTCGGCGCCCTTCTCGTAGACCGTCGCGGTATAGAAGTTATTGATCTCGATATAGGAGGCGGGACGCACCGGATGGGCGAGGGGACCCGCGTCCTCCGGAAATTGATGCGTCCGCAGCATGCGCACATCGAGAATGCGCTTGACCGGCCCCGATCTCAGGTCGGCGGTGAACTCCTGATCGCGAAACACGGTCAGGCCCTCTTTCAGGCAGAGCTGAAACCAGTCACGGCAAGTGACGCGGTTGCCGGTCCAGTTATGAAAATATTCGTGGGCGATGACGCCTTCGATGGCGCCATAGTCACCGTCGCTCGCGGTATCGGGTCGCGCCAGCACGAGCTTGTCGTTGAAGATGTTGAGGCCCTTGTTCTCCATGGCCCCCATATTGAAGTCGCTGACGGCGACGATGTTGAACACGTCGAGGTCGTATTCGCGGCCGAAGCGCTGCTCATCCCAGCGCATGGCGCGCTTCAGCGAGTCCATGGCCCAGCCGCAGCGGTCCTCCTTGCCCGGCTCGACATAGATGTTGAGCTTGACGTCGCGGCCTGAGGCGGTGGTGAAGCTGTCAGGGACGCAAGCGAGATTGCCGCCGACCAGCGCGAATAAATAAGAGGGCTTGGGATGGGGGTCATGCCAGACGGCGAAGTGCCGACCGGTACCGGCCACGTCGCCGGCGGCCACGGGATTGCCGTTGGCGAGCAGGACCGCAGCCTCTTCGCGCGCGGCTTCGATCCGCACGGTGTAGACGGCGAGCACATCGGGGCGGTCGAGAAAATAGGTGATGCGGCGGAATCCCTCCGGCTCGCATTGGGTGCAATAGGTGCCGCGCGAGCGGTAGAGGCCGGAGAGCGCGGTGTTGGCCTCCGGGTCGCATCGCGTGACGGTTTCGAGGACGAAGGGCCGGTCGGGTACCTTCGGGATAGTCAGGGATTTGTCGTCGATCCGGTAGTCGGCCGCGGCAACGGGCTTGCCGTCGAGGCTCACGCTTTCGAGGGTGAGACTTTCGCCGTCGAGGATGAGGGGAGGCCGGCTGTTTGCTGCCTTGGGGTTCGGGCGGAGCTTGAGCTTGGAGCTGACGCGGGTGGCGTTGGGTTCGAGGGCAAAATCGAGCTCGACCTCGTCGATGACGTAATCCGGCGGCACATAATCTTTGAGGAGCTTCGATCGCCGGCCGGATTGATCCATGGATGCACCACCTGTCCTTGTCCCTGCCGCTCTTAGTGCCTCGGCCAGGCGATGCCAAGGCCGGGCTTGGAGAAGCCGGGTGACGCGGGCGCGGGCGTGCCGTATGAGGCTTGCCGATGCCACCAGACTTGAACATCGCCTCCAAATCAGGCCTGACCCTGTACAGGCCGTCGCTCCGCGCGACGCTGATCCTCGTGCCCGTGGTCGCCGCGGCACTCGGCGTCGCGATCTTTCTCCGCTACGGCATCATCCAGAACACACCGATCGGACTCGGCTGCGAGGCGGGTGAGGAAAGCTTTACCTGCACCGTCCGGTTCGCGGCGATCCTCATGTTCACCTGGGACGTGTTCGGGTGGGTCGCCGTTGCGGCCGCCCTGGTGCAGCTGTGGCGGCCAAACATCATTGCCTTTGCCATCGGCGTCGTCTTTGCCGCGCTCGGGCTCGTGCTTTACAACACGCGGCTGTCGGCGCTCGCGGTGGCGCTGCTCGTGATCAGCCTGGCGCGCGCCGCGCCCAAAGCGCGGTGACCGCGAGAACGAGAAGCAGGCCCGCAAGCCACAGCGCCTGCCAATTGAGAAGTCCCTCATCGAAGACAACGTAAAGTGACGATCCCGCCAGCAGGGCGGCGGCGGTGATCTCGGCGGCGTCGGGCTTCAGTCTCGGCGCTCCCGACCCGAGGGCGACGATTGCGAAGGCCAGGATCGGTCCGGACAGGAGGGCGAGCTGGAAATCCTTGTAGCGAGGGTCGAAGACGAGGCCGAGCCCGATATGGATGGCGGCGACGACGGTGGCGATGAACAGGATAACGAGCAGCAGTGACCAGCGATCGCTGAGCCGGCGGAGCGAGGCGTTCAGGGGCCAGGCGAATCCTTCAAGGCGTTTGCTTCGTGCTATCGCGATGGCGGCAGCGACGGGAGCCAGCAGCGACAGCATCACCATCCCCACCGAGCGTAGGCGGTCGCCGAGATAGGGCGGCTCCATGGGAACGCCGAGGAGCGCTGCGCCAAAGGCGAGGCCAGAGACAAGCGCGATGGCTGCGATCGCGAGAACTCTTGCTCCAGCTCATGTCTTCGCGGGACGTCCGGCCGAAAGCAAAGGCGCCGAGGAACACGAGCAGCGCCGCGCCGACGCCGAGCCCGGCTTCGAGCCGCCACCGCGGATGATTCGAGACCGGCACGCCCCAGTGAAATTTCAGCGCGCGGTTGGCATCGTCGTAGATGCCCCAATAGCCGCCGACGGTTCCCTCGAGCAGGCGCTTCCATGGCTGGTCGAAGGCCTCGATCAAATTGATCTTCCAGCCGCCCTCCTTGGCGGCTTCGACCACCCCGCTCAGCACCAAGGCCTGGTTCGCAGGCGAGGGTAGCGCGCCGTCGCGCATGCGTCCCGCGCTCGGCCAGCCAACCTCCCCGATAAAGATCTCCCTTCCGGGGAACGCCGCGGCGACCTTGTCGCGGATGTCGCGGACATGCGCCACGGCGTCCTCGGCCGGCACCGGCTCGTCTTCCCAATAGGGCAGGATGTGGATAGTGACGAAGTCGACCGCGGGCACGAGCTCTGGCGCCCTGAGCCAGAACTCCCAAACGTCGGCGTAGGTGACCGGCAAGCCTGAGCGCCGTCGGACCTCGTCGAGATAGGTCTTGATCTGCTCCGCGCCCTGCTCGCCGCGCAGCAAGACCTCGTTGCCGACGATGAAGGCCTGGATCACGCCCGGGTGGTGACGGGCGAGCCTGAGGGCCGCCTCGATCTCGCGCCGGTTGTCGGCGCGATTGCGGTTGATCCAGATGCCTTGCAGCACCTTCAGACCGTACTCACCGGCAAGCCGCGTCACCCTGCCTTGGGACCCGGCTGCCGAATAGGTGCGGATGCAGCGCGTGATCTTTGCCAGCCGCTTGACGTCGTCGGCGATCTGCTCTTCGGCAAGACGAAGCGGGACGGTGTAGGGGCCGTGACCGCCGTGGAAGGGCGTGTAGGACAAGCAGCCGAGCTTGTCGCCATCGCCGAGCGGGGAGGGTGGCAGCGGGACGGGCCGTCCGAGCGCGTACCAAAACAGGACGATGGCCGAGGCCACGAGCGCGAACAGGAGGGCTGGACGCATGAACGCAAGGATGCCGTTAAGGATTTGGATGCGACATAAACACAGTTGTGCACCGCGTTATATCAATTGCACTGGTTTGTGCGACTGCGAAGTGATAAATGGAGGAAACTGCCGTTGGACTGCCAAAATTAGGCTGTCTAATGCAAAATTCGATCATCGCTTTAGGGCCGTTGAGCACCCAAAACATGCGATTCCCGTTTTGCACCGCCGCACTCGTCGCAGGCGGCTTTTTGCTGGTGTCAGTCGTTACTGCCGCCGCCGAGGATCAAGGGTCGGGGCAGAAGCCCCCGGACCAGGCGCAGCAGAATCAAAAGCCCTCCGATAAGGCGACCGCCGAGCAGCAAGCCGAGGCCCGCAGACTCGAGGAGATCGAGCAGTACAAGCAGGCCGCGGCGAGGCTGTCGCTTTCCGCGGGCTCTGCCGAGTGCGTCTGGACGGGCTGGCGAATTACGACGCTTCTGTGGCGCGACGATGTCGATACTGCGCGTCGCTATCTCGATCTCTATGACCGCTTCGGCTGCTCGGCCGAGCATCTCAAACTCGCCTTTCGCTGCATGATTCGACAGGGGCCGATGGATCCGAAGGCGGCGGACCGTCTCTCGGCCCGCGTGCATAGCTGCTGGATTGACCCAGCAGGGCCAACGACAGCTGCGAGCCAAGCCACGGGCAGCTCGCCGCCCCCGACTGGAACTGTTCCGAACTAACAAGAGTTATTCAGGGGACTGAAATCTTCACCCGGCCTTCGCGGCCATAAGGTCAACAACCCGACCGGACCGTCTGAGAACAATTCCCAGAATGCGTATCGTCAGTGTCGTCCTCATGGTCGCGCTAGCGACCGTCCTGCATGCAGTGGGCTGGTCCCTGACGCATGAGCGGGTGTCGCCTCCAAACGTGGTGGGACAGCTGCAGAGCGTGTCATTCTCGCCGTTTCCGCCCGGGCACGACGGCGCGACCGACAATGTCAGCGAGAAGCAGATCAAGTCGGATCTCGCCGTGGTCGCACCTTACGTGCGCGCGGTGCGCACCTATAGCGTCAGCAACGGTCTCGAACTCGTACCGGAGCTCGCTTCTGAATTCGGGCTGCATGTCACGCTTGGCGCCTGGATCGACCAGAGGGAGGCCCACAACGAGCGGGAGATCGAAACCGCGATTGCGCTCGCCAAGCACCATCGCAACATCGACAGCATCATCGTCGGCAACGAGACATTGTACCGCGGCGCGGAGGGCAAGTACGGTCCCACCGTCAAGGAGCTGATCGAGAAAATCCAGCGCGTGAAGCGCGAGGTGTCAGTCCCGGTCAGCACCGCCGAGGTCTGGAACATTTGGCTCGACCATCCCGAGCTCGCTTCGGCCGTCGATTATCTTGCCGTCCATATCCTGCCCTACTGGGAAGGGATTCCGAGCGCGGACGCCGTCGATTATTCCATCAAGGTCTATCAGCGCTTGCGCCAGGCCTATCCCGGCAAGCGCATCGTCATCGCCGAGTTCGGCTGGCCGAGCGCCGGCATGAACCGGAGGGCTGCCGTGCCTGACCCGGTCGCCCAGGCCGAAATCATTCGCGACTTCGTCTCCCGCGCCGACGCCATGGGCATCGACTACTCGATCGTCGAGGCGTTCGATCAGCCGTGGAAGACCTTCGAAGGCAGCGTCGGCGCCTATTGGGGCCTGTTCGATGCCGATCGGCAGCCGAAATTCGCGCTCGCCGGTCCCGTTGAGACGCCGAATTGGATGCTCAACATGTTCGCAGCGCTCGGGCTCGGCCTCCTGCTTTGCCTGCCGATCTTCGCCATTCCGGGGGTGACCCCGATCCAGGCCGGCGTGCTCGCCGGCACGGCGCAGATCATCGGCGCCTGGGGCTCGAACGTGTTCGATTATACGGCCTCGCACTACTTCGTTGCCGGCTCGCTGATCGCCACCATCGCCGGCGTAGGGCTGCTCGTGCCGCTGATCATCATCATGAAGGAACGGATCGAGGAACTGGCAGCGATTTTGTTTGGCACCGCGCCCAAGCGGCTGCTTTCGCCGGGCCTGATCCTGTCGGAGCGGCCGCTGGTCTCGATTCACATTCCTGCCTACCGCGAGCCGCCGGAGATGCTGCGCGAAACGCTGGACAGCGTGGCCAAGCTCGATTGGCCTAATCTCGAATGCATCGTGGTCATCAACAACACGCCCGATCCGAGCTTCTGGCGCCCGATCGAAGAGCATTGCGAGTTGCTCGGCCGGCGCTTTAAGTTCATTCGCGCTGACGCGCTCGAAGGCTTCAAGGCGGGGGCTCTGCGGCTCGCGCTCGAGCACACCGCGCCTGAGGCCGAGATCATCGGCGTGCTCGACGCCGACTACGTCGTCGATGCGGAATGGCTGAAAGATCTGGTCCCGGCCTTCGCCGATCCTGGGGTGGGTCTCGTGCAGGCGCCTCAGGATCATCGCGACGGCGGCCGCAGCGTCACGCACGCGGTGATGAACCGGGAATATGCAGGCTTCTTCGATATCGGCATGGTGCAGCGGAACGAGGTCAACGCCATCGTTTCGCACGGCACCATGTGCCTCGTCAGGCGCGCGGCGCTGATCGATGCCGGCGGCTGGTCGAGCGACACCATCGTCGAGGATGCCGATCTCGGACTCAGTTTGCTCGAGCGCGGCTGGCGGACCCATTACACGCGCCGCCGCTATGGCTGGGGCCTGTTGCCGGACGATTTCGCTTCCTACAAGCGCCAGCGCCACCGTTGGGCCTATGGTGGCGTGCAACTGATCAAGAAGCATTGGCGGGCGTTCCTGCCGGGCCGGAGCGCGCTAACGCCGCAACAGCGGAACGAGTTTCTGTATGGCTGGCTGACCTGGCTCGGCGCCGAGAGCATCGGCGTGCTGATCGCCGTTCTCAATCTGTTGTGGATGCCGCTCGTGGCCTTTCTCGGCATTGCCGTGCCGCAGGCCGTGCTCACCATCCCGGTGCTTGCCGCGTTCATCGTGGTCTTGCTGCACTTCCTGGTGTTGTACCGGACCCGGGTGAGGGCGCCGGTGTTCACCTCGCTCGGCGCGGCCTTCTCCGCCATGGCCTTGCAGCTCACGGTGAGCCGCGCCGTAGCCGAAGGGCTCCTCAAGGATACGATCCCCTTTATGCGCACGGACAAGGGTGGCGCGGCCCGTTGCCAAAGACAGCGTTTCCCGGCGTTCTGGGAAGGCATTCTCGGCGGGTTGCTGATCCTCGGCTCCATCGTGCTCTATGTCACCAACGAGCCCGAAGCGCGCGAGATCTATATCTTCAGCGCGGTGCTCCTGGTGCAAAGCTTACCCTTCATCGCCGCCGTGGCGCTGGCGCTGCTCGAGCGTTCGCCGCTCAACGAGTTCGCCACCTGGCGGAAGCTCGCAGCGCTCACCGCTTACCGGCCGCGCCTGCCGCGCGAGCCGCGACCGGGGCCGCCGGCGAGCGGGGATGTCGGCATCCTCTCCTAGCCGAGCTTGACGGTGCGCAAGCGCAGCGCGTTCGACACCACCGACACCGACGACAGGCTCATCGCCGCCGCAGCGATCATCGGCGACAGAAGCATGCCGAACACGGGATAAAGCACGCCCGCGGCGATCGGAACGCCAAGCGCATTATAGGCGAAGGCGAAAACGAGATTCTGTTTGATGTTGCGCATGGTTGCTCGGGCGAGCTCGACGCCTCGGACGATGCCGCGCAAATCGCCTTTGAGCAAAGTAAGACCGGCGCTTTCCATGGCGACGTCGGCGCCGGTACCCATGGCGATGCCGACATCGGCCTTGGCCAGCGCCGGCGCATCGTTGATGCCGTCGCCGGCCATGGCCACCACCGCGCCCTGGCGTTGCAGCTCGGCGATGAGATCGAGCTTCTGCTCCGGCCTCAAGCTGGCGCGGACCTCGTCGATGCCGAGCTTGGCCGCCACCGCCTTCGCGGTGGTGGCGTTGTCACCTGTGGCCATGACGATCTTGAGCCCAAGCTGATGCAGCGTCTTCACGGCCTCGGCGGCGCCCTGCTTGATCGGATCGGAGACGGCGACGAGTCCGGCAAGCTTGCCGTCGTCGGCCAGCATCATCACCGTCTCGCCATCGCGGCGGCGGCTCTCCGCGGCGTCCGCAAGGGGCGCAATGTCGATGCTGGCGCTTTGCATCAAGAGCGCGTTGCCGAGGAGGACCGCGCGGCCGTCGAGGCGGCCCTTGACACCTTGCCCAGTGATCGAATCGAAGTCGGCGGCTTTCCCGGGCTTCAGGCCTTTCTCCTCGGCGCCGCGGAGTATCGCCTCGGCGAGGGGATGCTCGCTCCCCGCCTCCAGCGCGGCTGCCAGGCGCAGCACCTCATCCTCCTTGAAGCCAGGCGCGGCTTCGACCCCGGTCAGGGTCGGCTTGCCTTCGGTCAGAGTTCCGGTCTTGTCGACGACGAGCGTATCGACCGAGGCGAGCCGCTCCAGTGCTGCGGCATTGCGCACCAGGACGCCGGCCTGGGCGCCACGGCCGGTCGCCACCATGATCGAGATCGGCGTGGCGAGACCGAGCGCGCAGGGGCAGGCGATGATCAGCACGCTCACGGCCGCGACGAGGGCGTAGGCGAGCTGCGGGGACGGACCGAAGATCAGCCAGGCAAAGAAGGCGACCACCGCAACCAGGATCACGGCCGGGACGAAGATGGCGGCAACTGAGTCGGCCAGCGCCTGGATCGGGGCGCGCGAGCGTTGCGCGTCGGCGACCATGGCCACCACTTGCGACAGCGTCGTCTCGGCGCCGGTGCGGTCGACCCGCATATCGAAACTGCCGGTGCCGTTCAGGGTGCCACCGGTCACGGTGTCGCCCGCGACCTTTTCCACCGGGACTGGCTCCCCGGTCAGCATCGAATTCATCGACCGCGCTCCTGCCGTCGGTGACCGTGCCGTCGATCGGCACCTTGTCTCCCGGACGGACGCGGAGCACGTCGCCGACCTTCACCGACGCCAACGGGACGGTCTCGGTCTTGCCGCCTGGTCCGACGCGAAGGGCCGTCTTCGGCGCGAGGTCGAGAAGAGCGCGGATGGCGCCGCCGGTTCGTTCGCGGGCGCGAAGCTCGAGCACTTGTCCCAGCAGCACGAGCGCGACGATCACCGCCGCCGCCTCGTAATAGACCGGGACGCGGCCATGAGCATCCGCCATGGAAGCGGGGAACAGGCCGGGCGCGAGTGTCGCGACCACGCTGTAGAGGAAGGCCGCGCCGGTGCCGAGCGCGATCAGCGAGAACATGTTGAGCCGTCCGGTGCGGAGCGAAACGACGCCGCGGACGAAGAATGGCCAGCCGCACCACAGCACCACGGGCACGGCGAGGGCGAATTCAAGCCATTGCTTGGCGTCCGGCGACAGGAAGGGGAGCAGATCGATGCCGAACACATGGCTGCTCATGTTGATCACGAGCAGCGCGAAGGCGAGCGGCAGAGCGACGATGAACCGCCTGGTGAAGTCCTTGAGCTCGGGGTTTTCGGCGTCCTCGGGCGGGATGCCCATGGGCTCGAGCGCCATGCCGCAGATCGGGCAAGGACCAGGGCCATCCTGCACGATTTCCGGGTGCATGGGACAGGTGTAGAGCGTCCCTTTTGGGAGAGGCGCGGGCTCCTCTTTCTTGGTCAGGTAGCGGTCGGGATCGGCGGTGAACTTGGTGCGGCACCCTTCCGAGCAGAAATAATAGGTGTGGCCGTGATGCATCGCGGTGGGCTTGCCGGCCCGGATGTCGACCTTCATGCCGCACACCGGATCGATGGCAATCTCAGCCGCCGGCTCCGGGGGCTTGCTCTCATGGGTGTGGGTGTGAGCGTGGCTATGCTTCGACATCAATTCAGACTCCGGTTTCGGGCACCGACAGCGATGCCCTCAACGAGCGCTCTAAAGGCCTCATAGCATGAGCCGCACATGGCCTGTAAGGCGCGAGGCCATTCTCCCTACTGGCGCGGTGCAACGCGGACTGCGACCTCGTTGCGGCGCAAGAAGGGGAGGGTGAAGGGCGGGTCGTAAAGCTGAGTGAAGGCTGCGCCGGTCGGCTCCCAGCGCGAGCTCCGCAACGCGGCGAGAAGCGCATCCTGCTGCGCCTCGATGGCGGCGTCGTCCCAGCTTCCGCTAAAGCGGAGCGCGGCGATGGTTCCTGCCGGGACTTCGACGAGCTTGATCCGCGGGTCGAGGGGGTCCGGCGCCGTGGCGAGGATCATGTCGCTCGGCAGAAAGAAGCGCATGGTGAGCCCGTGCTCTTTCCCAGGCTCCATCGTCACCGGCGCCGTCATGGCGATGGTCCTGCCTCGTTCGGTCGCGACCGGAGCTGTCATCGGGATGTCGCGCTTCTGACGGTTGCCGCCAAAGATGTAGCGGGCCAGGATTGAGAACGCCTGATTCATCGCCGGCCGGCCGCTGGAATCGACGGACGTTTCCGCGGCAACACACGGGCCATAGCGCCGAATCTCGACCGAACCCACCTGACCGATCGTCTCATAGGCGGGTTCCGAAGCGGTACGGATACCGAATACCGCGAGCGTCGCTTCGCCAAGTTGCACGAGTGGGTTGGGCATATCTGACCTTTGCAGGACCGCCGCCCCGAGCAGCGCAAGAAGCCCCGCGACGAGGGCGATCAGGACGCCACGTGTCCGTGTGATCCCCATCCATATCCTTTAACACCGCACGTGTGGCTGCGGGGCCCTGCCGTCAATGTCCCGGTCATCACAGGATCGACAGCCATACCACATGCCCTCGAGGCCACGCCGCCGGGCGCCGCCGGCGCCTCGATCTCGATTTCGTCGCCGGGCTTCAGTTCGTCGTGCAGCCAACGCGAAACCAGGCCGTGGTCTTCGCGCTTGACGGTGATTTCGACGCGGTCGCGCCACGTCGGCGTTGAGGCGATGGTGTAGGAGCGCTTGATTGGGACGCCTTGGGGCGCGACGTGCAGCGTCAGGAATTGCCCGGGGAGGTACTCGAACGGGACTTCGCCCCCATTCGCGGGCTTGAACCGGAAGGTCTTCACATTGTGGGTGGCGCTCTCGGTTCCGGCGAGGACAAGCTTCCCCAGCCACCTGACCTTCCCCGTGGCGGGATCATTCCTGCGATACGGCGTCGTTTCTCCTTTCAGCAGCGACGGCGGCGAGAGGACCTCGACGCGCTCGTGACGTATGCGGGACGGGGGGAAGCACTTGCCAAAGGCGAGAAGCAGCCGCGGATTGCCCTTGATCCGGATTTTGCGGCGGAGGAGGGCGAGCGGCAGGCTTGCCTCGCCGGCGAGATATCCGAGCCAGGTTTTGGCGTCGGCGGTGACGCGGAAGTCTGCCTCGCCGAGAAGGCCGTCTTTGATGTCGATTGTTCGGTTCTTGATCGCGATCGTCGCCTCGCGCTCTTCGGCGCCGGTGAATTTGAAGTGAAACGTTGCGTTCAGCCCGCGTGATTGGTTGGGCTGAAACACGAACGGCATGAAGTTCAAGAGGCCGGCGATCGTTCTCGGTCTGAGGCCGTTGCCGACCGGTTTCACGGTCTTGTTCTTGAACTTGCGGCGCGCTACCGCCTCCGCGTCGGATCCTTCGACGACATAGACCGGCTCCGGGCGCTCTTGCAGCGGCCTCACCACCTCCTTCAAGTGCCGCTGCTTGTCCTTGAGATAGGGCCCGATCACGTCCTCGCCGGCCGGACAGACGGCCATGCAGTAGGCCGACTTGTAGTTGGCGCCGTAGCTGAGGCTTTGCCACATCGAGGCCGTTTCGGGCTCGTTGATGCGCTGGCGATAATCGATGGCGTCGCGCGCATCGGCGATCTGTTCGACCCAGTCGGAGAAACCACCGAGGAACTCGCGATAGTTATGCGTGAAGCAGGCGGAAAAGTTGAAAGAGCCATCGGGGCCGATGGCTCCCACCGGACAGGCGGCAACGCAAAGCTTGCATTCGAGGCAGGGGTTGTAGTCGAGGGGATGACCGTGGGCGTCGACCTCGGCTTCGGTGAGGATGGTGCCGAGGAGAACGAAGTTGCCGAATTTCGGGTGGATCAGATTGCGGTGGATGCCCATGTGGCCGAGGCCCGCCTCGACGGCAATCGGCTTGTGGGACACGACCCATGGGGCGTAGCCGGGCGTCCGGTACATCTCCATGGGAAAGCCCATGGACGGATTGACCGCGCGGATGCCGCGCGCCTCGAGCCTGGCGACGATGGCGGCACCGATCTCGTCGATCTCGTGGCCGGCGCGATGGAATTCGAGATTGGCAACCGACCTCGGCGCGCCGCGAACCGGCTCTCGCGCCATGCGCACGACGTAGCTGAGACACGACTTGGTCCAGGGGTAGTTGAAAAGGATCTCGTCGCGCTGTGGATCGAGGCCGGGGCGCGCAATCTCGACCACGCCGGCGTCGTCGGCACCGCAATCCACGGCGAGCTGCTTGAGCTCGGCGCCGGTCAATGGTGAGGGAAGGTCGGTGTTGGCGTCCCCGGTCAGGCGTCCCAATCGCCTCACGGTCGGATGATCTTCCAAGTTCATGGTTCGGCCCTCGGCGTCAGAGGTTGCACGACCGGTAGCTATGATTGAAGAAGTAACTTGTCAATAGATAGTCACTTGACAAATTGAAGTTATGGATTAAGTACCCGGTATGGCGAGCGGATATGGCCAGAAGGACTGCCCGGTGGCGCGGGCGCTCGATGTGATCGGCGAGAAATGGTCGCTGCTGATCCTGCGCGACCTGTTCCGCAAGGGCCCGTTGCGGTTCCAGGAGCTTGAGGCTGGGCTTGGCGGGGTCGCCCCCAACACGCTGTCAGCGCGGCTAAAGACGCTCGAAAGCCAGGGTGTGATCGCGACCCGGCTCTATGAGACCCATCCGCCCCGCTATGAGTATCTGCTCACCGACAAGGGCCGGGCGCTGGGGCCTGTGCTCAAGGCGCTCTATAGCTGGGGCGAGCGCTATCCTTAGGGCGCGTCGGCTCGAAGCGTGGCGGCATTAGAACGCCACCGAGTTCGGCCCCTTTCAGATCCAGAATCTCGCGCGCCTCTTCCGGCGTCGCCGGCGCGAGGCCGAGCCCCTCGATGATGCCGCGGACTTGACGAACCTGCTCGGCATTGCTGCTGGCGAGCCGGCCCTTGCCGATCCACAAGCTGTCTTCCAGACCGACGCGCACATGGGCGCCCATGGCGGCAGCCATGGCGGCGATCGGCATTTGCATGCGCCCGGCCCCGAGTACGGACCAGCGATAATCGGCGCCGAAGAGGCGGTCCGCGGTGCGCCGCATATGCATCACATCCTCGGGATGAGTGCCGATGCCGCCCAAGATGCCGAACACGGTTTGTACCAGGAACGGCGGCTTGACCAGGTTGCGGTCGACGAAATGGGCGAGGTTGTAAAGGTGGCCGACGTCGTAGCACTCAAACTCGAAGCGCGTTCCGGTTGCCGAGAGCGACGCTACTACGAACTCGATGTCCTTGAAGGTGTTGCGGAACACGAGGTCGCGGGTGCTCTCCAGATATTGCGGCTCCCACTCATGCTTGAACCCCTTGAACCGGTTCAACATCGGGAACAGACCGAAATTCATAGAACCCATGTTCAGGGATGAAAGCTCCGGCTTGAAGCGCACGGACGGCGCGATGCGCTCCTCGATGGTCATGAAGGGGCTGCCGCCGGTCGTGAGGTTCACGACGGCATTGGTGCCCTGCTTGACGCGCGCGAGAAACGGTTCAAAGGCTTCCGGCCTCTGGTCGGGACGGCCGGTGTCGGGGTCGCGGGCGTGGAGGTGCAGGATCGCGGCGCCCGCTTCGGCGGCTTCGACCGCGGCGTTGACGATTTCGCTTGGCGTGACCGGTAACGCCGCCGACATGGAGGGCGTGTGGATGGACCCGGTGACGGCGCAGGTGATAACGACCTTGCCGTTGTGAGACGGTGATGCGGGCATCCGATTGTCCTTCTGGCTCTTCAACAGCTTGAGAATAGCGGTGTTTGGACGAAGGAGACCTTGCGACCTTAGTCGGGTCACCGATATGTAGGGTCGACACGGTTACCGAAGGTTGTTCGGCTGCTTTAATAGACAGGAAAAATGCAGTTACTTCAGGGTCATACCTTCTGCGTCGCGCCGATGATGGAGTGGACCGACCGCCACTGCCGCTATTTCCTGCGGCTGATCTCGCGGCACACGCTGCTCTATACCGAGATGGTCACTGCGGACGCCGTGATCCGCGGCGACCGGGAGCGGCTGCTGCAGTTTCATCCCGCCGAGCATCCGGTGGCGCTTCAGGTCGGTGGCAGCGATCCGCAAGGTCTCGCCGCGGCGGCGCGTATCGGCAAGGACTTTGGCTATGACGAGATCAACCTCAATGTCGGTTGTCCTTCCGACCGGGTGCAGGCCGGACGCTTCGGCGCCTGCCTGATGGCTGAGCCCGAGCTCGTTGCCGAATGCATCGCGGCAATGGCATCCAAGGTGGACGTGCCAGTCACGGTCAAGTGCCGCATCGGAATCGACGACCAGGACGCCGAGGAAAGTCTCGATCGCTTCATCGATGTGGTGGCGCAAGCCGGCTGCCGGATCTTCATCCTGCATGCGCGGAAGGCTTGGCTCGAGGGGTTGAGCCCGAAGGAGAACCGCGACGTCCCGCCGATCGATTATGGCCGGGTCTACCGCGCCAAGGCGCGTCGTCCGGATCTTTGCGTGATCGTCAATGGTGGCATCGCCTCAATGGAGGAGGCGAGCGGCCATTTGCATCACGTCGATGGCGTCATGCTGGGGCGCGCCGCCTATCAGGATCCGTATCTCCTTGCCGGCGTCGATGAGGAATTGTTCGCCGCTGACGAAGCGCGGCCGACGCGCCTTGAGGTGCTCGATAAGTTCATGGCTTACGCCGGCGGCGAACTCGCACGCGGCACGCGTCTCAATCAGATGACGCGGCACATTCTCGGGCTGTTCCATGGGCAGCCGCGGGCGCGGGCGTTCCGCCGGGTGCTGGCCGAACGGGCGCATCTCGATGGCGCCGGTCTCGATGTGCTTGAGGCCGCACGCGAGGTGGTCGCGGCGCGCCGGCCTGCGCTTGCGGCAGAGTAGCTAGCCGGTCTGCCGCGAGGGCTTCTTGCGCTCGATCGACGCGATCAGGCCTTGGATGTCGAGAAAGCGGGCGGTCTGGCTGACATAGTCGCGGTAGGGGGCGCCGTAACGCTGCTTGAGCCACTCCTCCTCGACCAGCGCCATCAGCACATAGGCCCCGATTATCACCAC
Organism: uncultured Alphaproteobacteria bacterium; assembly: GCA_963732955.1. GTDB lineage: Bacteria > Pseudomonadota > Alphaproteobacteria > Rhizobiales > Methyloligellaceae > Methyloceanibacter. The sequence continues at coordinate 324,938 of CAVTBH010000004.1, forward strand.
GGACAGGATGATGGTCAGTATCGAGTTGGCACCGATCGACAGCCCGATGAGGCCGACGATGGAGGCGGCATATTGCGGATTGCGGCTGAAGCGATAGAGGCCGCCGGTGACGAGGCCGTGCTCGCCGCAATAGGTGTTGCCCAAGCCGAGATTGAAATAGCCGCATACGGTGATGAAGAGGCCAGTGAGGCCGAGTGGCAGCGCCACGATGTAGCGCGTCCAGTCGAGCAGCGGCGTCGCGTTCCAGTCGAGTGCCGCGACGACGAAGGTCACAAGCCACGTGCCTCGGAACAATCCCCAGAAGGTGAGGCTCTGCCAACTTCCCGGCTCAGGCGTCGGCCAGATGCGGAAGGGTGGAGCGAGGAACGTGCGAAGCAACAGCAGGTCGAGGATGAGTCCGGCAGTGAGGCCGCAGGCAAAGATGAGATCTGTCATGGCTCGGGGACCGAACCAGATTCCCGTTGCAGAAATACGACAGGTCCTTGACGGTTTTGCTACCGCCTCCACACATCCATCATCTTGGCGAAGCCGCTGCGGCGCCTTAGTCCGGCGGCTCAGGTCATCTAAATCTTCTGATTGTAGGGTCCGACTTCCGGCTGCTTTGCCAACACGGCGTCAATCTCGCCGAAGATCGCGCGCATGTTTTCTTCCGAGCTCGGGCTCTCCACCACGACCACGAGCTCGGGCTTGTTCGATGACGCGCGCACCAAGCCCCAGGTGCCGTCCTCGAGCACGATCCTGACGCCGTTGACGGTGATCAATTCGCGCACCTGCTGTCCGGCGAGCGCGCCGCCATTGGCGGCGACCTTTTGGAAGTGATCGACCACACGATCGACCACGCCATATTTGAGCTCGTCGTCGCAATGGGGCGACATCGTCGGTGATTGCCAGGTCCGGGGCAACGAGCGTTTCAGATCGGCGAGGCTTTTGTCGGGATTGCGGTCGAGCATGTCGAGCACGGCAAGCGCCGCCACCAGGCCGTCGTCGTAGCCGCGGCCAAGCGGCGGATTGAAGAAGAAGTGGCCGGACTTTTCGAAGCCGACCAGGGCGCCGGTCTCGTGACTGTAGCGTTTGATGTAGGAGTGCCCGGTCTTCCAGAACACCGTGCGGGCGCCGTTCTTCTTGAGCACGGGATCGGTTAGGAACAGCCCCGTCGACTTCACGTCGGCGACGAAGTGAGCGTTGCTGTTAAGGGCTGAGATGTCGCGGGCGAGAAGCACGCCAACCTTGTCGGCGAAGATGGCCTCGCCTTCATTGTCGACCACACCGCAGCGGTCGCCGTCGCCGTCGAAGGCGAGGCCGACGTCAGCGCCGGACGCGAGCACCGCATCCCGCGTGGCATGGAGCATGGCGAGATCTTCGGGGTTCGGATTGTGGGCGGGGAAGGTGTAGTCGAGATCGCAATTGAGCGGGATGACGGTGGCCCCGAGCGCGTCCAACACGCGCGGCGCGAAGGCGCCGGCGGTGCCGTTGCCGCAAGAGACCACGACCTTGAACGGGCGCACGAACTTCGACCGTTTCAAGAGATCGGCCATGTAGCGTTCCGGCATTTCCGGGACGAAGTCGTAGCGCCCGCCGCCCGGGACATCGAAGCGCCCTTCAAGCACGCGCTCCTTGAGATCGGTCATGTCCTCGGGCGAGAAGGTGAGGGGACGTTCGATCCCCATCTTGATGCCGGTCCAGCCATTGTCGTTGTGGCTCGCGGTGACCATGGCGACGCCTTCGACCTTAAGATCGAACTGCGCGAAATAGGCCATCGGCGACAAGGCGAGGCCAATGTCGTGGACCTCGGCGCCGCCGGCAAGCAGCCCCTCGATCAGGGCGGCTTTGATCGATGCCGAATAGGAGCGGTAGTCGTGGCCGACGACGAGGCGTGGTGGCACGCCCCGCTCGCGCATCAGGTCGGCGAGGGCAATGCCGACCGCTTGCAGCCCGAGCAGATTGATCTCCTCCGGGTAGCGCCAGCGGGCGTCGTATTCTCGAAATCCCGTCGCCTTGACGAAGGGCAGGCGTTCGAATTCGGCGGTGTTGGGCTTGAGATCTTGGCGCGGCTTGGGAAGCATGGGTCCCTGCATAGGCGATTTCCGGCGCCTCACCAATAACCCAATAAGGCTCGGAGTTCCGGCAGAGATTGAGGCAGGCCTGAGCCGGCCTTACCCGCGCAAGGTTAGGAAATCGCCGGAGAATTCATAGGAGCGCAGGCGGCTCAAAAAGCTCATGCCGAGCAGGCTTTCGGTAAGAGCGTCGGGCTGGGCCACCAGGGCCTCGACTTTTTGCCGGGTGAGCGGCCCGAGCGAGACGCTATCGAGCCTGACCCTCGCGGCTATGGTGCGGCCATTGGCCGTCAGCACCGGCACGGTGTAGCTCAGGCCGCTGGTATCGATCCCGGCCTTTTTGGCGTCCTCGGGACGGAGCACCACGGTCGAGGCGCCGGTATCGACGATCATGGAGATCGGCTTGCCATTAACCTCGACCTTGGCGGTGAAGTGACCGTCGAGGCGCTTGCGGATCTTGACCTCGACCGGACCGCCCGGGTTCTCCTCGACGATCATGGCGCTGCCAGGGATAAGCTCGCCGGCGAGGCGCCCGGCAAAGGGGATCAACTCGCCGCGATAGGAATAGACCGCGACGAGTGAGAGCCCGAGCGCGGCCCACGTCACGGCGTCGCGCAGCATGTTGCCGGCGCGCCCGCCGTAGCGCGTGAGCATGCCGCCGCTTAGGAACACGAGCAGAGCGGTGCTCAACGCCAAATAGCCGAAGGTGGTGGTGTCGATGTTGGCGATCGTGCCCGAGTCGTTGCTGACGAGCAGCATCGCGGCGAAGGCTAGAATGAAAAGCGCAATCCAGGCCGACACGGCTCTATCCTTTCGCTGCCGCCAAGCGTTGCCGCCGTGTTGGTAGGATCGCCATGACGGCGCGCCGCTCCGTGGGGCTCATCTCCGACCAGCCAGCGATCTCTTCGAGGGAGCGTCCGCAGCCGACGCAAAGACCCGTTGCCGCATCGATCTCGCAAATATCGATGCAGGGCGTCTCCATGCGGGGCTCGGGCTCAGTCTCCACTGCGAGCTATGTAGGGGCTGCGGCCGGGCGCGGCAATTGCGTTTGCGAGCGCAGGCCTCAGCGGCGCGCACCGGCGCGGCGCGGCATCTCTGCCCTGTCGCCGGGCGCGTCCATGACCCGGTGGCGGGGGAAGGTCACGGTCACCGCCGTGCCCTGGCGAAGCTTGCTTTTGATCTCGAAGGTGCCGTCGTGAAGCTCGGTCAGCCCCTTGGTGATGGGAAGGCCGAGACCGGTGCCGCCTTCGGCCGAATGGTGGGCGAGCGAGCCTTGGCCAAAGCTACGCAGCACCCGCGGGATCTCCTCTCCGGGGATGCCCGGCCCGGTATCCTTGACGCTCAGGAATTGTCCGCCAATCGGGGTCTTACCGATGGCGAGCGTCACGGTCCCTCCCGTCGGGGTGAACTTGATCGCATTCGACAGCAGATTGAGGCAGATCTGCCGGAGCGCCCTCTCGTCGGCGAAGAGTTGCGGCAGGTCCGGCTCGAACCGCTCGACGATCCTCAACCCCTTGCTCTCGGCTCTGAGGCGCAACAGGCGCTGGCAGTCCTCGACCACGCTCACCAAGGCGACCGGCGCTTCACGAAGCTCGTAACGCCCGGCCTCGATGCGGGAGATGTCGAGGATTTCATTGATGAGGTTGAGCAGGTGCTGGCCGCTCTCATGGATGTCGTTGGCGTATTCCTTGTAGGTCGGGTTCTCGTGGGGCCCGAGGATCTCGGACCGCATGATTTCGGAAAAGCCAAGGATGGCGTTGAGAGGCGTCCGCAGCTCGTGGCTCATGGTGGCCAGAAAGCGCGACTTGGCCTGGTTCGCTTCCTCGGCGCGGAGCCGCGCCTCCTCGGAGATTGATTTCGATTGCTCGAGCTCGGCGATGAGGGCGTCCTTCTCAGCGCGATACTCGAGCATGGCCGTGACCGTCGCGTTGACGCCGTTCATCAGCCAGATGAAATAGACATAGACGCCGACGGCCATGGCCGCCATGCCCCAATAGAACGGATTGTCGAGCAGCGAGAAACGCAACACGATGGCCGCAATCATCGGCAAGGTGCCGGCATAGACGATCGGCATCACCGGCGACGCGAACAGCATGCGCATGGAGATGACGACGAGCAGGATGGCGAAGACGAAGGTGTGCGCGGCCTCGCCGTGTCCACCGTTGACGACAAAAGCGACGGCGGCCCAGGACAGGCCATAGAAAAACTCCGCGGCCATGATCCTCGCGCGCCAGACCTGCGTCTTGGCATTGTCGCGCGGCGCCTTCAGGAATTGGCGGCACAAGCTGATGAGGATGGCCTTGGCAAGGATGACCGTCGCCAGCCACAACAGCAGCCTGTCCGGAGGTGCCCAGAACATCGCGCCGATGGCGACGATGATGGCGACGAGCGGCGTCGTCACCGCGGTCGACAGTTCGCTTCTCACGAACATGAGCAGGAGCTCATGCTCGAATTCCGGCCTGAAACCGGATTTGTAAGCGAGCTTTTCGCGGGCTTCCTTGACGCTGCGGGAGGAGCGGCGCCTGGCGTTCATCGCCGCCGAAGCGGCCGCACGAGCCTCGGCTGATACGCCCACTGTCATGCCATCAAGCCCGCAAAACTCGACCAAACCACGACAAAAACGCCCGGATTGGGCGGAGGTGCTCCCGTCCGGCCCTTATCCAACGACCCGACAATGACTATGTGGGTGAAATCCCTAATGGGGCGTTTACTCTCGCCCCGGGCTGAGACGCTGGCAGTCGCACATTGCGGTCGCGGCGAGCGTCTTCTAGGAGAGCAACTCTGGGCAGCAGGGGCGGGGACCCGCGCATGCGACTGACAGTTATAGGTTGCGGGGACGCCTTTGGTGCGGGTGCCCAGTTACAGACCTCGTTTCAGGTCGAGCACGAGCGCGGTACCTTTCTGATCGATTGCGGCACCTCCACGCTGATCGGCATGCGCCGGCTCGGGCTCGATCCCGCCACCGTCGACATGGTGTGCGTCACGCATCTCCACGGCGATCACTTCGGCGGCCTGCCATGGCTTCTGATCGACGCCCAATATGTCAGCAAGCGCACCCGGCCCCTGATCGTTACCGGCCCGCGCGGCATCGAGCAGCGCTTCCTCACCGCGGCGGAGGCTCTCTATCCCGACGCCACCAAGAACTGCCACTGCTTCGATCTGAAGTTCGTGGAGTATGGCGAGGGCTCTCTCGACATCGACGGCATCACCGTAACGCCGTTCGAAGTGATCCATCCCTCCGGGGCGCCCCCTTATGCGTTGCGCTTCGGCATTGACGGCAAGATTCTCGCCTTCAGCGGCGATAGCGGTTGGACCGAAAATCTCTGTCACGCCGCGAACGGCGCCGATCTCTTCATCAGCGAATGTTTCCAGTACGACGTGACGCTGCCGATCCATCTCGACTACAAGACCATCGAAGCGAACTACGACAGGCTCGGCGCGAAGCAGACGCTGTTGACCCATATGGGCGAGGCCATGCTCGAGCATGTCGACAAGGTCGACACCTCGCGTTACCTCGTCGCCAAGGATGGCATGACCCTCGATCTATGAGACGTCAGTCTGCCGAACTCGATCGGTTGCTCGCCAATATCCGTTCCTGCCGGGTGTGCGCGGAGGCGCCCCTAAGGACACCCTTGCCGCACGAGCCGCGCCCGGTGTTGCGCGCGAGCCGGACCGCGCGTCTCGCGGTCTGCGGTCAGGCGCCGGGAACGCGGGTGCACGCCTCAGGTGTTCCCTTCACCGACCCCTCTGGGGAGCGGCTCCGCGCCTGGATGGAGGTGACGCCGCAAGAATTCTACGACGAGACGAGGCTCGCCATCATTCCCATGGGGTTCTGCTTTCCGGGACAAGACGCGAAGGGAGGCGATCTGCCGCCGCGGGCGGAATGCGCGAAGCTCTGGCATCCAACCTTGTTCGAGGCGCTGCCGCAGCTCGAGCTCGTGCTCGCGGTCGGCTCCTATGCCCAACGCTGGCATTTGGGGGCCGAAGCCGGCGGCAGCCTTCAGGAGACCATGGTCGCGTGGCGAAAGCATCTGCGGATGAAAGCGCGCCCGCGGCTCTTGCCGTTGCCGCATCCATCCTGGCGCAACAATGCGTGGTTGAAGCGCAACCCGTGGTTCGAGGATGAGCTGTTGCCGGTGCTGCGCCGCGAGGTGCGCGCGTTGCTGTGAGATTGACCTTGCCCCTTGTGCAAAAATAATCTAGGGACCTGGTCCAGATTGGGGTACTGGGAGAAAAAACGTCTCCGGTAATCGGTTTCAACGCAACAGTTATTCTACTCGCCATGATCGATCGGATGGACCGCAAGATCCTGGACATCTTGCAGAAGGACTGCACCAAGCCTGTTGCCGAGATCGGCAAGGAGATTGGGCTGTCGACGACGCCGTGCTGGCGGCGCATCCAAAAGCTCGAGGAAAGCGGCATCATTCAGCGCCGCGTGGCTCTGCTCGACGCCAAGAGGGTCAATGTCGGGGTGACGGTGTTCGTCTCCATCTCGACCAGCCACCACACCCAGGAATGGCTCGACCGCTTCCACCAGGCGTTGATGGATTTTCCCGAGGTGGTTGAGTTCTACCGCATGAGCGGAAAGGTGGATTACCTCCTGCGCGTGGTCGTCCCTGACATCGAGAGCTATGACGCCTTCTACAAGAGGCTGATCACCAAGATCGAGCTGTCAGATGTGAGCTCGGCCTTCGCCATGGAGCAGATCAAGTTCACCACGGCGCTGCCGCTCAACTACGCCGCGACCGAGTAGCGCGGCGTCAGGACTTGGGCTCGAGCAGCGCGATCAGGCTTGACGTATCCCAGCGCTTGCCGCCCATCGCCTGCACCTCGGCATAGAATTGGTCGACCAGGGCCGTGACCGGGAGCTCGGCGCCGTTCCGGCGCGCCTCGTCGAAGAGAAGCGCGAAGTCCTTACGCACGAGGTCAACGGCAAAGCCAAAGTCAAACTTGCCGTCGACCATGGTCCGCCAGCGGTTCTCCATCTGCCACGACTGCGCCGCTCCCTTGGAGATGGTGTCGATGACCTTCTCGATGTCGAGATCAGCGCGCTTGGCGAAGTGGAGCGCCTCGGCCAGGGCTTGGATCAGGCCGCCGATGCAAATCTGGTTGACCATCTTGGTGAGCTGGCCGGCGCCGGAGGAACCGATCAGATTGACGGCGCGGGCATAAGCTTTGATCACCGGCTCAGCCTTGGCGAAATCTTCCTCATCGCCGCCGACCATGACGGTGAGCCTCCCGTTCTCGGCCCCCGATTGCCCGCCTGAAACCGGGGCATCGAGGAACCCCGCGCCGTGCTTCTTGGCCGCGGTGTAAAGCGCGCGGGCAATTTCGGCGGAGGCCGTGGTGTTGTCGATGGCGACGGCGCCTCGCTTCAGGCCGGCGAAGGCACCGTCCTCACCGAGCAGCACGTCGCGAAGATCGCTGTCATTGCCGACGCAGGTAAAGACGAAGTCGGCGTCTTCGGCCGCCTTGGCCGGCGTCGCTGCGGCGTGTCCGCCAAAGGCCTCGACCCAGGCGTCGGCGCGCGACCGGGTGCGGTTGAACACGGTAACGTCGTGGCCACCACGGGTCCTCAGGTGGCCGGCCATGGGATAGCCCATGACGCCAAGCCCGATGAAAGCGACTTTGCCCATTGCCTGCTCGTTGTAGCGCAAGCGCCCAATGCTCGTCATGCCCGGGCTGGCGTCCAGGCGCGACGGGTTGCGAGCAAGCTTCGGGTCGCCGGGTCAAGCGCGGCGACGATTTGCGCGCAGGGCTCGGGCCTTTAGGCGATCGGCGCTTCCGGGAAGGACAGCTGCTCGCGCGCACGCCACTCATTAGTGACGTAATTGATGATCAGCGAGGTGCGAACGCCCTTGATCGGACGCTTCTCGAAGCCGTGATAGGTGTTGCTCCCGGGAATGAATATCATGGCGCCACCGGGCTCGAACGGCGAGCGCCCGACGTGACGCTTGTCGCCGTCGTAAATGTCGGTGCCGAGTTCGCGATGGCTCGGATCCTTCGACAGATAGGCCAGCATGGTGAACGCCTTGACGCCGAGATCGGTGTGAGGCTCAAGCCAGAAACCCTCGATGTCCTGGGCAAACTCGATGCGGAGATAAGTGCTCTCGAGATTGGTGCCGAACGTCTTCTCGATCTCGCTCGTCACCTTGTCGCTTTGGAAGGCCTGCGCCACCGCCTCGCAGACCGGGAACTGGGCGCGATTGTCGACGTCGAAATATTTGCGGGTATTGTTGTGGAGCTCACGCTTGCCGGAGACGCCGTCGAGGGAAGGGGCGTCGAAGGGAAGGGCGAGAATGTCGTCGACGGTGTCCGCCGGCAGACATGCCGTCAGCACCCAGTGGCGATAGGGTTGCCCCGCGCTTTTGCTGGTCTTGACGCTGTCGAGAAAACGCGCGGCCACGTCGTCGGCCGAACTCTTGGTCTCGTGCTCCGTCGCAGGCTTCAACGCGACATTGTCTCTCATGATGAGATCATCTCCCCTCTCGCGATCCTGCCTGCGGGCCTTGGTCTTGGCCCCAGCCAGGTTCCCCTCATTGGCTCTTAGCACCCGGCACCATGGCTGCGCAAACCGCGCCCATTGCCGAAAGAGGTGCCTCGAGCCTTACGTCTCCCGCTCATGCCTTCCGCGTTCAGGATGGCATTGATTTTCATCAAACTGGCCGATTGGGCGCGTCAAATTGGCCGAAAACAAGGAGCCTCCCTTCGAAAGTAGCCGGTCTTCCCGCTTAGCTGGCCAAAGCCTGGCTATGAGCCGCCAGCAAAAGCTTGATCCTCGACAAGGCAGGCTCGGCACCGTTCTCTCACTTTCCCTCCTCGGGCGTGGAAAGCACGATGCTGTCGAAGTCCTCACCATCAAAAGCAGCGCTGCCGCTGGAAGCGTGGGCCACGGCTCTGGTCCTCGTGGCCTTGCTGTTATGCGCCTGGGCGTGGCTGTTCCGCATGAGTGCCGCGGGCGATATCTACATCTGTCGCGTGACCACGGCCGCCCCCGCTGCTGCCCTCGGCATGTGGGCGGTGATGATGGTTGCGATGATGACCCCATCGGCACTGCCGATGATGCTGGGATATGCTCAGCTGACGGGTCGGGAGCCGAGTTCGAGCCGCCTTGGTCGCGTCGCTGCGTTCGTGGCCGTTTATTTGGCGGTATGGAGCGGCTTCGGGATCCTCGCGGCCGTGGTCGAGTCTCTGCTCGTCCGCGGCGGCCTCATTCGTGACGGTCAGATCGTCAATCCGCTCTATGCGGGCGCTCTCCTCGTGATCGCCGGACTTTATCAATGGTCGGCGGTCAAGGCGGTGTGTCTCGCGCATTGCCACGTGCCGTCGGAGTTCCTGCGGCAACGTTACGAGGCAGGCGTCGCGGGAGCGCTGAAGCTTGGGTTCGGGCACAGCATGGCCTGCGTCGGCTGCTGCTGGGTGCTGATGCTCCTCGCCTGGATCGGCGGGACCATGAACCTCGCTTGGATGGTCGTGCTCACCCTGTTCGTGGCGCTCGAGAAGTTGCTCGGCACGCGCGCGGCGGTACTGCGGCTATCAGCGGTGGTGTTGCTCGGGGCCGGGATTGTTCAAATTGGCATGTCGCTGCGCTAGGGCGCAGGCCACGCGTCAACGCCAGGCGGCGTCCAGGGCGAGAGCTACCCGGCCGTCAACGTCAGTTGAAGTTCACCCAGCGAAAGTGGTGGGCCTCGAACTCATCCGGCGAAACCTCGTCGATTTCGCTCGTGCCGAGCTTTTCATGGTCTGTACGCAGGCATTGAGCGAGCAATTCGAGTAGCGAGGCGTGAAGCTCGCGCTCCGCGGCGAGTTGCGGCGGGTTGGCAGCGAGAAAGGCGAGAATTTCCCCATAATCCGGCATCAGTTCCCCCGTGCTGTCCCCCAGCCGAGTTTCCACAACGGTGCCTAACGCTTATGTCGAAACTTTGTTCCGGGGGGCCGGCCGGGGAGCTTGAAAAACCTCAGGCGCCAAGGCGGTAGCGGCCGATGAGGCGGAGCGGCGAGCCGTTCTTCGCCTCGCCGAGCAGCGACAGACCGTCAACGGTGACGCCGTTGGCGCAGATCTCTTCCAGCATCGGCCACAGCGCCTGCGCCACCCGCTCCAAATGCGCGGAATCGAGCGGGCCGGTGAGGGTGATGTAGAAGCGATACTCGCTCAGCACATGCGGATCGCCGAAGCTCTTCAACAGGAGGCGCTGGTGGTCGTTGAGCTCGACGCAGGCCGGTGCCTCGGCATCGGCCGGTGATTCGGCGAAGGCGTCGAAGGTGGCGACACATTGCGCGGCGAGCCAATCGAGCGCGGGCGTCGGCTTGATCGGGCGCAGCACGAGATAGCGGCCGGCGCGGGCGAGTGTCAACGGTCCGGTCTCCACCTTCTTGCGGCGCCCGGCGAAGCTGATGAGGCGCGCCTTGAGCGCATCGATGCCCATATCGTCGCGCAACTGAAACGGCGCCTTGAACACCGCGTGCAGGCCGCCATAGCGCGTCTTCCTGGATAAAGGTTTGACGGTGGTGGCGCTGCTGAGGCCCGCCTCGGAAAATGCTTGCAAGGTGGCACCGTCATTGGCACGGCCGAACCATGAGCGGCCGAACATCGCAAGCGGCGTCCCCGGCTGCGGCGTGTAGTAGATCGCGTAGCGAACGAAGTCGCCCTGGTGCGCGTCGTTATGGTCGTTGGTAAGCTGCGCGCGATTGAGCATTAGTTCCTCCCACTAGGCGCCCCTCTCCGAATAGCCTCGTCTTCGCTACCACGCTGCTGTGGCGTGGCCGCGACAGGTTCAGGGCGATAGGAGGGCCGAGGAATGAACAGTTGATGAATTGAGTCATCTCGCAGCTGCGAAGGAGGCGGCGCGGTTGCTCGTGCTGCATCGCACGCGAAGATGTGGTTCTTATCGCGGGCGCACAAAGTCGTTAACAGGATGCGCGCTGGTGCGTCGGCGGGGCGCGCATCGGCGCGTGGCTCAAGGGGACTGCAAAGGATGATCGAATTTTACACGTGGTCGACACCGAACGGGCAGAAGGTGGCGATCATGCTCGAAGAGGTGGAACTGCCTTACCAAGTTCATCGCGTGAATATCGAGAAGGGCGAGCAGTTCCATCCGGACTTCCTGGCCATCGCTCCCAACAACAGGATCCCCGCCATCATCGACAGCGACAATGGCCTGAGGTTGATGGAGTCAGGGGCCATCCTGCTCTACCTCGCAGAGAAGACGGGGCGGCTGTGGCCGCAAGCCTTTCCCGAGAAATGGCGCGTAGTCGAATGGCTGATGTGGCAAATGGGCGGGCCCGGTCCCTTCCTCGGTCAGGTTCACCATTTCGTGAAATTCAATCCGGGCAAGAGCACCTATGCCGAGGAGCGCTACACCAAGGAAGCACTGAGGCTATATGGCGTGCTCGACCGCAGGCTTGCCGACGTCGAATACGTTGCCGGCGAGTATTCCATCGCCGACATCGCCATCTGGCCGTGGATCTCGCGCTTCGAATGGCAAACTGTCACCTTCGACCACTATCCCAATGTCAAGCGCTGGTATCTGGCGATCGCGGCACGCCCTGCGGTGCAGCGCGCCTGGCACGTGCCGCCCCGCCAAAGTGGCATTCCGATGCCTTGATCGGGAGTAGACGGCTAGCCGGGGACGCGGCTGCTATGGCACAATGCGCGGGGCGCGCGAGAGTGACAGATCGCCGGGGCTCCTTGAATTCGATGTGAGCGCGAGAAGAGGAGGTGTCGTGACGCTCAATTTGAAAGCTTCAATCACGATCCTCGCCGCCGTCTTGGTGCTGGCGATGTCGATCGCCGGCAGCGCGACTTCGGCGACGGCGCAAGTCATTGAGCGTGGCGTCCAAGGCGGCGTAGTCGGCGCGGTCATTGGCAGCATCGTTGGCGGCGGCAGAGGCGCCGGAACGGGGGCTGCGATCGGCGCCGGCATCGGTGTCGTCACCGGCGCGGCGGAGGCCAATGCCAATGCGCGGGCGGCCTATGAGAGCCAGTACTACGCCCCGCCGCCTCCAGGCGGACCGGGCCTCGTCTACAGCATCCAATCCTCGCTGGCGCGGCTTGGCTACGATCCAGGTCCGGTCGACGGCGTCTACGGCGCCCGCACGGCGGACGCGATCAGTCAGTTCCAATATTCCAATCGGCTGCCCGTCGACGGCCAACCGTCACCGCAGCTTCTCAATCTCATGATCAGCCAGGGGGGTTAGGTTCGCGAGTCCCTGACGGATGGTCGCCGTCGCGGGGCGCCCTGCTTCTCGATGCGGCCAACAGGAAGCCGAATTCTGGCCATCGCGCAGTTTGAACGAATGGATTCGGACCTGGATGGGTCCGGCGACGAGTGGAGAGGGGTAATGCAAAGACAATTGATGATGATCGTTTGTGCGGGCGTGGGGGTTGCAATCTGTGCCACCGCAGCAATTTCCGCGGAGGATTTGGTAGCAGCAGTGAAGGAGCGGCGGGATCTGATGAAGAAGACCGTCGCGCCGGCGGCCAAGCTCGGCGGTCAGATGGTGAAGGGCGTTAAGCCGTTCGATGCCGCCGAGGCTGCGAAAGCCATGAATGACATCAGCGGCGTGCCGGACAAATATGTGACGCTGTTCCCAAAAGGGACTGAGCACGGCGGAATCGCCGATAGTCAGATCCCCGACCCGGATGACCAAAGCGAAGCCAAACCGGAGATCTGGGAGAAATTCGATGACTTCAAGGCGATCGCCATGAAGCTCAAGGACGCGAGCGCTAAGGCCGCGAGTGCGGCTGAGCAGGGGAAGGGAACCTTCGCCGCCGCGTTCAAAGACATGACCAAGGTGTGCAAGGAGTGTCACGAATCCTATCGCGAAAAGCTGGAACAATGATGCGTAGGGCGTGGTCGCTAGAATGACCACAGATGTCCCGGCAGCAAACGTGAACAGAGCCTGGTGGTGGGTGCTGCTCGCTTTGGCCATTGCCGGGGCGATCGTGTTCTATCTTTTGACGATCCCGAAGACGGTGCCGGCCTCTGCATTGCCGGCGCACAAGGCTGACCTCGCCAACGGCGAATACATGTTCATCGCCGGCGGCTGCGCCGAGTGCCACGCGGAGCCCGTTGACAAGTGCAAGAGCACGAAGGTGAAAAACAAGCACGTCCTCGCCGGCGGGCGCTGCATCAAGACGCCGTACGGCATCTTCAACGTCCCCAACATCTCCCCGGACAAGGAAACCGGCATCGGCAAGTGGACCACGCTCGACTTCGTCAACGCCATGAAGCGTGGCATCGGGCCGGGCGGCACTCACCTTTATCCTGCCTTTCCCTATGCCTCCTATCAGCGCATGACCTATGAGGACCTCATCGACCTCAAGGCTTATCTCGACACCTTGCCCGCGGCGAAGAACGAGGTGCAGCCGCATCAGCTCACCTTCCCCTACAATGTGCGCCGCGGCGTCGGCCTGTGGCAGCTGCTTTATGTCAACGGCAAGAGCTTCAAGCCGGATCCGAAGGCGAGCGAAGAGGTCAATCGCGGCGCCTATCTTGCTAAGGGACCCGGTCATTGCGGCGAGTGCCATTCGCCTCGGAACTTCATCGGCGGCACCATCGCGAGCGAGGCTTATGCCGGGGCGCGCAATCCTGAAGGCAGAGGGCGGGTCCCGAATATCACCCCGAGCCATGACGGCATCGGCGATTGGAGCGCCGAGGACATCACCTATTTCTTCGAGACCGGGAACACGCCCGACTTCGACGTGGTCGGGGGTCTGATGGCGCCGGTGCAGGAGAACCTGGCGAAGCTCAAGCCCGAAGATCGCGCCGCAATTACCGCTTTCCTGAAATCACTGCCGCCGCGGCCCGACGCCGTGCCGAAGAAAAGCAAATCGGGGCAGGATAAAGGTCATGATGATGACGGTGGTGACGGCGACACGGGCGCTCCGGACGGCACGGAGTAGCCGCTAGACGGGACAGTCCGATGGCGAAGCACAGCACGCGCCGGTGCATCAGCCTTTTCGGCGCGCTTTTCCTGTTGCTCGGTCTGCTCTCGCCGATACCCGCCGCTGCCGCCGAGCTCTACGGCCTCGTCATCGGCATCAACGACTATATCGGCACCGACAATGACCTTGAGGGCGCCGTCAACGATGCGGGCGACATCGCCAGGGCGTTGGATGCTGCAGGCGCCAAGGAGGTGGTGCGCCTCCTCGATGCCGACGCCAGCAAGGATCATATCGCTTCGGCATGGCAGGCTCTGGTGGCGAAGGCGAAGGCCGGCGACACCATTGTCTTCAGCTATGCCGGCCATGGTGGCCAGGAGCCGGAGCCCAAAGGCCGCCACGACGAGGCTGACGGTCTCAACGAGAATTTTCTGCTTGCCCGGTTCCTGCCCTTTGGCCCCGGCACGCGGGAACGCATCCTCGACGACGAACTGTTCGAATGGATGCAGCAGGCTGACAAGAAGAAGGTCAAGGTCGTGCTCGTCGCCGACTCCTGTCATTCCGGCGGCATGGAGCGGAGCGCCTCGGCGCCCGGGGTGCGGATCCGCAAGATGACGGTTCCCGCCATTACCGGAGACCAGTTGCCGCTGCCGCCGCCCGAAGTCTCCAAGCTCACCGAGGACGACTTCGAGAACGTCACCTTAGTCGGAGCGGTGGCGGAGAACAAGCTGACGCCGGAGGTCACCATCGAAGGCGAGAAGCGTGGCGCCTTGAGCTGGGCCTTCGCCCGCGCGCTCGAGGGCCGCGCGGACAAGAATGGCGACGGCCAAGTGAGCGAGTTCGAGTTGATCGGCTATCTGGTGCCGGCGGTGCACGCTTTGGTCGAGAGTCAGCAGACCCCACAGGTGCTGCCGCTCCGGGCACGCTCGGTGGCGCTCGTGACGTTGCGGGAGACGACGGGAGAGCCTGTTGCGCCCGCAGGCGGGGATGAGGTCAAGCTCAAAGTTGCGGTCGAAGGGGGCGACGGTTCCGCCTTCGCCGATCTGCCCTTCGTGATCGTGGTTCCCGACACGCACGACGCCGATCTCGTGTGGTCCGTCGCCGACGGAACCGTCGAGCATGTGGTCGGCGGGGTAGTCGCGGAGAACGTCGATGTCGCGCGCATCAGGGGCGTCGTGTCGAAATGGGCCGCGCTCAAATGGTTGAAGCAGGAGGCGGCGCTGTCCCCGGCTGAGGGCACACTCGCCAGCGGCAATCAGCGCTACGCCATCGGCGACCGCGTCAGGATCGAGATGCGGGGAGCCAAATACCCGCATCTGACCTTGTTCAATCTCCCCCCTGACGGTCATGTCGAATTCTTCATCCCGGACCCGGCGAAGCCCGCGGAGGCGACCAAGGATTGGGGCCGCGAGCCCATCCGCGAGGAGTTCAAGGTCGACCAGCCGCCCTATGGCGCCGAGCACATGGTCGCGATCTTCTCCAAGGAGGCCCTGCCCGAGCTCCAGGCCGTGCTGTCGGAAATGACCACCCCGCAACGGGCCGAAGCCTTGCGGCCGATGCTGGAGCAGGTGCTTTCCGGCAAGGAGGTGCAGGTTGGGGTCATCGATATCTACACTGGCCCTGGACCCTAGACCTATCGGCAGCCGATGAACGCGCGCGTACAATACCATTCAGGTCGCATTCAGTTGCAAATGGCTAAGACGGGCGCTGATGAGCTGTCCAGGCAAGGGAGGTCCCTTATGACGACGCGCTGGAACACTGTGATCGCCGCCTTGGCCTATATGGCCGCGATGTGCGCGCTTGGTGCTGGCGGTACTGTCGCCGGTTACGCCCAGCCGGACACCTCCGCCGCGCCGTCCGAGGCACGCTCGAGCGCGGGTGCCGGCGAGCCTGCGGACGAAACGGCGGGCGACGCGGAAGCGCCTGGCGCGGCTGCGGACGAGACGCCCGGGGCCGGGACCAAAGATCAGGCTGAAGAGGCGACACCGCCCGCGGACGAGGCAACAGAGAAGCCGGACGCCGCCGCGGCCGACGCCGACGACAAGGACCACGCCGACAAGCATGAGGCTGGCAAGGACGAGGCGGGCAAGACCGATGCCGAGGACACCGGCAGCAGCGATGCGGCCGCCAAACCCGAAGGCGCGAGCGGCGAAGTGGCGGCGACCGACAAGGCGGCTAGCGACAGCGCCGATGCGGCGAGCTCCGCCGCTGCCGAGAAGGTCAAGTCTGGCGATATCCCGGTTCCGACCGATCCGATTGCAGTCACGGCATTTAATGTGCTCGAGAAGCATTGTGCCCGCTGCCACCAGGCCGGCCCGACGCTGAAGCGCCAGAAGCCCGCCAAGAATTTTGGCAACATCCTCCATCTCGAGCAGATCTCGACGGAGCCCGCCCTGATCCTTCCCGGCAATCCCGACGGCTCCAAGCTTTTCATCCAAATCGCCAAGAAGGAGATGCCCTACGACTGCTATCAGGAATTCGACTGCAAGGTGGAGCCGACCGAGGAAGAGGTCCGGGCCATCTACGATTGGATCAAGAGTTCTCGGTCAGCTCGTGGCCGCCGCGTGCACCGGGCGGAACCTGATCGACGCGGAGGCCATTGTCACCGCGATCGCGGGCGATCTCGAGGCCCAGCCCGAGCACCGGCGAAGAGGCATGCGCTACATCACGCTGTCGAACTTCTTCAATGCCTGTGTGCCTGAGACCGACATGGTGCGTTACCGCCAGGGCGTCGTGAAGCTCCTGAACAGCCTCAGTCGCGAATCCGACGTGGTGAAGATGCGCACGGTCGATGCGGACAAGACCGTCATCGCCTTCAATCTCGATGACCTCGGCTGGAGCGAGGAGGATTGGAACCGCATCGCCAGCATCTATCCCTATGCCATGAAGCCGGACGCCACGGTCTATGACACTGTCGCGTCGCAGACCGGCACGCCGTTGCCCTGGCTCCGCGGCGACTGGTTCGCGTTCACCGCATCGCGTCCGCCGCTCTATTACGACCTGCTCAAGATGCCGAAGGAGTTTGCCGGGCTTGAGAAGCAGGTCGACGTCGACGTCAAAAACGATATCGAGAAGTTCCTCGCCAAGCGTGCGGGCTTCCAGAACTCCGGCGTCTCCAAGCACAATCGCCTGATCGAGCGCCACACCATCCCGACCGGCTATTTCTGGACCTCTTACGACTTCAAGGGCGACAAGCCGGAGCAGAGCTTGTTCGTGCATCCGCTCGGGCCGGACGGCGACGACGCCTTCAGGCATGACGGCGGCGAGACCATCTTCAGCCTGCCGAACGGCTTCCAGGCCTATTATCTCAACACGGCAAAAGGCGCACGGCTCGACAAGGGCCCGACCGAGATCGTGCTCGACGACAGCCAGCTCGACCGCGCGGTGACCAATGGCATCTCCTGCTTCGGCTGCCACAACCAGGGCATCCGCCAGGCGACCGACGACATCCGCAACCATGTGCTGAACGACCGCATCTTCCCCAAGGAGGTGCGCGATCAAGTCGAGGCGCTCTATCCGCCGGCCGACGAGTTCAAGGCGCTGCTCGATGGGGATGCGTCGCGGTACCGCAACGCCATGGTGCGGGCAGGGCTTGATCCGGAGCTCGATTCCCAGACGGTTGGCGTCGAGAGCATCAACTTCCTGTCGAAGGCCTATGAGAAGGCGATCGATCTTAGGATCGCCGCGGCGGAATACGGACTTGCGGCGGAAGCCTTTGCTCAAGGCCTGACCGACGCGGGCGGTCCGTCGGTTCAGCTCAAGCGCAGGCTCGAGCAGGGCGTGCTGCCCCGCGAGATCCTGGAAGCGGAGTTCAAGGACCTGATCGTCAAAGTCTCGGACAACGAGCCGGTCGAGATCGCTGGCGCCGAGGCGGTCGACGTTGCCAAGGTCGGCGGCAGGTCGAAGGAAGAGACCCACGACTTCGACCTCGCCCTCATCTCCGACAAGAGCGACTACAAGGTGAACGACCTTCCGGTGTTCACCATCACCTCGAAGGAGGACTGCCACCTCACCCTGATTAATGTCGATGCGAGCGGGGAGGGGACGGTGATCTTCCCCAACAAGTTCCAGCAGGACAATCTGCTCGCCGCCGGCAAGGAGACTGAGTTCCCGGGCAAGGACGCGCCGTTCCAATTCCGCCTCAAGGACCCGGGCACCGAGACGGTGATCGCCATCTGTAACGCCACCGGCAAACAGGCCGACGGCATCAAGCACGATTTCAAGACGCGTGCGTTCACCCCGCTTGGCAACTACCGCAAGTTCCTGACGCGCCAGATCGTGGTCGAGGGTCAGGAGAAGGTCGCCGCGGCTCAGAAGGAAAAAGCGAAGAACGAATCACCCAAGCCAAGCCAAATCCTGGCGCGGACCGCGATCAAGCTCGACGTCCAATGATGCTCAAGTTTTGGGCGGGAAGCGGCTCGTTTCCCGCCCAGTTGCCCGGCGCATGGGCGTCCGCTGCGGCCGATTGTTTCGGTCAGGGGATAGCCGGCGAAAGCACTTTACAACCCCGTCAAAACTGCATAACGCACGAATTAGCTCCTGGCATTTCGCCCATGGGCCGATCTGACAATATCAATCTCGTGTGGGAGTAGACATGGGATGGACGTTTTCACTTCTGCCGCGGAGCTTCTCCGTCACCATCGCCCTGAGCGGCCGGTTCTCGGCCTAAGACCCCACGCTGCGGCGCGCGCCGCGCGCTGGTTCCGCGCCAATTTTCCCGGCCCCGTGCTCTACGCCGCCAAGGCGAACGATGCGGCTCCCATCATCGAGGCTTTGGCCGGTGCCGGGATCACCCAGTTCGATGTCGCCTCGATGGTCGAGATCGAGCGCCTCGCGGCCGTGCCGGGGGCGGAGCTCTTTTACATGAACCCGGTGAAGTCGAGGGGCTCGATCCGGTCCGCCTATTACGACTTCGGCATCCGGAGCTTCGCCTTCGACAGCGAGGAGGAGCTCGACAAGGTCCTGGAGGAGACGGGCCACGCGCGCGACCTCACCCTGTTCCTCAGGCTCGCTTGCCCGAACACCCACAGTCTCATTCCGCTGGAGGGCAAGTTCGGCGTCTCGAGCGAAGAGGCGCCGGCGCTGTTGCTGCGGGCGCGGCAGGTCGGCGCGCGGCTCGGCGTCACCTTCCATGTCGGTTCCCAGGCGGTGGTGCCGGCGGCCTTCGGCGAGGCTCTGCACGCTGTGGGGCAACTGATCGTGACGTCCGGCGTCCTGGTCGACGCCATCGACATCGGCGGCGGCTTTCCGAGCCGCTATCCCCACTCGGAGCCGCCGGAGCTCTCCGCCTATACCGAGGAGATCGCCAAGGTGTGGGACGAGCTCAACGTCAAGGAGACCTGCGAACTTCTGTGCGAGCCGGGCCGGGCGCTCGTGGCCGAGGCCGAGTCTGTGATCGTCCGTGTCGACGCGCGCCGGGGCGATACGCTCTACGTCAATGACGGCGCCTTCGGCACGCTGTTCGATGCCGCCTATTGCGGCTTCCGCTTCCCGGCGCGCCTCCTGGCGAGCTCAGGCCGGGTGAGCGACAGCGAGACCGAGTTCTCGCTCTACGGGCCGACTTGCGACAGCTCCGATCATCTGCCTGGTCCCTTCGTCCTGCCGTCATCGGTCGGGGAGGGGGACTATATCGAGATTGGCCAGATCGGCGCCTATGGCCGCGTGTTGGCGAATCGTTTCAATGGCTTCGGCGAATATGATGAGGTCATCCTTAGCGATGAGCCCATGCTCTCGATGTACGCTGAAGCCGAAGAGCCGATGGTGTCTCCGCTGCCGCTGAGGACGAGCGCTTAGGGGCGAGCGACGGGCGTGCCCGGGCGCACCACAGCCGGCCCAAGCCACGAGCAGACGTAGCGCACGCCAGACCAGGTTCCCTTCCCCCACCGCAGACGACGTAAGTGAGCCGTAAGCTTGCCGTGGTCTCTGACCCTTGAGCTGGGGCACTAGGGAGAGGGATGCGGCGGGTTTCCGAGAGTGCAGGGCACGGTTGGGCCAGTTTGTCGTTCGGACAGGCGGTCTACACGTTCGCCCTCGTCCGGAAAGCGCGCGCTCCGTCGTGCAAGCCGAACACATTTCCGAGGAGCAAGACGATGCCGAACAAGCTCTTGTGGGGTCTCGCTGGCCTAGCGCTTGCCTGCGCTATAGGTGGCCCTGCGTTCGCTTCGAATAACAAAGCCATGGACGCCGACATTCACACCATCGAGCTCCGCTGGGAGCACATTAAGTTCGATGAAAACGGGTCCCCTGACCAATTAAATCACATCGACGCGTTGGCTAAATTTGCCGCCAGCCTCGTGCAGAAATATCCCGGCCGGGTCGAGCCGTTGATCTGGGAAGGCATCGTCACCAGCGAAGAGGCTGGGATGGCCAGCACCCTCAGCGCCATGGGTTATGCAAAAAGCGCCAAGGCGGTGCTCGAGCAGGCTTATGCCAAGAATCCTGCTGCGCTTGATGCCGGAGCGCCGACGAGCCTCGGTGTGCTTTATGCCCGTGTACCTGGGTGGCCGATCGGCTTTGGCGACAACGACACGGCGAGACAGCTGCTCGCGCAGGCCGTGTCGCTGGCGCCGAACGGCATGGACGCCAATTACTTCTATGCCGATTTCTTGATGTCCCAGCACGAATACGCCGCGGCGTATAAGGTCCTCAAGCACGCCTTGTCCCTGCCGCCGCAGCAGGACCGGCCGCTTTGGGATAAGAATCGCCGCGCCGTGATCCGCGAGCTTTTGGCCAAGGCGCAAGCATCCAACTAGTGACGCGGCTGCGACCATCTGTCGACGCCGTTTGGCACGGCATTGGCGCGCAATTGCGCAGTCCCTCGGGGGCCTGGGGCGGGGTCGCCGGCAGAGCGATGGCCCTCGCCAATGCCAAGCCAAACGCTTTGGCCATCGCGGCTCTTGGCATCAAGGCCGGCGAAAGCTTGCTCGAATTGGGCTGCGGCCCGGGTCACGCCTTGCAAGGGTTGCTTCATGCGCCGCGGCTCGAGCGCGCCATCGGGCTCGACTGGTCCGAGGTCATGCTCGCCCAGGCAGCGCGGCGGAATCGCGCGGCTATCCAGGCTGGACGTCTGGAGCTGATCAGGGGCGATTTCGGGAGGCTTCCGTTCGCCGACGAGATCGTTGAAGCGGTGTTGGCGGTGAACGTCGCCTATTTCATGCAAAGCTCAGCCGCCCTTCGTGAGGCGCGCCGGGTGCTGCGCCCTCTGGGCCGCATCGTACTCTACGCCACCGATGGGGCCGCCATGAGCCGTTGGCCTTTTGCCGGGCCTGACACGCACCGGCTCTTCGATCACGAGAGGCTCGCCGCGCTCTTCGTCGACGCCGGATTCGCGCCGGATTGTGTCGACATCGAAGGCGTCAACGCCGGCTTCGGCGTGGCGGGTCTCCTCGCGGTCGCGCGGAAACGCAAAGCGTGAGCCTTAGTCCTCACCACTGTCGAACTGCGCCCCGCTAGGCGATGAGATCGCCGACGAGGGTAAATCTCGCGGTTGCTGTGCGCAGCCGAGCAGCGCAAGAAGTCCTATCAGCGCCAAGTACCTCATCCAGATCCCCTCCGTATTGTATCCACCATGTCGGTCACACCTAGGCCGGTTGAGCAGCTTCGGTCCGCGTCGGCCGCGGCGTTCGCATCGGGCCAGCGGATCTTGGTGCGCCAGCCGAGTGCGGGTTGCTTTGCTGATCTCCTGCCTGAGCCCTGGCCGCCTCGTAGCGCTGCCCGAGATAATCTCGCACCCGCGGGTCTGCCATCTGCGCGGCGACAGCACGGTCGATGATCCTCGGCAGCAGCCTTTGCATCAGAACGAAAAGCTTCTCGGGGCCCTTGGCATAGGCGCTGTCCTGGTCCTTCATCACGCTCCGCCAGATATGGGCTGCAACCCGCGCCGGGTCGTCGAGGCGCATCTGCATCGGCTCGACGAGGGAATCGAAGCCCTGCGCCGCGCTCGTCCTCGTTGCCCGCGGCGCTGCGTAGGTGACACCGACGCCGTAAGGCCTGAGCTCGCGCCGCAAGGCGCCGGAAAGACCGCGCAGCGCGAACTTCGACGCGGAGTAGGCGGCGAACAGCGGATAGGGGATGTCGCCGAACATCGAGCCGACATTGACCACGCGCGACGGCATGGCCCGGCGCAGCAACGGCAGCAGCTCCCGGGTCAGCGCCATCGGCGCCACGACATTGGTCGCCATCACCTGCTCAAGCTCGGCGTCGGTGGTGCAGGCGAGCGGACCGACGGGGACCACGCCTGCGTTGTTGACGAGCACATCAAGGCCAGCCCACTGCCGCCACAGGAAGTCACGCATGCCGCGCCGGACGGCAGCATTGGTGATATCGCCGCGGAGCCGCAAGTGCCGCCCCGATGGCGTCATCTGCGCCAGCGTCTCGTAAAGGGCCTCGGGACGCCGCCCGCACAGCGCCACCGCCATGCCGAGGCGCGACGCCTCGATGGCGAGCGCGCGCCCGATCCCAGAGCCCGCGCCGGTGATCAATGTGCGCTTGCCCTCAAGCTGCATGGCTTTTGATGGGATGCCGCGTCGACAGCTCGTGATAAATGTCGCCGTAGAGTCGATAGAAGATCTTCGACGAGTCGATCACGATCTTCTGGGTCTTGGGGTCGTCGAGGCCGTTGACCAGGACCTTGAAGAAGGCCACATGCTCGATGTCGAGCGCTCCGTGTGACCTCAGATAAGAGAAGCCGTCCTTGCCGCTAGTGCCCAGCGACCGCTGGATAGCGTCGGCCGCCTTGTCGGCGAGCAGGGTCGACATGCCCTCGAGCACGTGAACGCTGCCGAGCATGGCATAGGGGTTGACCCACTCGATGGCGTAGTAGGTGTAGCCCACCATCACCTGGCAGGCGACGCCCGAAACACCGTCCCTGACCGCGGCAGCGTCGCCGCCCATGGCTGCGATGTCGTCGAGAATCCATTTTTCGTGGCCGCGCTCTTCTTCCATGTATTCGACCAGAGCGTCCTGGTAGGCCTCGTCCGTGGTCCGTGCGGCAGCGAAGGCCAGCAGTGGGAAGGTGTGCTTCACGTGGTGATAGGCCTGGGTCAGGAAGTCGACATAGAGCTCGCGCGAAGCGCCTGAGCGGAGCGTTTCGCGGATCAACGGAATTGACGTGAAGCCAATTCGCTCCCTCTCGGTTTCAGCAATCAGCCGATCGTAGAACGACACGATGTCTCTCCTTGTTGGTTCTTGCAATTGAGTTCAGGCTGCCGCCGGTCTGCGCGCAAGCTTCAGTACGGGATAGGTGCGTAACGCCGCATCGCGCACGGTGTGCCCATTGGCGGTGAGGAGACCAAGCCGCTTGGCCTGCCAGGCGGGGCAGACGACGAAGTCCTTCGGCACGGCGTAGGCCGGAGCGTCGATGCAAAGACGCTCGAGCCACAGGAGGAGGTGGGCGCGCGGCGATTCCATCATCCAGCGTTCCCCATGCGCGGACGGGATCAGAAGCAGGCTTATCTGGTGTGTATCGTCGGCGAGGGCGATACAGGCTGCGACACCCGGATCACTCATCACCATGGCTTCGATCCACTCTGGCGATATGTTGCGTCCAGAGGCCGCGACAAGGACCGTGTCTTTGCGGCCGGTAACGACCAAAAAGCCGTCTTGCGTAAGGCTGCCAAGATCGCCAGTCCGCCAGGAACCAGCGACCGGCGCGCCGTGAAGATAGCCGTGCATGACTGTCGGGCCGCTGACCACCACCTCGCCATCGTCGATCGCGACATCGAGGCCTGGCAGCGGTTCGCCCGTCGTTCCGGGCTTGCGTCGCCCGGGCCGATTGACCGCCACGACGGAGCAGCACTCGGTGAGGCCGTAGCCCTCATGGACCGGGATACCGAAATCCCAGGCCCGCGCGGCCAGAGCCTCCGGCACGCATGCGCCACCCACCGCGACAAAACGCAAGCTGTCGGGCGCGCGCTTGCCGCCCGCCTCGAGTTCGGCGATCCAGCTCGACAAGAGCTGCGGCACGAGGACCGAGGTGGTGGGTCGCCAGGTCTCGAACGCCTGGTGCAGGCCGCTCGGGCGGCCAGCCCCGACGCTCTCGGCCACGGATGAAGCAAAATGTGTGCGTGCGCCGACGAGCACCGGCACGCAGATGGCCGTGATGGTCTCCAGCAGCAGCGCGAGCGGCAGCACCGAGAGGTAGGAATCATCTGGCCCCGCTTCGATCGCGGTAGCAAGCGCGCGTGACTGTTGTTCGATCTGCGGAAGGCCGAGGCGCACGCCTTTGGGGCGGCCGGTGCTGCCCGAGGTGTAAACGATGACACCGCCGCCATCTCTTGCTTCAAGACTGGTATCGGCGCTCTGGGCTAAAGCCGGGGTGACGCCAACGCCGAGCGTGGAGGCAAGCCTGCTGGCGTCGGGGGTGGCAATCACGTGATCGATGCCGGCGTCTTTGATAATATGCTCGAGCTGGGCACGGCTGAAGAAGGTTGGGAGCGGCACCACCGTCTTACCGGCTGCCCAAGCGGCGAGTTGAGCGACCGCCCATTCGGTGCCATTGGCACCGAGCAGCCCAAGCGTCTGCGGCCGGTCCCTCAAGACCGCGGTAAGACCGGCGACCCGACCCAAAAGATCGCTGCGGATCAGGACGGTGTCGTCGTCCGCCATCGCTACCTCAGCAGGGCGGTACCGCGATCCGCAATAAAGCGCCTGAAGGATGTCAGACATGCGCCGCCGTCCCTACCTGACGTTGCAGGTAAAGTGCGGTGCGGTCGCGCTGGATGGCGTAAACCCGTGGCGCGAACGCGTAGTAGCTTCCCCAGATCTCGGGATTGGGCACCCGCACGCTCTCGGCGTCTGCGAGCGCAACGAGCCGGAGGTTCATGCGCTCGAGCAGGGCCGCGAGCGGTGCTATTGCGGTGAAGAAAGCCCAATCGAACCCGGCTGCGTGGCCACAGCCGACGATCTTGCGGAGGAAGCCGCCGACCAGATGCGGGGCCTGGCTCGCGAGCGAAGTCACCTCGAAGATCTTGTCGCGACGAGTCGGCGTCCGCCGCAGCGCCGACAGCAGAGTCTCTATCGGGGCATCCAAATAGATTTCCGAGAAGAAGCCGTCGGAGGCGAAGTGGAGGCCAGCAGCGCAGCAGACGGCGCCCTCGCCGTCCGTCATGGTCACGAGCGTGTCGGGAAGCGTCGTGACCCGTGCCCCAAAGTGATGCGCATAGACTTCGGTAATCAGTCGCTCGGCGGCTGGCCGCAGACGATCGTCACGCGGCGTGAGTCGGAACCGCAACACGAGTCTCCCCCTTCGTCGTTCTTGCGAGGGAGCAAGGTCGGTGGAGCGGCTTACGCGCGCCTTACAGCCGCCAAAAGATCACAATCCCCCAATGATTTGGCTCGAGGCTGACGGCTCTCGGAAGGAAACTCGACCCTGAGCTACAGGAGGAGGAGGCGTATCAAACTGCATGGTGAAGACGGCACCGCCTTCCGGCGCGTCGTCGACGGAGATGATCCCACCATGGGCGACAACCGTTCGTGCGGCAATGTCCAAGCCAAGACCCGCGCCGCCCTTCTGATCCCGCCCGCCTTGCCAGAAGCGGTGAAAGATCACGTTTCTCTGATCCTGCCGCACACCGGGGCCACGATCGATCACCTTGATCGAAGGCGGATTGGCACCGACAACGATGGAGACCGTGGTTCCCTCCCGGGTATGCCTCAGGGCGTTCTCAACCAGATTCCGCAGCGCCCGGAACAAATAGTCGCGCGCACCCCTGATGCGGACGGGGTGTTCCGGGGCGAGAACCTCGATCGATCGGTGCGCGTTGATGGCTGTTGGCCCAAGCATCGAGGCGACCTCGGTGGCAACGTGGGTCAGCTCGGCGACATCGCTATTCTCCAGTTGCAACACCTCGAGGCGCGCCATGTCGAGCAGCTGATTGACGAGCCGCTCGAGACCGCTGATCTCTTCGACGAGTTCGGCATGACCCTCGAACTTCGAGAGGATGTCGACATGCGCCTTCAGGACCGCCACGGGGGTACGGAGCTCGTGGGCGGCGTCGGTGATGAAGCGCCGCTGCGCGTCGAAGGCGGTCTCCAACCGGTCAAGGCCATGATTGACCGCGCTGACCAATGCATGCACATCGCGCGGCAGGCCTGCCTCGGTGAGCCGCATCGACACTGCCGCGGGCCCAATGGCCGCGGCTTGCTTTGCCGCAAGGTGCAGCGGCGCAAGGCCGATGCGCGCCACGATCAAATTGACGATGAGGAGGACAATGACGAAGGGAATCCAGATCCACGCGATATCCTGAACGAATTCCTCAAGCACGCTGTCATAGACGATGTTCCCGGCATGGAAGGCGACCTGCACCCACATCGGCCCGTTGTCGGACGACGTCTTCATCGACAGCCCGAAATAGGGAGGCTGATCCGCGTTAGGCCGCAGGAGGAAGAAGTCGCGACCCTCCGAAGCATTGATCACGGTGAGCGGCGCCGTGACGCCAGGCGAAGCGGCGAGCACCTTTCCCTTGTTGTCGACGACGGCATAGCGGCCGTTATTGGCCTTGAACTCCTCCTTCACATAGGCGGGGAGCTCCAACTGACCTCTCGGCGCCTTCTTCACATAGTCGACAATGAGCTCCGCCTGATTGCGCAGGGTCTGCTCGCGGAACTCCGAGTTCTTGGCCTTGAATCGCACATAGAGGGCGCCGCTCGCCGCCGCGACGGCAAGCAGGCTAACGCTGACCAAGCCGACGATAAGGCGCAGCCACAATGAAGCCGTCACGGCTTGGGGGCTACGCACTGGCGGCTTTGTCTGAGAGCACGTATCCCACGCCACGCAGCGTGTGGATGTGCATATCTGCCCCTGCCTCTTGCAAGCGTCGGCGAATTCGATGGACCAGAACTTCGATGGCATTGGAGGCGAGGTCCTCTCCGAAGGAATAGATGGCGTCTTCGATGGCCGACTTCGGTACGACGCGCCCGGCCCGCCGCATCAGCAGTTCAAGACCGTCCATCTCGCGACGGCCAAACTCGATAGGGGCGCCGTTGACGATCACTTCCCGTCCGCTCGTGTCAAAAGTCACGTTGCCGGCCGTCAGCTTGACCCCGAGCGCCTCGCCTGGACGCCGCAGTAAAGCGCGGACGCGGGCGATGAGCTCGTCGAGCTCGAACGGCTTGCGCAAATAGTCATCGGCGCCCTGGTTGAGGCCTGCGACCAGGTCCTCCAAGCTATCCCGGGCCGTGAGCACGAGCACCGGCCGTGTCATCTGACGTCGGCGCTGATGCCCGAGCCAAGTCAGACCATCCATGTCCGGTAAGCCGAGGTCGAGAAGCAGTGTGTCGTAATGCGTCGTCGCTATGGCGCCATCGGCATCTGCTGTCGTGCCGACCTGGTCCACGGCAAAGCCCGCATTTTCCAAGGCAGTGCCAAGGTAATCGGCAAGCCTCTGATTGTCTTCAATGAGTAAGAGCCGCATTGCCCCTCCTTTGGCCCACTATGGTGGCGTCCGCGTCCGCAATCGACCGAACCGAGCGCAATCTGCGTCGCCCCACGCGGAACAATGTGGGCCTCAGGTTTGTCGAAAACTGGGCCCGGAGCGTCCCAGTAGCCTTGAATTCCATGGCGTGGCGGCAAGCCGGCGCCACAGGCTAGAGGGGTTACCATGGACCTTACCTCAACGTTACAAGGGCGCCCTGATTGGGTTTTGTTGTCGTGACGCGGTGTCAACGGAGGCGAGGCGGCGGCCGCGCGACAGAACTACGCGTCTCCATCGCACATATTTACGAGGGCCTATATGGTGGGCGGTACTGGACTTCGAACCAGTGACCCCTGCGATGTGAACACAGTGCTCTACCAGCTGAGCTAACCGCCCGCGCCAAGCGCTATCAACCGGATTTAGCGAGCGGGCGCAAGTCAAGTCAAGGAAGCGGCGGGCCTGGAGCGGACCCCCGTTAATTTGGCGGTCGCCGGCCTCATCTCGACTCGCCAACGGACAACTGGCACGTTCGTGCAGCTCTCTCCTAATATTCTTCGGCCACGATGGTCTTCAGGTCATCGAAGCTCATGACCGGCTCTATCCTGTGTACGTTGAGGTCGGTCCAAGGGTGAAAGAGCCGCATGATCGAGGCTGCGTCATCGGCTTCGAAAATCGACCAAGTCTCCTGTTGCGCGAGCGAGATCCAAGCGCCCAACAGCTTGACACCCGGGGGCGTCGGAATCCCATGCGCCTTGAGCCGCCTGAAGCTCTCGTCGCGGTTCTTCGGATCGATCGTGACATAGCAGACGAACAGCATTGGCTCCTCCCCGGTAATGCGCGGTCCGGAGCGCCAATCTACCTCCGTTCTTTGAAATTCTGCTTAAGAAGCGCGGGGGGCCTTGTGGATGGTCTCCCGGCGATGAGCTTGAAGGCCCCGAGCAGCTGTCCCAGAACGTGAACAAGGGCAGCGTGGTTGACGCTGCCCTTGTTTCTAGGCCTCTCGCGCAGCCGTCGTTACTTGGCGACGATATCGTTGACCTTGGCCAATGTGTCGGTGGCGCCGGCGAGGTCTCCCTCGGTGCATTGGGCGTCGGCCTGGTCCAGCAATTCGTTCGCCTTCTCCATGTCGTCTTCGCTGATGGTATTGGCGTCGACCTTGTTCTGCACGGCCTCTTCGCTCGCTGCGAGCTTCTGGGTGCACTGGTCGTCACCCTCCGGCTGGGTTTCGTCGACCGCGTAGGCGGATCCCCCCAACAGGCAGGCCAAGGCTGCGCCGATCACGACACGTCTCAGCATCGTTATGTCTCCTTGGGCAATCGGTAATCGGTTTGAACTAAAGGCGGGTAACGTCACTTCGGACTATGGCTCTTCGTTGAGAGCACTCCGGTCGAATTAGGGCAAATCTGTGACACCTTTACTTCGGCGCCCATTCGGCACGGCGGCGATCGGCTGCGTCAAGGCGCGCCGCCTCAAGCAGGCGTGCTGCCGTGGGCACCAGCTCGTCGAAATGGTCGATGGCGGCGTCGGGGGCGATACCGTCAAGGGAGTCAGCGGCATAGCCGAAGCGCACCAGGATCGACGGGACGCCGGCGCCCCTTGCGGCGAGAAGGTCGGTCACGCTGTCGCCGATCATGACGGCTCTTCGGGAATCGCCGCCCGCAGCGGTGATCACCTGGGTGAGATGGCCGGGATCGGGCTTCGACACGGCGTAGGTGTCGCGGCCGGCGATCGCCTGGAAATAGGACTGGAGGTTGAGCTCGGCCAGGAGCTTCCGGGAGAGATAAGCGCGTTTGTTGGTGCAGACGGCAAGGCGCGCCCCGGCCCCCGCCAGGCCGTCCAAGGCGGCAACCGCCCCCGGAAAGGGCCGGCTCTCCGCGGCGATGTTAGCCTCGTAATGCACCAGGAACTCCGCCAGCATCCGGTCGATGTCGTCGGTGACTCCGGCCCGGCAAAGGGCCTCCTCGATCATTACGCGGGCCCCATGGCCCACCGCGTGGCGGATGGTCTCGAGGGACACGGTGTCGTGGCCGCCCCGGGCGAGAACATCGTTCAGGGCATTGGCGAGGTCAGGTGCGGTGTCGACCAGGGTGCCGTCGAGATCGAACACGATCGTCGCGCCCGTCATATCAAGTCGCTGCACTCTCCGGCTCCCGAGGACGGCTTGGACGTTGACCCCTCGCGGGATGCCCGGCATATCTCATCCCCGGCGGTTCAGGCTAGGCCCATCCATCATGGTAAAGGCGTCCTCGTCCCGTTGGCGACGAGGCGAAAGGGAAAGCGGTGGCGGATCGTGACGACCTAAAGCAAGCCGCGGCGCTGCGCGCGCTCGATCTCGTCTTCGACGGCATGTGGCTCGGGCTCGGCACTGGATCCACGGCGGAGCGGTTCGTCGATGCGCTCGCAGAGAAGGTGGCCGCCGGTCTGCAGATCCTCTGCGTGCCCACCTCCGAGGCCACGCGGGAACGCGCCGAAAGCCTCGGCATTCCGCTGACCACGCTCGACGAGACGCCGCATCTGCACCTGACCATCGACGGCGCCGACGAGATCGACGATCAGCTCCGGCTGATCAAGGGCGGGGGAGGGGCGCTGCTCCGCGAGAAGATCGTGGCCACCGCCTCGGACCAGATGGTGGTGATCGCCGATGACTCGAAGCTCGTGGCGATGCTCGGCAAATTCCCGCTTCCGGTCGAGGTGGTGCGGTTCGGCCTCGCCGCCACGCGCCGCCTGGTCGAGGCCATGGCCGAGCAGGCGGGCTGCGGGGGCGAGATCAGGCTGCGCCGGACGCCAAGCGGCGAGCCTTTCGTCACCGATCAAGGCAATCATATTCTCGACTGCCATTTCGGCAGCATTCCCGAGCCCGAGGTGCTCAGCTTCGCCCTGAAACGCGTTCCCGGCGTGGTGGAGCACGGCCTCTTCCTTGGCGTTGCCGATTTGGCCATCGTCGCCGGCGAGGATGGCGTTCAGGTTCTCCCGGTCCGGTGAGGATACGACGGTGAGCAGCTTCGACTATGACTTGTTTGTGATCGGTGCCGGCTCAGGCGGCGTTCGCGCCGGGCGGCTCGCGGCCGAGCTTGGCGCCAAGGTCGGCATCGCCGAGGAATATCGCGTCGGCGGCACCTGCGTGATCCGGGGCTGCGTGCCCAAGAAGCTGCTCGTCTATGGCAGCCGCTACGCCGCGTCTCTTGCCGATGCGCCGGCCTTCGGGTGGAGCTATGAGGCCTTGCGGTTCGACTGGCCGACTTTGATCGGCAACGTGCATCGCGAGGTCGACCGGCTGAACGCCGCTTACACGCGTACGCTTGAGAAGGCGGGCGTCGATCTCGTCCTCGCCCACGCCACGCTTGAAGATCAGCATACGGTGCGGATCGCTGGCCGGGACGCCCCGGTGCGGGCCAAGACCATCCTGGTCGCCACCGGCAGCCACCCGGTGATCCCCAAGGTCCCCGGCGCTGAGCACCTCATCACCTCGAATGAATGCTTCGAGCTCGAACGCCTGCCGGAAAGCATCATGATCGTCGGTGCCGGCTATATCGGCATGGAGTTCGCTTCGATCTTCGCCGGGCTTGGCGTCAAGGTCACCGTGATCCATCGCGGCGAGCAGATCTTGCGCGATTTCGACGGCGATCTCCGCGACGGCCTTGCCGCGGCCATGCGCAGGCACGGCATCGACATCCGCGTCAACACCGAGCTCGAGCGCATCGACAAGGAGGGGGAGGGCTTTCGCGTCCATTTCAAGCGCGGCGACAGCCTTCAGGTCCGACTGGTGATGGCGGCCATCGGCCGTTTGCCCAACACGGCGGGACTTGGGCTCCAGCACGCCGGCGTCGAACTCGGCTGGAACGGCCATGTCGTGGTCGACGAATATTCCCGTTCTTCGGTCGAGAACATCTATGCCGTCGGCGACGTCACCGACCGGGTCAATCTGACCCCGGTCGCCATCCATGAGGCGACCGCCTTCAGCGAGACCGTGTTCAACGACAAGCCCACGCCGGTCGATCACACCACCATCGCGACCGCGGTGTTCTCCGACCCGGAGATCGGTACGGTGGGGGTGTCGGAGGAAGAAGCGCGCGAGATGGGACACGTTGTCGACATCTACAAAGCGAGCTTCCGGCCGATGAAATACACGCTTCCCGGGCGCGAGGAGAAGATGCTGATGAAGCTCGTGGTCGACATGGACTCCGACAGGGTCCTCGGCGTCCACATTCTCGGCCCAGACGCGGCCGAAATGGTGCAACTCGCGGCGATCGCCTTGCGGCTCGGGGTCACCAAGGCGCAATTCGACGCCACCATGCCGCTGCATCCGAGCGCCGCCGAGGAGCTCGTGACGCTTCGTCATAAATGGGAGCCGCCGGTCCCGGTGGCTGGATCCGATGCGGCGGCTTGAGGACAAGATCGCGCTCGTCACTGGCGGCGGCGCCGGCATCGGCCGCGCCATCGCCGAGACCTTCGCGCGCGAGGGCGCCCATGTGGTCGTGGTCGACCGCGACGGCGACGCGGCGCGCGAGACCGCCGATACCATCGTCACCAGCAACGGCTCGGCGCAAGCGGAGACCGTCGACGTTACCGACACCGATCAGGTCAAGGGCCTGATGCAGCGCCTCGGCGAGAAGTTCGGGCGTATCGACGTGCTCGTGAACAATGCCGGCGTCGGCGAGCGCTCAGACTTCCGTCACCTCGACGACGAGGCCTGGGAGAAGGTGTGGCGCGTCAATGTCGACGGCACCGTGCGCTGCGCCCGCGAGGCCTTCGCGCTGCTCAAGGCGTCAGGCAAGGCCTCGATCGTCAATCTGTCCTCGGTGATGGCGACCAAGCACACCCGGCAGATGTCGGTCTATTCGGCGACCAAGGGCGCGGTGTCGGCGTTGTCGCGCAGTCTCGCCGTGGAATATGCGCCCTACGGCATCCGCGTGAACGCGCTCTGCCCCGGTTATGTCGAGACGGCGCTGATCGGGCGCTATATGGCCAATCCGATGATCGCCAAGGCGCTGCTGACCCAGACGCCGCTCCGGCGCTTCGGTACGCCTCAGGACATCGCCAACGCGGCACTGTTCCTGGCGTCGGACGAGGCCGCCTACATCACCGGTGCCGACCTCCACGTCGATGGCGGCATGGCCACCACGCTCTAGATCTGAGCCTCAGGCGCCGACATTGGCAGGAGCCGGCAGCGTCATGGTTTCCTCGACGATGCCGTCGACGACGGCGACGAGGGCCGCTTCGTCGCTGCCGCCCAGTGCCTTGACCGTCTCGAAGCGCGCGAGCTGCCGGTCGGCGCTCGTGCCGCGCTCCAGAATCTTGCGGGCATGGGCCACTTCGGCGACGCAGCCGAAATAGGCGGCATCCTCGGCGAGGAGATCGAACAGCTCCTCGAGCAGGGTGGCGAAGGGGACGAGCGCACCCTTGCCGAAATCGACCATGCCCTGCTCGGTGCCGTAGCGCTGTGCCCGCCAGCGGTTCTCGCGCACGAGGAAGGGCGGGTAATACCGCCAGCGCTGGTTCTGCCGGCGCAGGCGATAAAGCATGCGGCAGATGCAGCGGAACAGCGCCGCGATGGTGATGCCGTCAGCGAGCAACGGGCAGACATCGGTGACCCGCATCTCCAACGTGGGAAACCGTGCCGACAGGCGCAAATCCCACCAGATCTTGGTGGCATCCTCGATCAGCCCGGCATTGACCAGAAGCTCGATGGTGCGGGTGTATTCGCTGTAGCTGCCGAATTGGTAGGGGAGCCCGGTGCGCGGCAGCTCGTCGAACACCGATAGGCGATAGGATTTGAGCCCGGTCTGGTTGCCTTGCCAAAACGGTGACGAGGTCGACAGCGCCAGGAGATGCGGCAGGAAGTACGCCGCCTGACCGAGCAGATCGTTTCTGAGGTCGTCGTCCTCGATGCCGACGTGGACGTGCATGCCGCAAATCACGAGACGCCGCGCCACCTGTTGCAGGTCCTTGGCGAGGACGTTGTAACGCTCCTTGTCGGTGTGGTGTTGCGCCGACCATTTGGCGAAGGGATGCGTCGAGGAGGCGATCAGGGCGAGGCCGAATTCCTCGGCGATGGCGCCGACGGTCTTGCGCAAATTGACGAGCTCGTCGCGCGCCTCCTGGACCGAATGGCACACGGTGGTGCCGACCTCGATCTGCGAGCGAAGGAATTCGGGGCTGACCTGCCCCTTCAGCGCCTCCTCGCACTTGGCGAGCAGCGCCGGCGGCGGCGCCGGCTCGAGATCCCGGCTCTCTTTGTTGACGAGGAGGTACTCCTCCTCAATGCCGAGCGAGAAGCTTGGTTCGCGGATGGCCATGGCGCAATCGTGTCACAATCGTTTGCCCGCGTGTAGCGGGGTTCGGCGGGGTTGGCTAGAGCAGCCGGGCGAGGATGACGCCCACGGCATAGGCCATCGCCGCCGCTGAAATGCCGATGGCAAAGGTTTCGAGCCCGGTGCGCCACCAGGGCGCCGGCGACCAGCGGCTGCGCATCGAGCCGATCGAAAAGAAGGTGAGACCGGTCATTACGGTCGAAGCTTCGACCGTGGCGGGAAGGCCGACAACGAAGGGTACGAGCGGGATGGAGCCGCAGGCGAGGAAAGCGAGGAAGGTGGTTAACGCCGCCCGGCCTGGGGAACGCGAGATTGGGGGCAGGCCGTGCTCCTCGGTCATCATGGTTTCGATCCAGCGCTCGCGTTTCTCGGTGATCACATTGACGGCGCTTTCCAGCGCTTCGCCCTTGAAGCCCTTGGCGCGAAAGATCTGGCGGACCTCCTCGCGCTCGCCGTCGGGCGCGAACTCGACATGGCGCTCCTCCATGCGGCGCACGACCTCATATTCCTCGATCTCGGCCTTGGTCCCTGAGAAATTGGCGGCGGCCATGGAGAAGCCATCGGCGAAGAGGTTGGCGGCACCCAAGATGAGCAACGCTTTGGTCGACAGGTCGGCGCCGACGACGCCGGCAACCACGGCGAAGGTGGTCACCGTGCCATCGATGCCGCCATAAACCCAATCGCGGATGTAACTGACGCGCGGCCCCTCGGCGAGGCGCTTGGCAATCTCGCGCGGGTGGTGGCCGTGTTCGAGATGTCGGGGATCCACGTGAGGCTCCGTGTGTTCGCCGGCCTATCTGGCATGGCAGAAAAGGAGGAGCAATGGTCAGTCCACTGCCAATTGCCCAATCCGGTGGTAATCTCGGCTGGACACCCGGAGGACCAGCCATGCTCTACCTGATCGTCAAAGCCGTCATTTCGGGCGTTCTCGTC
This sequence comes from uncultured Alphaproteobacteria bacterium, assembly GCA_963732955.1. GTDB lineage: Bacteria > Pseudomonadota > Alphaproteobacteria > Rhizobiales > Methyloligellaceae > Methyloceanibacter. The sequence goes on from CAVTBH010000004.1 coordinate 359,532, forward strand.
ACCCTGGCCTCCGAGGTCGCGCGACGGAGCCCGGCCTGGGGTGCTTTAATCGTCTCGCTGCCCTTGATCTCAATCCTCGCGATGATCTGGCTGTGGCGGGACACCGGCGACAGCGAGCGTGTCGCCGCATTGGCTCAAGGAACGTTTTGGCTCGTCCTGCCGACCTTGCCGCTATTTCTGCTCATGCCGGCGCTGCTGCGCCATGGCGTCGGGTTTTGGACCGCGCTCGGGGCCGGTTGCGCGCTAACCGTCGTCCTCTACGGTCTGATCGCTTGGCTCGCACCAAAATTGGGTGTCGGTCTGTGAGCAGGGCCCGCTAGCCAGGCCAAGTCGAACCGCTTATATAGCGCCTCTGCAAAAGGAGAGCGTGAATGGCCCCGCGATGGAGCCCAGACAGCTGGCGCGCCAAGCCGATCGAGCAGGTTCCGGTCTACCCGGACCCCGCGGCGGTCGTCGAGGTCGAAGATCAGCTCGCGACCTTCCCGCCGCTGGTTTTCGCCGGTGAGGCCCGGGAATTGAAGGCGAAGCTTGCCCGCGTGGCTGCCGGGGAGGCTTTTCTGCTTCAGGGCGGCGACTGCGCCGAGAGCTTCGCCGAGCACCGCGCCGACACGATCCGCGACTTCTTCCGCGTGCTGCTGCAAATGGCGGTGGTGCTGACCTATGCCGGCGGTTCGCCGGTGGTGAAGCTCGGCCGCATCGCCGGCCAGTTCGCCAAACCGCGCTCGTCGTCGACCGAGGTCCAGGACGGCAAGGAGCTGCCGAGCTACCGCGGCGACATTATCAACGGCATCGATTTCACCGAAGCCGCGCGAACCCCGGACCCGCAGCGCATGTCGATGGCCTACCGCCAGGCGGCCGCCACGCTCAATTTGCTCCGGGCCTTCGCCCAAGGCGGCTACGCCAATCTCGATCACGTGCATCAGTGGAACCTCGGCTTCGTCAAGGATAGCCCGGCCGGGCACCGCTACCAGGAACTGGCTGGCCATATCGCCGAGAGTTTGCGCTTCATGCGCGCCTGCGGGCTGACGCCGGAGCGGACGCCGGAGCTGCGCACCACGAGCCTCTACACCAGCCACGAGGCGCTGCTGCTCGGCTACGAGCAGGCACTGACGCGCGTGGATTCGACCTCCGGCGACTGGTACGCGACCTCAGGGCATTTCCTCTGGGTCGGCGACCGCACCCGCATCCTCGATCAGGCCCATATCGAATATCTCCGCGGCATCAAGAATCCGATCGGCGTGAAGTGCGGCCCGACCTGCACGGCCGACGAGTTGCTGCGCCTGATCGATGTGCTCAATCCAGCGAACGAGCCCGGCCGGCTCACGCTGATCTGCCGCTTCGGCGCCGACAAGGTGGCGAAGCATCTGCCGCCGTTGATCCGCACCGTGGAGCGCGAGGGCAAGGTCGTGGTCTGGACCTGCGACCCCATGCACGGCAATACCATCAAAGCCGCTGGCGGCTACAAGACGCGTCCGTTCGATCTGATCACGCGTGAGGTGGAGAGCTTCTTCGACATCCATCGCAGCGAAGGCACCCATGCGGGCGGCATTCATGTGGAGATGACCGGGCAGAACGTGACCGAATGCGTCGGCGGGGCTAAGGCGGTCACGGAGACCGATCTCTCCGACCGCTATCACACCCATTGCGATCCGAGGCTGAATGCGGACCAGTCGCTCGAGCTTGCCTTCATTATCGCCGAAAGGCTGAAGCGCGAGCGCGAGGGGCGGCCTCAACCCGAGATTTCGATCGCAGCCGGTGAATAGCCGTAGGCGTCAGAGGCGCTGAGAGAGGCGGCGGGCCGTTCGCCGGCGTCTTGGCGGTCCAAGTACCGGTGATGGGCAAAGAGATCACAGACAGCTTCAAGCTGGCGCTCGCGCAGTTGAACCCGGTCGTCGGCGACATCGAGGGCAATGTGCGCAAAGCGCGCGCCGCGCGTGCGACGGCCGCGGCGCAAGGTGCCGACCTCATCGTCTTCACCGAGCTCTATCTCACCGGCTATCCGCTCGAGGATCTGGTGCTGAAGCCGGCGCTGCAACAGGCCGCGCGCGAGGCCTGCGAGGCGTTCGCCGCGGACACGAGCGACGGGGGTCCCGCGATCCTGATCGGTCTGCCCTCGGCCGAGGGGCCCTTGGTCTACAACGCCATGGCGCTGCTTGATCAGGGCCGGATCGCTGCGGTCCGCTTCAAGTACAATCTCCCCAATTACGGCGTGTTCGACGAGAAGCGGGTGTTTGCCGCCGGCGAGTTGCCGGAGCCCATCGAGGTTCGCGGATTGTCGCTTGGCGTTCCCGTCTGCGAGGACATCTGGAGCGAAGAGGCCTGCCGGTCGCTGGCCGAGGCTGGGGCCAAGCTCCTGATCGTGCCGAACGGGTCGCCCTATTGGTCCGGCAAGCGGCCCCAGCGGCTCGAAGTGGCGCGCAAGCGCGTGGCGGAGACCGGGCTCCCCTTAGCCTATGTCAACCAGGTCGGCGGCCAGGACGAACTCGTCTTCGACGGCGCCTCGTTCGTGCTCAATGCCGACGAGAGGCTCGCCGTGCAGATGCCTGATTGGGAAGAGGCCGTGGTCGTCACCGATTGGCGTCATGACGAGGAAGGCTGGCGTTGCCTGTTGAAGCCGCTAGACGAGGTCGAGGAGGGGGAGGCCGCGAACTACCTCGCCTGCGTCGCGGGCTTGCGCGACTATGTCGACAAGAACGGCTTTCCCGGCGTGGTGCTCGGGCTTTCCGGCGGCATCGATTCGGCGCTGTGCGCGGCGATGGCCGTCGATGCGCTCGGACCGGGTCGCGTCCAGGGCGTCATGCTGCCCTACGCCTTCACCAGCAACGAGAGCCTGAACGACGCGGCGGCGACCGCCGAGGCGCTCGGGATTCGCTACGACATCATGCCGATCTACCCTGCGGTCGAGGGCCTCAGCGAGAGCCTTGCCGCCGTGACGGACAGCGGCGGCGCGGCCGACATCGCCGAGGAGAACCTGCAGTCGCGCGCCCGCGGCACGCTGCTCATGGGCCTCTCCAACAAATATGGCGCCATGGTCGTCACCACCGGCAACAAATCCGAGGTTTCGGTCGGCTACGCCACGCTCTATGGCGACATGAATGGCGGCTTCAATCCGATCAAGGATCTGTACAAGACGGAAGTCTATGCGCTGGCGCGCTACCGCAATTCCGAGCGGCCGAAGGGTTGCCTTGGCCCTGAGGGCGGTGTTATCCCCGAGAATGTCATCACCAAGGCGCCCACCGCCGAGCTCAAGGCGAACCAGCGCGACCAGGACACGCTGCCGCCCTATGACGTGCTTGATGACGTGCTCAATTGCCTGGTCGAGCTTGAGCTGCCGGTCAAGGACATCGTCGCGCGGGGACATGCGCCCGAGACGGTGAAGAAGATCGAGCGCATGCTCTACCTTGCCGAGTATAAGCGGCGGCAGGCGGCGCCCGGGGTCAAGATCACGGCCAAGAATTTCGGCCGCGACCGGCGCTATCCCATTACCAACAAGTTCCGCGAGAAGCTCGCGACATGAGCGTCGTCGTCCGCTTCGCGCCAAGTCCGACCGGCCGCATTCACGTCGGCAATCTCCGCACGGCGCTGCTCAACTGGATGTTCGCGCAGCAAAATACGGGCCGGTTCCTGCTCCGCCTCGACGACACCGATGTCGCCCGCTCGACCGAGGAATTCGCGCACGGCATTCGCGAGGATCTGGCGTGGCTTGGCCTTCGCTGGGACCAGGAGGTGAAGCAGTCCGAGCGCTTCCCGCTCTACGATGCGGCGGTCGAGAAACTCAAGGCGAGCGGCCGGCTCTATCCGGCCTATGAGTCCCAGGATGAGCTTGAGCTCAAGCGCAAGCGGCAGCTCGCGCGCGGGCGCCCTCCGGTCTATGACCGCGCGGCGCTGAAGCTGACCGAAGCCGACCGCGCCAAGCTCGAGGCTGAGGGCCACAAGCCCCATTGGCGCTTCAAGCTCGAGACGCGCGACGTGGTCTGGGACGATCTCGTGCGCGGCGAGCAGCATGTCGATGCCGCTTCGCTGTCGGATCCCGTCCTCGTTCGCGCCGATGGCAGCTATCTCTACACCTTGCCGTCCGTGGTCGACGACATCGATCTCGGCGTCACCCATGTCGTTCGCGGCGAGGATCACGTCGCCAATACCGCGCCTCAAATCCAACTCTTCGAGGCGCTCGGCGCGGCGCCGCCGGCCTTCGGGCACCACAGTCTGCTCGTCGGTGCCGGCGGCCAGGCGCTATCCAAGCGCGATCGCTCGCTGGCGATCGAGGGCTTGCGCCAGGACGGGCTCGAGCCGCTCGCGGTGACGAGCTATGCCGCCCTCATCGGCACCTCCGATCCGGTGGTGCCGCATCTTTCCCTTGGTGAGCTGGTGGAGGGCTTCGCCTTCGGCAAGCTGTCGCGCGCGCCGGCGCGGTTCGATGTCGAGGAGCTCCGCGGGCTCAACGCCAAGCTTCTGCACGCGCTCCCTTACGAGGCGGTGGCGCCGCGGCTCGCCGAGATGGAGGTTGATGGCGGCGAGGCGCTATGGCTCGCGGTGCGCGCCAATCTCGGTGTGCTCGCTGACATCAAGGACTGGTGGCGCGTCGTTGCCGGACCGATCGAGCCGGCGATCGTGGATGCGCCCTTGTGCGCGCAGGCCGCCTTGCTGCTGCCGCCAGAACCTTGGGACGAAACGACATGGGGAGCCTGGAGCGTCGCGGTGAAGCAGGCGACGGGGACCAAGGGCAAGGCGCTGTTCCAGCCGCTGCGGCTCGCGTTGACCGGGCGGGAGCACGGGCCGGAGCTCAAGCTGCTGTTGCCGCTGATCGGCCGCGCCCGTGCGCTGGCGCGCCTCAAGGGCAACACTGCCTAGCAACGATGCTATTGGGCCGGTGCCGGCTGGCTCTTGGCGATGCTCGATTGCTGCGCCGGCGGGGCGGCGTCCGCGGGTGCCGCGGCCTGGGCTTCGGCACTCGGGATGGCGCCGGTGACATTGATGTCGAGCTGCTGCGGGGCTTGGGCCGCTTGCGGCGCAGGCGCCTGGGTCGCCGCCGCTGCAGCGCTCTTCTTCTTCGGCTTTCCTGGCGCCGGCGTCGCCTCAGCCTTCTGGTTGGCTGCCTCGATCTCGGTCGGGTTGTATTCGCTTTCCTTGCAGGAGCAGCCCTTCACATAGGTCGTCTTGTATTTGAAGGCGTTCGGCAGCTCCTGATAGGGCACGCCGTTCAGCGAGATGGCCTGCTCCATGTCCTGGCCGGGATTGCGGTAGACATAAAGCTCGGCGGGCGCGGCGCAGCTTGCCTGGCATTGCGCGGCATCCTGGGCCAAGCGGCCGGCATAGGTCTGATAGGTGATCGGGAAGTAGAACCCGTCGCAGGTCCTGACGCAGACGGCGCGGTAGCGTCCATTCGGGTCGATGCTGCGATAGACCGGCTGATTGGAATATTCCTGGTCGGGCTCCTGCACCCGCTCGCGGCCGAACCAGCCGAACAATCCACCGCCGCCGTTGTCGCGGCGTACTGGCTGCTGGTACTGGCCGCCGCCGCAGCCGTTGCGGGCAAGCGCATCCATGAGCTCAGCCTGCCGCCGGCGATTGCCGCCGCCGCCGGCGATCGCGGCGCGCTGCTCTTGCAGCTGGTCGACCTGGCGGCGCGCGTCCTCGACGCGACTATTCATTTGCAGGCATTTCGGGGTGCGGACGAGGCCGCGGCCGAAGATCAGGAAGCCCCGCTCATAGCAGCCGGCATCATCCATGGCCGCCTTGGTGCCCCGATACACCCGGGTCGCGTCCTGGATCTGGCGGTCGATGGCGGGAAGCTGGGCGCCGCCGCCGCCGCCGCGCGCGCTCGCCAGTTCCTGTTGCAGCTGCATGCAGCGCGCCTGCTGGTCGTCCTGCGCCAGAGCGTACCCGCCGCCGGCGAGCGCCGTGCCGCAAATCGCGAAGAGAGCGAGGCGCGCCGGACCGCCGACACGCTGCGCCAGGGAGACGAGCCAAGGCTCCTGAGGCATTTTCACGTCAATGTCCGACAGTTAGAATCCCAACAGGCCATGCGGGCCCCGGCCATGAGCCTAAAGGTATTTGGCTCTAAGTTAGGGGTCAATGCGGCATCAATAAGATGCAGGCGCTTGACCTTGTTTGCCTTTACCGCCATAACCCCGGCCATCATGGCGCAAGAACAACCCATCCTTATCATTTTCTCGGGCATCATTATTGGCTAGCTAACAGCTGGCCGGGTCGTTCTTTCCTTACCTTTTTCCCACTCAAGAACCGAACGCCGGGCCGGCCGCAAGGCGAAGAGGCTTCCGTGGCGCTCAGGCTCTACAATACGCTCACCCGCGAGAAGGAGCTGTTTCAGCCCCTCGATAAGGGCAACGTCCGCATGTATGTGTGCGGGCCGACGGTCTACGACTATGCCCATATCGGCAATGCCAGGCCCGTGATCGTTTTCGACGTGCTGTTCCGGCTGTTGCGCCACCTCTATGGCCCCGAGCACGTCACCTATGTCCGCAACATCACCGACGTCGACGACAAGATCAATGCGCGGGCGGCGCAAGACTATCCCGATCTGCCCCTGAACGAGGCCATCCGGCGGGTCACGGCCAAGACGGAGCAACAGTTCCACGAGGATGTCGACGCGCTTGGCTGCCTTCCGCCCACGGTCGAGCCGCGGGCGACGGAGCATATCGACGCCATGAAGGCGATGATCGAGGCGCTGATCGAGAACGGCTGCGCCTATATCGCCGAGGACCACGTCCTGTTCAATGTCGCGGCGATGCCCGACTACGGCAAGCTGTCCCGCCGGTCCCTCGACGAGATGATCGCCGGCGCCCGGGTCGAGGTCGCGCCGTACAAGCGCGACGCAATGGATTTCGTGCTGTGGAAGCCGTCGAAGCCCGGCGAGCCGTCATGGCCGTCGCCGGCGGGCATCGAGACCCCGGGGCGCCCGGGCTGGCACATCGAGTGCTCGGCGATGTCGGCGGCGCATCTCGGCGAGGTGTTCGACATTCACGGCGGCGGCATCGATCTCGTCTTCCCCCATCATGAGAACGAGATCGCGCAATCGCGCTGCGCCTTCCACACCAAGGTGATGGCCAATTACTGGCTGCATAACGGCTTCTTGCAGGTCGAGGGCGAGAAGATGGCGAAGAGCCTCGGCAACTTCGTCACCATCCATGAGCTTTTGACAGCCTGGCAAGGCTACGCCTGGCCCGGCGAAGCGCTTCGCTTCAACATGCTCCGCACCCATTACCGCCAGCCCCTCGACTGGACGGCTGTCGGTCTCGATGAGGCGCACAAGACGCTGTGGGAGTGGTATGGCGATCTCGAAGGGAAGGGTGCCGCAAGCCCGGGCGTCCCCGGGCACGTGCTTGACGCGCTCTCCGACGATCTCAATACGCCGAAGGCGATCGCCGAGATGCACAAGCTGCACAGCGCCGGCAAATGGCCCGAGCTTCGTTCGGCGCTCAGCGTCCTCGGATTCTCCGGTGACCGGGCCAAGATCGAGCGGGTGCGCCGGTTGGATGCGGAAGTAGCCCCGGTTGCCGATTCGGGGCGGGTCGCGGTTTTGGTCGAGGCCCGTAACGCCGCGCGGAAGACCAAGAACTTCGCCGAGGCCGACCGGATCCGCGATGAGCTTGCGGCCATGGGCATCGAGCTGAAAGACGCCAAGGATCCCAACACCGGCGAGCTGGTCACAACCTGGGAGGTGGCCCGATGAGCCGCGAACGCCTCTATCTTTACGACACCACGCTCCGCGACGGCGCGCAGACCCAAGGCGTCGACTTCTCGCTCGAGGACAAGGCACTGATCGCCGAGCAACTCGATGGGCTCGGGCTCGACTATGTCGAGGCCGGTTATCCCGGCGCCAATCCCACCGATACCAAGCTGTTCGCCGAGGTGCGGCCGCTCGAATTCGCAACGATCACCGCCTTCGGCATGACCAAGCGGCCGGGGCGGTCGATCGCCAACGACCCAGGCTTCCAGTCGGTGCTTGAGGCCAAAGCCGGTGCCATTTGCCTGGTCGCCAAGTCCTGGGATTTCCACGTCGATGTTGCGCTGGGCATCACGCTCGAGGAGAACTTGCAAGGCATCAGCGAGTCCGTCGCCGCCGTGGTCGCAACCGGGCGCGAGGCGTTGCTCGATTGCGAGCACTTCTTCGACGGCTACAAGGCCAATCCCGCTTACGCCATCGACTGCGCCAAGACGGCGTACGAGGCCGGAGCCCGCTGGGTCGTCCTGTGTGACACCAATGGCGGCACGCTCCCCGAGGAGGTCGAGGCCATCGTCACCGAGGTGGTCAAGCTCGTTCCCGGCGATCACCTCGGCATCCACGTCCACAACGACACCGACAATGGCGTCGCCAATTCGCTCGCCGCCGTGCGCGCCGGCGTGCGTCAGATTCAGGGCACCTTGAACGGGCTCGGCGAGCGCTGCGGCAACGCCAACCTCACCTCGATCATCCCGACCCTGATGCTCAAGCCTTATTACGCCGAGCGATTCGAGACCGGGGTGTCGCCGGAGAAGCTCAAGTCCCTGACCCATGCCTCGCGTATCCTCGACGAGGTCCTGAACCGGGCGCCGAACCGCCATGCCCCCTTCGTCGGCGAAGCGGCCTTCGCGCATAAGGGCGGCATCCATGTCTCTGCGGTGCAGAAGGACCCGCGCACCTATGAGCATGTCCCGCCGGAGGCGGTCGGCAACCGGCGCAAGCTGCTGGTGTCGGATCAGGGCGGCCGCTCCAATATCCTCGCCGAGCTCGACCGCATCGGCATCGTTCTGCCGAAGGACGATCCGCGCATTGCGCGCCTGCTCGACGAGGTGAAGGAGCGCGAGGCCAAGGGCTACGCTTATGAGGCGGCCGACGCGTCCTTCGCGCTGCTCGCCCGCCGCGTGCTAGGCAACGTGCCGCAATTCTTCGACGTGGAATCGTTCCGGGTCATGGTCGAGCGCCGCCACAACGCCGTCGGCAATCTCGTCACCGTGTCCGAGGCGACGGTGAAGGTCCGCATCGACGGCGAGACCATGCTTTCGGTCGGCGAAGGCAACGGCCCGGTCAATGCGCTCGACACGGCGCTCAGGAAGGACCTCGGCCGCTATCAGGGCTACATCTCGGACCTCGAGCTGGTCGACTACAAGGTGCGCATCCTCACGGGCGGCACCGACGCCGTCACCCGCGTCCTGATCGAGAGCCGCGACGGCGAGGGCAATCGCTGGTTCACGGTCGGCGTGTCGCCGAACATCGTCGACGCCTCGTTCGAGGCGCTGCTCGATTCCATCAACTACAAGCTGATCCGCGACGGCGCCACCGCGCCCTGACCACATTAGAACTTGGCGATGACCTCGGGCTCTGGCCTTTCGGCCCGGGTCTCGAGCGCGCGAGAGATGATGGGAATAATCGCCTCGACCCGGTCGGCGAGTTCGAGATGAAGCTCGAAGCCTTTGCGAATGAAGCCCTCGCCCGTCATGTGCTCGAACAGCGCCAGCACCGGGTCCCAGAAGAGATCGATATTGGCGAGCACGATCGGCTTCTGATGCTGCTGGAGCTGCGCCCAGGTGAGTTGCTCGACGAATTCCTCGAGCGTCCCGAGGCCGCCGGGGAGCGCCACGAACGCATCCGACTTCACGAACATCAGATGTTTGCGCTGATGCATGGTGTCGACCACGATCAGGTCCTGCACATCGACCAGCATGTGTTCGCGGAGGTTGAGGAAGGCGGGAATGATGCCGGTGACGTGGCCGCCATTGTCGAGCACGGAGCGGGCGATCTCGCCCATCAGCCCGATACTGCCGCCGCCATAGACAAGGCCGATGCCTTCCTTGGCGAGAATCGCGCCGAAGTCGCGGGCGGCGCGCGCGTAAGATGGGTTCCGGCCGTGGCCCGAGCCGCAATAAACGCAAATATTCTGGATGTTAGCCGCTTTGCGCATGGCGCCATCTGGCATTCGCTGCTTCCGGGCGTCAAGGCAAGGCTCGTCCTGAAAACGACGCTCGGGCTGGCAGGGACGGGACCAATTCGTTAGGTTGCTGCATGAGCCGGTACTGTTGGCCGACTGTCACGTCCGCTGCCGGCTTCAAAAACACATCAAGGGAGCGTTTCGCCAAAGGATCGAGTTGTCATGGGCAGTAGACTAGTGGCGTCGTTGATCGCCTTGCTCGTTGTGGTCGCCTTGGCTGCCGCGGGCATTTATCTCTACCGGCAACAGCATGGCGGGCCTCCGCCGCACGTCGCGACCGGAGAGGGCGCCAAGCCCGCGCCGGGCCCCGGCGAACCCAAGCCGGGCGAGACCGGCCCGGCAAAGCGCACGGCGGTGCCGAGTTTCGACGTGGTTCGCATCGAGCCGACCGGCGAAGGCGTGATCGCGGGCCGGGCCGAACCGGGCTGGACCGTCAAAGTTGAAAGCGCGGGCACGGTGTACGGCGAGGCCACCGCCGACGAGGAGGGGGCGTGGAGCGTCGTCCTCGACAAGCCGCTTCCCGCCGGCAACCATGCTCTCGCGCTCAGGGCCTATTCCCCTGACGGCACGCGGGCGCTCACGGCGCAGCAACCGGTGCGGGTCGCCGTCGGCAACGCGGAAGGTCCGGCGCCTGGCGAACAGGCCGCCGACGCTTCCAATCTCGCGTCGCAGCCGCAGCCTGTCGTCCCCGACGAGAATGCGCCGCGCGAGCGGGGAACGCCGCCGGTCAAGATCAATTCGGTCGAGTATCAGGACAAGGGCGAGGACAGCGGCACGATCTCGCTCTCCGGCATCGGCCAGCCCCATGTGCAGGTCTATCTGTTCTTCGACGACAAGCCACTCGGGCAGTTCAGCGTCGGCGACGATGGCATCTGGACCTATCAGACCGAGAAGCGTCTCGACGACGCCGAGCATACCATCCGCGCCGACACCTATGATGAGAAGACCAGCGTGGTGCAGGGGCGGGCCTCGGTTCACCTCGGGCGCGAGCAGTCGGCGCCGGCGTCGGCAACGGCCGAGCAGCAAGCATCGCCGGAGGCCGCTCCGGCCGCACCGGCGGTCGCTGAAGCCGGAGGGCCGTCAGGTCAGCCTGAGCCGGTCTACCCCGCCGGGGCGCCCGAGGACATGGCGGCTGCGTCGTCGCAGCCCGCGGCGCCCGAGCCCGAGCCCTACGACCTCTCTTCGCAGCCGCAGCCGGTCTTCCCGGAGGAGACGACAGTCGCGGAAGCCGCGCCCGCGGAGCCGCAGGATTTGTCGTCCCAGCCGCAGCCCGTGGTTCCGGACGAGACCGCAGCCGAGGAGTCTGCGCGCAAGATGGCGCCGGGGACGCCGGAAGCTGCGGCAGCGCCGGAAGCCGCCGCGGCGACGGGGTCACACGCGCAGCCTGAGCCGGTTTATCCCGACGGCGCACCTGAAATGGCGGCATCCCCGTCAGCGACCCCGCAACAGGCGGCGCCTGCGTCCTACGATCTGTCATCGCAGCCGCAGGCCGTGATCCCGGAAGAAACGGCAGCCGAGGAGTCCGCGCGCAAGATGGCGGCGGAGACGCCGGCCGAGCCGCCGCAGCCGGAGGCCGTTCCCGCCGCGCCCGCCGCGCCTCCGGTGACCGCCGAGAGCCCGACTGAAGCAGCGCCGGCGGCGCCGAAACAGCCCCCGGTGGTGTTCAAGAGCGTCGACTATCAGGACAAGGCCGACTCCGGGACCGTCTCGATCAGCGGGGCAGGGGAGCCGGGCGCCCGCATCTTTCTCTATTACGACAACCAGCCGCTCGGCGAGGTCACCATCGGCGATGACGGCACTTGGGCCTTCGAGGGCGAGAAGCGGGTCGAAAAGGGAGAGCACAATTTCCGCGCCGACCGACTCGATGAGACCGGTGACGTGATCGGCCGGGCTTCGATCGGCATCGTGCGTCTCGAGGAGCCGAAGCCAGCGGAACCAGAGGTGGCGGCGGCGCCTCAGCCGGCGGCGCCAGCGCCTTCAGAGAAGGCGCCAAGCGAGGAGACCGCGGCGACCGAGGAGCAACCGTCGACGGCCGCAGGCGGTGCGCAGGAACCGGAAGCTCACCCCAAATCCTATGTCGTGCGAAGCGGCGACACGCTGTGGGACATCGCCGAAGAGTATTATGGCGGCGGCTGGCGCTACCGTGCCATCGTGCGGGAAAATCGGCGGCAGATCCACAATCCGCACTGGATCTATCCGGACCAGCAATTTCGTTTGCCTTGAGGCGGATCGCTCCCGCGCTTGAGGCCCAGGCGACGCAAGACTATATGCCCTGAGGCAGGGGGTAGCGTCTGACGCTGCCCCCCTTTTTGCCGCGCGCAAGGCGTCTGCGAGAGAATGCGATCATTCATGCAAGACCGATTGCCGCAAACGAGAAGCGACGTGCTGATGCAGGCGCGTACGGGTCATGTCGCGGTGTTGCGTGAGCTCGCGCCTTACATCTGGCCGGCCGACCGCCCGGATCTCCGCCGCCGCGTCGTGTTTGCGCTCATTGCCCTCGTCCTTGCCAAGGCCGTCACCCTTACGGTGCCGATCGCCTACAAGATGGTGGTCGACCTTCTGACCGGGGAGGCGAGCGGCAAGGAGGTTACCGCGATCGGTCTTGCCGCCAGTCCCGTGTTCCTCATCATTGCTTACGGCGTCGCCCGCGTGCTGATGGTGCTGTTCGCGCAGTTCCGCGACGTGTGGTTCACCAATGTGGCCCAGAACGCGGTGCGCCAGCTCGCCAACCGCACCTTCAGGCATTTGCATGAGCTCTCGCTCCGGTTTCACCTGGAGCGCCGGACCGGCGGCTTGAACCGGGTCATCGAGCGCGGCGTGACCGGCGTCGACACCATCGTGCGCATGGCGGTGCTCAACTCGATCCCGACCGCGGTCGAGCTGGTGATGATCTCGGGCCTCATCGCCTACTATTTCGGCTGGGTCTATGTGCTCGTCGTGCTGGCGACAGTCGTGCTCTATGTCGCCTTCACCTTCAGGGCGAGCGAGTGGCGCATCGCCATCCGCCGCGACATGAACGAATCGGACACCGAAGCGCATTCCAAGGCCGTCGACAGCCTGCTCAATTACGAGACGGTGAAATATTTCGGCAACGAAGACCTCGAAGGGCGGCGCTTCGATGCCTCCATGGCCCGCTACGAGAAGGCGGCGATCCGCACCTACACATCGCTCGGCTTTCTCAACAGCGGCCAGGCGGTAATCTTCACCGTTGGCACCGTGATCTGCATGCTGCTCGCCGCCCGCGGCGTTGCCCGCGGCACACTCACTGTCGGCGATTTCGTCATGATCAACGCCATCCTGATGCAGCTCTATTTGCCGCTCAATTTCATGGGCATGGTCTATCGCGAGATCAAACAGGGCCTGATCGACATCGAGACCATGTTCACGCTGCTGCGCGAGCCCGCCGAGATCGTCGACCGCCCGGGGGCAAAGCCGCTTCGCGTCGACAAAGGCGAGATAAAATTCGAGAACGTGTCCTTCGCCTACGATCCCGATCGGGTCATCCTGAAGAATGTCAGCTTCGAGGTGCCGGCGGGGAAAATGGTGGCGATCGTCGGGCCTTCCGGCGCCGGCAAGTCCACGATCTCGCGCATCCTATTCCGCTTCTACGAGGTGAGCGGTGGCCGCGTCCTGATCGACGGACAGAACATCAGCGATGTGACCCAGGCGTCGCTGCGCGCTGCCATCGGCATGGTGCCCCAGGACACGGTGTTGTTCAACGACACCATCGAATACAACATCCGTTACGGTAAGCCGAAAGCGAGCGACCGCGAGGTTCACGAAGCAGCAAGGCTCGCCCAGATCGACGACTTCATCAAGACCTTGCCGCAAGGTTATGATTCCCTCGTCGGCGAGCGGGGCCTGAAGCTGTCGGGCGGTGAGAAGCAGCGCGTGGCCATCGCGCGGACCATCCTCAAATCGCCGCCGATCCTGATGCTCGACGAGGCGACGTCGGCGCTCGACAGCCACACCGAGAAGGAAATTCAGGATGCGCTCGAGCGCGTGGCGCGGGACCGCACCTCGCTCGTCATCGCCCACCGCCTTTCCACTGTGGTCCAAGCCGACAACATCATCGTGCTCGACCAGGGCAAGATCGTCGAGCAGGGCACCCATCTCGAGCTGCTGGCGAAGGGCGGTCTCTATGCCAGCCTTTGGACCCGCCAGCGCGAGGCCGACGAGGCCCGCGAGCGCCTGGCGCATGTGCTCGAGACCGACGCCGAGGCTGAACTTTCCTTACGGGCCGCAGAGCGGCTCGATGACGAAGCCCTCGCCGGCCAATAAATTCTGGAGATCAAAATGAGCGACCGTCACGGCATTCTCGACAGCATTACCGGCGCCTTCGTGCCGCCCCATCGCGACGGCCACAAATTTATCCTCGGCTTTGCCGTCGCGACCCTGATCCTGTTCGTGCTGGCGCCGCCGCTCGGCTGGCTCGGCCTGATCCTGACGCTCGCTTGCGTCTATTTTTTCCGCGATCCCGAGCGGGTGACACCCGTGCGGTCGCGGCTCGTGGTCAGCGCCGCCGACGGCAAGGTTTCCGGCGTGGAGCGCGTGGCGCCGCCGCGCGAGCTTGGTCTCGCCGACACCCAGCTCACCCGTATCTCGGTGTTCCTCTCGGTGCTCGACGTGCACATCGTCCGCGCCCCCGTGGCCGGGAAGGTGGTGCGCAGCATCTATGTGCCGGGGAAGTTTCTCAATGCCGAGCTCGACAAGGCGAGCGAGGAGAACGAGCGCCGCGCCATGGTGATCGAGACGGCCGCGGGCGAAGCCGTCGGCGTCGTACTGATTGCTGGCCTGGTGGCACGGCGGATCGTGACTTTCCTCGGCGAGGGGACTAGCGTTGCGGCCGGCGAGCGGATCGGGCTGATCCGCTTCGGCAGCCGGGTTGACGTCTATGTGCCGGTCGGTGCCAACGTCCTGGTCACGGCCGGCCAGATCGCGATTGGCGGCGAGACGGTGCTTGCCGAACTGCCAAGCGGCGAAACCGTGAGCCTCGGCGCGCCGCAAGGCTAGGCTCGTACCCATGGTGAGGTCTGTCGATGTTTCCTCCCTTCGATCCTGAGCGGGACGATCGCAAGCCGAGGCAGCGGGTATTCTCGCGCGGCCAGGTGCCGATCCGCGTCCTGATCCCCAACATTTTCACTTTGCTCGGGCTCTGCGCCGGCCTGACGGCGATCCGCATGGCGATCGAGCATCGCTGGGACTTGGCGGTGGCCGCGCTCGTCTTCGCCGCCTTCCTCGACGGCATCGACGGCCGCATCGCGCGGCTGTTGAAGGCCTCGTCCCGCTTCGGTGCCGAGCTCGATTCTCTCGCCGACTTCGTCAATTTCGGCGTGGCGCCGGCGATCATCATCTTCAACTGGGCGCTCGACGATCTCCGCAGCACGGGCTGGATCGCCGTCTTGATCTATGCGGTGTGCGCGGCGCTCCGGCTTGCGCGCTTCAATGTCGCCCTTGAGCGCTCCGATCTTCCGGCCTGGAAGAGCGGCTATTTCGTCGGCGTGCCGGCGCCCGCCGGGGCTCTGCTCCTTTTGCTGCCGATCTATGCGCAGGATCTTGGCTTCCACCTGCCGAGCCTTACGCCGCTGGCGTTGGTCTATACGCTTGTCATCGCGCTCCTGATGGTGAGCCGGGTGCCGACCTTTTCCGGCAAGATGATCGGGCAGAGGATCGCCCGCGAATATGTGCCGCCGGTGTTCGTGCTGGCGGCGGCGTTCATCGCGCTGCTCCTGACCTATCCATCGCTGACGCTCGCCGCGGGTTCGGTGATCTATCTCGCCCTCATTCCCGTCAGCGCCTATCGCTACTTCCAGGAAGAGCGGAGGATGGAGGCGAAGGCGAAGGCGCGGAACGGCAAGGGCGCCGAGGAAGAGGCTGCCGAGACGCCGTCCTTCCCGCGTTGACTTGCGCTAGATGCGGGCGTCGCTCTCGCCGGGCGCGAGCACGCCGGTGACGTCGTAGATCAGGCCGCCCGGCGCGAGCAGCGCTCCGATGCGCTCGCGGCCGAGGCCGACGATGTCGCTGTGCTTCACGGCGAGGACCACGGCCTGAAAGTGGTCATCCGGCAACTCGGGCAGGAGGTCGATGCCATACTCCTCGAGCGCCGCCTCGCGGTCGGCGACGGGATCGAACACCGACACATCGAGAAAGGCGCCCAATTCCCGCACCAGATCGGCAATCTTGGTGTTGCGCGTGTCGGGGATGTTCTCCTTGAAGGTGAACCCCATCACCAGCACCTTGGCCTCGTCCATCTTCAGCTTGCGGTGAAGCATCGCCTTGATGATGTCGCGGGCGACGAAGCCGGCCATGCCGTCATTGATGCGGCGCCCGGCGAGGATCATTTCCGGGTGGAAGCCGATCGATTGCGCCTTGTGGGTCAGGTAATAGGGATCGACGCCGATACAGTGGCCGCCGACAAGGCCGGGACGGTAGGCGTGAAAATTCCACTTGGTTCCGGCCGCATTCAAAACCTCGCGGGTGTCGAGACCGAGCTCCTTGAACAGCATCGCAAGCTCGTTGATCAGCGCGATGTTGACGTCGCGCTGGATGTTCTCGATGACCTTTGCCGCCTCGGCCACCCTGATCGAGCTCACCTTGTGGGTGCCGGCGGTGATGACGCTGCCATAGACCTTGTCGATCAGGTCGCCGGCTTCGGGCGTCGAGCCTGAGGTCACCTTGACGATGCTGGGAAGGCGATGCTGCATGTCGCCCGGATTGATCCGCTCGGGCGAATAGCCGACGAAGAAGTCGCGATTGAAGGTGAGCCCCGAGGCACGCTCGAGGATCGGCACGCAGATCTCCTCGGTTGCCCCCGGATAGACCGTCGATTCGTACACCACCACGTCGCCCGGCAAGAGCGCTTGGCCAACGGTGTCGCTCGCCCGCATCACCGCCGTAAGGTCGGGGCGCTTGGCCTGGTCGATCGGGGTCGGCACCGTGACGATGAAGAAATTGCAGTCCTTGAGGTCTTCGATGTCGGCGGAGTAGGTGAGGCTCCTTGCGGCAGCGAACTCCTCGTCGGTCACCTCATGGGTGCGGTCGCGGCCTGCGGACAACTCCCCCACCCGGGCCTTGTTGATGTCGAAGCCTAAGACCGGGAAATGGCGCGCCATGTAGACCGCAAGCGGCAGGCCGACATAGCCCAGGCCGACGATGCCGACCCGTATATTCTCAAGCGCTGGCGGGCTCGATTTCCCGGGCTTTTGGCCCGGTTGCGCCTTAATTTTGTCATTCATAGGCAGGTTCTATCCGTCCCTCGACATGGGGGCGTGGCTTAGCATTTCGCGTTAATTTGCGCAAAGATCGTAGGGCTTGCGGCGAAATTGTCCGAAAGGCCCCGAGGTGCTAAGCGGAAGCTCGAAAATCAGGGGGTGCCTCGCTTATGAAGCACAGACTTTCGACCTATTTGCGTCAGCTTGAGGCTGAGAGCATTCAGATCATGCGTGAGGTCGTGGCGGAGTTCCGTCACCCGGTCATGCTCTATTCGATCGGCAAGGACTCCTCGGTGATGCTGCACCTCGCGCTCAAGGCGTTCTATCCGGCCAAGCCGCCATTTCCGCTGCTCCATGTCGACACCACTTGGAAGTTCCGCGAGATGATCGCGTTTCGCAACCGCGAGGCGAAACGTCTCGGCGTCGACCTTATGGTCCACATCAACGAGCAGGGGGCTAAGGACGGCATCTCCCCGATCACCCATGGCAGCGCCCTCTATACCGACATTATGAAGACGCAGAGCCTGAAGCAGGCGCTCGAGCTGCACGGCTTCGATGCCGCCTTCGGCGGCGCCCGACGCGATGAGGAAAAGTCGCGGGCCAAGGAGCGCGTGTTCTCGTTCCGCAACGCCGCGCATAATTGGGATCCGAAGCGCCAGCGGCCGGAGTTGTGGCACCTCGCCAATACCCGGGTGAAGCCCGGCGAGAGCATGCGCGTGTTTCCGCTCTCCAATTGGACCGAGCTCGACGTGTGGACCTACATCTATCTCGAGGACATCCCGGTGGTGCCGCTCTATTTCGCCGCTGAGCGCCCCGTGGTCGAGCGCGGCGGCATGCTGATCATGGTGGACGACAACCGGTTGCCCATGGATGCCGGAGAGAACCCCGAGATGCGCCGCGTCCGGTTCCGGACGCTCGGCTGCTATCCCTTGTCCGGGGCGATTGAGTTCGAATGCCGCGACGGTGCCCGAGATCATCGAGGAGCTGGTCGCGGCGCGCTCGTCGGAGCGCCAGGGCCGGGTCATCGATCACGATCAGACCGGGTCCATGGAGAAGAAGAAGCAGGAGGGGTATTTCTGATGCCGCGGTTGAGCGTCGTGGACAGCGGGCGCGACAGCGCCGAGGAGCGGCTGAAAGCGCGCATCGCCGCCGAGGAAAATCGCGGCCTGTTGCGCTT
This sequence comes from uncultured Alphaproteobacteria bacterium, assembly GCA_963732955.1. Lineage (GTDB taxonomy): Bacteria > Pseudomonadota > Alphaproteobacteria > Rhizobiales > Methyloligellaceae > Methyloceanibacter. Next base: position 377,849 of record CAVTBH010000004.1, read on the forward strand.
CCTCACCTGCGGCAGCGTCGATGATGGCAAGAGCACGCTGATCGGGCGGCTGCTGTTCGACTCGGCGCAGGTCTATGACGACCAGCTGAGAAGCGCCGAGCGCGAACTCGAAACGTCCGGGCGTCGCCGCCGCGCCGCTCGACCTCGCGCTATTGGTCGACGGCCTTCAGGCCGAGCGTGAGCAGAAGATCACCATCGACGTGGCCTACCGCTATTTCTCGACGCCCCGGCGGAAATTCATCGTCGCCGATACGCCGGGCCACGTGCAGTACACGCGCAACATGGCGACGGGGGCGTCGAATTGCGATTTCGCCGTGCTTCTGGTCGACGCCCGCAACGGCGTCCTGACCCAGACGCGCCGGCATGCTTGCATCGTGTCGATGCTCGGCATTCGCAAGGTGGCGCTCGCGGTGAACAAGATGGACCTGGTCGATTTCGATCAGGCGCGGTTCGACGCCATCACCGACGATTTCATGAACTTCGCGGCGCCGCTCGGCTTCGAGTCGGTGACCGCAATCCCGGTTTCGGCGCTCAAGGGCGACAACGTGACGACGCCGAGTCCGGCGATGCATTGGTATCACGGCCCGACGCTGCTCGGGCATCTCGAGACCGTCGATGTCACGCCGGAGGAGAAGGAAGAGCCGTTCCGCTTTCCGGTGCAATGGGTGAACCGGCCGCATCTCGATTTCCGCGGTTATGCCGGCACGGTTGCGAGCGGCTCGGTCAAGCCAGGCGCTGAGGTGGTGATCCAGCCCTCGGGCAGGCGGGTGCACGTCGCCCGCATCGTTACCGCCGACGGCGATCTCGATGTTGCCCATCGTGGCGACGCCATCACCTTGACCTTCGCCGAGGAGGTCGACGTCAGCCGCGGCGACGTCATCGCCGCGCCCGAAGCCGCGCCCGCGCTTGCCGACCAGATTGCCGCCAGAGTGGTGTGGTTCGACGAGGAGCCGATGCTGCCGGGGCGCGCCTATGTGATCAAATGCGGCTACCAGACCGCCACCGCCACCATCTCCAGCCTCAAATACAAGCTCAATGTCGACAATCTCGACCATGTGGCGGGCAAAACGCTCGAGCTCAACGAGGTCGGGTCCTGCAATCTTAGCGTCAGCAGGCCTCTCGTGTTCGACCCCTATGGCGACAATGCCGAGACGGGGAGCTTCATTCTGATCGACCGCTTCAGCAATGCCACGGTCGCCGCGGGCATGATCGAATTCGGGTTGCGGCGCGCCACCAATATCCAGTGGCAAGAGCTTTCCATCGACAAGCGCGCGCGGGCGGGCCTCAAAGGCCAGAAGCCTTGCGTGCTCTGGTTCACCGGCCTCTCCGGCTCAGGCAAGTCGACGATCGCCAATTTGCTCGAGAAGCGTCTGCACGCCATCGGCCGGCATACTTATTTGCTCGACGGCGATAATGTCCGCCACGGCCTCAACAAGGATCTCGGCTTTACCGATGCCGACCGCGTCGAGAACATCCGGCGCGTCGCTGAGACGGCGAAGCTGTTCGTCGAGGCCGGTCTGATCGTGATGGTCTCGTTCATCTCGCCGTTCCGGTCCGAGCGGCGCATGGCGCGGGAATTGTTCCAGGACGGCGAGTTCATCGAGGTGTTCGTGGACACGCCGCTCGAGGTCTGCGAGGCGCGCGATCCGAAAGGGCTGTACCGCAAGGCGCGCGCGGGGCTGATCACCCACTTCACCGGCATCGATTCCGATTACGAGGTGCCTGACGATCCGGAGCTAGCGCTGAAGACCAAGAATACCAACGCGGAACTGCTCACCGACGCCGTCCTCGACGAGCTCAGGCGCCGCCACGTTCTCTAGAAAACGTTGGGCCGCAACCGCCGATCCCCCCGATTTGGTCCCTCGGTTAGCGGCTGCGGCCCACCTCTAGCTAGTCTCCGAGACTAGCGAGGATCTTCAAGCGCTCGGCGGCCTTGGCGTTGCCGATCTCCGAGGCGCGTTCGTACCAAGTAACGGCGCGTTTGCGATCCGCCTGCACATCCTTGACCCCAAGCTCCGTCAGTGCCTCGGGATCGAAGGTGCGGGCGAGCTCATAGGCGGCCTCGCTCTCGCCCTGATCGGCAAGCTGCTCGAACAGGAGCCGCGCCCCGGCAACGTCGCCATCGACGAGGAGACGCATGGCGTCCGCCATTTGCGGCGACGCATCGGGCGACACCGGCGACGCGCCAGGCTTGGCCTTGGCCAAGGCCATGTCGAACAGGGAGTCAGGAGAACTCGTCTCGAATGACGTCGTTGGCGTCGGGCCTTCCTCCACGCGAAGCAGGAGGCGCTGTCGTGCTTGCGGTGTGCTGGTGGCGCCGAGCGCATAGACCTCGACGGGATAATCGCCGCCGGCGGTGCCGCCCATGGTGAGTCTAAGCCCCGCCATATCCTTCTCCTTCACCAGCCAGGCGCCGCTTGGATTGCGCTGACCGGCTGACAGCGCGGCCTCGTTGGGAAGGCCGCGGATGAGGACGTAACGGGCCTGGCGCAGCGACAGCAGGGGCGCAAGCGCAAACGGCACATTGGTCTTCATCTGGATCAATTGGGGCTTGGCGAAATGCGCGGCCTCCGTCGACGGGGCTGGCGCCGGGTCGGCTGCCGCGACCTCGGACGGGCTCGAAGGGATGATGGACGCGAGGATGAGCCTTGGCTGAGCGGTGGCTGCGTGTTGTCCGTGCCAGACCGCCGACGATTTGGTGGTGCCGGGTTCGGAGCCGGAGGCCTTCGGCCGCTCCATGCTCATGAGCGCGATGATGCCCGCGGCGGTGAGCACAACCGAGGCGGCGACGCAACCGGCGACGAGCAGGCTCGCCCGGCGCTGGCGCCGTTGGAATTCTTGGATCAGCGCTTGCACATGAGCTTGCGGCACGTGACCGGCAGCGCCGGGCTCAAGCGGCAGGCCGGCGGCGTACGCGGCGCTATCGCTCGCTTCACTGTGGCCGTGAGCATGAACGCCGGAACTTAGATCGGTGAGAAAGCTTCGGAGTTGCTCGTCTGGGGGCACGGCGCGGAGCCTGGCGAGCAATGACGGAGGTGGGGTGAGGGACAGCTTTTGGCCGAGCGATGACCAATTTTCGCCGAGCGACGACCAAGTGCCATGGTCTATTCGCGGACGCGGGCGGTTGATGCTGGCGCCCCAATAGACTCCGGGAATGGCGGCGAGGCCCGCAAGCTTCGGCTTGTGCGCAGACGGTGGACACGAAGGCCGCAGACCAGGCTCTGCTTTGCAGGGCGAGGTGGAACCGGTCATGGTCTAGCTCCAATCTACTCCCGCCGAGTGGTCCGACCGCCCGACGCAACGCGCCCCGTTCCCCCTTCAAAAAGCGCGCCAGTGCCCCCTAGCGCGCTGCCTCTCCAAAACTTGCCTCTCCTGAACGATGATGTCCGGGCAGCGCGGCCGCGCCGAATGCGCATGCGCCGCTCGTCCGCAGGACGATGTCGCCTGCGACCATGCCAAGCCCGGTTGAATTGATGGTGATCCCCCGATCTCCGCCGTTCCCCGCCATTTCATCCCCCGCCGCGATCAATGGTCTGAATGAGCCCCATCGTCGGCGACCACTACGCATTACGCGCAACGGCATGACACGGTTCCCTTCGCGCCGCAGAAACTTGGCTAGCGGTGAGGCCCGATCGGCCTGAACCATCGATGACGGGGTCGGGCAATGCATCGATAACGCCCCCCTAGTCTCGAAGGCCGGCAGCCACTCCTGTCGGCATTCTCTCTCGTCTTACGCGAGCCCCGACCGGGGCGAGACTTCTTACGATTGTTGGGCGCGAGCCTAGCCTTCGACTGGGGCGCCACTTCGACCTGATTAAGGCGAAGCCTAGGCTGGGCGTTCGACCTTCGTATGCCTCGGCTTGTGCGCCGATTGGTCGAGCAAGGGCAGAAGCTCTGGCGCCAATTCGCGCGTTAGGTCGCGCATCATGCGCCGGTAGAGACGGAATGCGAGCCGGTTCAGCCCGAGGCGCGCGGCGATGGCGCTCGGCAGAACAAAGCGCGCATAGATCGGCAACAGCTGTCGGACCAGGTCTCCCTGCTCGAGGCGCGCGAGAACTGTCGGCGCGATCCTGTAATAGGCCGCGATTGCGGCGCTGCCCTCTGGCGTGTTTGCCAGTACGTCATCCCGATAGCGGCGGAGTGTCCGGAGCTCGAAGCAATCGTCGCCAAGGCCGAGCACGTCGCAGCAGGCGGTCGTGAGGAAGCAGCTTTGCTGGGGCGGCGTGCACTCTTCGGCGTCGAAGGATTTGGCGAGGTCCTCCTTCTTCTCTCTGGCCCAGTCGAGCGCCTTGCGGAGATCCTCGCAGTTGATGGTGAAGCTGCAATCCTCCTTGTCCCCGAACTTGATGGTGATCTTGAGGGACTTGCTCTCCCGGAACAGCGCGCTGGTGGCGAGCGGGAGCACCACGGATACCTTGTCGTCGCGAATATCGGTGCAGTTGCCGCACAGCGCTTCGTCGACTGCGGTGGTGCCGTCATCGGCGCGCACGATCAGCCGGTTGTCCGATTTGATGAGGAACGACTTCGGCAGCGGCAATTCATCGGGGTCACCGTAGAGGACAAGCTTGGCGTCGAGGCTCGCCGCGACCTGCATGGTGCCGCGGAGAATGCAGTCTTCACTGTCGAAACTGATCTGGCCGATCTTGGCGCCGGCCTGGGTATTGGTGGCAATGCCCTTCCAGTCGCCGAAGGGCTGGAGCGCGAAGCATTCCGTCGTCTTGGCCGAGGCACGCGGCAGCGGCGGGAACAGACGGAGGCCGGCGGCGGCGCCAATGAGGAGGCCAAGCGCGCGTCGGCGCGTGTTGTAAAGCATGTCTCAGAACCTTCGTGGAGATGTCAGTGCTTCGGGCTGGCGGAGACTAGCAAACGAGGCGGCCAAGCGGGAGAACGATAGAACGGTATCTTTGCTCGATAGGAGCGCGGAATCGGCTAGATTGCGTCGAAATACCCTGACTGGAGGAACGTCGCGGCCAAGGGGGGCGGAGGCGGTGGCTCAGGTCAATGCGGGGGTCGCCTTTCGCGGCGCCCTCGCCATTGCTGCGATCGCCGTGGGGCTCGGGCTCGGCGCCGCCGCTTTTGCTCAGGCCGGGGATGGCGGCGGCGGGCAGAGCGGGCCGACGGATTATCCGGTTCCGGCGACGGCGGCCCAAGCCTACAGCCCGATCGGAGAGGGTTTCGACGGCCCGATCGAACCGCGAGAAGATCTCAAAGGCCCAGCACCCGTCGTCGACGAACGCCGGGCCGCGATCAGGGCAGCGAACCCGGGCCTCGAGACGTTAAGTCCGTTCTTCCGCGACACCGCGCTTACGCTGAACAGTCGAACCTATTGGCTGGGCGAGGACGTGTTCGGGATCTCGGAGCCCAAGGCGCTGACGACCGGCGGCTACCTGTCCTATCAGTCGGGTTATCTCGCGAACCTCCTCCAGCTCAACGCCGTGCTGTACACGACCCAGCCGCTCTATGCGAACGCGGAGGCGGGCTCCACCTGGAACCTCAGTCCGGATGGCGACCAGATCACGGTGTTCGGCCAGGCCAATGGCCGGCTGAGATTCGCCGGACAGGAGCTCACCGTCGGCCGGCAGCTCGTGCGCACGCCGTTCATCAATCCGTATGACACCCGCATGATCCCGCTCACCTATGAAGGCGTGGTGATGCTGCCGGAGCATCATGACCAACCCCTCGATTACATCCTGTCCTATCTGTGGAGCTACAAACCGCACAACACCGACAACTTCATTCCCCTGTCGCAGGCGCTCGGCGTCAAGGAGGACGACGGGGTGCTGATCACCGGCGTTAGCCACAGCGCATCGACGCTCAACTTTGGCCTCGTCAACTATCTGATCAAGGACAGCATGAACACGGCCTATGGGGAGGTCGACTATGTGTTGCCATTCGGCGGGAGCGACGGCGGCCCAAGCTTCCGCATCAGCGTCAACGACCTCGATCAGAGGAGCGTCGGCGCGGATCTGATCAAGAATGCCCCGTTCGAAACCTATCAGGCGTCAGTGCGGCTCATCGCGAGCTACCGGAATTTCGTGCTCACCGGCGCCCACTCCCAGGTTGGCCGCGGCGCCGACTTCCGCGATCCCTACGGCTTCAATCCCACGTTCACGTCGATGTTCATCTCGTCGTTTCAACGGGCGGGCGAGAAGGGCTACCTCGCCAGTCTCTCCTACGACTTCTCGAAGCTCGGCCTCAACGGAATGAAGTTCTACGCGGCTTATGGCCAAGGCGTCGATGCGGTCGGCGCGAAAACGGGGAAACCGAAATCCGATCGTGACGAGCTCGACCTTCGTCTCGCTTTCGAGCCGAACTCAGGGCCCCTAGTCGGGCTTCGGGCGGAAGTTGAGTATATCGACGAGCACTACGACGAGACCGACCTGCCGAACAACGATTTGCGGCAGCTCCGCGCCATCGTGAACTACAAGATGCCGCTGCTGTAAGCGGCAGTGCGTGCCGCCAATGGGCCTCTAGAGGGGGCGCTACGCACTTTTTAGGAGTTCGCTGATCGTAATGTCGTGCCCGTCGGGAACGCCCTGAACAAACTTTGAGCGGTTCAACTTTTGTTAGCAACAACAACGGTCAGCACGCGGAGCTTGCAGTGCACTTAGGTAAGGCCTATGGTTCGAGCACTGGCACGCCGGACCCCAGGCGCTGACGGTGAAGACTACCGTGCCAAATACGTGCACGCCCCCCTTTCCCGAAAAATCTCAGCACACCGAGCACCCCACGCTCCAGACCCGCGGCTTCCTAGCTGCGAGACATCACCCGCACGTCTATGCGCGGCAAAACTTCATTTTTTTCAGGAGAGTCAAATGGCACAAGCGAACGAAATACGGTTCATGGTCACCTCTATTTGTCCTGCCGACCAAGTGGCGGAGGGCGACCGGCTCTATCGCAGTCACATTGATTGGATGAAGGCAACGCACCACCGCCAGGGGCCAAAGGCGCTTTTGAGCTATGACGTCTCCAAGACGCCGGAACTCTCAGAACCGTTTGATCTGGCTTCTAAGCCTACCGGGAATACGGTCTTTTGCCTGACGGAGGTCTACAACAGCAATGAGGGCGTTGTTGATCACTTCGAGCAGGCCAAAGCCAGTTGGAAAGACTTTCCAGCATGGAAAGCGTGGACGGGAAAATGCAAAACGACCAAGGTTGGAGCTGCCAAGGTCTTTAACTCGCTTTGGTAGAGTGCTTGGCGCCGAGCAAGACTGACGGCGCCTACTCGAAGTCCTGTTTGCATCGTAGCCCCGAGAGGAGACTCTCGGGGCTTTCGTTTGGCGACGGCCGGACCGCCATCGATAGCGGCTGCGCGGGAATCGCGGATGTCCGCTGCTGGCACTTAGCGGACCTAGCTTTGGAGGCAGAGCATGTCTGCTCTGCCTTATTTTTCAGACGTCTATCTGCTCAGCTACCGCTAGTGCGTCATCAACCTCGATCCCGAGGTAGCGGACCGTGCTCTCGATCTTCGTGTGGCCCAGCAGCAGCTGGCTCCTCCTTTTCGGTTGGGAGGAGAAGCTTGCGCGGGCTTGTTCGAGGGGGGTGTCCTACGTGCGGCTTGTTGACCGACGCGGACAATGCAAGGAGAGCTTACTGGATGCCATGTCGCCTAATGACCCACAGCGGACTGAACCCCCGATGGCTTTAATGGCGTAGTTCCATCGGTATGTAGGTGCGCTGGGTGGCGCCAGTATAGAGCTGGCGCGGCCTGCCGATGCGCTGCGAGGGATCGTCGATCATCTCTTTCCATTGTGCAATCCAGCCCGCCGTCCGGGCGATGGCGTACACCACCGTGAACATCTCCGTGGGAAATCCAAGCTCCTTCAGCGTGATCGCCGTATAGAAATCGAGGTTTGGACAAAGCCTGTTCCCGACGAAGTAGTCGTCGGAGAGAGCAATGCGCTCGAGCTCAAGTGCCACCTTAAGGATCGGGTCGTCGCGGTGGGGGTGGCCCACAGCTTCGAACACCTCATGGCAGGCCTTCCGCATGATCGCGGCTCTTGGGTCCTCGGCCTTATAGACGCGATTGCCGAAACCTATGAGTTGGAACGGATCGTTCTCGTCCTTGGCGCGCGCAATATATTCTGGGACACGGTCGACCGAGCCGATCTCCTCCAGCATCATGAGTACAGCCTCGTTGGCGCCGCCGTGGATCGGTCCCCACAGCGAGGCGATGCCGGCCGAGATGCAGGCGTAAGGATTGGCGCCCGACGATCCGGCAAGGCGCACCGTGGCAGTGGACGCGCTCTGTTCGTGGTCGGCATGAACGATAAAAATCTGTCTCATGGCGCTGGCGAGAGCGGGGTCGACCTCGTATTCCTCGCAAGGCACGGCGAAGCACATATGCAGGAAGTCCGCCGAGTAGCTGAGGTCGTCTCTCGGATAGATGAACGGCTGGCCGATTGAATATTTGTAGGCCATGGCGGCGATGGTCGGCATCTTCGCGATCAGGCGAATGCTCGCAATCTCGCGCTGAGCGGGATCCTTGATGTCGATGGAGTCGTGATAGAACGCTGAGAGCGCCCCGACCACGCCGACCATCACCGCCATCGGGTGAGCGTCGCGTCGGAACCCGGAGTAGAACCGGGTCAGCTGCTCATGCACCCTCGCGTATTTGACGATGCGGCTGTCAAACGCCTCGTACTGCTGGACCGTCGGGAGTTCGCCGTAAAGCAGGAGGTAACAAGTTTCAAGAAAGGTGCTGTGCTCTGCGAGCTGTTCGATCGGATAACCGCGATAGAGGACGATCCCTTTGTCAAAGTCGATGAACGTGATCTTCGACTCGCAGCTTGCCGTGGAGGTGAAGCCTGGGTCATAGCTGAAGCAGCCCGTGTCCTGATAAAGGCTGCTGATGTCGATTACATCGGGGCCCAACGTCCCCTGGCGCACCGGCAAGTCATATCCATTGCCGCCGATAGAAAGGGATACCTCGGCATTGCCCTTCTTGGCGGCGCCTGCTTTGGGCTGATCCGCAGCGGTCATAGAGAGCGTCCTTCGTCCACTGGTGAACATATTACTCGATGGTGTTTCGATTCTGGCACTCAGCTGACGCTTTCAGTCGCCTTGCAGAATGTCTGCTTTCAGAGATAGAGCGGACTCTTTTTCATGCAGCCTCGAAGGGTCCGCTAGTGATCCATAGCTGACACCTCCAGAGCCCTCATCGGTAGCTGATCAGCAACAATGTTCGTCGGTCTTGTAATACTGACAGCTCGCTCGCCGAGGACTCTAATGCCGGGCAGCCACGGCATAATCCCGAAGCACGTCTGCTTCGACTTGCAACTCTTCAAGCCGGTGCTTGAGGATATCGCCGATACTGATAATTCCGACAAGTCGATCCCCATCCTTGACGGGCAGGTGGCGAATACGCCGCTGGGTCATCAGCTTCATCACGTCGGTAACGCTGTCCTCGGGCGAGCAGACAATGACTGCTTTCGTCATGAGGTCGGAGATCGGGATCGTCGGTAACCTACTGGCATGCGTCGCCAGGCCGTAGGCGAGGTCGCGCTCTGAGACGATGCCATCGATGGACTTTCCGTCGGTGCTCACGACCAAGGCACCAATTTGCTCGGTACGGAGATGCCCTGAGGCGAGAAGCGCGGTTTCGTGCGGCGGCACCGTCTTCACGGCCGAGCCCTTGATTCGCAAAATGTCAGCTACCTTCATGATTGGCTCCTTATGCGCTGGAAAGCGCCTAAGCTGGGATCCCATAATGATCCGGCTTGATGGCGTTGTCTTGGCGCATCCTGGCGCATGCCTGGCGGCGCTGCTGCCGATCAGCGGCAGTGTGAGGCAGAGAGCGGCGACAAGGGCGCGGCGACGCATGCGACCTCCAGGTGCGCGGCCTCGAGGAAACGCCGATTATTGTCTCGCGAGTGCCGGTGGGACAATCCTGAATTCGTCACCCGAAGCCAGCTGGGAGGTCATCCCCATGGCCGGAGAGGGTCGACTGCGCTAGTGCCGCAGAGCCCACCGACTTAAGTGAGGGGACCTCCAATGCGCAATTTGCCGATCATGTTATCTCGACTTTCGCTGCCGCATCCTGGGCCGTTATCGGGAAACGTGGCATAGGCGTGCCCGGAGGTATGCGCAGCCGATTTAGGAGGTCATGCTCACTATCATAACGGCTGTTAGGCGTGCGCCAATCACCATAGATGGTCGTCAACACGGTTGTTGGCGGATCGGGAATCAAGACCTTCAGATCACCAAGGAAATTGATCTCCCTAAGGCGATCAAAGGCGTTTTGGCCGAAGGACGTGGCGAGTAAGTTGCCGTCTACTTCGCATAGGCACGAAATCATCATGCCGTCCCAAGGATAGAAGACGTCTACGTCAATCATCAGCCGACAAAATGGGCGTTTGAATTTGAGCTTGTAGGCTTCGTCAATCGCAACGCCGTATCCCCGACTCTGCATCGAAGCTACCAAGGCCTGCTTTTTCGCGTAATCGCTCCAAAGGATTCCAAGATCAACGTCACCATCATGTTTCAATAATCTGCCTTCCCGCACACAACCCAGCAAAGTACCCCACATGAGGAAGGGCCGAATGCCTACCTCACGGCTTGCTTCGTAGAAGTCGCGGAGAAACGTCTTGCCATGAAAGTGGATATCTAACTTCCGCAACCCCTCAAGAATCCGGGTGCGCCTGAGCACTTTGCGCAGAGGTTGAAGAATGCGCCTTTCATGCAATCTCATCGCCAATAAGTCCGGTACTGGCGTGGTTCTGGGACCGGAGGTGTTGACGCATGAGCCATTGACGGGATCTGGCTAAGTCCTCCGGCGTCCCCATCTCGATTCTCTGGTCGCGATCGATCGAAACTGAGATTACAATTTTTCCCCGCCTGATCATTTCATTGTAGACGGGACAGACGAACAGCTCGGTGCACTTATTGGACCGTCTAGCGATCATCTCGCTGGCGGCCGCAACAAAATCTCGTCCCTCCCTAAAATAATAGAAGCCGGCCGCTGCGGTTGCGCTGATAATCTCCTTCTCCGCCGTGCGCAGAACACGGCCATCACCATCAATTTCCGCATAGGCGTCCATGGCCGATTCTGACGGATAAGTGATTAGCGCGCCGTCAGCGTGGCGTTCCCGACCGTGCCGGAGAAAGGAGGCCGAGCTGATGGTGAAGAAGCTGTCGCAGTAAGCGATGATCAGCTCGGAACAATCATCAACAAACTCTTTGGCCAAAAGCGCGGTGGCTGCCGGCCCATCGGTGACATTTCTCGATACAATCAACTCGTAGTCGTTGGTGCTTGGCTGGAAGAAGCGGTGAAAGTCGTATGCGCGGTGGTGATCTTCCAGGCAAACGAAAATGAACCGATGCGGTTCGGGCAATGTTGCGTAGTCTATCACGTACTCGATCATCCGCTTGCCGTGCAGCACATCGATGAGCGGCTTCGGAATGATCTGCCCCGTCTCGACAAACCTCGATCCATTTCCCGCCATGGGGACGACGATATTGATCACCGGGGACCCCCCGCCACAAGGACCTCACGGGGACAACAGGATTTGCTGCGTACAGGGACCTCGGAGTTGAGGAACGAGATGAATAAGTGTCAACTGAATAGCGCCGTTCCACTCACTTTTTGCCCCGTTGTGGTCAATACGCCACAATCCTCACTCGCTGATTTTAGCGCGACGTCCGCTCTTGGCACAAAGCGGACATTGGGAACGTCGACCCGGTCGGCCAATCTCCGACTGCAGTCCGGACTCGATAGTCCGGAGCAGCCGAAAGCGCATCGCGTCGTCGTTGCCCTCAAGCGAGATACCTCCCCGTGCTTTGAGGTGTCGGCGTAGCCCGCCAGCGTGCGGATACCGGACATGGTGCCGGTCTTGTACGAGGCCCCCTCATCGGAGTGAAGCAGGTTGGCGTGGGGCTTGAAGAGGTTGAGCACCGTGGCGAGGCCGCGGGCTGACCCAAGGCGGGCATCGGCAATCACACCGATCGGCCAGGTATCACTAGGATCCAACAATGCGGCCGATCACCCGAAATAACCGGGCGGATTGGCTGCTCGGAGCCACAAACTTCTACTTCGTCCATCCTCTTGGTAAAAAGGCTCAGCAATCGGATACCCGGGGCGCTAAGGTCGGGGGCATCATCACCGACAGGTTGATTTAGGTACTGCCCAACACCTCGAACACCCGATTGGGAGGGCTACGCGTGAACCTTGATGCGTCGCGAGAGAGTTCTACGGAGCGCGTCGCCGACCTTGAAATTTGGTGGGGGCCTGTTGAGCCGATGCCGCTCGCCGGCGGCATCACCAATCAGAACTTCACCGTCGAGGATCGCGGCCGGCGCTACGTCGTGCGCGTCGGCAGCGACATCCCGGTTCACGGCGTGGTGCGCGCCAACGAGCTTGCGGCGAGCCGCGCCGCCCATTTGGCTGGTTTGAGCCCGCGTGTCGTCCATGCGGAGCCGGGCATTGTCGTGTTCGACTTCATCGAGGGACGCACCTTCGCCCCCGAGGATATCCGCAATCCCGCCAATCTCGAGCGTCTGATCGACATGGTCCGGCGCTGTCACCACGATATCCCGCAATATCTGCGCGGCCCCGGAGCGATGTTCTGGGTGTTCCACGTCGTACGCGACTACGGGCACACGCTGAGCGAAGGCGCGAGCCGGCATCTTGCCATGCTTCCAGAACTTCTCACCAGGGCGGCACGCCTTGAAGCCGCCGTCGGTCCGATCGAAGTCGTGTTCGGCCATAACGATCTGCTTGCCGCAAACTTCCTCGACGACGGCGAGCGCCTGTGGCTCGTCGACTGGGAATATGCTGGCTTCAATTCGCCGCTGTTCGATCTCGGCGGCCTTGCCTCCAACAGCGAGCTGCCGCCGGCACAGGCGGAGCAGGTCTTGAGCCTCTATTTCGGCAAGCCGGTCGATGACGCGTTGCGCCGCCGTGCCGCGGCCATGACCGCGGCGTCGCTCCTGCGCGAAACCATGTGGAGCATGGTGTCGGAGATCTACTCCACCGTCGATTTCGATTACAGCGCCTATACGGCTGAGAATTTGAGGCGCTTCGAATCCGCTTATGCCGCCTGGCTTGAGATGGACCGCGCATGAGCGCGCTGCCGTCCTCCGCCAAGATCGTCATCGTCGGCGGGGGCATCGTCGGCTGCTCGGTGGCCTATCATCTGGGCAAGATGGGGCTCACCGATGTGCTCCTGCTGGAACGCGGCAAGCTCACCTCCGGATCAACCTGGCATGCCGCCGGCCTCGTCGGGCAGCTGCGCACCAGCGCCAACATCACCCAGCTCCTCGGCTACTCCGTCGACCTCTACGACCGGCTCGAGAAGGACACCGGCCTCGCCACCGGCTGGAAGCGTAACGGCGGCTTGCGGCTCGCCTGCAATGAAGAGCGCTGGACCGAGGTAAAGCGGCAGGCGACAACCGCAACCTCCTTCGGGCTCGAGATGCACCTCCTGACGCCGAAGGAGGCGCAGGACCTGTGGCCGTTGATGCAGGTCGATGACGTGGTCGGCGCCGCCTTCCTCCCGACCGACGGTCAGGCATCGCCCTCGGACATCACCATGTCTCTCGCCAAGGGCGCGCGCAATGCGGGCGTCACCATCAAAGAAGGCGTGAGCGTAACCAGTGTCGAGATCGAGAATGGACGCCTTCGCGCCGTCATCACCGACCAAGGCCGTATCGAATGCGACAAGCTCGTGATCTGCGCCGGCCAATGGTCGCGCGAGATCGGCCGCATGGCCGGCGTCAACGTGCCCCTCGTCTCGGTGCAGCACCAATATCTCATCACCGAGGCGATCGACGGGGTGACGACGAGCCTGCCGACCTTACGCGATCCCGACCGTCTCACCTATTGGAAGGAAGAGGTGGGGGGCCTCGTGATGGGCGGCTACGAGCCCAATCCCAAGCCGTGGGCAATCGAGGGACTGCCGCAGAACTTCGAGTTCCAGCTGCTGGAAGACGACCTCGATCATTTCGAGCCGCTGCTTGAGCTCGCCATCGGCCGCGTTCCCGCCATGGAGACGGCAGGCATCAAAGAGTTCATCAACGGGCCTGAGAGCTTTACGCCTGACGGGAATTTCATCCTCGGTGAGGCGCCGGAGGTGCGCGGCGTCTATGTCGGGGCAGGCTTCAACGCCTTCGGCATCGCGTCCGGCGGGGGCGCCGGCATGGTGCTCGCCGAATGGGTGGCCAAGGGCGAGCCGCCTTACGATCTGTGGCCGGTCGACATTCGCCGCTTCGGCCGGAACCATCTCGACACCAACTGGGTGCGCACCCGCACCCTCGAGGCCTACGCCAAGCACTACACCATGGCGTGGCCGTTCGAGGAGTATCGCTCGGGCCGGCCGCTCCGCCGCTCGCCACTCTACGAGAGGCTAAAAGCCCAAGGCGCCTCGTTTGGCGAGAAGCTCGGGTGGGAGCGGCCGAACTGGTTCGCCGATCTCGCAAGCGGGGAGAAGCCCGAGGACGTCTACACCTACGAGCGGCAGAACTGGTTCGATGCCGTCGGCCGCGAGCACGAGGCGTGCCGCGAGCGCGTCGCCGTATTCGACCAGACGTCCTTCGCCAAGTTCGTTCTCGCCGGCCGCGACGCGGAGGAGGCACTGTCATGGATTGCTGCCAACGACGTGGCCAAGCCGCCAGGTCATCTCGTCTACACCCAGATGCTGAATGCCCGCGGCGGCATCGAGTGCGACCTGACGGTGGGGAGGCTGTCGCCGACCGAATACTACATCGTCACCGGCACCGGCTTCGCCACCCACGACTTCAACTGGATCTCGCGCTCGATCCCCGAAGGGCTCGATGCCCGTCTCACCGACGTCACCTCGGCCTATGCCGTGCTTTCGGTGATGGGGCCGCGTTCGCGCGACGTGTTGCAGGCACTGACCGAACACGATCTTGCCAATGCCGCCTTTCCCTTCGGCAGGCTGAAGCGCATCACCCTTGCCGGGGCCCCGTTGCTTGCGCTCCGCGTCACCTATGTCGGCGAGCTCGGCTTCGAGCTTCACATCCCGGTGGAATTCGCCGCGAGCGTCTACGATGCGCTGATGGCCGAAGGCGAACCGCACGGCATCGCCAATGCCGGCTACCGGGCAATCGAGTCGCTCCGCCTGGAGAAGGGCTACCGGGCCTGGGGGTCGGATATCGGACCCGACCACTCGCCGCTCGTCGCCGGCCTCGGCTGGGCCGTGAAGCTGAAGTCGAACAGGCCGTTTCAGGGCCGGGAAGCCCTCGAAGCCCAGGCGGGGAAGCCGTTGCCGCGGCTTCTCGCCGGATTTACCACCGATCCCGCGGCGGTCCTGCTGGGGCGCGAGACCATCTATCGCGACGGCAAGCGCGTGGGCTGGCTCTCGAGCGGCGGTTACGGCTACACGGTCGGGCGCTCGATCGGCTACGGCTATG
This sequence comes from uncultured Alphaproteobacteria bacterium, assembly GCA_963732955.1. Lineage (GTDB taxonomy): Bacteria > Pseudomonadota > Alphaproteobacteria > Rhizobiales > Methyloligellaceae > Methyloceanibacter. The sequence goes on from CAVTBH010000004.1 coordinate 393,218, forward strand.
TGCGCGATGCCGAGACCGGTGTCGACCGGGCCGGGCTGCTTTCGGGCCGCTACGAGCTCGAGGTTGCGACCTCCCGTGTGCCCGCAGAGATATTCTTCGAGCCGCTCTATGACCCCGAGATGTCGCGCATCAAAAGCTGAGCCAAGGCTGGCGGGAACGTGCCCAGCGAGGACGACGGCGCGCTCTTTTGGCAACAGTCGGCGCAACGCCGTGACTTTTCGCACCTTGTGAAAAAGCTAGACTGGGCTTTATCTTGATTGGCGCGGCATTGGCGCGGCGGGTGTAGACTAGCGAGAGTTCGGGGTTGTCGGGACTGAAGAGTTCACCGTTTGGGCGGGGGAACCGGTTCTTATGTCTTTCTTTCGCAGGAGTGCGGCCCCAAAGAGCACCGAGACGCTGACACGTGTGTTCTTCGCCTCCGATTTTCACGGCTCGGACCGCATTTTTCGCAAATTCATCAATGCCGCGAAGCATTACGAGGCCGACGTCCTCATCATGGGGGGCGACGTGGTCGGCAAGCTTGCCATCCCCGTTATCCGCGAGAGCAACGGCAGCTATCGCGCGCACCTCATGGGCCATACCGAGCGCCTGGAGGGGCAAGGCGATCTGGAGAACTTCGACGATCGGATCAAAACGCTCGGCTATTACAGCAAGATCATGGGGGAGGACGAGTATCGGGCGATTCAAGGCGACGCGGCGGCTGTCGATCGCCTGTTCCACGACCTCGCCCGCGAACGGCTTGCCTCCTGGATCGAACTTGCCGAGACGCGGCTCGCGGGGACCGGGGTCAAATGCTTTGTGATCGGCGGCAACGACGACGATCCCGAGGTGCTCGAGCTGTTCAAGACTGCGAATGCACAGGCGATGACCTTCTGCGAGGGCAAGGAAGTCGAGATCGATGATCACCACACCATGATCAGCGTCGGCTTCAGCAATCGTACGCCATGGAAGACGCCGCGCGAGGTCGACGACGATGATCTCGGAACGATGATCGAAGGGTTGGCGGGAGCCGTTGCCGACACCCGGCACGCGATCTTCAACTTCCATGTCCCCCCGGTGGATTCGACGCTTGATACATGTCCGATGCTGGACTGGAGCACGAGCCCGCCGACCCAAATCGTCAAAGGGGGCCAGGCCGTGATGCATGGCGCCGGCAGCAAGGCGGTGCGTCGAGCGATCGAGACGCATCAGCCGCTGCTCAGCCTGCACGGCCATATCCACGAGTCCGGCGGGGTCATCAAGATCGGCCGGACAACATCCGTTAATCCCGGCAGCGAGTATGGCGAAGGTGTTCTGCGTGGCTGCCTTCTGACTTTGGCGCGTGATGAGGTGAAGCACTATCAGCTGACGGCCGGCTGAAGTACTCGGGCCGAGAGCAACAAAGCTAAGAGCTGGAGAACCTACGATGGCAGTCGCTGCAGCAAAACCGGAAGTTTTCACCCGCAACACGTCGGGCCTGGTGCGGGTCATGTCGCCTTATTCGGCCTTCATCTACAACATCCTGACCATGGGCCTGATCTTTCCATGGACCTATCTATGGGCGCCGGGGGCGTTGCCCGGCGGCCGCCTCGTCTGGGGAATCCTGCTCGCAATGGTCTTCGAGATCCCCATCGCGCTGACCTATATTTGGCTGTCGACGGCGCTGCCGCGTTCGGGCGGCGACTACGTGTTTCAGAGCCGGGTGTTCGGCGGCGGGGTCGGCTTCTCGGTTGTGATGTCCGGCTTCGTCATCTGGATCCTGCAATGGGTGGCGCTGTCCGGCTGGCTGCTCGCCTATCTCGGGCTGGCACCCCTGTTTCTCGGTCTGGGCGGCACGCTCGGCAACGCGTCGCTGACGGCAATCGGCGTGTGGTTCACGACGCCCTGGGGCATCATCATCGTGAGCGTCCTGAATGCGTTGCTGGCGATGGTGCTCCTGGTCAGTGGCTTCAAGAACTACGTCAAATTCCAATATGTGATGTGGTACGCGACGCTGCTGTCGTTCGGCCTCATGCTCTACCTGTTCTTCACGGCGACGCCTGAGACCTTCGCGGATAAGCTCAACGCCTTCGTCACCGCCTCGGGCGGAGCGCCGAATTTCTACCAGACGGCGATCGACGCGGCGAAGGCGGCCAACATCGATCTCAATCCACCGTTCAGCCTGCTGGCCACGCTGCTCGTGGCCCCGATCGCGTGGACCTCTCTGCAATGGGCGACCTATAGCGCCGAGCAAAACGGCGAGATCAAAGGCGCCCGCTCATTCCAGAACCAGGTCGTGATCATCCTCGGGTCGCTGATCGCTACGGGCTTGCTGCTCGCAACTTTGGCGGCAGCTTTCCAGCATGCCATCGGGACCGAGTTCCTGTACGTCGCCGGCGCCGGCTATTGGTCCGGATTGGATGCTGGCAAGTTCAACGGCATCTATCTCTGGCCGAACATCGTGGCCATGGCCTTGGCGGGCAGCCCGATCATCGTCGTGCTCATCTCCCTCGGCTACATCCTCAACGCCTTCCAGATCGTCAACAACTGCTACATCGGCATGACCCGCGTCATGGTGGCCATGTCGCTCGATCGGCTGTTGCCGGAATGGGTGAGCCGGGTGTCGGAGCGGCTGCACACGCCGGTCAACGCCCACGTAGCGTACTTTCTCGCCAGCATACCGGTGATCCTGGTCTACAATTTGTGGGGCCAATGGACGGCGCTGACCCTCGGCGTCACTTTCGCCTGCGGTTATGTCTTCGTCATCACCGCGCTCGCCGGCGCCCTGATGCCGTACCGCGCCAAGGCCCTTTACGATGCCTCGCCCGGCGCGGTTTACAAGTTCGGCAACATCCCGATGGTTACGGTGTTCGGCCTGATCGGCGCCTTGGTGGGCGGCGTCATGGTGCTGATGTTCATGTTCTACAGCGCTCTTGGCCTGACCAGCGTGCTGGCCTATCAGGTGGTGTTCGGTATCCTGGCGGTATCGATCATTTGGTATTTCCTGGCCAAGATGATCCAGCGCTCGCGTGGCATCAACGTCGACTTTGCCTTCAAGGAGATACCACCGGAATAACGGGCCGAAACCGAGGTGATTGGCTATGGCTCCAGTGCAATCTGGAGCCATAGCGACTAAATGAGACCTGCGGCCAAACCTGATTCATACGGTCGTACCTAGACCAAGAGGTCGCCAGGGATCGCGAGCGAAGAGTTGGATTACAAAGCGCTGGAAATCGAGGCCGATCGCATCATGGCGGTCGTCGGCGAGGCTGGGCTCACGCTTCGCCTGGTGGGATCGATGGCCATCCTCCGGCGCTCTCCAAACCATGCTCCCCTCATTAGTAACGGCCGCGTCTACCGGGACATTGACTTTGCCGGGCGCAAGAAGGAAGCGCGCGAGATCCAAGAGATCCTGACTCGCCTCGGTTATCGCGAGGATCGCGAGGTGTTCGTCGTTTCGGAGGGAGCTCGCGCCATCTTCGCCAGCACCTCGAGCGGCATCCACGTCGATGTCTTCTACGACAAGCTCGACTTCTGCCATCCGATATTTGTCGAGGACCGGCTTGAGATCGACACGCCGACGCTGCCGCTGGCCGAGCTGCTCCTCGCCAAAATGCAGATCGTGAAGATCAACGAGAAAGACCTCGTGGACATGATCGCGCTTCTGCTCGAGCACTCGTTCGGCGAAAGCGACGGGGAAATCCTGAACGTCGCCAGGATCTCCAAATTGTGCGCGGAGGATTGGGGGCTGTGGCGAACGTCAACGATGAACCTGGAGAAACTCCAGGGCTACGCCGACAGCCACGCCCATCTCGATAGCGGCCAGAAGGCACGCCTCCTCGCGCAGGTCGCTGCCCTTCGCAAACGGATCGACGCCGAGCCCAAGCCACTTGCCTGGCGGCTGCGCGGAAAGATCGGCGAAAAGGTGAAGTGGTACAACGACGTTGAGGAGGTCCGGTGAAGTGGACCCTTTAGGGGTAAAGCCGAACCTCCGGGATCCGCGCCGCCGAGGTCCGCTAATGACCCAAAGCGGACATAGGCACCGCCGGAAAGCTTGGCTTGTTGGCGTAGCCGCCATCGGCGAAACGGCGCGGCTAGGCTACGTTCAGCGCTTCACATCCTCAATAGTTGCTTTGCTCATGGATCAGCGCAACTCCGCACGTATTCGATCAGCGCCTTCATATCTCCGTGGTTGAGCTTGAGGACTTTCGCGTAGGTATTGCGCTCGGAAGAAATCGCGCTCTTCCCGTCGACCGTAACATCCACGATCCGCCAGGTGTCGCCTTGTGGCCGCAGGCGCCAGATCCATGTTTGATCGGGCTTGCCCGCGACCGCCACCTTGCTTGCGGCGAGAAGCTCGCCATGACCGGCGGACCTGGTTCCGACGAAGGTCATCGCCGTGGCGTCCTTCATGCGGCGAAGGTACTCGCCAATGATCTCGTCCTCGAACGCGTCAAGGAACGCTTTGCGGTCCTCCTCGCTGGCGCTTGCCCAGGCTTTGCCGACGACGTCTTCGCTCATTGCGGGCATATCGAAAGCCCAGGAGAGCAACTCCCGGCACTTCTCACGGGCGTCCGCATCCGAGCCTGAGGCAAAGAATGACATCGACGCATCGTTGACCCGATCCACAAACTGGCGAGCCGCCGCAGCAACGTTTTCCTCAGCGGACCATGTGGGCGTTGCGAGCGGCATGGTCATTCCAACCAAGATGGCGATAAGAACAATTCGAATTGTATTTTTCATGCCTGCCTCGTCACCTCGGTACCTTCTGCGTCAATTTGAGCGGACGAAGCCAGCCTTGATATTGATCAAGTGCCAAACCACAATTCTCGTGCTGCTAGCGACGGCGCTGCAAGCCACTATCGCATTTTAGCTTAGACTGGGTGCTCGTCCCGGATTGGATAGACCGTTGGCCGCGTTGATCACACTGGAGCATGTCAGTCGCGACTTCGACGGAGGCCGCATTGTTGCCGTCGATGACGTCAGCTTCACGATAGAAAAGGGTCAGTCCGTCGCCGTCGTCGGGACCAGCGGCAGCGGTAAGACCACGCTCATCATGTTGATGTGCGGCATCATGGCGCCCTCTGCGGGATCTATTCGATGGAATGGTGCGCCGGTCACGACAGCCGAGGAATGGACCAAACTGCGTCGTTCCGAAATCGGCATAGTCTTCCAGGACTTCAATCTGTTTCCGACCTTGTCCGCGAACGAGAATGTCGAGGTTGCCACCTTTGGCACTGGGATCGACAGCCGGGAGCGCAAGAGTCGCGCCGAAGCCGCCCTTGATGCCGTTGGCCTGACCGCGCGCTCGACGCATTTGCCGCATCAGCTCTCCGGTGGCGAGCGCCAGCGGGTCGCCATCGCGCGCAGCATCGTCAACAGGCCGACGCTGATCCTTGCCGATGAACCGACAGGCAATCTTGACAGCGTCAACGGCTCGGCGATCATGGACCTCCTGTTCGACTTGCACCGGGGGCGCGGCGTGACCCTTGTCCTCGTGACTCACGATGTGCACCTCGCCGACCGCTGCGCGCGGCAAGTTCGCATCAAGGATGGCCGCCTAACCGACCAAGCCCGGCCAAAGCTCCGCGAGGTGGCAAAATGAACCATCTTCAGCTTGCGTTCCGCAATCTGAGGCGCCGGCCGACGCGGTCCGTTCTTACCGCGGCTGGCGTCGCGCTCGCCGTCGGCAGCTTCATTACGCTTTATGGCTTGTCGCAGAGCGTTGAGCAGAATGTGGAGCAGAGCATCGAGGAGCACGGTGCCGACCTGACCGTGAGGCGCAGTGGAACTGCCGAGCTGTTCGGCGGAACGATCCCTGAGTCCGTTGGCGCGCGCATTGCGCAGGTTCCCGGTGTTGCCGCAGTGTCGAGCGAGCTTCTCTCGCTTGTCGGCACTGACCGCGATGAGCACGTGCTTGCTGCAGGCTGGGCTCAAGACAGCTTCTTCTGGCAGAACGTGCCTCTCGAAGAGGGGCGCCTGCCGCGCGCTGGTGAACGCAAGGTCGCATTGGTCGGTATTGACCTCGCCCGCGCCATGCAAAAGCACGCTGGCGATTCAATTGGCCTCCTCGAAGAGGAGTTCAAGATCGTCGGCATCACGCGTTTCAACTCGATCATCAATCGCAACATCGTCGTCGTCCCGCTTGCCGACATGCAGGAGCTGACGTTTCGGCCCGACGTAGTGACGTTCTTTTCCGTCAAGCTTGCCCATCCTCAAGACTCAACCGAGGTCGAGCACGTCGCTCGCGACATCGAGGCTCTTGGGGGCCTGTCCGCGACAAGAAGCGAGAACGTGATGCGCAACGACAGCATGATTGGCCTGTTGCGCGCGGTGTCACGGTCGATGGCATGGGTCGCTCTCCTGATGGGCGTGCTGATGGTCCTCAACACGCTCTTGATGTCCGTGCTCGAGCGCACCCGCGAGATCGGCATCCTCGCCGCGATCGGCTGGTCGACGAAGCGCATCACCGGTGCCATTGTGATCGAGGGGGTCATCCTCTCGGCCATCGGCAGCATCGCGGGCGTGGTGATCGGCGTTCTCGGATGCCAGCTGCTCAACGTGATCCCGGCCATTGGGCATTTCGTGGCCGTGCGTCCTACGCTCGGCCTCGTTATCGCTACCGCCGCGGCGGCCGTAGTGCTCGGGATTCTTGGCTCATTCTACCCCGCGTGGCTTGCTACGCGGCAAAGCCCCGCGGTCGCGCTTGGACGAGCCTGACCTTAGAGGCAAAGCAGACACCTCCGAGCTCGTCTAGCAAGGCATAGGACACCCCGTGAGTATGGCACCAGGATGAGGTTCGCCCCGACCGGCTCCCGCTTCGTCTACTACCAGATGGACGGAGAGCTCTTTTTCAGATGGGGTGGCCGGTCCATCAGACCGTGGTGTTGAACAGGGCAAAGTCTGATCCCGAACTCCACCTACCCGTAAGGGCACGGAAGCCAAAGGGAACACAAACGTGAGTCAGCGATACGTTCTTGGGATTCCCCAAGGGGGCTCTGACCCCCTATAATCCTGGGGAATAATGGCTGGGGGACTAGGATTCGAACCTAGACTGACGGAGTCAGAGTCCGCTGTCCTACCATTAGACGATCCCCCACCAATTCCTATGTAATCAACGCCTTGCGCGTCATCAACGCATGGCGCTGCCTAGGAAAGAGATGGTTCTGACCCTTGGGTTCTAGCCGCCACGCCGCCGGCTTGGCAAGACGCTTCTCGCCCGCGATTACGACGACCGACCGCAGTTCAATTCGCTGAGTTGAAGCCGAACGGTCCAAGGCCCATCGGAGTCTGATGGGGCGTTTCGGCGATCGGTCCGGAAGCGGCCGAGCTCGCTTGCCCGTGTCCCGCTAGGCCCAGGCTCTGCACCGACGTTGCGGGCTTCTTGACCGGCGTTGGAACCGCGTTTGTCGAGCCATTGGCGGCAGGGTTGGCAACCGAGGCCGACGGGGTCGACGTTTGCGGCGGCTCGATATCGACGACCTTGACGGTGTGGACGATGACGTCTTCCTTCGCTTCTTCCTGTTGCTGCTCCGCCTGCGCTGCGGAGCCAGCCGGACTTTCAGCATTTGCCGTGGCCGGTTGAGGAGCGGGCTGCTGAACGGGGGTGGACGTAGAATTGCTAGAGGCGGACTGAGACTCGGGGAGAGCAGGCACGGGCGCGATGACAGCGGCGGCGTGTGTTGTCGGCTCAGGATCGGTCGCCAAGAAACTATACGTCACCAGGCCGAGCCCTGCGAGCAACGCCATTCCGACCAGCAAACCCACCACGCCGACTAGGTTGAGGCGCCGCTTCGCGCCTCCCAACGTCGTGGTCGGCATCGTGTAAAGGTCGGTCGTCTCCACGGCGCCTAGAGGGGGCCGGGTTGCCTCGACACGAATTTGCTCGGCTGCGGGTACGTCCCCCAGCAACGAGCGGACGGGCCGATAGCCGTTGAAGTCGGGTCCCCAGAGCATGTCGTCGGCGCGCAGGTGTCCCAGCTTCGCGAGTAGAAGCAATTCTTGATCGGAGACGACGCAAGGCGGTTCGTCCCGGCGCGATAGATGCCAGACCCGTTTCGGATTGGCTTGGGCCATGCTCCCCACCTGCGAAGCCCCCCTCACGAGGTGATCGTGCTCCCGAATTGGGCAGACTAGCAAGGGGGGTGTAGAAACGAAAACGACATCCTTGCGCCCGCCGGATTTATCCACACGCAGGCCCGAATATGGGGCATTTGACTCAAGTCTGCCTGAAACCACAAAGGAATCAAAGCACTCCTGTAGCCGCAAGTTTCCGGCAGGTCGCCTCGACATCGTCGCCCCTCAGCAGGTACCAGAGCGACCGCCGCTTCGCGCCGATCAGAGGGGTCTGCCAATCGATGGCGATCTCCTCGCGGGTGGGGTTCACCGCCTTATCTTTGAGCAGGCGCAGAAATCTGGTCACCCCCCGCGGCACGGCGGGCGGCGGTTCCGGCGGCGCATAAGGCTCGAGGCTCCAGACGAGCACGCAAGGGCGGTCGGGGATGGGATCAGGCGGCGGTGGCTCGATCCTTGCGCTCAAGGAGAGCGCGCGGGCGTCCGGCATGTAGATCTCGAGGTTGCCCGCGTCGCGTGGGGAGTGGGTCACGAACTGAGCGCGTCCGAGGCCGCGCCGCGTGAGCTCCTCGGCGAGCCGGGCATAAGGGATCAGGTTGGTCGCTTCGAGGCCCGGCGGCACCACGTAGAAGCTCCCGAGCTTGATGATGAAGATGGCGACCGCGGCGATCACCGACGTGACGGCGAGGCGCGGCGCGAAGCATGCGGGATCGACCCGTCGTGCGACGAGGCCGCTGATCCCGAGCGCTGCGAACAGGCACACTGGAAAGAGATAATGGATGGCGAATTTGGAGACGCCGAATGGCGCCATGCCGCGCAGTGTCACTGCGACGAAGCTTGCGGCCATCACCGCGACCACCGTGCCCGCGGTAATGAAGGCGAGCCGGGTTGCCGTCTCGGCGCGGTCGTCCGGTGGCGAGACCCGCTGACAGCGCCGCACAAAAACTGCCACCACCAGAATCCAGGGCAGAAACACCAGCACCAGGCCGGTGAGAAAGCTGGTAGCCCCATCCACGACGCGCTTCGGCGTCAACGCCGCTTTCGGCAACACCGAGCGGCCCGCGATCAAGCCGGTGTCGTGCTGTGCGAGCCAAACGAGGTACGGCAGGACGGGGAGGGCGGCGGCGGCCAGCACGAGCAGCGACCGTGGCTCGGCGTAGATGCGCCGCGTCGACGGCACCACGGCGAGGGCCACGCCAAGACCGACGACGAGCAGCAGAAAGCTCCATTTGGCCATGATGCCGAGACCGATGACGAGCCCAAGCGCCAGCGCCCTCAGCGCGGTCGGCTTGTCGGCATAGGCGAGGGCTACGAGCCACAGCCCCAGGCTCGCGACCAGAAGCGCGAGGGTGTGCGAGACGCTGTGATGTACCTCCCAGCCGAACCAGTAGAAGAGAACGAGCGACAGCGAGAAGGAGGCGGCGAACGCGGGAGCGGCCACGGTGCGGCGCACCGCGGCGAAGAACAGGATGCCCGCCGCTGCGATCAGACCGTACCGCAGAACGAGGTAGGAGAGGGGGCCCGGGCCGGCGAGGTGCTGCACGGCCCACAGCAGCCACTCGTAGAGGGGTGGATTTCTGAGCTGGTATCCACCGGCGAGGTGGCGCTGCAAGAGTTCCGCGGTCAAGGCGTCCTGGAGCGTGCGCCCCGGAGACACCAGCCACAGCATCAGAATAAAGGCGGCGGCGAAGACGAGCCAGAACGCCACGAGGCCGCGGGGGGTCAACAACGCGCTAACAAGCCTCGGCATGTCGTCGCAGCTCCATCCCTCTAGCGGAAAGAGTCGGTCCGGCTCGGCCGGGGCCCCCGCGGCCTTTTGCATCTTGAACCTTGCGGCGCAGCCAAGCTAGCTGAGCCCATGATGAAGCTCGGATATTCCCAACGGTGCCGGATCGCCGGCGCTCTTGCCGTTTTTGCCATCTCGGCACTCGCTGTCCTCGCCGGTAAGGCCGCCCACGCGGACGAGTTCAAGGCCGGCGAGATCTCGGTCGAGCAGCCCTGGTCTCGGGCAACTCCTGGGGGCGCCACAGTTGGAGCCGGCTACCTCACCGTCACCAATGGCTCGGCCACGCCCGATCGGCTGCTCTCGGCTACGACCGAAGTCGCCGGCCGGACCGAGATCCACGAAATGAGCATGAACAACGGCATGATGCAGATGCGGCCGCTGCCGGAAGGCATCGAGGTCCCGGCCAACGGCTCCGTCGCGCTCGAGCCGGGCGCCTCCCATTTGATGTTGCTGGATCTGAAACAGCCTCTGAAGGAGGGCGACCGGTTCTCCGGCACCCTGACCTTTGAGAAGGCCGGGCCCCTCGACGTGACCTTCGAAATCAGGGGTATTGGCGCCAAGGCGACAGGGGACGGCGAGCATCACCACTAGTGGCGTTAACCATGCTTTAACCTAGTTGCAGTGTTGGCGCAGGGGCTATGGTAAATTGATTTCGTTGATGAAGAGCGCGCTGAGAGGAGTGCCCCCCGTATCCTCCAGCCCCGGCGACACCCCATGCCATCGCTCGCCATCGACAGAAAATCGCGGCCTGTCCCTCGGCCCCCCCAAGCCGTAAGTGCCGCAAAAAGCTAAAGGGCCGGAGCGAACCTCCGGCCCACTTTTTTTGTCCCCGCTGCGATTCGAGGCGGTCGGCTTCCCGAGCCGGACCGTCACTCGCCTGATCCCGATCGTGCTTTAAAGATCGTAGGAGAGGGGCTCTGGAAGAGCGTCTTCGGGTTCGGCCTCTTCGGCCACCGCCGCCTTCTTCCTGTTGAAGATGCGATCGAAAATCCCGAGCACTATCATCGACCCGGTGACCGCCGCGGATGCCGCCAGCAGGATCAGGAAAGTGGTGGTTATGAGAGCATTGAGAATGGGCATGGACTGATTCGGAGCCCAAAACGGTTAAAATTCGTTAAACATGATGGTCCCACAGTCATTGCAGCGTTTCGCTCTGAGTGGAAGGTCATGTGTGGTCGTTTCGACAACTTAATTCCCCGTGATGCCTATGCCGGCTTGTTCCGGGCGGTGCGCGTGCCCCGCTCGAACTTTCCGCCGCGCTACAATGTGGCGCCGACCGACCAGATCCCCATCGTCCGCGTCGATCCGCGCGACGGCGAGCGCGAGGTGTTGATGGCACGCTGGGGGCTGATCCCGTTCTGGATGAAGGAAAAGCCGAAAGTTCCGCATATCAACGCGCGCGCCGAGACGGTCGCCAAGCAGCCCTTGTTTCGCGAGGCCTTCGCCAAGCGGCGCTGTCTCATCCCGGCGACCGGATTCTACGAGTGGCAGCAGCGCGCCGACGGCAAGCAGCCCTACCGCTTCCGGCGCAAGGATCTCGAGCCGTTCGCCTTTGCCGGGCTTTGGGAGTTCAACCGCCTCGATGGCGAGGACGTGGTATCGGCGGCGATCATCGTCGGCAAGGCGAATACGGTCGTCGGCCAAATCCATGACCGCATGCCGGTGATGCTCATGCCCGATGATTACGACCGCTGGCTCGATCCGAAGACGCCGCAGGACGAGCTCTTGGCGATGCTCAAGCCTTACAACTCGAAGCTGATGGAGGCCTACGCCGTCAATCGCGCCGTCAACAACGTGAAAAACGATACCGAGCTTTGCCTCGAGCCGGCAGACTAGATCCCGCCACTTTGCCGGAGGCCAGGCTGCCTCGGATGCTACTGGAGCTTGTAGCAGTTCGTGGTGACGGGAGGCGTGCGGGTAACGTCATAGCTCGCGCGGCATTGAACGAGATAGGTCTCGTCAGGATGCCGGAAGAGAATGAACGCCGACCTTGTATCGAAGGTGCTGACGTAGCCGGCGATCTGCCAGCCCCCCTTCAGCAGCGTCTCGATCGAGACGGTCTCTTCCGGCTCGGCGAGGACGGTGGCCGGAAGCGCGAGGCTCGCAACGCCGACGATGAGAGCGCTCCACAGAGCAGCGTATTTCGGCATGACGCGAGCGGCCTCTCTACTGACCTCTGAATGAGAATCGCCCTCGAGGCATGCGCCTTAAGGCCGTCTCCCAAAGGTCCGCCGCCTACCGCGGAACTAAAGGGCGGACGCAAGTCATTATGCGCTTCATCGTTCGCCCGCCGTAAGGCGCACGAGGGGCAGCCACGCGAACGGGAGTTCCACCGCGTTTTTTGCCCGTCCCATTGGGGGTAATCGTTCGGAGTAACCCCTTCGCACCAATTGTTGGCCGGAATCCTCGCGTCGCGGCGGATAGAACACCCTTAAGCTAAGGCCAAATCGCCAGTTTCACCGCAGCCGGGACGACAAATGTTTTGGGGCAATCAAGCCGCGAAGGAGTAGTCAAATGCACGCACCGAACAGCAAATCGCGCGCGCACCTAGCGGACCTCTCTCCGGGCTCAACGCGGCGGTTCGCTTTGGCATTGGCCTTGAGCCTCGCTCCACTTATGAGCGCGCATTTCAGCGCCAAGGCAGCGGAAACGGCAGAGAGCGATTCACGCCAAGCTTCGGTACAGGCTGACGAACCGGAGCGGAGTTTGGCGGACGCGGGAATGAGCGCGGCGCAAGTGACGCCCGAAGCGGCAGGGGGGGCCTCGGGTGCACTACCTTCTCACTCCGGGCGATCGCCTCAAGCTTGTCGTGCTCGACCAGCAGCAGCTTTCCGGGGAGTTCATCATCGACGGAAGCGGAAGCGTCCTGCTGCCGCTAGCGGGCAGCGCCAAGCTCAGCGGGCTGACCCTCGCGGAAGCTCAAAAGGTCGTCCAGGATCGATTTGCCGACGGCGTGCTGGTAAAGCCGGCCGTAAGCCTACGCATCGCCGAGTTTAAGCCGATCTTTGTCACGGGACGGGTCAGGAAGCCTGGAAGCTACAGCTTCATCCTCGGCGAATCAGCCAAGGCGGCAATCGCGACGGCGGGTGGGGCAGGGCAGCCCGTCGAACAAGCCGAGAACATCGCCGTGTCGGATTTCATTGCGGCTCAGGAGCGCGTTCGCCAACTCGACGCGGATCACGTGAGCTTGCTCATGCGGAAGGCTCGGCTCGAAGCCCAACGGGACGAACGCGACAGCTTTACGATGCCTCTCCTCGTCGGGCTCAATACCAGCAACGTTGATTTCGAGCGCGCCTACACTGCAGAAACCGACGCGTTCACGAGGCTGTCGCAGACCTATCATGATCAAGTCGACACCTTGGAAAAGCAAAGGCCACGCATCGAGGCCGAAATCAAAGCCGTCAATGCTCAGATCGAGACCCAAAGAGCACGGCTTGATATAGTGAATGGCCGGCTGGCCGATCTCGAGCCTCTCTTCAAAAAAGGCTTCTTGCGCAAGGAAGTGCTCACCAATCAGCAGATCGAGAAAACCGTCGTTCAGTCGCAGGTGTCCAACATGCAGGCGCAGGTGGCGCACCTGCAGCAGCTCATGGGCGACCTCGACGTCAAGCTCCTGGAGGTGAAATCGAACTACTTCCGACAGGTCTTGGGCGATCTCCAGGATACCTCGCAGCGCTTGCGCGCCGTGGAGGCCAGCATGAGCCGGCGCGACGCATTCTGGCGGTGAAGGCAGATGCCGCGAGCGGCAACGGTGGCGAGCAAGACTACGCGATCCTCATCAGTAGGACGCAGGACGGCCGGGTGGCCACCTTCGAGGCGACCGAAGACACCACCCTCTCGCCCGGCGATGTCGTTGAGGTCAAACTGAAGCACCTCGACCCCGCAAACGGATTCTCTGCTTCGCTCCAAGCTGAGCCAGGCTTTGAGCCGAACTCGTCGGTGGCAGCGGCCGACTCAGCGTCCCGATGAAGGCAAACGAATGCCAGCCGTAGTCTAGAAATGCCGTAGTCCAGAAATATCGTCAAACCGAAAAAATGTTAAAGCGAAATTTGTCCAATTTAGTCCGCGACCATGTTGCTTATTTGGTCCTGGGCAAATTCGCAAACGAGCAGAGCGGCGCGGTACGTTGAAACAGCCGTTCGCAGTGCCGATCAACGATTCAATTGGTCAGCGCCTCATTGCGACCGGCAATTTCGAACTGACCCAGCTCGATGCAGTCGATCAGCTTCTTGAGGATGCGGCGCCACTCATCGGCGTTAGACCGGAGTTCGGCGGTGCTTTCGTGGACGTCGGGGCCAATATCGGCGTTTATACGACGCGAACGCCAGCGCTTTCACCCACATCATCGCCATCGAACCCAATCCTGCCGCTTACTACATTCTCCGGGCCAATCTAGCGCTCGGCCGCATCCAGAACGTCGTGCCCCTGCTCGTAGGATGCTCGGATCACGCCGGGACTGGGCAGCTCCACGTCGCGGCCGGGGGAATGCTCGGATGGTCGCGATTGGATCGGATCCACTTGGGATCAGTATCGAATTGAGGTGCCGCTCGACATGTCGGACAATCTGATCAAAGAAACTGGGCTAGCGAACGCGTGTCTCTTCTGAAGATCGACGTCGAGGGACATGAGACGCAGGTGCTAAGGGGTGCAGCCAAAACTCTTGCCCAGCACCGCCCTGTCGCTGAACCAAAACCCTCACCAACAAATCCTCTCGGGCTTCGGCTGAGGTCTTGCGCGACGCCGGATATAACCGCTTGTGACGTTCTCCGGCCGCTGTCGATGGCTGGAATGTGCGGTCTCCGGTGAGCGCGCAAGAGATCGAGCCATCGGCACTAGAGTCGAGAGCTCGATCTGTCCCGTTCCGGGGTCGCTCCCCTCGCGCAGAAATCGCTGCCTGACAAGGTCAAGAGGATAGAGCATGGCGCACGGTTACTTGTCCACCGACCTCACGGCTCCTCGCGCTGTCAAACGGGACGATTCCCGATCTGCGGCGCTTCGGCCGAGCGCGCACCGCCTCATTCCGGGAGGTTGTCACACCTATGCGAAGGGAGACGATCGATACCCGGGACATGCGCCGGCCTCATAGCTCGCGGACAGGGTTGCCACGTCTGGGACGTGGATGGCAATGATCCATCGAATACGGAATCGGCCTGCGAGCGGTCACGCTGGGCCACGCCTACAAGCCGGTCGTCGAGGCCGCCTACCGCCAAATGCTGTTGGTGAGAACTTAACCCGTCCAGCCAGCGTCGAGATAGAGGCTGCTGAAAGATTATGCGACGTCATCGAGGGGCCCAGATGGTAAAGTTCGCCAAGAACGGCTCTGATGTAACGACGGCCGCGGTGAAACTGCAAGGGCGCTACGGGCCGCGAGTTGATCGCGATTTGCAGGGGCCGGCCCTTCTTTGCGACTGACGACTGGTTCATCGGCACGAGCGAAATGAAGTCGGAATTTCGCAGAAGGTTTCGAATCTTACTCTGGAGTCCCCTACAACGACCTGCCGGCGCTGCGCCAGCTCTTCGACCATACCGCGGACGCATCGCCGGCGTTATCCTCGAACCTGAAGCGGTCACGCCTCCGCATCGCGGCTTTCTGAGCGGCGTGGAAGCGCTCTGCGAACAAGAGGGCACCCGTCGCCATCTTCGACGAGATCATTACCGGCTTCAGGTGGCATATCGGCGGGGCGAAGAAGTTCCATGGTGTCGTGCCCCACCTTTCCGCATTCGGCAAGGCGCTGGGCAACGGCTTTGCCGTGTCGGCCCTGGCGGGCAAAAAGGACATCATGCGGCTCGGCGGCTTGGAGCATGATCGCGATCGGGTCTTTCTGCTATCCACGACCCACGGGGCTGAAACGCATTCGTTAGCGGCGGCGATCGAGACCATTCGCATTTACGATGAGCAAGACGTCGTCGGGTTCCTTTGGCAGCAGGGAGAATTCCTGCGCCGCCTCGTCGACCGATCGATTGCTGAAAACCGCCTGGAGGGATTTTTTGAGCTTAGGGGGCGCCCCTGCAATCTCGTGTTCGTCACCCGCGATGGCGACTACGCCCTATCGCAAGAGTTCCGGACCTTGTTCATGCAGGAGATGATCCGACGCGGGGTGCTCGCGCCATCATTTGTTGTCAGCTTTTCGCACGGCGACGAGGATATCGAGCAGACGGCTGAGGCCGTCTCCGAGGCGCTCGTGGTCTACCGCAAAGCGCTCGATGAGGGCGTCGACAAGTATCTCGAGGGTCGCCCGGTCAAACCCGTGTTCAGAAGACGCAACTGAACCTTCAATTTCGCCAGCCTGGCGCCGAGTGATCACGCGCGGACCGCGCGGCAGAGGTCGGGTCGGGAGGGAAGTGGGTGCCGCTTAGCGCGACAGATAGGCCTGAACGAAGGATCTAGCATTTTCAGCCAGCTGGCGCGCTCCAGCCAAAGGGCGGCTCCGACACTGATGACAAGGCCGCCAAGCAAGAACAGACCAAGCGCAAATTTTCGGCTCGAGGGAAATGATATTGCCTTTGTGACGTTCTCGCCGGCCGCGCGGAATATCGCTCCCTGGCTCTTGTTCAGTTCGGCTTTGATTAGCTCGTTTTGTGGCGGCCAGGCGCAACCTAGCCTGAGCTACGGCTGGATGCTTGTCGCCGAACTTGGCGAGCTGTGTCGACAATTTGGATTGCTCGAGGTCGTGCTGCTTGTACAGCGCCACGAGATGCGTGCTTCGTAGCAGCTCCACCACAAAGCTATTCGCTATTCGCTCCGCGAGTTCGGGATCCCGGTCGCTATATCGCACCGTAAGCAGATAAGCCCGAGGATCGCTCGTAACCGCTAGGCCTTTCTGCAGCTTCGTGGCAGCGATATCGACCTCATCTCCCGGAGTTTGGGACGTGCTGCCGAGGAAGTGGGCGAGAAACGACGGACGCTTGCTTACCAAGGGCTGCAGCCGCTCAAGCCCGAGCTGCTGCACGACTCGGCGCGCGAGCCGATGAGACTGCAGCAGCAACTGCGACTGTGTCTCGAGCACTCGCATGAGGTCCAATTCCATAGATCCGGTTGTGGTGCTTTCGTCATCCCTGGCAATCGTCTCCGGAGCGACAAAGAACTCGCCGCGGATGTAAGCCTGGGCCGCGTACTGCACGGGCATTGCGAAAATGGCGGCCACCCCAAGCACAAGCGCTACTACGAGGATTCCCGCCAAGAGGACCTTGCGCCGCCAGAGACTGGCGATCGCGGCGTTTACAATCAGGCGCGACGGGTCGGCGCGAACGAGATCCAAAGTCGGGGCTTCGTCCTCAATCTTGCGCTGCCGCCGGACGACCTTTCGGTATGTCTGCCTTGAAGAATGCCGCCTCTGTAATGCGCTCATGATAATGGCCCATGCTCCTGTCGATACTGGCGGTAACTTAGCGGCGTTAACCGCGGCGGCGACCTTGAACTAAGGCGACCGGAAAGGGCCTAAGGACTACCCCAGGCTCGAATGGGCTACCTCCGTCGGGCGTTGTCCCTTGGCGCGGCCGTTTCCACCAAAAGCTTCCCCGATACCACGATTGCGCGCATCCCGCCTGAGGGAAAGCCAGGGCTAGTGTCGGATGCGCGCGAGGACCTCTCGCCTCGCAACAACCATCGCTAGAGCCTAGAGGCAAACCCCATGGGGAAAGAGTTTCCCGTTCCAGGCGGCACGCCGTTTCTTGGCGGAGAAGCCCCTGAGCAGATGGAGCTGGCGGTCGGCGAAAGAGGGGCCTCGCCACTCTTTGCTTGGATCCACTACCAATCGGTCGGGCGCCTCACCGGAATTCTGGACTACGTGCTGATCGTTTGCGCCAGCATCCTCGCCGGAGCTGGCTATCACGCCATCATCCTGAGAGGGGACGTTCCCGACCTCCTGCCCTATGTGGCGGCCGGCAACATCGTCGCCGGCCTCTACATCCTCGGCATCGCCTCGCAAGGCAATTACAGCCCGAGCAACCTCGTCTCCGCGCGGCGCCAGCTGCGATCGATCATCTTTTTCTGGTCGCTGGCATTCTTGAGCCTCTCCCTGTTTCTGTTCCTGGCGAAATCCGGCCCCGATTTCTCCCGCGGAACCATCATCCTTTTTGGCATCCTTGGGCTCGTCTTCCTGCTCGTTTCCCATGTCTGGATCGCGAGCTCGCTCAACGTCGCCCTTGCCCGTGCCACGCTCGCCGGCGATCGCGCCATCACCATCGGCGGGAGAGAGACGGTCAGTGGCCTGTCGCCTTCGAGCATTCTGCGAAAGGCCGGCGCCCGCGAAATCAGGCGCTATCTGTTGCCGCCCAATGCCGGCCCCGACGATGCCGCCGGTCTTCGCCTGATCGACGACGCGGTTCAATTCGCCCGGTCGCACAGCGTCGACTGCGTCCTCTTGGCGCTGCAGTGGAGCGACGAGCGGCTGCGCGACCTGATCTGCGATCGCTTGCAAGCCCTTCCCATTCGCGTCTTGCTGCTGCCTGATCAGCACCTGGAGTTCGATCCTGGCCAGGGCACCGCAACTCGGCCGTGAGTTCACCATCGAAATCCAGCGTCCGCCCCTGTCCCAAGGGGAACTTGCCACGAAGCGCGTTCTCGACGTGATCGTTGCCAGCGGCCTGCTCATAGCGCTAGCTCCGCTTCTTCTCACGGTCATGCTTCTCATCAGGCTGGAAACGCCGGGGCCGGTTATCTTCCGTCAACGCCGCAAAGGCTTCAACGGCCAGGAGTTCACCATCTATAAATTCCGGTCCATGGGCGTGCTGGAGGACGGTGCCGTTATCCCGCAGGCCCGCAGGAACGATCCGCGCGTGACCGGCGTCGGCCGCATCCTGCGCGTTACCAGCATCGACGAGCTGCCGCAGCTCCTGAATGTGCTGCGGGGCCACATGTCTCTGGTCGGCCCGCGACCGCATGCTGCCGCCCACGACGACGGCTACTCCAAGCTGATCGCAAAATACGCCTTTCGCCAGCACGTTAAGCCGGGTCTCACCGGCTGGGCGCAGGTCAACGGCTATCGGGGCGAGACGTCGCGCCTCGAGATGATGGAGCGGCGGGTCGATTTCGACCTCTGGTACATTAAGAACTGGAGCTTCTGGATCGATTTGCGCATCCTCGTGCTCACTTGCGTCGAGGTGTTCCGGCGCCGCAACGCGTATTGAGCCGAAGGCGACAAGCGTGAAGCACATCAATTTCTTTGAAAGCTCCCCACCCTCGCGGGTGCGGGGCCTCCGGCAGCCAAAGCCAAACCATGGCGCGCGCGATCCGCTCGTCACCATCGCCATCCCGACACGCAATCGGGCATCGGTTGTAGGAGAGGCGGCGAAGCGAGCCCTGGCGCAGTCCTACACGAACATCGAGGTGCTCGTTTCAGACAATGCGTCGACGGATGACACGCTGGCGACCTTGAGATCGATTGCCGATACCAGATTGCGTATTCTGACGAGCGAGGAGGATATCGGCAGCGGTGCGAACCATGAGAAGTGCATCCGAGAAGCCAAAGGCGACTTCTTGCTGATCGTTCCCGATGACGACTGGATTTCGGGTACTTTCATCGAGAAATGCATGGACCTCTACAATGAGGATTTTGGCATTCAGGCCGTCGTGGCAGCTTACGGCGTGTTCTTCGCCGATGAAGATCGCCACCGTCCCGCGATCCTCAGCAGGAGGCTGTCCACGGGGATTTGGGACGGGTTGGAGATTTTCTACGGAATTCCTTCGAGGCCGGCTTGCTGCAGTCATGTTGAGCGTCGTCGTTCGGACAGAGCTCTTGCGCAGCGGTCTATGGGATACGGGTTATAAAAGTGCCGACGATGTTCTGGCAATGGCCCGCATTTTGCTTTCGGGCCGTGTCGGCCTGATCAATAAGCAGTGCGCAACGCTGACGATCAATAACTCTACCCTAAGCACGCACCTTGGTCTCAACCATGGCTTCAGGGAGACGCAAGAAGTCATGGAAGTGATCGCGGACACGGCTGCTCGCGTCATTTCCGACGAAGCATGCCGCCGTGAAGTTCAGGAACTGACGGCGCACTACGTCGCCAAGAAACTGTTCGATTTCCTCGTCCTTTATCGGAGGCAGGGCGGCACGCTACGGGATGTCGCTGGCCAGCTGCGGATTTGGCGCCGGCAATCGCGACAACGCAGGCTGCTCATCTTGCCGCTGCGCTGCGGCCGAGAACCTTGGTATTGCTGTTGTCGCCGCGTCCTTTGACCAAAATGTTGGTGTCGGTCAGAGAGACGCTGCAAGCGAGAGACCTACATGCCGCCTGAGAGCGGAAATTGCGCTCCTAAGGGCCGTCATCAGCTTCGGCGCCTCGACTGGACACTCAAGACATATCCGAACGGCGAAACGAGCTCACACCTCATGCGTATACTCTGCGTCGCTGCCGCGTATCCACCCCACGGCAAAGGCGGCGGTCCCAAGGCATCGGAGACGATCGCAAAGGCAATCGCCGCTCGCGGACACGTGGTGCGCGCGATCACGGTGGCGGATGATGAAAATTTCGAGGTGCGGGATGGAGTCCAAGTCAAAACGCTCAGGACCCTAAACCTCTATTGGAATTATTGGAAGAAAGACCGGTCGGCCGTTGCCAAGCTGTTGTGGCACGCCCTCGAAAACTTCAATCCGCGCGCCTTCTTGCGCATGCGTCGCGAGATGAAGGAATTTCGTCCGGACCTCGTCGTCACGATCAGCGTCGAGAACGTGAACGTGGCGACATGGATCGCCGCCTGGACGCTGGGATATCCGACTGTGCATGCGATCCAGAGCTACTTTTTGATGTGCTGGAAGGGCACCATGTTCTCCGAGAAAAGCAACTGCGAACGTCCTTGCCTGCAATGCAAGGCCGCATCGATCGGAAAGAAATTCTGCAGTCAGTTGGTTGATGGTGTCATTGCTGAGGCTTCACACACGCCGTCTCTGCACCGCGAGCAGGGATACTCCGGCGCGCGGCGACGAGGATCATTCCAGGCGCCGTGCGTGGACCGACCTGCGATCCAGCGTTCGTACCACCGGAAGCGATGCGATCCGGGTGGGCTATATCGGCATGCTGACGCCGAACAAAGGGGTCGGCACGTTGGGCGAGGCAGCAGCACTGCTGGGCCCCAATGCACCGTGCGAGTATCGCATCGCAGGAGACGGTGATCCCGAGTTCGTTCGCCAGGTGCTGTCGAAGTTTCCCGCTTCCAAAACTCAGTATCTCGGTTGGGTCGAATTAATTCCTTCTACCCTTCGATCGATGTGCTCGTCGTGCCATCGACGTGGTCGGAACCGTTCGGTTACGTTTGCATCGAAGCGTTGTCCTTCGGTATTCCCGTCGTCGTCGCCCGATCGGGGGCGCTCCCTGAGATCATTGAGCACGGAGAAAGTGGCCTGGTCTTTAACGCGGGCGATCGTGGACAGCTTGCCGGTTGCCTTTGCAGAATTGCTGGCGACAGGAACCTATTGAAACAATTGCATTACGGGGCGCTGGCGCGGGCAATGCGTTACGAACCGGAGGCGCTCGCCGCGTCGTTGGATACGTTCCTCGGCGAGGCCTGCGCGAGCTCGGAACAAAGAAGTCTCAATGTGTTCGCGACCAACGGTCAGGCGTGACCTGTCGGTCCGGAGGTCCTCGGGACTCAACTCGACGCCTGACACTGTCGCTCGACTTTCCGGCGCTAGAACCTTTGCAGGGGGAGAGTTCACGCTTAACCCCAAGTCGTCTTCTCAAGGAGGCGGAACGTCATCCCAGATCATGTGGCGCAACGCCCAAAGGCTTCGGTCGAGCTGGCGGTCAATACCTCCAGTTCTGAAGGCAACGTCGAAGGCGGCACTCCGTGTCGTCTCTCCAGCATTGCTCAACACGATCGTCGCCTGGAGAGGGCGACGGCGTTGTCGACGGCTCGATGGTCCCCTCGCGGCTAAGGTAAGGCCAATGCTATACGGGGAAGAACCGGTCGAGGTATTGAGCGGACCCTTTAAGGGGATGAGATTCGCCGAACAGAGCGATGGTCCGTCATTCCCAAGTGGGTTGGGACTTACGAATCCCAACTTCACCCGGTCTTGGGAATTGGTGATAAGCGCCGGCGACTATCGGACCATAATCGATGTGGGCGCAGCCGAGGGCTACTTATTCGGTCGGCCTCGCGTGGCGATTGCCGGAGGCGCAAGTCTTTGCTTACGACATCGACGTTTTTGCCCGTCGCATGCAGCGCCACTTGGCGCACGCGAACGGCATCGTGAACCTGAGCATCAGGGGCCGCTGCTCGCATCGGAAACTTACGCGCCGATTCACGGTCAAACGCTGATCATAAGCGACATCGAAGGTTGCGAGTACGAGCTATTGGATCCGCTCAACTGCCCTGCCTTGACCGACGCGGACATCCTCATCGAACGGCATTGCTTACCGAGTTATCCGAGTGGGATCTGGCGGAGCCGGATCGGCAAGAGCTGAAAGCACGCGCCGAAGCAGGGTGGCGCGAATGATGTCGCGCTTCGGACAGTCTCACTCCATCACCACCATCCAGGAAGCGGCGCCGACGAAAGACTATGGCGACGTTGAGCAAGGTGCTTTCACCGGACGAGGTAGAGGCTGCCTTCTCGGAGGACAGACCACATCCGATGACTTGGCTGTGGATGGAAAAGAGGACGAAGGGCTTTGATCGGGGCGAGACGGTGCCGCACAGGGCGCTAAGACCGGCCTAGCCTCTCCCTGGCCCGCCACGCCCCTTCCACAATCGTGGTCCTGTCCAACGCGGGCTCACCAGCATCTCTCCCCGGGGACCGAATCCAGTCGTTGGCGGCTCGGCAACGGAAAGAATCCTCAACAAGAACCACAGGAGCGCGCCGAGCTTTATCGTGAACTGCGAGGCCGAGATACAGAACAAAGCGGCGAGATAGACGGCAATGACGTTACGGAAGGCGTAAAAGTGGCGGTTCGAACCCTCGAGCGACATGAACAAGATCCAAAGCGCTGCAAACCCAATAATGCCCGCATTGCTCAGGACGTAGGCATAGCCTGCATCCATGACGTTTGCGCGCGCCGTCTCGAGCCCAAACCAGTTGGACGCGTCGAGGAAGAAGAGGACGCGGCCGCAATAGAGCAAACGGTCGTAGACGCCGACGCCTTGGAGGATGGGACGGCCGCGAAGGGACCCGCCGCGGCCGCGAATATATAGAGCGCGATCAGGACCAAGAATGGCAGGAGGAAGAGGGGAAGCGTGGCAATTCTGGGTGGGATCATGAGCATGACGACGCCGAGCACCAAGAAGCCTGCATCAAAGCGCGCGTCGGACAAGACGAGGAGCGTGAGGCCGCCGAGTGCGCACCAAAGGTAAAGCCTCCCCTCCATGCGCGATCGGAGGACGGCCCACAAAGTGACCCATGCACCGAAGTTCCCGAGAGTGATCGGCTCGAGTAAAGATCGACGAGATGCGATGATCGCCGAGGAATGGCAACAATGTGCGGCCGCCGAGGCCTTCAGGAACTGGAAGCCGCTGACCATGGTTCCTTTGGCGACATTGAGGCTGTGGTGCGATAGTTTCGCCAAGGTCCCACGGGCGATGTAGTATTCGGCAACACCGAATATCTTCAAAAATGTCCCCAGGAAGAAGTATTCAAATATAGCAAAGCCAATCACGATAGATGTTGAGATGAAAACGACCTTGTCGGCTGCCTTTACGTCGCCAGCGGCCTTTCCTAGCAGAAAAAATATGGCTGGTATAAGAAGATCACGTATGATCTTCGGATCGAAAACAGCCGCTGGCGCATTGATCTTCCTGATCGTACAGAGGATTGCTGTATAGAGAATTATTGCGGCTATGACTGAAAATTGTACGAAGTTCATCTCCTTGCGGCAGGCGATGCCGGCGCCCAGGATCAACAGAGCTTCCGAGAGCATCACGTGGAAATTGCTGATCGCAATGCCGCGCGTGTTAAGGAAGCACAGGACAGCATTGAAGCTGATCGCGCCAATGATGACCCAGCCTGCAAGCCGCTTCAGGTCGGAATTGTGAGCTGAAGCATGCGCTCGTTCTATCAGGTAGGTGCTTGCCAGTGCCGTTACCCTTCTCTTCACCAAGGACCGTCTTGGGCCTCGCGCGATGCGAAGATAGTAGCCGGGGGCCAGGGTCGAGACAGGATTTGAAGGCGGTACTCCGAATGGTGGAGATCGAAACGGCAGGAGGTACTCCCTTAGGGGCTCAAGAAGACCGGCCACGGGGTAGTCCTGACCGGGGTCCCATGAGAGCGCACCTCGCCACGGCGCTCCGGTCATTCACGCCCTGCTGCGAGCCCGGCAGCTACCTCGGATGGGGCCTTGGGCAACGCTCTACCAGCAATCCGATGTTCACTAGCACTTGGACCCGAAGACCCCGGGCGGGAGAACACAGTGCTGAAGACCATCCTGTTTTGCGATCATTGCCGCCATCTGCGCGGCGCAAACTGCGGACGCGGCCGATGCCTCAGTGGAGTACACCGGCGTCAATATTGCCGGCGGCGATTTCGGCTCTGGAAATCTGCCCGGCCAATATGGCCACGACTATATCTACCCCGCTCCGGAGACCATCGCTTATTTTGCGTCCAAGGGAATGAACATCGTTCGCGTGCCCGTGCTCTGGGAGCGGCTGCAACATCAGTTGGGAGGCGGATGTCGAGAACGCCGAAATGGGTCGGCTCGACGCCGTCGCTAACTATGCCGCCTCCAAAGGAATGCAGATGATCCTCGATGTGCATAACTATGCCGCCTATCGAGGTTCCAGGATTGGAACGAAGAACGTGCCGACAAGCGCTCTCGGCGATTTGTGGCGTCGGATCGCGGAACGATACAAAGACAACAAGTCGGTCATTTTCGGGCTGATGAACGAGCCGCATGACATGGCGACGGAAACCTGGCTGGAAGCAGCCAACAACGCAATTGCCGAGATCAGAGCGACCGGCGCCAAGAACCTCATTCTGGTGCCGGGAAATGGCTGGTCGTCGGCACGTACTTGGGTAGACAGCGACTATGGAACGCCCAATGGCGACGTCATGCTGAAGATCGAAGATCCTGCCGACGACTTCGCATACGACGTGCATCAATACCTTAATGCTGACTGGACCGGCACGAGCGCCGATTGCCAGAGTGTGGACGTCGGAACTTTGACCCTTCCCCCCCGTTAAGGAGTGGGCAAGACTGCGCTGCAAGCGCGTCTTCCTTGGAGAAATCGGGGTCGGGTCTGATCGCACCTGCCTCGACGCTCTGGATCGCGTTGCGAGGTTCATGAACGAAAACAACGATGTTTGGCTGGGTTGGGCCTATTGGGCTGGAGGTGCCTGGTGGTCCAAGGACTATTTCACCAGCATTCAACCGCTCGGCGGCAAGGATCGACCGCGAATGGCAGTTCTCGAGAAATACACCCAGCCTGACGCGCCAGTGCGTTGAGCTGACCTCGTAGAGCAGCATCTTTCTATTCGAGGCTGGGACCGACGAGACGGATGGCGCCTGCCAAATGACACCGCGAACAGGCAGAAAGCTCGTTTGGTTTGCTGTCGGTGCTCTCGTCGCCGCCATTGTCGTGGCAGCGGGGTGGTCGCCGCTGCATGGTTTTATGGCAAGTCCCGTTTAGGCGAAGAGTCAACTGATCGGATCTGGCAGAAGGTGGAGTGGCGCCTGAAGCTCTACGCGCTGAAAGCATCCGGCGGCGTGCCCGATTTCTCCTGGAGTGAACTTTTCCAGATGACTCGGCAACAAGGCGGTTTTGGCTTGCAAGGCATTAGCGACGGACTGAGCTGGGAGGGCAGCGTTGCCAATGATTACGTCACTCAGGATGATCTGAAGGCTGGCGCAGTCATCTCCCGCCAACACTGCGCCGTGTGTCATGGCGGCGACGGCACGGGGGGGCACGGCCCGGCGCTGAACCACCAGGAACTAGAGCACGGCGACAGTGATCTCGCGATCTACAGGGTCGTGAAAAGCGGGATTCCGGACACGTCGATGGCTCCCGTTCCGCTCGATTTCAAAGAGCGTTGGCAGGTCGTCGGCTATGTGAGGTCCCTGGCGCTAAAAAGTTCCGGCGGTTCGGGGGATGAAGCGCCCTCGCTCAATATCAAGGTCAGCCCTGAGGACGTTCTCGCGGCTGGAAGCAAGCCGGACGAGTGGCTAACCTTCTCAGGCTCTCTCGACGGTCGGCGGCACAGCTCCTTGACTGAGCTCACGCCAGAGAATGTCTCGCGACTTCAGCTCCGATGGGTTCATCAGTTCGACGGCAGAGAGCCGAAAGTCGAAGCGACGCCGCTGGTCGTGAAGGGGGTGATATTCACCACAGAGCCTCCCTCCAGTGTCGTCGCCCTGGATGCAAAAACAGGAAAATCCATTTGGAGCTACAGCCGAAACCTGCCCTCCGATCTGCCGGACTGTTGCGGCAGAGTGAACAGGGGGTTGGCCATTCTCGGCAGCTCGCTGTTCTGGGAGACGCTCGACGGATATTTGTTCGCCATCGATGCAAACACCGGACAGGTGAAGTGGCAAACGCAGGTCGCAGACTCCTTCGACGGATACACACTGACCGGAGCCCCCCTCGTTGCCAATCGGCTGGCCGTGGTCGGCGTCGCTGGAGGCGAGTTCGGCATTCGCGGCTTCGTGGCGGCCTACGATGCGGAAACCGGGAAGCAAGTCTGGAAATTCGACACCATCCCTGGTCCAGGCCAACCTGGTCACGAGACCTGGGAAAACGATGCGTGGCGAACGGGCGGGGGGCCAACCTGGAACACGGGCAGCTATGATCCGTCGCTTGATCTCGTGTATTGGGGCGTCGGCAATCCGGCTCCGGACTTCTCAGCAGACGTCCGCCCTGGGGACAATCTCTACACCAATAGCGTGGTTGCGCTGCATGCGAGCACGGGGAAACTCGCCTGGCATTTTCAATTCACCCCACATGACGACCACGACTGGGATTCCGCCCAAAACCCGGTTCTCGCGGATCTTATGATCAACGGCACGAAAAGGCGGGTGATCTGCTGGCCGAACCGGAACGGGTTCTACTACGTCCTCGATAGAGCTACCGGAGAATTCCTCAGGGCGGTGCCCTCGGTCGAGCAAAACGGCGGAGGGCCTGACGCCGCCGGTCGGCCCCGGCTCGTGAAAGGCCTGAGCGCTGAAACAACGGGACGGCTTCATCAAAGCCCGCATTCTGAGCAGGACGCGAATCACGGGAAAACCCGGCCTTCGACGAACAACGAGGGCTCATGTTTCTTCCCGGCAACAGAAGGCGCGGGCTGTGTTCACGGGATATCAGAGGTTTGCGAAAGCGCCCGGGGATGACGGGCTCTACAAGGCGGCGCCGGAGCAGGCCGCGGACGACGCGGTTCCCATGGTCCGAGCGCTTCGACGCTGCGGACCGGCGCCGAAGCGATGGGAGTAGGTCTCGCAGCGGATCGAGAGAAACCAGGGCATTGTCATCGATCACCTTCGCCGCGCAGGAAGAAGTGGTCTTCCGAACTCGGCAGGCTACATGTACTTGCGCTCGATTCAACAACCGGACACGAGCTCTGCGCGCGCTTCTCTCGGCAACAACGCCTTGGCGTCGCCGATCTCGTTCAGCGTTGACGGACGGCAGGTGCTCCTTGTCCCCGCGGCAGGCTCGCCATGTTCATCTCGGGCTCGGTAAACGCCTTCCGTCGACGAGCGAGGCACCATCGCCGTAATTACCGCTCGGGTTCACGATCTCGTCACTAAACCCGAAGTAAAACTGATTGGGCCGCGTCCTACCTCGGTGCAGCAGCGGCCGACCAAAGACGAGAACCAAACGGAGTACCCCTCCGTCGGCTATTTTGGGGCCGGTTGATCAATTGGAACCTCCCCGAAATCTGCGATGATATTGTGGCCACGCTGGCACCGTTCGCCACCGCCACTCGGGCTCCCTCGGAGCATTCCCGCCCAAGCAAATCAAACCGGGGCCCCCAAATGACCCGTTGCCGAAGTCAGGAATTCGCGGGGTGAAAACCGCACTCCACGGCGGTGTAGCGATTCTGGTCAGTCAACGGGAACTGGCCCTCCGTCTTGGGTTTGTGCTGATCTGGCGGGACCCAAGCTCCTGCAACCCACGGATTTTGGTCTTGTGGCGATGGTGACTGCGTTCACCGCGGTCTTGGACCTGTTCTCGACCATTGGCCTCTCGTCGGCCGCGGTGCAGAAATCGATCATCAACAAGGAGCAGATCTCGACGCTGTTCTGGATCAATATTCTCGTCGGCGTGACGCTCAGCATTCTGTGCGTGCTCATCGCACCGTTCCTAGTCGCCTTTTATCACGAGCCCCGTCTGTTCTGGGTCACGGTCGCGATGGGAGCCGGGTTCATCTTCAACGCGGCTGGCGCCCAGCATCTCGCCTTGCTTCAGCGGCAAATGCGCTATGTCAGCTTGGCCAAGATCGAGTTTTCGTCGCAGCTGGCGAGTTTCTGCCTCGGTCTGGGCCTCGCGCTTGCGGGGTTCGGCTATTGGGCTCTTGTCGCGGCAGCGGTCTCGTTGCCGGCCGCCATCACTCTCAGCTCTTGGATGGTGACGCGGTGGATTCCCGGGAGACCGACGAGGAGCACCGGCATCGGCTCGCTGCTGCACTTTGGCGGCACGCTCACGCTGAACGGGGTAGTCTCCTACATGACCATGAATTTCGACAAGTTCGTCGTCGGTCGCGTCTCGGGCGCGGACGCACTCGGCCGCTACAGCGTGGCGTCGCAGCTGATCACGACTCCGGTGTCACATCTCAATACGGCGGTCGGCGGCGTGACGTTTTCCGCCCTGTCGCGTCTCCAGAACGATGCCATTCGCTTCCGGAGCTACTTTCTCAAGGGCTACGCGTTGAACGTCTCACTGACCGTGCCGATTACGATTTTTTCGGCGGTGTTCGCTCGAGACGTCGTTCTGGTTGCCCTTGGGCAGAAATGGGCCGAGTCCGCCATCATCTTTCAGATGCTGGCTCCAGCGGTGTTGTTCTACGCCCTCGTCAATCCGCTGGTTTGGGTTCTGTTCGCCAGCGAGCGGCACGTTCGGAGCTTGAAGCTTGCGCTCGTCCTCGCCGTTCTGGTCCCCGCCGGGTGCCTGATTGGCTTGCCTTACGGTCCGCAAGGCGTTGCCGCGGGGTATTCGGCGGCGATGATCTTGTGGCTCGTTCCGCATGTGATCTGGAGCCTGCGCGAAACGCCAATATCTCCGCTCGACTTGTTGAAGGCGAGCGGCAGGCCCTTGATTTCGGCCAGCGTAGCCGTCGCGCTGGCTTACGCCGTGCGCGCCTATTTCGGCGGGCTGCAAACGCCATTGGCCCAGCTTGCTCTCGCCGGCAGCGTGATGATGGCCTCCTATTCGAGCCTTATGGTCTTGGCCATGGGGAAAGACTTCTACCTCGATCTCGCCAGAGCAATGCGGACTACGTCCTTTGCATCGTCCGAACAGGGCGAGGCGGAGCGGGCGGCGATTTCCCTCTAATCCCAAAGTGACAGAAGGCTGGTCCGAGAAGTGCCGTATCAACGATCAGTTCCACTTCATTCGCAGGGCGCAAGCTATGAGCAAGCTACGAGCAGGTGATTGGGTTGAGGTCCTCAGCAAGGAGGAGATCCTGAGGACCCTCGATGCAGGGGGATGGCTTGATGGCATGCCCTTCATGCCGCAGATGTTTCAATATTGCGGACAGCGGTTCCAAGTCTTTCAACGCGCGCACAAGACCTGTGACACCGTCGAGTCCAATCGCGCCCGAAAGGTCCCGGGCGGCATTCACCTCAATCTCCGCTGCGATGGAAAAGCCTATGGCGGCTGTCAGGCCGCGTGCCTGATTTTTTGGAAGGACGCGTGGCTCAGGCGGGTCGATGAAGAAAAGAGGACCGTGGCTCCCCATGGGGTCGGCGGAGGCTGTTCGGAACAGGAGGTCGAACGCGCGACCCGCGCCGACGATCGGAGGCTAGGAGCAGAGCCGTGCTACTCCTGCCAGGCCACCGAGCTGCGCAAATACACGACGCCGCTGCCCTGGTGGGATGCCCGGCAATATGTCGAGGACTACACGTCCGGCAACGCATCGCTCGGCAAGATCATGCGCGGCTTTATCTACTTGGGCTATTTCTACGGCACCCTGGCCAAGAGCGTGAAGTATGGCGGCCCGGCGCGCTGGGTCTACGACCGCTTCCAAACCTTGTGGGGCGGTCTTCCTTATCCGCGCCATCGCGGCACCATCTCTGCCGGAGAACCGGCGCCGATCGCCGACCTGAACCTTCAGGCGGGAGATTTCGTCAGGATCAAGCCGTATGAGGAGATCCTCGAGACTCTGAACACGACCAACAAGAACCGCGGACTGCATTTCGACGGCGAGATGGCGCCGTACTGCGGTCGCATCTATCGCGTTCGGGGTCGGGTGGAGCGATTCATCGACGAGAAGACCGGATACATGACGCGATTGAAGACCCCGGCCGTGATTCTGGACGGGGTGGTTTGTCAGGCGCGCTACAGCAATCACCGCATGTTCTGCCCGCGGGCCATCCTCTCGTGGTGGCGCGAGGTTTGGCTTGAGCGCGTTTCGGTCGGTGTGCAGCCCCATATGGGCGAGGAAGTTAGCGACTGCCCACGACGCGACGCTGCGTAAGGTCTGACAAGCAGGCGATGGCGTAGCAGATCTTTAGCTGAGCTCAGGTCGACACTGTCTGTCGCGCCGGCACGTGTCGGTCCATCGCAATCTTCTGTCCGGAAAGAAGCGTCCTTCCCTCCCCAAGCCGGGGCCCGCATCCATAACCTGCGCGCCGGACCACCACTGCTTCATGATCCGCATCAGGAACAGCGGATTGCCGACAAGGTAGCGTCGGGCGAGACGGCGGGGCTCCTGGATCAGGCGATAGACCCATTCCAGACGCCATCTTTGCACCCCAGGCGTGGCCCGCGGCACATTCCCCGCGAGGAAGTCGAACAACGCGCCGACGCCAATACCGAGGACGCAGCCGGTCTCGGCAAGACGATCGTGGATGAACAGTTCCTGCTTCGGGTTGCCCATCGCCACCAGCACGACGTCGGCCTTGGACTTGCGGATCCGCGCGACGATCTCGGACTCCTCGCCGCCATCGAAATGACCATGCTGGCAGCCGACGATATCATGTTGCGGGCACAATGTGGCGAAGCGATCGGCGGCGCGCTCGGCGATCCCCGGCCTCGCGCCGATGAGAAAGATGCGGAAGCGATGCCTGGTCCGCATCAGGTAATTGGGAACGAAGTCCGTGCCGTTGAGATTGTCCCGGAACGGCGCCCCGTAGAGGATCTTGCTCGCGATATCGACGCCGATACCGTCGTTGAACACGAGCGCCCGTTGCAGCGCCTGGCGAAAGGCCGGGTTTTCGGCGGCGACGTTCAGCGCGTGCGCATTGGCGAAGGCGACCGCCGCGGGAGCACCCCCTTCATAGCGGTCATCGATCAGATCAACCGCCTCATCGAAGCTCCGCGCCTGGATGGGGACGTCGAGCACGGTCTTCACCGCGGCGCCGGTCGCCGCATCGTAGAGCGCGGTATAGTCCTCGCAGACGCGCGGCCAATCATAGGCTGACGCAGCCTGCATACAGGCCGCGCGTTGCCCGCCATAGTCCACAGCAATCCTCGGCAAAGCTTGCAGCAGAACCTGCGCGCTGTTCTCGGGATCCGAGTAGTCTATGATCAGGCCGAGGCCCGTGCGCGCGGTGAGCCGGCGGAACGGCGGGATATCGCTGAGAATGGGGATCAGTCCGGCAGACATCCCTTCGATCGCCGCCACGCCGAAGCCTTCATATTCAGACGCGCTGGCCACGAGCGAGCAGTCGCGCAGCAGGGTCTTGAGCGTCGCGTCGGTAGGAGACGCGACGATTTGCACGGCCTCCCCGAGGCCGGCGCCCTCAGCGAGGGCGGCAATGTCCTCGACCGACAGATCGCCGGGGCGACCGGCGATGGTGAGCATCCATTCGGGATCATGGCGCCGCAGCTCTTGCAGAAGGCCGACAAGTAAGTCGATCCTCTTGTTCTTGGCGAAGCGGCCGAACGAAACGATGGATTTTCGCAAGGTCCCGGCTGAGGCATCGCGGAATTTGGAGAGATTCGCGCCGTTTTCGATGCAGACCATCCCCTGCGGCCGTATGGCGCGGAATTGTTCGAAGTCGAAGGCGCTGACGGCGGCGACGCCCGCGTAGAATTTCATCGACAACCGGGTCACGGTGCCGAACCAGAGCCGCTTTAGGCGGGCGGCATAGGCAGTGTGAAAGAACCCGCCATGGGTCGAGACCACGAGGGTGCAGCCATGGATCGGCTTGGTCCAGGCGAGATAGTCGAAGAAGAAATCGATGGCGTGGACGTGGACGACGTCGGCGCCCTCGATATGCCGCAGCGCGGAGAAGGCGATCGGATAGCGGGTCGAGCCGAAATACGGGATCCTGACGATTTCGATGCCGTCGTGGGTGTCGGTCGCAGGCAGTCTTTGCCGGTCGGCGGCTTGGAACAGCCGGTCGAGAGTGACGACGCGGACGCGGTGGCCGGATTTCAAGCTGGGCCGAGGCAAGCTCGAGGACGACGCTCTCGAGGCCACCACGGCCGGGGTGAAACTGGCGTACCACGTGGACGATGAACATCTGACCAACCCTCGAAGCCCGATCAGCCGTGCGCGGCGGCCGCGAGCATGGCTCCCTTGCGCTGCGCGAGAGACATTCTGCGCCTGAGCTCAGGCTCGACCTCATCGAGGGGGTTGAAGCCGCGGTCCCTGCCCGGAGACGACCGTCACCGGCAGCGGCCAGGCGAGCCCAAGCCGCGGATCGTCGTAGAGCAGGCCGCCTTCGGCGCTCGGCGTGTAGCGCTCGCTCATCTCGTAGCTCGCGTCGGTGTCGTCCTCGAGCGCCTGGTATCCGTGTGCGAAGCGCTCCGGCACATAGAGCGAGCGCATGTTCTCGGCGTTGAGCTCAACGGCGATGTGCTCGAGGTAGGTCGGGCTTTCCGGGCGCAGATCGACAATGATGTCGAGGATGGCGCCGCGGGTGCAGCGCACGATCTTGGTCTCGGCCGCCGGCGGGTATTGGAAGTGCATGCCGCGAAGCGTGCCCTTTCTCCGATTGGTGGCGATGCTGGCCTGGACGATGGTCGGCTTCAGGCCGCGTTCCTCGAATTCCCGTTGGCAAAAGGCGCGGGCGAAGGACCCTCGTCGTCCTCGCGCCGCTCGAGGTCGATGATGAAGGCGCCTTTGAGCCTGGTCTCGGTGAAGATCATGTCCAGCCTCGTGCCGTCATGCGGCTGCCGCGCGGCGATGCCGGAGATCCGTCCGCCAGCACGCCATCGGCGATCAGGCTCTGGATGTGGCCGATGCGCTGGTAGCGCGGGCCCTTCGAATTCCTCGAGCGTCAGGCCTGACTGGCGATAGGCCGCATAGAGCTGCTCGGCGCCGCGGCGGGCGTCCCACTCCGGTTTGAAAGCCGGGAAGACGCGCGCGATCTTGGCGAAGTCGACGCGATAGGAACGCGTGTCGGGACCGGCATCGGGGGCGATCTCGACGCTGCAGCCCGGCACCACGTCCGCGACGATCTCGGCGATATCGCGGATGCGATAATTGTGCTCGGTGCAGCCGACATTGAACGCCTCGTTGAAGACGCGCTCCTGCGGCGCCTCGAGCGCGGCGATGAAGGCGCGGGAGATGTCCTCGATATGCACGATCGGCCGCCAGGGCGATCCGTCCGACTTGAGATAGATCAGCCCCGTGGTGACCGCCCATGCCACTAAATTATTGAGCACAATATCGAATCTCATGCGCGGCGAAAGCCCGTAGGCGGTCGCCGGACGGAGATAGGTGGGGCAGAAGCCATCGCCCGCGAGCTCGGAGATATCACGCTCGGACCTCACCTTGGACACGCCATAAGGCGTGACCGGATTGAGCGCGCTCGTCTCCTCGACCAGGCCGTCGCCGGCCAAGCCGTAATTGCTGCACGAGGAGGCGAGCAGAAAGCGCTTGACGCCCGCGGCCTTCGCCAGTCGTGCGAGCCGCACACTGGCGCGGTGGTTGATGCCGTAAGTGGTTTCCGGACTGAGATTGCCGAGCGGGTCGTTCGACAGGGCCGCCAAGTGAATGACGGCGTCGATCCCGTCCAGATCGCCGACGGTCGCATCGCGCACGTCTTTCCTGATATGGGGGACGTCGGCGATGGTGCCGCCGGCAGGCAAAGGTGCAGTGCTCATAGAGATCGCTGTCGAGCCCGACGACCTCATGGCCCGCTTCGAGCAGCATCGGCACCATGACGGTGCCGATATAGCCAAGGTGCCCAGTGACCAATACGCGCATGGCTGCTATTCCTTTTACGGCTTCAGTCGTCTGAATTGCGTTGATGTCGTGATCTACAAGCGCGAGCCGAAAGCTCATCCGGCCTTCATGCTCACCCTTGTCGGCGTAAGCGGAAGCGCCTCGCTGCGGCGCCAGGGCATGCGGCCCTGCTCGACCATGTCCTCCAGCACTTCCTTGTCCTTGAAGGTATCCATCGGCCGCCAGAAACCCTCATGCTTGAAGGCGAGCAGCTGATCGGCCTCGATCAGGCGGCGGAAGGGCGCTTCGACGAGCTCCTCGCCGTCCTTGAGATAGTCGAAGATCTCGGCGCGGAAGATGAAGAACCCGCCGTTGACCCAGAGATTGGCGTCCTGCGTCGGGCGCAAGGCGTTGACCTGGCCATTGTCGTCCATGTCGACGAGATGGAGGCTGAAGGACGGCCGAACCGCCAGGAAACAGGCGACCTTGCCGCTCTGCTTGAAGGTCTCGATCATGGCCGGCAGATCGACGTCGCTCAGCCCGTCGCTGTAATTGGCGAGGAACATCTCCTCGCCCTGGACGTGAGACCGCACGGCAAGCAGGCGCTCGCCGATGTTACGCCACACCCCGGTATCGATCATGGTGATGCGCCAGTCGCGCTGGGGGTCGCCAAGGGTCTCGACGTGGTCGCCAAAGCCGGAGACGACACAATCGGCGTAGATATGGGGCCGGTAGTTGAGGAAGAACTCCTTGATGACATTGGCCTTGTAACCAAGGCACAGCACGAAATCCCGGTGGCCGTACTGGCTGTAGTAGTGCATCAAATGCCAAAGGATCGGCTTGTCGCCGACAGGGATCATCGGCTTCGGCACGTTTTCCTTGTAGTCGCGGATGCGCGTGCCAAGCCCGCCGCAGAACAGAACCGTTTTCATGGCCTTAGTCCATCTGTCAATTGGAGCGGGGTGTCTCAGAGTTGGTCGTGAACTTCGACCGCCTTTTCCGCGTGATTCAGCGCCGCCGCCAGGATAGGCGCGAGCCCATTGCGGCTATCCGGAAACTTCGAGGTAACCAGCCTGAGCCGCACTAGGCATGATCGACGCTTGGCGGGACTCGAGGTTGGTCAAATCGATCCATGCGCTTACTTGCAGAATCCTGGGGCGGACTTGGTCAGAGGCGGGAATTCAGCGCCGGTAGGCTTCAGGTCTTTGGCCGGTGTGCCTGGCATGGAAGTATCTTGTGGCGCGCTGAATTGTCTTCGGCGGTACCACTCGACCGTTTGCTGGAGGCCGTCGTCCAGCGAGGTCCGCGCGCGCAATCCGAGATATTTCGCGGCGTCGGCGGCGTTGGCAGCGATGGCTTTTTCGTTTTTTCGATCGGGCAAGGCGACCAAAATCCGGCTCGATATCGCCGCCGACGATGTCGGCAATGCGCTCAACGACGGTTTCGGATGGGCACCAGGGTTCCGGTGCCGAGATCGATCGTCTCGCCTTCAATCCCGGGGGCGGTGGCGGCGGCAATGAAGCCCTCGACCACGTCGGCGATGTACACCCAGTCAGCACCGACCGTCCCGGCCGAGACCTTGGGACGCTCGCCACGGAGGAGAGCAAGCGTGACCGAGGGAATAAGCTTGGCGACGGCCTGGCCCGGGCCATAGGTCATGAATGGGCGCAGGATGACGACGGGCGCGCAAAACAGGTCGTGATACATGCGGCCGTAGCCGGCGCCAGCCCATTTCGCCGCGGCATAGGGGGATTGCGGCATCGCGATCCGCTCGCCTGGCATCGGCTCGGTCAGTGAACCGGTCAGAGACGATGCGCTGGCAATCCTCCTCCATGGCCGCCACCAGCACATTGATGGTGCTTGCCAGGAGGCTATGAAACGTCGGCAGCACGAGGGAGGAGTCAGGGCTGGCACCGATCTCGCCGGCCAGATGGAACGCCACATCGGGCTTGAGGGTCGCGAACACGTGGCGAGCCACGGCAAGATCGGCCATGTCGGCCTGATGCCAGCGAGGGCCTGGCGGCTGCGTCTCCTGCTGCTGCCGCGAGGTGGCATGGACGCGGTGGCCCTCGGCGCAAAGGCGCCGGCAGAGATGCTGGCCAATGAAGCCGGTGGCTCCCGTGACCAGGATCTCTAACGGCTCTATTAGCATGTGCATCAGCCAATGCGGCGTGCGAGTTCCGTGAGGGCCCTGGAGCTAGGCGCTCTTCGGCACATAGATCAGTTCGCCGTCCGCCGCCGTGGCGTCGTCGTAGAGGGCGACGATTTCCTCCGGCAGACGCGTCAGATCGCTGCCGCGCATGAAGTCGCGCATCACGGTTCCGGTGCAGGCCGAATCGACGTTCGGCGCGCCGCGTTGGCGGACGACGTCGTCCCGATGCACGGTGCGGAAATCGATGCTGAAGCGGGTCAGGCCGGAGGTGTTGGGCACGCTCGAATGCATCTGCGCCGCGGAAAACAGGATCAATCCGCCGACGGGGCAGATCAAGCGGATCTGCGGATCGAGCTCGATCGGCTCGCTCGCCTTGGGCAGCGGGCGCGGATCTTCCTTGACCAGCTTGGCGACCTTCTCGCCCCGATGCAGCTTGTTCCAGAGGTAGTAGTTGTAGCCAGCGGAGCTGTTATTGACCGGCTCGCTCCAGTAGCGCGGGTGAAACGCCATGGCGTTGTCGGCGTGAAGCTCGTAGATCGGCAGCCACCAATTGATCTGACTGGGCGGCGCCGAATACCAGGTGTCGCGGTGTGCGTGCCAGGCATAGGCGATGCCGGTGGTGAGATAGTCGCCGCTGGTCGAGCTCCGCATTCTCGGAACGTCGAAATAGGTCTTGTGCAGGTCGCAGCCCAGATCCTCGAGGATCGCGGTCAGATGCCGCTTCGATTCGGGATGGTGGATGAAGGACGGCTTGAGGCGGCCGAGAAGCTCGGCATAGGCCTCGACCTCCATCTCGTCCTGCGCCGTTCTTGGATCGAGATCGCCGAACGCCTCCCGGATCATCGACCGGGCGAATTCGACGAAGTTCAGGATGCTCGCGCGCGGCGAGAAGACAAACAGCTGCCCATCGTAAAGTTCCTGGCGCCGCACGTCGTCCGTAACCGCGGCATCGTAGTAGACGGTGTTGTTCATGACGGCTGTCTCCTCATCGCGGGCCTCCGGCCCTATTCGGCGGGAGGATGCCAGAGAAGAGATCGCGGGCGAGGCGCGCAAAAGGAGGGGGCGCCACGCGGCGGTGCATCATCGGTGGTAGTCCGGGCACCGGCCCCGCCATCCTACCACCTTTGGAGAGTTGGCAACCCTGGGCAAAGCCGGCTACCACCCTCTGGCAATCCGCGGCGAGCGCCGATTACGCCATGATTTTGCGTACGAAGAACGCTTCGGCGAGGCGCGTGGGAGCATTGCACTCGATGCCGCGCAGCCTGAGCAGGGACCAGAACGCCTCCTCGTTGAACCACTGCCGCTTGGTTTGGGAGGGGAACGCGTCCAGCAAGCCGCCGATCTTGTCCTGGCAGAGATCCTGGGAGAGCGGCACGAACAGGTTGGGGCGGCCGAGATCCCCGTCATATTTCATGATTTCGTATTCGAGGATCATGTGGTCGCGCCAAGTATTCCAGGTCAGTTGGGACACGAGGCGGTGGTCTTGAT
The DNA here is from genome assembly GCA_963732955.1 of uncultured Alphaproteobacteria bacterium. Classification (GTDB taxonomy): domain Bacteria; phylum Pseudomonadota; class Alphaproteobacteria; order Rhizobiales; family Methyloligellaceae; genus Methyloceanibacter. The sequence continues at coordinate 430,869 of CAVTBH010000004.1, forward strand.
GCCGGTCGTCATCATGATGGGTGAGAATGAGATCGGGTACGAAGGACGACTTGATCTCCTCGAAGGTCTCCTTCACCAGCTCGCCGTAATAGGGCATGAACCCGTCGCGAAATCCGTGGATGGTGATTTCGCTCTTGGCGGCGCCATTCAGAAACACCTCCGCCGAGCGCCGTGCCTCCTCGACCCGCGCCGGGTTCTCGCCGGCGAACACCACCCAGCGCACCTCGAGCCCAGGGTGGGCCTTGGCCAGCTGCAGGATGGTGCCGCCGGCGCCGATTTCGATATCGTCACAATGCGCGCCAAGACAGAGCAGCCGCTTCACGCGACTCAGATCCATTACCGAAAGCATCGCAACCCGTTGTGGTTTGAAGGCCCAAGACGAAGAACACGAACACCAAGCGCACCAACGGCTCGCTCCTGAGCTCGACAGTCACGGGCCGGAATTGAGCGCGCCAAGGACCGAAACTTGGCGGGGGATGCGACAACCGGTCAATTGCGCGCACGGGCTCGGTCCATGACCCAAGCGGCCAGGAGGGGGTACCCCCTCCCGGGTTATTGCCTGCCACGCAACTTGGGGGAAGGATGCCGCCGACCTTCGCCTTGGGGGCGCAGCGCGCGCCTCGCATCGGCGGCTTGGAGCGCAATCAGTCAACTGGTGTTGGAGAGCGAGATGGATGCTGCAGCGGGCAGAACGGACCTCAGTGCGTCAACCAGCGAAGCGGGCCGATGCCGTCATTGCGGCACGCCATTGCGCTACAGCCTCGTCGATCTCGGCATGTCGCCGCTGTGCGAAAGCTTCCTGACCAAGGATCAGCTCGGCGACCCTGAAGTCCTACTACCCGCTCCACGTCAGGGTTTGCGATTCCTGCTGGCTGGCTCAGCTGCCTCAGTTCGTCAGCCCGGACCACATCTTCAGCGAATATGCCTACTTCTCCTCGTTCTCGACGAGCTGGGTCGCGCATGCGGGGCGCTATTGCGCCATGATCAAGAGCCGCCTCGGACTTGGGCCCGACAGCTTCGTCGTCGAGCTCGGCAGCAATGACGGCTATCTGCTCCGGCACTTTCTCGATCTCGGGATCGGAGTGTTGGGTGTCGAGCCTGCCGCCAATGTTGCGGAGGCGGCGCGGAAGGCCGGCGTTCAGAGCCTCGTTGCGTTTTTCGGTTCAGAGGTGGCGAGGCAAATCGCGGTCGAGCGTGGCCGGGCCGACTTGATCGTTGCCAACAACGTCCTGGCGCAAGTCCCCGATCTCAATGACTTCGTCGCCGGCATGTCGCTGTTGCTGGCGCCTGAAGGCGTCGTCACCATCGAAGTGCCGCATCTCGAGCGCCTGATCGCCGAGAACCAGTTCGACACCATCTATCACGAGCACTTCTCGTATTTCTCGCTCGGTACCATCAACCGCCTGGCTGCCGCCCAAGGGCTCATGGTGATCGACGTCGAAAAGCTGCCGAGCCATGGCGGTTCGCTGCGCGTCTACCTCGCCCATCAAGGCTCGCAGCATCCGATCTCGATGCGCGTCGGCAACGTCTTGGCCGAGGAGCGCCATGCCGGTCTCGAAAGCGTTGCCGCCTATTCCGACTTCACCGCCCGCGTCCAGCACCTCAAGCGCGAGCTTCTCGCCGTTCTCATCAAGGCCAAGGAGCAGGGCAAGCGCATCTGCGGCTATGGCGCGCCGGGGAAGGGCAACACCTTGCTCAACTATGCCGGCATCGGTCCCGACTTCCTCGACTTCACGGTCGACCGCAATCCCTACAAGCACGGCCGCTATACGCCGGGCATGCACATCCCGATCTTGCCGGTTGAGGCCATCGACAAGGCCAAGCCCGACTACATCCTGGTGTTGCCCTGGAATCTGAAGACGGAGATCCTTCAGCAGATGGGCCATGTCGGCCAGTGGGGCGCCAAGTTCATCGTTCCCATCCCCGAGGTGTGCATCATCGATCCGCGGCGCTAGTTGCAGCTGAGGGTTGTGGTGTTGAATCGGTTCCGTCTGACAAGGCGAAAGAATTTTCAAAGCAATAGGCCAGCGCTTCGCGCAACGCGCTAGCGTTTCGCGAAGACTGCGGCGCGGGGAGGGGGCCAATACCGTCGAGTTATAAGTCCTACCGCACCATGGGTATTGGCGCGGAGGCTGTTTTGTAGCCTTTTGCCTGGACAGTAACCATTCGAGCTTGGGTGGTTTCTTTTGGCTACGGGTGAAGGAACGGATTTGCCGTGGCTGGGATTAACGTTCTGTGACAGATTGACCTGGACGGCGCTGCGCCTCGTGAGCCGCCACGGTCTTGGCAGAGAAAGTGGGGAAGACATGGACAAGGAACTGACCAAGCTGTTCCGCCAGTGGCTCGGCGCGTTTGAAATGATGCAGACCGCAACGCGCGAGAAAGAAACCGAGGCGGCCCACGCGGCGCTCTCGGAGATCGAGACGCTCATCGCCACCACGCCAGCCGAGGGTCTACATGGGCTCGTGGTGAAGCTCGGACTGCATCACTTCCTCAATGATCACGCCGATGCGGCGAGCGAACAGGCCGACTCCGCCTATGCCGATTTGGTGCGCTTGACCGGCCACGACCCCGCCACCGAAATTTTCGCGCGTTTCGCGCGCGAGGCGGCGTAGACGCGGGGGTCGATCGACCCTCTCTCGTTCGCCGTTCCTGAGATGAGCCGTGCCCAGCAGCGTGCGGCTCATTTTTGTCTCCCGCGGTTCATAACCCCGCGGGAGTAATCCCTTCGAGTTCCTCCATTCCCAAGAATCCTCGCACCAAGGTGGCGCAACAGCCCGTAGACTCTCCCGTCTTCTCACGGGATTCGGGTGAAATGCCATGATGCTTGAAAGTATGGGAGCGGGCGCAGCTGAGGCTCGTCGTTGGAGCTGGCGGGCTGCGGGCCGCGTGATCGCGGTGATGGCGATTGCCATGATCGCAGTTTGCACGAGGGTCGGGGCCACCGAGCATTTGGCGGCCCCCGAAGTCGCGACCGAGGCGTCGGAGGACTATCGCTTGGCCCCGGGGGACCGGGTCGCCCTGCTCGTGTTCGACGAGCCGCAGCTGTCAGGCAATTTCGTCGTCGGCGGGTCCGGCGAGTTGCTGCTGCCGCTTGCCGGCGCCATCGACGTCGCGGGGCTGACGCTGGCTGAAGCCCAGGAGCGCATTCAGAAGCGGCTCGCTGATGGGATCTTGGTCAGCCCCACGGTCAGCCTCCACGTCGCCGGGTACCGCCCCTTCTTCATCTTCGGCAACGTCAAGAAGCCGGGAAGCTACGCGTTCCAGTTCGGCCAATCGGTGCGAGCGGCCATCGCCAGAGCCGGCGGCCAGGGCCGGCTGACGAGCGCCGCCATGTCGGACTACGTCATGGCGGAAGAGCGCGTGCGCCTGCTTGAGAACCGCAGTCTCGGTCTCATCGTCCGCAAATTGCGTCTCGTGGCGGAACAGAACGACGCGCCTAGCTTCAACATTCCTCAACTTGTCGGCTACGGCGCCAACAGCGAAAAGATCGGTTTGTTCTACGCCGCCGAGAACGACGTGTTCGAGAGCGAGATGGCGTCAGTGCGCAGCCGGCTCAACCTCTTGGAGAAGCAGCGGCCGCGTTTTGAGGCGGAGAAGAACGCCGTTAGCGAGCAGCTTGCGAATGAGCGCCAGCGACTGGCTCTGGTGCAAAAGCGCGTGCAGGAACTCAGCGACTTCAGGGCGAAGGGTTTCGTCCGCACCGACGTGCTCAACGAGCAGCAGCGCGAGGAAGCGTATTCCCAAGCTGAAGTGGCGAAGCTGGAAGCCGGCCTTGCCGCGCTCGACCGGCAGATGGGCGACCTCGACATCCGCATCGAAGATGCGAAGGCGATCTTCAAGCGGGAGGTCATGAAAGATCTGCACGACACCGTCCAGAACTTGCGCGAAATCGAGGTCACGCTGCAAACGTCACGCCAATTGCTTGAATATCGCGCGGAGGACGCCGGCGTTGCGGAAGGTGGCGGGGACGACACCGCCATCATGATCAGCCGCGCTGACGACCGTGGCGCGACCGCCACGTTCAAGGCGGACTTGGACACGCTGCTCCAGCCCGGCGATGTGGTCGAGGTGAAGCGTCAGACCGACGAGCCGGTCACGCGGCCTGGCGTCTCGAGCGAGGCGCTGCTGCTGCCGACACCAATCAAGGCCGGGCGCGCGGTCGAATGACCGAAGACACTCCCCCGTCTCACCGTCTCGAGAGCCTCGCTTGGGGCGCTGGCGGGGACGGGACCGCGGCTGTCTCAGATCTTACCCCTCTGAACGGCTGCCGGTCCCGTCTCCGCAGCACCCATGACACCCGGCCGGTGCGTTTGTCGCACACCGCCGCCGATTTGGAGTCGGCGGGGCAGGAGATGCTGGCGTTGCTCCGGGAGCTGTTCCCGATTTGCCGCAGCATTACCGGCGAGGGCTTGCGGCAAACCTTGTCGCGGCTTGGCGAACTGATCCCGCTCCAGACGCACAAGGTGGAGACCGGAACTCAGGTGTTCGATTGGACCATCCCCAAGGAGTGGAACATTCAGGACGCCTTCATCAAGGATCGCACCGGGCGGCGCGTCGTCGACTTCAACGAAAACAACCTGCATGTGGTGAACTACAGCGTCCCCGTCAGGGCGCGAATGACGCTCAGCGATCTTCGCCCGCATCTGCATTCGTTGCCGGCGCATCCCGACTGGATTCCTTATCGCACCAGCTATTACACCGAAGCCTGGGGTTTTTGCCTGTCTCATCGAGTGCTCGAAAGCCTCCCCGACGACGAGTACGAAGTCGTGATCGACTCCTCCCTTGACGACGGCGCCCTGACATTTGCCGAGTGCGTGGTTCCAGGACGGCTGGACGACGAATTTCTCATCTCCACCCATGTCTGCCATCCGTCCATGGCAAACGACAATCTTTCCGGCGTGGTGGTCGCGGCGATGCTCGCCAGGATCCTGGGACACGCCAAACCGCGGTACACCTACCGCTTCCTGTTCCTGCCGGGCACTATTGGCGCCATCACCTGGCTTGCTTTGAACGAGTTCGCGGCGCGCAAGGTGAAGCACGGCCTGGTCTTGGCCTGCGTGGGCGACCGGGGCGATGTTCACTACAAGCGCAGCAGACACCTCAAGGCCGACGTCGACCGAGCGGTCGAGCACGTGCTGCGCACGAGGCATGAGCCGTTCGCCGTCGAAGATTTCTCACCTTACGGTTATGACGAGCGGCAATTCTGCTCTCCGGGGTTCGATCTCCCGGTCGGCGGCTTTCGCCGCACGCCAGGCGGCCAGTATGCCGAATATCACAGCTCGGCCGACGACACCGATTTCGTTTCCGCCCCGCATCTGGCCCATTCGCTCGGGACGCTGCTCGAGGTGATCGACCTGATCGAGAGCGATCTGAGATTCCGGAACGTGAGCCCTATGGGAGAGCCGCAGCTTGGGCGGAGGGGACTGCTTCCTGCGGCGAACGAGACGGCGCAGCTCGCGCTCTTGTGGATGCTCAATCTGTCGGATGGACGGGCGGGAATGCTCGATATCGCGGAGCGGTCGGGGCTGGCGTTCAGCGATCTTCGGACCGCGGCCCAAGCCCTTCTCGACTGCGGTCTGCTTGAACCTTGCGAGGAGGCGAGCTGGTGATGGCCTAGCTTGCGCCGCCTTGAACCTTCGGTTTCAGGATGTAGAGGATCTCGGTCATGCGCACCAACTGGGCGAGCGACTTCGCGTGCATCTTGCGCATGGCGTTGGCGCGATGAACTTTCACCGTCACCTCGCTCAAGCCGAGTTCGGCGGCAATCTGCTTGTTCAGATCTCCGGCCGCCACGCGGGCAACGACTTCGCGCTCGCGGGTACTGAGCGAGTCAAATCTTTCGCGCAAGGCGGAGTGCGATTCCACCTGTTTGCGCCGCGCCCGATCGCGCTCCAGGCCGGCAAAAACCGCATCCAGCATGTCCTGGTTGCTGAACGGCTTGGCGAGAAAATCCACGGCGCCGGCCTTCATGGCGCGCACGGCCATGGCAATGTCGCCATGGGCCGTCATGAACACGATCGGCACCTGCACGTCGGCTCTGGCGAGCTCTTCCTGGAATTTCAGCCCGTTGGTGCCCGGCAGCCTCACGTCCAGCACGAGGCACCCCGTGGTATCGGGGATCGAGTCCTCCAGGAAAGCGCCGCTGGAGGCATAGGTCTTGACCGCCAGGCCAACGGACTCGAACAGCTCGGTGAGCGCTGATCGGATCGACGCGTCGTCGTCGATCACAAACACAACACCACCTTGAGTGGCGTCCTCCGTCATGGATGATTGCCGCACCTTGTCAGATCACGATTGGACATCCGTCCCCGTGCAGTGATCGCCGGAAGCAGTCGTCGCGGCGCCGGCACTTTGGAGGATAAGGACCCCGACTTTGATGCCTCGCCTTTAACATGTGGCTAAATCGGCGACAATTTGGGTCCCGAGACTAGGTAAACCGGCCCTCGGGTTGCGCGGTAACTATGTTGCCTACCTATGCGGCCAATCCGTCTAACCCTTAAGTGACATCGCCGTGATCAGCGCAAAAAAACGCGGAAACTCAAGGTGTTTCTTGGCGCTTCTATACCATGGTGTAAGCGCCATACCCCAAGAGGTAACTGTCGCATCGCGGCCTTCGCCGTTAATTCAATTAAAATTGTCTACATACGCGAAATCCCTGTAACCCCACGCGTCGGAGTTAAGTAACCCATGAGTACCCCCCTGGTGGTGACGCACCCCTGCGCACTGGTTAGAGACGGCCTCCATCAGATTTTTACCAAATCCCAATTCCGACCCATACAAATCATCCCCGCGCTCACCGAGGAGGCCGAAAGCTATCTCGCCTCGGCGGGGATCTGCATCTGGCTTCTCGGCGTCCAGCAACCGGGACGGGCCATCAATGAAATGGTGCGGCGTGTCGTGACGGCGAACCCGCATGTGAAGGTCGTCCTTCTCGCCGCCTCCTACTCGGCTGAGGACGTCGTGCCGGCATTGGAGTCGGGCGCCGGCGGCTTTCTCTGCCAGGACATTCCCAGCAGCCAGCTCATCAAGTCCTTGGAACTGATCGTGCTCGGCCAAACGGTGACGCATCCGCAGTTTCACCAGATCGCCGCGATGACCCAGCGTGCTGCGGGCCCCCAAGATCTCGGCCAGGCCGATGCGGGGATCGCGGTCGCCGCGGGCTATCAGGCGCACGAACCGCAGGCGCTACGTCCTGCCGATCCCCGGCCGCCCTATCTCGTCCAGAGCGCATCAGGGGTGTCGCAGCCGCGTCCTGCGAGCGAGCCGGCCGGCGATCCCGGCATTGCGCTGTCGCGCCGCGAGATGGCAATCTTGCGGACGCTCACCGAGGGCGCCTCGAACAAGATCATCGCCCGCAAGCTAGTGATCACGGAGTCGACCGTGAAGGTTCACATGAAGGCCATTCTGCGCAAGCTGCGGCTACAGAACCGCACCCAGGCCGCGATCTGGGCGCGAACGCATCTTGGTGAGCTTGCCGCATGAGGCGGCGGCGCGGGCGTGAGGCCCGCTTCACCTTGCTGCCGACGGGGCTACTCCGAACGCTCGGTGGAATACTCCTTCGAGCGCAATCAGCTGAGATCGATCCGTAGCAGTCTTGATGGGCCGCCCCCTAGTTATGCGTTGGCGGTTAATCCAGGGGAACGGCCTCGGTGATGGTCCCGGGGCCGCTCCTCCCTCCAGGGCCCGGCTGAAACCGCCCCCCAGGTTGTCAGCCGTGGCTCTTGGCAAGAATCGCAGCGTCGAGCCGCGAGGCCAGGCGCTCTCACGCCAACGTTTGCGCAAAATATTAGCCGGGGATCGCACTGATCCTCGGCTAGTCAAGTTATTGATGTTGTGGCCCGCCCGGCGCGCGGAGCCGGACAGGCGGCACGCTGTTCTCGCCAGAGCTACCTCTTAGCGTGCTTGCGAGGACCAGGCTCTGCGGGTGCGGTACAGTAAAGCGCATCGAAAGACCCTGGCTCGGCGATGCAGTGGCCGTGATGCATGACCTGCGGATTGTAGATGCCCGTGGCCGACAAGAATGGCACCGCCATGATCGCTACGATCGTCCCCATCTGATTCTCCCCCATCTGGCGTGGCACACGCCCCAGCCAGCGTACCACGCGCGGCTAGGCTTTCGTGATTCCACTGGAAATCTTCCACTGAAAATGTTTCGCGAGTCTTGATCGACAAGCAGGGACCCGACGCCCCTGGACGCTCGGCCTCAGGCCTCAAGCCGAACGAAGGCACGGCTGAGGCGCTGGTTTGGCCGAATGAGAGATGGCCAAAACCCAGGTCCTGGATTTTGGCCATCAACTTCTCGGTTTTAATGGCGCGCCTGGCACGGCTCGAACGTGCAACCGCCAGATTCGAAGTCTGGTGCTCTATCCGTTGAGCTACAGGCGCTTAAGCCGCACCCTCGTGCTAGTTGCAATAGTCCCAATAGCCTTGGGTCATGGCCGGATTGGCCCAATACCAGCAGAGATTTGGCGCCGGGGCCACGGTGTTGTAGGCGGCCGCGCCGAGAACGGTTCCGAGCGCCACGCCACCGATCACGGTGCCGTAGTAAGGCCGCTTGTTCCAATGCCGATAAGGCCGCACCACGACGACATTCTTGTGGTTCCAGTTCTTGTTGTTCTTGTTCCAGTTCTTGTTCTTGTTCTTATCGGCGACGACGATCATGCCGTCGGTGTCCTTGGCGGCCTTGGTGCTGCTCGTCTCGCCGCCGCTCGCAATGCCAGCCGATGCTGGCGTAAGCGGTGCGGCGAAGCCCACGCCAAGGCCGATCACTACGGCTGCCGCCAAGGCGCTCAGGCGCCGGAATTTTTCATGCCTTGCCGATGTCACGTTCTGATACCCCATGGGTTCTCTCCAAATTGGGTGCTGATCGCTCACTCCACTCGAATCGGCAGCGTCACTTTGAACGTCGGCGCCAGGTCCTACAAAAGCCTGCGCCGCGCTGCCGAACGTCAGCTACGAGATTAGAAAACGACTTTGTGATGGCGGAAGAACTGAAATCCTTGCGCTGTCAGGCACAGTCCAACGGCGAGACAACCATTGTCGGGCATCGCCGCTTGCCCGGGAAAAGCTGCTTTACCTGCCGTCTGAGCTTGCTAGAGTAGTTTCATAGAACCACTACCGCGCTGTCGCGGTCATGAGCATCGCGGCACCGCGGTCTTAAGGGTTGAACAGCTTGACTGGGCCGAGCGGGAGCGCCCGCGCGGCTGCCATTCCTCCGCCAGGCTTGCTTGGGCGGAGCGAGACCGATGACTGCGGGGAAAGCGGCGGTCCGGCGCAGGTTATGGCCCGGGTGCGGCTCGATTCGCCGGCTGAGGGCCTTTTGGGGGCAGCCCAGGGCAAGAGCGACGCGGGCGTGCGCGGCAGGCGCAGCTCGGCTCCGATCTATGCGGCCCTTGATCTCGGCACCAACAATTGCCGCTTGCTCGTCGCCAAGCCGTCGCGGCGCGGCTTTCTCGTCATCGATGCCTTCTCCCGCATCATCCGCCTTGGCGAAGGCGTGCTCGGCTCAGGCCGGCTGTCCGACGCCGCCATGAACCGCACCGTCGAGGCACTGAAGATCTGCGCCGACAAGATGCGCCGCCGCGGCGTATCGCGGTCGCGGGTGATCGCCACCGAGGCTTGCCGCATCGCTGCCAACGGCGATGAGTTCATCGAGCGGGTGCGCCGCGACACCGGTCTTGCCATCGAGATCGTGAGCCGGGAGACCGAGGCCAAGCTCGCCGTCTCCGGCTGCGCTTCGCTGATCGACCGCAATTCCGACATGACGCTGATCTTCGACATCGGCGGCGGCAGCTCGGAGTTGATCTGGCTCGATCTCAGTCGTCTCGACCGGCCGTGGCGCCCCTCCATCGCCGATCGGCTCGAGGTGCAAAGCTGCATCGCCGCCTGGACCTCGCTGCCGCTTGGCGTCGTCAGCCTCGCCGAACGCCACGGTGGCCGTGACGTCACGCGCGAGAGCTACGAGGCCATGGTGGCCGAGGTGATGGCGGCGCTGGTCGACTTCGAGGCCGAACACAAATTCGGGCGCCGCATCGCCAATGGCGGCGCTCATTTTCTCGGGACCTCGGGAACCGTCACCACCATTGCCGGCATTCACTTGGAGCTTCCGGCCTATGAGCGCTCGCGCGTCGATGGCTGCTGGCTCGGCGCCAAGGACGCCCGCAACGTGTCGGACGCCCTGATTGCCATGACCTATGCCGAGCGGGTCGCGCAGCCTTGCATCGGACGGGAGCGCGCCGATCTAGTCCTCGCCGGTTGTGCCATCCTCGAGGCGTTGCTCAGGGTGTGGCCGTGCCAGCGCTTGCGGGTTGCCGATCGTGGCTTGCGTGAAGGCATTCTCGCCACGCTGATGGCCGAGGACGGCCATGGCCGCCGTCCGGCGCCGCGGCGACGCCCTTATGGCCGCTTCGGGCGCCAACCGGATCGCCGCTGATCACGACGGCTCCGGCTGCGAGACCTCGGTCCGAATTTCGGTATCACGCCGCACCGGCTGGGACAGGCTGGTGCCGGCCGTCTTCGGCAGCCTCATAAAGATCAGCACCGAGGCCGCCGAGATCAGGGCGATCACGATAAAGGCGAGGGTGAAGTCGCTAGGCTCGACCGCGGTCCCAGGCCGCCCGTGACGCTGAAACTCGAGCACGAGAGCGCCGACGGCGACACCTGCCGACATCGACAGCTGCTGCGCGACGGAGGCAAAGCTCGTTGCCGCGCTCATCGCTTTCGGCTCGATGTCGGCGTAAGCGAGCGTGTTGATGCTGGTGAACTGCAAGGATCGGAAAAAGCCGCCGATGAGGAGCACCGCCAGGATCATGGCGTGGGGCGTCGCTTCCGTGAACAGCGCCGGCACTCCGATGAAAAGTCCGCTCACCACCGCGTTGATCACGAGCACGCGCTTGAAACCGAAGCGGCGCAGGATCGGCGCGGCCGTGGTCTTCATCGCCATGGCGCCGACGGCCGTGGCGAAAGTCAGCGTGCCGGACTGGAACGGCGTCAGCCCGAAGCCGAGCTGGAGCAGAAGCGGCAGCAGAAATGGCGTGGCGCCGATGCCGACGCGGAACACGAAGCCGCCGACCACGCTGGCAAAGAAGGTGTCGATCTTGAGTAGGCTGAGATCGATCAGCGGCGAGGGCGTTACCTTGGAGTGACGGACATAGAGCGTGCACCCGATGACCCCGATCGCCAGCAGCGCCAGCACGACGTTGAGCGGCAACAGTCCCTGGCCGATGGTGGTGAAACCGAAGGCAAGGCCGCTGAGACCGATGCCGGAGAGAATGAAGCCCTTGACGTCGAGCGGCGGCATCTCCTCCTCGCGGAAGTTGCCGATGTAGAGGGTGGCGAGGATGACGCCGAGAATGCCGATCGGAATGTTGATCCAGAAGATCCAGCGCCAGGAGAAAAAGGTGGTGATGAAGCCGCCGAGCGGCGGCCCGAACACCGGTCCCATCAGCGCCGGAACGGTGAGCCACGCCAGCGCCGAGATCAGCTCAGACTTCGGCACGGTACGGAGAATGACGAGTCGGCCGACGGGCACCATCATGGCGCCCCCCATACCCTGGACGATGCGGAACAGGACGAAGTCGAGCAGCGAATGGGCGAAGCCGCACGCCGCCGAGCCGATGGTGAACACCACGATCGCGGCCCGGAAGATGGTGCGGGCGCCGAAGCGGTCCGCAAGCCAGCCGCTCAAGGGGATGAACACCGCAAGCGACAACAGGTAGGAGGTGAGGGCAAGCTTGAGCGCGATCGGGTCCTCGCCGAGATCGCGCGCGATCGCCGGCAGCGACGTGGCGATCACCGTGGAGTCCATGGTTTCCATGAACAGGGCGACGGCAACGATGAGGATGACGAAGTAGCGGGGCATGTGCGAGGAACTAGAGGACGTTGATGGCGACATGGAGCCCGCCGGCCAGGACGGTCAAGGGTTCCGCGACGATATGGCTGGGAAACCATGGTCAAAGCGAAAAAGCCGGGCGGACCGGGCGGGGGAGGGGGCCGGAAGCTCGCGGTCAAGGTCCGCACCGCCAAGGGCCGGAAGACCGCCTCGACCCGCTGGCTGCAGCGCCAGCTCAACGATCCTTATGTCGAGGAGGCGAAGCGGCAGGGCTATCGCTCGCGTGCCGCGTTCAAGCTGATCGAGATCGACGACCGCTATCATGTGCTCAAGCCGGGGATGAAGGTGGTCGACCTCGGCGCAGCGCCTGGCGGCTGGAGCCAGGTCACAGCGGTGCGCGTCGGCGCTCTCGGCGGCAACGGCCGGGTGGTCGCCGCCGATCTCGTCGACATCGAGCCGATCCCGGGCGTCGAGGTGCTCATCCTCGACGTGAGCGAAAGAGAAGCGCTAGACCGCATCAAGGCCGCGCTCGGCGGCCGCGCCGACGCCGTGCTTTCGGACATGGCGCCGGCGACGACCGGTCATCGCACCACCGATCACCTCCGCGTGGTTGCGCTGGCGGAAGCGGCGCTCGACGTCGCCGAAGATTTGCTCGCCCCCGGGGGGACGTTCCTGGCCAAGGTGTTTCAAGGCGGCGCTAGCGGCGATCTCCTGGCGCGGTTGAAGCGCGGCTTCGCCAAGGTGCATCACGTCAAGCCGAAAGCGAGCCGCAAGGAATCGCCCGAGGTCTACGTGCTCGCCACCGGCTTTCGCGGGAGCACCTGACAAAAGGGCCCCGCCGCGGCGGGGCCCTTCCGGCTCAGGTCGTGAAGTGCCGCTCAGTAATAGCCAATGCACGCGTTGTAGCGCGACCACCAATAGGGGCTGCCGGTCGCGTAAGCCTGTTGGCGAAGCCAATAGCACTCGCCGCCATAGGCGTAGTAGTCAGGGCCATAATAGTCCGGACCATAGATCCAGACCCAGGCGCCGTTGCGCCACACCCGATGGCGATAACCGTGGCCGTGGTTATCATGGCCGCGTTCGGCATAGTGCCGATTGTCGTAATGGCCGTATCGGCCGTGCGGGGCGCCGTGATCGAAGTCACGATTGGCGTAACGGGGACCGGTATAGGGATGCGGTCCGCTGTAGGGATGGGCGTGATACTTAGCGCCGCCACCCTGTCCCGCGTAGGTGCGGCCGCTGACGTGGGGAGCGCCGCCGCTGAAGTGGGGAGCGCCACCGCCACCGCTGAAGTGCGGGGCACCGCCACCGCCACCGCTGAAGTGCGGGGCACCGCCACCGCCACCGCTAAAGTGCGGGGCACCGCCACCGCCGCCGACGTGGCCCATGCCACCGCCACCGCCGCCGCCGACGTGGCCCATACCGCCACCGCCACCGCCACCGCCGCCGCCGCCAGAGCTGAAGCCGCCGCCACCGCCGCCGCCGCCGTTGCGGACGAGCTCTAGGACCGGGGCCGGCGTACGCGCTGTCGAGGGCCTTAACCACCCCAGGCGCGGGCGCCGCCTGGGCGGATCCGTGAGCCAGGGGCATGAACAGCAAGGGTACCCCGAGAAGGGCAAGAACCGCGATCTTCGTTCGCATGACACTCTCCTTGGTTTGTTGTCGCGCGTCCAAAGGTCGGGGAGGGCGCGCCGCATCAGATGGAGAAATGCGCAGCGGCGATCCTGGTTGCGAGAGGGGGCGTGCGCCGATGTCGCAGGTCGACCGCCTCGGCCTGTTCGACGGTGACCTTTCTGCGGCAAAAAGGCGTCAGGAAAGCGAGCTCTCGCCCTTCAACCGCGCATTCTCTGCCTCGAGCGCAGCGATCCGCGCTTCCAACACCTCGATCGCCGCGGCGACGTCTTCGACAAACAGCATTTGTGGAATGTGCTGCGGGCAATTGACGTCGATGGCCTCGATCTTGAACACGATCGCGGCCTCGGCGCGGGCGCTGTAGCCTTCCGGCACCAAGGTCTCGATCATCTCAGGCGCATTCTCGACCACGCGCGCGGTGCCCCAGATCTTCACACGCCGGCGGCGCTGATAATCCATGAGGAAGATCATGGCGCGCGGGTTCTCGGCAAGGTTGCCGGTCGTGATGTATTGGCGGTTGCCCCTGAAATCGGCGAAGGCGAGGGTGTTGTCGTCGATCACCCGCAAGACCCCCGGCGGGCCGCCGCGATGCTGAATGTAGGGTTGGCCGTCTTTGCTCGCCGTGGCGAGATAGAAGGAGCGCATGTTGGCGATGAAGCGCTCCATCTCGGGCTCGATCCGGGTTGCCCAGCCGCCATTGGCTTCAAGGCGAGCATAGATATCCCTCGATCCGCGCCGTTCTTGCACGGCCTTTACCGAGGACGAGAAGGCGATGTCGGTCGATGACGTGGTCATAGCGCTGGCATGGCGATGAAGCCGGGAAGGGTCTTGATGCGGCCGATCCAGGCTCTGACGGCGGGGTAGGGTGCAAGCGAGACGCCACCTTCGTGACCGAGCGCGACGTAAGGCATGCAGGCGACATCGGCAATGGTCGGCCGGCCAAGAGCGAGCCAGTCGTGGTTCTGAAGATGCGCCTCCAGCAGACCGAGGATGTGTGCCGCCTTCTCTCGCGCGAGGTCGACGTCGAGTTCGACGCCGAATTTGTCATGGAGCCTCGCATCCGCGGGACCGCGCGCGATCTCATTCTCCGCGACCATGAGCCAGGACACGACTTCGGCCATGCCCGCGGCGTCGGTCGGTAGCCAGTCCTCGCCGCCATATTTCCGCGCGAGATAGACGAGGATCGCCTGCGAATCGCGCAAGGCGACGTCACCGTCCTCGAGGACCGGAATTTGCCCGAACGGGTTAAAGTCGATGACGGGGCTCTTCTTATGCGCACCAGCGAGGAAATCGACCGGGTCGAGTTCGAGCTGCAAGCCTAGCAGCCCGCAGAACAAGCGGACCTTGTAGCAGTTCCCCGAGAGTTCGAGGTCGTGAAGCTTCAAAGAGGCCATGAAAATCTCCCGGAATGCCCAGCTCGGGACGAAATCGGAGATACATTCATGCCCTATTTCGCTCGGCGAGAGTATCATCTAGATTTACAATTCATAATTCTGAAAACTGAAATAATCGAATGGATCAACTCGCCGCTGTTCGCGTCTTTGTCGCCGTCGCCGATGGCGGCAGCCTATCGGCGGCGGGACGTCGCCTCCGCATGCCGCTGCCGACCGTCAGCCGCCATCTTGCCGCGCTCGAGGAGCAGGTCGGCGCCCGCCTGATCACCCGCACCACGCGGCAACTGGCGCTGACCGAGGCCGGGCGCCTTTACCTCAACTCCAGCCGACGCATCCTCGCGGAGTTCGAAGCCGTCGAGCTTCGGCTTGCCGGCGAGCAGGCCGATCCGCAAGGGGAGCTGGCGCTGACGGCGCCGGTGCTGTTCGGGCGGCTGCATGTGCTCCCCATCGTGACCGAGTTTCTTGGGGCGTTTCCTCGCGTCACGGCGCGCATGCTGCTGCTCGATCGCGTGGTCGATCTGGTCGAGGAAGGTCTCGATATCGGCGTCCGCATCGGCAATCTCCCGGACTCCTCGATGCGCGCGATCAGGGTCGGCGCGGTTGGCTCCGTCCTGTGCGCGAGCCCGTCCTATCTTGCCGCGCGGGGAACACCGGAGATGCCCAAGGAGCTCGCCGGTCATAGCTGCATCAGCTTCAGCGCGCTCTCCCACGTCGAGCATTGGAGCTTTGCCGGGCCAAAGCCGGAGCGCGTGACCGTTACCTCCCGGTTGACCGTCAACACCGCCGACGCCGCCATCGACGCCGCCAAGGCCGGGCTCGGCATCACGCGGGTGCTGTCCTATCAAGCTGAGGCCGGCCTCGCCGATGGCTCGCTGCGGCTGATCCTCGAACGGTTCGAGCCGGAGGCCAATCCCGTCCACCTGCTGCACCGCGAGGACCGCTTGCCTCAGGCCAAGGTGCAAAGCTTCCTGAGCTTTGCCGCGCCGCGGCTTCGGGCGCGATTGAAGCCGCTCAGGTCGCGCGCGGCATCAGATGGGGACGGCGCAGACGCCTAGCTTCCCAAAGTCGGGGCAAACTGCTAAAGGAGGCCGCCAACCGGCGGGACATGTCGAGCCTTAGAAGCCCCCCGCCAGGCGCGAGGTTGGCCGATGCCCGAAGGGCAATCCCAAGACAAGAGCAAATTCGCCCACGACGCCGGGGTCGGCCTGACCTTTGACGACGTTCTCATCAGGCCGGCGGCCTCGGACGTGCTGCCAAGCGCCGTCAATGTCGGCTCGCGCGTGACCCGGGACATCAGCGTCCATATTCCGATCCTGTCTTCGGCCATGGATACGGTCACCGAGGCAAACCTCGCCATCGCCATGGCCCAGGCCGGCGGCATCGGCGTGCTTCATCGCAACCTGCCGCCGGAGCAGCAGGCGGCTCAAGTCGCCCAGGTGAAGAAATTCGAGTCCGGCATGGTGGTGAACCCGGTCACCATCCATCCCCATGCCACCCTTGCCGACGCGCTGAAGCTGATGGCCGACTACAGGATCTCGGGCATTCCCGTGGTCGAGCCGTCACGAAATGGCGGCCGCGACGGCAAGCTCGTCGGCATCCTCACCAATCGCGACGTCCGCTTTGCCACCAATCCGAAGCAGCCGGTCTATGAATTGATGACCAAGGACGGCCTGATCACGGTTAGGGAGACTGTCGACATGGAGGAAGCCAAGCGCCTCCTCCACAAGCACCGCATCGAGAAGCTGCTCGTGGTCGACGACGAGTATCGCTGCATCGGCCTCATCACCGTGAAGGACATCGAGAAGGCGCGGCTCAATCCTCATGCCTGCAAGGACGAGCAGGGGCGTTTGCGCGTCGCCGCGGCGACGGGTGTTGGCGATGAAGGCTTCGCCCGCACCGAGCAGCTGATCCAGGCCGGCGCCGATCTCATCGTCGTCGACACCGCCCATGGCCATCAGGCCCGCGTGCTCGAAGCCATCGGCCGCATCAAGCGCCAGTCGAATGCGGTCCAGGTCATCGCCGGCAATGTGGCGACACGCGAAGGCACCATGGCCCTGATCGATGCCGGCGCCGACGCGGTCAAGGTCGGCATCGGACCGGGCTCGATCTGCACCACCCGCGTGGTCGCCGGCGTCGGCGTGCCGCAACTGACCGCGCTGCTCGAGGCGGTCGACGTGGCGAAGAAGCACGACGTTCCCGTGATCTCAGACGGTGGCATCAAATATTCAGGCGATCTCGCCAAGGCGCTCGCCGCCGGCGCCGATTGCGTGATGATCGGCTCGCTGCTGGCAGGCACCGATGAGAGCCCCGGAGAGGTCTATCTCTATCAAGGCCGCTCCTATAAGTCCTATCGCGGCATGGGCGCCGTCGGCGCCATGGCCCGCGGTTCGGCCGACCGCTATTTCCAGCAGGACATCAAGGACACGCTGAAGCTCGTGCCCGAGGGCGTCGAGGGGCAGGTGCCTTACAAGGGTCCGCTCGCGAGCGTCTTGCACCAGCTTATCGGCGGCCTGCGTGCCTCGATGGGTTACACCGGCGCGCACAATCTCGCCGAGTTCGCTCAGCGCGCCGCGTTCATTCGCATCTCGCCGGCGTCCTTGCGCGAGAGCCACGTCCATGATGTGACCATCACCCGGGAATCGCCGAATTACCCGCGCGAGGCTTAGGCCGTCGAAAGCGTCCGCTACTGGATGCCGAGCTTCTTGATGCGGTCGATCACGTCGGGCTCGAGCTTGATCGCGAGCGAGATGTCAGCGCTGCCGTCGGTTGGCTTGCCCTGGCGGCTCTTGACCACGCCACGGCCGACGAGAGCCGAGGCGTCGTTCTCGTGGAGCTGAAGCGCCTTGGTGAAGTCGTTCATGGCCTTGTCGAGGTCGTTCTTGAGCACGTAGATCCAGCCGCGGTCGACATAGCCCTTGGGCAGATCGGGGTCGATCTTGGTCACCTCGGTGTAGTCGGCGGCAGCCTTATCGTAATCCTTCTTCTGCCGGTAGAGATTGGCACGGCTGGAATAGCCCTGGCTCGACTTCGGGTCGAGCTTGACCTTCTGATCGAGCTCGGCGATGGCCTTGTCGAGATCGCCCTGATCGCTGAAGATCAAGCCGCGCAGCATGTAGAAATCGCCGCGAACCGCATCGAGGTGGATGGCCTCGTCGACGTCGGCGATGGCGTTGTCGAAGTCCTTCTTCGCCCGGTACGCCGCGGCGCGCATGAAATAGAGGTTGGGCTCCTTCGGATCGAGGCGGAGCGCCTCGTCCATCTCGGCCACCGCGCCGTCGAAGTCGCGGGTCGCCGAGAGGCCCAGTGCCCGATTGCCGTGGGCGGCGACGATGAGGTCGGTGTTGTCGGATCCCTTGGCGATGAAGGCGGCACAGGCGTCGAGCACCTCCTTGATCGAGCCTTTGCCGTTGAAGCAGGGATTGCTCTGGATGCCGTCGGTCACGGCTTGATTGGTTGGGGCAGGGGTGGGATCGGCGGGGACGAGCACCGGGGCCTTCGGCTCGCCGGCGGAGGGAGCCGCGTCCTCCGCGAATGCTCCCGCCGGGGCGAACGCCGCGACCAGTGCCAGGGCGCCGGCGAGGACCGTGGTCCGCACGGCGTAACGCCTGAAGCAATGCATGTAATCCTCCATAGACCTGGGAACTCTTGATTTTGGCCCTCTTTAAAGCGATGGCAGACCTTCCCGTCAATTGAACATCCCTTAATGAAGTGAATGGCGCCGGAGTATAAGGGCCGCCTAAGGCGCCTGATTCTGGCTGCCACAGCCCCAAGAGCCGTCAGGAGGCTTCGATGTCAGTGCAGGCCATATTGATGCCGGTGTTTGCGCAAGTCGCGCTCACCTTCGTCTTGCTGTTCTGGATGCAGGTCCTGCGTTTGCGGGCGATCAGGCTCGGGCAGGTTCCGCCCAAATCCGTGGCACTTCGGGAGCCGAACTGGCCTGCGCGCGTCATCCAGATCGCCAACGCGTTCCACAATCAGCTCGAAACGCCTCTCCTGTTTTATGTGCTGATCCTGCTCGCCCTGCTGACGAAGACCGCGGATTCCATCCTCCTCGTCCTGAGCTGGCTCTTCGTCATCTCGCGCTTCGTCCACGCCTATATCCATGTCACCTCGAACCGCATCGCCCATCGCTCGCCGGTGTTCCTCGTCGGCGCCATCGGCCTTGCCCTGATGTGGATCATCGTCGCCGCCCGCCTGACCATCGCGTCGAGCGGATGACCCCGGGCGCCCGCGCCAGCGCCGCGATCGAGGTCCTGGCCGATATCGAGGGGCGCAAACGCCCCGCGGCGGAGGCTCTCAAGGACTGGGGGCTGTCCCATCGCTTCGCGGGCTCAGGCGACCGCGCGGCCATTGGCAATCTCGTATTCGACACGCTCCGGACGCGCGCTTCAGCCGCGTATGCCATGGGCGAGGACAGCCCGCGCGCGGTCGTGCTGCGGACGCTCGCCTCTCATTGGGGCCTTGGGCCAGACGGGGTCGCCGCCCTCGCCGATGGCGGCCGCTTCGCGCCGGCCCCCTTGTCGCCCGCTGAGCTGGAGGGACTGCGGCGAGAGCTGGCGGGGGCACCAGCCCATGTCCGTGGCGACTATCCTGAATGGCTCGCGCCCGAGTTCGAGCGGGCCTTTGGCGCGGCCGCGGCCGAGGAGGGTGCGGCGCTCGCGAGGCGGGCGCCCGTCGATCTCAGAGTGAACAGCTTGAAGACGACGCGGGAGAAGGTGCTGCATGCGCTCCGCCGCTTCGAGCCGGCGCCCACGCCCTATTCGCCCCTCGGCGTCCGCATCGCCGCTGGCTCCGGTCCAAGCCGGAGCCCCCATGTCGAGGCGGAGCCTGGTCACGGCAAAGGTTGGTACGAGGTCCAGGACGAGGGATCGCAGCTCGCCACCCTGCTTGCCGGCGCCCACGCCAAGGAGCAAGTCCTCGATCTCTGCGCCGGCGCCGGCGGCAAGACGCTCGCGCTTTCGGCCGCCATGGAGAACACCGGCCAGCTCTACGCTTACGATGCCGACCGCATGCGGCTCCGGCCGATATTCGAGCGTTTGAAGCGGGCCGGCGTCCGCAACGTCCAGGTGCTTCAGCCTGGAGACCCCGAGGCCCTGGCGGCCCTTGAGGGCAGGATCGACCGCGTCGTCGTCGATGCCCCCTGCACCGGCTCGGGCGTCTGGCGCCGGCGCCCCGACGCCAAGTGGCGCCTGTCGCGCCAAATGCTGGAGGCTCGGCTTGCCGACCAGCGTGCCGTCCTCGATCAGGCCGTGCCTCTGGTTAAGCCGGGGGGCCGCCTCGTCTATATCACCTGCTCGGTGCTGCCAGAGGAGAACCGGGATCAGGTCGAGGCCGTCATGGCGCGGTTCCCCAGCTTCGAGCTTCTGCCGTGGCAGGGCGTCTGGGCGGAGGCTCGTCTCGCGCCAGCCCCCGCTTCGGCGGACGGCTCGCCCGAGACCTTGCTTATGAGCCCTCGAACCTACGGCACCGACGGCTTCTTCGTGGCGGAGCTGAGGCGGCTCGCCTAGCGCGCCGGTACCCCCGGAAGGTGGCCCGGACACGCCCCGGAAATATTTTTGACCGCGACCCTAACTCCCCTTGAAATTGCCATAAGAGTCGCTGAAATGACTGCCGCTTTTGCGGAGGCGACGGGTTGGCGATTGGCGCCGATGATCGACCACAAAAGCGGGAGGGGATCCAAATCCTATGAGCCTCATTCCCGGCGAGCCTGAAGAGCCGCCCAGTTGCCAAACGGCAACAACATTCCTCGCTAAGCCTCATAATCCCATCAACGCTCATCCGCCCGTCACCGCCCAGACGATCGGCGCCCTGACCGCACGCCTTGAGCGCTTCCCGGTCGGGCCGCAGACCCGCGCCTTCCGCAAGCGCTATTTCCCAGAGGTGGGACTCGCCGAGTGGAACGATTGGCGCTGGCAGGCGCGGCGGCGCATTCGCACAGCTTGCCGAGCTCGAGCGCATCTTCGTCTTGTCCGACGACGAGCGCGACGCCGTGGTTCGTCATCAGGGTTCGCTGCCGCTCGGCATCACGCCCTATTACGCGAGCCTGATGAGCCGTGACGACGCGTCGGAGCCGCTGCGGCGAACGCACATTCCGGTCGGCACCGAATATCTGAAGACGCCGGGCGAGGCCGACGATCCTCTCGGCGAGGACGGCCACACCGCCGTTCCCGGCCTCGTCCATCGCTATCCGGACCGCGTGCTGTTCCTCGCCACCGGCTTCTGCTCGACCTATTGCCGCTACTGCACGCGCTCGCGCATGGTCGGCGAGCCTGGCGGCGACTATTCCTTCAGCCGCCCGCAATGGGAGGAGGCGCTCGACTATATCGCCGCGCATCCCGAGATCCGCGACGTGCTGATCTCGGGCGGCGATCCGCTGACCCTGTCGGATGAGCGCATCGACTATCTGCTCGGGCGCTTGCGCGCCATCAGGCATGTCGAGTTCGTGCGCCTCGGCACCAAGGTGCCGGTGGTGCTGCCGCAGCGGATCACGCGTTCGCTGACCAGGATCCTGAAGAAGCATCATCCGTTGTGGATGAGCCTCCACTTCACCCATCCCTCGGAGCTGACGCCGGAAGTGACCGAGGCGACCGCGCGGCTTGCCGATGCCGGCATCCCGCTCGGCAGCCAGACGGTGCTGCTCAAGGACATCAACGACAGCGTCGACACGCTGAAGGACGCTTTATCACGGGCTGCTCAGGCGGCGGGTGCGGCCTTATTATCTCTATCAATGCGACCCGATCTCAGGGTCCTCGCATTTCCGCACCTCGGTCGATAAGGGGCTCGAGATCATGCGAGGCCTGCGCGGCCACACCACCGGCTATGCGGTGCCGACCTATGTCATCGACGCGCCTGGCGGCGGCGGCAAGATCCCGCTGCTGCCGGACTACGTGCAGGGCCGGGACGGCGACGATCTGATCTTGCGCAATTTCGAGGGCAACACCTACCGCTACACCGATCCCGGAAGGCACGGTCGGCGCCGATCGTGCGCCGTCTCGCGTTGACGTCTGATGCATATCGGCCTCGTCTACGACCTGCAGCGACGACTACCGCGCGCTCGGCTTCTCCGAGGAGGAGGTGGCCGAGTTCGACAATCTCGACACCATCGATCAGCTCGACGGCGCGTTACAGGCGCTCGGCTGCACCGTGACGCGCGTCGGCCGCGGCCAGGCGCTTGCGGCGCGGTTGGCCGCGGGCGAGCGCTTCGATCTCGTGTTCTCCATCGCCGAAGGCGTGCGGGGCCGTTCGCGCGAGGCGCAAGTGCCGGCGCTGTGCGAGCTGTTCGACCAGCCTTATCTCTTCTCCGACCCGCTCACCATGTCGGCGTCGCTCGACAAGGCGGTGGCCAAGCGCCTCGTCGCCGATGCCGGCGTGCCGACGCCGTCCTTCGCGGTGGCGGCGTCCGATGCGGGCGAGCTTCGCGGATTGGAATCGACTTCCCCGCCTTCGTCAAACCGATCGCCGAGGGCACGGGCAAGGGCTGCGGGGCCGCGTCGCTGGTGCATACCAAGAGCGAGCTTGCCGCCGCCGTAGCCGAGCTCCTCGCCCGCTATCGCCAGCCGGTGCTGGTCGAGACCTATCTGCCCGGCCGCGAGTTCACGGTCGGCATCGTCGGCAATGGCGAGACCGCGCGGGTGATCGGCGTGTGCGAGATCCTGCTCAACCCGCAGGCCGAGGCCAACATCTACTCGCTGCACAACAAGGAGCTGTGCGAGGAGCTCGTGACCTATACCCGCGCCGACGACGCCGAGGCGCAACGCGCCGGCGAGCGGGCGCTGGTCGCCTATCACGCGCTTCAGTGCCGCGACGCCGCGCGCATCGACTTTCGCTCCGATGCCCATGGCGAACCTTATTTCCTCGAGGCCAATCCGTTGGCGGGGCTGCATCCCCGCCATTCGGATTTGCCGATTCTCGCCGCCCAGAACGGCATTGGCTTCGTCGAACTGATCGGCATGATCCTCGACGCTGGCCTCGCGCGCTATGGGCTGATCCGCCCGGGGCTGAAGCAACAGCGGAGAACCGCGTGATGGCCCTGAGGCCTCATGGCTTCATTCCCGTGGTTCACGCCGCGACAGACGAGCGTCCCGACGAGATCGATACCATCATTGCCGCCGAGGCCGTCGCGCTCGCCTTGGCAGAGCTCGGCTTTGTTACCGACATCGTTGCCGTCGGCCTCGACGCAAGTGAAATCGAGGCGCTCAAGGGCCGCAATCCCTCGCTCGTGTTCAATCTCGTCGATGCGGTGAAGGGTGACGGCAGGCTGGCGCCTGAAGTTCCGGCGATGCTCGATAAGGCTCGGGCTGCCTTATACCGGCGCCGACGCCAACGCCTGGCGCGGCACTCTCTCCAAGCTCGAGACCAAGAAGAAACTCGCCGCCGAAGGGCTCGCGACACCGCGATGGTCGTCGGATGGACAGGGGTTCGATCCTGACGCATCCGTGATCGTCAAGCCGGTCTGGGAGCATGGCTCCCTCGGCCTCGACGATGGTTCGGTGGTCAAGGCCGCGGAGGCCGCCGGGGTCATCGCCGAGCGCCAGAGCCGCTTCAAGACCGCGCATTTCGCCGAGGCTTATGTCGAAGGACGCGAGGTCAATCTGGCCTTGCTCGAACACCATCGCGGCCTCCGCGCGCTGCCGATGGCCGAGATCTTGTTCGAGCAGTGGGGGGAGGGGCGGCCGCGCATCGTCGGCTATGACGCCAAATGGTCACCGGAGAGCGCAACCTACACCGGCACTCCTCGGCGCTTCGGCTTGGAGCGCAAGGAGCCGGAACTTGCTGCAAAGCTGAAAGAGCTTGCGCTCGATTGCTGGCGCCTGTTCGGGCTCAGCGGTTATGCGCGCGTCGATTTCCGCGTCGATGGCGACGGCAGGCCCTGGATTCTGGAGGTGAACGTCAATCCCTGCCTGACCCCTGATGCCGGCTTTGCCGCCGCCGCGTTTGAAGCTGGGCTCTCCTATCACGGGCTCATCGGCGAGATCGTCGATGCCGCGCCGTCGGCCTTGCCAGCGAACGCCTGACATGCTTCGCATTTGACATGCTCCGCATTCGCAAGGTCGCCGACGCGACGACGGCGCCGAACCGCGCCGCGATCGAGGCGGCGCAGCGGATCATGCGCGAGCAATTCGCGGGGATCCCCGAGGTCGACATCGCCAAGATGGCGGATCAGCTCTCCAATCCGCTCAAGCATCGCTTCGTCTCGCGCCTGTTCGTCGCCGAGAATGCGCGCGACCAGACCCTCGGCGTGGCCCTGCTGCTTTACGCGCCGGATATCGGCTTCTCTTATCTCGAGATCATCTCCACCGCGCTCGGCCGCACGGGGCGGGGCATCGGCGCCACGCTCTACGAGCGCGTGCGCGAGGAGGCCCGCGCGCTCGGCACGCAACTCTATTTCGAATGCCTGCCTGACGACCCGGCGCTGAGCCCCAACCCGGAGACGCGCACGAACAACGCATCGCGTCTTCGATTCTACGAGCGCTACGGCGCCCGGCCGATCGCCAATACCGCTTATGAGACGCCGGTGAAGCCGGGACAGAGCGATCCGCCTTATCTCGTCCTAGATCCGCTCGGCTCGAACGATCTCCCCAGCCGCGACAAGGTCAAGAAGGTGATGCGCGCGGTCCTGGAGCGGAAATACGGGCTGCCCGAATCCTATGTGAAGATGGTGGTCGACTCGGTGAAGGACGATCCGATCCGCCTGCGCGAGCCGCGCTACACCAAGGCCATCGCGGCGCAGAAGGGCGTGACGACGACGGCTGACGAACCGAGCATCGCGCTTCTGGTCAATGACGACCACACCATCCACCACGTCCAGGATCGGGGTTATGTCGAGGCGCCGGTCCGCATCCGCTCGATCATGGCCGAGCTCGGGCCTTCGGGCCTGTTCCAGCGCCTGCCGACGAAGCGGTTCTCGGACCGTCACATTCGCGCCGTTCATGACGGCAGGCTGGTCGATTACATTCGCAAGGCCTGCCTCATGGCCGGGCCGAAGAAGTCGATCTACCCGTACGTGTTTCCGTTGCGCAATCCAGCGCGGCCGCCGAAGGACGAGACCGTGCTCGCCGGCTATTACTGCATCGACACTTTCACGCCGCTCAATCTCAACGCCTATCTCGCCGCGCGCTCTGCCGTCGATTGCGCGCTGACCGCGGCGGAGAAGGTGCTTGAAGGTGCCGACCTCGCTTACGCGCTGGTGCGGCCTCCGGGCCATCACGCCGAGACGCGGGCCTTCGGCGGCTTCTGCTATTTCAACAACGCGGCAATCGCCGCGAACCTCTTGTCGCGCTACGACCGCGTCGCCATCCTCGACATCGACTATCACCACGGCAACGGCCAGCAGGAGGTCTTCTACAATCGATCGGACGTGCTGACCGTCTCGATCCACGGCCATCCGAGCTTCGCCTATCCGTATTTCACCGGCTTTCGCGACGAGACCGGGATCGGCCCAGGGGCCGGCTTCA
The DNA here is from genome assembly GCA_963732955.1 of uncultured Alphaproteobacteria bacterium. Classification (GTDB taxonomy): domain Bacteria; phylum Pseudomonadota; class Alphaproteobacteria; order Rhizobiales; family Methyloligellaceae; genus Methyloceanibacter. The sequence continues at coordinate 456,182 of CAVTBH010000004.1, forward strand.
ATCTGAATATCCCGCTGCCCGAGCACACCACCCCCGAGCAGCATCGCCATGCCGTGGCGGAAGCGTTGCGGCGCATCAGGCGCTTTGGCCCGGCCTTCCTCGTTGTTTCGCTTGGGTTCGACACTGCGCGCGGCGATCCGACCGGCACCTGGTCGAACCGCGCCCGCGACTTCGAACAACTCGGCCGCATGATCGGCGAGCAGGGCTATCCGACGCTCGTGGTGCAGGAGGGCGGCTATCGCGTGCGCACGCTCGGTACCAACGCGCGGAATTTCTTCGTCGGGCTCGTTGCCGGCCATTCCGCCGCGCGTCAGGTCGCGCCGGCTCTCGCCGCCGGCATGCCGGCGCGGCCACCGGCGCGCGACGGGCTGGAATGGCGGAGCGCGGTGATGGCCGACGATGTCGGGCGTGTGCTCTCGCTCGTGGCGTCGACCGGCTTCTTCAATGCCGCCGAGGTCGGGGTCGCGGGCGAGCTTGTCGCCGAGCGGCTCTCCAAGGGGACCCGCTCCGGCTACAATTTCGTGCTGGCCGAGCGCGGCAGCGGGCTCGTCGCCTATGCCTGCTACGGCCCGATCGAGGGCACGGCCGGCTCCTTCGATCTCTATTGGATCGCGGTGGCGCCGGAGCAGCAGGGCAAGGGCCTGGGGCCGCAGGTGTTCGCCCGCGCCGAGGCCGCGATGCGCAAGGCCGGTGCCAAGAAGATCTACGTCGATACCTCCTCATCAGACCGCTACGCGCCGACGCGGGGCTTCTATCAGCGCATGGGCTTCATCGAGGAGGCGCGGCTGCCTGACTTCTACGGGCCCGGCGACGGCAAGGTCATCTATGTCAAGGAACTCGTGCCGACGTCCTCCCCCTGAAAGGCAGCGGGCGGGATGGGGTCACGTTGGGACGGCTTCGAGGAGCGATAGTCCCGAGCTTGTGGGGACAACGCGCGACAGCGTGAGACCGGCTTCAGTCAGCAGGTACTCGAACTCTCCACGCGTCCGCATGCGGCCGCCGGTGATCACCATCATATGCAGGTCGAGCATCGCTGCCTCGGGGTCATCGGAGGTGGGCTCGGGCAGGAGCCGCTCGACGATGGCGAGCTTCGACTGCGGCGGCATGGAATCGCGGCAGCTCTCGAGGATCGCGCGGGCCGACGCATCGTCCCAATGCTGGAGCACGCTCTTCAGCACATAAAGGTCGGCCTCGACTGGGACCTCGGCGAGGAAGTCGCCGCCGACGAGGGTCACGCGCGTCTCCACGCCATGGGATTTCAGGAATTTCTTGGCGCCGATGACGGTCTCGGGCAGGTCGAACAGAAGCCCACGCATATCGGGATGCGCTTTCAGGATCGCGGCGAGCAGTCCGCCGTGACCGGCGCCGATATCGGCGACGCGGCCGACGCCGGCAAAATCCAGCGCCGCGACGATGGGGCCCGCCCCGGCGAAGGTCTCGCCGGCGAGATAGGCGGCGAAGGTGTCGCCGCTGCGGAAGTTCTCGTTCCGCCACGCCCACACATCGGTGCCGAACACATGCTCGAAGGCGGGCTCGCCGTTGCGCACCGTGTGAAGGAGATCGGCCCAGGGCAGCCAATATTGCTCGACCACGATGGCGACCTTGTCGCCGAGACGTGAGGGAGAGCCGGAGCACAGCGACCGGCCAAGGGGGCCCAAAACGAAGCTGCCCTCTGGCAACTCCTCGCAGATGCCTTGGGTGACGAGCGCGCGGAGCAAGCGCTCGAGGTGGGGCGCCGAGACCTTCAGCTCCATGGCCAAATCGTCGGCGGTCCAGGGGCGCTCGCCCATCTTCTCAGGCAAGCCGAGCTTGACTGCGGCATAGGCCAGCGCCGCGGCGTGATAGGCCTCGATCTGGCCGCGCAGCCGCTCCTCCCCATCCTCTTCGGCGCTGCTCATGCCGGCTGGCTTCGCATGCGCGGACCCATCCGCACAAGGTCCGCGGGGTTTGACATTTTTCCCGTAGCCAGGGAACTTCGCTGCAAGCGAAGCTGCTGCGCAAGAGGGGGGCACCATGCGCTGCAAGATTTCCGCTCGTCTGGACCGGCGGGCGTTCCTCAACGCGTTCGCACTCGGCGCTGTTTGGTTCGGTGCAAGCCGCCTTTTTCCGAGTAGGGCTGTCGCGGATCCCGCGTCCGCAGCGGGCAGCAACGACCCATACCCTTCATCCCTTCAGCCGGGTCAGTTCTTTTGGGGTTCGGACCGCGCGCCGGGGGGCCCGGTCGTCATCATCGTCTCCATCCCCAAGCAACTCGTCTTTGTCTATCGCAACGCGGGGCTCATCGGGCTTTCAACCTGCTCGACCGGTAAGCCCGGCTACTCGACTCCTGCAGGGCTGTTCAGCGTCATCAACAAGTTCAAGGTTCACCGGTCGAGTAAATACGGCGACGACATGCCCGATACGCTGCGACTGACACGCAGAGGCGTCGCGCTCCATGGCGGCGACGTTCCGGGCTATCCCGTGTCACATGGCTGCGTTCACCTGCCCCTGTCATTTGCCAACCAGCTGTTCGAGCTGACGGCAACAGGAACGCCGGTGGTCATCGGCGGGCACGACGACCATCCTCTGGTCCATGGCCCGGGCGTAACGCCCGCCGGCCGCGCCGGCAATGTCGTTGCGGCGCGAGAGGCTGCCCGGTCCCTCGTTCCCTCGGGCCCTGACGCCGACACAACGATTCTGGTCTCGGCGGCGGACAGGAGAATCTATGTGGTCCAGGATGGCACGATCGTCGCTGAGGGTCCCGCCATCATCAAGGACCCGACAGAGCCGCTCGGCACCAACGTTTTCGTCTGGCGCGGCGGTGAACTCGGCGGCAGCGCCACGATCTGGAAGGGAGGCGGCTTCAAGGCGGTGCCCGGCGCAGTGGTCGCCAGCGCCGCACCGCTCGAGCGGCTCGACAGCAATGCCAAGCTCACCGGAACCCTCGAGAAGCTGCTGCATTCCGGTACGCTTCTCGTCACCACCGACGATGCCCTGAACCCAAACCAGCCGCGTCCACGGATCCGGCATCGGGCAGGGCGTCCAAGGGGACACGTGCACGCGCGAGGGGGCCGCCGGCGCCGGCGATCCGGCTAGGTCTCGTTGGCGTGCCGGGTGGAGCATTCTCCCTCTCCGCAAGGCGAGAGCGCGGTGCCGGCGCAGCGAGGGCATTGCCGACTCGCGGACATTTCGATAACCAACGCCATGTCGGACCACCCGGACAGAGTCCTGATCGTCGATTTCGGCGCCCAATATACCCAGCTGATCGCGCGCCGCGTGCGCGAGGCCGGCGTCTACTCCGAGATCGTGCCCTACGACAAGGCGGAAGCAGCCTTGGGCCCGGTGCTGCCGAAGGCAATCATCCTCTCCGGCGGGCCGGCCAGCGTACATGAGGCGGGAACGCCGCAGCTCGCGCCGGCGGTGGCCACGTCAGGCGCCCCCATTCTCGGCATCTGCTATGGCGAGCAGGCCATGGTCGCGAGCCTCGGCGGCCAGGTCGAAGGCGGCCACACCCGCGAATTCGGCCGCGCCGAGCTCGAGGTCGTGGCCGATACGCCGCTGTTCCATGGCGTGTGGCAGCCCGGGACCAAGGCTCCCGTGTGGATGAGCCACGGCGACCGCGTCACCAGGCTTCCAGACGGCTTCCGTGCCGTTGCGGTGTCGAACGGCGCGCCATTCGCGGCCATCGCCGATGATGCCCGCAAGCTTTATGGCGTGCAGTTCCACCCCGAGGTGGTGCACACGCCGGACGGCGCCAAACTGATCGCGAATTTCGTGCGCAACATCGCCGGCTGCCCCGGCGATTGGACCATGGCGCAGTTCCGCGACACGCAAGTCGCGCGCATCCGCGATCAGGTCAAGGACGGCCGCGTCATCTGCGGCCTCTCCGGCGGCGTCGATTCCGCCGTCGCCGCGCTCCTCATCCACGAGGCGATCGGCGATCAGCTCACCTGCATCTTCGTCGATCACGGCTTGATGCGCGAAAACGAGGCCCGCGAGGTCGTCGATCTCTTCCGTGGCCACTACAACATCCCGCTGGTCGCGGTCGATGCCGGCGCGCGCTTCCTCGCCGCGCTCAAAGGTGTGGTCGATCCGGAGGAGAAGCGGAAGACCATCGGCCGCCTGTTCGTCGATGTGTTCGGCGACGAGGCCGACAAGCTCGGCAAGGTCGATTTCCTCGCCCAGGGTACGCTCTATCCTGACGTGATCGAAAGCGTCTCCTTCTCCGGCGGACCCTCGGTCACCATCAAGTCGCATCATAATGTCGGCGGTCTGCCCAAGGGCATGCGCTTCAAGCTGATCGAACCTTTGCGCGAGCTGTTCAAGGACGAGGTGAGGGCGCTCGGCCGCGAGCTCGGCTTGCCGCCCGCCTTCGTCAACCGCCATCCGTTCCCGGGGCCGGGCTTGGCGATCCGCGTTCCCGGCGAGGTCAGCGAGGACAAGCTCGCCATTCTGCGTCAGGCCGACGCCATCTATCTCGACGAGATCAGGAAGGCCGGGCTCTACGACACCATCTGGCAGGCCTTCGCCGTGCTGCTCCCGGTGCGCACCGTCGGCGTCATGGGCGACGCCCGCACCTACGACTTCGTCTGCGCGCTCCGCGCCGTGACCTCGACCGACGGCATGACCGCCGACTATTTCGATTTTTCTCACGACTTTCTCGGGCAAGCGGCGCGGCGTATCATCAACGAGGTCCGCGGCATCAACCGCGTCGTCTACGACATCACCTCCAAGCCCCCCGGCACCATCGAGTGGGAGTAGGCTGCCTTTATCTGACGCCGAGGGCACTCCAGCTCGGACGGCATATGGGTTAAGATAAAGGCAAGAAGCTTCTGGTTGTCTGAAGGGGACGGGGGCGTCCGCATTCGCTGAGCTAGCGCACGAACGGCGCAATCGCACATACGTCGAGAGGGATTTGATCCGTGCGGTTAAAATTGCTCCTTCTAATCTTCGTTATCGTCGGCCTCGGCGTTGTCGTCGCGGCTTCGCCCCGATCCCTTGCCGCGGACCAACTGTCAGCCGTTCCGGCTTGGCTCAAGGCCCATGCCGGCGATGGCGACGGCCAGATCTCACCCGTGGTGTTGCAGAGGGCGCGCGCGCTCTACCTGCAAAAATTGAGCGAAGGCGTTGTCAAGAATCCCTGCTACTTCGCCATGGACGCGACGCGCCCCGCCGGGTTCGGGCGCCGGTTTTACGTCATCTGCGAATCCGATCGGACCTTCCGCGCCGTTTCAGCCGGTCACGGCAGCGGGCGCAATTTGAAAGGTATCGCCGATTTCTCGAACGGGATTCAGTGCGCCAAGAACTTCAGCAATGCGCAGGATTCCAAGCTGACGACCGGCGGGGACTATGTGACGAGCGAGACGCGCACATATTTCAAAGGCTATTACCGCGTCTCGGGAAAAAGCATGCCATTGGTGCGCTCGTTCCTGCAGTTCGACGGCGAAGGCGACACCGCGAACGCGAGACCGCGCGCCATCGGCGGACATCCGGCCGTGTTGTTGCGGGGGGTCTGTCTTTGGAAAGCTCCGAAGAGCCCCTACGCCAACGACGATGGGTACGTTCCCTTCGGAACCCTGGTGAATTACGCCGCCGGCCGCAGCAACGGCTGCACCAGTTGGACGCCGCAGGCCGCTGCGCAAATCATCCCGATGGTGAAGGACGAGCCGACGACGCTCTACATCTATCCTGAATCACGGGACATCGACGCCGTGGCGCAGGCAGTGAAGGCTGGCCGGTCGCCGTTGCGCGCCGGACTTTATTGGAACGCCTCCTGCTTGAGAGAAATCCGCGTCCCGAAATTCTGGCCCAAGGAAACCCTCGAGCCGATCCTCGTTCAATACAAGAAGGATCATCCGGCACCGCCGCCGCGGCCGACGCCGATCTGCAAGGGCCAGTGAGATTTGTCTGTTGTCTCTTGTCTCTGGCATGCCCGTGAGCGACCTGCACCGAGGATGAGGATCAAGCCCGCCTTACCCGGTGCTAAGAAAGCAAGAGAGCCGGCGAAGGGCCAGCTCTCATATGCCGCGATCGTCTTCTGGAGATGTCCTGTTTGGGAAGGGATTAGAAGAAGATCACGCCACCAATCTGGAAGATGTCCAGGTCGTCGAAGGTCGGCCGTACGGGTTTGCCATCTACAGTGGTGGCAAACGTGCCGTCTATATCAAGTTCGAGATGCTGCCAGCGAGCAAAGACATGCATCGCGGCGGCATCAATTTCCTGCACAATCCCCACGCCGGATCGTCGAACCTCGGATCCGGTCACGTTGCCAAAGGCGATAGAGTCTGCCATTAGGAGCGTCTTGCTTGACTTGAAAGTACGTTAGGCATGCCGTAGTGAGGTTAGCCCCATTTGGCTGTGGGCCTGTTCCGCACATCCCCGCGTATTGGTCCTGATACTGGCCGTACTCGCCCCATAAGACTGTGGCGCCCAGAGGCGTCCATGTTTCCTTGATGCCTGCCTTAAGAAACCAAACTTGGTTCTCATTTTGGGCCGGAGAGCTAACCACCTTGTTGATCGCAGGAAACTGAATTGACAAATCGAATGGCTGTCCAAATGGTGTGCCCTCGTTCTGCTCTTGCTGCCACATACCATAGAACCACAAGCCCGAAGGCACGTGCATAATCGAGGCGCCGACTTGAAAGATATCAACATCGCGCCTAGCGTTCTGGAACGGAGCACCACCGCCGCCCGATGGAACGGTATTGAAGCAATTGGCTGGAGCGTTGCAGCCTTCGTCTGTAATGCTTGTGAACCCAGCGGCCGCGGACACTTTTATACTGTTCCAATCAGCAGCATATTTCAATGCGATGTCCCAAACGTCATCCTCGTACCAACCACCCGACATGCTGAATCCTGCAAACGTCGGAGTGTCGTAACGGAAGCCATTATAGGGATAGCCCGCGCAGTCCGCGCCCACACCGCCCCCTCCCGAAAGACAGGTGACGACGGCGCCCCAAGTCGCACCAGAACCAAGAAAGCTCGAGAGCCCTATTCCGTGCGCGCCGTTAAGGCCTCGCGGCCTAAGAAACATGCCGGCGCCGTCGAAAACGACCGCGTTCGATTCGATAATCGTGCCAGAAAGGTCAGGCAACAGCGCCACGTTGTCGGTCGCCTGGCTCAACTGGCCCCAGTTGATCGTGCCCCACTTGTCGCTCTTGAGCCACATGTACGACAAGAGCGTGTTGATGTCCCCGAACGCGGCGCAGTTATCGTTGAACTGGTTCTCACAGAAGCCAACTGACGCGCTCGTACCGGGCGTCTCAACCGCGATCGTGTAACCAGCCGACCAGCCAGGAGCAATCTGCGCGCTGCCCGAAATCTGGAAGTGGCTCGACAAGGTCGTGTCCTTGTCACCAACATAAAAGTTAGTCTCAGATCCGTCGTCCCACCAAGACCCGAGCTTGACCACCCAACCGGACAAGGTCACCGAGACCTTCTTGTTGCCCTTGCGGACGGTCGTCGCCTCGAGCTCAGCCACGCGCTCCTCGAGATCCGCGCAGCAGTCACCCCCAAGATCGGCAGCCTTGGCCGGGCTCGCGCTCATGGCGAAACCGCCAAGCGTCATCCCAAGCGCAGCTGCGATGGCGATGCGACTGGATGTTTTTGTCAGTCCCCCAAGCATCTTAGCCCCCATAAAGCTCATAATGAGTCTTTAACACTAGGGCGGGGACTTTGCGCTTGATAACAAGCGGTCCAGAAACCGATTTCTAAGAATTGTGACACGTTTGCAACCGAGTGGTATCGGCCGGTTGCATCCACGCGCCGGCCAACCAGTTCGGAGGCTGCTGTTGGTCGCCTACTACGCCACGATAGAAGCTATCTCGGCCGCAATGTCGGCTTTTGGCACATAGCCGGCATTTGAGCCCAAACTTATCCCCGCCCCCCGAGCCGGGCCTATGCTCAGCTCACCTCGTCCACTGAAGGGGCGCGCTCACGAGGCGTCGTGAGGCGGGACGGGGTGCGGCGCCCGCGGGTCTGGTTCGCATCCAGGCACTCGGGCGGCGTCGGGGCTCCGCCCGTGCCCATTACGAGGCCCTGCCAGGAGCTGGCTGACGACCGTCTGGCCTTGGACCCTTCGGGTCAAGACCCTCGGGTCAGAACCCTAGGTCCAAACGCAGGCCCCCAACGTCACTTTGACTTCGGTCCGTTGCAGGGGAAGCGGGGCACTGACGGCGAAAGCGCGGCCCGGCGCCGATAAATCGCCGCGAAATAGCGTGCGCTTCGAGCGTACGTGGCGCGCCGAGAGGCGCCCGCCGCGGTCTCAACGGATCACGGAAGCCATAGGTTTTGCGCTTTTCGGCGCGCCACCCCCTTCTCGGGGGGCCTGATTGCTCACCTTCCGGACGCTGAAACGCGTCGCGGAGATGACTTGGCGCGCGTGGTACACTTAGCGCCAGCAACCACCAACTCGCTGGTGGACCTCACGGGGAACGACGCCATGTTCAAGAAGATCCTGATCGCGGTCCTGCTGCTCATTCTCGCCTTCGCCGTCGTCGTGGCGTTGCAGCCGTCTGAGTTCAGTGTCGCGCGGAGCACGACGATCGCGGCGCCCGTGGCGGACGTCTTTCCCCACGTCAACGACTTCCACAAATGGGAGGCGTGGTCGCCCTGGGCCAAGCTCGATCCGAACGCCAAGCTGAGCTTCGACGGTCCGCCGGAAGGGACCGGCACCGCCATGACCTGGTCCGGGAACGACAAGGTCGGCGAGGGCAAGATGACGATGGTCGACAGCGCCCCCGACGACCACGCCAACATCAAGGTCGATTTCGTCAAACCGTTCGAGGGCAGCATCAACAGCGCCTTCGGCTTCAAACCGGATGGCGGCCAGACGGAAGTGACCTGGACCATGTCCGGCCATCACGACTTCATGGGCAAGGCGTTCTGCCTCGTCATGAACGGCACCAAGATGATGGCCGGCGATATCGACAAAGGCCTCGCGCAATTGAAGTCGGTGGTGGAAGGCGCGACCGGGCCTTGAGAGGAAATCTTGGAAGGGGGCAGCGATGAACTTCGATTTCGACTTCAAGAAATTCTATCTTTCGGCCGATGGCCGCGTGAACCGCCAGCAATGGTGGCTCAGGCTGATTGTGCCGGTTCTGGTCATCGAGCTGGTGCTGTCCGTCATCGACGCGGGCATCGGCACCTACGACGCGAGGACGGGTGGCGGTCTCTTGAGCGGGCTGTTCGCGCTCGCGGTCCTGATCCCGGCGATCATGGTTTACATCAAGCGCTTTCATGATCGGGACAAGTCGGGCTGGTGGCTGTTGATCGGGCTCGTCCCACTGATTGGCCAGCTTTGGCTGTTGATCGAGCTTGGTTTTCTTGCCGGCACACCCGGGCCGAACCGCTTCGGGCCGCCGGCCACGGATTAGGGGCAGCGCGAGGTGATCCCATGACCCTTCTCATCGTCGGCATCATCGTCATGATCGGCATCCATCTCCTGCCGACCCTTCCAGACGTTCGCGAGCGCCTGATCGAGCGTCTCGGCATGGCGGGATACCGCATCCTATTCTCGATCGTGTCGACCCTTGGCTTGGTGCTTCTGATCCTTGGCTTCGCCCGGGCGCCGTTCGTCCAGATCTGGTCGCCGCCCGACTGGACGCGCTACGTCGCCATGGTGCTGATGATCCCGGTCTTCATCCTGCTGATCGCGGCCTATGTGCCCGGGCAGATCAAGGCCAAGGTCAAGAACCCGTTCGTGGATGCCATCAGCACCTGGGCGCTCGCCCATCTCATCGCCAACGGCGATCTCGCCTCGATCATCCTATTCGGCTCGTTCCTGGCCTATTCCGTCTATGACCGCATCGCGCTGAAGCGGCGCGCCGCGACCGGCCTCGTCACGGTGGCCGAGACCGGACCGCCTCGGAACGACGTCATCGCCGTGGTGGGGGGCCTGGCGCTTTACGTGATTTTCCTGGTGTGGCTGCACCCGCTCCTGATTGGGGTGCCGGTGCTGCGCTAGTAGGCCGAAAGTAGGGGCATTTGGGGCGCTTTTTTGCACTGCACAAATCCCCATATATCTGTCATAAAGCGCCGATCTCGATGTCCTCGTTTGGGAGCTCGAAAGTGCCCGATGAATTTGCCTCGAAGCGGGTGACCGCGCCCGACATCGCCGCGCGCAAGCGCAAGGCGCCGATCGTGGCGCTCACCGCCTATCACGCCCATACCGCGCGCATCATCGACCCCTACGTCGATATGCTGCTCGTCGGGGATTCCCTCGGCATGGTCATGCACGGCTACGAGACCACGGTCCCGGTGCCGCTCGAGCTGATGATCATGCATGCTCAAGCCGTGGTGCGCGGCTCGTCGCGGGCGCTTGTCGTCGTCGACATGCCGTTCGGGTCTTACGAAGAGAGCCCGACGATCGCCTTTCGCAATGCCGCGCGGATCCTGAAGGAGACCGGTTGCGGGGCGGTCAAGCTCGAGGGTGGGCGGCATATGGCCGATACCATCCGTTACCTCGCCGACCGCGGCATCCCGGTGATGAGCCATATCGGCATGACGCCGCAGGCGGTGAACATGATCGGCAGCTTCAAGCCGCGCGGGCGGTTCCGCTCGGAATGGGCGGCGTTCGAGGCGGATGCCGCCGCGGTCGCCGAGGCTGGCGCCTTTGCCGTCGTGCTCGAGGCGTTGGCCGAGCTTCTTGCCGCCCGCATCACCAAGCAGATCCCGATCCCGACCATCGGCATCGGGGCCAGCGCCGAATGCGACGGCCAGATCCTGGTGCTTGAGGACATGCTCGGGCTGTCGCCGCGGGTGCCGAAATTCGTCAAGGAGTATGCCCAGATGGGCAACGCGATCGAGACTGCGGTCAAGGCCTATGCCGACGAGGTCCGCGGGCGTGTGTTCCCGTCCGACGAATACACCTACCCGATGTTCGACGAGCCCGAGCCAGTCACCAAAAAGCCCAAAATGACAGGCAGTTAGCCTGTCGTTGAGAAGTCGGGTTTTCCGGCCCTCCGGTCCCGCGCGCGGCGAGCAGCGCCTTGCGCGGAAACGACGCCTTCACTATAGGGCGAGCAGGGAGGAGCGGGCCGGCGTCTGCTTCCAGGCTTGTTCGTATCGTCACGCAAACAGAGTTCGCCGCCAATGAGCGACCGTGATTTCTTTCGTGAGGTGGACGAGGCCGTCCGCCACGACCGGTACAAGGATCTGTGGGACCGATATGGTCTCTATGCCTTGGCATTGGCGGTCATGGTCATCGCCGGCGTGGCGGGCTTCAAGGCCTGGACCTATTGGCGGGAGCATCAGGCTCAGCAGGCCGGCACGGAATTCACCCAGGCGCTCGCGGCCCTCGATAACGGCGACGCCGCGAAGGCGCGCGAAACGCTCGACGCCCTCGCTGCCAAGGGACCCGGGGGGTACCCCGTCCTGGCGCGGTTCCAGCTCGCCAGTGCCGAGGCGCAGGCCGGCGATATCGACAAGGCGGTCGCGGACTACGATGCGCTCAGCACCGACGCGCAAACCGACAAGATCCTGAAGGGATTGGCGACGATCCAGGCCGCAACGCTTCGGCTCGATACCGCGGACTATGCGGAGATGGAGCGGCGCTTGAAGGGGCTCATCGATCAGGGGAGCCCGTGGAGATATTCGGCGCGGGAGCTGCTCGGGCTTTCTGCCTATCGACTTAACAACATGCCCGAGGCCGAGAAGCAATTCAGCGCGCTCATCGCCGATCAGGGAACGCCGTCCAATTTGCGGGAGCGCGCAGACGTAATGCTGGCGTTGATCGCGGGGACGCCAGACAAGCTGAGCACGACGGCGAAGTAGCGTTTGAAACCGAGGGTGGCTCAAAGGTGGGCCCGGTTTTGACACGGGGAAATGGCTACCGTTTGCGGCGCGCGGTCGTGGCCGTGCTTGTCGCCATAAGCCTCGCCAGCCTCGCCGGTTGCGCGAGCGGCCTGCCGTCGATCAAGAATCCCTTCAAGAAGGCCGAGCCAAGGCTTCCAGGCGAGCGCATCGCGGTCATCACCGACCAGAACTTAATCAGTGTCGATCCGAACGTGGCGCGAAAACCGATCTCGCTGCCGGCGCCTGTCGCCAACGCCTCCTGGTCCGATCCTGGCGGCAATCCTGCCAACAGCCTTGGCCATCTTGCCCTCGGCGCCCGGGTCAACAAGTCGTGGCGCGTCGACATCGGCACCGGCTCCTCGTCGCGCGGCCGCTTGAGCGCGATTCCCCTCGTCGCCGCAGGCAAGGTCTACACCCTCGACGCCGGCGGTACGGTCTCGGCGTTCCAGGCCTCGAGCGGCAGCAGGCTGTGGTCCACGAGCGTTACGCCGAAGAACGAAAAGCGCGCTGAAGGCTTCGGCGGCGGACTCGCTCTTGATAGCGGTCGCCTCTACGTGGTGACGGGCTATGGCACTGCGGTCGGTATCAATCCTGAAGGCGGCGCCGCGTTGTGGACCCAGAAGATCGGGGAGCCGATCCGAAGCTCGCCGACCGCCGCCGGCGGCAAGGTCTATTTCGTATCCACCGACAGCATCTTGCATTGTCTCGATGGCGCCGACGGCCAGGAATTGTGGACCGCGCGCGGCGTGCCGGAGCCGGCTTCGTTGCTTTCCAATGTCAGTCCGGCCGTGGGCCAAGGGCTGGTGGTCGCGGCGTTTCCGTCCGGAGACATCGCCGCCTATCAACCCGGCGGCGGCCAGGCCAGCTGGCGCGACTCGATTGCGCGGACGAGCGAAACCACCGCGGCCGGCATTCTCGCCGATCCGGGACGGCCAGTGATCGATCATGGCGTCGTCTTCATCGTCAGCCATGGCGGCAAAATGATCGCCACGTCCGAATCGACCGGCGAGAGATTGTGGACCCGTAACCTGACCAGCACGCAGATGCCCTGGGTCGCCGGCGACACCGTTTTCGTGGTCGACACGTCCGGCAAGCTGATGGCGCTGTCACGCGCCGACGGCAAGGTACGCTGGCTCACCGAGCTTCCCGGCAACGCGAGGTGGAACGGGCCGGTGCTGGCCGGCAGTCAGCTCTGGCTGGTTTCGGCCGACGGGTCTCTGGTCGGCGTGGATGCGCGGAGCGGCCAGATCGGCAGCACCACCAATCTCGGCACCAAGGTGTTCATCTCCCCTGTTGTCGCCGGGGGCCGCATGTATATCCTCGCTGACAACGCCACGCTGTACGCCTTCAACTAAGTTCGCGACGGGAACGTCTCGTCTCTTCACGTTCCGGCTCCTTACCCATGGCCTTCACCATTGCCATTGTCGGACGGCCAAATGTCGGCAAGTCCACGCTGTTCAACCGTCTTGCCGGCAAGCGGTTGGCGCTGGTCGACGATCAGCCCGGCCTGACCCGGGACCGCCGTGAGGCTGACGCGGAGATCGACGGGACTACGTTGCGTCTGATCGATACCGCGGGCCTCGAGGCCGGGGATGCCGGGCTGACGGCGCGGATGCGCGAGCAAACCGAGGCCGCGATCCGCCAGGCCGATGTCGTGCTGTTCCTGATCGACGCCCGGAGCGGAATCGTTGCTGCCGACGAGATTTTCGGCGAGATGGTGCGGGCGTCGGGCAAGCCGGTGATCCTCGCCGCGAACAAATGCGAGGGGCGCGCCGCCGAACCAGGGGTCTACGAGGCCTTCTCGCTCGGGCTCGGTGAGCCTGTTGCCATCTCGGCCGAGCATGGGCTTGGGCTCGACGAGCTCGGCGAGGCCATCGAACGGGTCGTGGGCCTTGGCTCTGGCGCTCCTCAACACGAGGCGCCTGCCGCGGACACTGAAGAGGCCGCGCGGCCTTTGCGCATCGCCGTGGTCGGGCGCCCGAATGCAGGAAAGTCGACGCTGGTCAACGCGATTCTTGGCGAGGAGCGCATGATCACCGGACCTGAAGCCGGCATTACCCGTGACGCCATTGCCGTCGAAATCGACTGGCAGGGCACACCGCTCAGGGTATTCGATACGGCGGGCCTTCGGCGCAAGATGCGGGTCGAGGGCAAGGCCGAGGAACTGTCCGTTGGTGACGCGCTTCGCGCCATTAAGTTCGCGGAGGTCGTGGTTCTCTTGCTCGACGACGAGGCCCCCTTCGAGAAGCAGGATCTCCAGATCGCCGACCTTGTCGTCCAGGAGGGGAGAGCGCTCGTCATCGCCGTGAACAAATGGGACCTCGAGCGCGCACCCCAAGCGAGGCTCGCCGAGCTTAAGGAGACCTGCGCGCGTCTATTACCTCAGATCAAGGGCGTGACCCTGGTCCCGATCTCGGCGCTGACCGGCAAGGGGCTCAGCGCTCTGATGCGGGCCGTGCTCGCCGCGAATGATCAGTGGAACAGGAGGCTACCGACCCACGCCCTCAATCAATGGCTGCGCGAGGTGGTCGATGCGCATCCGCCGCCGGCGGTGGCAGGGCGTCGTATCAAGCTCAGATATATGACTCAGAGCAATGCGCGGCCGCCGACCTTCGTGCTGTTCTGCTCGCGGCCGAAGGCGGTGCCGGACTCCTATGTCCGCTATCTTGTGAATTCCTTGCGCGAGACATTTGACTTCGGCGGCGTGCCGATCAGGGCCCATCTGCGCAAGGGCGACAATCCTTACGCCAAGGGGAACCAGGGCGGATGAGCGAGGACAAGGCGACGGAGGTCTATTTTTATCATCTTGAGAGCCGGACGCTCGAAGAGGTGCTGCCGACCTTGCTCGAGCGCTCGCTCGAGCGGGGCTGGCGCGCTGCCGTTCAGGCGTCGAGCGAGGAGCGGGTCGAGGCTCTCGACACGCTGCTCTGGACCTATCGGGAGGAGAGTTTTCTCGCCCATGGCACGGCGCGCGACGGGCCACCCGATCGGCAGCCGATCTATCTGACCGCGGGGGAAGACAATCCCAATGGCGCCATGGTCCGCTTCCTGGTCGACGGTGCCGACATCGAGGACGCGAGAGCTTACGCCCGGATCGTGTTCGTGTTCGATGGGCGGGATGAGGAGGCCGTCAGCCAGGCTCGCGCGGCGTGGCAGAAAGCCAAGGCCGATGGCTACCAAGTCAGCTATTGGCAACAGGACCCCCAGGGACGCTGGCAGCAAAAGTCGTGAGCTCGCCTTGTGACTGTCATGGCCTGCGGCTATAAGCCCGTAACTTTTCAAAGGTTTGAGGGGGCTCGCGCCTATGGCCATTGAACGTACGCTATCGATCATCAAGCCCGACGCCACCGAGCGGAATCTCACCGGGCAGATCATCGCGCGGCTGGAGGCAGCCGGCCTTCGTGTCATCGCCCAGAAGCGGATCTGGTGGCGGAAGAAGGACGCCAAGGATTTCTACGCGGTGCATAAGGGCCAGCCTTATTACAAGGACCTCCTGACCTTCATGACCTCGGGGCCCATCGTGGTGCAGGTGCTCGAGGGCGAGAACGCCATCGCCAGGAACCGCGAGGTGATGGGCGCGACCAATCCCGTCGATGCCGCGCCGGGCACCATCCGCAAGGATTTCGGGGTGAACCATCAGAAGAACTCGGTGCATGGGTCCGACACGCCCGAGAACGCGAAGAAAGAGATCGCGATGTGCTTCAAGAAGAGCGAGATCGTCGGCTAGCTGGCCAAGGCAGGGCTATCGCCGCAACACCCCCGAGCGCTTCAACAGCCACAGCACGATAGCCGTCGCTCCGGCGAGGATCGCAATCGACCACAAGAACCCGCGCTGGTCGGCAACGAGCGGGAGGCCACCGACATTCATGCCGAAGATGCCGGCAATAAGCGACGCGGGCAGGAAAATGGTGGTGACGACGGCGAGCACATGGAGGTTGCGATTGGTCTGCTCGCCGGTCTTGATGGTGATCTCCTCCTGAAGCAGCTGGGCCCGATCGCGCAACGCGACGATCTCTTGGTCGAGCCAACCCAAGCGTTGGCTCAGTTTCGACGTCGACAATCTGAGCGCAGGCGTCGCGCACGCTTCCGGCTCGAAGCGCTGGATCAGCGACCGCAGAATGGTGATTTGGCGGTGCAGCCGCACGCTGTTTCGCCGCACGCGGCTGACGACAGGCCGCCCCTCGTCAATTTCGTCGGCGAGGACTTTCTCCTCGATGCTGTCGAGCGTGGTGGAGTACCGGTCGGCGAGGTCGTCGGCGGCGTCGACGACGCGATCCAAGATCACTTCGAGCAGCGCCGAGGCGGTCGAAATCTCGAGTCCCCCGCGTAGCGCCTTGCGCGTTGCGTCGATGCCGCTCAGATTGCGACGCCGCCCGGTGATAAGCAGCTTTTCCGTGAGCGCGAAGTGGAGCTGGCCGAGGTCTTCGGTCACGCCTTCGAGGCCGCAAACAAGATCGGCAAGGACGCCGTAGAGGCAGCCGTCCACGACGTGGAGCTGCTGCTGCTCGCCGGGGGTAACCAGGACTTCGATGGCCTGAGCCGGAAGGTCCGGGATGGTGCGCAAGAACGGGCAGGCGCGGGCGTCGGCAAGATTGAAGTGGAGCCACAACCAGCCGTCAGGCCGCTCCGGCGGCGGCCGGTCGACCGGAAGCTCCTCCGGCGCGGTGCCGGGCCGGAACAGAAAGGCGGAGATCAGTCCGGGCAGGGGCGGGGTAGGAACCAGGTCTAGAAGCGCTCTACTGATCGAGACCGGGGCATTGGTCATGAGTTGCGGAACATCCAATCCGCTCCCGCGGATCAGGACCTCAGCCAGCCCAGTTGGCAGGCCTTGGCATGGGCAGCCTTCCAGGCGAGGACCAGGAATTGCACCCGCGCCCGATCTGGATCGATGCGCATGGAGTTGAGCGACATCAGCACGGGCAAGCGGCCATCCTTGCGAAACGTGACTTGGTCGCCGGTTTCTGGCCGGCTGATGACGATTTCAGAGTTCAGGACGTTGACGGTGAGATCGACCGGATCGGTCATCGCGAAGCTCCAACCGCGAACAACCAGGGACGCGCACTCCAAGGTTTTTGCCTTGTCTGCCTTCAATAACGTCTAGTGTGTGACAGTCTCGTGACAGTTGCGAAACGCTCGCGTCCGGAGCCGCAACTGGCGCGAACTAGCGCTTCAAGAATCACGACACGATGCCGGCGATCAGCGCGAAGCCGAGCAGGCAGAGCAAAATGATCACGCCGACGGCGCCGAGGATGGCCTGGAGCGTGTGCCAGAAGCCGAAGGTTGCGACCAGCGCCGCGAGCAGCAGCAGGATGATAATGGGCATGGCTATGTCCCCCTTAGCTCGATCCTAACGGGCTCCGTCGGAATCCCCAATTGATGCGACTCGTCTCTTGACCCCAAGATGGATTGACGAGCCACCACATTCGATGGCGAATTAGTGGCGCGGCAACAGGGTAGCCGCGCCCTTTGCAGGGCGCCAGGGGTGGCGGGGTTGACCATGCACAGAGTTGGCGTCGCGGGCCGGGCTCGGGCCCTTCGTGTGTGGCTTACGATTCTGCTCCTCGCCGTTCCCTGGTCCCCGGCGTCGATGGTGCCGGCCGCCGCGGCGGGACAAGCGCCCTCGGAGCAGCGCGCGTCGGAGGCGCTTGACAAGGTTCGTGCCGATCCCCTCGCGCTTCGCGACTTCCTCAAGCGCATGCCGAAGGGGGCCGATCTCCACAGCCATCTGAGCGGCGCCGTTTATGCCGAGACCCACATCCGCGACGCGATCGAAGACCAGCTCTGCATCGATCCCGACGCCAAGGCATTCGCCAAGTCGCAACCGGTCATGGCCGGCGCCCAGCTCGAGCCCGTCTGCGAACAGAACCAGGTGCCAGCCACCGAGCTGCCGAAGAACCGGCCGCTCTACAACGGCCTGATCGATTCCTTCTCGATGCGCGGCTTCGTGCCCTCCGAGGGGCTCACCGCGCATGATCATTTCTTCGGCGCCTTCACCAAGTTCGGCGGCAACGATCCACGTCATACCGGCGGATGGGTCGACGAGGTTGCGGCCCGCGCCGCCGCCCAGAACACCCAATATCTCGAGCTGATGGTGACCCCGACCTGGCGCCGGCTCAACACCATCACCAAGGACACTGTGTGGCGCGACGACATCAAGTCGCTTGCCGACGAGATCGTCGGCGAGGGCTTGTTCGACGACATTCCCGCTGCCCGTGCCTTTCTCGACGAGGCAGATACACTGCGAGACGCCAAAGGAAACTGCGGCAAGCCGGATCAGAGTCCCGCGTGCAAGGTCGAGATCCGTTACATCTATCAAGTGTTCCGCAACACGCCGAAGGAGAGCGTGCTCGCCCAGGCTCTGTTGGGATTCGAATTGGCGTCAGTCGATCCGCGGGTGGTGGGCATCAACCTCGTCGGCGATGAGGACGACTACACCGCCATGGCCGACTACGCCGATCACATGCGCATCTTCGCCTATGTCGGCGGCCTTTATCCCAAGGTCCCCGTCAGCCTTCATGCCGGCGAGCTGACGCTCGGCCTGGTGCCGCCCGAGGGCCTTTGCTGCCATGTGCGCCAGGCCGTGGAGGTGGCGGATGCCGACCGGATCGGCCACGGCGTCGATGTGATGCATGAGGACGATCCGGAGGCGCTGCTCAAGGAGATGGCGGCGAAGCACGTTCTGGTTGAGATCAACCTCACCAGCAATGACGACGTGCTCGGCATCAGGGGTAAGTTTCATCCGTTCCCGACCTACCGCAAATTCGGGGTGCCAGTTGCGATCTCGACCGACGACGAGGGCATCGAGCGCATCGATCTCAGCAATGAATATGTGCGCGCGGTCGAGAGCTACGACCTGACCTATGCCGACCTGAAGCAGATCGCCCGGGCGAGCCTCGAGCACAGCTTCCTGCCGGGAGCGAGCCTTTGGCAGGAGCGGGACGTATTCACCGCGATGGTGCCTGATTGCCGCGGCGACACGGCTGGCGGGCATCAGCCGGGCGCGTCTTGCGCCGCCTTCCTCGAGGCGAGCCAAAAGGCCACCCAGCAATGGGAGCTCGAGCGGCGATTCAGCGCCTTCGAGCGCCTTTTCTGATGATAGGAGGGCAAGCCGGGTGGCGGCCAGCAGAAGGACCGCTGAGGATTAGCTGTCCAGCATCTTCCGAGTCTCGAGAAAAAATCGCAGCATCTCATGCGAGGCATCGGGCCCCTGTGGATCGGTATAGGACCCGTCTGGGCTGCCGCCCGACCAGGCGTGACCTCCGCCATGAATTGTCCATTGCTCCCCTACGAGTGCGCCGCTCTTGTCGCAGATGATCGTCAGCGTCGAATTCCGTCCCGCAAATGCGGGGGCATTCGTAACGTCCACGCGATCGTCTGGCTGCCGATGTGCGGCGACGAGCTTGGCTGCGTTCGAGAAATGCACAATGCGATCGGCATCGCCATGGAAGACGATGGTCGGAACCCGATTGCTGGTTGTCGTGGCGCCGCGGGTGCCCAGCTCGGCTCTCAAGCCTGGCAGAGCGTGATCTCCGCGCATGGCCGCAAAGGCGGACGGAACATCGGCGGCAGAGCGGTACGGCAGTCCCGAATGGATTCCGATGCCTGCATAGATCTCCGGATAGGTCGCACCCATCACCGCGGCCATGGCGCCGCCAGCCGATAGGCCGGCCACGAATACGGCGTCCGGATCGAGGTCGAACTCATCGACGATCTCCTCGGTGATACCAGCGATGATCGACGGCTCACCGGCGCCGCGACGCTGATGCGTGGGAAGAAACCAGTTCCAGCAAAGGGAAGCATTCGCGCCCTTCGACTGCATCGGGTAGGCGACGAGGAAACCGTGCACGTCGGCAAGTTCGTTCATACGCGTGCCGACAGCAAAATCCTCTGCATCTTGGGTGCCGCCATGCAGCATGAGAATGAGACCGCGTCTGCCGGCGTGACTCCGCGCCGGTACGTAGAGCCGGTAGCTCCGGCTTCCGGCGGCGCAAGCGAACGACCTTGATAGGAAGTCGGCACCCTCAGGGACCTTGAGTACCTTGCGCGGTCGAACGGTTGTGAGACCATCCAAGTTGAATCTCGGAAGGTCGAGCTGCGGCAGGCCTTTCGTGAAGTTGCCCGCCGGTACCCACGGTTGGGGCTGGGGTGGTGCAATCTCAGAGTCCAGAACCTCCGCCGTGACATCGATGATCTGGCCGCCATCTACCGCGACGGATTCGAGGAGGAGGGGGGCCTCTGATAATTCCGGGGCAGCTTCGCTATCACCGAGGAGCAGGGCGCATTGGATCACGCGCGTGGCCTCCATGAGCTTTCGAGCTCTGGTCAGTCGCGTTGCCGAAAGCATGGCGCTGGCTAAATCGGTTCTCATTGCGCGGTTCCTTGCGTCGGGCGGTTACTTGAGGCGTCAGCCGATGCGATCGGCCAAGGCGGCCTTAACTTCCTTGGTGGCGTGAAGAGCACCCAAAACGTTGATTGATTCGATCGTGGCCCGCGCGAGCGCGGGCGGCACGTCGGGGGCAATGCTGGCTAGGCCGAGCACCTTAATGCGAAGCATCTCCCCGGCGGCTTTGACCGCCTCGAGGTCCTGCCTCGTGTAGTGGCGGAGCCCAAGCTCCAGCGTGTGACGGACGATCGATTTCTTGACCTCTTCGCCATGGGTTGCGAGCTGGTTGCGGATCGCCGTCCGAATGAAATCGGTGCGGTTGGAGTAGAACCCCTCCTGTACCAGCAGGTCGATATGGCCGAGGTCGACATAGCCGAGATTGATTGTGATCTTTTCGGTCTCTCCCGCCTTCTCTCGAAGTTTGTGGATCTGGGCAGACATTGCAGGCACCCCTTACCATCTGTATGGATGGTATATGGATGGTCGAAAGGCGGATTCAAGGGGCAGCGCGCGCTGAACTCGACCGACGTTTCGGCGCCTCCGAGGCACGGTTTTGAGAACGACTAGGCGGCGGTCGTAGACGGCGCAAAGAAGCCGATGCGGCTCTTGCCCTGGGCTCTCGCCTGATGGAGCGCTTCGTCGGCGTCCCGATACATCTGCGCGAAGTTGCAGTCGCTGCTCGGATGAACCGCGATCCCAATCGAGGCACTGAACCTCGCGTCTGCTAGCGGCAGTTCAGGTTTGGACAGCTTCGCCAGAATTCGTTGCGCGATTCCCTCGGCGCCTGCCACGTCGCAACCTGGAGCAAAGATTATGAACTCGTCTCCGCCGAGACGGGCGCATTCGTCACCGTCGCGGATGCTTTCCCGTATGGCGAAAGCCGTGCGTACAATCACGGCGTCACCGGTGACATGACCTCGAAGATCGTTGATCAACTTCAAATTGTCGATATCCAGGAGAAGCGTCGCATTGGTCCCGGTATCACGAGCCAACGCTGTGTTGATGGCCTCGAGGGCGCCGCGGCGGTTGAGCAGACCTGTCAGGCTGTCGCGGATCGATTTGTCGTACAATTCCTGCATGCGCCCGCGTATCGAGGAATGACAAAGCGTTATGAGGGCCCCGATCAGTAGCGACACGATTACAGCGGCCACGAGACTGCCGATGGCGATGGCGCGAAACCGCGCCTCCTGAGCCAGATAATATTCCAAATCGAAATCCACACCGACAAAGCCAGAGTAGCGGCCCTGACTGTCGTAGATGGGCGTATGCGCAGTCAGGAAATCGCCGTAGTCGTCCTGCTCGAAGTTAGGATTGACATAGGTCTCGCCCGCCGCAATCTTCTTGAGCCAGTCGTCCGCGTATTCCTCGCGAATATCGAATCTTTCCATATAACCCGAGGCGCGCAGCTTGTGAGGCGTGACGAGATCAGGCGACGCGGCTGTATCGAGGACGAAGTAGGGAATCCCGCCGCGATTGACCATGGTGTAAAGGTAAAAGATATTGCGGTCCGCCGAATGGAATCGCACCAGCGGCTTCAATGCCCGTGCATACAGCTCGGGGCTATAGTTCGCGCGATCGAGAAGTTGCCTGTGCAGGTCGCCGTCGACGACACTTGCGGCAAGTTGGCTGATCTGGGCGACATTGGAGCGTATCTCATCCCAGCGCGCCTGCTTGGAGAGCCATTGCGGAAAAGCAACAAGTGAGACGAGAACTGCGGCGGTCGCCAGAACTCGATGCGGCAAACACCGCGGGGTTGAACCGCGTCGCCAGCCTCTTGCCTCCGCGTTGTGAGACCTCACTAACCGTTCGCACGGTACTCTCGCCGCTACTCCTGGCCTCCGGCGCCGCTAGACAATTACCACTGCTGCGCCCTCAACTCCCAGTACATTTTGACGTGCAGACGCGGCGAGCTCGACGGAGCGCGCGCTCCAGCGTACGGAATCAGGCGTGCTGTCGGGGGTTCGCAATCGAGCGCGCTAACCAAGTTCGCGGATCTTAAAGGGAAGGCCGCCCTTGGGGCAGAGCGTCACCGTGGCGTGGATCTTCGCCGGCACCGGCCCCGCGTATTCCGGGGTGAAGCGGCGCAGCAACTGCACTAGCGCCAGGGTGTTCTCGATCTGCGACAGAGCGCCGCCG
Organism: uncultured Alphaproteobacteria bacterium; assembly: GCA_963732955.1. Lineage (GTDB taxonomy): Bacteria > Pseudomonadota > Alphaproteobacteria > Rhizobiales > Methyloligellaceae > Methyloceanibacter. The sequence goes on from CAVTBH010000004.1 coordinate 478,473, forward strand.
ATGCAGGCGCGTTTGCCGGCAGCGAAGGGCAGGTAGCTGTATTTCACCCGCTTCTTGGCCCGCTCCGGCGCGAAGCGCTCGGGATCGAACTTCTCCGGCTCGTCCCAATATTTCGGGCTGTGATGAGCGATATAGGTGAGCATCACCACCTTGTCGCCGGCCTTGATCTTGTGGCCGCCAATCTCATCGTCGCCGGCGGCGATGCGGATCAGCGCCCAGATCGGCGGGAACAGGCGCATGGTCTCCTGGATCACCATCTTGGTGTAACTGAGGTGCTGCACCTCGTTCCACTCAGGATCGCGCGTGCCGCAGACGCGGGCCGCCTCCTCGCGAATGCGCTCGAGCGCCTCGGGATGTCGCGACAAGAGATAGAGCGACCAGGCGAGCGTCAGCGCCGTGGTCTCGGTGCCGGCCCACAGATATTGCTTCATCTCATCGATCACCTGCTGATGATCGAATTCGGGGAAGCTCGGATCGGACTCGGCGGCCTCGATCATCCTGAGCAGCGTCTTCTCGCGGTGCTCGAGGATGTTGGCGCCGACGACGGTGTCTGGGATCGAGCCCCACACCTGCATGGCCTTGGCTGCGTCTTCCTGCGTGATCTCGACCAGATCGCCGCTCACCTTCTTCAGGCGGATCGACTTGTGGTTCATCACGTCGGTGTAGGTCTTGACCTGGCCGAACACGAAGTGCGGATTGAACGGCATCTCGCGGTCGAACAGCGCCTTGCACACCATGTCGGCGGCCAGCGTCCAGGTCTCCTCGACCATCTCGATGGTCTCGCCGGTCTCGGCGAACTTCTTCCACCGCGCCATCTTGGAGTCGATGGCCGCCATCAGATAGGGGAAGTACACCTCGAACATATTGGGGTGAAAGGCAGCTTGCTGGGGGCTGCGAATCTTTTGCCAGAGCGCACCGTCGATGGTGATCATGCTCTTGCCGAAGATGGGCCTGAGCCCTTCGAAATATTTCGTGTAATTGTCGGCGTTGGAGACGAGCATGCGTTCGGCGTGAGCCGGTTCGCTCAAGAGGATCACGCGCTGGTTCTTGAGATTGATGGGGATCACGCCCCCATATTTTTCGCTGAGCGCCATGAGAACCTGCATCGGGTTCTCCTGGGCGAGAAGCGGCGTGAGCTTGAACCAGATGCTCTGCTCTTCGCCAAGCCCATGCTCTGGAGAATAGGCGACGTTCATATCGGCCATGTTCCCCCTGATCCTATATGTGACGAGGCCAGCAGCCGATGGGTCGTGGCGCGGCCGGGCGATTGTGGCAAGGGGCCGAAGTTGTCGGCGGGGTGCCTCGATTTGACCTTGGTCTGTAGCACTCTGTGTTCGTCATTGTCTATCTTTGCCGCCAAAACGTGACTGCATCTTGTCGTGCGACAAGCCGCCACGTCTAAAACATGTTTGCGACGCCGTTAATGATCTTGATCAAATCTTCGAGGCCAAAGAAGAGCTTAGCCTAGCGGCGGGGAGAAAAGCGCGAGTTGCAATTGATAATCAGTAAAGCCAATCACGCGCTCACCCCTCACATAGATGGCGCCTGAGGCGACGAGCGCAAGGGCGTGAGGGTAGAGCCGGTGCTCAACTTCCAGAACCCTCGCGGCAAGGCTGTCTGGCGTGTCATCGCCAAGAACCGGAACAGCGGCTTGGGCCACGATCGGGCCCTCATCCATTTCCGACCTGACGAAGTGGACGGTGCAGCCGCTCAACTTGCAGCCGGCCTCGATCACGCGAGCATGGGTGTCGAGGCCCCTAAAGGCCGGCAGCAGCGAGGGGTGAATATTGAGGTGGCGGTCGCGCCAGCGCTCGACGAAGCCCGGCGTGTGCAGCCGCATGAACCCGGCATTGCAGAGGATCTCGACGCGGGCCTCCTTGAGAGCCTCGTCGAGCGCGGCGTCAAAGGCGTCGCGGGACGGGAATGCCTTGTGATTGATGGTGAGGGTTTTGATCCCAGCGGCCTCGGCGCGGGCGAGACCCTGGGCGCCCGCGACGTTCGCGATCACGACCACGATCTCGGCGGGGTAGTCCGGTGCTTGGCAGGCGTCGATCAGGGCCTGAAGGTTGGAGCCGCGGCCAGAGATGAGAACGCCGACGCGCTTTCTCGTCATCCCCCCTCGCTTGCGAGACTGCTTGCGTAACGGATCGCCGTCCCCCGCGCGCGGGGCACGAGGCGGCCGAGTACCCAAGGGGTCTCGCCTGATTTCCCCAAGCTCGTGGCCACCCGGTCGGCGTCGATGCTGGCGGCGATGACGATCATGCCGACACCGCAATTGAAGGTGCGAAGCATCTCCGCGTCGTCTAGGCCGGCCTGGGCCTTAAGCCAGCGAAACTCAGGTGGCGGCGCAAAGGAGCTTAGGTCGATCTCGGCGGCAAGCTCGTCGGGAAGCACGCGCGGGATATTCTCGGTCAAGCCGCCGCCGGTGATGTGGGCGAGCGCCTTAACGGCGCCGGTTGTGCGAATTGTTTCAAGAATCTGGCGGACATAGATGCGCGTCGGTGTGAGGAGCGCATGGCCGAGCGTCCGGTCTGGCGAGAAGGGTGCGGAGTCGTCCCAGTCCAGGCCCGCTTCCGCCACGACGCGCCGCACCAGCGAAAAGCCGTTGGCGTGGATCCCGGAGGACGGCAGTGCAAGGACGACGTCGCTGGCTTCGAGGGAGCGTCGTGGCAGGAGCCGGTCGCGTTCCACGGCACCCACGGCAAACCCGGCGAGGTCGTAGTCTCCGGCGGCGTAGAGCCCGGGCATCTCCGCGGTCTCACCGCCGATGAGCGCACATCCTGCCTCCCGGCACCCGGCGGCGACGCCCGCGATCACTCGCGTCGCTACGTCGACATCGAGCTTGCCGCAAGCGAAGTAGTCGAGGAAGAACAACGGCTCGGCGCCCTGAACCACGATGTCGTTGACGTTCATACCGACCAGGTCGATGCCGATGCCGTCATGCTCGCCGGTCTCGATGGCGAGCTTGAGCTTGGTGCCGACGCCATCGGTGGCGGCGACGAGCAGGGGATCGGTGAAGCCGCACGCCTTGAGATCGAACAGGCCGCCAAAGCCGCCGATGCCGCCGACGAGACCGGCGCGCGCCGTCTTCGCCGCCAGCGGGCGAATCGCCTTGACGAGCGCATTGCCCGCGTCGATATCGACGCCGGCGTCGCGATAGGTCAGGGGGGTCTTGTCCTTGTCGTCGATGGACACGGGGGAGCCGCTATCACCTTCGAAGGACCTTGGCATATCAAGCATTGGCCCGCCGTCAAGGGCGCTTCCTTCTCCGGATCGGCCCCGGCGCGGTCACATTTGCGCAGTTAACCCAGCTCTGATGAAATGGCGCGCGATGATTGCCTGGGGAAAAGGACGATGACGAGCTGGACGCCGAGGTTGGCCTATCGGAGGGCGGCGTGGCTCGCCGCCGGCGTGGTCATGATCGCCAGCCTGCCCGGAGTGCCATCCGCGCGGGCCGCAGAGGAGAGCCCTTACACCGTGGCCAAGATTTCCGTCGACGTGACCGACAAGAGCGCCGTTGCCGCCAAGAACAAGGCCATCGCGGAAGCTGGGGAAGAGGCTCTCTATACGGTGTTGAGCCGGGTTGTTCCCTTCAGCGCGCTGGCGCAATTGCCGGCGCTCTCGCCGCAAACGGCTGAGGCGCTCGTCAACGGGCTCTCGATCCGCAAGGAGCAATATTCGACGACCCGCTACATCGCCACGCTCGACATCATTCTGAACGAGCAGGGCGTGAAGCAGCTGCTCGCTGCTTACGGGATCCCCACCAATGACACGCGCGCGCCGATGATCTCGGTGCTGCCGGTCACGCTCGAGGGCGACAAGGTCAAGGCCGGCAATGACGCCTGGCGGCAAGCCTGGCTCGACATCGACGTCAGCAATGGCCTGACCCCGGCCAATGTGCTGCGTCCGAGGTCCGATCTCGAAGCCGGGACCGTGAGGGCGGTGCTCGCCGGCGATGCCAGTGCGTATGCGTCGCTCCAGGGGCAATATGGCAGCGCGCCGCTCGTGGTCGCCGTGGGCGAGCCGGTCGGTGGCGGCCAATTCGTCACCAGGCTTGCTGGCGCCGACGGCGTCGGGCGCATCAACTACGGCCGGATCGACCAGGTCGGTGGGGAAGATGCCAACGCCGCGGCGCGCGATGCCGCGACCTTCGCTTATGCCATCATCGAGAATCGGTGGAAGGCGATGCAGTCTCAAGGTGGCGCCGTAGCGCACGTCCGCTATGAGGATGGCACAGTGGCTCCCGCGGCGCCCCAGGGAGAGCCGCCGCGAAATGTCGTCGCCGTGGTGCCGTTTTCCGGGCTCAAGGAATGGCAGGACATTCGCGCCCGCCTCGATCACGTTCCGGGTATTCAGGGGCTTGAGGTCAATTCACTCTCGCCGCGGATGGCCTCTATCACGTTCGACTATCCCGGCTCGTTGGGCGTCTTGCAGAAGGTGCTCGGAGACTATGGCTTCGCCTTTGAAAACCGGGACGAAAACTTCGTTCTGAGGCCCCGCTGAGGGAGGCCTACGACGCCGGTCACAAATCTGATACCTGTTGTGGCCTAAGCATTTCAGTCCAATCCCGCAGGAACAGGGTGAGGAGCTTGAGCGTGAATATTCCGAACGCGCTGACCCTGGCGCGAATTGTCTCGGTGCCGCTGGTCGTGTGGCTGATCGTCACCCACGAAATGCGCGCGGCCTTCATTCTGTTTCTGCTCGCCGGGATGTCCGACGCGGCCGACGGGTTCCTCGCCAAGCGCTTCGACTGGCGCACCGAGCTCGGCGCCTATCTCGACCCGATCGCCGACAAGCTGCTCCTCGTCAGCATCTACGTCACGCTCGGCTTCGCCGATCAGCTTCCAGCCTGGCTCGTGATCGCGGTGGTCAGCCGTGACATCCTCATCATCGGCGCCTTCCTGTTGTCTTGGGTGCTGTCCCGGCCGGTGCCCATCCATCCATTGCTCATCAGTAAGGCCAACACGCTCGCGCAGATCGTGCTCGCGGGGCTCGTCCTCGCCGAACTCGGTCTTGGGCTCGGTTTCGAGGAGCTGGTTGCTTTCCTGATCCCGGTGACCGGCACGCTCACCATCATCTCCGCTGCGGCCTATTTCTGGTCGTGGCTCAGACATATGGCGAGCTACGAGCCGACACCCGCGCCGCGGCCGTCCCGGCAAGGAAAGTCCGTGCCGCTCAAGGGCGCGGACCAGTCTCGGGTCAGGGCTTCGTGACGGTCGAGCAGCTCATCCTCGATCTGCCCCACCGCTCAGCCTCCGGTGCGGAGGACTTTCTCGTCAGCGATTGCAATCTGGGGGCGGTGCGGCTGATCGATTCTTGGCCCGAATGGCAGGACAACGCCCAGCTCCTGATTGGGCCGCCCGCCAGCGGCAAGACGCATCTCGCCAGGGTCTGGCAGGCGATGTCGGGGGCGAAGACGCTGGCGCCCGGCACCTTGAACATGGGTGCGCTCGATGCGGTCAAGGAGGGCACGGCCCTCGTGGTCGAGGATGTCGACCGCGCCGGCTACGACGAAAAAGCCCTGTTCCATCTGCTCAACCTCGCCAGGGAGAAGCCGCTCTACGTGTTGCTCTCGGCGCGCGACGCGCCGGCCCGCTTCGAGTGCCGGCTGCCGGATCTTCGCTCGCGCCTCAATGCGTTGCCGGCGATCCGCATCGGTGCGCCCGACGAGGCGCTGTTGAAGATGGTGATGCTTAAGCACTTCGCCGACCGCCAACTCACGATCGATCCGAAGGTGCTCGACTATCTTGGGCTCCATGTCGATCGCTCGCTCGCCGCGGCGGCGCTGGTCGTGGACGCAATCGATCGGGCGGCGCTCGCCTCGGGACGCAAGATCAACCGCCAGTTCGTGGCGGAAGTTCTTGGCGAGGCCGACCAGCCCGAGTGACGCGCTTTCGTCAATTGGCTTTTGGCGTAACGCAAGTGATACAGTTGCTGGGGTAGTCTCAGAGGGTGTCCGGCGCGCAAGACCCGGACACCTACGTTTTACGAGGCTTTTCATGACGCTATCAGATCAGGTGCAACCTGCCGAGGTCAGCGCCGGCATCGCCGCCCACGGCCCGAGCCGGTTCTTCAACCGGGAACTCTCCTGGCTCCATTTCAATCGCCGGGTGCTCGAGGAGGCCGAGAACGAGCGGCATCCGCTGCTGGAGCGCCTACGGTTCCTGTCGATCTCGGCCTCCAACCTTGACGAATTCTACATGGTGCGCGTGGCTGGCCTGCGCGGCCAGATGATCGCCGGCGTCGATACGCCGAGCCAAGACGGTCTGACCCCCGCCGAGCAGCTCGATCGCATCAACCGCTTCGTGGCGGAGCTGACCGACGAGCAGCAGGAGAGCTGGGTTCTGCTCAAGAGGCTGCTTGCGGAAGCCGGCATCCACGTGCTGCAAGCCGATCAGCTTACGGATGCGGAGCTGACCTGGCTCGAGCAGCATTTTCTCAGCCACATCTTTCCTGTGCTGACGCCGATCGCGGTCGATCCGGCGCATCCGTTCCCGTTCATTCCCAATTTCGGCTTTACGCTTGGGCTCGAGCTCGTGCGCGAGGGATCGTTGCGCACCATGAATGCGTTGCTGCCGATCCCCTCGCAGCTCAGCCGCTTCATCCGACTGCCTTCCGATAGCGACAGCCTTGAGACGATCAGGTTCATCAGGCTCGAGACCGTGGTCGGGATTTTCGTGTCACGTCTATTCCCGGGCTATCGGGTGAGAAGCCAGGGTGCGTTCCGGGTGCTGCGAGACAGCGATCTCGAAGTCCAGGAGGAGGCCGAGGATCTGGTGCGGCTGTTCGAATCGGCGCTGAAGCGGCGCCGTCGGGGGTCGGTGATCAGGCTCGAGATCGAGGCTTCGATGCCGGCGCGCCTGCAGCGCTTCGTCATGAAGGAATTGAAGGTCTCGGAGGCCGAGAGCTTCGTGCAGAAGGGGTTGATCGGCCTCACCGACACCAATCAGCTCATCGTCGCCGAGCGGCCCGATCTCAAGTTTCAACCTTACATCAGCCGCTTTCCCGAGCGCATTCGCGAGCACAGCGGCGATTGCTTCGCCGCCATCCGCGCCAAGGACATCGTCGTCCATCACCCTTACGAGTTGTTCGACGTGGTGCTCCAGTTCCTGAAGCAGGCGACCGCCGACCCGGACGTGGTGGCGATCAAATGGACGCTTTATCGCACCAGCAAGACCTCGCCGATCATCGAAGCCCTCAAGGATGCCGTCGAAGCCGGAAAGTCGGTGACGGCGGTGGTCGAGCTCAAGGCGCGGTTCGACGAGGAAGCCAACATCAAATGGGCGCGCGACCTTGAAAGCGCGGGCGTGCAAGTGGTCTACGGGTTCCTCGAGCTCAAGACCCACGCCAAGCTCAGCCTGATCGTACGGCGCGAAGGGGGCGAGCTCGTCACCTACTGTCATGTCGGCACCGGCAACTATCATCCGGTCACCGCCAAGATCTATACCGACCTTTCCTTCTTCACCGCCGACCGCACCGTCGGCCACGACGTCTCGCGCATCTTCAATTTCGTCACCGGCTATGCCGAGCCCGCCGAGCTTGAATGGATGGCGGTGTCGCCGCACGGCATCAGGGCGCGTATCCTCGACCACATTCGCGAGGAGATGTATCACGCCAAGGCAGGGCGCCCGGCGGCGATCTGGATGAAGATGAATTCGCTTGTCGATGCCGAGATCATCGACGCGCTCTATGAGGCGAGCCAGGCCGGCGTCGAAATCGATCTCGTGGTCCGCGGCATCTGCTGCTTGCGGCCGGGAATTTTGGGTCTATCCGACAATATCCATGTGAAGAGCATTGTCGGGCGTTTTCTCGAGCACTCGCGCATTTATTGCTTTGGCGCCGGACATGGCTTGCCGAGCCGCAATGCCACCGTCTATATCAGCTCGGCCGACATGATGCCGCGCAACCTCGACCGCCGTGTGGAGGCGATGGTGCCGATCAAGAATCCAACGGTGCATGAGCAGATCCTCGATCAGATCATGGTCGCCAATCTCAAGGACAATGTGCAGAGCTGGCGGGTGATGCCCGATGGCAGTTCGGAGCGGCTCAAGCCCGAAGAGGGCCAGGAGCCGTTCAGTGCGCAAGACTATTTCATGACCAATCCGAGCCTGTCCGGGCGCGGCGCTTCGTTGAAGGAAGACATGCCGCCGCGTTTCGCGCGTCTGGTCGAGTTGGGCTGAAGCACGGCAATTTGCGATCGATATGGCCCGCAGACACGAGCTTCTCCCCGTCGCGGTCGTTGACATCGGATCGAACTCGGTCCGGCTCGTCGTCTACGAGGGCGCGACGCGCGCGCCGACGCCGCTGTTCAACGAGAAGGTCCTCTGCGGCCTCGGCCGGTCCATCGCCACCACCGGGAGGATGAGCGCCGATGCGGTCGAACGCGCGCTCCGGGCGCTCCGCCGCTTCCGCGCCCTCATCGACCAGATGGGTGTCACCCGGGTCGAGGCCATCGCCACGGCCGCGGCGCGCGAGGCCGAGAACGGCTCCAGCTTCATCGCCAAGGCCGAGCGCATCCTCGACATGCCGATCAGGGTCTTGACCGGCCCCGAGGAGGCAGAGCTTGCGGCCATGGGCGTGATTGCCGGCATCCACGATGCCGATGGTTTCGTCGGTGATCTTGGCGGCGGCAGCCTTGAGCTGGTCGATGTCAAGGACGACAAGTCCGGCGATGCCGCGACGATGCCTCTCGGCGGCTTGCGCCTGATCGATGCCTCGGGCGGCAATCTGAAACGGGCGCGCGAGATCGTGGATGCGGAACTCGCCAAGGTCGATTGGCTGGACAAGGGCAAGGACCGCGATTTCTATGCGATCGGCGGCACCTGGCGGGCGCTGGCGCGGCTGCACATGATCCAGACCAACTACCCGCTGAACATCATGCACAATTACCAGATAGAGACCGCGGACGCGCTCCGCTTCGCGGCCTTGCTCGATCAGCAATCGCAAAGCTCACTCGCCGGCATCAGGGACATCTCCGGCGCCCGGCGCGAGACCATTCCTTACGGCGCCCTGGTGCTGGAACGGCTGCTTCGTCTCGTCCGTCCACGCGCCGTGGTGATCTCTGTGTTCGGCATCCGCGAGGGCCTGCTTTACAACCTCCTGACCGAGGAGGAGCGGCGGAAGGATCCGCTGCTTGCGGCCTGCGACGATCTGGCGAGGCGCCGTTCGCGTTCGATCCGCTGCGCCCATGAACTCTGTACCTGGACCGATGCGCTATTCCGGGCGCCGGGGCCGACCGAGACCCCGGAGCAGAGACGGCTGCGACACGCTGCGTGCCTGTTGTCCGACATCGGCTGGCATGGCCATCCGGACTATCGGGGCGCCCAGAGCCTGAACCTTGTGGCCCACGGCAATTTCGTCGGCGTCGACCATCCGGGCCGCGCCTTTCTTGCCCTCACCATCTATTACCGCAACGAGGGCACCATCAAAGACGAGATCAGCCAAAGCCTCGTCGGGCTGGTGGACAAGGACATGTTGAAGCGGGCCCGCATTCTCGGCGCCGCGTTCCGCGCCGCCCATATGGTCTCGGCGGCGATGCCTGGCGTGCTCACCAACACCCCGATTGCCTATGAGGGCAACCGGCTGGTGTGGACCTTGCCCGAGCCTTACTCCAACCTCGAGGGCGAGCGCGTCGACCGCAGGTTCAAGACGCTCGCGACCCTGCTTGAGCGAGACGGCGAGATCCGCGTCGGCCCCTCCTTTCAATTGGCGGCAAGTTAAGCGTAAGGTGCTGGACGGGACCGTCTTCCCCAAATCATTATGCTATGAGGGACTTACGGGCCTTGGCGCCGCTGAGGGCCGGTCCGAGGGATAACGGCGCAAGCGAATAAATGGCAGATGATCTCTACTCAGTTCTCGGCGTAGCGCGGAACGCAAGTGCCGAGGACATTGCCAAGGCTTACCGCAAGCTCGCCAAGACGCTGCATCCGGACCTCAATCCCGGTGACAAGGCCGCCGAGGAGAAGTTCAAGCAGGTCACCGCCGCCTACGACATTCTCGGCGACCCCGACAAGCGCCGGCGTTTCGACCTCGGCGAGATCGATGCGAGCGGCCAGGAGCGCCCGCAACAGCGCTATTACCGCGAATATGCGGGGGGCGAGGACGCCGCGCGCTATCGCTCCACGGCGGGGTTCGAGGATATCGGAGCGTTCTCCGACCTGTTCGGCGATTTGTTCGGGCAGGGCGGTCCGGGAGGCGCCCGCGGCGGTCAGCGCTTCTCGATGCGCGGCCAGGATGCCCAATACCGGCTGGAGATCGACTTTCTCGAAGCGGTCAACGGCGCCAAGAAACGGATCACGCTTCCCGACGGCGGCACCCTCGACGTAACCATCCCGGCGGGGGTGGCCGAAGGCCAGGTGATGCGGCTCAAAGGCAAGGGCATGCCAGGCATGGGGGAGGGCGGCCCCGGTGACGCGCTCGTCGAAGTTCTGGTCAGGCCTCACCCCGTGTTCGAGCGGGATGGCAGCGACATCGTGGTCGAGGTGCCGATCACCGTGGACGAGGCCGTCCTTGGGGCCAAGATCGAAGTCCCCACCATCGGTGGCAGGGTGTTCGCCACGGTGCCCCCTGGCTCCAATACGGGGAAGACGTTGCGTCTCAAGGGCCGCGGCATCAAAGGCAAGGGCGGCAAACACGGCGACCAGCTCGTCAAGCTGACCGTGGTGCTTCCCGATCGCGTCGATGACGACCTGAAGACGCTCGCCGAGGCGTGGCGCGAGAAGCATGCTTACGATCCGCGGCGGAAGCTCAGGGAGCAGGCCTGATGCTGACCGAGCGGGACATCGTCAAACGCCTCCAGCATCTCACCGTGACCCGGTTTCGGGTCTGGGTCCGCCAGGGCTGGATCAGGCCGCTGGCCAAGGTCGAGCAGGCTTTCACCGAGGCCGACATGGCGCGGGCAGGGTTGATCCGCGACCTCGAGGATGAACTCGGCTTCGATGAGGATCAGGTGCCGGTGCTTCTCAACCTGATCGACCAGATCCATGGGCTTCGCGTCGAGCTCAAGACCATTCTCGAAGTTCTCGACGACCTTCCCGAAGAGATGCGCGCCACGGTCAAGATGCGGATCGAGAGACGCAAAGGCCGCAGGCGCTGATGGCCAAGGTCTTGATCCTCGCCGGGGTCGTGCTGGTCGCCGTCGGTCTGATCGTCCTTGCGGCGCAGCGATTTGGCTTGGGTCGTCTCCCGGGCGATATCGTTATCGAGCGCGACGGGTTCACGCTCTATCTGCCGCTTGCGACCTCACTCATCGTGAGTCTGGCGCTCACGCTTGTGCTGTGGCTGCTCGGCCGGTAGCACCGCGACCTCACCCTTGCTGATCACGAGCGCAAGCTCGCCGCGCTTCAACGCCAAAGCATCGTCGCCAAACAGCTTGCGCCGCCAGCCGCGCAACACCGGAACGTCGATGTCGCCGGCGCGGGCGATCTCCTCGAGCTCGTCGCTGGTGGCGATCAGCTTTGGCGCCACGCCGTGACGCCCGGCCGTTGCCTTGAGCAGCACCCGCAACAAATCGACCACCGCTTGCGCCTCGGGCGGCATCGGCTCGCCGCGCTCGATCGGGGGGATGGTCTTGGGATCGCGCTCCAGCCCCCGCGTCACTGCATCGAGGACCGCGCGGCCGCGCGCGGATCGCGCAAAGCCGTTGTGAAGCGTGCGCAGCGAGCCGAGATCCTCTGGCGTGCGCGGGGCCTGACTGGCGATGTCATAAAGCGCCTCGTCCTTGAGGATGCGCGAGCGCGGCACATCCTGGGTCTGCGCCTCGCGCTCGCGCCAGGCGGCGAGTTCCATGAGCACGGCCAGCGCCTTCGGCGTCTTGATGCGCATCTTCAGCCGCTTCCAAGCCTGCTCGGGATGAAGCTCGTAGGTGGCGGGATCGGTGAGCACCGCCATCTCCTCGTTGAGCCAGCTGGCACGCTCAGAGCGGTCGAGTTGGGCGCTGAGCTTGGGGTAGAGGTCGCGCAGATGGGTGACGTCGCCAACCGCATAGGTGAGCTGGCGCTCCGACAACGGCCGCCGGCTCCAATCGGTGAAGCGCGAGGTCTTGTCGAGGTTGCGGTTGAGCATCCGCTTCACCAGCATCGAATAGCTCACGGCCTCGCCGAAGCCACAGACCATGGCCGCGACTTGGGTGTCGAAGATGGGGTGCGGGATGGCTCTCGCGAGATGATGAATGATTTCAACGTCCTGGCGCGCAGAATGAAAGACCTTGAGCACCCGCTCATCAGTCATCAGGTCGAAGAAGGGCGTAAGGTCGATGCCAGGCGCGAGGCTGTCGACGAGAACCTCGGTGCCGTTCGACGCCATCTGGATGAGGCAGAGCTTCGGCCAGAAGGTCTGCTCGCGCATGAACTCGGTGTCGACCGCCACAAAGGGGGCACTCCCGAGCCGGGCGCAAGCCTCGGCCAGTTCATCGCTACGCGTAATAACCTGCATGGGCTGCCGTATAGCTCAGCCCGCGTGTCGAGGCCAAGAGCAGATGCCGTTTATCGACGCCCTGTTGCATGGGCGCAATGACGCAGAACTGGATTTGAGTGTGTCGGCGGTGTTTGAGCCAGGGCGGCAACCGCCGGTAAGGGACCGAGGGTCTTAGACTTTCGCCTTGTCTTGCACCTTGGTCTGCTGGGTCGCGTGCTCGAAGCTCGAGCTCGTGCCCTGAGAAGCTTGAGGAAAATGTGCAACCGTCGAGGCAAGCGAAAACAACGTCACCAGCGCCGCGACGGCCCAGGCGGCCACGGGAAGGCGGGTCTTCACCGGAACGGTATCGGGGATCTTGATCATGATGAATTCTCCCTCTCAGTCTTGCCCTAACAACGCCGGGGCCCGGGGCTCGGTTCCCCACGCGGGGCTTGCCTTGACAAGACGGGGCCTCCCATGCGGTGTTCCCGCGCAATCGTCCTGTCGCCACCAACCATCCGGCCATGCACCCTTATCGAACTGAAACCTGCGGCGAATTGCGCAAAAAGGACGTCGGCAAGACGGTCAGACTGTCCGGGTGGGTGCACCGCGTGCGCGACCACGGCGGGTTGTTGTTCATCGATCTTCGCGATCACTACGGCATCACCCAATGCGTTGTTGACCCGGCATCGCCGGCTTTCGCGGAAGCCGAGAAGCTGAAGCCCGAATGGGTGGTGCGCATCGATGGCGAGGTCGTCGCGCGCACGGCGGAGACGATCAATCCCAACCTGCCCACCGGTGAAGTCGAGGTCAGGGTCGGCGCCATCGAGGTGCTGTCGGAGGCGAAGGAGCTGCCGCTGCCGGTGTTCGGCGAGCCGGACTACCCGGAAGAGACGCGTCTCAAATACCGCTTCCTCGATCTTCGCCGCGAGAGCCTGCATCGCAATATCATGCTGCGGCAGGCCATCATCTGGTCCATGCGCCAGCGCATGCGCGAGGCGGGCTTCGTCGAGTATCAGACCCCGATCCTTACCGCGTCATCGCCTGAAGGCGCGCGCGATTATCTCGTGCCGTCGCGGGTGCATCCGGGCAAGTTCTATGCGCTGCCGCAGGCGCCGCAGCAATTCAAGCAGCTGATCATGATGGCGGGCTTCGACCGCTACTTCCAGATCGCGCCCTGCTTCCGCGACGAGGACGCCCGCGCCGACCGCTCGCCCGGGGAGTTCTATCAACTCGATCTGGAGATGAGCTTCGTCACCCAGGACGATATCTTCGACACGGTCGAGCCGATCATGCGCGGCCTGTTCGAGGAGTTCGGCGAGGGCAAGCGGGTGACGCCGAAATTTCCGCGCATCCCTTACGCCGAGGCCATGCGCAAATACGGGACCGACAAGCCGGACCTTCGCAACCCGCTCGAGATGCAGGATGTCACCGAGCATTTCCGCAACTCTGGCTTCAAGATCTTCGCCGGCATGATCGACATGGATGCGAACACGCGCATCTGGGCGATCCCGGCGCCGGCTGCGGGCTCCCGCGCGTTCTGCGACCGCATGAACGGCTGGGCGCAAAGCGAAGGCCAGCGCGGTCTGGGCTACATCATTTTCGAGAAGTCACCGAGCGGATCGCCGGCGGACGCGGATCCTCCGGGCAAGGGCCCGATCGCCAACAATCTCGGCCCGGTGCGCACCAAGGCCATCCGCGAGCAGCTCGACCTCAAGGCGGGCGACGCCGTGTTCTTCATCGCCGGCCTGCCGAAGGAATTCGTCGACTTCGCCGGCCGGGCGCGGACCAAGATCGGAACCGAGCTCGACCTCCTCGCCAAGGACTGCTTCGATTTCTGCTGGGTGGTCGATTTCCCGATGTTCGAGTGGAACGAGGAGGACGAGAAGATCGACTTCTCCCACAATCCGTTCTCCATGCCCCAAGGGGGTCTTAAGGCGCTCGAGACCATGCCGCCCGAGGACATCCTCGCTTATCAATACGATCTCGTCTGCAACGGCGTAGAGCTGTCCTCCGGCGCCCTCCGCAATCACTTGCCGGAGATCATGGAGAAAGCCTTCGCCATCGCCGGCTATTCCAAGGAGGATCTCGAGGCGCGCTTCGGCGGCATGTTGCGGGCGCTGCACTATGGGGCGCCGCCTCACGGCGGTATCGCGCCGGGCGTCGACCGCATCGTCATGCTGCTTTGCGGCGAGGACAATTTGCGCCAGGTGGTGATGTTCCCGATGAATCAGCAGGCAGAGGACCTGCTCATGGGCGCGCCGTCGGAGGCGACCGAGAAGCAACTCAAGGAGCTGCATATCCGGCTGGCCCTGCCAAAGCCGAAATAGGACAGCTTTTCGGGGTTAATTGGCGCCGCGGCATGCTGTCTTCCAGTTGCCCAAAGATTGATTCATTCCTTATGCTTAGGCGCGGCGGTGAGCCTCCGGGGTCAGGAGCGCCTCTGCCGCAGGGGAGGGCGAGATGTTGGGTCGCGTATCGCTTGAGGTTTGGATTGGCCTCGGGGCGCTTCTCTTCGCAGGCGGCGCTTCGCCTGGGGCGGAGGCAGCGGCGCTCGACACCGAGGCCTTCGTTGCCGCGTGTGTGAGTGACCCCGTGGTCACCGATGAGCCAGGGCTCGCGGAAGGCAGCAAGGTCACGCCGAAGATCTATTGCGACTGTATCGCTGGCAAACTCGGCGACAACAAGCTGAGCCAGGCCGACGTCGACATGCTGACCAAGCTGCATAAGGACGAGATCACCGACGAGGACGCGGAGAGCTATCCGACGCTCGAGGACCTCATGCAGTCGAACGAGGCGGTTGAGGACGGCTGCAAGGAAAGCCTCGGCATGCCGCCAAGCAGTGACGATGACGAGGAGGGACCTCCGATCGATGAGGAGGACATCCCGCAGGACGAATAGCTACTGCGGGAAGACGTCGTAGCGGCGCCAGAAATCGACCGTGGCGTTTTTCAGGGTGTGATAGCAGTTGAAGCCGCAAGGCACCCAGGTGCCACCCGGCAAGCGGACCTCGTCGCCACGCGGCGTCCGGCGCACCGCCCCGGTCGCGGTCTCTGACGGGTACCAGTCGCTCTGGGCCGTGATGTGCGGATAGGTCGGGTCGATCGGCCGCCGCCACCGCTCGGCTGACGCCGGTGTTGCGAGGCTCGCGAAGCCGATTGCGAGCGCGGCCAACAGCAAGGCCGCACCGCTGGCGCCAAGTCTCCAAAACGAAAGTCTTGCCCGCATTGTCGTCCCCCGCGGCTTTGGCCGTCGCGGCCACCAATTCGAGCATAGGACGGGTCTCGGGTGATGAAAAGGCGGGATCGGCGGGTTAAGGCTTTTGGCAGCTTTGCGTTGGGCTTTTTCCGTCACTTCAGGTACGGAACTTTCCGTGGCCCTAGCTCTTACTAGCGCGAGGGGAGGAGGGGACATGGATCTCGGCCAGCACGTCTTTCTCTATTGCGAGCGGGGCACGAGCACCGCGCTGTGGGCGGAACCCTTCAATGCCGCGAGCAACGCCGCCTTTCTCCTTGCCGCTCTCGTCCCGCTGTGGCTGCTGCTGCGGCGGCCGAAGCCTGATCGCAGCGCCGACCACTTCCTGTTCATTGCGCTCGTCTTTCTGATCGGGCTTGGCAGCCTCGCCTTTCATCTCCTGGCGACGGAAGTGGCCGAGCTCGCCGACGTCATCCCCATCGATATCTTCATGCTGGTCTATCTCGGCTTTGCTCTGAACCGGTTCCTTGGCGTACCGCCGGGCTGGACGGTCCTGACCTTGATCGGCTTCAGCGCCTTCGTCGCCCTGACCATGCAGGTGAAATGCTGGGGCGGTGGCATCGGCTTTCCTGATGCGAGCATCACCGACGCCAAGCAATGCATGAATGGCAGCCTGATCTATCTCCCGGCGCTCGCGGCCATGGGCATTGTCGGCGGGTTGGCCTGGGAACGGCGGCAGCGTGCCGGCACCTACATCCTGTGGGCCGCTCTCGTCTTTGCCGTGTCCGTCCTGTTCCGCTCGCTCGACATGGTGCTGTGCGACACGTACACCATCCAAGACCACAAGGTCGGAACCCACTTCGTCTGGCATCTGCTCAACGGGCTTGCCCTCTTCCTCTTGCTGCGCGCAAGCCTCGAGGTTGAGCCGGTGCGGAGTTTGCGCGTGGAGCGCCCGTTGCGGATCGACGAGATCTTGCCACCGCCGCGAGAGAAGTGACTGCCGGTGAGCCTCAACCACGGCTAGGCCTCGACCTCTTCCGGCCGGACCCTTGAGGACAGTTTGAGAGGCCAGGGTCGCGGCGCGTGCAGTGTCCGCAACCCTGGCGGCGTTTTCTCGTCAGATCTTGCCGAGCAAGAGCAGGATCAAGAGGATGACGAGGATCAGGCCGACGATTCCGGACGGCCCATAGCCCCAGGCCCGGCTATGGCCCCAAGTGGGGAAGACGCCAAGCAAAACCAAAATCAAAATGATGATCAGAATGGTGCCGAGTGACATGTTGATCTCCCCCAAGTCTGCGACGGCGCATTCTAGGGCCTTGGCAC
Organism: uncultured Alphaproteobacteria bacterium; assembly: GCA_963732955.1. Lineage (GTDB taxonomy): Bacteria > Pseudomonadota > Alphaproteobacteria > Rhizobiales > Methyloligellaceae > Methyloceanibacter. The sequence continues at coordinate 495,384 of CAVTBH010000004.1, forward strand.
GGCGATTGAGATAGGAAAACGTGCAGTCGCCGGGCTTTGTCCCGGGAAATTCGCGCCTGCGTTATCAGGGCGCCGGCGGCGTGTCCGCGAGATCTGTCCTCACCGCCTCGAGAATATCGTCGACGCGCATGCGATGGCGGAAGTCCGGGTCGACGAAGCGCGCCTTCACGCGGCCGTCGCGGCCGACCACGATGGTCGCCGGGATCGGCAACAGCCAGCCGCCATTGCCTTGAAACTGCTGCAGGTCGATGCCGAACCCTTTGTACATGGTCATGATTTTTTCGCCGATCCAGAACACAAGTCCGAGGTTCAGCGCATAGCCGAGGTCGAGGTCGGTGAGCACGCGGAAGGGGACATTCCGGCTTGCCTGCAGCGCCTGGGCGTATTTCGACGTCTCGGGCACGATGGAGACGATTTCTCCGCCGGCCTCAAGGATGTCCGGATAGGCGCGGGAAAGCGCATGGAGTTCGAGGCCGCAATAGTCGCACCAGGGGCCGCGATTGAAGCTGACTACGAGCGGTCCCCGCGCCAAGAGGGACGGAAGATCGACCAGCCGCCCTTCGCTATCGGTCAGGCAGAAATGGGGCATGGCCTCACCGACCGCGGGGACGAGGTTGTCGGGGGCGTTGGCGGCGAGGCGGGCGACGAGTTCGTCGTAGGTCGCTTCGAGTCCCGGGAGCAGCTGGCGCGACGCGTCGAGATAGAGCCGAAGGCGCTGGTCGAGGGGCGCGTCAAGCCGATCGGCCTTGTCAAAAGCCTCGGCAAGGGCCTGTTCGAGCGATTTCTCTTCGTCCAAAATCCCGTCCCCGCGATGCACCCAGCCTCGTTATGCCTGGGCAGCGCCGGCCCGCTTTAGCCAAACTTGGCTGTTTTCGGCCATCCCCTCCTTGGAGTCCGACACTCACGAGCTTTATGCGAGGCCGGGCCTGCCTCGTCTAGTGCTCGGATGGGGCCTCGGGCGAACGGTGTGGGGCCCCACTAAAGTCTCCAACAATATCCGGTTTGGTGATCGACAAGGCAACGCGGCGTCCGTACGCTCCTTGCCGCCGGATAACAAAAAACCGGCGGCATCGGCCTTTCGGGAGGGCTCAAGGATGAACGAACAGTCGGCACGCAAGACATTTTTCGGCGGATGTCCGCATGATTGTCCGGATACCTGCGCCATGGTCTACGAGGTCGAGAACGGCAAGCTCGTCGAGGTCCGCGGCAACAAGGACCATCCGATGACGCGCGGCACGCTGTGCGTGAAGCTGAAGGACTACCACGACCACCACTACAATCCCGATCGCGTGCTCCATCCCTTGCGCCGCGTCGGGCCGAAAGGCTCGCGCCGCTTCGAGCGCATCAGCTGGGACGACGCCATCACCGAGATCGCTGCCCGCTGGAAGGACATCATCGCCACCCACGGCAGCCAGGCGATCATGCCTTACTCTTATCTCGGCAATGAGGGCCTGGTGCAGGGGCTAACCGCGGGAGACGCCTTCTTCAACAAGCTCGGCTCGACCGTAAACGAGAAGACCTTCTGTGCCTCTGGCTCATCGACCGCCTGGCTGCTCACGGTCGGCCCGACCGGCGGTGTCGATCCGGAGAGCTTTGTCCACTCCAAATATATCGTGATCTGGGCCTGCAACTCGATCTCGACCAATCTGCATCACTGGCCGTTCGTGCTTGAAGCCCGCAAGCGCGGCGCCAAAGTGGTCGTCATCGACAGCTACCGGTCGCGCACCGCAAAGCAAGCCGATTGGCACATCATGCCGAAGCCCGGGACCGACGGCGCCTTCGCCATGGGTGTCATCGCCGCGCTGATCGAGAACGATCTCGTCGACCGCGACTGGGTCGAGAACCATACGGTCGGCTTCGAGGCGCTGGCCGAGCGCGCCAAGGGCTTTACGCCTGCTTATGTCGAGCGCATCACCGGCGTGCCTGCGGCCGACATCGCGCGCTTTGCTCATGATTTCGCCAAAGCCCAGCCCTCCGTCATTCGCATGGGCGTGGCGCTGGAACGTCACGCCGGCGGCGGCCAGACCATCCGCGCGGTGTGCGCGATTCCTGCGCTCGCGGGGTCATGGCGTCATGTCGGCGGCGGCTTGTTGCAGATGCCGTTGTGGGAATTCCCCGTCGACTGGGCGCGGGTGTCGCGGCCCGATTTCATCAAGCCCGGCACGCGCGTGGTCAACAATCTCCAGCTCGGCCAGGCCTTGACCGGGGAGATGAAGCTCGATCCACCGATCATGTGCCTCTATATCTACAACACCAATCCGGTGAGCCAGGCACCGCAGACGAACAAGATCGTGCAGGGGTTGTCGCGCGAGGATCTGTTCTTCGTCACGGCCGAGCATTTCGTCACCGACACCGCGGCTTACGCCGACATTGTGTTGCCGGCAACCATGGCCGGTGAGCACGACGACATGATGTTCTCCTGGGGCCATTTCTATTTGACCCTCAACGAGAAGGCGATCGAGCCGTGCGGCGAGGCGAAGTCCAATGCCGAGATCTTTCGGTTGCTTGCGGCGGCGATGGGCTTCGATGACCCCCAATTCAAGATGAGCGACGCCGAGCTTGCCGAGCACTATCTCAAATGGGACGCGCCGCAGATGGCCGGCGTCGACATGGACTATTTCCGCAGCCACGGTTACTTCCATCTCGCCGTCGGCACCCCGGACGATCGGCTGCCGCATGCCAACGGCAATTTCCCGACGCCATCGGGCAAGGTCGAGTTCCTGGTCGAGGGGGCCAAGAACTTCGTCGCGCCGCCGTTCCGCATGATGTACGAGGAGATGCAGTCCGGAGAGGCCGTCGATCCGCTGCCGGGCTATACGCCGCCGCGCGAGAGCCCCGAGAGTAACGCCGGGCTCGCCGAGCGCTATCCGCTCAACATTCTCTCGCCGAAGAGCCACGGCTTCCTCAATTCCTGTTACGCCAACGAGACGCACAAGATCAAAGGGCAGGGGGAACAGTTCGTGATGCTGAGCCCCAAGGACGCCGAAGAACGCAGCATCCGCGAAGGCGACCCGGTGCGCGTCTTCAACGACCGCGGTGATTTCGAGGGCTTCGCCCGGATCACCGACGACGTGCAGCCGGGCGTGATCGTGGCGACGCTCGGCTATTGGCGGAGCCTCAATCGCTCCGATGGCTCGGTGAACTCGATCTCTTCGGACGCCTTTTGCAGCCTCGGGAGAGCGCCGACCTTCTCCGACAATCTGGTCCAAGTCACGCGCGTCAACTGACGCCGCTCATTTGCACTATTCGGCCGTGGCGCCCGCCGGGCGCCCGGCCTTCACCTCTTGCACCGCGCTGAAGCCCTCGAATTCGGGCGGCCCGAGATAGAGCGGCTTGTTGCCGCCGGCGCCGGAATGGGCCTTGCGGAAGGCCTCGGAGCGCGTCCAGTTGAGGAAATCTTCCTCCGAACGCCAAATGGTGTGCGAGGCATAGAGCACGTGATCCTCACGCTCCGGGCCTTTGAGCAAGTGGAACCTGATGAAACCCGGCACGTCGTTGAGGTGAGAGTTCTCGCGTCATCCACATCTGCTCGAAATCGTGCTCCGACCCCTTCCTCACCTTGAATCAATTCATGGCAACGAACATCATCACTCCCTTCAAGACCATGTGCCGCAGGTGTACCCGCTAGGATAGCAGCAATCCGGAACTAACGTCCGCTGGCGCTTGTGCCTCCGGCTCCCCATTTAGGGTGCGGGACGTGCATTTTGCAGAGGAAAGAGGAGATTTCACGTGACCAAGGACTCCACCGCTAAGGACCGGCGCAAGGCGCCTCTCGAGACGCCGACGGATCTCGGCGCCAATGCGCGCCGCGATATCTCCGGCGCGCTCAATGTGCTGCTCGCCGACATGTTCGCGCTCTATCTGAAGACCAAGAACTTTCATTGGCATGTCAGCGGCCCCCATTTCCGCGGCCTGCACCTGATGTTTGACGAGCAGGCCGAGCAAATCTTCGCCACCACCGACGAGATCGCCGAGCGGGTGCGAAAAGTTGGCGGTCTGACATTGCACTCTATCGGCGAGATTTCCCGCCTGCAGCGCATTCCCGACAACGACGCCGACTATGTCGAACCGCTCGATATGGTCGCCGAGCTTCGATCCGATAATCAGACCCTGATCACCGCCTTGCGCGAGACCCACGACATCTGCGACGAGGAGAATGACGTTGCCACGGCAAGCCTGATCGAGAATTGGATCGATCAGGCCGAGCGCAGGGTGTGGTTCCTCTACGAAACCGCGCGGCGCGGCGATCCCGGTCACTGAGCCGACGTAGCTTGGAGTTCGGGTCTTGCGACAGACTTTGTCGCGAGTTCGGGCGCGCGAGGTATGATCCAGATCATTCTGCTCCTGGCCCCTCTCGGGTAGCTTTTCGCGCGTTGCCGAACCCGAGAGATGTCAATGAGATCAAATCTCAAGTGTGGGGCCTTGAAAGCCGTTGCCGCTGCCATGGGGCTCACCGCCACGCTCATCCAGCCGATTCCCGTGGCGCTCGCCCAGCAACCGGCCGTGGGCGACCATGCGGCTCGCCATGATCATCAGATGCCGGACCTGATGCAGCAACACCACCAGCAGATGGGCTCGCCGGTGCCGACGATGCCGGGGCAGGCCGCGTTTGGCGCCATTCAGGAGATCGTGCGTCTCCTCGAAGCGGACCCCAACACCGACTGGTCCAAGGTCGATCTCGAGGCGCTGCGTCAGCACCTCATCGACATGAACGAAGTGACGCTCAAGGCGAACGCGTCGGCGAAACCGGTCGACGGCGGCTTGGAGATTGCCGTCACTGGAGATGGCCGTACGCTCGCGGCCATCCAGCGCATGGTGCCGGCTCACGCCCAGGAGCTCAATCGGATGAATGGCTGGAGCGCCAAGACGGAGTTGCTGCCGGATGGCGTGCTCTTGACCGTCACCGCGAGCGATCCCAAGGAGATTAGGCACATCCGGGGATTGGGTTTCATCGGACTGCTGGTAAGCGGGTCGCATCATCAGCCGCATCATCTTGGCATGGCCAAGGGCGATTTCCCTCACCATCACTAGGCTCGGCATCGCGGCGGTTTTGGCAGTCCGCAAGGTGCGTGGGCCGAAGCCCAAGTCCTTTGTTGGGCGAATGGGTTGGCCCGTGCGCTGGCGGCGGTTATAGGAACGGACCGCAACCAGCCCCAGCCAGCTCATGCCGAGTCGCAGCAGAACCACGTTCCAGCGCTTTCTTGAATCCGAGACCTCGGGCGGCCTCGTGCTGATGGCCAGCGCCGCGCTTGGGCTCGCCGTCGCCAATTCCCCGCTCGCCGAGACGTATGCCCAGGCGCTGCACACCAAGGTCGGCGGCCTCGACATCCTGCATTGGATCAATGACGGCCTGATGGCCATTTTCTTCCTGCTGGTCGGGCTCGAGATCAAGCGCGAGATGCTCGAAGGCCAGCTCGACACGTGGCCGCGACGCGCCTTGCCGCTGATGGCGGCGCTCGGCGGCATGCTGGCGCCAGCGCTCGTGTTCATGGCCCTCAATTTCGGGGATCGCGGCAATTGGCGCGGCTGGGCCATTCCCACCGCCACCGATATCGCCTTCGCCCTTGGCGTCTTGTCGCTGCTCGGATCGCGGGTGCCGAACTCGCTGAAGGTGTTCCTCACCTCGCTTGCCATCATCGACGATCTCGGCGCCATCGTCATCATCGCCACGTTCTATGCCGAACATCTGGCGCTGCTCGCGCTCGGCGCGGCGGCGCTCGTGGCCATCGTGCTGTTTGCGCTGAACTGGTGGGGGGTGACGCGGCTTGCGCCCTATCTGCTGCTCGGCATTGCGCTCTGGGTGGCCATGCTGTTCTCCGGCATTCACGCCACGCTGGCGGGCGTGATTCTCGCCATGGCCATTCCCCTCAACGGCGAGCCCGGTCACGGACACTCGCTACTGCACAGCATGGAGCGCGCCCTTTCGCCTTGGGTGGCCTTCATCGTGCTGCCGATCTTTGGTTTCGCCAATGCCGGCGTGTCGCTCGGCGCCGCGGGATATGCTTCGATGCTGTCGCCGCTCTCGCTCGGGATCAGCCTCGGGCTGCTTCTCGGCAAGCAGATCGGCATCTTCGCCTCGGTGTTCATCGCCAACAAAACGGGCCTTGCCGCGCTGCCGGTGGGTGCGAGTTGGCGGGAGGTCTATGGTGTCGCCATCTTGTGCGGCATCGGCTTCACCATGAGTTTTTTCATCGGCTTGCTCGCCTTCTCTGACGCCGAGCGTGTCGCTGTCACCAAGCTTGCCGTGCTCGCAGGATCGCTGCTCTCGGCGCTCGCGGGCACCATCGTCCTACTCGTTGGAAGGTCGCCGGCGCGGGAAAGCCCGCAGCCTGAAACTTAGGCCCGTCGCGGGATTTCGGTGCGGTAGAGCCAGTCAAACCCGGCGAGCAGGGCTTCGGGGCGCCGGCGGTCGAGGACGAAGTTGCGCGCGAGCGAGAGGGGGCTTCCGAGATGATAGAGCAAGCCGTAGCGGCTTGCCGCCCGCTGGACGCGGCGAACGCGTGCCCGGCGTAGTGCCTCGTAATGAGGAAAAGCAAGGAGATCATCGCCTCGTGCCGCTTCGAGGCTCGCCGCGAGCGTCGCGGCATCCTCGATGGCCAGCGCCGCCCCTTGCGCAAGATACGGCAGCACGGGATGCGCCGCATCGCCGAGGAGGGCGATGCGCCCCTCGGTCCAGCGCTTGAGCGGCTCGAGTTGATAGAGCGACCAGCAGCGCCAGGTCTCGACGGAGTCGAGAAGAGCGCGCGCCGGAGCCGCCCATTGCTTGAAGGCGGCACGGAGCGGGGCCGGATCCGCCTCCCGGTTCCAGCCCTGCTCGGCGCTCGCGTCCTCGATGACGGCGACGACATTAACGGCATCGCCACGGCGCACCGGGTAATGCACGAGATGCGCGCCCGCTCCGAGCCAGAGGCCGACGATCGGAGCGCTGAAGGGCTCGCCCAAGCCTTCGCGCAGCTGAAGCGCGCGCCAGGCCGTGGCGCCGGCGAAGCGCAGCGTCGCCGAAGGGGCGATCTGGCGGCGGAGAACGGACCACACGCCGTCGGCGGCGATCAGGCTCGCCCCCTGGATCGCTCGGCCATCATCGGCCGTCGCCTCCACGCCCTCGCTCAGCGCTCGCACCTCGCTGACGTTGAAGCCCTCCACGAGCTCAATCGCGCTCTTGCCGCGACAGACGGAGAGGAGGCTCGCGTGGAGGTCGGCGCGGTGAAGCGTAAGGTAAGGAGCGCCAAACCGTGCCTCGACCGCATCGGCCAAGGGCATCGCGGTGAGACGGCGCCCGGACGGTCCGTCGAACAGCGAGATCGCGTCCGGCTTGAAGGAGACCGCTTCGACGGTGTCGAGAGCGCCGAGCTGGCGAAGAATGCGTGTGGCATTGGGGCCGAGCTGGATGCCGGCGCCGCTCTCGTCGGCGAAGCTCGAGCGCTCCAGCACGGTCGCTCTCATGCCGCGCTCGGCAAGGGCGATGGCCGTGGCAAGCCCACCAATGCCGCCGCCAAGGATCAATCGGGAGGGCGACGCCGTCGTTAGGCTTGGCGTGCTCAAGCGGCCGGCGCGCCGGGCGGCGCTGTCGCCACGAAGACGCAAGTCGGCGGCTCGCTTTCGGTCGCCTTCAGCTCGCCGTCATATTCGAACACCGTCGAGCAGTAAGGGCAGATCATCTCGGTCTCATCGCCCATATCGAGATAAACATGGGGGTGATCGTGAGGTGGCGATGCGCCCATGCATTGGAATTCCTTGACGCCGATCTTGATGCGGTCGACGCCTTTGTCGTTGATAAAATGGGGCACGAGCGATTGAGCCATGATGATCGCTTCACATCTTTCCGGGCGGTTTTGCGGCCCGAGCATAGTCGCGGAATTCTCAAAACGGTAGAGCCGAATGCCACACTTCAAATCAGATGGCTTGAAACTCGCCTATGTCGATGAAGGCGAGGGCGAGCCAATTCTGCTCATTCACGGCTTTGCCTCGAATATCGCCACCAATTGGCAGGATACGAGTTGGATCGGAACCCTGGTCGCTGACGGGCGCCGTGTCATCGCGCTCGACAACCGTGGGCATGGGCGGAGCGACAAGCTCTACGAGCCCGAGCGCTACGGCGCGCCACAAATGGCCGAGGACGCCTGCCGGCTGCTCGACCATCTCGGCATCGCCCGCGCCGATGTGCTGGGTTACTCCATGGGCGCCCGCATTGCCGCCTTTCTCGCGCTGCGGCATCCGGATCGCGTGCGCAGTGTGGTGATCGCCGGAATGGGCATCAATCTCGTGCGCGGCATGGTGGGAAGCGGGCCTCTCGCCAAGGCGCTCGAGGTGCCGAGCATCGCCGATGTCAGCAACGACACGGCGCGGAGCTTCAGGGCCTTCGCCGAGAAAACCGGTAGTGACCTCAAGGCCTTGGCTGCCTGCATGCGCGGCCCACGCGAGAAGCTCGAAGCGGAACGGCTCGCTGCGATCCGCGCCCCAACTCTGGTCGCAGTCGGCAGCGAGGATGTTATCGCCGGGTCCGGCGCGGAGCTCGCGGTTCTGATCCCCGGAGCGAAGCTTCTCACCATCGAGGGCCGGGACCATATGAAAGCTGTCGGTGACCCTCGCTTCAAGCAGGGTGTGCTCGACTTTTTAACCCAGCGGGTCTAGTTCCCATGTTAGGGAAAACCCCTGGCGCCCGCCGTTTCGGCGGGTTCTCGGAGAGTAGAGGTTGCCATGCAAAAGTCCTCCACTGCGGCCAAGCCGCAAGTCCAAAGCTACGATCCGATCTGGACGCAGGTGCGGAGCGAGGCGGAAGAGACCAGCGCCAACGAGCCCGTGCTCGCGAGCTTGATCTACGCCACGATCCTGAGCGAGCGCTCGCTCGAGGATGCGGTCTGCCATAGTCTCGCCTTTCGCTTGCAGCCATCGGTCGATACCGGGCTCTTGAACAAGACCTTCCGCGAGGTGCTGGCAGCTGAGCCGAGCTTGGGCGAAATCTTCCGTGCCGACATCATGGCCGTCGCCAAGCGCGATCCGGCCTGCCGCCGCTTCATCGAGCCGTTGATCTATTTCAAGGGCTTTCTTGCGCTGCAGACCTATCGCTTTGCCCATCGGCTGTTCCAGGACGGCCGGCGCGACTTTGCGCTGTTTCTGCAAAGCCTCTCGAGCCGCGCGTTCGGCGTCGATATCCATCCGGCTGCGCGCATGGGCCGCGGCATCATGCTCGACCACGCCACCGGCATCGTCATCGGCGAGACCGCGGTGGTCGGCGACAACTGCTCCATGCTCCATGGCGTGACGCTGGGCGGTACCGGCAATGAGCGTGGCGACCGCCATCCGAAGATCGGTTGCGGCGTGATGATGGGTGCCGGCGCCAAGATCCTCGGCAACATCAAGATCGGCGATTGCGTGCGCGTCGCCGCCGGCAGTGTCGTGCTCCAGGATGTGCCGCCGCGCCGCACCGTGGCCGGTGTCCCGGCCCGCGACATCGGCCCCGCCGGTTGCGAGGAGCCGGCGCTCGCCATGAACCAGTTCGTCAAAGACGAGGAAGACGAACCTGCTAGCCCATGCAGCGACTGCTGACATCCTGCCGGTCGCCAAGCCAATCGCGAAGGGAGTGACGCGTGACGCGTGACGAGATCATCAAGCTTGAGCGGTATTTGAAGCGCGTGTTCCGCTTGCCGGCGCTCGAAGTCAAACAGCGCCCGCAGAAGGACGATTCCGCGGAGGTCTATGTCGACGACGAGTTCATCGGCGTCCTGTTCCGCGACGAGGATGAGGGCGAGACCGCCTACCAATTCCAAATGGCGATCCTCGACTTCGACCTCGACTAGTCCCGCGCCTGCCCACACTTGCCTACGAGCCGGAGCAAAAAAAAGAGCCGGCACTCTTGCGAGGCCGGCTCCAGGTGAGGCCCGGTTGGGTCGGGGATGGTGGGGGATGGTCACCGGGCCTAAATCGTAATCTCCAGTCGAAAAGTGGTTTAGAAGCTCCGCCGTTAATGGCTGTAAGAGGCTGACACCGTGGTTTGCTGCGCGTCGCTCGGCGGCATCAGCGAGGTCCACACCAGCGGATTGCGCTCGGATTGCTGCTTGATGAAGGTGTAGGGCGTGTCGCTCCAGCGCACGATCTCCGCACGCTTGTTGTCGAGGACGAGGTCGCCAATGTCGGTCCGCGCGGTCAGCACCGCATGGCCCTCATTGTTCTCGTCGCGAACGACGGTGATGAGAAGCGTGCTCTCGGGCCAGCCGCGCTCGATCAGCATGCGGCGCTTGAGCAGCACATAATCTTCGCAGTCGCCCTTGCCCTTAGGATAGGTCCAGAACTCGACCTTGCCGTAGAGTTCGAGGTCGGTGACTGGGGCGACCGTCTTATTGACGTAGCGGTTCACCTGCTCGAGCATCCGGCGCTTGGCGGCGGTGAGCTGAACCCGGTCGGCATAGGGACCCGACGGGCGGCAGTCATTCTGATGCTCCTGGCAGAAGTTCACATAGCCGATCGGCGGCAGGCTGTTGCCGAAGGACTCCAGGAATGCGGCTTTCTGCGGCGCGAGATCAGGCACGAGCCGGACCGTGTGCCCCTTGGTGGCCACGGCCGGCAAGGACGAGATAAACATCAAGAACGCGGCACCCAAAACGAACTGTTTCATACCCCAACCCCCCGTTTTCTTGGGAGGCACTCTCTCAAAAAGCTTTTGACATACTGATAAAGCAATACAGGTTTTGTGGAGAGTAGAGATAAGTCAATTTTAGTGAGGATTACTCAAGTTTGAACGATAGCTGCACTATTAATGTTTTGATTACTATGAGAGCGGCGCCGCGTTTCGCGCCGGAAACCGCCGCTGATTTAGCTCGCCGCGAGGGATGGGGGCGATTGGCGCCAATGAACTGTTAAGCCTAACGGGATGTTCCAGTGTCGCGAATTGGGATTGCGGCATTTGGCGCAACGATGGGCCTGTCGGAAAAATTTGCTTGTTGAGGCCAAAAAAAATCTGTCGCACCTCAGGTTTCTTTCCTGAGCCAACCATCGAAAACCTGGAAGCGCCCCGCGGGCGTGCCCGCCACGCCCGGGGTGGTGCGCTTCGTCGCTCCGTCGGGCCACAGGAGCTGCGCCTCAATCAGCCGCCGCCGCACCAAAGGCGTCGAGCCGAGCCAGAACGGCGGCTCGATGGCGGTAATGGCGCCAAGCAGCCTGGTAATGACCTCGCCGCTATGGGCGAGGGGCATCACCACGAATTCGAACTTGGCCTGGCGATGGCCGTCGGCGTGGCCCTGAAACAGCGCGTGGCCCACCGCGCCGCGGCGTGAGATCTGGCGCAGCATCGCGGCCAAAGCGTTGCGGTCCTCGATCCCCCACAGTGCGAGGAGGTCGGCGCCTCTAAGCTCCCGGCCGAACTGTCGGCAGATCCTGGTTCCGGCCAGCCTGAACCGATAGGTGAAGGGTCCGGCGCATTCGGCGATGAAAACTTCGGGAAGAAGGGAGGCGATCTTGGCCGGTTCGATCTCGAAGCGGTGCGGCGCCAAGCGCCCATTGCGCCGAGCGTCCCAATATTCGTAAAGCTTGCGGCTCGTTGACTGATGCATGGGACCACCCGCGGACCGACGCTAGCACCGCGTTGGGTCTCGTGCCTCCGCTCGGCCTCGTCACGGTAAACGGCGCTTCAGAAGGGATCGGTTGTGCCGGCACCCGTTCGCAAGCCAGTAGGCGAGCAGAAAGCTTGGGGGCGGATGATGGGCTGTCGCTTAGAGTAGTTGGAACCGGCGAGGGGCTTGAATGGGCCCGCGCCACATCGGGGCCTTAACGGAGGATCGGCATTGGGGCCATCAGAGCCAATGTTCAACCTGCCGCGGAGCGTGGTCGCGGCGGCGGCGGTCATGATCGGCGTGCAAATCATCCGCTCGCTGCTCCCCGACGAGCAAAGCATCGAGCTCTTGCTCGCACTTGCCTTCATCCCCGCGCGCTATAGCGGGGCGGCAGCGGAGCTTCCGGGGGGCTATCCCGCCGCCCTGACATCCTTCGTGACCTACATGGTGGTCCATGCCGGCTGGATGCATCTTGTCGTCAACCTGTTGTGGATGGCGGCCTTTGGCAGCGCCGTCGCCAAGCGGGTGGGCGACCTCAGATTTCTGACCTTCTCGATCGCCTGCGGCATTGCCGGCGCGCTCACGCACCTCGCCTTGCATTTCGGCGAGATGGCGCCGGTGGTGGGCGCCTCGGCCGCGATCTCAGGCCAGATGGCCGCGGCGATGAGATTTATCTTTAGCGCACGGCCGCAACCGGGCGAGCGCATCCCGGATTTTGCCCGCGCGCCACTCGAGACCTTGTCCCAGACCTTGACCGACCGCCGCATTCTCTTCGTTCTCGGGCTTTGGGTCGTGCTCAACGCCTTTTTCGGCCTTGGCGTGGTCTCGATCGCAGGCGCCGAAGGCCAGATCGCCTGGGAGGCCCATATCGGCGGCTTCCTGTTCGGCCTGTTGAGCTTCGGCTTTTTCGACCGCGCCAGGAGACCGGCAACGCCTGAGTTCCCTTAGTTCCCCCGCGATTTGGAACATTGTCGCGACTTGCGACATTTCAAAGCATCGCTCTCTTGCGCCTCGTGCCTGAGGAGGACAGAATGTCGCAGGCGATCGGGACGCAACAAGTCCCGAGGCTGGAGGAAACGAGCATGAACGTTGCGACAATTTTGAAGCTGAAGGGGAGGGATGTCGTTACCGCCGCGGCAGACACGCCACTGCTCGAAATCGCAAAGCTGCTCCACCAGCACGGCATTGGCTGTGTCGTGATCAGAGGAGGCGACGGCAAGGTCGCCGGTATCGTCTCCGAACGTGATGTGGTGCGGGCGATCGGCCAGACCGGCAGCAAGGCCCTCCGTGACCCGGTGAACGATTACATGACGATGTCGGTGGTCACGGCCCGGGAATCCGACACGATCGACCGGCTGATGGCGGAAATGACGACGCACCGCTTCCGTCACATGCCGGTGATTGAAAGGGGCCGACTGGTTGGCCTGGTCTCGATCGGAGACGTGGTGAAGATGCGCATCGCGGAAGCCGAGATGGAAGCCGCGGCCATGCGCGAGTACATCACCACGGGCTAGGCAGCGAAGGCGCCCATCAGGGCCTTGATCTCGTCGATTTGCTTCTCGGCGGCGGCGGCGCCTTGCGCCATGGCCTCGCCAGCGCGGTGAAAATCGAACAGGCCGATCGGTCCGACCTTGGGCGCGATGGTGACGTCGGGCGGGTCGCCGGCAAGGCGCGACCGGGCGATGCGATCCTGGGTGATATTGATCGCGTCCATCATCACCGCGGAAATCCCGGGCGCGCCGCCGCTGCGGCCGAAAATCTGTCGGTGGAGCAAGTGGATCGCGGCCCGGCCATTGCTGCCCCGGAGCGGCGTCTCCTCGGGCGGGCTCGCGGGCTCGGCGAAGACTTCCTGATCGTGAATGATGCCGCCCTTGGCGATGACGTCATTATTGAGATTGACGGCGATGACGATGCGGGCGCCGAGCGCGCGGCAAACCGAGACCGGAATAGGATTGACGAGGGCTCCGTCGATCAACCAGCGGCCGTTGATCTTGACCGGGCGGAAGATGCCGGGAAGCGCAAATGACGCCCTGAGCGCATTCACGAGGCTGCCCTTGTTGAGCCAGACCTCATGGCCGGTGCCGAGCTCGGTGGCCACGGCAACGAATTTGCGCGACAAGCCCTCGATCGAGAACTCCTGCAGATGGGATTCGAGCCTGCTGTTAAGACGCTGCCCGGAGATCAGCCCGGAGCCGGTGAAGTTGATGTCGAGAAAGCCGAATACACGGCGGCGGGTGAGTGAGGCGGCGAAGTCCTCCAGCGCATCGAGGCGTCCGGTGACGTAGCAGGCCCCGGCAAGGGCGCCGATCGAAGTTCCGGCGACGATGTCCGGCTCCAGCCCAGCCTCAGTGAGGGCCTTTAGGACCCCGATATGGGCCCAGCCTCGGGCCGCTCCACCACCAAGGGCAATGCCTATGATCGGTCTCGCCATATCGTACCTGCCCCGCACCACGCCGGCGGTCCAAGGCCACAGCTCCTGTCGCGGAGGACCGCCAACAAGCGCTCTCGGGCGTTGCTCAATCTATTTGGGCGCCCGGCGCTCGCGAATCCAGCCTATTTCGAAGTCTTTAAGGTTCTCTTTGCGGCATGAGCGTGACTGCCAGCACGTGCTACGGCTTGGACACCCGCTCGGCATCGACGAATCTCAGGGTAACCCCTTCGGCAGAGCTGCCGCTGCCAAGGGGGACGGCGCGGTAGAAGCAAGACCGGCGACCGGTGTGGCAGCCGGCGCGCGTGCCGCCCATTTCGACTTTCAGCCACAGCGCGTCCTGGTCGCAATCCGTGCGCAGTTCGACGACGCGCATGGTGTTGCCGCTCTCTTCGCCCTTGCGCCAGAGCCTTCCACGCGAGCGCGACCAGAAATGGGCCTCGCCGGTCTCAAGCGTGCGGGCAAGGGCGTCGCCGTTCATATAGGCAAACATCAGCACTTCCCCGGTCACGGCCGCAGTCGCGATCGCGGGGATCAGCCCTTCGGCGTTGAATTTCGGCGTAAACGCCGCGGTCTCTTCGATTGTCGCCGGATCGGCGCTTTCGGCAGGGGTGGAAGGCGTGGTCACCGCGATCGGTCCTTCGCGGCTTCACCGATCATGGGCGGCCGCGTTCCGTGGCAAGCATCATGAACCGCGCCTGCTGCGCCGGATCTTCCTTGAAGATGCCCGTGAACTGGGTGGTGATGGTGGCGACGTCAGGCTTCTTCACGCCGCGGATGGACATGCATTGATGCACGGCCTCGATCATCACCGCCACGCCCTTGGGCTTCAGCGCCTTGTCGATGGTCTCGGCGATCTGGGCGGTCATGGTCTCCTGGGTCTGCAGGCGCCGCGCGAACACCTCGACCACGCGGGCGAGCTTGGAGATGCCGACCACGCGATCGGTCGGGAAATACGCCACATGCGCCTTGCCGACGAAGGGGATCATGTGGTGTTCGCAATGGGAGTGCAGCTCGATGTCGCGAAGCATGACGATGTCGTCATAGCCGGCCACCTCGTCGAAGGTGCGCGACAAGACGTCGATCGGGCACTCGTCGTAGCCCGAGAAAAACTCGTCATAGGCGCTCACAACGCGCTTCGGCGTCTCGCGCAACCCCTCGCGCGAGGGATCGTCACCGGCGTAGGCGATCAGCGTGCGGACAGCCTCCTCGGCCTCCTCGCGGGACGGACGCACGATCGCGGGCCCGCGGCCGATTTCGACCTGGTGCCGGGTTGGCAATTTCTTCACCGTGGCGTCCATGAGGCTTCCTTGCTTCCCTGCTTTAGGCCGACACGCTTACACTCGGCCGGCCAAGTCTTTTCGTCACGCTTATAGCCACGCCAGGCTGCGCGCGGCACACCGTGTGCATATATAATGCGTGAGTTTCGGCTTCAAGGCGAGACCGCCGACACGAAATTGAGATCCGTATGAGCCTGCCAGACGATATCTATAGCCAGCGCATTTTGGAGATTGCGGCAAATATGCCCCGCACGGTGCGGTTGCCTCGTCCCGACGCCACCGCAACGGCGGTTTCCAAGCTTTGCGGCAGCCGGGTCACGGTCGATCTCTCCATGAAGGGGGACGTGGTGACCAACTATGGCCAGAGCGTGAAAGCCTGCCTTTTGGGCCAATCCTCGTCCGCGATCATGGGGCGGGAGATTGTCGGCTCGACCGCTGCCGAGCTTCGCGCCGTCGGTGCCGCGATGCGGAAAATGTTGAAGGAGGGGGGACAGCCGCCCGAGGGCCGCTGGGCCGATCTCGCCGCGCTTGAGCCGGTCAAGGACTACAAGGCCCGCCACGCCTCGACGCTCCTCGTCTTCGATGCGGTCGAGGATGCCATTGGCCAGATCGAGGCCGCGCGTGGCGAGGCGGCCGGCCGCGCCCATGCTGCGCCGGCGTAATTTCGTGGCGATTGGGGAATGCCCATGGACCAACCCGAAGACAAGAGCCCCTGGCTCGATCCCATGAGTGTCGCGCCGCGGCGCGGCAGCGGATATCCGCCACCGTTTGCCGTGCAGGTTGCCGGCCGCGAGAAGCGCGCTCTTGGCGACGCTCTCGGTCTCACCCAGTTCGGCGTCAATCTCGTCACGCTTCCCCCGGGCGCCTGGTCCTCGCAGCGGCACTGGCACGTCCACGAGGATGAATTCATCTACGTCCTCGAGGGGGAAGTCACACTCGTCACCGACGCCGGCGAGAAGGTGCTCGGGCCCGACATGGCCGCAGGGTTTCCGGCAGGGAAGGCCGACGGCCACCACCTGATCAACCGGAGCGACAAACCTGTGCGCTATCTCGAGGTCGGGACGCGGGCGGAGAGCGAAGTCGCCCACTACAGCGATGTTGACATGGTGGCGCGCAAGGAGAATGGCCGCTTCGTCTTCACGCGCAAGAACGGCGAGCCATGTCCGTGACCCTCTTCCAGCGCGCGGCCAAGGCACCTCTTCTCGGCGCCATCGCCGTCTACCGCTGGACCATATCGCCGCTGCTCGGGGTCAATTGCCGCCATCTCCCGTCCTGCTCGGACTATACCAGCGAGGCGATCGACAAGAATGGCGCCTGGAAGGGCGGATGGTTGGCACTGGCGCGGTTCTCGCGCTGTCATCCTTGGGGCAGTCATGGCTTCGATCCCGTACCCGATTTGAGCGGCGAACATCACCCCTTCGCGCCGTGGCGCTATGGGAGATGGCGCCTACCGGGCAACTCGTGAGGCGTTCGCGCGCTTGACTTCCCAGCTGGCAATTCGCCAAAAAGGAGGATGACGCCGGCCACGGCGTCTTTTGCACATCCATCTTACCTGCGCCCGTACGCAGGAGTGAGAGGAGAGGACGATGATTTCACTCACATTTCCCGATGGTTCGAGCCGCGATTTCAAGCCTGGTGTCACGGGCCGCGACGTTGCGGAATCGATCTCCAAATCGCTCGCCAAGAAGGCGGTGGCGATGTCGCTCGACGGCAAGGTCAAGGACCTCGCCGAGCCGATTCCGGCCGACGCCCAGATCCGCATCATCACGCGCGAGGATCCCGAAGCGCTGCCGCTGATCCGCCACGACGCCGCGCACGTCATGGCCGAGGCGGTGCAGATGCTCTATCCCGGCACGCAAGTGACGATCGGCCCGGTGATCGACAACGGCTTCTATTACGACTTCGCCCGGGACGAGCCGTTCACGCCAGAAGATCTCCCCAAGATCGAAGCGAAGATGCGCGAGATCATCGCCCGCGATGCGCCCTTCAGCTGCGAGGTCGTCGATCGCGATGAAGCGAAGAAGCTGTTCGCCGAGATGGGCGAGAAGTTCAAGCTTGAGCTGATCGACGCCATCCCCGAGGGCGACGAGATCCGAATCTATTCGCAGCGGGATTGGCTCGACCTCTGCCGCGGGCCGCACATGACCTCGGTCGGCAAGGTCGGCAAGGGCTTCAAGCTGCTCAAGATCGCCGGGGCCTATTGGCGCGGGGACTCCAACAACCCCATGCTCCAGCGTATCTACGGCACCGCGTGGGCGAGCGAGGATGACCTCAACGCCTACCTGCATCAGCTCGAAGAGGCGGAGAAGCGCGACCATCGCCGCTTGGGCCGGGAGATGGACCTGTTCCATTTCCAGGAGGAAGCCCCCGGCGCGGTGTTCTGGCACCCAAAGGGCTGGGCTCTGTTCCAGGCACTGATCGGCTATATGCGACGCCGCCAGCAGGCTTGGGACTATGTCGAGGTCAATTCCCCCGACATGCTCGACCGTGCGCTCTGGGAGCAGTCAGGCCATTGGGAGAAGTTCGCCGAGAACATGTACATCGCCGAGACGCCTGACGAGCGGGTCTATTGCTGCAAGCCGATGAACTGCCCTGGCCACGTCCAGATCTTCAAGCATGGCCTCAAGAGCTATCGCGATCTGCCCTTGCGCATCGCCGAGTTCGGCAAGGTGCATCGCTACGAGCCGTCAGGCGCGCTGCATGGGCTGTTGCGGGTGCGCCACTTCACCCAGGACGACGCCCACATCTTCTGCACCGAAGAGCAGATCACCGAGGAATGCGTGAAGCTCAACGAGCAGATGCTGTCGATCTATCGCGACTTCGGCTTCGACGACGTGCGGATCAAATTCTCCGATCGTCCGGCAAAGCGGGTTGGCGCTGATGAGGTCTGGGACAAGGCCGAGGCCGCGCTGAAGCGGGCCGTCGAGGCTGCCGGCCTCAAATACGAGCTCAATCCGGGCGAGGGCGCCTTCTACGGCCCGAAGCTCGAATATGTGCTCCGCGACGCCATTGGCCGCGATTGGCAATGCGGCACCATCCAGGTCGACCTCAACATGCCGCGGAGACTCGGCGCCTTCTATATCGGGCCGGACGGGGAAAAAACCGTGCCGGTGATGATCCACCGCGCCATGTTCGGCTCGCTCGAGCGCTTCACCGGCATCCTCATCGAGCATCACGCCGGGCACCTGCCGCTGTGGCTCGCGCCGGTTCAGGTCGTGGTGGCGCCGATCGTCTCCGACGTCGACACCTACGCCGAGAAGGTGCTCGCGGCGCTCAAGGCGGCGGGGCTCCGGGCCGAGGCTGATCTGCGCAACGAGAAGATCACCTACAAGGTGCGGGAGCATTCGGTTGCCAAGGTGCCGGTGCTGTTCGTGGTCGGGAAGCGCGAGGCGGAGCAGGACACCGTTTCGGTCCGCCGGCTCGGATCGCAGGCGCAGGAGGTGATGCCACTTGCCGCCGCCGTCAAGGCAATCGCGGCCGAAGCAGAGCCCCCGGATTTAAGAACATCCCAGGCGGCCGCGGCGTAGCAGTCTCGCTGCTGCCGAAGGCCATGCCGGAGTCCGGTTCGCCAGGGCTCGCCACCGGGGTCTCGGACGGCGGCGGGGGTGGCGGTGGTTCGGTAATCGCCTTCAGCACTTCGGGCGTCGCCGGGCCTTGGTCCATGACCACCTCGATCTGCTCGGCTTCGCCCGTGGCGACGGCAAACTTGCTCGTGTAGCTCTCGCCATTGTGGTTCGCCACTACGGCGTAATTGCCGGTGGCGAGGATGTGCGTCGGCAACGCGCCGGCAACTTCCTTCACCACGTCTCCGGTCGGCGTGAGGATGGTCCATTTGGTATCGGCGAGGGCCTCGCCGCCCGCCTTCTGCACCAGTCTGAAGGTGACGGGCGCCCCGGCGTGTTTGATGGTGGCGTCGGTGATCTTCCCGGGCTCCACGGTGACGTCGGCCCGCACGGTGGCGTTGGCGCGCCCGTAGAGGCTGACAATGTGATAGGCGCCGGCGTTCAGCCTGATCACCACGCCCGGCTTGGCGTTGCCGAGGATCGTGCGCCGCTTGCCGAACTGATCCTCCTCATCGGAAAGAATATCGAAGTGAACGCTACCCGCGGGCAGCGCCTGTCCGTTGGCGAGGACCGCGCCAAGCTTGAGCCCCCCGGCGTTGAGGACGAAGGTCTCCACCAGCGAGCGGCCGCTCTCGACCTTCACTTTCTTGGTCAGGTTGGACAGGCCGTAGGCCGCGTTGACGAGATATTCGCCGGGGGCGAGCGCCGCCGTGGGGTTGGCTTCGCGGTGCGTGCTGATCAGCTTGCGGGCGCCGTTCGGTGCCGGCTCGAACGAGAACACGCGCCAAACCAACCCCCGATCGACCTTCGGCCCCCCCTCGGTAAGCAATGCCTTGAACGTCACCGGGACTGGCGGTGCCGGCCCGGAAGAGGCCGCGGGACCCGGTTGTTGCGCGCTGCCACCGGCCGGCGGCGCCGCAGCAAGCTTCGGCATCACCGTTTGCCCCGGCATGCGCGGCCCGACGAAATCCGGCCCTGGAGGCTTAGGCTGCTTGGGGACGTTCTGTGCCGTTACGGTGGACACGTCGGCCTTGGCAGTGGCGTTGGAGGGCGTCTTTGGCGAGACCGGACCTGGCGTGGTCTTCGCAGCCTCCGTGGTGGCTGGCGCTGGTGACGTCGCTGGCGGCGGCTGAGGAGCGCTCTGGCTCGTCGCAGTCTGCTCCGGGGTCTTTGGCTTCGCCTCCGCGTTCCCTGCGGGAGGCGCTGGGGGCGGGCTCGCCACCTCGGCTTGCGTCCGCGATGGTGCCGGTGCCGGCAGCGGCGGGGCCGGCACGGCGTCTCCCGGCTTGGCGGCGGCTTCCGTTGCTGTCGCATTTTCGGCGACGGGTGGCGGCGACGCTGCGCTTTTGGCGACGTCGTCGAGGATCGTGGTCAGGCTCTGTTTGAACTGAGCGGCGCTCGTCGCGGTGAAAAATTTGCCTCCGGTCGCTTCAGCAATGCAGCGCAACGGCTTCAGGGCCTGTTTGGCCTTCACATCCAAGCCGATGACGTGAACGCGGAAGTTGGGCGCCGCCTGCTTCAGATTCTTGGCGGTGGCGCAGACATTCGCCTTGCAGCTGTCAGGCCCGTCGGTCACGAGCAGGATGTCGAGATTGGTTGCGCCGGGGTCGGCATTCTTCGCCGCCTCCACGAGCGCCGCCGCGATCGGCTTCGAGACCCTTGGCTTAAAGCCTGCGCCGAACTGCAGCTTGCCGGGGGTCTCTGACGTCAGCTCGCCGGCTTTGGCGATGAGCTCGCTCTCGCCGCAACCATCACGGTGGCCGAACGCCACGAGACCGAAGGCCACGCTTTTCTTGTAGTCGCCGAGCGCCTCGCCGATGGCGGTGCGCGCGATGGGAACCTTCGCCTCGCCGCCGATCTTGGTCCACATGCTGCGAGAGGCATCGAGAACGATGATCGCAGGCGCTTTATGCGCGGGCGGCGGAGCAGTCGCAGCGGTTTCGGTGCGGGCCGTGCTCGCCCAAAGGAGGGTGATAGGCATGAGCAATAGCCCAAGCCCCGCGCGACAGCGCTTCCCTCTCATGGCGTTCGCTCCCCTCAAGCCGCCGCCGAACCAATGCCCCGTCCAAGCCCCCTCTAACGAAGCGAAATTCCGCCATGACTAAGGCCGATTTGGGGTCGCGGGGCGCTTCAATCCCGATCCCCGTTTGCTCGACTGCGGCGTTGTTTTGCAAGGACTTTCACGCTAGGGAACCGGCGCTCAAAGCAAAGGGGTTTCGCCTAATGACCAATCCTACCCTCGCTCATCTTCTCACGCGACGCTCGGTCTCGGCGAATAGCCTCGGCGAGCCCGGGCCTTCCGCAGCGGAGATCGAGCAGATCCTCACCGCGGCAGCCCGGGTCCCTGACCACAAGAAGCTCGTGCCCTGGCGCTTCGTGCTGTTCGAGGGTGAGGCGCGCAGAGCCTTCGGCCAGGTCTTGGCCGAGGTCTGCCGCAACGAGGAATCCGACCCGGGTCAGTTTCGCCTGGAGACCGAGACCAACCGATTCATGCGGGCGCCGCTCGTCATCGCCGTGATCTCGCGGGTCACCAGGAATCCTGCCGCGCCTGAATGGGAGCAGGTGCTTTCGGCTGGCGCCGCTTGCCAGAACCTCCTCGTCGCCGCCACGGCCTTGGGCTATGGCGCGCAATGGATCACGGAATGGTACGCCTATAGCGATGGCGTGCGCGCCGCGCTGAAGCTCGCCGACAACGAGCGCGTCGCCGGCTTCATCTATATCGGCACGCCCAAGGAAAAGCCCGACGAGCGCGAGCGGCCGGCGCTCGCCGACATCGCGCAAGCCTGGAAGCCCTGAGGCTCGCGCGCGTCAATAGTCGAACTGTTCTCTCAGAATGCGCTCGGCCAGGGTGTGGCCGGGGTCGAACATCATGAAGATGTTGATGTCGTTCGCTTCCCTGACCTCGACGGCGACCACGTCGCGGAACTCAGTGTTGTCGGCGACGGCACTGACGGGGCGCTTGTCGGGCTCGAGCACCTCGATGCGAACCACGGCTTCGTTGGGGAGGAGCGCGCCGCGCCAGCGCCGCGGCCGGAACGGGCTGATCGGGGTCAGCACCAGAAGCGGCGCATTGATCGGAAGGATCGGACCGTGGGCCGAGAGATTGTAGGCGGTGCTGCCAGCAGGCGTGGAGACGAGCAGGCCGTCACAGATGAGCTCGTCGAGGCGCACCTTGCCGTCGACGGCGATCCTGAGTTTTGCCGCCTGATAGATCTGCCGGAACAGCGACACTTCATTGATGGCCAGCGCCTTGTGCTCGGCGCCGTTGCGGTCGAAGGCGGTCATGCGTAAGGGGTGGATGATGGTGGTCTCGGCGGCGCCGAGGCGCTCCAGCAACTGGTCCTCGTGATAATCGTTGAGCAGGAAGCCAACCGAACCCCGGTTCATCCCATAGATCGGAATGCGGTTGTTCATGTAGCGATGCATGGTTTGCAGCATCAGACCGTCGCCGCCCAACGCCACGATGATATCGGCCTTGTCGGCCGCCACATTGCCGTAGCGGGCGGCGAGGTCCCGCTCGGCTCTCTGTGCCTCCTCGGTTTCGCTGGCAACGAAGGCGATGTTGCGGGACTTTGTCATGGGCCTTCGATTGATTTGGAGCGCTGCTCGCGGAGGGGCACTATAAAGGCCGTCGGGACAGTGCTTTGCAAGCGTCCCCATAGGTTTTGGGAGAACGGTCAGTCATGGCAACCGACGATCCTCCAGTTCTGGTTTACACAACGTTTGCGCGGTTGGAGGAGGCCAAGGGGGTCGGCGAGGTCCTCGTCGCCGCGAGGCTTGCGGCGTGCGTCAACATCTTTCCCGGCATGATCTCAATCTATGAATGGAAGGGGGCGCGCGAGACCGCCGACGAGGTCGCCATGATCATCAAGACCCGCGCCTCGCTGGCGGAGGCCGTGCTGATTGAGACGAAGCGGCTGCATCCGTACGAAGTCCCGGCCTTGCTCGTGCTGCCGACCGCAGGCGGCAGCGAGGAGTATGCCGCGTGGATCGCGGGCCAGACCAGAGGTCCTGAATTGCCATGAGCGAGCGCGGCTACGTGCTCGCCATTGATCAGGGTACCACGAGCACGCGCGCGATCGTGTTCGACGCCGGGGGCAAGCCTCGCACCGCGGCGCAGATACCCATCACCCAGATCTATCCCGCGCCGGGGGAGGTCGAGCACGACCCCGAGGAGATCTGGCAGTCGGTGCTGGCCGCGTCCCGGGCCGTCCTCCGCGACGTCGACGCGCAATCCATTGCTGCCATCGGCATCACCAATCAGCGCGAAACGACGCTGGTGTGGGAGCGGGCCACCGGCAAGCCGCTTGCAAACGCGATCGTGTGGCAGGATCGGCGCACGGCGAAGCTTTGCCGGGAGTTGAGGGAAGAGGGCTGGAGCGGCCATGTCGCCGAATCGACCGGCCTCGTCATCGATCCCTATTTCTCGGCAACCAAGCTCGCCTGGCTCCTCGCCAATGTCCCCGGTCTTGAAGAGCGCGCCCGTGCCGGCGAAATCTGCTTCGGCACCGTGGATAGCTTCCTGCTGTTCAAGCTCACCGGCGGCAAAGGGCACGTCATCGAGGCGAGCAACGCCGCCCGCACCATGCTCTACGATATCAAGGCGGGACGCTGGGATGAGCGCCTGCTCGAACGTCTCGGCATCCCCCGTGCCGTGCTTCCTGAATTGCGCGACAGCCAGGACGATTTCGGCGTCACGGCGCGCGAGCATTTCGGTGTCGAGATTCCGATCAGGGGCGTCGCCGGCGACCAGCAAGCCGCAGCCTACGGCCAAGCCTGCTTCGAGCCCGGCATGCTCAAGGCGACCTACGGCACCGGCTGCTTTCTGCTCGCCAACACCGGCGATGCGAAGGTGATATCGACGACGCGGATGCTGTCGACGATCTTTTATCAACTCGAGGGCCGGCGGACCTTCGCCTTGGAGGGAGCGATCTTCATGGCGGGCGCAACCGTGCAGTGGCTGCGCGACAGCATGGGGCTCATCGCCAAGTCGCACGAAAGCGAAGCTCTGGCGGCCCGCGCCGACCCGAACTCCGGCGTGTATCTCGTTCCGGCGTTTCAAGGGCTCGGGGCGCCGCATTGGGATGCCGAGGCGCGCGCCGCCATTCTTGGCCTGACGCGCGCCGCCACCAGCGCCGACATCGTCGCCGCCGGGCTCGAGGCGGTTGCCTTCCAGACCCGCGATCTGCTCGAGGCCATGCGCAGCGACATGAGCGCGAGCGGCATCCCTGGTTCGGCAAGTCTGCGCGTCGACGGTGGCATGACCGCCAATGCCTGGTTCCTGCAGCGGCTTGCCGACATCCTCGGCGAGCGCGTCGAGGTTGCGGCGAACGCCGAGACGACGGCGCTCGGTGCCGCCTATCTCGCGGGTCAGGCGGCAGGCCTCTACGGCAGCCAGGGCGATCTCCAGCGGGACTGGATGCCGGCGCGCGTATTCGAGCCGGAGATGACGGCAGCGGAGCGCGACGCGCGCTACGCGGGATGGCTCGATGCCGTCGCAAAAGTGAGGTCGAAACCTTAGGTCAATCTGACAGAATCGTTATCGAATCGTCACACATCTGTCATAGGTGTAGGCTCGAACGAACTCGAGCTCAGGGTAGGGGATCTCTCGCGATGACGATCGCTGCCGTCGACTTCCAAATGCTGGCCAATGCGGGTTTCCCGCCCAAGAGCTTTGCCGCTGGCGCGCCGATTTTCGAGGCGGATGAAAAGGGTGACTCGATGTTTCTGATCCGCTCCGGCGAGGTCGAGATCGAGCGCCATGGAAAAGTCATCGAAACCCTGGGCTCCGGCGGCATCTTCGGGGAAATGGCCTTAATCGATGGGTCGCCGCGAAGCGCCACCGCCCGCGCCAAGACCGATTGCGTCGTCGCCCCCATCAACGAGAAGATCTTCCTCTTCCTGGTGCACGAGACACCGTACTTTGCCATTGCGGTCATGCGCACGCTGGCCGATCGCGTGCGCCGCATGAACGCGATGACCTGAGCCTCGGGCCGAGCCTTCACCGAAGCGCGCTGTTTTTGCCCTTTTCATTGCGGCAGGCCCCGGCCATGATCGGCCGGTTGGCATCCCTGACCCTTCCGAAAAGCGGCTTTGTCTTTGTCCTCGCTTGCAAATTTGGCACTTAAGCGCCCTCGCAACACAGATTTGCGGAGCCTTGGGCTCGACGCCTTGGCAGGCGGCATCTCGGCGGTAGTGCAGATTGCGTATTGTATCTCCTTCGCCGCGCTCATCTTCACCGGCGATCTCGCCAGCGGGTTTCCGCTCGGCCTTGCCGGGCTCATCATGGGCACGGTGGTCACCTGCGTGGTTATTGCCGCGACCTCGACCTTCTCGCCGGTAATCGGCGGGCCGGATTCTCCGGCCGTCGCCGTGATGAGCGTGCTCGCGGCCTCGATCGCCACTGCTCTCGCCGCCAAGGGGGCCAGCACGCCGCAGATCGTTATCAATGTGCTCGTCGCGCTTTCGGTCAGCACGCTGCTCACTGGTGTCCTGCTTTACGGCATCGGCGCCCTGAAATTGGGGCAAGGGCTCCGCTTTGTGCCGTATCCTGTGATCGCCGGCTTTCTTGCGGCTTCCGGTCTCCTGCTCATCACCGGCGGCATGGAAGTCGTGACGCAAACCAATCTCACGCTTTCGCCCTCGAGCTGGGCACTCCTCTATTCGCCGCAATACGGACCGCAGATTCTGCTTGGGATGCTGTTTGCCATTGCCATACCAATTCTTGGCCGGTGGGTACCTAACTACCTTGCTCTGCCGATCGCCTTTTTCGTCTTTCTCATAGCTCTCGATGGGAGCCTGTTCGGCGTTGTCAGCGATGAAAAAGTGCGAAGCGTATGGTTTCTCCCGAGTCTCGGCGAGTTGAGTTTATGGTGGCCCATCACCGCCCTTATCGGCCAGAACATCGATTGGGGTGTGATCGCCCAGAGTAGCGCCGAGATCGGCTCCTTTTGCGGCGTGATGGCCATTGCTCTCCTGCTCGATGTGTCGAGCCTCGAAGTGGCGCGCGAGAAGAGCGCCGATCTCGACCAGGAATTCCGCTCCAACGGCCTTGCCAATCTCTTGGCTTCCGTAGTTGGAGGCTTCGGCGGCTCGCTGTCGATGAATGGCGCCTTGCTGCTGGATGAGTCCGGCGCCACCACGCGGTGGGCCGGCGTCATCGTCGGGCTTGGTTGCGCCTTTGTCCTGTTCTCGGGCATCGATGTCGGCAGCATCGTGCCGAAGGCCATTCTCGGCGGGATGCTCGTCTATCTCGGCGCCGTGATCATCATCGAGCTCTGGGAAGCGCCGGCCCGAGTTTCCTGGATGGAATGGACTCTGACGGGAGTGATGACGCTGGTCATCATCAATTTCGGTTATTTTATGGGGGTGGCGGTCGGGGTCATCGGCGCTTGCCTCATGTTCGCGCTGAGCTACAGCCGCATCGGCGTGATCAGGCGGCATCTCACGCGGCAGGAATTCTCGAGCAACGTCGAGCGTGCCCCGGAGCAGACCCGCCTGCTTCGCGAAGAGGGCGAGCGCCTGCATGTCTTCTGGCTATCGGGGTTCATCTTCTTCGGCTCATCGAACGGGCTGTTCGAGCGCATCAGACGGGCGATCGATGCCCAAGACGAAAAGCCGATTGGCTACGTCGTGCTCGATTTCAGCGCGGTGCCGGGTCTCGATACGTCGGCGGTGCTGAGCCTGATCAAGCTGCGCAACTATTCCAACGAGAACGGTGTCACACTGGTGTTTTCCGGCTTGAGCGAGGCGATGAAAACGGGCTTCCACAAGGCCGGCTTCTTCACCAGCGGGCAGTCGCATCAGCTATTTGCCAGCCGCAACGAGGCGGTCGAGTGGTGCGAAGACATGCTGTTGATGTATCACGAGGTCGGCGAGGCCTCGGCCCACAGCTTCGAGAGCTGGCTCACGGCGGAGCTAGGCACCGCGGATATGTCGCGCATCCTGCCCTATCTCGATCGGCATGAGATCGAGATCGGGGAGCCCTTGTTCCGCCAGGGCGAGCCTCCAGATTCGGTTGAGATCCTGGCGTCCGGCTGCGTCGCTATCACCATCGAGGACGAACTCGGCCGGCCGATCAGGTTAAGGCGGATGATGGGCTATACGGTAGTTGGCGAGATGGGCTTCTACCGTCAGGTCCCGCGCACGGCGAGCGTCATCGCCGAAGAGCGAAGCGTGGTCTTCAGGCTGACGCGGGAGTCCTTCGACAAGATGCAAAGGGAGGACCCGGCTGCGGCGTCGGTGTTCCACAAGCTGATTATTCGGCTCCTCTCCGACAGGCTCGAATTTGCCAATCGCGAGATTTCGGCCCTGCTTTGATTAGGTGGCGAAGGCCACCAGCAGGCCGACGATGACGAGATATGTCAGGCCGTGAACGAGCTGGTCGGTGCCGAGCGCGAACCAGAATACCCGGCATTGCGGCGTCCAGTTGTTCTGGTGGGTGAGCCGCTCTTTCAACCAATCGACGTGGTAGTGAATCAGGAATTCACTGACAGCGATGCCGGCGACCAGCAGCAACGATGCTGGCGCCAGCACGAGGTAGACGAGGGGGGTCAGCGCCACATGGATGGTGCTGTGCAGGAGGCCGCCGGGATGGCCGTAAATGCCCTTGTGCAGATATTGAAAGGAGGACTGGAGATAGAAGTCGGCCACCGCATGTTTCAACATGAGCACGGCAACGGCCACGAGGACGAGCAAGGCGAGATTGGGCATGAGCTATTTGGAAAGAGCTTCTGCGGTCCCGTCCCAATCGGGCGGGGGAGGGTTGTGCCGAAAGAACTCGATGCGTTCTTTGTAAAGCGCATAGAGCTGGTGAAGGCTGGAGCCGTTCATCCGGTCGCATTCACGGCGGAGCAGATCTGCTGCCTCCCAGTCTCTGGCTCGGTACTTGTTCAAGAATTCGGTGTGGCGCGCACTCAGATCCTTGAAGCCATGGGTCTCTTTGAAGGCGCTGTCGCCAAGAAGCGCGAAAATGCGGGTCGCTCCGGTCTTCCCTTTCACCTTCAGCAGGTCGAGCTCGAGAAAAGCGAAGTCCGGCGCCCGCGCCGTCGTCGACTCGCCGACCACGGTGACCACCTCATAGGTTTTCGATTGACCTTCCAGTCGTGAGGCCACGTTGACGTTGTCGCCGATCACCGAATAGTCGAAGCGGGTCTCGGTGCCGAGATTGCCGACGCAGCAGACGCCGGTGTTGAGACCAATGCCGATCTTCACCGGGGCGAAGGGACGGCCCCTGGCGGTCGCTTCCTGCTGCCAAAGCTCGTTCAGTTTCGGGATCTCCCCCATTATGCGCAGCGCCGCGCGGCAGGCGTGGCTTGCATGTTCGGCATCGTCGAGCGGCGCGTTCCAGAACGCCATCACCGCATCGCCCATGAATTTGTCGATGGTGCCTTGCTCCTCGAGAATGATGTTGCTCAAGGGCGTGAACAGGGTGTTGAGAAAACGGGTCAGCTCCTCGGCGTCAAGTCCCTCGGATATCGTGGTAAAGCCACGCACATCGCTGAAGAGCAGCGTCATGTCGCGGGTCTCGCCGCCCAATCTGAGCTGCGAGGGGTCGCCGGCGAGACGCTCGACCAGCGCTGGCGCCATATAGTGACCGAAGGCATGGCGGACGCGGTTGCGCTCGCGCTCGGTGCGCAGGAATACGAACAAGGTTCCGGCAAGATAGATCGCTGTCAGCGCCATGGCCGGATAGATCGGATCCACGAGCCAGCCGAAGGCGTGAAAGGCGTACCACGACACCGCCACCACCGCGGCGACGGCGAAAGCCCCGAGGATGGCGCTGCCGAGAGCGCCGAGGCCATAGATGAGAATTGCGATGAGGATACCGAGCACGAGAATGTACAGCAGCTCGGCCGGCGTGGCGAAGTCCGGGCGCTGGAGAAAGGCGCCTTGCAGCATCTGCTCGATGGCTTGGGCATGGAGTTCGACGCCGGGTACCGAGGCCTCGAGCGGGGTGGCCCTGAGGTCGAGCAGGCCCGCGGCGCTGGTGCCGATCACCATCAGGCGCCCTTCGATGTCGTCCTTGCCGATCTCTCCGTTCAGCACCTTCCAGGCGGGCAGGAAGCGTTCCTTGGTGTGCGGGGTAAACCTGATCCACATCTCGCCATTGGCTTCGGTCGGCACCTCGAAGTCGCCAATGCGGACTTTGACGATGCCGGTCTTGGCGCCGAACGACGTCTCGCTGCTCGCGCCTGAAGACTTGACGATAAAGGTGGAGGCGCCTTGCGCCAGGCGCAGCATGTCGGCGGCAAAGGACGGATAGAGCTTGTCGCCGACCTGAACCACCATGGGCACGCGACGGATGATCTGATCATATTCCGGAATCCAATTGAGCGAGCCTGCACCTTTGGCGTTGTCCTGGAGTTCGGTGAGGCTCGCGGCGGCGCCGGGATAGCTCGGTGCGAACAGCTTCGGATCGTCGCCGGCATGGGCGAAGCCAGCTTTCTGCTCCGGAATTGACGTTCCCTCCGGCGTGGCGATGAAGCCGAGGGCGACTTGGCCTTTGGCGATGGCCTCGGCCAGGGCTTGATCGTTGGAGGGGAGCTTCTCGACTTCGTCGCGCAGGCCGGCAAGGGCCTCGGATTTCGGCCAGAAGCGAAGCGCGTTCGCCGGCGACATGCGGTCGGGCTCGGGAAACACCATGTCGAAGCCGATCGCCGCAGCCCCGTTCTCGTTGAGCTTCTGCACGAGTTCGGCCAGCACGGTCCGCGGCCACGGCCACTGCCCGATAGCCTTCAGGGAGTCCTCGTCGATGTCGACGATGCGCAATGGTAAGCCGGGATCGAACTTGCGCGGCTCGATTTGCTGGTAGGTGTCGAACACCAGGGCACGCAACCGCGCCACGGGGCCCGGATCCCAGATCCGCAAGATAAGCGCACTAATGATCACGGCCCCTACGATGAGGGCGTAGAGGAGACGAGAACCCATCCTGCTTAACTGACCCCGGCCAAAACCTAGGCAAACCCGCCGCGCGCGGCTGAGCCTAGTCGATGGCGGCGATGGGCTCCAGTGTCAACTTTCCGAGGAAATTCCGCGGCAAACGGGTCGATTTGCAAGGTCGGGTGGCATTGAACGGAAAGGCAGAATGAATTAGGAAGCTCGGGGCATTCAAGGTGCCCGAGGCGTCACATCAGGGGCTCGTTTCGTGAACATTTCGATGATTGGGGCAGGCTATGTCGGCCTGGTCTCCGCTGCGTGTTTTTCGGAATTCGGCTGGACCGTCACT
The DNA here is from genome assembly GCA_963732955.1 of uncultured Alphaproteobacteria bacterium. GTDB lineage: Bacteria > Pseudomonadota > Alphaproteobacteria > Rhizobiales > Methyloligellaceae > Methyloceanibacter. Next base: position 525,428 of record CAVTBH010000004.1, read on the forward strand.
TGCGTCGACAAGGACCCGAGCAAGATCGAGCAGCTGCGTCAGGGCCGCGTGCCGATCTACGAGCCTCGTCTCGATGAGCTACTTGAGCGCAACATCCGCATGGGCCGCATCGGCTTCGCCGCGGACCTCGCGAGCTCGATCGGGGGCGCCGACCTCGTGTTCCTCGCTGTCGGCACGCCGATGCGCCGCGGCGACGGCCATGCCGATCTCAGCTTCGTGTTTCAGGCGGTCGAGGAACTCGCGCCCCATCTCAAGGACTTCACGGTGATCGCCACCAAGTCCACGGTCCCGGTCGGGACCAGCCGCGAGATCGAGAAACGCCTTAGGGCGCTCCGCCCTGACGCCGATTTTGCCATCTGCTCGAACCCCGAGTTCTTGCGCGAGGGCTCTGCGATCTACGACTTCATGCACCCGGACCGCGTGCTTGTCGGCTGCGACAACGAGAGGGCGCGTGACCTGATGGAGCGGCTCTACAAGCCGCTCACCTTGCGCAATGCGCCGGTGATCTTTGTCAGCCGCGAGTCGGCGGAGCTCGCGAAATACGCCGCCAACGCCTTCCTCGCCATGAAGATCAGCTTCATCAACGAGGTCGCCGACCTTTGCGAGGCGACCGGAGCCAATGTTCAGGAAGTGGCGACCGCCGTCGGTGCCGACGGGCGCATCGGCGACAAGTTCCTGCATCCGGGCCCCGGCTATGGCGGCTCGTGTTTCCCCAAGGACGTCGCGGCGCTGATCCGCAGCGCGCGCGAGGCGCGGTCGCCGTTGTCGCTGATCGAGCAGGTGCAGACCGTCAATTCGGAGCGGAAGCTCGCCATGGCCGGCAGGATCGAGCGCGCCGCCGGGGGTTCCCTCGCAGGCAAGACCGTCGCCGTGCTCGGCATCACCTTCAAGCCCGACACCGACGATGTCCGCGAGGCGCCAAGCCTCGTGGTGGTGCCGATGCTGCAGGAGCGCGGCGCGACGGTCCGCGCCTATGATCCCCATGCCAGCACCGACGCCGAGGCGCTCCTTCCCGGCGTGACGTGGTGTGCAAGCGCGCTCGAAGCCGCGGAACAGGCGGACGTCGCGGTGGTGCTGACCGAATGGAACGAGTTCCGCGCGCTCAACCTCGATGCCCTCAAGGATAGGATGCGGGGCGACGTCCTTGTCGATCTCCGCAACATCTATCTGCCGGCTCAGGCGGAGGCCGCTGGCTTCAGCTATATGAGCATCGGGCGCTAGGCTGGCTCTGGCGAGCTGGCCCCGCGGTTGGCGGCTATTCGGGCCACGCCGCTGACGGGAACATCCGCTTCAACTCGTTCTGTTCGGCGGTGCCGCGGCGAGGGCCTGGGCGTGGCCCAGGCGTCACGGCTGACGGCGTTCGCGGCGGGGCTGCCGTGGCGGCCTTCCGTGGTGGCCCAACACGTTTCTTCGGCGCCGCAGCTTCTGCCGGACGACGCGCCTTGATGCGCGCCTCGATCGGGCAGTGTGCTCCCTTCCAGTCCTTCAAGGCATCGAGGCTCGCACGCTCCGGCTCGTCGAGCGGAAGGTCGAGCGCCGAGACGCGATTGAATCGTTCCAGCGCCAGTTTGGAGCGCGCGGTCCAATCGGTGTTGGTGCTGCCGAAATAGCACCCGAGCCGCTTCAACTCGCTCAAGACGTCGTGGGCGAGCTCTTGGCGCGTTGCCTCCTCTAGGGGCGCTTCACCCTGGTCAGGAGCCTCGGAGGCGTTGTCCTCGGCGCCCTTGCTGTCCGCCGCGGCGATCTTGGTGGCGGCGCCCTCGGCCTCAGCGGCCGGGGTAGGGAGCGAGCCTGAAGCTGATTTGGCCTCCGGCGCCGCGTTGCCCTCCGCCGGCTCGACGGCGATTACGCGGCTGGCTGAGGGTGAGGTACCGCCGGGCGCGGTGGTCTCATTCGCGAGCTTCTGCTGCAACGCCGCAAGCTGTTCCTGCTGCGACTTGACGAGTTGGCCCTGAACCGCTTGCAGCCGCGCGATCTCTTCGCGGAGCGATGCAAGCTGGTCGGACGTGCTCGCCGAGGCCTCGCCGGGGGCGGGGACGGGCGCCGGCTTGAAGTAGAACTGTCCGGTGAGGGACGCGCTCTCGAACGGCCGCTGCTTGCCGCCGGTTTCCTTCAGCACATCGTTACGTACGTCGATCATGACGTCGCTGATGCTTTCGCCCTCGCTGTCGATGTGGCGGAGGAGCGCCGCGGTGAACGGGCTGTTGCGGCCCGTTCCGTCCAAGGCAACCTTGCCCGGCTCGGTCGAGTAGACCACCATCATGCTCGCGGCTGCCTCGACGCGCGCCAGGCCGCGCCCAACGTCGAGTGAGCGGCTCACCTGGGCGAGGTTGGCAGCAAGCGGATTGTCGCGGCAGGCGTCGAGAAAGACGATGCTGGTGCGGGCGTTGCGCACCATCTGCTTCAGCACGAGGTCGAGCTGCATGGCCTCGAAGTCGAGGTCGGCCTCGGATTTGAGCTGGGCGTCGACGGGAGCGAGGAAGTTGCGCTGATCGACCTGCAAGCCGTGACCGGCGTAGTAGAACAGCCCGACGTCGGCGCCACTCAAAGCTTCGGCGAACGCCCTGATCCGCCTTTCCATGTCACGCTTGCCGAGGTCAATGCCTTCAATCACCTCGAAGTTGAGTCCGCGCAGCTTGGCCGCGATATCGGTTGCGTCGTTACTCGGATTTTGCAGCGGCGGCACGTTCTGGTAAGCGGCGTTGCCGATGACGAGGGCCACGCGCTTGTCCGCGGCTGCAGGCGTGAATGTTGCGGCGAGCGCGGCAAGGCCGACAAGGCAGGTAGCGAGGGACTTGAGCATGGATGCCTCCACGAGCTCAAAGGCTTTCCGGGCGAAGGGCGTCCTGTCTATGAACCGCTGCCTGAACCGAAGCTGAACGAGCGCCTTCGGCAAAGAATTGGGCTTGGCGCTAGTCTATCGGCGGCTGCCGCCGACTTCAACGAGGCCGGACCGGCCATGTCACAACGTAAGCGCTGGCTCCTTTTCGACCCGAGCCGCCGAGTGTGCCGAAGCCTTGGTCCGCCCCCAGCGTCTGAAGCTTGCCTTGGCCATGGGGCCAAAGCCGCGGAGCAACCGCCGGGCCGCGCGCCGATAAGCATAGTAGTTGGTCTCGAGGCGATGCCGCTCGCTCTTGACGTAAGTACTCCCGGCGGAGCGTTCCGGGCCCCGAGCCTTCATGGCGCGGAACCAGGACGCGCGCTCATGGCCTTCGGCGTCGGCGATCAGGAAGCTCGCGATCAGCTTCGACTGATCGTCGGCGGTACGCCAGATGCTGCCATTCGCCTGGATCAGGCCAACGGCGAAGAAATCGTCGAATTGCGGATGAAACACATGGAAGAAGAGCCGCGGCTGCTTATGCGCATCGAACAGGAGATCGTTGTCGATGAAGGGTAGCGCGATCTCGTAACCCGTGGCGTAGACAAGAAGATCGGCCTCAACCTCGCTGCCATCAGCGAAGCGAACGACCCGACCCTTGAGCTCGGTGATCTCTGGCTTCACCCCGATGCGGCCGTGGGCCGCGAGCTGCGGCAGCACCGTGTTCATGGTGGGATGGGTGTCCATGATCCGATGCGCAGGCTCCGGCAGACCGTAGCGCGCGTTCGATCCGACCATGAGCTTGTGCCAGATGGTGTAGATCCGGTTGCGGAGGCCGCGCGGCATGGGCAGCTTCTCGCAGAAATTGACGATGCCGTCGGTCGGGCGCCCAAGCATGAATTTCGGCACGAAGAACGTGCCGCGGCGGAAGCTTTGATAGACCGCCCGCGCCACGCTGGTGGCATCGACGACGATGTCGCAGGCTGAGTTGCCTGCGCCGACCACGACCACGCGCTTGTCAGCAAGCTGCTTCACGCTGCGATAGTCCCGCGAATGCATGATCTCTCCGGTGAACTTGCCGGGGATGTTGGGGATGCGCGGGATGTCGTGGTGGCCGCTGGCGACGACGAGGGCGCGGTAGAGGCGGGGACGAGCACTGCCAGCGATCTGGACGAGCCAGCCGTCATCGGTGCGCTCGACGCTTTCCACCGTGGTGTTGAATTCGATGCGGTCGAGAATGCCGAAGGTTTGGGCATAGTCGCGGAGGTAAGCCATCGCCTCCCGGTGCGAAGGATAGGTCGGATAGTCCTCGGGCATCGGGTAGTCCTCGAAGCCGGTGTACCTCCGGGAAGAAACGAGATAGGTCGTGTCGTAGACTACGCCAGTTTCCGTGGTCTCGTTCCAAAGACCTCCGATGTCATTCTCGCGTTCCAAGCAATCGAAGGGGATGCCACGTTCGACAAAGGTCTTGGCAGTGGCCAGTCCAGACGAACCAGCGCCAATTATGCACACCTTGTCAGCTTCGCTTCTGGCATCTCTCAGTTGCATATCCATGCGTAAAACTTCCTATATCGCTGCGGTATTTTTGTTTGGCGCCTAAGGATCAGCCACGTTGCCGCAGCATTAATCCACTGTGGGATTGAAGTGACATAGACTGGCATTCATGCGTTACCGCCGCAAAAGCCTTTGGCCCGATTCCTGCTGCAGACTAGAACTCAAAAAACGACTCAGCACGGTGGAGGGCTCTTATGCGTCTTCCAGTCTTCGTAGTCGCTGCTATCCTAGGTCTCGGGCTGTTTTGCGGCAGCACTTCGGCGCGACAGCTTTGGCTTCCGACGATCGACAATCCGTTTTGTGCGATCACGACCTATCTCCTGCCTGAAATACCAGAGCAGGCGATGTCGACAATGGACAAGAACGGTCAACCTATCATCGTGGTTAGCGCCATGGTCATGGCCGAATCCGTCGCTTACGGGCGGTTTCTGATGGCCCATGAGTGCAGCCACCACACCCTTGGCCACGTTGCCGCCTACCACCGTGAACTCGGTCATTTGGGGCCGCAGCCTTTCTTCTATCTCGCGCCACAACTGAAGCACATGGAACTCGACGCCGATTGCAACGCTGTGCGCATGCTGAAGATAAAGAAAGAGCCGGAAACTATTGAGGCTGCTCGACAAATGATGCTTACGTTCGGCGACAAGCCCACTGGGGCCTATTATCCGACCGGTGTCGAACGGGCCGACAACATCGCCAAATGTGCCGCCGAGAACTAGAAGGCGGCACAGACTTGGCACGTTCATCTCTCTTCATTTTCTAAGCAAATTTCCCCCGAGTCCGCGATGCGGGCCTTGGCACGGGCGCTAGAGCGCTGTGCTATGGTCTCTTTCGCTTGTGCCAAGGTGGCGACGAGAGCAGACGAGAGAAAGAGGCGGCTTTGACGAGCGCTCGGATGTGGAGCGGGCTGGGACGCGGCCTGAGCCGGTCGCTGGTGGTCGCGGTGCTCGCGGCCGTTGCTGGCCCCGCCGCCGCCGCCGACGCTGTCGGTGGCGAGCTCCATGTCTGCGCCGATCCTGCAAATTTGCCCTTCTCCAACGAGAAAGGGGAGGGCTTCGAGAACAAGCTCGTCGATCTGATCGCGGCCAAACTCGGCATGACAGTCGCCTACACCTGGCTGCCGCAGGTTGTGGGTCATGTGGCCAGGCTCCCCGATGCCCGGGAATGCGACATTCTCATGGGCTATGCGCAAGGGGCGGGCATGATCGAGGACACCAATCCCTACTACCGGACATCCTATGTGCTGATCTACCGCAAGGGCGACGAGAAACTTGCCGGCGTCACCAGCCTCTCGGATCCGCGGCTGAAGGACAAGACCATCGGCATCGTGGCGCGGACACCGCCCTTTAGCATCATGGCGTTGAACGGATTGGTGGCCAATGCCAAGTCTTTCGAGAGCCCGGGGGAGGACGCGGCCAAGGCCGCCGAGGACGTGATCGCGGCGATCGCGTCCGGAGGCGTCGACGCCGGCATCCTATGGGGTCCACTTGGCGGCTACTATGCGCGCGACGCCAAGGTGCCGCTCGTACTCGTGCCCCTGGCCAAGGAAAAGGCGGGACCGGCCACGGTCTACGGCATCACCATGGGCTTGCGCCCGAACGAGCCCGAATTGAAGCACAGGCTCAACAAGATCATCGCCGAGAACCAGGACGACATCTACGCCATGCTGCGCGAATACAATGTTCCGTTGCTGGACGAGAACGGCAGCTTGATCGCCGCGCCGCCAACCGCGGAGCGCTGAGAGCCGCCGGCTGCCGAGCTACATTTTGCAGGTGCTTTCCGGCTCGTCGATGCCGAGCGTGTCCATCTCGATGTCGGGATGGCTCGCATGGGGGAAGCCCTTCTGCGGCGAGAGCGAGACGGGAACCTTGTCGGTGGCGATCAGAAGCGGTTGTCGAAACTGACCGTCCCAGGGGCGGAATTGCTGCTTGACGCCTTTAAAGGGGGCGAGCTGGATCCGGTCGCTGTGGACGAACTCGTCGACTTGAGCGAACGGCGCGCCGTGGTTCCGCGTCACCGCCTCGCCGATGGTCCGCGCCGCCACATAGGCCTCATAGTCGATCGGCAGGATCAGCCGCTTGTAGTCCCTCTGGAAGTGGTTGTTCATCTGGGTGGCGCCCCACTTCTCGTGCCCCGGGCTCCAGGTGGTGGCCACGAGACCAGTGGTGCCCGCCACCGGGCGGGGCTTGCCGCCGCCGCGGTAAGGCATGAAGGGACCGAACAGCTGATCCTCGTCGGCGACGATGATGACCTGGTAATCGGGGTCGGCGGCGAAGGTGGAGTTGGCGCTCGCCTGCTTGCCGGGAGGGATCATGCCGATGTCATCGCGCCGGCCACCTGAAAGGTCCTTATATTCGCGATTGTCGACGATGGTGGCGCCGAACCGTCCAGCCGCGCGCTTGATGGCATCGGCGTAAGCGAGGTCACCTGGGGTCGAGCCGTGGACGAGGAGCCAGTTGGTCCATTTCTTGATGACGAGATATTGGGCGAGCGCGTCGGCAAGCATGTAACGGTCAGGGACCACATGCATGACATTGGCGCGACAATCCTGCTGTCGGAGTGACACGTCGGTGGCGCGAATATTGAAGAGAAGGATGTCCTTGCCTTTGGCCCAATCGGAAAGCTTGAGCAGGGTGTCGGCCGAGGCATCGACGATGATGTAATTGTGGCCGCTGTCGTAAAGCCCCTCTAGGGCCTCGACCGCCTTCTTGGGCGTCACCGTCTTGACGTCGAGGGAGTAGACGTCGCCCATGAACTTACCGCCGGCATTGTTCTCGCCGATGGCGAGTTCGGCGCCAGCAACGCCGGCATTGGCGGGCTCGAGATCCATGCGCGAGGAAGGCCGGGGCTGGTCAGCGGACTCGCGGATATACCCGATCTTCACCGGGGTGAGCGCCGGCGATTGCGGCATCTGCACCATGACGCCGCCTTCCTTTTCGGCTCTCGGCAGCGGGAGCGCTCGCGGCGGGTGCTTCGGCCGAAGCTTGCGGGTCGGCCATTGCACCACCATCACCCCAGAGAGAGGCGCCGGCGGCGAGCAGTCCGAAGCAAAGCCCGGCGAGCCAGACTTTTTGCAAGGAAGGGGGATTTGGATGCATTTTGATCCTCTGGCTAAGGATCGGGCATCGTAGCGACAATCAAACAGGCATTGCAAGGTGGCAACGGCGGCGGGAAAAAGAGGTACCAATCCTGCTACGGCGCTGCGAACAGCACAGGGCTGGCGCCACGGCAAGATTCACCTTGGGGCAACGAAAACCGGGAATGAGGCGAAAAGCGCCTAGCTGTCGGCCATAGCCGGCGTGCGCTCCGTGCGCTTCGCCGCGCCAGGGGCATTGCGAGGGTTGCGGTAGATGAAGGGCTTCGGCGGCTCGGCAGCCTCGGCGCGGGCGAGTGCTACCATCTCGCTATGATACGGCGAAAGTGCGCAGGCCGGGTCGGTATTGCGCGGGTCGCCGGTAATGGCCATGGCCTGGCAGCGGCAGCCGCCCCAATCGACCTCGCGGAAGGCACACGACCGGCAGGGCTCTTTCATCCAACCGGTGCCGCGGAAAGCGTTGAAGGCCTCGGAATTGAGCCAGATGTCGCGAAGAGGCCGTTCCTTCACATTGTCGAATTTGAGCTGAGGGATGGACTCCGCAGCGTGGCAGGGCAGCACCTTGCCTGAGGGCGTGATGTTCATGAAGCCCTTGGCCCAACCGCCCATGCAGGGCTTCGGCCGCTTGGCGTAATAGTCAGGCACGACCATGTCGATGGTGAGCACGCCCTTGAGCCGCTCGCGTGCGCGTTCGACGAGCTCGATCGACTGCACCGTCTGCTCATAAGTCGGGATCAGGGCGGCACGATTGAGATAGGCCCAGCCATAATATTGAACGTGGGCGATCTCGAGCCGCTGCGCGCCGAGCTCAAGCGCAAGGTCGATATAGCGGCCGACATTATGAATGTTCTGGCGGTGGATCGGCGCGTTGACGGTCAGCGGCAGACCGAGCTCCGTCACCCAGCGGGCGACGTCGAGCTTCTTCTGGGTCGCGCCGGGATAGGCGCCGATGCGCTCGGCGTTCTCGGCATCGACATCCTGGAACGAGATCTGCACATGGTCGAGGCCGCGCTTGGCTAAATCCTCGAGCCGTGCGCGGTTTAGCGTCACGGCGGCGGTAATCAGGTTGGTATAGAGACCCGCCTTCGACGCCGCGGAGACGATGTCCTCAAGGTCCTTGCGCGCCGTCGGCTCGCCGCCGGAGAGATGCACCTGGAGGATGCCCATGTCGCCGGCCTGCTCCATCACCGAGACCCACTCCTCGGTCGACAGCTCCATGTTGACGCGTTCGAGCTCGAGCGGGTTGGAGCAATAAGAGCATTGCAGCGGGCAGCGATGGGTGAGCTCGGCCAAAAGGCCAACGGGCGCGAGAGCGCATAGCGCCTCGCTCGCGTTCTCGCTACCGCTCACGCCGCTCGTGGGCTCGTCGTCCACGGTGATGGACTGAACATGCCCGTTCGCTTTCAGATCGTTCGCGCTCATGCCCTTATGTATCCCTTGTCGGCTAGGCCTTGCAGCAGATCGACCACATCGGCCTTGATGACCTCGACCGGCGCCGAATATTCGGCCGCCAGCGCTTCGGCGATCTCCGCCACGGTTCTGTTGCCGTCGCAGAGCTTGAGCACCGCGACGGCAGTTTCATCCGGCGTCAGAATGCGTTCCGGCGCCAACAGCACCCATCGGCCCCGCCCAGCGTCGTGACGAAGCTTCAGATATGTCGGGAGTCGCGGCCGCGTCTGCTGGTCGACGATCAGCCTGGCAGCGGACGTGGTCCCGGTCATCTGTTCACTCCGGCACGAAAGCTCCGGGCGGAATCATCCCGGGGTCGTAATACGCCAAATAGAGCGCATCGAGCTGCGCCCAAAGCACATTGCATTTGAACCGCAGGGCATCGAGGGCCCCAGCCTGGGCCTCAGGCGTCCGCGCGTTGCGCTTCACGTATTCCAACGCGTAGTTGGCGTCGTTGGGCGCCTGGGTGAGGCGGCGCTTGAAATATTGCATGACGTTGTCGCTGATGAAGTCGTAGTTCTCGAGCATGCCCGAGATCCGCTCCTTGTGGATCTTCGGCGCGAACAGCTCGGTGAGGGACGAGGCCACGGCCTCTACAAGCGGCTTTTCGCGGACAAAATTGACGTAAGCCTCGACGGCGAAGCGGGTCTCCGGAAGCGCCCCCTTCATCGAGGTCACATAGTCCCGGTCGAGGCCAAGCCCGTCCGTAAGGGTCAGCCAGCGCTCGATGCCGCCTTCCTCCTCGCCATAGCCGTCATGATCGTGAATACGATGGATCCAGTCGCGGCGAAGCTGCCGGTCCTGGCAGCGGCTGATCAGAGCCGCGTCTTTCCGCGGCACCGCCGACTGATAGCAATAGCGGTTGAGCGCCCAGGCTTGAACCTGGCCCTTGTTAAGCTTGCCGCCGTGCAGGAGGTGATGAAACGGATGCTTGTCGTGGTAACGCTCAGCGCCGATGGCGCGAAGCTCTTGTTCAAGTTCCTCGGGACTCATGATCTTGGTCACGGCCTAGACCTCTTTGATCGATTGCCTATGAGGAGACAATAACGTCAAGATCCGGCCGGCACCGCCTTGACCCGCGTCAACCTCAAACTCCAACCTTGAAGAGAAAGCCGCCATTATCGTTGTTGTGGTCGCTTTCCTCCCGAATTTAACATGGGGAGCGCGGATGAGATTTGCATGACGCCTCCATGAATACTGCCTGCATACCACATTAAGAAAATCTGAACGGGAACTTTCGGTAATTTGTCGCTGACGTCGTCAGGATCTCCACTGAGGCAGACGCCAAAAACGAAACGGCGACCCTGCGCCAGCCGGGCCGCCGTCCGATTTCCGAGGATGAGTAGAGACGGACTAAGCGCGATCCAGCTCAGCCGGCAGGTAGCTCGTAACCTCCATGCCGGACTCCGTCTCCTCAACCGTCGGCTTGTGCCACTCACGCATTATAGCTCTCCCAAGATTGCGGTTTCAGGCTCAAGCGTCTGACCCAGCACGGCCGCGGACTTGACTTACGGAACGGCCGCGCCAGACCTTGCACTTCTATATCGCGGTTCACCATGATAATTTCCAATCGTATTTCCTTATGTGAAGCATAAGAGGACCTTATCGGCATGGTGAGCATGCGGCAGTTGCGTTACCTCGACGCTCTGGCGGGAAGCCTGCATTTCGGCCGGGCTGCGGAGGCCTGCGCAGTGAGCCAGCCGGCGCTCAGCATGCAGATCAGGGAGCTGGAGGAAGAGCTTCAGGTTAGTCTGGTCGAGCGGCGAAAGTCGGGGGTCGCTCTGACCGAACAGGGCGAGGAGATAGCCAGGCGCGGGCGCACCATCCTCGCCTCGGTGCGCGACCTGCTCGACTATGCCAAGCATCAAGAGAGTGTGCTGTCGGGCACCTTGAGGCTCGGCGCCATCCCTTCGATTGCGCCGTATTTGCTGCCTGCGGCGTTGCCCGAATTGCAGCGGCGGTACCCCGAGCTCAAGCTTCAGCTTCGCGAGACCATCACCGAGACGCTGCTGCGTGAGCTGATCGGCGGGGATCTCGATCTGATCCTGATCGCGCTCCCCGTCGACGATCCGGAGATCGAAACCGCCTACCTCTTCGACGACACGTTCGTGCTGGCGACGGGGGTCACCGAGGATCGCCGGCAAGGTACGGCAACGCCGGACATGCTCCTTCACGACCGGCTGTTGCTGCTCGAGGAGGGCCATTGCCTTCGCGATCAGGCGCTGTCGTTCTGCCGCCTTGTGACCCCTGAGGCCCGCGAGAGCTTCGGTGCTTCGAGCCTCGCCACCATCGTGCAGATGGTCGCGCACGGCTATGGCATTACGCTGCTGCCGGAGATGGCGATTTCAAGCGAGGTGCATCACCGCGACGACATTCGCCTGTTGCGCTTCGCCAAGCCAGAGCCCAAACGCGAGATCGGGCTCGCTTGGCGCAAGACCTCGCCGCGCAAGGCAGACTTCGAAGCCTTCGCGGCCCTGTTGGAAGAGGTGGCGGCGAAGTCCTACAGGGCCTGACACCTCGTCACGATGACCTCGGGCAATGGCCTAAGGCGAGGGGGCGGGCGGTGGCGGGGCAATCGAACCCGTCGAGTCCGTCGCTTCCCCGATCAGGCGGAAGGAATCCCGGAATCGATCTGCGTCATCGCTCGGAACATGGCCGCGCGGGCCGGCCGTGATCAGCATGTAGATGCGGTCGCCTGAGGGCACGATGCTCACCTGATGGTTGAGCTTCGCCCTGCTCTCGTCGGTGATCGCCTCATAGCCGTCCTTGTCGGCAATGGTCTTGGCGCCGCGTTTGCGAACCCTGGACGAGCTCTCCTTGGCATAGGCCGAGATCATCTTGATGTAGAACGCCTCGTCGGGGTGAGGCGCTTTGCCTTCCGGATATTCGAGCACCACCACGGTGTAGACCGTCTCTTCGCCGTCGTAGGCCTGGAAGCTCCGCCGGATGAGTGGGTTCTGACCGGCAACCGCCTCGCTCTCCATTTTCGGTGCGCTGGGGAAGGATGCGGCGAAGCCTCTCTCCGGGGCTTCGAACTCGGTCCACTGAACCTGTTCCTCCTGCGGTGGAGAGGTGTCCGGTTCCTCGGCTATGGCGCCTGCCGCGCCGGCGGCGAGCAGCATCCACGCGATCGCGACCTCCCGAACTGCTATCATCGAATCGCTCCCCCGAAAATTCTCCGGACCGGCATCCTAGCCGATCGTTCCGGCTGGTCCATCTCGAGCTCGGCGCTGCTAGCCTAGCCCGGCTCCTCGCTTCGCGGCCAAGAGGCGGCTTTTGCAGCCCGCTCATACATGGCTTTGGCGTCCTCTTTCAGGGCCGCGCGCGAGTCGGGCCTGAGATAGAGCATGTGGCCACCGGCATAGTCCTCGATCTGGATGGGCTCGGCGCGGGGTAGCACCGGCAACTGTCCAACGAGATAGGTCGAGGCAAGATAGGGCGTGATCAAATCGGTATAACCGCTGGCGATCAGGACTCTCAGCGCGGGGTTGGCGGAGCGGGCCTCCTGAAGCTCATCGACGACACCGGCATAGCCCTGATGTGTGGCGCTGGTGCCGAAGTCCCATTTGGAGCGCGTGGTGCGATTGAGGAGCTGATAGCTCGCGTCGGTCTGGTAGCCGAGCTCCTTGGCGGCATAATCGACAAATGCCGCGGTCCAAAGCGGCACCGTGGCGTCGAGCACCGGATCAGGGCCGTTCGGCCAGCTGCTCGCGGGGTTTGGATCAGGAGCGCCGACGCTACCGTCGTAGCGGCTCAGCACCTGGCCGTTGACGCGGTCGAACTCCTTGATGAAGAGGTTCGACGTGATGCGGGCGTGGTACCGCTCCACCGTTTGCAGCGGCAGGCCGGTCAGGCGCGAGACCGTCTCGCTCGCCTTCTTGCCTCCGGCCTCGACCCCGGCGGCAATATCGACGAGGTAGTCAGACATGGCGTAGCGCTCAGCTTCCTTCAGGGCGTCGCCAAGCGCCGCGCGGCCGGTTGTGCCTTTGCTTTCGAGATTGACCGCGGCCAGCGACGGCAGCTCGAGCGCCCACGAAAGCGGATCGTAGTCCTCAGTGTAAAGCAGGCCGAACTCGAGCACCGGCGAGATCAGCACGAGCCCGCTTGGCGAGTTGACGCCGGTCTTCTGCAAGGCGCGGGCGAGGCTCGCGGCGCGGAAGCCGCCATAGCTCTCACCCATGAGGAACACGGGAGAGAGCATGCGCGCGGACTTGATGAGGTAGAGCCGCACGAAGTCGGCAAGTGCATCGGTGTCCTCGTTGACGCCCCAATATTTCTCATCCTTGCCGTCGCGGGCGCGGCTATAGCCGGTGCCCACCGGATCGACGAAGACGAGATCCGTCATGTCTAGCCATGTGCTCGGATTGTCCACGAGCCCAGGTGGCGGACCTTTGATCTTGCCGTCGGTGTTGGTTTCGATCACGCGCGGGCCGATGCCGCCGAGATGGAGATAGGCCGAGGCCGCGCCAGGGCCACCGTTGAAGACGAAGGTGATTGGGCGCTTGGTGTCGAGGGGATCACGCGTATAGGCGACATAGAAGATGTCTGCCGCACCCTTGCCGTCGCTGCCGGGGAGGGGGATGGTCCCGGCTTCGGCCGTGTAGCTCAGCAATTGGCCGTCGACCGTGACGGCATGATGGGTGATCGTGGGTGCAGGCAGCTTGCTTGCGGCCTGCTTGGCATCCGCCTCGTCGGCAGGTTTTGCATCCTTGGACTTGTCGCTGTCCTGCTTAGCGTCACCTGTTGCGTTTGCAGCGATCGGAGGGTGGCCGCTGGGAAGATCTTGCGCCACGGCCGGGACGGCGAGAAGCACAAGCACGGCGGTGAGCTGAAGCCAGCGCGGCAGAAGGGAGGTCTTGGTCAAGTGGCCGGGTTCCTTGTGAGGGCGCACGCAAAGGGGGCTTGGGCCAACACTTAGGCGCCGCCGGGGCCCCGCTCAAGCTTTGTTAGATTAAGCCTCGGCAATGATCCCCTTGGCGGAGCTTTAGTCTAGCCCTCGCCGGCGCCGATAATTTAACGGAACCGAAAGCTAAGGCCGATATCGACCCTGAGGCGATCCGGAGAACTCGCCTGGGGGTGCAGTCCCACTGGGCATTGTTGCAATCCATCTCCTCAACGGAGGACGCACATGAACAGAACTGTCGCAGTCGTTGTCTTCGGTCTCTTGAGCGCCGCGGCTGCGCCGTCCGTGGCGATAGCCGCCTCCGATGACCTGCTCGCCGACATCCCCGCGCCGCCCGACGGCAAGACGCTCGGCACCGAGTTCGATCTCGTCGGGCGGTCAGAAATCCGACTACTCGACATCCGCCAGCGTCAGTGCCGTGCTCGACGTCTATCGCCAAGCTCTGGCGAAGGTCGGATGGACGATTGTCGGCGGCGGCGGTGGCGGCGGTTCCTACGGTGGCGGGGGCGGTCTCAGCGCCACCAACGGGCCCAAATATCTCTCGCTCGAGGCTGGCGGGCCTGCGGGAGCGACCTTCGTCCATGTCTGCGTCTGGCCGGAGAGGCCTGCCGACGACAATTGCGGCTGAGCATTCGAAAGGCGGCCGGGCCTGGGCGAAAAAAGAAGCCGCCCGAGAGGGGCGGCTTCGATTGGAAGGTGGTTGGTTTGGCTTAGAAGAAGATCACGCCACCAATCTGGAAGATGTCGAGACCTTCCCAGCTGGTGTTGAGACCCTTGCCGAAGTTCTTGCCGTAGATCGTATACGGTCTGCCGCATCTGCCGTCACGGCCGATGTAACCACAGCCTTGATAGGTCTGGATGTTGGTGGCATTCAGATCGACGTCAAGATGCTGCCAGCGGGCGAACAGATGCATGGCGGCAGAGTCGATCTCCTGCACCACGCCAACGCCATACCGCGTCACTTCCGATCCGGTGACCAGGGCAGCGGTCGTTATGGGCGGTGCCACCGGTGTTACGATGCCGGTCACGAGGCTGGTTGAGCAGAAGGTCGCACCGTTGTCGAGACCGCTCGGCGGAGCACCGCAGAGGCCGCGATACATGTCGTTGTACTGGCCCCACTCACCCCAGATCACCGTGGCACCAACCGGCGAGAAGGTCCGCTTGATACCGGCCTTCACGAACCACGTGTCGGAGTCGTTGGCCGCGGCGTTGCCACTAACCTTGCCGGTGTTGAAGTTGAAGTTCTTATACTGAGTGCCTTTTTCCTGGTCGTTCTGATACAAGCCGTAGACGAACAGGCCTGACGGAACGTGCATCGCCGACGCGCCGATCTGGAACAGCTGACCATCCTGACGATAGTTCTGGAACGGCGTGCCGCCGCCACCAACCACCGCGACGTTGCTGCAGGTCGCGCCGCCATTCTTGACGCCAGGGGCGCTACAGCCTTCGTCAGTCAGCTGCGTCCAGCCAGCCGCCGCCGAGAACTTCACACTGTTCCAGTCGGCAGCATATTTCAGAGCGACATCCCACATGTCGTCTTCGCCGTAAGACGTCGACATGCTGAACCCGGCAAAGGTCGGGCTGTCATAGCGGAACGCATTCTGCGGATAGCCGTTGCAGTCTGCACCGAGACCACCACCGGCGGTGTTGCAGGTCAGAACCCCGCCCCAGGCGAAATCGCTGGCGAGGTCGTTCGAGTTCCGGGTCGCCCTTCGGCCGGACGAACATGCCGGCGCCGTCGAACACCACCGCGTTCGACTCAATGACCGTGCCCGATAGGTCAGGCAACAGCGCCACGTTGTCGGTCGCCTGGCTCAACTGGCCCCAGTTGATCGTGCCCCACTTGTCGCTCTTCAACCACATGTAGGACAGAAGCGTGTTGATGTCCCCGAACAGGGCGCAGTTGTCGTTGAACTGGTTCTCGCAGAAGCCAGCCGACGCGCTCGTGCCCGCCGTCTCAACCGCGATCGTGTAACCAGCCGACCAGCCGGGCGCAATCTGCGCACTGCCCGAAATCTGGAAGTGGCTCGACAAGGTCGTGTCCTTGTCACCAACGTAGAAGTTCGTCTCGTGGCCGTCGTCCCACCAAGACCCGAGCTTGACCACCCAACCGGACAAGGTCACCGAGACCTTCTTGTTGCCCTTGCGGACGGTCGTCGCCTCGAGCTCAGCAACACGCTCCTCGAGATCCGCGCAGCAGTCACCCCCAAGATCAGCAGCCTTCGCTGGGCTGGCGCTCATGGCAAAACCGCCAAGCGTCATCCCAAGCGCAGCTGCGATGGCGATGCGACTGGATGTTTTTGTCAGTCCCCCAAACATTGTGTCACCCCCCGACCGTCCTCAGATTCAGTCCCTTATGGTATGCATGTTTTTGCGGCAAATGGACCATGTTCATTAGGTAGAAGCGGCAAAAGTTGGCTCGTGTGACCTTTCTGCCACTTGGGTTCGACTGCCAATTTGCGCGGCTCGGGCCGTCCTAGGGGTGAAAAACCAACATCAGATAAGCAAGGAACAGGACCAGGTGGACGAAGCTCAGCAAGATGTTGGTGGGGCGGCCTGAAAACGTCATCTGGCAAAGGAATAAGGTGGTCGCCAGGAGAACGATCTCGAGCGGCGGGAGGCCGAGCTCAAGAGGGGAGCCGCTCCAGACGCTGATCGCGAGCACCACTGGGACCGTGAGGCCGATGGTGGAGAGGGCCGAGCCCAGGCTGAGATTGACGGCGCGCTGGAGCTGGTTGCGGGCGGCGGCTTGAAGCGCGGCGACGCCCTCGGGAGCCAAGATCAGAATGGCGACGATAATGCCTCCGAGCGCAGTCGGTAGCCCCATCCTCTCGACGCCGAAATCCAGAAGCTTTGCGAGCGGCTTCGACAACAGCACGACCGGCAGCAACGTGGCGATCAACAGAATGGCGTGGTAGGTGGGGGAGTGAAGTTCGCCATGGGGGTGCGGGACCGGCTCGCCGGCGCTTTGTGCCCGCTTACCCTGAGGTTCAACGAAGAAATTGCGGTGACGCGTCGTCTGGATCACGAGAAAAGCTGCGTAAAGGAGCGCCGTCAGTAGCCCGAACACCACCGCCTGGGCCGGCGTGAAGGTCGGCGCTTCAGTCGACTGGGAGAAGGTCGGAACCACCAGCGCGATGATGGCCAGTGCCGAGATCACCGCGAGGAAGGCCGTCGCCCCTTGCAGATTATATTCCTGCTGGACGTGACGGATGGCCCCGATGGCGAGCGTCATTCCCACCATGCCGTTCAGCACGATCATGAGAATAGCGAACATGGTCTCGCGCGGCAGCGTCGGATTTGGCTCGCCACCCAGCATCACCGTCGCCAGCACCGCCACTTCCATGCTGATGACGGAGAGGGTCAGGATTAGCGTGCCGTAGGGCTCACCGAGGAGCTCGGCCAGGGCCTCGGCGTGGCGGACGACCCCAAAGGCACACCAGATCATCGTCCCGAACAGCCAGACGAACATCAGCCCATTCCACGCCAGATCGTCGAGGTCGGAGAGCCATGCCTTGCCGACGGTGAGAAACAGCGCAGCGGTGATCGCGCCTGCAATCAGTCCCAACTCGGCATCCACCAAACCGACGAAGCCGCGTCTCTTCGCCCCTGACATCAGCGCCCCCTTTCGATCGCGCCACGGCCCCGATCCATCACGGGCCCCTCGGTCCGCCTTCGATGGAGCGTGCCAGCGATCGCTTGACAGTGAAGCACCGAGGCAAGATGAGTCCGCTCGTAACAAGCAGAGGATCAGCCTTCATGCTCTCAGATTCGGCGCTCAAGTCCATGAATGTGCTTTTCACAACGCCTTGTTACGTCTCCAACGTCACGATGAACTATGTCGTGAGTTGCTTTGACCTCATTCGCGAGAGCATGCGGCGGGGATTGAATTTCAATACGCATCTTCACAGCGAGAGCTTGATTACGCGGGCGCGAAACGAGATCGTCAAATTCTTCCTCGCTCATGAAGAGTATACGCACCTGTTCTTCATCGATTCCGATGTTGCGTTTCGCCCTGAAGACGCGTTTCGGCTGCTGCTCGCCAATCGCGACGTCGCCGCCGGAATTTATCCGATCAAGCGGTTCAACTGGCCCGCGAACGGTCTCCCGGCCGACATGACGCGGGAACAGTTCGAGGCCACCTACACCGACTATCCCTTCAACCCCATTTTCAATAGCGACAAGCCGCTCGCGGAGCTGGTCGACAAGGACGGGTTCCTGGAAGTGGCCGAGGCGCCGACCGGGTTTATGGTGATCAAGCGCCACGTCTTCTACGAGATGATGCGGCGCTACCCGGATCTCCACTACGTGCCGGACGGGCCTGCCGACAATCCGTTGGCCAAATTCTACTGGCTGTTCTTCGACTGCATGGTCGACCCCAATTCCGGCCGCTATCTGTCCGAGGACTACGCCTTCTGCCGCAGGTGGCGCGACATCGGCGGCACGGTCTATGCCGATCTGAATTCAAAGCTCACCCACATGGGCCAGCACCTGTTTCGTGGCGACCTGGCTGGAAGCCTGCGCACCCAAGGGAAGCTCTGAGCTTGGGCGCAGGCCCCGGCGCCACGCGTCAGGGATTGGTCTTGAGATGATTGATGCCCTTGACCACGATGCGGGCTCCCTTGGTGGCGCCGATGGCCTTGGTCGGGGCGGTCCTGAGCGTGGCGCCGAAGTCGCCGGTGTAGAGGCGCTGGCCCATGTGGGTGAGGTTCGAGTTGGCGTCGACATAGATGTCCTGGCCGATATGCTGCAGCAGCCGGCAAAAAGCGTAGTCCTCCGACAGCAGGCGCTTCGAGATCGGGTCGATCATGGTGTCGAAGAAGCGATAATGGAACCCGCCCTCGGGAACGTTGCCCTCGGGCCAATCCGGCTTGTACTTATAGTCGGGGTATTTTTCGATCAACAGGTCGAACACCTTGCGCTTGATGACCATGAAGCCGGTCGGCGCGTCGCTCACACGCATGAAGCCATCGGCATCGACGGTGAGCTCGACCACGTCACCGGAGATCTCATCGGTGTTCACGGGATAGCGCGCATAGAGGTCGTCAAAGCGCTTCCGCGTCGTTCCTTCCGGCACGCCTTCGGCCGGCCATTCCTCGCGCTTCAAGGGATAGACGCCCGCCGCGACGTCATGGTCTGACAAGAGCAGCCGCATGGCGGCCTCGGGTGAGAACCCGATATCGCCGTCGATCCAGAACAGATGCGTGAAGACCGGATTGGCCAGGAACTGGGCGACGCAATCGTTGCGCGCGCGCGTCACGAGACTGTCGCCAGCGCGAAAAAAGAAATCGACGGCCATGCCGGCGCTTTGCGAGGCGTTGATCAGTTGGATGAGGCTGACGACGTAGGTGTAGAACAAGGCGCCGCCGTAGCAAGGCGTCGCCACCAGCGGATAGAACGACTTCAGGGCTGAGCGATCGAGCATGCGGTCCTCATGCGGGCGACGGGATGCCGGCCACACCTTGGGCCGATCTTCATCTGTCCCTTCAGTTGGGCTTGGCTTTGGATGGCTTCCTCTTCGGGGCGGGTACAGGCGTCGGCTGGTCGGGGGGAGCCACGGCGCTCGCTCGATCGTCTGTGGGCGCCGGGACTGTTCCTACCGAAATGCCGTAGAGACGCCACATGCCGCCAACCGGCTGCAACACCAAATCGAACTGCACGCGTTGCGGCTCGGTCTTGTAGTAGCCGTTGAGATGAAGCAGGCCGTTGGTGTCGTATTCTGGTTCGCGCGACAGGGTTGGCGAGTAGACGATGATCGGCGTGAGGTCGATGTTGCCCTTGCGCAGGCTCGAGAAGATGTCGGCCAGTTGCGCCGGCGAGTTGCGCTGCTGGAAGTCGGGCGAGCCCATGTCGCGCAGGACACTGAAATTGCCGGTGAGGTTCGCTTGGCTGAGCGCGACCATGTAGGACTGCACCAGAATGCCGAGCCGCGTCTTGTCCGGAATCTGCGGCCTTAGCGGCGGCGCCTGCGGGGCTGCTGCGGGGGCTCCAGCCTTTTTCTGGGTATCGGGCTTAGCTGATTTGGTCTCGGCATAAAGGCCGCCTGCGGAAAGGCCAAGGATGGAGACGGCCAGCGCCGCCGTCGCGGCTCTCATCAAGGGGAGGGGGAAAGACGCCACCACGATCACCCGACTTACGCTGAGCTTGCCCGGCGGCGACATGGACGGTAGCCCGTCCGGTCGTCGCGCACACTTGCATCTACATTCGCAACGGAGGAGGGGCCGGTGCCAGGCGCGCCTGAGCGGATCCCTCGCGTAGAGGGTCCATTAGCGCAGTTTCGTCCCTATTTCCAAGACCATCGCATGCCGAGGCGGCTGCCGATGATGGCGTCGGCGTTATAGGTCTTGTAGTCGGACCAACCCACCCCGACCGACCCGTCGAGCGAAATCTTGCCGCTGAAGCATTCGCGGCAGATCAGACCGACAGCGCTGAAGCCGACGGCGTTGGCGTCGCCCTGGAAATTACCCCAGCCGACGCGCATGGCGAATTTCTCGCTGTCCGACAGATCCGGCGCGTCGACGGCGAGAGCAATGGCGACGCCGGCCTTCAGCTCGCCGACGGTCTTGAACAGATCGCCGCCGTCGGTGGCGAGGTTGCCGCCCGAATCCGACGTCACGATCTCGAGCGGCCCCGATTGCCGCGCCCGGCTCTGGCCCGAAGTGATCCCCGGCGCGCGAATGGAGTCGTCGCTCGTCCCAAGCGCGATCTCGTTGCTGTTCTGTGTCTTGGCGCCGGTGCCGATTGCCGTCGAGTCATTATACGCCGCGGTGGCGCCGTAGCCGATCGCCGTAGAACCTTTGCCCGACGCATACGCCTCCTGGCCGAATGCCGAGGCGTTGTCGGCCACGGCTTGAGCCCTGTCGCCAACGGCCGTCGTGCTGGCGCCGAAGGCGACGGCCTGATTGCCGACTGCAAGCGCAGTGTCGCCGGTCGCCGTCGCGAAGGCGCCCATGGCGACGGCGTTGCCGCCCTGAGCATTGGCGCTGGCGCCGGTGGCGGTGGCATAGACGCCGTTGGCTACGGTCTGATCGCCGGTCGCGGTGGCAGACGCCCCGTTGGCGGTGGCGTAGGCGCCGGTCGCCGTGGCGTTGCTGCCTTGCGCGCTGGCGTTGTCGCCGCTCGCGGTTGCCGAGGTGCCATTGGCCTTGGTTTGGTGGCCGCTTGCAGTGGCGAAGTCGCCGAGCGCGTAGGACATGGAGCCGAAGGCCGCGGCGTCGCTGCCCTCGGCGCTGGCGAGATCGCCGATCGCCGTCGCCGCGGCGCCCGTGGCACCGGAATAGGAGCCGACCGCGGTGGCGTTGGCACCTTGCGCGCTAGCGTTGTCGCCAGCGGCCGTCGCCGAGGCGCCATTCGCGTTCGCCTCATTGCCCATGGCCGAGGCGAAGTCGCCCATTGCGTAAGACATGGAGCCGAAGGCCGAAGCGTTGCTGCCCTCGGCGTCGGCGGTGTGCCGCTCGCCGTTGCCGAGGTGCCGTTGGCCTTGGCGTAGGAACCGGACGCGGTGGCGTTGCTGCCCTCGGCGTCGGCGCTGTCGCCGCTCGCGGTAGCCGAGGTGCCGTTGGCCTTGGCGTAGGAACCGGACGCGGTGGCGTTGCTGCCTTCGGCGTCGGCGCTGTCGCCGGAAGCTGTCGCCGAAGCGCCGTTGGCCTTGGCGTAGGAGCCGGACGCGGTGGCGTTGCTGCCCTCGGCGTCGGCGCTGTCGCCGGAAGCTGTCGCCGAAGCGCCGTTGGCCATGGCCTCATTGCCCATGGCCGTGGCGAAGTCGCCCAGCGCATAGGACATCGAGCCGAACGCGGCGGCGTTGCTGCCTTGCGCGCTGGCACTGTCGCCCGTGGCTACAGCCGACGCTCCATTGGCATTGGCTTCATTGCCGGTGGCGGTGGCGAAGGCGCCGTTGGCCTTGGCGTAGGAGCCGGACGGCGGTAGCATTGCTGCCCTCGGCGCTGGCGTTGTCGCCAGAGGCGGTGGCCGACGCCCCGTTGGCATTGGCTTCATTGCCGGTTGCGGTGGCGAAGTGCGCCATTCGGCCCTAGCGTAAGAGCCGGAGGCAGTGGCGTTGCTGCCCTCGGCATCGGCGAAGTTGCCGGTTGCGGTGGCCGAGGTCCCGTTGGCCTTGGCGAAGGAACCGCCGGCGGTGGCATTACTACCCTCGGCGTCAGCGGAGTTGCCGGTGGCCGTGGCTGAGGTGCCGTTGGCCTTGGCGTACGAACCGCCGGCAGTGGCATTGCTACCCTCGGCACTGGCATTGTCGCCGGAGGCTGTGGCCGAGGCGCCGTTGGCATTCGCCTCATTACCGGTAGCAGTGGCGAAAGCGCCGTTGGCCTTGGCGTACGAGCCCGTCGCCGTGGCGTTGCTGCCCTCGGCGTCGGCAGTGTCGCCGCTCGCCGTCGCCGAGGCGCCGTTGGCCTTGGCGTAGGAGCCCGTCGCTGTGGCATTGCTGCCCTCGGCGTCGGCGGTGTCGCCGCTTGCGGTCGCCGACACGCCATTGGCGTTGGCCTCGTTGCCGGTCGCCGTGGCGAAGGCGCCATTGGCATTGGCGAAGGTGCCCGTCGCGGTGGCCGCGGCGCCATTGGCGTTGGCGCTAGCGCCAGTGGCGCTCGCGGAGTCGCCATTGGCTTTGGCGTAGGTGCCGGTGGCGGTGGCGTAGGCCCCATTGGCGTTGGCGTGATCACCGCTGGACGTGGCTTGGGCGCCATTGGCTTGAGCGAAATTGCCGGTGGCGGTGGCGAAGCCTCCATTGGCGTACGAGTAGGTGCCGGTGGCCGTGGCCGCGATGCCATTGGCGTTGGCGCTGGCTCCGGTGGCGCTGGCGAAGTCGCCATTGGCGAGGGCATGGGTGCCGGTGGCGGTGGCGAAGTCGCCATTGGCGAAGGCGGTGTCGCCGCTCGCCGTCGCCGAGGCACCGTTGGCGTTCGCCTCATTGCCGGTCGCGGTTGCGAAGTCACCGTTGGCTTTCGCATAGGAACCGGCGGCGGTGGCATTGCTGCCCTCGGCATCGGCATTGTCGCCGGACGCGGTTGCCGACACGCCGTTGGCGTTGGCTTCGTTGCCGGTCGCCGTGGCGAAGGCACCGTTGGCGTTGGCATAGGTGCCGGTGGCCGTGGCGTCATCGCCGTTGGCGTTGGCACTGGCGCCGGTAGCAGTCGCCGACTCGCCATTGGCCTTGGCGTAGGTGCCGGTGGCGGTGGCGAAGGCGCCATTGGCGCTGGCGTGATCGCCGCCGGCCGTGGCTTGGGCACCGTTGGCGTCGGCTTCGTTGCCGGTGGCGGTGGCGAAGTTGCCGTTGGCATTGGCGAGGGTGCCGGTCGCCGTCGCCGCGAGGCCATTAGCGAAGGCATAGGTGCCGGTGGCGGTGGCGAAGTCGCCATTGGCATTGGCGTTGTCGCCGGTGGCCGTGGCCGACGCGCCGGTGGCGTTGGCTTCATTGCCCGTCGCCGTCGAGAAGGTCCCATTGGCCTGGGCGTAAGAGCCGGTCGCGGTGGCGTTGCTGCCTTGCGCGTTGGCATTGTCGCCGCTTGCCGTCGCCGAAGCGCCGTTGGCGTTGGCTTCGTTGCCGGTGGCGGTGGCGAAGTCGCCGTTCGCCTGCGCATAGGAGCCGGTGACGGTGGCGTTGCTGCCTTGGGCGTTGGCGTTGTCGCCCGAGGCCGTAGCCGAAGCGCCATTGGCGTTGGCTTCGTTGCCGGTGGCGGTGGCGAAGGCCCCGTTGGCATTGGCGAAGGTGCCGGTGGCGGTCGCACCGACGCCATTGGCGTTGGCACTGGCGCCGCTTGCGGTCGCCGACTCGCCGTTGGCATTGGCGTAGGTGCCGGTCGCGGTGGCGAAGGCGCCGTTGGCCGCGGCGTGATCGCCGGTGGCCGTGGCTTGAGCCCCGTTGGCGCCGGCCTCGTTGCCGGTCGCGGTGGCAAAGTCGCCATTGGCGTTGGCTTGGGTGCCGGTCGCGGTCGCCGCGATGCCATTGGCGGTGGCGTTGGCGCCGGTCGCGCTGGCGAACTCGCCGTTGGCGTTGGCGTAGGTGCCGGTCGCTGTGGCCGAGGCGCCATTGGCGTTGGCTTGGTTGCCGGTCGCGGTGGCGAAGTCGCCATTGGCATTGGCATAAGAGCCAGTGGCCGTGGCGTTGCTGCCGCTGGCGTTAGCGTGGTCGCCACTCGCCGTCGCCGAGGCGCCGCTTGCGTTGGCCTCATTGCCGGTGGCGGTGGCGAAGTCGCCGAGCGCGAAGGCGAACGGTCCAAAGGCCGAGGCGTTGCTGCCCTGGGCGTTGGCGTTGTCGCCGGTCGCGGTGGCCGACGCGCCGTTGGCGGTAGCTTCGTTGCCGACGGCAGTCGCCATGCCGCCCAAGGCTAAAGCGTAAGAGCCAAAGGCCGCAGCATTGCTGCCTTGGGCGCTGGCGTTGTCGCCAGAGGCCGTCGCCGATGTGCCGTTGGCGTTGGCAAGGGAGCCGGTCGCCGTGGCGTTGGCGCCGTTCGCATTGGATTGATAGCCGGTGGCCGTGGCGGCGTCGCCGTTGGCGACCGATTCCTGACCGGTTGCCGTCGCCGCGACGCCATTGGCGACGGAATTATCGCCGGTCGCGGTGGCCGAGGCGCCGTTGGCGACCGCGTTCGCACCTGTTGACGTTGCAGAGTCGCCATTGGCGACAGCGCCGGCGCCGGTCGCCGTTGCATTGGCGCCGTTGGCGTTCGCCAGGGCGCCCGTGGCGGTGGCATTGGCGCCGTTGGCGTTGGATTGGAAGCCGGTCGCCGTGGCGGCATTGCCGTTGGCGAAGGATTCCTGTCCGGTTGCGGTGGCCGCAGTGCCATTGGCGACGGAGTTATCGCCGGTCGCCGTCGCCGAGGCGCCGTTGGCGAACGCGTTGGCGCCAGTCGCGGTGGCGAACTCGCCCTGGGCATTGGCAAGAGTGCCAGTTGCTGTGGCATTGGCGCCGTTGGCGTTAGCCTGCTCGCCGGTGGCCGTCGCGCGCGCGCCATTGGCGGCGGCGTCATACCCCGTCGCGGTAGCGAAACTGCCATTGGCATTGGCGAAATTGCCAGTGGCGGTGGCGGTGAATCCATTAGCGTTCGCGTACGGTTCCTGTCGCCGTGGCGAACTGACCGTTGGCGGTGGCATTGGCGCCGGTCGCGGTGGCATTGGCGCCCTTAGCATTCGGCCTGTTTGCCGGTGGCGGTGGCGGAGAAGCCTTGGGCGTTGCGCATCGCTGCCCGTGGCGGTAGCGAAGAAGCCGTTGGCGTTGGCGTTGACACCCGTTGCGGTGGCGGACGTGCCCTGGGCATTGGCTTGGCTGCCGGTGGCGGTGGCATTGGCGCCATTGGCGATGGCATTTGCACCCGTCGCCGTGGCGTTGGCGCCGTTGGCGTTGGACTGGAAACCGGTTGCCGTGGCGGCATTACCATTGGCGAAGGACTCCTGGCCCGTCGCCGTCGCCGCAACGCCATTGGCGACGGAATTATCGCCCGTCGCTGTCGCCGAGGCGCCGTTGGCGAAGGCGTTGGCGCCGGTTGCCGTGGCGCTGTCGCCGTTGGCGTTGGCAAACCAACCGGTGGCTGTGGATGCGAAGCCGTTAGCAGTGGCGTCGGCTCCCGTCGCCGTTGCCACGAGGCCATTAGCATTGGCGCCAGCTCCAGAGGCGGTTGCGGAATTGCCGTTGGCAGTGGCCGAAGATCCGGTTGCGGTGGCCGAGAACCCGTTAGCGTGGGCGTCCGTCCCGGTGGCTGTAGCAAATTGGCCATTAGCGCTGTGCGGCAACTCCGGTGGCGGTGGCATTGGCGCCGTTGGCGTTGGACTGGAACCCAGTCGCCGTGGCGGCATTGCCATTGGCGAAGGACTCCTGGCCCGTCGCCGTCGCCGCAACACCATTGGCGACGGAGTTATCGCCGGTTGCCGTCGCCGAGGCTCCGTTGGCGAACGCATTGGAGCCGGTTGCCGTCGCAAACTCGCCGTTGGCGTTGGCGAAAGAGCCTGACGCGGTGGCGTTACTGCCTTGCGCGTTAGCATGGTCGCCAGTGGCGGTGGCGGAATAGCCGTTGGCGTCGGATTTGGCGCCGGTCGCCGTGGCGCTGTGGCCGTTGGCCGTTGGACTGGTCGCCGGTCGCCGTGGCGAGCGTGCCGTTGGCGATGGTGGTCGCGCCGGTTGCCGTGGCGGCGAGGCCGTTGGCAACGGAGCCGGTGCCGGTCGCCGTGGCGAAGGTGCCGTTGGCGGTGGAGTAGCCGCCGGTCGCCGTGGCCTGGATGCCGTTGGCGTTGGCGGCGACGCCGGTCGCCGTGGCCGAGGCGCCGTTGGCGACGGAGTTCCGGCCGGTCGCCGTGGCGAAGTCGCCATTGGCGGCGGCGTTGGCGCCGGTCGCGGTGGCGCTGTAGCCGTTGGCATTGGCAAGGTAACCGCTCGAAGTAGCGGCGTAGCCGTTGGCGGTGGCGGCAGTGCCCGTCGCCGTGGCGGCGTGGCCGTTGGCATTGGCGTCGATCGCCTGTCGCCGTGGCGCCGTAGCCATTGGCGCTGGCGCCGACACCGGTCGCGGTGGCGTTGGCGCCGTTGGCATTGGATTGGTCGCCGGTGGCCGTGGCGTGATCGCCGTTGGCGTTGGCAAGCGAACCTGTTGCCGTGGCGTTGGCGCCATTGGCGTTCGATTGGAAACCGGTGGCTGTGGCGGCGTCGCCGTTGGCGAAGCGATTTCTGTCCGGTCGCTGTCGCCGCGGTGCCGTTGGCCGTCGCGTTGTCGCCGGTCGCCGTCGCCGAGTACGCCGTTGGCATAACGCGTTGGCACCGGTTGCCGTGGCGAACTCGCCGTTGGCGTTGGCGCTGTCGCCGGTCGCGGTGGCATGATCGCCGTTGGCTTGAGCTGAAGCGCCGGTGGCGGTAGCAGCGGTTCCGCTCGCTCTGGCGCTGGCGCCGGTTGCGGTTGCTAGGTTGCCATTTGCATCGGCGAGGGTTCCCGTCGCGGTAGCCGCGACGACCGCTCGCAATAGCTGCCCGGCCAGTCGCCGTCGCAGCGTAGCCGTTTGCGTTGGAAGAAACGCCAGTGGCGGTGGCCGCGTCACCAATGGCGTCGAGCGTCGTAACCGGTCGCTGCGGCGGAGAGCCCGTTGGCGAAGGCCTGATCGCCGGTAGCGGTGGCGTGCGCGCCATTCGCATTGGCCAGGGAGCCGGTAGCCGTGGCGTTGGCGCCATTGGCGTTGGACTGGAACCCGGTGGCCGTCGCGGCATCGCCGTTGGCCACGGATTCTGACCGGTCGCGGTCGCTGCGACACCATTGGCCAGGGAGTTGTCGCCGGTCGCCGTCGCCGAGGCGCCGTTGGCGAAAGCACTGACGCCCGTCGCCGTCGCGTTCGCGCCGTTGAGCGTTGGCGACGAATCCCGTGGCCGGGGCAAACTCGCCGTTTGCGTTGGCGGCAGTCGCCCGTGGCCGTTGCAGAACTTCCATTGGCGTTGGACGCGGTAACCAGTAGCGGTGGCGGTAGCGCCATTGGCGTTGGCCAGTTGTCCGGTGGCCGTAGCAGACGTTCCATTGGCGTTGGCCGATGCGCCGGTGGCTGTCGCGAAATTGCCGTTGGCGGTGGCATTGGCGCCGGTGGCGGTGGCGTTGATGCCGTTGGCAATGGCGACGGCGCCGGTCGCGGTGGCGAATTCCGCCATCCGCAATAGCCCTGTCGCCGGTGGCTGTGGCGCCGAAACCATTCGCGTAGGCAAGAACGCCCGTGGCAGTAGCATGGCCGCCGTTGCGCCGAAGCGCCGGAACCCGTGGCGGTGGCTTCGTTACCGTTTGCATTGGCCGATTGCCCGTCGCTGTCGCCGATGCCGATCGCGTGGCGAGGTGCCGTGGCGTGCGCCATTGGCGTTGGCGTCGGTTCCCGTGTCGCCCTCTCGCCGTTGGCGTTAGCAAGAGATCCGGTCGCTGTGGCATTGGCGCCGTTGGCATTGGCGTTGGCGCCGGTCGCCGTCGCGTTTGAGCCAATGGCGGTAGCATCCGAGCCGGCTGCGGTGGCGAACTCACCGTTGGCGGTGGCATTCGTTCCCGTCGCGGTAGCGTTAGCGCCGTTGGCGGTGGCGTTGTTCCCGGTGGCTGTGGCGTGATCGCCATTGGCATTAGCCAGGGAGCCGGTGGCAGTGGCATTGGCGCCATTGGCACGGGCATCGCCACCCGTTGCGGTGGCTTCGAAACCCGTGGCGTTGGCATAGCCTCCGGTCGCCGTGGCGTAGGTGCCATTGGCGTTGGAATTATATCCGATCGCGGTGGCAGCGCCGCCGTTGGCGACGGCTCCGTGGCCGCAAGCCACGGCAAATACCCCCGTCGCAGTGCCAACAGGGACAAAGGCCGGCGCCGCCGCGGGATCGCCGCAGGTGGCCTGTTGCTGGGCACGGGCGACCGGGGAGCCGAGCATGAGGCTGATGACGAGCACGCTCGCGCTTAAGGTCAGCGCAGATTTGAGATCACCGCGGGCATGTGGCTGCGGCGGCGTCCACGACGCCCGATACTGCCCCTCGGCGGCGCCTCCGCGCGCCGGCCGTCGTGGTGCTTGCCGCCCCATAACTGAAATCCCCCCGCGCCGGCGATTGCCGTGCGTGGTGGTACTTTCGGGCAGAAAGCGATGCGGCCTCAAGCGTAACAGGCGGGAAACTCACCCGGCACGGTCGGATTTCGGGTGCACTGTGGCTCTAGTGCCACGAATTGTCAGAAAAATATCACGAGTTTTCATATTCATGTCGCCGATCCTGCGGCCGTCGGCTGGGGCGCGCGAGCGACTGTGGCATCGCGAGGAAAACTGCTAGCGACGCGATCTGCCGTCGCGATAGCCAGAACGCGGAAATCGTAGGCAATATGCCTATCGAATGCGCATTCTTGCATTTATAGGGTTGTCCAGTTCCAAAATTCGTAGAGAATAGCCTTTCAACCTTCGAGAAGCGCAATGGGTCTGGGGCGCGAGGTTGGATGGCAGTATCGCGAAAGCCGATAAGCTTGGTGAGGCGTGCCGCCGTGACGGCGGGAGCAGGCCAGGGGGGTGCGAGCCCCAGCGCGCTGCCGCAGGCGCGGGCCCCCGCGGCGCTCGATGCCATCGACTTCACCATAATCCGCATTCTCCAGGAGGACGGCCGCGCGCCCTTCACCGCGATCGCGAAGCAGCTCGGCATTTCCGAGGGCGCGGTGCGCAATCGCGTCGGCCAATTGATCGAGTCGAAAGTGCTCCGGATTATCGGCGTCGCCGATCCCATGGCGCTCGGTTACGATGCCTATGCCATGATCGGGCTCAAGCTCGAGCCGGGGCACGATCCGCAGAAGGCCGCGCATTATTTCCGGGACCTCGACGAGGTCACCTACGTCCTGTTCGTCGCCGGCCGCTATGACCTCCTGGTCGAGGTCATCTGCGAGACACATGAGCAGCTCGCGCTGTTCCTGCGCCAGCATTGTTACAGCCGCAAAGATTTGGCCTCAGTCGAGCCGATGGTTGGTCTCGCCATGTACAAGAATATGCTCAAATGGGGACAGCCCTAACCATGGACGGGGATCCGCGCGTGATCCCAACCGAACATCCGCGATCGGCGCCGGCCAAGAAAAGCCGCCAGCGCTGGTTCGAATATCTGAAGCCGATACCGCTCGCCTGGTCGGTGACGCTCGGGGTCGCGGTGTGGGTGATCTTCTTCGGCCTGTGGGAACTCGCCGACGCCAAAGGCTGGGTCAACACCCTGTTCATGCCGGCGCCGCATCGCGTGCTGTCGACACTCTACATCATGCTCACCGAGCGCGGGTTCCTGACCGATATCGGCATCAGCATCTACCGCATCCTGGTGAGCTTCGCGCTCGCCTGCGCCGTGGCCATTCCGCTCGGCATCCTGATGGGCTCGTTCAAAACGGTCGACGCCTTCGTCAATCCCTTCGTCAGCGCCTGGCGCTATCTGCCGGCGCCGGCCTTCATCCCGCTGCTCCTGATGTGGTTCGGGGCGGGCGAGGGGTCGAAGCTCGCGCTTTTGTTCATCGGCGTCATCTTCTTCCTGATCACGCTGATCATGGATCACACCCGCGCGGTCCGCGCCGAGCTGGTCGAGACCGCCATGACGCTCGGCGCCAACCGCTGGCAGATCCTGTCGACCATCGTGCTGCCGGCGGTGGCGCCGAAGATCGTGATCTCGATGCGCCAGATGCTCGCGGTGAGCTGGACCTACCTCGTCATCGCCGAGATCGTCGCCTCGACCACGGGCATCGGCGCCGTGATGATGCGGGGCCAGCGCTTCCTCAAGGTCGACGAGATCATGGCCGGCATTCTCGTGATCGGCATCGTCGGCCTGATGTTCGATTTCCTGTTCCGCTTAGCGCATCAACTGCTCTTCCCGTATGTCGCGCGCGGGGAGAGCTAGCGGGAGCTTGTCGCGTCGTTCGAACTCGTATTCGAGGGGAGTATCAACAATGGACGGATCAATATCTCATATTCGGCGCTGGCTGCTCGCCGCTGGCCTCGCCGGCCTCACCCTTCTCACCGCCAATCTCGCTCTCGCCAAGGAGCAGGTCAGGGTCGCCGGCCTCACCTGGCCCGGCTATGGCTGGTGGTACATCGCCAAGGAGAAGAACTTGGCGCCTGACCTCGACATCACCTACCAGGCCATCGAGGATCCGTTCCAAAGCTTCAGCCTGATGACCTCGGGGCAGCTCGAGATCGTCTCCAGCACCGCCGAGTTCGCGCCGATCGGCGCCTCGCAGAACATGCCGGTGCGCATGGCCGCCTACGGCAATCTCTCCCACGGCACCGACAAGCTGATCATGCGTCCGGAGATCAAGAGCGCCGAGGACCTCAAGGGCAAGAAGGTGGCGGTCATGGTCGGCGGCCTGCCGCAAATCATGATGGGAATCTATCTGGAGCAGAACGGCATCCCCTTCAACTCCGTTGACTATGTCAACGTCATCATGGATCAGGCCGCGGCCGCCATGATCGGCGGCAGCGTCGGCGGTGCGGAGCTGTGGGAGCCGTTCGGCACCCAGACCTTGGAAGCGGTGCCCGGCGCCAAGGTGGTGGCGAGCACCAAGGACCCGGAATGGGCCAAGAACGCGCTGATCGCCGATGCCCATTTCGTCAACGAGGATTGGGCCAAGAATCATAGGGAGACGGCGCTCAAGGCGATGAAGGCGATGTATGACGCCATCGCCTGGTGGAAGAAGAATCCCGAGGAAGGCAACAAGATCATTGCCGACGGCATGAAGATGTCGGTTCCCGACGTCGAGCTCGTCATCGGCAAGGACGGCACCGGTCTCGATGCCGGGCTCTATCCTTATACCTTCATGGAGGCCGCGCGGTTCTGCGGCGTGGCGCCGGGCGATCCGCCGTTCGGTCAGAAGAACGGTCAGATGCTCGACCACTTCAAGCTCACCAATAGCTGGTGGGTCAAGTTCGGCGTGGTGAAGGAGGAATATCCCCCGGAGAAGGGGATCGACTGCAGCCTGCTGAAAGACCTCTACGACGGCGGTTATCGCGGCTGAGCATGTGCCGTCTATTGGCGCGGCGGACCGCTTGGGTCCGCCCGCCGTGGCGGACGTAATTGATGAGTGGGGAGACGTTGATGGCTGGCATCTATGCGGAGTCGATGACGGAGGCGATCCCGGACAAGGGTCGCATCGACGAGGCGAAGGCGAAGCTGGAGAAGGCGGGGGTCAAATATGTCCTCTCCACCTGGATCGACATCTTGGGCAGCCCCAAGACGAAGCCGGTTCCCGTCTCCGAGTTCGAGAATCTGTGCATCGGCAAGGGGCCGCAATTCGCGGTGCATTCGGTGGCGATGTTCCCCGAGCTTGGACCCGCCGATCCGGACCAGATCCCGATCCCCGATCTCGACGCGATCTTCATCTGCCCCTGGGACCCCCAGATCGCGGTCGTGTTCGCCGACCTCTACTACGAGGGTGCCCCTTATAACGTTTGCCCGCGCATGGCGCTGAAGCGCACCGTGCAGGAAGCGGCTGAGGCCGGCTACGCGTTCTACGCCGGGCTCGAGCCCGAGTTCATCGTCCTGCGCTATGACGAGACGGGCGAGCCGGTGCGTGCCATCGAAGACGATCCCGCCGGGTTCCGTCCACGCCGCCAGGCCTTCGGCTACGACGTCGAATACTCCCTCGAACTCGATGCCGTTTCTCGCCGACGTGATCGAATATCTGAACGGCATGGGCTGGGGCCTCAAGAACGTCGTCTGCGAGGGCGCCTATTCCCAATTCGAGGTCGATTTCGACTACTCGACCGTGCTCGGCATGGCCGACCGCTTCACCTTCTTCCGCATCCTCTTGAAGGAGATTGCCAAGCGTCACGGCATGTTCGTGACCTTCATGCCGAAGCCGGCCCAAGGCGACTGGCGGAGCGGCGCCCATATCAATTGGAGCGTTCAGTCGACGGCGAAGCAAGGCGTCAACCTGTTCAAGGACGAGGCGAGCGGCGGCTGGAGCGATGTGGCGCGGAACGCCGCCGGCGGCGTGTTGCGCCACGGCGTGGCGCTGACCGCCGTCACTTGCCCGACGGTGAACAGCTACAAGGGCCTGATCGCCCGCGCCCGCGAATTCGAAGGCGGCACCGTGACCTGGGCGCCGACCCACATGACCTATGGCGTCAACAACCGCTCGGCGATGATCCGGTTTCCGCAAGCGCGCTTCGCCATCGAGAACCGTGCCGCGGACATGACCCTCAACCCCTATCTCGGTCTCGCCATGACCGCCGCGGCGTCTCTCGAAGGCATCAAGGAAGAGATCGATCCGGGGCCGTCGCTGGAGAAGTCGCTTTACGATCTGACGCCGAAGGAGCGCGAAGAGTTCAAGGTCAAGCCGCTGCCGCGAAATTTGGATCAGGCCATCGCCGGATTCGCCGCCGATCCGCTCGCCAAGCACGTGTTCGGCGACACCATGCACCGGCTCTACACGCTGCATAAGCAGGACGAGTGGGACCGGTTCCACGAGGCCATCACGGAATGGGAGCGGAAAGAGTACCTCCGGTTCTTCTGATGCCAATGATGACAGCAAGCCGCGAAACATGACAGGGAACCTCGCCACGATGGCCACCGAGCCCGGACCTGCCGCCGCCGCGAAAGGCGTCGCCAAGCTCTCGGTGCGAAATGTCGGCAAGAGCTATGCGCTTGGTGGCGGCGGCACCATCGAGGCCGTGCGCGATGTGTCCTTCGACGTCTACGAGGGCGAGATCTGCGCGCTGCTCGGCCCATCCGGCTGCGGCAAGTCGACGGTGCTCCGCATGGTGGCGGGACTCGAGGATCCTTCGACGGGCGCGATGTTCCTTGACGGCAACCTGATCGACGGTCCCGACAAGTCCCGGGGCATGGTGTTTCAGCGCTACACCTCCTTCGACTGGATGACGGTGCGGAAGAATGTCGAGTACGGCATGCGCATCAACGGCGTGTCCAAGACCAAGCGTCGCGAGGACGCCGACCGCTTCATCCAGCTGGTGAAGCTGACCAAGTTCAAGAATGCCTACCCGCGCGAGCTGTCGGGGGGCATGCAACAGCGCGTCGCCATCGCGCGGACGCTCGCCAACGGCCCCTCGATCCTGCTCATGGACGAGCCGTTCGGCGCGCTCGACGCCGAGACCAAATGGCAGATGCAGGAGCTGATGATCGGCATCGTCGAAAGCTCGCTGGCGACCGTGCTTCTTGTCACCCACGATCTGGAGGAGGCGATCTTCATCGCTGATCGCATCATCTTCATGTCGCGGCACCCTGGGACCGTGCGTGAGAATCTGGTCACCGCCTTCAAGGGCGGTCGCCGCATCGCCAGCCGTGAGGAGATGCTGGAAGCCCAAGGCTACGTCGAACTGGAGAGGAAGCTTATGCATCTCATGCGCGACGAGATGCGAGGCGAGCCGGAAGAGGCATCGCCCGGACACTAAACGCGTTTTACAAGGGAGAGGTCATATCAATGTGCGGCGTTTGCGGTTGCAGCGATCATCATTTCGGGGAGGGCGCCCACGCGGCGCACACGCACGGCGCGGCGGAGCTTCTTCACATCGAGCAGGACATCCTCGCCAAGAATGATCGCTATGCCGGGGAGAATCGGCGCCGGCTGGAAGGGGCAGGGGTGTTTGTGCTCAATCTCGTCTCGAGTCCCGGCTCCGGCAAGACCACGCTCCTGGTCAAGACCGTCGAGGCGCTGCAATCGAGACTGCCGGTCGCGGTGATCGAAGGCGATCAGGAAACCTCGCTCGACGCCGAGCGCGTCCGCGCCACCGGCGTGCCGAGCATCCAGATCAACACCGGCCGGGGCTGCCACCTCGACGCCCATATGGTGGGACACGCGCTTGAGGAACTGCCCTTGAAGCGCCGGTCGATCCTGTTCATCGAGAATGTCGGCAATCTCGTCTGTCCCGCGGGCTTCGATCTCGGCGAGGCGGGCAAGGTCGCGATCCTCTCGGTCACCGAAGGTGACGACAAACCGCTCAAATATCCCGACGCTTTTGCCGCCTCCCGCCTGATGATCCTGTCGAAAATCGATCTCTTGCCCCATGTCGATTTCGACGTCGGCCGCTGCATCGGCCACGCGCGCGCCATCAATCCCGACATCGCCGTGCTGCAACTTTCGGCCAAGACCGGCGACGGCATGGGGGCGTGGATCGATTGGCTCGTTACTTCGGCGTCGCGCGCAAGCCGCGCCCAGCTTGTCGAGGCAACAGTATGCATGAGCTGACCATAGCGAGCGCCCTCGTCGAGCAGGTCTGCGACCACGCCGCGCGTGCGGGCGCTGGAACCGTCACCGAGATCAGGGTCCGCATGGGGGCTTTGAGCGGCATCGCGCGGGCGCTCTATTTCTGCTTTCCCGCGGCGGCGCGGGGCACGCGGTGCGAGGACGCGGTGCTGCATATTGAGGAGGTGCCGCTCACGGTGATGTGCAGCCATTGCGATGCGGTGAAGACTCCGGCCGCGCGCTACAATTTCCGCTGCCCAGACTGCGGTTATCCGACGCCGAAGGTGTTGACCGGGCGCGAGATGCAGCTCGTCTCGATTGAGCTCGATAAGCCCGAGCCACGGGCCCCTGACGGCGCGACCCTGGAACACACCGAAGCAATGCCCGGGAGCCCGACATGAGCACCGACGCGCACCATCCGTGGCGGCATGTGCCGCATCAGCATCAGGGCCCGCATCAGCACACGGGCGCCGACGATCACATCTATTCGCCGAAGCTCCACAACGGCACCTTCAAATCGCAAGGCATCGCCACCTTCCTCGGCGCGCCCTATTGCCCTCCGGACCGCGACGCGATCCGCGCCATGGGCGCCAAGGTCTGCTTCATCGGCGTGCCCTGGGATCAGGGCCAGGTCGTGCGCGCCGGCACCTCGCAAGGGGCGGCCGGCATCCGCGAGGCCTCGACGCAATACTTCCCCTATATGTTCGAGTACGACGTCGACCTCCTCACCTTCTTCAACATCGTCGATTGCGGCGACGTCCCCATCGTCCCCGGCAACAACGATAAGTCCCACGACTACATCTACGGTATCTGACCGAGTGCCTGCATGGCGGCGCCAAGGTCGTGCTCTGCGGCGGCGACCATTCGGTGCCGATACCGGGGGCGCGGGCGTTGTCGGATTTCCACAAGGACGGACGCATCGGCTATCTCCACGTCGATTGCCATCTCGACGCGGCACCCGATTGGGCCGGCAACGCCTTCACCAATTGCTCGGGCCCCTCGCGGGCGCTCGATCTGCCGAATTGCGACGCCAAGAACCTGATCCACATGGGCTCGCGCAACGGCCTCAATCCGAAAGACTGGCACGACTTCTTCGTCGACAACGACGTCCGCCTGATTCCGATGTACGAGGTCGCGAGCCGCGGCGTGATCGACTGCACCAAGGAGATCTTCACCCGCGCCTGGGATGGCACCGACGGCGTCTATTTCTCCTGGGACACGGATTCGATCGACTCGAGCTGCATGCCCGGGACCACGGCGCCCGAATGCTTCGGCCTCAAGGGCCGCGAGATCATTCAGCTGGCGCGGACCGCCGGCACTTTCGGCGCCGACATCATGGAAGTGTCGGAGCTCTGTCCGCAATTCGACGTCAGTCACATCAGCATCAAGACCGCGGCGCTGATGATCATGCATTTCCTCGGCAGCAGGGCGAAGACCCTGCGCGATCAGGGAAAAACGCCGTGACCAATAACGAGCCACAGAGAAGGGCGAACCTGCCATGAACCCCGCGAAAAGCTATGCGCATCTGTTCTCGCCGCTTGGCGGAGAGGGCGGTGAGAACTACCGAGCCCCGGGCCAGTTGACGTTCTTGCGCGCGCCGCATGTGCCGCTCGAGACCGACGCCCTCAAGGCGCACGGCGCGAGATACGCCTTTGTCGGCGTGCCGTTCGACGAAGGCAATGTCGGCAAGCCCGGAAGTGAGGACGGACCGCGCGAGTTCCGCATCGCATCGCAGGAGTACCTGTCCTACTGGTTCGAGTTCGGCGTCGATCTCGACGGCCTCGCCGTCGATTGCGGCGACGTGCCGATGCCGAAGGTCAACCCCGACAGCGCGCGGCAGCGCATCTACCGCGCCGTGACCACGGTGCTGAAGGCAGGCGTCACGCCCATCGTCGTCGGCGGCGACCGGTCGATCTCGATCCAGGCGGCGCGTGCTCTCTCCGACCATATCGGCGCCAACAAGACCATGGGTTGCCTTCATTTCGGCGCCCATCTCGATCTCGCCGACAGTTGGGCCGGGGAGAAGCTGCTCAGCACCTGTGCGCTCGCGCGCATCACCGAGCTGCCAAACCTGCCCGCGGCGCATGTCGCCCATATCGGCGCCCGGAATTCCATGAACCCCAAGGACTATGTCGACCTCGCCAAGGCGCGGAACTTGCGCTTCTATCCGATGTTCGAGATCTACGAGCGCGGCATCGATGCGGTGGTCAAGGAGGCCGTGTCCAAGGTCTTCGACGGCACCGATGCGCAATATCTCAGCTTCAACTTCAATGTCATGGACGCCTCGGCCGCGCCCGGTGTGACGGCGACGGAGCCCGGCGGCCTCGAAAGTCGCGAGATGATCCGCGTCGCGGACGTTATCGGCGAGCGGAAGACCGTCAGCGTCATCGACGTGACCGAGCTTGCTCCCGTCTTTGACGTCAGCGGCACCACCTCGCGCCTTGCGGTGTGCACGGTGCTGCGCCTGATGGCGGCGATGGCGCGGGCGCGCGGCGAGTTGGTCGATCCGGAGATCCGGCGGTCGGACCTCGTGGCCGCGGAGTAAGGACGGGGAGCGAAGCAGGTTTCAAAGTTTCGAGTGCGTTCAAACATGATCACCGTGACCAAGATCCTGGGGACCGCGAGCGAACCGTCTGTCGCCGACCGGCTGCATCATCTCGAGCACAAGGATCGCGTCGAGCTCCTCGTCGTCGATCGCGACGACACCTTGCGTCGCCGCCTTCGCGGCAAGACCGACAAGGGCACCGACATCGCCATCGCGCTCGACCGCGGCGATCGGCTCGCCGACGGCGCCGTTCTTCTGCTCGACGAGGCGCGGGCGGTGGTGTTGCGGGTGACGGAGCAGCGCTGGCTCCGCATCACGCCGCAAGACGCCAACGCCGCGCTCGAGGCCGGCTATTGCGCCGGGAACCAGCATTGGCGGGTGCGCTTCGAGCCGGGCGCTCTCCTCATCGCCATGCAGGGGCCGGCCGAGCACTATCTCGCGCGCCTCGAGCCGTTGCTGCGCGCAGGCAAAATCGAGGTGGCGGACGATGAGTGACGTTGCCGCGACCCTTGCCGTTCTGCAATTCGGGGACAGCCTGTTCCCGTCAGGCGCGGTGTCCTTCTCCTGGGGGCTCGAGGGCCTTGCCGAAAGTGGCGTGGTCACCGGCGCCGACGATGTTCGCGCCTTTGTCATCGGTCAGCTCAACGCCCGCTGGGCCTCGTTCGATCGCGCCGTCTTGGTGGCGGCGCATCGCGCCATGGCCGACCTCGATAGAATCGCCGCCATCGACGATCAAGTCGAGATTCAGACGCCCTCAGCCGAGCTACGTTCAGGGTCGCGGCGGATGGGCGAGGCGATATTGTCGGTGGCAACAAGGCTCGGGATCGCCGATGCCGCCGCTTATCGCGATCGGATCAAGCAAGGTTCCGCCTACGGCCATCTTGCGCCGATGCAGGGCCTCGTCTGGGGCTGTGCTGGCTTGAGCGAAGACGACGCCGTCGCGCTGTCGGCGTACACCTTCTGCAGCGGGCTCTTGAGCGCCGGCATCAGGCTTGGTTGCCTCACCCATATCGGTGCGCAGCGCGCCTTGATCGAGGCGAGGGAGGAGGCGGCGCGCATCGCGGCCCTGCCGGTTCCGTCGCTCACAAATCTCTCGAGTTACGGCATCGAGGCGGAGATCGCCGTGATGCAGTCCGCCACCAACGCCACACGGGTATTTGCCAATTAGGCTCGCGCAAGAGCGGGAGGTGCACCTTGTTATTGACGCCAACGGAACTGGAACGGTTGACCGTCTATGTCGCCGCGGAACTTGCCCGCAAGCACAAGGCGAAGGGGCTCAAGCTCAATCATCCCGAGGCCGTCGCCTATATCGTCGACGAGATCCTAGAAGGCGCGCGCGAGGGACGCTCGGTCGCCGATCTGATTTCCTGGGGCTCGACGCTGCTCACCTCCGACGACGTCAGGCCCGGCGTCGCCGACCTGATGCCGATGATCCAGGTGGAGGGCACGTTTCCGGACGGGACCAAGCTCGTGACCATCCACGACCCGATCCGGCCGGGCACCGAGAAGCGACCTGCGGATGCCGTGGTTCCCGGCGAGATCATCACCGACGACGGCGACATCGAGCTCAACGCCGGCCGGCGCAAGGTGACGCTGAAGGTGGTCAACACCGGCGACCGGCCGGTCCAGATCGGCAGCCACTACCATTTCTTCGAGACCAATAAGGCCCTCGACTTTGACCGCGCGGAGAGCTTCGGCATGCATCTCGACATCCCCGCTGGGACCGCGGTCCGCTTTGCCCCGGGCGAGGCCAAGGAGGTGGTACTCACCGAGTTCGGGGGCACCGGTGAGCTGCTCGGCCTCAACAGCCTGACCGAAGGCAATTGGCGGAGCGAGGGGATCAAGACGGCGGCGTTGCAGCGTGCGCGCGAGCGCGGCTTCAAGGGAGCTTAGACCCATGGCCAAGATGAGCCGCAAGGACTACGCGCAGATGTATGGCCCGACCACGGGCGACGCCATTCGCCTCGGCGACACGTCGCTTCTTGCCGAGGTCGAGCATGACTTCACCGTCCCGGGCGAGGAGTGCCTCCACGGCGGCGGCAAGACGCTCCGCGATGGCCTGGGCCTGACGCCGGGCTATGACAGCGCCATGGGCGCGCTCGACATGCTGCTCTGCAACGCGCTTGTGATCGATCCGGTGCTCGGCATCGTCAAGGGCGACATCGGCATCAAGGACGGCAAGATCGTCGCCGTCGGCAAGGCCGGCAACCCGGCGACCATGGACGGCGTGCATCCGAAGCTCGTCGTCGGCGCGGCCACCACTGTGCGCGATGCCGAAGGCATGATCGCGACGCCGGGCGGAATCGATATCCATGTGCATTTCGACTCCGCGCAGCTTTGCCAGCACGCCATCTCATCGGGACTGACGACCATGATCGGCGGCTCGCTCGGGCCGATCACGGTTGGCATCGACTGCGGCGGCGCGTTTAACGTCGGCAAGATGCTGCAAGCGGCGGAAGAATGGCCGATCAATTTTGGCTTCCTCGGCCGCGGCAACACCTCGCGGCCGCGCTCGATCCTCGACCAGATCGCCGGCGGCTGCATCGGCCTCAAGATCCACGAGGACTGGGGCGCGATGCCCGCGGTGATCGACACCTGTCTTTCGGTCGCCGACGAGCTCGACTTCCAGGTGCAGCTGCACACCGACACGCTGAACGAAAGCGGGTTTCTGGAGGATACGCTCGCCGCCATTCGCGGCCGCACCATCCACATGTATCACACCGAGGGCGCCGGCGGCGGCCACGCGCCGGACATCATCCGGGTCGCCGGCGAAATCAATTGCCTGCCGTCCTCGACCAACCCGACCAATCCCTACACCGTCAACACGTTCGATGAGCACCTCGACATGACCATGGTGTGCCATCACCTCAAACCCAACATCCCCGAGGACGTCGCCTTCGCCGAAAGCCGGATCAGGGCCCAGACCATCGCCGCGGAAGACATCCTCCACGATCTCGGCGCCATCTCCATGCTCGGCTCCGACAGCCAAGGCATGGGCCGTATCGGCGAGGTGATCTGCCGGACCTGGCAGCTCGCCTCGAAGATGAAGGATCAGCGCGGTCGGCTCCCCGAGGAGAAAAGCAAGCGCGGCGACAACGAGCGTATCAAGCGCTTCATCGCCAAATACACCATCAACGCCGCGCGCACCTTCGGCATCGACGCTTTCATCGGCTCGCTCGAGCCCGGCAAGATGGCGGACGTGGTGCTGTGGCGCCCCGGGTTCTTCGGCATCAAGCCCGAGCTCGTGGTCAAGGGCGGCTTCATCTGCTGGGGCGCCATGGGCGACAGCGCCGCGAGCCTGATGACCTGCGAGCCTTTGCTGATGCGGCCGCAATGGGGCGCCTTCGGCCGGGCCAAGCAGGCGCTCTCGGCCTGCTTCGTCAATCAGCTCGCGATCGACGCCGACATTGCGGGCTCGCTCGATCTCGACAAGACCTTGCTGCCGTCGGCCGGAACGCGGAAGCTCAACAAGCAGCACATGCTGCACAACGACGCCTGCCCGGAGATCAAGGTCAACCCGCAAACCTTCGACGTCTATGTCGACGGCACCATCGCCACCTGCGAGCCCGCCGCGAAGTTGCCGCTGGCGCAGACCTACATGTTGCGATGATCGCGAACGGCAAGAAGCTGCCGGGTGTCGCCCGGATCGGCATCGGCGGACCGGTCGGCTCCGGCAAGACGGCTCTCGTCGAGCGCCTGATCCCGGCGTTCAAGGCGCGCAATATCGAGGTGGCCGTCGTTGCCAACGACATCGTGACCCAAGAGGATGCCGAGCGGATCAAGCGCTCCGGCCTGATCGATCCTGCCCGCGTACTCGCCGTTGAGACCGGCGCCTGTCCTCATACCGCCATCCGTGAAGACCCGACGCTCAACATCCAGGCGGTCGAGAAGCTCGCGGAGACCTTCCCGGAGCTCGAGGCGGTGCTGGTGGAATCCGGTGGTGACAATCTCGCCTCGACCTTCTCGCTCGAGCTTGTCGATTATTGGCTGTTCGTCATCGACACCGCGGCCGGCGACGACATTCCGCGAAAGCGCGGCCTCGGTATCACCCGCTCGGACCTCCTCGTGATCAACAAGACCGACCTCGCGCCCTTCGTCGGCGCCGATGTCGATCTGATGGTGAAGGAGGCGAACGAGGTGCGTCGCGGACGGCCCGTGATGTTGACCAACTGCAAGACTGGAGATGGCGTCGAGGCCATCGTGGATCGGCTCGTCGATGACGTTATCTTTGCCGACTGAACGCGCCTTCGCGGACGAAACCTCAACCGAAGCGGCGCCCTCGGGACGGCGTCTCGTGTCGGGCCGGCTTGACCTCGCTTTCGCCGCCGACGCCGACGGCCGCAGCTTTCTCCGGCGCCAATATGCCGGCTACCCGTTCCATGTCTGTCGGCTGCAGTTCCAGGACCCCAGCCTTCCCGCGCTCGCCACGCTCTACCTCCAGTCCTGCTCCGGCGGTCTCTACGAGGACGATCGCCTCGACGTCGGCATCGCCGTGGGGCAGGGGGCGGAGGCCCATGTCTCGACCCAGGCTGCGACCGTGGTTCACACCATGCCGAAGGGACACGCCGAGCAGACGGTCCGTCTCAGTTCGGAAGCGGGCTCCTATCTCGAATATTTGCCGGACCCGCAGATCCTGTTTCCGGGTTCGCGCTGTCGCTCGACGATCAGCATTGCCCTTGGTGGCGATGGTATTGCCGTCGTTTCGGACTCCTTCCTCCAGCACGACCCCGCTGGTAAGGACGGAACTTTTTCGGCCTATTGCAGCGAGATCGTCGTCGAGACCACCGACGGCGAGGTGCTCGCGATCGACCGCCTCAAGGTCGACGGGGGTGCGTTCCAGGCGAAGCGGCCCGGGGTCTCCGGCGCCTTTGCGGCCCAAGGCACTTTGATCGTCGCTGGCCGAAATCTGCCGATCGCC
This sequence comes from uncultured Alphaproteobacteria bacterium, assembly GCA_963732955.1. Taxonomy (GTDB): domain Bacteria; phylum Pseudomonadota; class Alphaproteobacteria; order Rhizobiales; family Methyloligellaceae; genus Methyloceanibacter. The sequence continues at coordinate 567,348 of CAVTBH010000004.1, forward strand.
GCGGTCGCCGGCGAGCTCCAGACCATCAGCCTTGATCAGGCCGAGGCAGCGATTGGGGCGTCGCAATTGCCGAAATCGGCGGGGATGCTGGTGCGGGTGCTGGCCACGGACGGCGCCGCGCTGAAGCGGGCGGTGCATCTTGCCTGGAGCGCGATGCGTCTGGCCCTCAAGGGCTCAACCCCGGCGGAGCGGCGCAAGTAGCGACGGTCGGGGCGGGCAGAACGCGAGCAAACGCCCCGGCCGGAAAAACCCAGCCGGGGCGTGGCATTTGCAGGAGAGATACAGGATCCCTAGGTCGATATCTTGTCGATCGTCGCCGTCGACAAGTCAGAAGCTATTTCAGCGGCTCCTGAACCATCTGTTGCTGATGGTGGAAGCAGCCTCCAAGGCCAATGGCAGCTGAGATGACGATGGCGCAAGCGATCAAGACACGCATAATTCAGTCCCCCTCTTTTTGGTCCCTTGATTGTTCTTATACAGGGGATTCGCCCGGATGCCTGTGACCCATCGGCCACAATGGGGGAAAATGTGGGCGAGCGCGCCCCGCTGCAGGGGGCGTGCCGGATCCCCGCGGTGCCGCCTAACGCGTTGAAAATACGAAGCCTTTCAGCGATCGCGTGAGCTTCGATCACGCCCTGCTCGACGCATCGAAATTTGAGCGGCGCATTTCTTTGGGCTGCTCAAAAGCACAAGGCCGGAGGTCCAGGGGAGTTGCAACGGGTCGTCAACCCGCCCGCGCTCAAAGCCTCGCCGAGCAGCCCCGCCGGATTTTGCGACCCTGTGGATAAGTTGGCGCTCGGCGCGGGGCGGGCGTTTTCGCCGGCAGTGATGCAGGGCATCCACAATCGCCGAACATCCGGCAATTTTGCGGGGTTCGAACATCGCGCTCTTACCGATTTGCAGCCTTCGACCGCGGAGCACAGCTCTGAGCTCATTTCCCTCCTCTGACTGCGGCGCTAAAGTGATCAGCTTACGGAATGCGGGGGGCCAATATGCGCGACATCAGAAGCGACCTTGAAGAACGTGCGAAGCTTATCGATGCACAGATCAGTTCTGCGTTTGCCCACTTTGAAAAGGTTCTGGCTCAGGTCCAAGGCGAACGGGACGCGAGGGTCGCTGAACTTAAGTCCGATCTCGAGACGGTCAGAAAGCTCATGGAATTTGAGCATCGGCGCGTTGGCAACGCGCCTGTTCCAATCCGGGCGCCTGCGACCTCATTGGTCGACTTCTTGGCGCACAAGCTGAGCGAGTTCGGCGCGCTGTCGTCGGCGGACCTCCGCCAAATCGCCGCCGAAGAAGGGGTGCTCCCCGAATCCGAAACCGCCGGCCGGGAGGTCGGGGCCGCGCTCGCGAGCGGCGTGCGGGAGGAGCGCATCAGGCAATTGCCGGACGGACGGTTCGCGCCGCTGACCATGTCCCAAGCCATCGGACTGCGACGGGCGGGGTGACCGAAGGAAAACGCACGGCAGAAAAGACCAGAAAAAGTGGGATGATGCTGGAAGATTTGGTGCCGGCTGGAGGATTCGAACCCCCGACCTACTGATTACAAATCAGCCGCTCTACCTGCTGAGCTAAGCCGGCGCCTTGATCCTCGCCGTATCGTCAGGCTGCGCCCACCGTCGATTTCGCGAGGTCGTCGTCAGTCTTAGTCCGGTTTTCGGGGCATTTCCACTTTCGCGGCCGCGGTCAGCGGCGGCCGGCGAGCACGCCAGCAATGAAGGCAATGGCGAGCAGCGGCACGGGGCCGATCTGCTGCATGGCCTTGCTGACGCCTTGGTCGACCAGGTTCCCGCCGTCGCCCATGCCGGCAAGCGGCGAGGCGGCTCTCCTCTGGCGCTTCGCCGGCTCCCTGCCGATGAATGACGCGATCGCAAGCGCGATCGCGCCCAACACCAGAAGGCAAGCGGCCATGATCGCCGCCGCTTCGGCCGCGCTGAACTCGTAGATAGAGATCAGCCCGTGATAGGCGGCGATGAGGCCGAAGACGATCGCGGCAAGGATGATCAGCGCCGCGATGACGACGACGACCGTCTGTCGCAGAACGCGCTCGATCGTGGTCTTGATCTGGGAGCCGATCTGCAACGTGGACAGCAGCGCCATGGCTGCGCGCAACATGGATCCGACCTAGCGGCGGGTGAAGACGCCGAACAGGAAGCCAAGGCCGACGGCAATGGCCACGGCCGACAGCGGGTTCTGCCGGATCGCCTCTTCGGCCTGGTTTGCAGTCTCCATGGCCTTGTCCTGGGCGCGGCCCATCTGCGTGTTGGCGATGCGGCCTACGGTCGAGCTCAAGCTTTGCAGATCGGCGCGGATGGCTTCGATCTGATCGGCGAGCTCGTCGGCCTCGCGGGAGGCGGCTTTCTTACCTGACGTGTCGGAGGATGACATGGATGCTTACCTTTTGCTGGAGGGACGCGGGGGTGGCGAGATTAGGGCAACGCGACTTTGGCGTGTTCGGTTCCGGAAGAGTATAGCGCGGCGTTGCCAACAAAAAGTTGAAGGAAGCGGGATTTTTTGTGTCTTGGGGCCGACCTCCGGCCGCCTAGGGTCACGCCTTTGTTTACCGAGCAAGATGGGATAGAGTGAGTTCGCAAGGGGAAACGGGGGAGCCTTCGCGATGCGCGCGGGGAAGCTTGTCTTTTCTGTTATTGCCGCAGCTTTGCTGCTTGCAGGGTTATTTCCGAGCGCGTCACGAGCGGCTGTTGGGATGACGCCAGGCTCCGCGATCGCGGCGCCAGGGCTGCGGCCCGAGCGCGTCATGTTCCACGCTCATTCCAAGCGCGCCATCTCTTATTATTGCTACGACCGGAACTATTGGTGGTTCTACCGGCCCTACGGCAACGGCCAAGAGGGCTATGCCCGCTGCATGCCCTATTTCCATTACCCGCCGCAGAGCTATGGCCGCGGCGGCCCACGGGAAATAAAATAAAGAGCGCCGCGCGCCGTTAACTTTACGACGTTGCCGTTGCGGTGATGCTTGCCCAATGGAGTGCGATCGCGGCCGCGTTCGAGACGTTGAGGCTCACCAGCTTCTCTTTGGTGGAGATGCGGCAGATCCGGTCACAGGTCTCCCGCGTGAGATGGCGTAGCCCCTTGCCTTCCGCGCCGAGCACGAGAGCGAGGGGAAGGGTGAGCGCCGTCGTCTCGAGCGGTTGGCTCGCCTCTTCCGCCAGCCCGACGCGCAGAAAACCGCGTTCGCCGAGCGCACCGAGGCTTTGCGCCAGATTTCCGATCAGAATCACGGGCACGATGTCGAGCGCGCCGCTCGCCGCCTTGGCCAAAGCTCCCGAAAAGGGCGGGCTGTGACGCTCCGGCAGCACGAGACCGGCGGCGCCGAAAGCGGCCGCTGAGCGCAGCACGGCACCGACATTTTGCGGATCGGTGACCTGATCGAGAACCATGAGGATGCCCTTCGGCTCCACGTCGCCCAGATCAAGGGTCGGCAGCATTTCGGTTTCCAGCACCACACCCTGATGCACGGCCTCGCCGCCGAGCATGCGGTCGAGTTGGCGCGGCAGCGCTAATTCCGCCGTCAGCCCGCGGGCCCGGAGCGGTTCCGCGAGGCGCCGTGCGGCATTTTCGGTGGCGAACACCCGCCCGATGGTTCGCCTCGGATTGGCGAGCGCCGCCTCGACCGCGTGGAGCCCATAAAGCACGAGCTGCTCCGACGCGGCGCTGCGGCGGGAAGAGAACGCCTTTCCTTTCAACGGCTTGGCTCTTGAAGGCCGGGAGGCGCGGTGGGGTGGATGCTTCTGGCGCGGCATGGGGTCGTTGGTACCGTTTGAGCTGTGGACCAAGGTCGACTAGATGGCCTAAACCTCGTCGAGGTTAAACATTTTTGCGCTGTTGCAACGGGTTTTGCAGTTGACAGCGACGAGTGCGCTTACCATAAACTCCCTTTTGGCGGACCCTGCCGGCCGACGGCGGGGTGTTTTGGCTTGGTTAGAATTCACCAATCGAAAATCCAACTTGCAGAGGAGGGGTGCCCGAGTGGCTAAAGGGGACGGGCTGTAAACCCGTTGGCTATGCCTACGTTGGTTCGAATCCAACCCCCTCCACCAGGCAACCTTTGTCGCGAGGATGGTTCGCGGGTGTAGCTCAATGGTAGAGCAGCAGCCTTCCAAGCTGAGGACGAGGGTTCGATTCCCTTCACCCGCTCCAAGATTGGCGCCCTGACAGGCTGACGATCTGAAGAGCGGTGAAGACGAAGCGGCGTTGATGGAGCAGGCGATAGGAGTGTAGCTCAACTGGCTAGAGCACCGGTCTCCAAAACCGGGGGTTGGGGGTTCGAAGTCCCTCCACTCCTGCCAGGCTGAGCGAGATAAAAAAGTCGGCGACGGCAATTCGCGCCGAATAGGGAATTGGGATGGCGAGGACTAATCCATTCGTATTCTTGCAGCAGGTCAGGACCGAGGTTTCCAAGGTTACCTGGCCGACGCGCAAAGAGACGATCATCACCACCGTCATGGTGCTGGTGATGGTGGTCGCGTCGGCTCTGTTCTTCCTCGCTGCGGATCAGGTGTTCAGCCTCCTCATCACCTTCATCATCGGCATCGGGCGCTAAGAGGTCACGTCGCGGCAATGGAAATGCACTGGTACATCGTCCACGCTTATTCGAACTTCGAGCGGAAGGTCGCGGAGTCGATCAAGGAGCGTGCGGTTGCTGCCGGCCTCGGTGACCAGATCGAGGAAGTGCTGGTGCCGATGGAGGAGGTCGTGGAGATGCGCCGCGGCCGCAAGGTCAGTTCCGAACGTAAGTTCTTTCCGGGCTATGTGTTGGTGAAGATGGAGCTCAACGACGAGACCTATCACCTGATCAAGAACACGCCGAAGGTGACCGGGTTCCTCGGCACCGACAACAAGCCGATCGCGATCAGCGAGGCGGAGGCGGGGCGTATCTTGCAACAGGTGCAGGAAGGTGTGGAGCGGCCAAAGCCGTCGGTCACCTTCGAGATCGGCGAGCAGGTGCGGGTGGCGGATGGCCCGTTCGCATCGTTCAACGGTCTCGTCGAGGAGGTCGACGAGGAGCGGGCGCGGCTCAAGGTAGCGGTGTCGATCTTTGGCCGGGCAACTCCGGTCGAGCTCGAATATGGACAGGTTGAGAAGCTCTAGGCTTCGACAAGTGTGAGCGGGAAGGCGCGGGACGTTTAAGCGATGGCGAAGAAGATCGACGGCTACATCAAACTTCAGGTGCCGGCTGGCAAGGCAAATCCGTCGCCGCCGATCGGGCCTGCGCTCGGCCAGCGCGGCGTCAACATTCCCGAGTTCTGCAAGCAGTTCAACGCTGCGACGCAAGGCCTGGAGGAAGGCTCGCCGATCCCGACGGTGATCACGGTCTATGCCGACCGCTCCTTCAGCTTCGAGATGAAGACGCCGCCGGCGTCCTTCCTGTTGAAGAAGGCGGCGAAGATCGGCAAGGGCTCGAAGGAGGCCGGCCGCATCGGCGCCGGCACGGTGACGCAGGAGCAGCTTCGCGAGATTGCCGAGGTCAAGATGAAGGACCTCAACGCCAATTCGGTGGAGCAGGCAATGAAGATTATAGCGGGTTCCGCCCGCTCCATGGGACTGCAGGTTCAGGAGTAGGTCATGACGAAACCCGGCAAACGGCTTCGCGCGGCGAACGAAACGGTCGATCGCGACAAGCTTTACTCGCTCGAGGAGGCTGTGAAGCTCGTCAAGGATGCCGCCAAGGCCAAGTTCGACGAGACCATCGAGGTCGCGCTCAATCTTGGCGTCGATCCGCGTCATGCCGATCAGATGGTGCGCGGCGTCTGTCAGTTGCCGAACGGCTCGGGCCGAAAGCTTCGGGTCGGCGTGTTCGCCAAGGGTCCGAAGGCGGAAGAGGCCAAGAAGGCGGGCGCCGATGTCGTCGGCGCCGAGGATCTGGTCGAGCAGGTGCAGAAGGGCGTGATCGAGTTCGACCGCTGCATCGCGACGCCGGACATGATGCCCTTGGTCGGCCGTCTCGGTAAGGTGCTCGGGCCTCGCGGCTTGATGCCGAACCCGAAGGTCGGCACCGTCACCAACGACGTCGTCGAGGCGGTCAAGGCCGCCAAGGGCGGCGCCGTCGAGTTCCGCGTCGAAAAGGCGGGCATCGTTCAGGCGGGCGTCGGCAAGGCGAGCTTCACTGAAGCTGCGCTCGTCGAGAATATCCGCGCGCTGGTCGATGCGGTGATCAAGTCAAAGCCGTCAGGCGCCAAGGGCACGTTCCTGAAGCACATGGCGGTGACCTCGACCATGGGGCCAGGCGTGAAGATCGAACCGACCAGTGTGTCGGGTGGAGTGCACTGAGTTTGAGAGTTTCGGGACCTGATAGAGGTCCCGAAATTGGCCGTTTCGTTCGAAGCGGCCAAACCTGTCCGAGATTGCCGGTGCGGGATACCCGCTTAAGCCTTTTGGGCCTGCATGAGACGGGAGACGAACGGTTCAAGGTTTCGGTTGGTCCGTAAACCTGGAGATCGGTTTGAACCTCGTAAGTGGCTCAATCGCTGTTCGCGTGAGAGCAGGACAGGCAACGGAGCGCCGCTTTGAAGAGCGGGGCGCGGCTTGCCGTCTGCCCCACGCTTCCGGCGGCAAGGTGTGGTGAGAGGCGAAGAGCGCGTTGCTTTCGTCTCGAGACTAACGGAGTGAGCTCATGGATAGAGCAGAGAAGCGCGAGACAGTAGAAGCGCTTCACGACGCTTTCGCCAAGACCGGCGCAATCGTCGTCGCTCACTATGCCGGGCTTTCGGTCTCCGACATGACGAGGCTGCGCCGCGATATGAGAAGCGCGGGCGGTCAGGTCAGGGTGGCCAAAAACAGGCTCGTGAAGCTCGCCCTGGAAGGGACCGACGCCAAGGGGATTACGGATCTGCTCAAGGGGCCGACCTGCCTCGCATTTTCCGAAGACCCCGTGGCGGCACCGAAAGTTGCCGTCAAGTTCGCCAAGACCAACGACAAATTCGTGATCCTTGGCGGTGCGATGGGAGCGACGGTGCTCAATCCCGAAGGGGTGAGTTCGCTCGCAAACCTGCCGTCGTTGGACGAGCTTCGGAGCAAGCTGCTCGGGCTCATTCAGGCGCCGGCCAGCAAGATCGCCCGGGTCCTCAACGAACCCGGCGGCCAGCTTGCGCGCGTGTTTGCGGCCTACGGCAAGACAGGCGAAGCGGCGTGACGCCGCGTGGGATGAACCAGTTTAGGTATTTACGAGGTTAATCAAATGGCTGATTTGCAGAAGATCGTCGACGAGCTTTCGACGCTGACCGTGCTTGAGGCGGCCGAGCTCGCCAAGCTCCTGGAAGAGAAGTGGGGCGTTTCCGCCGCGGCTCCGGTGGCCATGATGGCTGCAGCGGCTGGTGGCGGCGAGGCCGCTGCGGTCGAGGAGAAGACGGAGTTTAACGTCGTCCTGACGGCGTTTGGCGCCCAAAAGATCAATGTTATCAAAGAGGTCAGGGCCATCACCGGTCTCGGCCTGAAGGAAGCGAAGGATCTCGTCGAAGGCGTGCCGAAGCCGGTCAAGGAAGGCGTGAACAAGGACGAGGCGGAGAAGATCAAGAAGCAGCTCGAAGACGCCGGAGCGACTGTCGAGCTGAAATAGCCTTGGGTTGAAATGCACTCGGGCGGACACCATATAAGGTTACCGGAGTCCGCCCGGGCCCAACCCAGCAATTGTGTGTGACGCTTCACCAGAAACCCCGCAAGCCAATGCGGGGCTCCTGGTGAGGCGTCTCTTCGAGCTTGAGAGGATCACATGGCGCAGCAGACTAATGATCGTAAGCGTTTGCGGAAAGTGTTCGGCCGCATCCACGAAGTGGCCGAAATGCCGAACCTCATCGAGGTGCAGAAGCAGTCTTACGATCAGTTCCTCATGGTGGGCGAGCCGGAAGGCGGCCGTCCCGACGAGGGTCTGCAGGCGGTGTTCCGCTCGGTATTTCCCATCAGGGATTTCGGCGAGCGCGCCCAGCTCGAATTCGTGCGCTACGCCTTCGAACAGCCGAAATACGACGTCGATGAGTGCCAGCAGCGGGGCATGACCTTCGCCGCGCCGCTTAAGGTCACGCTCCGCCTGATCGTGTTCGATGTCAACGAGGAAACCGGCGCCCGCTCGGTCAAGGACATCAAGGAGCAGGACGTCTATATGGGCGACATGCCGTTCATGACCTCGAACGGCACCTTCGTCATCAACGGCACCGAGCGCGTCATCGTCTCCCAGATGCACCGCAGCCCCGGTGTGTTCTTCGATCACGACCGCGGCAAGACCCATTCGAGCGGCAAGCTTCTGTTCGCCGCCCGCATCATTCCCTATCGCGGTTCCTGGCTCGACTTCGAGTTCGACGCCAAGGACATCGTCTATGTGCGCATCGATCGGCGCCGGAAGCTTCCGGTGACGACGCTGCTCTATGCGCTTGGTCTCGATGACGAGGAAATCCTCTCCACCTTCTACGACCGCATTCCGCTGAAGGCGACCAAGGAGGGATGGCGCATGCCGTTCCGGCCCGACCGGATGCGCGGCATCAAGTCGACCAGCGATCTGATCGACGCCAAGACCGGCAAGGTCGCGATCGAGGCCGGCCGCAAGATCACGGCGCGACTGGCGAAGAAGCTCGCCGACGAGGGGCTGAAGGAACTTCTGGTCAAGGACGAGGATCTCTACGGCCGCTACCTCGCCGAGGACGTGGTCAATATGGAGTCCGGCGAGATCTATGGCGAAGCCGGCGAGGAGATCGACGCCAAGGTGCTCGAGACCTTGAAGGAGCTCGGGCTCAAGGAGATCCCGATCCTCGACATCGACCACGTCAATGTCGGCGCCTTCATTCGCAACACGCTCGCCATCGACAAGAACTCAAACACCGAGGAAGCACTGCTCGACGTCTATCGGGTGATGCGTCCCGGCGAGCCGCCGACGCCTGACGCCGCCGCGACCCTGTTCCAGGGCATCTTCTTCGATCCCGAGCGTTACGACCTGTCCGCCGTCGGCCGGGTCAAGATGAACATGCGTCTCGACCTCGAGTGCGAGGACACCGTGCGCACGCTGAGGAAAGAGGACATCCTCGCCGTGATCAAGACCCTCGTCGATCTTCGCGACGGCAAGGGCGAGATCGACGACATCGACCATCTCGGCAACCGCCGGGTACGCTCGGTCGGCGAGCTGATGGAGAATCAGTACCGCGTCGGTCTGTTGCGCATGGAGCGCGCCATCAAGGAGCGCATGAGCTCCGTCGACATCGACACCGTGATGCCGCAGGACCTGATCAACGCCAAGCCGGCCGCCGCCGCGGTGCGCGAGTTCTTCGGCTCCTCGCAGCTGTCGCAGTTCATGGATCAGACCAACCCGCTGTCGGAAATCACCCACAAGCGGCGCCTGTCGGCGCTTGGGCCTGGCGGCCTCACGCGCGAGCGCGCGGGCTTCGAGGTGCGCGACGTGCATCCGACCCACTACGGCCGCATCTGCCCGATTGAGACGCCGGAGGGACCGAATATCGGTCTCATCAACTCGCTCGCCACCTATGCGCGGGTGAACAAATACGGCTTCATCGAGAGCCCGTACCGCCGCGTTGTGAAAGCCAAGGTCACGGACGAGGTGGTCTATCTCTCCGCCATGGAAGAGGCACGCTACGTCATTGCCCAGGCGAACGCGGAGCTTAATCCCAACGGCACCTTTGCCGAGGATCTGATCGTGTGCCGGCATGCCGGCGACGTCGAGCTCGAGCCGCCGGAGAAGATCGATCTCATCGACGTGTCGCCGAAGCAGCTGGTTTCGGTGGCCGCGGCGCTGATCCCGTTCCTGGAGAACGACGACGCCAACCGCGCGCTGATGGGCTCGAACATGCAGCGTCAAGCGGTGCCGCTGATCACCGCCGAGGCGCCGCTGGTCGGCACCGGCATGGAAGAGGTGGTGGCTCGCGATTCCGGCGCCGCCATCGGTGCCCGCCGTACCGGCATCGTCGATCAGGTGGACGCGACCCGTATCGTCATCCGCGCCACCGAGGAGACCGATCCGTCAAAGTCGGGCGTCGACATCTATAACCTGCGCAAGTTCCAGCGCTCGAACCAGAACACCTGCATCAATCAGCGTCCGCTGGTTCGCGTCGGTGACGCGGTGCAGGCCGGTGAGATCATCGCTGACGGTCCGTCGACCGATCTCGGTGAGCTCGCGCTCGGGCGGAACGTGCTCGTCGCCTTCATGCCGTGGATGGGCTACAACTTCGAGGACTCCATCCTGATCTCCGAGCGCGTCGTCCGCGACGACGTGTTCACCTCGATCCATATCGAGGAGTTCGAGGTCATGGCCCGCGACACCAAGCTCGGGCCGGAGGAGATCACGCGCGACATTCCGAACGTCTCCGAGGAGGCGCTCAAGAATCTCGACGAGGCCGGCATCGTCTATATCGGCGCCGAGGTAAATCCTGGCGACATTCTCGTCGGCAAGATTACGCCGAAGGGCGAGAGCCCGATGACGCCCGAGGAGAAGCTGCTTCGCGCCATCTTCGGCGAAAAGGCCTCCGACGTGCGCGACACCTCACTCAAGCTGCCGCCGGGCGTGTCCGGTACGGTGGTCGAGGTCCGCGTGTTCAACCGGCACGGCGTCGAGAAGGACGAGCGCGCCATGGCTATCGAGCGCGAGGAGATCGAGCGTCTCGCCAAGGACCGCGACGACGAGCTCGCCATCCTCGACCGCAACGTTTATGGCCGTCTTCGCGACGTGCTGATGCACAAGGTCGTGGCCAAGGGCCCGAAGGGCATCAAGAAGGACGCCAAGATCACCGAGGCTCTGCTCGACGAGGTGCCGCGCTCCCATTGGTGGGAGATCGCCCTCAAGAACGAGAAGGCCATGGCCGAGGTCGAGGCCATCGGACGCCAGTATGAAGACGCCAAGAAGCGCCTCGAGCAGCGCTTCGTCGACAAGGTCGACAAGCTGCAGCGCGGCGACGAGTTGCCGCCGGGTGTGATGAAGATGGTCAAGGTCTTTGTCGCGGTGAAGCGCAAGATCCAGCCCGGTGACAAGATGGCCGGACGCCATGGCAATAAGGGCGTCATCAGCATGATCGTGCCGATCGAGGATATGCCCTATCTCGACGACGGCACCCCGATCGACATCGTGCTGAACCCGCTCGGCGTGCCGAGCCGCATGAATGTCGGGCAGATTCTCGAGACCCATCTCGGCTGGGCCTGCCGCGGTCTGGGACGGAAGATCGGCGATGCCCTTGAGGCCTATTACGGCTCGAAGAAGGTCAAGCCGCTCAAGGACTTGCTGAAGACGGTCTACGGCGACGACAAGGCCGTGGCTGCCTTGAAGGATGACCACCTCATCGAGGTGAGCGAAAGCCTGCGGACGGGCGTGCCCGTCGCCACGCCTGTGTTCGACGGAGCACATGAGGGCGACGTCACGGCTCTGCTCGAGGCTGCCGGTCTCGACACATCAGGCCAGGTGACCCTGCACGACGGGCGCACCGGCGAGGAGTTCGAGCGCAAGGTGACTGTGGGCTACATCTATATGCTCAAGCTGCACCACCTCGTGGACGACAAGATCCACGCGCGCTCGATCGGGCCGTACAGCCTCGTCACCCAGCAGCCGCTGGGCGGCAAGGCTCAGTTCGGCGGCCAGCGCTTCGGCGAGATGGAGGTGTGGGCGCTCGAAGCCTATGGCGCGGCCTACACGCTCCAGGAAATGCTGACCGTCAAGTCGGACGACGTCGCCGGGCGCACCAAGGTCTATGAGGCCATCGTGCGCGGCGACGACACCTTCGAGGCCGGCATTCCGGAAAGCTTCAACGTTCTCGTCAAGGAGATGCGGGCGCTGGGGCTGAATGTCGAGCTGGTGCAGCCGAAGCCCGAGGAACAACCGGTTCGGGCGAGGCTGCCGCGGCCCGCGGCCGAGTGAGCGGGCTGAACGACTAGAGTGAATTACACGGAGGGCGCTTTGAACGCGTCCTGTGGGAGAAAAGAAGAATGAACCAGGACCTCGTCAATCTCTTCAGTCCCCAGGTCCAGCAGCAGAACTTCGACCAGATTCGCATCGGCATTGCGAGCCCGGAGAAAATTCTGTCCTGGTCCTATGGGGAGATTAAGAAGCCAGAGACGATCAACTACCGCACCTTCAAGCCGGAGCGCGACGGGCTGTTCTGCGCGCGCATCTTCGGGCCGGTGAAGGACTACGAGTGCTTGTGCGGCAAGTACAAGCGCATGAAGTACAAGGGCGTCATCTGTGAGAAGTGCGGCGTCGAGGTGACGCTTGCCAAGGTCCGGCGCGAGCGCATGGGCCATATCGAGCTTGCCGCGCCGGTCGCCCATATCTGGTTCCTGAAGTCGCTGCCGTCGCGCATCGGCCTTCTGCTCGACATGACGCTGAAGGACCTCGAGCGCGTGCTCTATTTCGAGAACTACATCGTGCTCGAGCCGGGACTTACCAGCCTGAAGCCGCTCCAGCTTCTGAGCGAGGAGGATTACATCCGGGCCCAGGACGAGTTCGGCGAAGACAGCTTCACGGCGTCGATCGGCGCCGAGGCCATCCGCGAGCTGTTGAAGGGGCTCGACCTTGAGAAGACCGCGGCCGAGCTTCGCCAGGAGATCGCCGAGTCGACCTCCGAGCTCAAGCCGAAGAAGCTCGCCAAGCGACTGAAGGTGGTCGAGGCCTTCATCGAATCCGGCAACAAGCCGGAATGGATGATCCTGACCGTGGTGCCGGTGATCCCGCCGGAGCTGCGGCCGCTGGTGCCGCTCGACGGCGGACGCTTCGCCACCTCGGATTTGAACGACCTCTATCGCCGCGTCATCAACCGCAACAACCGTCTGAAGCGGCTGATGGAGCTTCGTGCGCCGGACATCATCATCCGCAACGAGAAGCGGATGCTGCAAGAGGCGGTCGATGCGCTGTTCGACAATGGCCGCCGCGGCCGCGTCATCACCGGCGCCAACAAGCGGCCGCTGAAGTCGCTCGCCGACATGCTCAAGGGCAAGCAGGGCCGCTTCCGGCAGAACCTGCTCGGCAAGCGCGTCGACTATTCCGGCCGTTCGGTGATCGTGGTCGGCCCCGAGCTCAAGCTGCATCAATGCGGCCTGCCGAAGAAGATGGCGCTCGAGCTGTTCAAGCCGTTCATCTATGCCCGGCTCGACGCCAAGGGCCATGCCGCCACGGTGAAGCAGGCGAAGAAGCTGGTCGAGAAGGAGAAGCCCGAGGTTTGGGACATTCTCGACGAGGTGATCCGCGAGCACCCGGTGCTGCTTAACCGCGCGCCGACGCTGCACCGCCTCGGCATTCAGGCTTTCGAGCCGATTCTGGTCGAAGGCAAGGCGATCCAGCTGCATCCGCTCGTCTGCGCCGCTTTCAATGCCGACTTCGACGGCGACCAGATGGCGGTGCACGTGCCGCTGTCGCTCGAGGCCCAGCTCGAGGCTCGCGTGCTGATGATGTCCACCAACAACATCTTGCACCCGGCTAACGGCTCGCCGATCATCGTACCGTCACAGGACATCGTGCTCGGGCTCTACTATCTCTCCATTGAGAGCGAGGGCGAGCCAGGTGAGGGCATGGCCTTTGGCAGCATCGCCGAGATCCAGCATGCGCTCGACTCCAAGTCGGTGTCGCTGCACGCCAAGATCAAGGGCCGCTTCAACACCGTCGACGATAAGGGCAAGCCGGTGTCGCATATCTACGACACGACGCCAGGCCGCATGCTGCTCGGCGACCTGCTGCCGCGGAAGCCCAATGTGCCCTTCGAGCTGATCAACCGGCTGCTCACCAAGAAGGACATCTCCCACATGATCGACGTGGTCTATCGCCACTGCGGTCAGAAGGAGACGGTCATCTTCTGCGACCGGATCATGGGGCTCGGGTTCTCCTATGCCTGCCGCGCCGGCATTTCCTTCGGCAAGGACGACATGGTGATCCCGGAGACCAAGGACGCCATCGTGCAGAAGACGTCCGATCTCGTCCGTGAGTACGAGCAGCAATATAACGACGGCCTCATCACCAGGGGCGAGAAGTACAACAAGGTGGTCGACACCTGGACGGAGTGCACCGAGCTCGTCGCTAAGGAGATGATGAAGCGCATCTCGGCGGTCGAGCGCGACCCGAAGACCGGCCGTGAGAAGCCGATCAACTCCATCTATATGATGTCGCATTCAGGTGCGCGTGGTTCGCCCGCGCAGATGAAGCAGCTTGCCGGCATGCGTGGTCTGATGACCAAGCCGTCGGGTGAGATCATCGAGACGCCGATCATCTCCAACTTCAAGGAGGGGCTGTCGGTGCTCGAGTATTTCAACTCGACCCACGGCGCCCGCAAGGGACTTGCCGACACCGCCCTGAAGACCGCGAACTCGGGCTATCTGACGCGGCGTCTCGTCGACGTGGCGCAGGACTGCATCGTCACCGAGGACGATTGCGGCACCAAGGAGGGCATCACCGCCCGGGCGCTGATCGAATCGGGTGAGGTCACTGTTTCGCTTGGGGCTCGCGTGCTTGGCCGGACCCCGGCCGAGAATGTGAAGAATCCCGCCACCGGCAAGGTGATCGTCAAGGCCGGGGAGCTGATCGAGGAGGAGCAGGTCGAGGCCCTGGAAGAGGCGGGCGTGCAGGAGATTCGGATTCGTTCGGCGCTCACTTGCGAGACCCGCAACGGCATCTGCGGCAAGTGCTATGGGCGCGATCTCGCCCGCGGCACGCCGGTCAATCTCGGCGAGGCTGTCGGCGTTATCGCTGCACAGTCGATCGGCGAGCCCGGCACCCAGCTCACCATGCGCACATTCCACCTTGGTGGCGTTGCCAGCGCCAAGGTCGTCGATCAGTCGTTCTTGGAGTCGAATTTTGACGGCGAGGTGAAGATAAAGCAGCGTAACGTGGTGAAAAACTCGCAAGGCCGGCTCATGGTCATGGGCCGCAACACCATTCTGGTCGTGGTCGACCAGGACGGCACCGAGCGGGCCGTGCACCGGCTGCCTTACGGCACGCATCTCCGCGTCGACGAGGGCGACAAGGTCAAGCGCGGCGATCGTCTCGCCGAGTGGGATCCCTATACCCGTCCGGTGCTGACCGAGATCGACGGCGTCATCGACTTCGAGGACCTGGTCGAGGGCGTGTCGGTGAGCGAGCGCAAGGACAAGTCTACGGGCATCACCAATAGCGTCATCATCGACTGGCGGGCGAGCCCGCGGGGCGTCGATCTTCGGCCTGCGGTGGCGATCAAGGACAAGAAGGGTAAGATCGCCAAGCTGCCGCGTGGCGGCGAGGCGCGTTACCTACTGCCGGTCGACGCCGTCATGTCGGTCGAGACCGGCCATGAGGTGAAGGCCGGCGACGTGCTCGCGCGTATTCCAATGGAGAGCGCCAAGACCCGCGACATCACCGGCGGTCTGCCGCGGGTGGCGGAGCTGTTCGAGGCGCGGCGTCCCAAGGATCACGCCATCATCGCCGAGGTCTCGGGCACGGTGCTGCTTGGCCGCGACTACAAGAACAAGCGGCGCATCACCATCGTCCCTGACGACGAGGGTGAGCCGGTCGAGTTCCTGATCCCCAAGGGCCGGCACCTTGCCGTGCAGGAGGGCGATCGCATCGAGAAGGGCGAGTATCTGCTCGATGGTCACCCGGCGCCGCACGATATCCTTGCCATCAAGGGCGTCGAGGAGCTTGCCAACTATCTCGTCAACGAGATCCAGGAGGTGTATCGGCTCCAGGGCGTGACCATCAATGACAAGCATATCGAGGTCATCGTCCGGCAGATGCTGCAAAAGACCGAGGTCGGGGATCCGGGCGACACCGACTTCCTCAAGGGCGAGCAGGTCGACCGCATCGACCTCGAGGATGCAAACACGGCGGTCGAGGCCACGGGCGGCAAGCCCGCCACCGGTCAGCCCGTCTTGCTCGGCATCACCAAGGCGAGCCTGCAGACCCGCTCCTTCATCTCGGCGGCCTCGTTCCAGGAGACCACGCGCGTGCTGACCGACGCCGCAGTCAATGGCAAGACCGATGCCCTGGAGGGCCTGAAGGAGAACGTCATCGTCGGCCGGCTGATCCCGGCAGGTACTGGCGGCATGCTCACGAGGTTGAACAAGATCGCCTCCCACCGCGACGATCTGATCCTGGAGGAGCGCCAGCGCGGCGAGGACCTCGAGGACAGCATGGCCGAGGCAGAGGCAGAGGAGACACCGGAAGCGGTCTGACGAGTATTCAAAGCGAATTTCGGAAGCCGGAAGGGCCTGATCGGGGCAACTTCCGGCTTCCAGCTTCGGATTTCTCGCGTCTTACCCTTGACGATGAGAGAATCGGCCTGATAAAACGCGCGCACTTTCGCGGCAGGTGGTATCCCTTCACGCCCCGGACTTTTTGGCCGTAAGGCGCGGGTTAAACGCTGCCGGATTAACCGGGTCATATTCGGGCACATGACCTTGGAGGTCTGACCTCCAAGGTCCTCTGATTTGAAGGGGCTGAAGGGTCGGGGTCACCCGCGCTTCGGCCTCAGGTGTTGTGGGCCTTTGGGGCCTTGGAAAATGAGACGAGTGGACGAAGGCTGACATGCCGACGATACAACAACTGATCCGTAAGCCGCGCCGCCAGCCGGTGAAGCGGAATAAAGTACCGGCCATGCAGGCCTGCCCGCAGAAGCGCGGGGTATGCACGCGCGTCTACACCACGACGCCGAAGAAGCCGAACTCCGCGCTGCGCAAGGTCGCCCGCGTCCGTCTCACCAACGGGCTCGAGGTGACGAGCTACATCCCGGGGGAAGGCCATAACCTCCAGGAGCACTCGGTGGTGATGATCCGCGGCGGCCGCGTCAAGGACCTGCCCGGCGTGCGCTACCACATCATTCGTGGCGTGCTCGACACCCAAGGCGTAAACGCCCGCCGTCAGCGGCGGTCGAAATACGGCGCCAAGCGGCCGAAGTGACCTGTTAGGCAAACGACGAAGGTCACTTGGGCGAGCCTAGAGCAAGCCGGGACCTTCGGTAGAAGGATCAAGGAACGTAACCAATGTCCCGGCGGCGCAAGGCAGATAAGCGCGACATCATCCCCGATCCGAAATTCGGGGACGTGGTGCTGACCAAGTTCATGAACAGCATCATGTATGAGGGCAAGAAGTCGGCCGCCGAGCGGATCGTCTATGGCGCGCTCGACCAGATGGAAAAGAAGACCAAGCAGAACCCGGTCGAGCTGTTCCATGAGGCGCTGCGCAATGTGATGCCGGCGCTCGAGGTGAGGTCGCGTCGCGTCGGCGGCGCCACCTATCAGGTGCCGGTCGAGGTTCGGTCCGACCGACGCCAGGCGCTGGCGATCCGCTGGATCATTTCCTCCGCGCGCGGACGCAACGAGAACACCATGGTCGAGCGACTTTCGGGGGAGCTGCTCGATGCCGCCAACAATCGTGGCACCGCGGTGAAGAAGCGCGAAGACACCCATCGGATGGCGGAGGCGAACCGCGCCTTCTCCCATTACCGCTGGTAACGAGCTTAAGGACTTTCTGAGATGCCCCGCACGACCCCACTCCAGGACTACCGCAACATCGGGATCATGGCGCATATCGACGCCGGTAAGACCACGACCACGGAGCGCGTGCTCTATTACACCGGCCGCAGCCACAAGATCGGCGAGGTCCATGACGGTGCCGCCACCATGGACTGGATGGAGCAGGAGCAGGAGCGCGGCATCACCATCACCTCCGCGGCGACGACTGCTTATTGGAACGACAAGCGCATCAACATCATCGACACGCCCGGCCACGTGGACTTCACCATCGAGGTGGAGCGCTCGCTCCGCGTGCTCGACGGCGCCGTGGCGCTGCTTGACGCCAACCAGGGCGTCGAGCCGCAGACCGAGACGGTGTGGCGCCAGGCGGACAAATACGGCGTGCCGCGCATGATCTTCGTCAACAAGATGGACAAGATCGGAGCCGACTTCGCTCTCTCGGTGAAGATGGTTCGCGACCGCCTCGGCGCCAATCCGATCGTGCTGCAGTTGCCGGTTGGCGTGGAGAACAATTTCCGGGGGATCGTCGATCTCGTCCGCATGAAGGCAGTGATTTGGGACGACGAGTCGCTCGGTGCCAAGTTCCACGACGAGGATATTCCGGCCAATCTTCTCGAGCAGGCCAAGGAGCATCGCGAGAAGCTCGTGGAGCAGGCAGTCGAGCTCGACGAGGGGGCCATGGAGGCCTATCTCGAGGGCAACGAGCCGAGCGAGGAGCAGATCAAGGCGCTGATCCGCAAGGGCACCGTGCACAACGTGTTCGTGCCGATCCTGTGCGGCTCCGCGTTCAAGAACAAGGGCGTCCAGCCGATGCTCGACGCCGTCGTCGACTATCTGCCGTCGCCGCTCGACGTGCCGCCAATGAGGGGTATCGACTTCAAGACCGGCGAGGAGGCGACCCGCGCGCCGTCCGACGCCGAGCCGCTGTCAATGCTGGCCTTCAAGATCATGAACGATCCGTTCGTCGGCTCGCTCACCTTCTGCCGCATCTATTCGGGTAAGGTCGAGACCGGCATGACTCTTCTCAATACGGTGAAGGACAAGAAGGAGCGCATCGGCCGCATGCTCTTGATGCACGCCAATCACCGCGAGGACATCAAGGAGGCCTTTACCGGCGATATCGTCGCCCTCGCCGGCCTCAAAGATGTGACCACGGGCGATACGCTGTCCGATCTGGCGAAACCGGTGATCCTTGAGCGTATGGAGTTCCCGGAGCCGGTCATCGAGGTCGCGGTCGAGCCCAAGACCAAGGGCGACCAGGAGAAGCTCGGTGTGGCGCTGCATCGTCTCGCGCAGGAAGACCCGTCCTTCCGCGTCTCGGTCGACCACGAATCCGGGCAAACCATTATTAAGGGCATGGGCGAGCTGCATCTCGACATCATTGTCGATCGCATGCGGCGCGAGTTCAAAGTCGAGGCCAATGTCGGCATGCCCCAAGTCGCCTATCGCGAGACGGTGTCGAAGCGGTCCGAGGTCGACTACACCCACAAGAAGCAGACCGGCGGCTCCGGCCAGTTCGCCCGCGTCAAGCTCGTGATCGAGCCGAACGAGCAGGGCAAGGGCTTCGAGTTCGAGAACAAGGTCGTCGGCGGCAATGTGCCCAAGGAGTTCATCCCCGGCGTGCAGAAGGGCGTCAAGGGCGTCGTCGAGACCGGCGTGCTTGCCGGCTTCCCCATGCTCGACGTCAAGGTCAGCCTCGTCGACGGCGCCTATCACGACGTCGATTCAAGCGTGATGGCGTTTGAGATCGCGGCCCGCGCCGCCTTCCGCGAGGGAGCCGGGAAGGCGGGGCTCAAGCTGCTCGAGCCCATTATGAAGGTGGAGGTGGTGACGCCGGAGGATTATGTCGGTGGCATCATCGGCGATCTCACCAGCCGCCGCGGCCAGGTGCGCGGTCAGGAGAGCCGGGGCAATGCCGCGGTGATCAGCGCCATGGTGCCGCTCGCCAATATGTTCGGTTACGTGAACACGCTTCGTTCCATGAGCCAGGGACGGGCCCAGTTCACGATGCAGTTCGACCACTACGCGCAGGTGCCGCAGGCGGTCGCTGAAGAAGTGCAGGCGAAGTTCGCCTGATGAATGTCCCGGCCGCGAGGCCAGAGGAAATGATTTCGTCTTTGTGTTGAAGGATGGAGAGCCAGCATGGCCAAGGAAAAGTTCCAGCGGAACAAGCCGCATTGCAACATCGGGACCATCGGTCACGTCGATCACGGCAAGACCACGCTGACGGCCGCGATCACCAAGGTCTTGGCCGAGAAGGGCGGCGCCAAGTTCACCGCCTATGACCAGATCGACAAGGCGCCGGAAGAGAAGGCGCGAGGCATCACCATCTCGACCGCGCATGTGGAGTACGAGACCGACAAGCGGCACTACGCCCACGTCGACTGTCCGGGCCATGCCGACTATGTGAAGAACATGATCACCGGCGCGGCGCAGATGGACGGCGCCATCCTGGTGGTGTCGGCAGCCGACGGCCCCATGCCGCAGACCCGCGAGCACATCCTGCTTGCGCGTCAGGTCGGCGTGCCGGCGCTCGTCGTCTATCTGAACAAGACCGACATGGTCGACGATCCCGAGCTTCTCGACCTCGTCGAGCTCGAGGTTCGCGAGCTCTTGTCCAAATACGAGTTCCCGGGCGACGATATTCCGATCGTCAAGGGCTCGGCGCTTGCCGCGCTCGAGGGCCGCGACCCGGAGATGGGCGCCAACTCCATCACTGAGCTGATGGAGGCGGTCGATGCCTACATTCCGCAGCCCGATCGTCCGAAGGACAAGCCGTTCCTGATGCCGATCGAGGACGTGTTCTCGATCTCGGGCCGCGGCACGGTGGTCACGGGGCGTATCGAGCGCGGCGTCATCAAGGTCGGCGAGGAAGTCGAGATCATCGGCATCCGCCCGACGACCAAGACCGTGGTCACCGGCGTCGAGATGTTCCGCAAGCTGCTCGATCAGGGCGAGGCCGGCGACAATGTCGGTTGCCTGTTGCGCGGCGTCGATCGCGAGGGCGTGGAGCGCGGCCAGGTGCTGGCGAAGCCCGGCTCGGTCAAGCCGCACACCAAGTTCAAGGCCGAGGCCTACATCCTCACCAAGGAAGAGGGCGGTCGTCACACCCCGTTCTTCGGCAATTATCGTCCGCAGTTCTATTTCCGCACCACCGACGTGACCGGTGTGGTCGAGCTGCCGGAAGGCACCGAGATGGTGATGCCGGGCGACAATATTGCCATGACGGTCGAGCTGATCGTGCCGATCGCCATGGAGGAGAAACTCCGTTTCGCCATTCGCGAGGGCGGCCGCACCGTCGGCGCCGGCGTGGTGGCGTCGATCATCGAGTAAGAAACATGGGACAAGGGCGCGCCGTTTCGAGCGGCGCGCTACGACCTTCAAGGACCATCGAGATGCAAAGTCAAAATATCAGGATCAGGCTCAAGGCCTTCGACCACCGTATCCTCGATGCGTCGACCAAGGAGATCGTCAACACGGCGAAGCGCACGGGCGCCGAGGTACGCGGACCGATCCCGTTGCCGACGCGCATCGAGAAGTTCACCGTGAACCGGTCCCCACATATCGACAAGAAGAGTCGGGAGCAGTTCGAGATGCGCACCCATAAGCGCTTGCTCGACATTGTCGACCCGACGCCGCAGACCGTCGATGCCCTGATGAAACTCGACCTCGCCGCCGGCGTGGACGTGGAAATCAAGCTGTAGGGCGGAAGCGACGAGGCAAGGAACAAGACCGATGCGATCAGGTGTCATCGCACAGAAACTCGGCATGACGAGGATCTTCACCGATGCCGGGGAACACATCCCGGTGACGGTGCTGCGCCTCGAGCACTGTCAGGTCGTCGGCCACCGCACTTCGGAGAAGAACGGCTACACGGCTTTGCAGCTTGGTGCCGGGACGCCGAAAGTGAAGCGGCTCACGCGCGCGGCGCGCGGCCAGTTCGCCGCGGTCAATGTCGAGCCGAAGCGGAAGCTCGCCGAGTTCCGGGTGACGCCCGAGAACTTGATCGACGTCGGCGCCGAGATCACCGCCGACCATTTTGTCGAGGGCCAGTTCGTCGATGTGTCGGGCACGACCATCGGCAAGGGCTTCGCCGGTGCCATGAAACGCCACGGCTTCAGCGGCTTGCGCGCCTCGCACGGCGTTTCGGTCAGCCACAGAAGCCACGGCTCGACCGGTCAGCGCCAGGACCCCGGCAAGGTGTTCAAGGGCAAGAAGATGGCCGGCCATATGGGCGACGTGAACGTCACCACCCAGAATCTCCGGGTGGTGAAGACCGACCCCGAGCGCGGCCTGATCATGATCCGCGGCGCGGTTCCCGGTGCCAAGGGCGGCTGGGTGCTGCTGCGCGACGCGGTGAAGCGGAGCCTGCCCGACACCGCGCCGAAGCCCGGCGCCTTCAAGAAGGGCGCGGGCGACAGCGCGGCCGCGCCGGCCAAGGCCGAGTCGGCCGAAACCCAAGCAGAGGCGGGGAGCCAAGAGTAATGCAGGCCGACGTCACCACGCTCGACGCCAAGAAGGCGGGAACCGTCGAACTTCCGGACGACGTGTTCGGGCTCGAGCCGCGCCCGGATATTCTCCACCGCATGGTGCGCTACCAGCTCGCCAAGCGCCGGAGCGGGACGGCTCACGTCAAGGATCGGTCCGAGATCAATGCCACCACGGCGAAGATGTACCGCCAGAAGGGCACCGGCCGTGCCCGCCATGGCAGCAAGAAGGCGCCGATCTTCAGGGGCGGCGGCAAGGCGTTCGGGCCGAAGCCGCGCAGCTTCGCGTTCGATCTGCCGAAGAAGGTGAGGGCGCTCGCCCTGAAGCATGCGCTCTCGGCCAAGGCGAAGTCCGACGCGCTCGTCGTCATCGACAAATGCGAGCTGAAGGACGCCAAGACCAAGGAGCTGAAGTCGCGGTTCTCCAAGCTTGGGCTCACCTCGGCGCTGATCATCGACGGCGCCGAAGTGCAGGACGCCTTCGCCAAGGCGGCGCGTAACCTGCCGCGCATCGACGTGCTGCCGGTGCAGGGCATCAACGTCTACGACATTCTCAACCACGATACGCTGGTCCTGACCAAGGCGGCGGTGGAAGCGCTGGAGGCGCGTTTCAAATGACCGCGCTCAAGGCCTACGACGTCATTCTCGCGCCGGTGATCACCGAGAAGTCGAGCCTCGCTTCCGAGGCGAACCAGGTGATCTTCAAGGTGCGCCGCGATGCTACCAAGCCCGAGATCAAGGCTGCGGTCGAGCAGCTGTTCAAGGTCAAGGTGGTTGCCGTCAACACCATCCTGCGCAAGGGCAAGACCAAGCGCTTTCGCGGCATGCCCGGCAAGCAGCAGGACACCAAGAAAGCGATCGTCAGGCTCGCCGAAGGCGACAGGATCGACGTGACGACGAGGATCTAGCGCGCCATGGCACTCAAAAGCTTCAAACCGACCACGCCGAGCCAGCGTCAGCTCGTGCTTGTCGACCGCAGCCAACTGTGGAAGGGCAAGCCCGTCAAGGCGCTGACCGAGGGCCTGACCAAGTCCGGCGGCCGCAACAATCAGGGCCGCGTCTCGGTGTGGCATCGCGGTGGCGGCCACAAGCGGACCTATCGCGTGGTCGACTTCAAGCGGCGCAAGCTCGGCATTCCGGCCAAGGTTGAGCGGCTCGAATATGATCCGAACCGAACCGCCTTCATCGCGCTGATCCGCTACGAGGACGGCGAGCTCGCCTACATCCTCGCGCCGCAGCGGCTGTCGCCCGGCGACACCGTGATCGCCGATAAGCGCGTCGACGTGAAGCCTGGCAACGCCATGCCGCTCGCCAGCATGCCGATCGGCACCATCGTCCACAATGTGGAGATGAAGGAAGGCAAGGGCGGCCAGATGGCCCGTGCGGCCGGCACCTACGTCCAGCTCGTCGGCCGCGACTCAGGCTACGCCATCCTCAAGCTCAACTCCGGCGAGACGCGCATGGTCCCCGCGGGGTGCATGGCAACCGTCGGCGCCGTGTCCAACCCGGACAATGCCAACGTTTCGTTGGGCAAGGCCGGGCGCATGCGCTGGAAGGGTCGCAAGCCTGTGGTTCGCGGCGTCGCCATGAACCCGGTCGATCACCCCCATGGCGGCGGCGAGGGTCGTACTTCCGGCGGCCGGCATCCAGTCACGCCCTGGGGCAAATCTACCAAGGGCAAGCGGACGCGCCACAATCGGGAGTCCGACAAGTTCATCCTGCGCAGCCGCCATCTCAAGAAGAAGAAAGGGTAGCGCCCGTGTCACGTTCGATTTGGAAAGGCCCGTTCGTCGACGGCTATCTGTTGAAGAAATCGGAGAAAGCCCGTGGCTCGGGGTCGGCTGCGGTGATCAAGATGTGGTCGCGGCGCTCGACGATCCTGCCGCAATTCGTGGGCGTGACCTTCGGCGTCCATAACGGCCAGAAACACATCCCAGTGCTCGTTACCGAGGACATGGTCGGACACAAATTCGGCGAGTTCGCGCCGACGCGGACGTTCCATGGCCATGCCGCCGACCGCAAGGCGAAGAGGACGAAGTAATGGGCAAGGCGCAACGCGAACGCACGCTGGCGGAAAATGAGGCGCGGGCCGTCACCAAGCTGCTCCGCGTCAGCCCGCAGAAGCTCAACCTGCTTGCCCAGCTGATCCGCGGCAAGAAGGTCGACAAGGCGCTCGCCGATCTCACCTTCTCGCGCAAGCGCATCGCGCAGGACGTGAAGAAGACATTGGAGTCGGCCATTGCCAATGCCGAGAACAACCATGACCTCGATGTCGACGCTTTGGTCGTCTCCGAGGCCTATGTCGGCAAGGGCTTGGTCATGAAACGCTTGCGGCCGCGGGCGCGAGGCCGCGCCGGCCGCATCTTGAAGCCATTCGCGCAGATCACCGTGATCGTGCGCCAGGTTGAGGAGCCCGCTTGATGGGTCAGAAAGTCAATCCGATCGGGCTCAGGCTCGGCGTCAACCGCACTTGGGATTCGCGCTGGTTCGCATCGCGTGGCGAATATGCGCGCCTGCTGCACGAAGACTTGAAGATGCGCGAGCATATTCTTACGTCGAAGAAGCAGGCGGGCATCTCCAAGGTGGTGATCGAGCGGCCGCACAAGAAGTGCCGGGTCACCGTGCACACCGCGCGTCCGGGCATCCTCATCGGCAAGAAGGGCGCCGACATCGAAAAGCTCCGCAAGGAGCTGGCGGCGATGACCGATTCGGAAGTGCATCTCAACATCGTCGAGGTGCGGAAGCCCGAGATCGACGCCACCCTGGTCGCCGAGGGCATTGCGCAGCAGCTCGAGCGCCGCGTCGCCTTCCGCCGCGCCATGAAGCGCGCGGTGCAGTCGGCGATGCGCATGGGCGCGCTCGGCATCCGCATCAACTGCTCGGGCCGGCTCGGCGGCGCGGAGATTGCGCGCATGGAGTGGTACCGCGAGGGTCGGGTGCCGCTGCACACGCTTCGCGCCGACATCGACTATGGCACCGCGCTCGGCCGCACCGCCTATGGCGTGATCGGCATCAAGGTGTGGATCTTCAAGGGCGAGATCATGGCCCACGATCCGATGGCCCAGGAGCACCGGGCCCTTGAGGCGCAAGAAGGCGGACGTTCATCCGGACGCCGCGAAATGCCGCAGGCTTCGGCCTAAGGCGAGAGTAGGAACAAGGCTGACCCGTCATGCTGCAACCGAAACGGACGAAATATCGCAAGGCCCACAAGGGCCGCATCAAGGGCGCCGCGACCAGCGCTGCGACCCTCAGTTTCGGCACGTTCGGGCTGAAAGCGCAGGAGCCTGCCCGCATCACCGCGCGGCAGATCGAGGCGGCGCGGCGGGCGATGACGCGGCAGATGAAGCGCGCGGGTCGGGTGTGGATCAGGGTGTTTCCCGACGTGCCGGTGTCGAAGAAGCCGACCGAGGTGCGCATGGGCAAGGGCAAAGGCACGCCCGAATTTTGGGTCGCTCGGGTGAAACCCGGGCGGGTGATGTTCGAAATCGATGGCGTTGGCGATCAGGTCGCACGGGAGGCGCTCCGGCTCGCAGCCGCGAAGCTGCCGCTCAGGACCCGCGTCGTGGCGCGTATCGAGGGTTAGGGCGCGAGAGGAAAGACGATGAAAGCGGCCCAAGTGCGCGACATGACGATCGATCAGCTCAATGACGAGCTGGTCAAGCTGAAGAAGGAACAGTTCAACCTGCGCTTTCAGGCGGCCTCCGGCCAGCTTGAGAACACGGCGCGGGTCGGAGAGGTGCGTCGCGACATCGCCCGCATCAAGACCATCACGCGCCAGATGAGCGCCGCGGCCAAGGCTTAAGGAAGCAGAGACAATGCCGAGACGAGTGCTGCAAGGAGTCGTAGTGAGCGACAAGAACGACAAGACGGTGGTGGTCCGCGTCGAGCGCCGCTTCACGCATCCTCTGCTGCAAAAGACGGTGCGGCGGACCAAGAACTACCATGCCCATGACGCGAACAACGAGTTCAAGGTGGGCGAGATGGTGTGGATCGAGGAGTGTCACCCGATCTCCAAGCAGAAGCGGTGGACAGTGCTGCCACGCGAGCAGGCGGCGAGCTAGGGGTCTAGGCCTAACAGCCAAAGAGAAATTGCCATGATCCAAATGCAGACAAATCTCGATGTCGCCGACAATTCCGGCGCGCGCCGCGTGCAATGCATCAAGGTGTTGGGCGGGTCGAAGCGGAAATATGCCTCGATCGGCGACATCATCGTTGTTTCCGTCAAGGAGGCGATCCCGCGCGGCCGCGTCAAGAAGGGCCAGGTAATGAAGGCGGTCGTGGTGCGCACGGCAACCGGCGTCCGCCGTCCCGACGGGTCGCTGATCCGCTTCGATCGCAACGCCGCCGTCCTCGTCAATCCCCAGGGCGAGCCGATCGGCACCCGTATCTTCGGCCCCGTCACCCGCGAGCTCAGAGCCAAGAAGCACATGAAGATCGTGTCGCTTGCGCCGGAGGTGCTCTAGATGGCCAAGCTCAAGATCCGCAAAGGCGACCACGTCGTGGTCGTCACTGGCAAGGACAAGGGTAAGCGCGGCGAGGTGCTGAAGATGCTGCCGGCCGAGAACCGGGCCATCGTCAAGGGCGTGGCCATGATCCGCCGCCACCAGAAGCAGACGGCGGCGCAGGAGGGCGGCATCATCGCCAGGGAAGCGGCGATCCATGTCTCCAACCTCGCGCTTGAGGACCCGAAAGACGGGCAGCCTACGCGCGTCGGCTACAAGTTTTTGAAGGACGGGCGCAAGGTTCGCTTTGCCAAGCGCTCGGGCGAGGTGATCGATGCCTGAGACCGCTTATATCCCAAGGCTGAAGCAGCAATATGAGACCGTGCTGCGCGGCGAGCTGTCCAAGGAGTTCGGCTACGCCAACCCGATGCAGGTGCCGCGGCTCGAGAAGGTCGTGCTCAACATGGGCGTCGGCGAGGCTGTCGCCGATTCGAAGAAGGTCACTGCCGCGGCTGCCGATCTCGCTTTGATCGCCGGACAGAAGCCGGTGATCACCAAGGCACGCAAGTCGATCGCCGGCTTCAAGGTGCGCGAAGGCATGCCGATCGGCGCCAAGGTGACGCTGCGCAAGAGCCGCATGTACGAATTCGTCGACCGGCTGGTGAACATCGCCCTGCCGCGGGTGCGGGACTTCAGGGGTCTGAACCCGAAGAGCTTCGATGGCCGCGGCAATTATGCACTCGGGCTGAAGGAGCACATCATCTTCCCCGAGATCAATTTCGATCAGGTCGAGGAGATCTTGGGCATGGACATCATCGTCTGCACCACGGCCGAGACCGACGACGAGGCGCGCGCCTTGTTGAAGCATTTGAATTTTCCGTTCCGCAGCTAGGGCTCGGGCTCTCGTTGCGCCAGGAGGAGTGAATGGCAAAGACAAGCATGGTTGAGCGGGACAAGAGGCGTCGCCGGCTCGCCGACAAGTTCAAGGGCCGCAGGGCCCGGCTGAAGGAGATCGCGGCGGACCGCAAACTTCCGGCGGAGGAGCGCTTCGCTGCGCGGCTGAAGCTCGCCGAGTTGCCGCGCAACTCCTCGCCGACACGGGCCCGCAACCGTTGCGACCTAACCGGGCGGCCGCGCGGCTATTATCGCAAGCTCAGGATGTCGCGCATCGCGCTTCGTGATCTTGCAAGCCAGGGGCTGATCCCCGGCATGGTCAAGTCGAGCTGGTAAGGAAGACTAATGAGCATCAATGATCCCTTAGGCGACATGCTCACGCGTATCCGCAACGCGCAGATGCGCCACAAGATCAAAGTGACGACGCCGGCCTCCCGGCTGCGCGAGCATGTGCTCGATGTGCTCGTGGAGGAGGGCTTTATTCGCGGCTATGCGCGGGTCGATTATGACGGCGGCCGGTCGGAATTCGACATCGAGCTGAAATATTTCGACGGCGAGCCAGTGATCAAGGACATCAAGCGGGTGTCGACTCCGGGGCGGCGGGTCTATTCGTCGGTGCGCGATCTGCCGACCGTGGCCAACGGGCTCGGCGTCGCCATACTCTCGACGCCGAAAGGCGTCATGTCTGACGCGCGGGCGCGGACCGAGAATGTCGGCGGCGAGATCCTCTGTAGCGTGTTCTAGGATTTGATGAGCGAAGGTTGAAAACGATGTCCCGTATCGGCAAAAAGCCAGTGCCAATCCCGAGTGGCGTCACCGCCTCGGTCGATGGCCAGCACGTCGCGGTGAAGGGACCGAAGGGCGAGCTCAAGCACGTGCTCGTGGACGAGGTCATCGCCAAGCTCGAGGACGGCAGTATCGAAGTCGCACCCCGGGACGAGACGCAAGCGGCGCGGGCGATGTGGGGCATGTCGCGAACGCTGGTCGCCAATCTCGTCACCGGCGTCACCGAAGGTTTCACCAAGAAGCTCGAGATCACGGGCGTCGGCTACCGTGCCGCGGTGCAGGGCTCAAACGTGCAGCTGCAGCTCGGCTATAGCCACGACATTCTCTTTCCCATTCCGGAAGGTATCCAGGTGCAGTGCCCGAAGCCGACCGAGATCGTGATCACGGGCATCGACAAGCAGAAGGTCGGGCAGGTCGCCGCCGAGATCAGACGGTTCCGGCCGCCGGAGCCCTATAAGGGCAAGGGCGTTAGATATGCCGGCGAGTTCATTCTGCGCAAGGAAGGCAAGAAGAAGTAACTGCTATGAGCGCTACCAACGAGAAATTCATCCGCCGCTCGCAGCGGGTTCGCGGGTCGCTCCGGCGAGCTGCGCATGGCCGCGCGCGGCTGTCGGTGTTCCGGTCGTCGAAGCATATCTATGCGCAGGTGATCGATGACGGCGCGGGCCGGACCATGGCCGCGGCCTCGACCCTAGACAAGGATCTCAAGGGTGCGCTGAAGAAGGGCAGCGATCTCGCTGCGGCTGAGGCCGTCGGCAAGCTCGTTGCCGAGAGAGCCATCCAGGCCGGGGTCAAGGACGTCGTCTTCGACCGTGGCGGTTACCTCTATCATGGGCGCGTCAAGGCGCTCGCCGATGCTGCCCGCGAAGCCGGGCTGAATTTCTAAAGGAACAAGAGCATGGAGCGCAGAGGGGGCCGAGGCCCGGATCGAAGAGACCGCGAGGAGCGCGACAGCGAGTTTGTCGACAAGCTGGTGCACATCAATCGCGTGGCAAAGGTGGTAAAAGGCGGCAGGCGCTTCGGCTTCGCCGCGCTCGTCGTCGTCGGCGACCAGAAGGGGCGCGTCGGCTTCGGCCACGGCAAGGCGCGCGAGGTGCCGGAGGCGATCCGCAAGGCCACCGAGGCCGCTAAGCGCAATCTGGTCAGAGTGCCGCTCCGCGAAGGGCGCACGCTCCACCATGACGTCAGCGGCCACCATGGCGCGGGGCGCGTGGTGCTGCGCGCGGCACCTCCCGGCACCGGCATCATCGCCGGCGGTCCGATGCGTGCCGTGTTCGAGACCCTCGGCATCCAGGATGTGGTGGCGAAGTCGCTCGGCAGCTCGAACCCCTACAACATGGTGCGCGCCACTTTCGATGCGCTGCGCCATGAGGACAGCCCGAGAGGCGTTGCCGCCCGCCGCGGCAAGAAGGTGAGCGAGATCGTGTCGCGCCGCAAGGATGGCGCCGGCGAAGCTGCGGGCCAGGCCGAGGCTTGAGGATTGAGCGCCGAAAGGCGGAGTAGGGATGATGGCGAAGACAGCGGACAGGAAGACGATCGTCGTGGAGCAGATCGGGAGCCCCATCAGGCGCCCCGGGATTCAGCGCGCGACCTTGATCGGGCTCGGGCTCAACAAGATGCATAAGCGCCGGACGCTGGTCGACAGCCCCCAGGTGCGCGGCATGGTGGCCAAGATCAGGCATCTCGTCCGCATCGTGGATGATAAGGCGGGAGCGTAAACGCCATGCGGCTGAATGAACTCAAGGATCAGGACGGCGCCACGACGGCCAAGAAGCGGCTTGGCCGCGGCATCGGCTCGGGCCTCGGCAAGACCTCCGGCCGTGGCGTCAAGGGCCAGAAGGCGCGCTCCGGCGTCGCTATAAAGGGCTTCGAAGGCGGCCAGATGCCGCTGCATCGGCGTCTGCCGAAGCGCGGCTTCAACAACATTTTCGCCAGGAAATACAACGAGATCAATCTCGGCCGTATTCAGGCCGCGGTCGATGCCGGCAAGCTTGATGCGAAGAAGCCGGTCACCATCGAGGCGCTGCGCGAGGCGGGTTTGATCCGCCGCGCCAAGGACGGCGTGCGCCTGCTTGGTCACGGCGAGATCAAGTCAAAGCTCGCTTTTGAGGTCACGGGCGCCTCGGCGAGCGCGGTCAAGGCCGTGGAGGCAGCCGGTGGCAGCGTGACGCTGAAGACCATTACCGGCCGCGAGCGACCGGCCGGCGATCAGGTCAAGGCAGACCGCCGCGCCAACAAGCGCGTGGAGGTTCAGGCCAAGGCCGATGCCAAGTCCGGAAAGAAGCCCAAGCCGAAGCCCGACCAACCTTCGGCTGCCGATGAGGCCAAGCCGGCCGAGGCCGAAGCAGGGGCGGCAAAGCCCAAGGCGCCAAAACCGGAAAAGGCCGCCGAGGCCGACACCAAGAAGCCGAAGCCGAAGCCGGCAGCGGCCAAGAAGGACAAGTCCTAAGGATTTGTCCGCGTAGGGGCGCGTGCGGCCGTTCGGCCCCGCGCAGGTAAAGGGAAGAGAGCTCCCGGATGGTTTCCGCCGCCGAACAACTGGTTTCGAATCTCAACTTCGCCGCCTTCGCCAAGGCCGATGAGCTGAAGAAGCGCCTCTGGTTCACGCTCGGCGCGCTCCTGATCTACCGGCTCGGCACCTACATCCCGATTCCCGGCATCAACCCGCAGGCGCTGCAGGAAGTGTTCCGGCAGCAGCAGTCGGGCCTGCTCGGCATGTTCGACATGTTCTCTGGCGGCGCCGTCGGGCGCATGGCGATCTTCGCCCTCAACATCATGCCGTACATCTCGGCCTCGATCATCATTCAGCTGCTGACCACGGTCTCGCCGCATCTCGAGCAGCTGAAGAAAGAAGGCGAGCAGGGCCGTCGGCAGATGAACCAGTACACCCGCTATGGCACGGTGCTGCTTGCGGCGCTCCAGGCATATGGCATCGCCGTCGGCTTGGAAGGCGCCGGCAATATCGTGCTCGATCCTGGCTTGTTCTTCCGCATCACCACGGTGATCACCCTCGTCGGCGGCACCATCTTTCTGATGTGGCTCGGCGAGCAGATCACGGCGAGAGGCGTCGGCAACGGCATCTCGCTGATCATCTTCGCCGGCATCGTGGCGCGACTGCCGCACGCGATACTCGGCACCCTCGAACTTGGCCGCACCGGCTCAATGTCCACCGCGCTGATCCTTGCGCTCCTGGTCATGGCCATCGCCGTCATCGCCGTCATCGTGTTCATGGAGCGGGCGCAACGGCGTCTGCTCGTGCAATATCCCAAGCGCCAGGTCGGCAACCGCATGTTCCAGGGCGATTCCTCGCACCTGCCGCTCAAGCTCAACAGCGCTGGCGTGATCCCGCCGATCTTCGCCTCATCGCTGCTGTTGCTGCCAATCACCTTCGCCAATTTCTCGTCGGGGCAGGGGCCTGAATGGCTGACCACGGTCACCACCCTGCTTGGCCAGGGCCAGCCGCTGCATGTCCTACTTTACGTGTCGCTGATCATCTTCTTCGCCTTCTTCTACACTGCGGTGGTGTTCAACCCGAAAGACACGGCGGAGAATCTGAAGAAGTACGGCGGCTTTCTGCCGGGCATCCGGCCTGGCGAGCGGACCGCGGAATATATCGACTATGTGCTCACCCGCATCACCGTGGTGGGTGCGCTTTATCTGGCCGCGGTGTGTGTGCTGCCAGAGATCCTCGTCTCCTACGCTGGAGCCCCGTTCTATTTCGGCGGCACCTCGCTCCTGATCGTGGTCAGCGTCACCATGGATACCGTGGCCCAGGTGCAGAGCCATCTGCTCGCCCATCAATATGAGGGCCTGATCAAACGGGCCAAGCTTAGGGGAGCGCGACGACAATGATCCTCGTCCTGCTCGGCCCGCCCGGTGCCGGCAAGGGGACACAAGCCGCACTGCTCGAGAGCGAGCGCTCGCTCGCCAAGCTTTCCACCGGGGACATTCTGAGAGCGGCGGTCGCAGCCGGGACTGAGCTTGGGCGCAAGGCGGGCGACATCATGGAACGCGGGCAACTCGTCCCCGACGAGCTCGTGATCGGGCTGATCGCCGAGAGACTTGATGCTGGGAGCAAAGGCGCCGGCTTCATCTTGGACGGGTTTCCGCGCACCATCGCCCAGGCGGAAGCGCTCGACCGGCTGCTTGTGGAGCGCGGCCAGCAGCTCGATGCCGTCATCGAGATGCGGGTGAATGACGAAGCCTTGGTGAGGCGCATCACCGGCCGCTTCAGCTGCGCCCAGTGCGGTGAGGGCTATCACGAGGACTTCAAGATGCCGAAGGTGCCCGGCGTCTGCGACCGTTGCGGCTCGAACGAATTCGTGCGCCGGCGCGACGACAATGAAGAAGTGGTGCGGCAGCGGCTTAAGGCCTACCACGCCCAGACCGAGCCCCTAATCGCCTATTACGGGCAGCAGGGAAAGCTTAAAACCGTAGATGGCATGGCGGACATCAAGGAGGTCCATCAGGCCATCGCCCAGGCGCTCGATGGGGGGGTAGGTTAATTGCGGCAAGACCCCCGGTTGACCTTGTCAAGCGGAATCGCTAGATAAGGCTCGATCCATTGCTGGATAGGAATGACCGGTCCCGGGGGACGGCGTTTTCCCGTGGTCGGTTTTGCTGCGTTTCATAGGCGGTATTGCTTAGATTTCAGCGCATTAGGATGCGCTTCGAGGAGAGAGCTTCGTGGCCCGTATTGCAGGTGTGAACATCCCGTCCAACAAACGGGTTGAGGTGGCACTCACCTATATCCATGGCATTGGCGATACCTTCGCCAAGCAGATTTGCGGAAAAGTGAGCATTCCGCCGGAGCGGCGGGTGAGCCAGCTGACCGAGTTGGAGGTCATCCAAATTCGTGAGGTGATCGACCGGGATTATATGGTCGAGGGCGACCTTAGACGCGACGTCGCCATGAATATCAAACGGTTGATGGATCTCGGCTGCTACCGCGGCCTCCGCCATCGGCGCGGACTCCCGGTCCACGGCCAGCGGACCCACACCAATGCGCGGACGCGCAAAGGACCGGCCAAGCCGATCGCCGGCAAGAAGAAATAGAGAGTTTCAACAAGCGCGGCTCGAGCGTGACCTTAGGCCGGCGCAATTTCATGGATGCGGAATTAGAGCATGGCCAAGGATAAGACGCGCGTTCGCCGCCGGGAGAAGAAGAACATTACCTCCGGCGTCGCCCATGTGCATGCGAGCTTCAACAATACGATGATCACCATCACCGACGCCCAAGGCAACACCATCTCCTGGTCGTCGTCCGGCGCCATGGGTTTCAAGGGCTCGCGCAAGTCGACCCCTTATGCGGCGCAGGTCGCGGCCGAAGACGCCGCCAAGAAGGCCATGGAACATGGCATGAAGAACCTCGAGATCGAGGTGAGGGGGCCCGGATCTGGACGCGAATCGGCGCTGCGCGGGTTGCAAGCTTCAGGCTTCACCGTGATCTCGATCCGCGACGTAACCCCGATCCCGCATAACGGTTGCCGGCCACGCAAGCGCCGGCGCGTCTAAGCGAAGGGAAGGCTCATCGCCTCATGTTGTACACAGATTCGCTAAAGTTGGGGCAGGCGGCCCCGCTCAAGGACCAGGAAAGGGCCCTCCAGGTGCTGCAGAAGAACTGGCAAGATCTCATCAAGCCCACCAAGCTCAACGTCGTTTCCGGCCGTGACCCGCAGCGTTTTGCCATGGTCATTGCCGAGCCGCTGGAGCGTGGTTTTGGGCTCACCCTCGGCAATGCGCTTCGTCGCGTATTGCTGTCGTCCCTCCAAGGTGCGGCCATCACGTCAGTGCATATCGACGGCGTGCTGCACGAGTTCTCCTCGATTCCCGGAGTGAGAGAGGACGTCACCAACATCATCCTCAACATCAAGGAAATTGCGCTCCGCCAGCACGCCGAAGGCGTGAAGCGCATGGTGTTGAAGAAGGAAGGTCCGGGCGTCGCCAAGGCCAGCGACATCGAGACCGGTGCTGATATCGAGATCCTCAATCCGGATCACGTGATCTGCACCCTCGACGAGGGCGCCTCGATCCGCATGGAGTTTACCACCGCCACGGGCAAAGGTTATGTCCCTGCCGAGCGCAATCGCCCGGACGATGCCCCGATCGGCTACATCCCGGTCGACTCGCTCTACAGCCCGGTGCGCAAGGTGTCCTATCGCGTCGAGAATACCCGCGAGGGCCAGATCCTCGACTATGACAAGCTGACCATGGACATCGAGACCGACGGTTCGGTGCGGCCAGAGGACACCATCGCCCTTGCCGCGCGCATCGTGCAGGATCAGCTGTCGGTGTTCGTCAATTTCGAGGAGCCGAAGAAGGAGGTGCTCTACGAGCGCCAACCGGAGATTGCCTTCAATGCCGCGCTGCTCAAGAAGGTCGACGAGCTCGAATTGTCGGTGCGCTCGGCGAATTGCCTGAAGAACGACAACATCGTCTATATCGGCGACCTCATTCAGAAGACCGAAGCCGAGATGCTGCGCACCCCGAACTTCGGCCGCAAGTCGCTGAACGAGATCAAGGAGGTTCTTGCCTCCATGGGTCTCCATCTCGGCATGGAAGTGCCGGACTGGCCGCCTGAGAACATCGAAGAGCTCGCCAAGCGTTTCGAGGATCATTACTAGGCGCGTCGCGAACGTCGGATCTGATGCCGACGGTTGACCGCCAGGGAGGAAGAGATGCGTCACCGTAATGCCGGGCGGAAACTGAACCGCACACCAAGCCACCGCTCGGCGCTGTTCTCGAGCCTTGCCGCGGCGCTGATCAAACACGAGCAGATCGTGACCACCCTGCCCAAGGCAAAGGATTTGCGGCGAGTCGCCGATCGGCTGATTACGCTTGCCAAGCGCGGGGATCTCCATGCGCGGCGCATCGCCCAGTCGCGGCTTCGCGACGAGGCCATGGTGGCGAAGTTGTTCGGCACGCTCGGTCCGCGCTACGCCGATCGGGCCGGCGGCTACACCCGCGTGCTCAAGGCGGGGTTCCGCTATGGCGATTCGGCGCCGATGGCGGTCATCGAGCTGGTCGACCGCGATCCCGACGCCCGCGGGCAGGATTCAGGCCCGGTTCAGGGCGCAGGCGAAGAGGCCACGGCCGCGGCCTAGCCGGGCTCGATTGATCACGGGAACGCGTAGCCCGCGCGGATGAGACGAGAAAAGGCGCGCCGTGGTCACGACGCGCCTTTGTTGTCCCTAGTCGTTGTCGCCGTCTTTGTCTTCGTCGCCGCCCGGCACGTCGGCCTTGTCATCGGAGTCGCCATAATGCGCGGTGTTGGCGATGTCCTTCATGCCGCTTAGGCCGGCATTGAAGATGTCGGTGATCACCTTTTTCGCGTCGTCGTCGCTCGCGCCGTTGGCGTCGAAATCGGCCTGCCAGAAAAAGGCGACGCGATTCGGCTCATCATCCTCTTCGATCCAAAGCTTGGCTTTGTAATTCTTGACGGGGAGGGGGCTCTCTACGATCTCATAGCTGTAGCTCAGATCATCCTTAGCCGTCATCTTCTCCTTGATCTTACCGCCATCCTTCAGCGTGAGGGTGCGGAACAGGACGTCTCCTTCTTTTTCCTCGACACAGTCGGTGACGACCGGGTGCCATTTCTTGATGTCGCAGAACTCACCGACGAGTGCCCAGACTTGAGCCGGCTTGCCCGGAGCCTCCCGCTTCTTCTTGACCTCGAGGGCTTGCGCCGTCGCGCTCCAGGCGAACAGCGCGGCCAATGCCACAAGGGCCAGTTTCATCATGCGCATACGTTTTCTCCCACGCTACATTGATTGTTGGAACACGCCCGGGTCGCATCTTAGGGAAATGGTCTAAGGCGGCAAGGCCCAAGCCCTTGAATTTGGCCGATTTGCCAAATTTCCCAATGGCATTGCCGTGAGTTATAGAGAGTTCACATCCTGGAATTGCCCAAACGTCGCGCTAAACATCCGCCAATGACGAAACGTCCTCTTTCTGTCCTGAAATTTGGTTTGCCGCTTGGCGTTGCTGCTGCTTTCTTGGCGCTCGCGGTGCCGGCGGAAAGCGAAACTCAGCGTGTGGTTCCCGAGAGCCAGGCGGCGATCAAGCAGTCCTTCGCCCCCGTGGTGAAACGCGCAGCGCCCGCGGTGGTCAACGTCTATGTCAGCCGCAGGGTGAAGCAGGTGGTCTCGCCCTTCGCCAACGATCCCTTCTTCAGCCGCCTGTTCGGCGACAATTTCGGCATCCCCCGCGAGCGCATCCAGAACTCGCTGGGCTCAGGCGTGATCGTCAGTCCCGATGGCGTTGCCGTCACCAACAATCATGTCATCGAGGGGAGCGGCGAGGCAGAGATCACCGTGGCGCTATCCGACGGCAGGGAGTTCCCAGCCAAGGTCATCCTCAAGGACGAGCGCGCCGATCTCGTCGTGCTCCGCCTGCAGGCGAAGGGCGTGACCTTCCCATCGATCGCCTTCAGCGATTCCGATAGCCTCGAGGTCGGCGATCTCGTGCTCGCCATCGGCGATCCGTTCGGTGTCGGGCAGACCGTAACCAGCGGCATCGTCTCGGCACTGGCGCGGACCCAGGTCGGCATCTCCGACTATCAGTTCTTCATCCAGACCGACGCCGCCATCAATCCCGGCAATTCGGGTGGGGCGCTCGTGGACATGGAGGGGCGGCTCGCCGGCATCAACACCGCGATCTTCTCCAAGAGCGGCGGCTCGCAAGGCATCGGATTTGCGATTCCTTCCAACATGGTGCGGCTCGTGGTTCAGGCGGCGTTGCAAGGCGGCAAGGTACAGCGGCCTTGGTTCGGCGCCTCGTTGCAGCCGGTGACGCCGGACATCGCCAATTCCTTGGGCCTCGACCGCCCCACCGGCGCCCTTATCAAAGAGGTTCATGCCAACGGCCCCGCGGCGCGGGCGGGCTTGCGTGCCGGCGATGTGGTGCTGAGCGTCGACGATAAGCCGGTGCAAGACCCGCGCGCTTTCCAATACCGGCTCGCCACCAAAGGGCTCGGCGGTAGCTGCGAAGTTGGGCTCATGCGTCGCGGAGTGCCGTTAAAGGCCACCATTGCCCTCGTCCCCGCAATCGAGGATCCGCCGCGAGACACCCGCGACCTCAAGGGGCGCCATCCGCTTTCGGGGGCAACCGTCGCCAATCTGTCGCCTGCCGTTGCCGAGGAACTCGGCATCGACGAAGAGGAGAAGGGCGTCGTCGTTCTCGACGTGGCACCCAGTACCACTGCGGCGCGGTTCGGCTTTCGCCGTGGCGATATCGTGGTCGGACTCAACAATGAGAAAATGACCTCGGTGGAGACGCTGGTGCAGGCGCTGACCCAATCGCCGGGAGGCTGGCGTCTCTCGTTCGAGCGCGAAGGACAGGTTTATAACGTCGCCATTCAGGGCTAGGTGGGATCACCGCAATGGTTTCCCTGTTCGAGGCGGCTGGACTCTCCGAGAACGCGCCGAGGCCTCTCGCCGATCGTCTGCGGCCGTCCTCCTTGCGCGAGGTGGTGGGACAAGACCACCTCCTCGGCGAGCAGGGTATGCTCACCCGCATGGTCAAGGCCGGCCGACTCGGCTCGGTAATCTTCTGGGGACCGCCAGGGACCGGCAAGACCACCGTGGCGCGGCTTCTTGCCGAAGAGACCGACCTCCATTTCGAGCAATTGTCGGCGATCCAATCCGGGGTGCAGGACCTGCGCAAGGTGTTCGAGGCGGCGCGAGCGCGGCGCGAGCTTGGGCGGGGGACGCTGCTCTTCGTCGACGAGATCCATCGCTTCAACCGCTCGCAGCAGGATTCCTTTCTGCCCTACATGGAGGACGGCACCGTCATTCTCGTCGGCGCCACCACGGAGAACCCGTCCTTTGAGCTCAATTCGGCCCTTCTGTCGCGCTCGAGCGTGCTCACCTTCAAGCGTCTCGAGGACGAGGGCCTGGAGGCACTGCTCGCCCGCGCCGAGGCCCATGAGGGGCGGACGCTGCCCCTGACCGAGGCTGCCCGTGCGGCGCTGATCGCCATGGCCGACGGCGATGGCCGCGCCGTGATCAATCTCGCCGAGGATGTGTGGCTCGCCGCGGCCTCGGGCGCCAAGACGCCACTCGACCGCGAGGCGCTCGTCGCGCTGGTGCAGCGGCGGGCGCCGCTCTACGACAAATCCCAAGACGGCCATTACAATCTCATCAGCGCCTTGCATAAATCGGTGCGGGGCTCCGACCCCGACGCCTCGCTCTATTGGCTCGCGCGGATGCTGTCGGGGGGCGAGGATCCGCTCTACATCGCCCGCCGCCTGGTCCGCATGGCGGTCGAGGATATCGGTCTTGCCGACCCGCAGGCGCTGGTGCAGGCGAACGCCGCCAAGGAGGCTTACGATTTCCTCGGCAGTCCCGAGGGCGAGCTCGCGCTGGCGCAAGTGACGGTCTATCTCGCGCTCGCGCCGAAATCGAACGCTGCCTATGTCGCTTTCGGTGCGGCCTCGCGTCTCGCCAAGGAAGCGGGATCGCTCTCGCCGCCGAAGCATATCCTCAACGCGCCGACCAAGCTGATGAAGCAGGAGGGCTACGGCCGCGGGTACGCCTATGACCATGGCGAGGACGAGGCCTTCTCCGGCCAGAATTATTTCCCCGATGGCGTGCCGCGGCAGAGGTTCTACCAGCCGACCACGCGGGGCTTCGAGCAAGAGCTGAAGGCGCGGCTCGACCGGTT
The DNA here is from genome assembly GCA_963732955.1 of uncultured Alphaproteobacteria bacterium. GTDB lineage: Bacteria > Pseudomonadota > Alphaproteobacteria > Rhizobiales > Methyloligellaceae > Methyloceanibacter. The sequence continues at coordinate 606,052 of CAVTBH010000004.1, forward strand.
TGCCGCGTTGCGCGCCAAGAAGGCTCGATAGCCGTGATCTACTTTGCCTTCGGCTCCAACATGGATCCGGCGCAGATGCGGGCGCGCTGTCCATCCCATCGGGTCCTTGGCGTCGCCTATCTTGAGGACCACGACCTCTGCTTCCCCCGCCGCTCGCCAAGCAGGGCGTGCGCCACGGCGGGCCTCATTGCCGCCGAGGGAAGGGGAGTTTGGGGCGTTCTCTATGCCCTGGACGAGACCGAGATCGACGTGTTGCACGAGGCGGAGGGCTACGTGCCCGATCGTCCCGAGCACGAAAGCCGGCATCTCCTGGTCGAAGTCGAGGTGCGGCACTGCGGGCCCGAAGGCGACGCCGTCGCGGCCTTCCTCTACCGCGCTCAACCGGACGGCAGCGAGGCGCTGCCGTCGGAGGACTACATGCGGCACCTGATCTCCGGCGCCGAGCATCACCGTTTGCCCGCCGCCTATATTCGCACCCTGCGATCGATCGAGACGGCGTGAGCAGGGCTCGCTAGTCGAGCTTGTTGGTGCCGTATTGGATCACCTTGACCTTCTCCGTGGTTACCAACGCGCTGCCCAGCATGCCTTCGATCGCGGTGAGAAAAGCGTTGATGGTCCCTTCGCTGTCCACGATCTCAATGACGAGGGGCAAGTCTTGCGAGAGGCGCAGGATCTTGGTGGTGTGCAGCACGCTCGAATGGCCGAAGCCGACGGCGCCGCGGAGCACCGTGGTGCCAGCGAGATGCATCTCCCGGGCTTTGAGCACGATGGCCTCGTAAAGCGGCTTGTGGTTCGCCTTGTCGTCCTCGCCGATGAAGATGCGCAAGAGCACGGCGTCGCGTGAGAGCGGCATGGTCAGATCCACTTCAAGGCGTTGATCGAGGCGGCGAGCGCATAGCCTGCCCAGACGGCGATGAGGCAGGCGGCGAGAGACACGGCGATATTGGCGCCTGCGAGCCACCACTCGCCGTCCTGAAGCAAGCTCAAGGTCTGCAAGCTGAACGACGAGAAGGTGGTGTAACCGCCGCAGATGCCGAGCATCACGAACTGCCGTGTCATGGTATCGACGAAGACGCGGCCGTCGGGACCGGTCAGGGTGGCAAAGAAGCCGATGACAAAAGAGCCGATCACGTTGACGAAGATGGTCCCCCAGGGGAACGTCTCGCCGACGAGGCGCGCCGCGAACCCGGAGCACGCAAACCGGGCCATTCCGCCAAGAGCGCTACCGATGGCAATCCAAAGATAGGTCGTCACGGGTTCTCCTCTGTATCGACGGCCCAACGCCTCACGCGCGGCGCGAGCCTGCATTGGCCGATTCTAGCAACAGCTCACCAACTTGCCCAAAGTTTGGCAGGTCTTAAGAGCCGGATGAACTCGTGGTCCTGTGGCATTCTAACCTCCCCGCAGAACCGATCTCGAAATACCGTCGTTTCTCGGCCACTTGACGGACACGAGAGTCTTCACTTAGGTTTGCAAATTAACGGGGATGGAGTCCCCCGAAACTGCCCGAAGGGCTGATGACTCCTGCCGCTGTTCAGCGCGGTGGGAGAAGTCACAGCGACCCGCCGCAAGGCGGGTTGTTTTTTACTCCCGCCAAAAGAATTCGTGCGCAGCGCATCCCGCGTTGCGCGAAGACGTGTGCGCACGGCCGCCAGAGAGGTCGAGCTGGCGAGGGGAGTAGCAATGGAAAATGTCTGGCTCATTTCCGCGCTCTGGATTGGTCTTGCGCTTGCTTCGGCGCTGATCTCCATCCGCGTCGGCGTTTCGGTGGCTTTAGTCGAGATCGTCGTCGGCAGCTTTGGCGGCAATCTCCTGGGTATCGCTCCCAATGATTGGATCACCTATTTGGCGAGCCTCGGGGCCATCCTCCTCACCTTTCTCGCCGGCGCCGAGCTCGACCCGACCGTGGTGCGCAAGCATCTTGCTTCGACGCTGTCGATTGGCGCGGTGGGCTTCCTCGCGCCCTATCTTGGCATTCTGACCTACGCCCATTACGGACTTGGCTGGCCGTGGCCCCAGGCGCAGATCGCCGGGATCGCCCTGTCGACGACTTCCGTCGCGGTGGTCTATGCGGTGATGGTCGAGACCGGCTTCAATGAGACGGAGATCGGCAAGGTTATTCTTGCCGGTTGCTTCGTCAACGATGTCGGCACCGTGCTGGCGCTCGGGATCGTGTTTGCCAACTACAATATTTGGCTCGCGCTATTTGGCGCGGCGACGGCAATCGCCATGTGGCTCTTGCCGCGATTCATGCCCCGCTTCTCCAAGAGCGTGGGCGGTCGCGTCAGTGACCCAGAGATCAAGCTGCTATTGTTGGTGCTGTTCGCGCTCGGTGCCCTGGCTAGCATCTCCAAGAGCGAGCCGGTGCTCCCCGCTTATTTGCTCGGGATGGTTCTCGCCACCTTCTTCGCCAGAGAGCGCGCTTTGGCGCAGCGGTTACGAACCATCACTTTCGCCCTGCTCACACCATTCTACTTTCTCAAAGCCGGCTCGCTCGTCAAGTTCGAGGCCATCGCAACCGCCTTTGGCCTGATCCTCATCCTCCTGGCGATCAAGATGGCCACCAAATTCCTCGGCATCCTGCCGCTCACCCGCGCGTTCAACTTCGATCGTCGCGAGGGCATGTATACGACGCTAATGATGTCCACTGGACTAACCTTCGGGACAATTTCGTCTCTATATGGGCTGACCAACGGCATCATTGATCAGGAGCAATACACGATCCTGGTCACCGCCGTGATCGGCAGCGCCGTGATTCCGACCCTGATTGCCCAGCGCTGGTTCCAGCCGACGTTCAAGCCGATCGCCAGGGAGGCTGTCCATGTTCAAGAAAATGCTGATTGCTAATGACGGGTCCGAAGGAGCCTTCAAGGCCCTGGTCGCCGCGGTGCGGCTTGCGCACTCCCACAAGGCGCAGTTGCACATGATCTGCGTCGAGGAGATTCAGTGGGTGCCGGGCTCGCGGGAGGAGGTCATCGGCGAAAAGGAGCTCGCCGACCGCAAGTTTGCCGAGGTCGTGGCCAAGGCGGAAGCCGAAGGGAAGCGGAATCGCGTCAAGCTCATACCGCACATTGTGATTGGGCATCCCGTTCCGGCTATCGTCGATTTTATCGAGCAGGATGGGTTCGATTTGCTCGTCACGGGCTTCATGGGTCATTCAGCGGTCTACAACCGGGTCATTGGCTCGACCACAGACCGACTGGTAGAGCTCGCTCCTTGCGCGGTGCTCGTGGTGAAATGACTGGAAAATAGGGTGAACCGCGTCCATTGATGGCGGATGGCAGGCGTCGAGACGAGAGAGGTCGCCCCCGACGAGGACGGCATGAGGCTCGACCGCTGGTTCCGGAGCCATTACGCCGATTTGCCGCATAGCCGGCTCGAGAAGTTGTTGCGCACGGGGCAGGTGCGGGTCGATGGCGGCCGGGCCAAGGCGAGCATGCGGCTTGCCGCCGGCCAGACCGTTCGGGTGCCGCCGTTGCCGACCGCGGCAGCCTCGGCGGCTTCGGCGACGCCCGCGGCGAAAAAACTCACCAAGGCCGAGCGCGCCTTTCTCGCCTCCATCACCCTCTATGAGGACGACGACATCATGGTGCTGAACAAGCCGCCCGGCATCGCGGTGCAGGGTGGCACCAAGACCACCCATCATATCGACCGGCTGCTCGAAGCCCTCGGCGACAGCCCCAAGACCCGCGCGCGTCTCGTGCACCGGCTCGACCGCGACACCTCCGGCGTCCTCGTCGTCGCCAAGCGGCGCGAGGTGGCGGCGAAGCTCGGCCGGGCATTTCAGACCCGCTCGGTGCGCAAGATCTATTGGGCCCTGGTCAAGGGCGTGCCGAAGCCGCCGCAAGGCAAGGTCGAGGCGGCGCTGGTCAAGGCGGCCGGGCCCGAGGGCGACCGCGTGCGCAAGGCGCGACCGGGCGAGCAGGAGCGGGCACAGTCTGCCGTCACCCATTACGCCGTCGTCGACCGAGCGGCGCAGCAGGTGTCCTGGCTGTCCCTCAAGCCCGTGACCGGGCGTCAGCATCAGCTCCGGGCCCATATGGCCATCCTCGGCCACCCCATCCTCGGCGACGAGAAATACCACGGCGACCGCGACCTGCCGGAGGGGGTCGACAACAAGCTCCACCTTCACGCCCGCCGCATCAGCTTTCCCCATCCTTCGGGTCAGGGCATCGTCGACGTCACCGCGCCCTTGCCGGAGCACATGAAGCGGAGCTTCGAGCTGTTCGGATTTGTCGAGCCGCGTGGGACTGATGACGAGGCTCGTGCGTTATGAGGTTAGCGGAAATCCCCCGCGGCTCAGCTAACAAGGATAAGAACATGGCCGACAGGAATCTTTGGTTCGTACGCTTTGCCCAATGGGTGTCTCATATCACCGGGCGCCCGGTCACCTTTGCCGTCGCGGTCGGTATCATCGTTGCATGGGGTCTGCTGGGCCCGGTGTTCGGCTACAGCGACACTTGGCAGCTCGTCATCAACACGGCGACCACGATCATCACCTTCCTCATGGTGTTCGTGATTCAGAACACCCAGAACCGGGATACGGCCTCGATCCATATCAAGGTCGACGAGTTGATCCGCGTCACCAAGAACGCGCGGAACGTGCTGCTCGACCTTGAGGAGCTCGACGACACGACCCTGGAGAAGCTCAGAGGCGACTATGAGCGCCTCGCCAGGAAGGCCAAGTCGCAGACCCGGACGCCGCCGCGGGCCGAGAGAGTGCCGAAGAAGCCGAAGGGCGCTTCGAAGAGCAACAATGGCTGAGCTTAGGCCTCGAAATCCTGGCAAAGAGCCGGCACACAAAGCGAGTCTTCCCAAGCGCTTCTACGATCGGGCCGAGATTAGAGACGAGGCGGACGGCGCCGCCTCTTTGCGCCTCGACGGCAAGCCGGTGCGCACGCCGGGCAAGGCCGAGCTCGTCCTCCCCACCAAGGCCTTGGCCGAGGCGATCGCAGATGAGTGGCGCGGGCAGGGGGAGCGTATCGACCCCGCCACCATGCCCCTCACCAGGCTTGCGAACAGCGTCATCGACGGGGTCAAGGGACGCGAGGACGCGGTCAAGGAGGACATCCTCGGCTACGGGCGCTCGGACCTCGTCTGCTATCGCGCCGAAGGGCCGGAGACGCTCGCAGCGCTCCAGACCCGGCAGTGGGATCCGGTGGTGGCATGGGCGAAGACGGAGCTCCATGCGCCGATGCAACTCGCCGAGGGGGTGATGCATGTCGCCCAGGACGAGGCGTCGCTCGCGGCAATTGCGGCGCGGCTCGGCGAATTCGACGCCTGGAGCCTCGCCCCGCTCCATGTCATGACCGGGCTTACGGGCTCCGCGCTCCTCGCGCTTGCGGTCGCTCTCGGGCGGCTCACCCCGGACGAGGCCTGGGCTGCGGCGCATGTCGACGAAGATTGGCAGATCAGCCAATGGGGCGAGGACGAGGAAGCCAAGGCACGGCGGGAGAACCGCCACCGCGACTTCGCCGCCGCGGCCAAACTCTTGACGCTTTTACAGCCAGAATAGCCCTCTCGGGCCGAGGGGAGGTGTCCCCATGATCGCCTTTGCTTGGGCTCTGCTGTTTGCCGGGCCTTGTGCCGCTCCGGTGCTGGCGCCGACACGGATCGAATACCGGGTGTCAGGCCTTAATGCGGGCGCAGCCCTTGTCGAGATCAATGCCTTTCGCCGGCGGCACGGCCTGAAGCCCGTCGTGCTCGACCAGCGCCTGAGCCGCGCCGCTGCGGCGCAAGCGCAGACCCAGGCGCGGCGTGGCAAGATCGGGCATCAAGGCTCTGACGGATCGAAGCCCTGGGACCGGGCCAAGCGCGCGGGCTATGCCGCCCACCTCACCGCGGAGAATGTCGCCTCGGGGCAGAAGTCCTTCAGCGAGGCGATGCGCGGCTGGGAGCGGAGCGCGCCCCACAAGCGCAATCTCCTCCTGCCCGATGCGCAAGCCGTGGGGGTCGCGGTGAGCTATCGCAATGGCCGCGCCTATTACACGCTGGTGCTCGGCGCCGAATGAACCTGCGTGCCGTCGTCATCGCGGTCGTCGGTTTGCTCGTCTCCGGGTGTACCGGCGTGACCTTCGTCTCGCCGGAATACGCCGCGCGGCCCGTCCAGCCGCTCAATCAGCAGGTGGCGCTCGCCGAGATCAATACCTTTCGCGCCGCCAACGGCCTCCCGTCTCTCGTCCTCGATGCCAGGTTGAGCCGCGCAGCAGCGGCCCATTCCGCAGACCAGGCGCGGCGCGGCCGGATGGGGCATAACGGCTCCGACGGGTCGAGGCCCATGGATCGGGCCGAGCGGGCCGGCTATCGCCCCAAGATCGCCTCGGAGAATGTCGCTGCTGGCTACAAGTCCTTCTCCGATGTCATGCACGGCTGGGAGGGCAGTTCCGGCCACCGCGAAAACCTGCTGAGGCCGAACGTGAATGCGGCCGGCATTGCCATGAGCCAATCGAGCGACGGGCGCGCTTTTTGGACGCTGGTGCTCGGCGCTGAGCGGTGACCAAGGCGGCGCCGGCGTCATTTGCTTAACCAGGGCCGAAAGCGGGCGGCCGTAACGATTTGCGCCGCTCGCACCCCATGCTATTGACCGTCACCATGGCGTCATAGGCGAGGGGCTTGGGGAGCGGCATGAAGGAAGTCCTGGAAGAGCTTGAAATCCGGCGGGGAAGGGCGCGCGAAGGCGGCGGCCTCAAACGCATCGAGGCGCAACACGCGCGCGGCAAGCTCACGGCGCGGGAACGGCTCCAGCTTCTGCTCGACGAAGGCTCCTTCGAGGAGTTCGACATGTATGTCGAGCACCGCTGCATCGATTTCGGCATGGAGCAGTCGAAAGTCCCCGGCGACGGCGTCGTCACCGGCTGGGGCACCATCAACGGCCGTGTGGTCTACGTCTTCGCCAAGGATTTCACCGTGTTCGGCGGCTCGCTCTCGGAGGCCCATGCCGAGAAGATGGTCAAGATCCAGGACATGGCGCTCAGGAACCGCGCGCCGATCATCGGCCTGTTCGACGCCGGCGGCGCGCGCATCCAGGAGGGTGTCGCAGCACTCGGCGGCTATGGCGAGGTGTTCACCCGCAACGTGCTCGCCTCCGGCGTGATCCCGCAGATCTCGGTGATCATGGGTCCGTGCGCGGGCGGCGACGTCTATTCGCCGGCGATGACCGACTTCATCTTCATGGTGCGCGACACCTCCTACATGTTCGTCACCGGGCCTGACGTGGTGAAGACCGTGACCAAGGAGGAGGTCACCGCCGAGCAGCTTGGCGGCGCCAGCATCCACACCACCAAGTCGTCGATCGCCGACGGCGCCTACGACAACGACGTCGAGACCTTGCTGCAGATGCGGCGGCTGATGGACTTCCTGCCGTCCAACAACCAGTCGGGCGTGCCGGAGATCCCGACGCGCGATCCGTGGGACCGCTTCGAGCATTCCCTCGACACCCTGGTCCCCGGCCACCCCAACAAGCCCTACGACATCAAGGAGCTGATCCATAAGGTCGTCGACGAAGGCGACTTCTTCGAGATCCAGCCGTCCTTTGCCAAGAACATTGTCGTCGGCTTCGCGCGGATGGAAGGACGCACCATCGGCATCGTCGCCAATCAGCCCATGGTGCTCGCCGGCGTGCTCGATAGTGACGCCTCGCGCAAAGCCGCGCGCCTCGTCCGCTTCTGTGACTGCTTCAACATTCCGCTCGTCACCTTCGTCGACGTTCCGGGCTTCCTGCCCGGCACCGACCAGGAATATGGCGGCCTGATCAAGCATGGCGCCAAGCTCCTGTTCGCCTTCACCGAGGCGACGGTGCCCAAGGTGACGGTGATCACGCGGAAAGCCTATGGCGGCGCCTATGACGTCATGAGCTCCAAGCACATCAGGGGCGACGTCAATTATGCTTGGCCCTCGGCCGAGATCGCGGTGATGGGCGCCAAGGGCGCGGCCGAGATCCTCTATCGCGCCGAGCTTGGCGACGAGAAGAAGATCAAGAAGCGCATCGACGAATATCAGAAGCGCTTCGCCAATCCCTTCGTCGCCGCCGAGCGGGGCTATATCGACGAGGTGATCGCGCCCTATGGCACGCGAAAGCGCGTGGCCCGCGCGCTGCAGATGCTGCGCCACAAGCAGCTCCAGAACCCCTGGAAGAAGCACGACAACATCCCGTTGTAGGAACTGGTTCTCTAGGCCGGACAAACAGGAGAAGCATCGATGATCAAAACGATTTGTAGTGCCTTGTGCGCCTTGGCCATCGTCTGTGCGAGCTCAGGCCCGCTGTTGGCCGAGACAGGGACCCAGGCCGTCCACCCGAAGGCCTCCGGCAATTTCAGCCCGATCATTCGGCTGGCCGCGCAATGCAAGCAGGACGGGAAACCCTGCAAGAAGAACGATCAATGTTGCTCCGGCAATTGCCAAAAGGGCACGGACATGCCGAAAGGCACCTGCCTACACGGGGATTAGTGCTTCGCCGATCCTTCCTCGCCGCCGAGCGCATTAGCGAAAATCTTGGAAGAAGCACGACAACATCCCGTTGTAATCCGCTGACATCATTCGCGAACGCACAAAGGGAGCAGTAGAATGAAAAGTACGCATGTCTTGATCGGTCTCGCGTCACTTGCCGGCGCCGCCCTCATTGCTGGCTCGGCGCTTGCGGTGCCGGCTGTCTTTTCCCCCACTGGTCACCTCAACGTGCGCAGCGGTCCCGGCTTCCAATACGGAGTGGTGGCTCAAATGCCGGCCAACACGCGGTTTCCGGTCACCGGATGCATTCAGGATTATTCCTGGTGCAGTGTCGTGGTCGGCAATGTCACAGGCTGGGCGTCCGCGCCTTATCTCGTCACCGACGCCGGCGGCAAGCCGACCAACCTGCAAGTGTCCGGGGCTCAGCTCGGCATTCCCATCGTGGCGCCGACGCCGGGTGCGGTGGTCGTCGCCACGCCGCCGGTCGGTGCCATGGTCCCGGTAGCACCCGCGGTCGGCGTGGTGGAGCCGATCGTTCCGGCGCCCGAGGTGCTGTCCTATGTGACGCAGCAGGCGGTTGAACCGGTCCTCGTCAACGGCGAAGTGATGGTTGGGGCCGTCCTGCCGGCAGCCGTGCCAGTCTATTCGGTCCCGGCGTCGCCTTACGTCTATTCCTATGTCAACGGCCAGAGGGTGCTGGTCGAGCCCGCGGCGAGGAGGATCGTCTACGTCTTCTGAGACAACGTTCATCGGGCTTGCGTGGGCAGGGGTCACCCAGTTGTGATCTTTGCCCGCAGCCGGGTCTGCTAACTCATCTTCCATGTCGATCGTGCCGCCATTCACCGAAGCTACCGCGATCCAGAAGGTCAGGCTCGCGGAGAACGCCTGGAACAGCCGCGATCCGGAAAAGGTGTCGCTCGCCTATACGCCGGACAGCCGTTGGCGCAATCGTGCCGAGTTCGTCACCGGCCGCGAGGAGATCGTTCGCTTCCTGACGCGCAAATGGGCGAAGGAGCTGGACTATCGCCTGATCAAGGAGCTGTGGACCTTCGCTGGAGATCGCATCGCGGTCCGTTTCGCCTATGAATGGCACGACGACAGCGGCACTTGGTTTCGGTCCTACGGCAATGAGAACTGGGAGTTCGATACCTTGGGGCTGATGCGGCGCCGCTATGCGTCCATCAACGATCTGCCCATCACGGAGGCGGAGCGAAAGTATCGCTGGCCGCTTGGCCCGAGGCCTGAGGATCATCCCGGCCTGTCGGAGCTCGGTCTTTAGATGCCGGCGCGAGGCTATGCCGATGGGCGGCCCACGATTATGATGGGCGCATGACCAGTCCTTTCAATCCTGCCAGGCTTGCCGTCCTCGCCATCTGCCTCTGCGTGGCGGCGCCGGCGCTCGCCGAGACGCCCATCGCGTCGGCTACCTTCAAGTGCAAGGACGGCAAGAGCATTGAGGCCACGTTCTTTGCCGATGCGGTCGACCTTAAGCTCAGCGACGGCCGCAGCATGAAGGTGCCGCAGGCCATGTCCGGATCGGGCGCGCGCTACGCCAACAAGGACGAGACTTTCGTGTTCTGGAACAAGGGCGACACCGCCTTCGTGACCGAAGGCAAGGACGAGACCATGACCTATTCCGACTGCGTCACCGACAAATAGCCGTCCGACGTTTCAGCGTGCCCATTGAATCCCGAAGAAGATCAGCGCCGCGAGGCCCGCAGCAGCAGGGACGGTGATCGCCCAGGCGGCGACGATGCTGATCAGGTGTGAGCGGCGCACGAGCTTGCGGCGTTGCAGCTCGTCCTGGTCGGGACGCGCCGCTGGCTTGACCGGCTCATGCCGCTTATGCGTCCAGATATAGTGCCGGCGCCGGCGGCTGTGGGTGGTGTAGTACTCCCGGAAAAAGCCGACCCCGAACACGGCGCCGACGGCGATGTGGGTCGTGCTCACCGGCAGCCCGAGCTGCGAGGCGACGAGGACCGTGAGGCCCGCCGACAGCGCGACGCAGTAGGCGCGCATCGGGTTCATCTTGGTGATCTCCTCGCCGACGATGCGCACGATGCGAGGACCGAACAGGAACAACCCGAGGCTGATGCCCGCGGCGCCGATCAGCATCACCCAGAACGGGACTCCGATCTCGGGCGCTAGTTGCCCCTCTTCGACGCTGTGTAGAATCGCGGCCAGGGGGCCGACGGCATTGGCCACGTCGTTGGAGCCGTGGGCGAAGGAGAGCAGCGCCGCGGAGCAGATCAGCGGCAGATTGAACAGCCGCCGCAAGGACTGATTGCGGTTCTCCATGCCTTCCGATTGGGCGTAGACCCAGGGCTTGGCGACCACATAGGTGAGGGCAAAGGCGAGAACGACGAGCGTGCCGAGTACCAGCACCCCCGGCCGCCAGACGTGGTTCAGCCCCTTGACGATCAAATAGCCGGCGAAGATTGCGGCCATCAGCGCCACCAGCGCCGGCACCCATCGCCGCGCGGCGCCGATCTTGTCGTCCTGGTAGATGAGATTGACCTTGATGAAGGCGAGAAACAGCGCCGCGACGATGCCGCCGATCAGAGGCGAGACCAGCCAGCTGACGACGATGGCCGAAACGACGAGCCAGTTGACGACGCCGGTGCCGACCGCGGCAATGCCGGCCCCGAGCACGCCGCCGACGATGGCGTGGGTCGTCGATACGGGCGCGCCGAGATAGGTAGCGAGATGCACCCAGAGCGCGGAGGCGAGCAGAGCCGACATCATGACCCACACGAACACCTGGCTGTTCAGAATCAGGGCGGGATCGACGATGTCTTGAGAGATGGTCTTGACCACGTCGCCGCCGGCGACCAGGGCGCCAGCGCATTCGAAGATGGCGGCGATGACCAGCGCCCCGGTCATGGTCAGGGCCCGCGCGCCGACGGCGGGGCCGACATTGTTGGCGACGTCGTTGGCGCCGATGGTCAGGGCGGTGTAGCCGCCGATCACCGCGGCGACGATGATGACGAGCGCATTGGGCTCGCCGCCGATCTGAGAACTTGCCACCACGCCGGCGATGGCGAGGAACAGCAGCGCCACCGCGACGGCAGGAAGATTGCGCGTGACCGAGCGCGTGGCCTCCTCCAGGCGCTCAATCTTGCGAAGATCCTTGTCGAGCGAGGTCTTGAGAACGCCGGCCGTCCGCGCCGGTGCGGCGTTGTCATCGCTGCGTGCCATCGGATTGCGGTGCCCCCGGATCCTCTATTTCGGTAGGTCATACGGGGTCTTAGGCTGGCTCACAACACTCGGCGTGCCATCTGTCCCAGCCCTTGCGCAGCGGGGTGCAGACCGTCTCAATTCAACCTGTCACCGGGAGGAGGGGTCTAGTCGCCCGCCGGAGGCGATCCCGCGCAAGACCTCGGCGAGCTGTGACGTTCGAACCATCGAGGCGGCCTTGTCCGGATCCACCCACAGCGTGCGGCGGCTTTGCTGTTCCGGCCAGGAGAGATGCTGGCACTGCGCGCGCAGAGGGTAGACGTCGACGCTGCACTTTGCCCAGGACAGGAGATGCAGGCGCTTGGTGTAGCGGAACGAGCCGATCGGCTCTGCGCCCACCTCGCCTTTGATACCGGCCTCCTCGAACGCTTCGCGGGCCGCCGTCTCGTGATCGGCGAGGCCGGGCTTGGGCCAGCCCTTCGGAATGCTCCAGCGGCCGAAGCCGCGGGTGGTGATCAAGAGCACGAGCCGGCCGTCCGCCGTTTCGACGTAAGGGAGCGCCGCGACCTGCTTCAATGGCGTCATGGGATACCCAGGGCAATCGTTTGGAAGCGGTGCTTTGTGGCCCTGCCAATGTCAAGCTCTGAGCCGGGCGCCCCTGCCACGGTTTCTCGGCAGGGGGGGCTTGCCGTCTCTCCGCCGACATCCCAATCAGCCTTGCCGCAGGCACGTGTTGGATTTCACGCGAGGCTGCGGCACTCTCGCGAACCACTGGCAAAGACGAACAGCGCAACATGGCATCGCCACCACTTCTCCTCCTCAAGGACATCGACTTGTCGTTCGGCAGCACGCCGCTGCTCTCGGGCGCCGTGCTGTCGATCGGACCGTCCGAGCGGCTGTGCCTAGTGGGGCGCAACGGCTCGGGCAAGTCGACCTTGCTCAAGATCGCCGCGGGTATGATCGAGCCGGATGGCGGCAGCCGCTTCGTCCAGCCGGGGGTGACGATCCGCTATTTGCCGCAGAGCCCGGACCTCTCAGGTTTTGCCACCACCGGCGCCTTCGTCGAAGCCGGACTTGCGCCCGGCGATGATCCACACCGCGCGCGCCAGCTCTTGGAAAGCCTCGGCATGACCGGGGAGGAGGAGCCTGGACGGCTCTCCGGCGGCGAAAGCCGGCGGGCGGCGCTTGCCCGCGTGCTCGCGCCGGCGCCAGACATCTTGCTGCTCGACGAGCCCACCAACCATCTCGATGTGGTGGCGATCGAGGGCTTGGAGTCGGCGCTGCAAGCCACGCGCTCGGCCATGGTGCTCATCAGCCATGACCGACGCTTCCTGGAGAGGCTCTCCCAGGCCACGGTGTGGCTCGACCGCGGCACGACCCGCCGGCTGGAGCAGGGCTTTGCCGCCTTCGAGCCATGGCGCGACGCCATTCTCGAGGAGGAGGAAGTCGGGCGCCATAAGCTCCACCGGCACATCGTGCGGGAAGAGCACTGGCTGCGCTACGGCGTCAGCGCCAGGCGCAAGCGCAATCAGCGCCGGCTCGAGACATTGCGGGAGCTTCGCGACCGGCGTCAGCGCGGACGGCAAAACCGCATCGGGCCTGACATGAAACTCTCGGTGCAGGAGGCGGGAGAGACCGGCAAGAAGGTGATCGAGTCGAGGCGCATCGCCAAGAGCTATGGCGATCTTGATCTGGTGCGCGACTTCAGCATCAAGATCGCGCGCGGTGACCGGGTCGGCATCGTCGGCCCTAACGGCGCCGGCAAGACGACGCTGATCAATCTGCTCACCGGGGCGCTTGTGCCAGATGCGGGCAGCGTCAAGCTCGGCACCAATCTGGAGGTGGCGACCCTCGACCAGCGCCGCGAACGTCTCGACCTCGAAACGAGCCTCGCCGCGACCCTCACCGGTGGCAGCGGCGACGCGGTGATTGTCAACGGCGAATCGCGCCACGTCATCGGCTATATGAGAGATTTCCTGTTCGAGCCGGAGCAGGCACAAACGCCGGTCAAGGCGTTGTCGGGTGGCGAGCGTGGCCGGCTGATGCTGGCCGTGGCGTTGGCCCATCCCTCCAACCTCCTGGTGCTGGACGAACCCACCAACGACCTCGACCTCGAGACGCTGGATGTCCTGCAGGAGATGCTCGCGAGCTATCCGGGAACGGTGCTGCTTGTCAGCCACGACCGCGACTTCCTCGACCGCACCGTTACCTCGGTGATCGCCTTCGAGGGCAACGGTAGATGGATCGAATATCCCGGGGGCTATTCCGACATGGTGGCGCAGCGCGGCCATGGTGTTGGCGCGCTTGATCCCGGCAAGCCGCTGCCCGCGCGGACGGCACGGCCCGCGGTGCAAGAGCGGCGCGGCACCGAGCCGCGCAAGCGCTTGAGCCCGACCGAGCAACACGCCCTGAAGACGTCGCCCGCTCGCGTGGCTGCTCTCCATGACGAGGTCAGGCGGCTGGAACACATGCTCGCTGACCCCGAGCTCTATGCCCGCGATCGTGCCGCCTTTGCCGCTGCGGGCGCGGCCCTGTCAAAAGTCCAGGCCGATCTCGCCGCGGCGGAAGAAGATTGGTTCCGGCTCGAGTTGTTGCGCGAGGAGATCGGGGGCGGTTAGACGCCAGTCGCCGATGAGCGGCCGCTACGGAGCCCGTCGCCGTCGATGACGATTTCGCTATGCGCCCACACTGCAATCACTGCGGTGTGGCAAATATCACAGCGCCGCTGAAGAGTTGTCGCCATCATCAACGTGCCGCGAACGACGCGGTGATTACCTCTCGAATCCCTAGCGCCGCCGTCGTCACCTTCCGATGGCGGCAAAGGAGAGAAAGCCCAGCAGGCGGACCGCTGGGCTTTCTTTCTTGTTGCGGGATTGGGATCGGCCGTCGGTAAGGCCGGAACGCGAAACGCGCGCTAGCTCTTGCGGGCGCGTTCGGCTTCCTGAATTGCTTCCTCGTGATACCAGCTGCCGCCGAACACCATCGTCGGCAGACGCGATGATGCAAGGCCCGGCGCGGATTTAAGCCCATCGCGGTGTCCGCTGACGGCAAAGCGGCCGCGCGGAGGAAACTGGTAGATCTCGGCCGATCCACGATCATAACTCGTCGTCATTGTGCGGCTCCTTTTTTTCTCGTTGTCGAGTGTCGCTTCAATTCGTTCGCTCCCCATGCATATAATGCGCTTGAGAAGATTTTGCTTCCTCTTTACGCAGGATGCCCCAAATAAATCATTGGTATGACTGCGTTATAGGCAGTTTCCAGTTTTGCTCTTTTTCGCTGCAGTCGTCCTCCGCAACAACGCGGACAGCGGAAGGCGAGGCGAATCGGGGTCTCGGCGCCGTCGGGCGGTGGACAAGCCCGGCTCGTATTCCTTGGCATATTTAATGCTTGGAAACTTCGGCAGTTAGCGGCCGGGCGGCCGCTGACCGTTGACGTGCGCGTCTCGTCCTTCCGGGTCATCAGCAAGAGAGAACCGAAAATGACAAAGTACAAGCTCGAGTACATTTGGCTCGACGGTTACAAGCCTGTGCCAAACCTGCGTGGCAAAACTCAGCTCAAAGACTACAACTCGTTTCCGACCCTTGAGCAGCTTCCGCTGTGGGGCTTTGACGGCAGCTCGACCCAGCAGGCCGAAGGACACAGCTCGGATTGCGTCCTCAAGCCGGTCGCGGTCTATCCGGACGGCGCGCGCACCAACGGCGCCCTGGTGATGTGCGAAGTCATGATGCCCGACGGCACTCCGCACCCCTCGAACATGCGCGCGACCATCCTCGACGATCCGGGCGCATGGTTCGGCTTCGAGCAGGAATATTTCTTCTACAAGGACGGCCGCCCGCTCGGCTTCCCGTCCACCGGCTATCCGGCCCCGCAAGGTCCCTACTACACCGGCGTCGGCTACAAGAATGTCGGCGACGTCGCCCGCAAGATGGTCGAAGAGCACCTCGACCTCTGCATCTTTGCCGGCATCAACCATGAAGGCATCAATGCCGAAGTGGCGAAGGGCCAGTGGGAATTCCAGATTTTCGGTAAGGGCTCGAAAAGGGCTGCCGATGAGATGTGGATGGCCCGCTACCTGCTGGAACGGCTGGCCGAAAAATACGGTGTCGACGTCCAGTATCACTGCAAGCCACTCGGCGACACCGACTGGAACGGCTCCGGCATGCACGCCAATTTCTCGACGACCTATCTGCGCGAGACCGGCGGCAAAGCCTATTTCGAGGCGTTGATGGAAGCGTTCAAAGCCGCCAAGGACGATCACATCGCGGTCTACGGACCCGACAATCACATGCGGCTGACGGGCAAGCACGAGACCGCCGCCATCACTGACTTCACCTATGGTGTGGCCGACCGCGGCGCTTCCATTCGCGTGCCGCACAGCTTCGTCAAGAACGATTACAAGGGCTATCTGGAAGACCGCCGTCCCAATTCGCAAGGGGACCCCTACCAGATCGCGTCGCAGATCCTGAAGACGATCGAACTCGGTAGCGAAGGACGCCAAGCAATCGGCTGCAGCGTAGTCGTCCGGCAAAGGGGCGCCTGTTTTCTCTTGACCAGCGCCGTGCCGGCTATCAGATGATGAGCAAGACCATCGTTTGGTGCCGGCGCGTCGCCGGCGGCGTGTAGACGATTGCGGCCTCCGCGCTTGGCGTGTGCAGCGACAGGATAGCGCAATCCATCTCGGGGTTGAGCGTCCGCTCGTGACACGGAGTTGCGGCGTGACCGCGCGGACCCTTCCTCCCCTTGAAACCTTCGACTTTGATGGGCGTTAGCCAAGTGAACTCCTGACTTCACCGTCGATGTCGCCGATTTGCGGGCGAAGCTTGAGGAGGTCACAGCGTCATCGAAGCTTTGGGACCGGCGGGTGCTGGCGCTCCAGGTCACGGATTTCAAGGAAAGCACCATGGAGATCCGGATGCTGGTCAGCGCCAGCAACGCCTCGGAGGTGTTAGATCTCCGTTGCGAGGTGCGGGCGGATGATCGCTTACATTCAGAAGCGCAATCCGAAGGCGCTGCCCCGGCTCCGCGCCGACGTCCAGGATCAGCTGAGCGCGGCCAAATCCAGGACCTTGGTGGACTGAGAGGCTCGTCCTTTCGACCGGGAAAACAGGGTGGCCTGGGGATCCTTATCGCGTTAGTTTTAGCGGGAACGCGGGGGATTGAGGGATGCGAGGGGCCCGTTTCGCCGCCATGCTGCTGCTTTCAGCCGGGGCCTTGGCCTTGGGGGCTGGCGTTCCCGTATGCGCCGAGGAGTACGCTTCAGCCCCGGCCCCAGCGTCCCAGCCGGCGCCGGCGGCCCCGATGGCTGCAGACCAGCTCGGAACCGCTTCGGAGCCGCCATCGGCCACGTCGGGGATCTCCCAACCCCCAACAGCCGTGGCAGCAAGTGATGTGGCAGCAGCGCCTCCGGCCCCGGTCGACCCGGTGGTGGCGATCATCCGCGCCAAGCTTGCCGACGCCGCAGTCACCAAAGGTTTCAATGTCGACGACGTCGGCGCGCTTCAGGCCTTCTACGCCACGCGGACCGGCGGCCCGTTATGGATGACGGAGATGGGCCTCTCGGCGAAGGGGCAGGAGGTCTTGTTCGAGATCGCCCGCGCCGACGATTGGGGCCTCGATGCGTCGGCCTTCGAGTTGCCGCCCTCCGGGGCGCTGCCGACAAATGACGAGGCGCAGGCCCTTGGCGAGATCAAGCTCGACCTCGCCATGCTGAAATATGCCCGCTACGCCCGGGGCGGCCGGTTCGACCCGGTGGAGGTCAGCGAGCTCTACGACCAAACCCCGCCGGTGCGGAATCCGACGAGGGTGCTTACCGAGATCGCGGCTGCAGACGCGCCCGACGCCTATCTCCGTTCGTTGCAACCCAAGCATGAGCAGTTCGAGCGCCTGCGTCAGGCCCTGCTCGCGGCACGCGGCGAGAAAGATGGCGATGGCAAGGCTAAGGCGAACGACAAGGACATCAAGCGCCTGATCATCAACATGGAGCGCTGGCGGTGGATGCCGGAAGACCTCGGCGCCGTCTATGTCTGGAACAACTCGCCCGAGTTCATGCTCTATGTCGTCAAGGACGGGAAGCGGATCTATGCCGACAAGACGTTGGTCGGCACGTCGGGTTACGCGACGCCGGTGTTCACGGCGGACATGAAGACCATCGTCTTCAATCCAGACTGGGTCGCGCCGGAGACCGTGGTGACCGAGAATTTGTTGCCGCCTCTCAGCCAGGGCAATTACTCGATCCTCAAGATCCACAAGCTGTCCGTCTCTTATCAAGGCAAGCCGGTCGACGTCTCGCGGGTCAATTGGAGCCGCTCAAATATTCTGAGCTACACCTTCAGTCAGAGGGGTGGGCCGTCGAATGTACTCGGCAAGGTAAAGTTCCTGTTTCCCAACCGGCACACGGTTTACATGCATGACACGCTGCCGGTGCGGAAGAAGTGGTTCAAGCAATCGGTGCGGATGATCGGGCACGAATGCGTGCGCATGGAGAAGCCCGACAAGTTCGCGCAAGTGCTCCTCGCTGCGGACAAGGGCTGGCCGGACAGAAAGGTGAAGCAGTTGTGGGACAACGAGCTCAACGCTGCGGTTTCCATCGAGGGGAAAATCCCCGTGCATATGGTCTATTTCACCGCCGTGGCCGGCGACGATGGCAAGGTCGCGACCTTCGCCGATGTCTACGGCCTCGATCGCAAGCTCGCCGCCGCTATGTTCGGTGACACGACCGGTTTCCCGGCGCCGCCGCCGGACGCCAAACCGCCCTCCGAGACCCAAGAGGCATCCAGCGCGCAACGGCCGTCGCGACGAGATGTCGGCGGCACCGGCATCGCCGCCTCGCTCGGCTTCCTCGACGATTAGGCTCAGGCCTCCTGCCAATAGGGCTTGGCGCGAAGCCGCCCCAGCCAGGCATTGATATTGGCGTAGCTGCCGATGTCGAAGTTGAGGTAGGTCGGGCCGGTGTCGAGCCGCGGGCCGATGAGAAAATCGACCACGGTCAAGGGCCCGAGGATGTAGTCGCGGCCCTCGAGTTGCCGGTCGAGAACAGGCAGGAAGCGGTCGAGCCGCGCACGGGCGTCGGCGAGGATGCCTGGGTCGTTGCCAGGCTGGTTCAAGACCTTCGGCTTGATGATGGTCTCCCAGGCGATGGCGTCCATCGCGGCTTCGGCGCCGCCGACCCACCAGCAGATCCATTGATCGATGAGGGCGGCGGTCTTGGCGTCGGCGCCGCCAAGTGCCCGGTCCGGGCGTTTCGCGGCGAGATATTTCAGAATTGCCGGCGATTCCCACAACACGAAGCCGTCCTCTTCGAGGGTCGGAATGCGCCCGTTCGGATTCTTGGCGAGGAAATCGGACGAGCGCGTTTCGCCGATCCGCGGATCGAGCGGCACCTTTTCGAGCGGGATGCCGAGCTCGGCCGCCAGTAGTCGTACTTTGCGCGCATGTGGCGAAGGCGTCAGCTCGTAGAGGGTGATGGTCATGGCGGTCAGTCCTGTGCGTTCAAGAATTGCAGCACCGCCTCGTTGAACTTCTGCGGGGCTTCGAGTTGAATCAGATGGCCGACACCTTGGAATACGTTGACGCTTGCGTCCTGCATCTTCGCGGCGAGCTCCTTGGCAAGGCGCGCGTTCTGGCCCATCGCGGCGCGCCGGTCTTCGGGGGCGAAATTCCGCCCCGGCGCGACGTGGTCATTCTCGCCGATCAGGAACAGAACCGGCTGGGTGAGGAGCGGGATCTCGTCGGCGACCGGTTCGCGCCAAATCATCTGATAGGAGTTGGCGAAAGAGACGAGCCAGCGCGGAAATTCGGCGCTGCCGCGGACGCGGGTACGCGCCGCGACGTAAGGGTCGAGCGCCTCAGGCGGCAACGTCACTTCATAAGCCTTCATCATCCAGCTGCGATAGCTCTCCGGCGTGACCTTGTCCTCCTGGTCGATGAGCTGCTCGCTCGGGACGGCGGGCACGGTGCGGCGATAGTCTTCGAGCCCGATCGGCCCGGCCAGCACGAGGCGGTCGACCTTGCCGGGGTAGGTGCGGGCGAAGCGTGTCGCGAGCATGCCGCCCATGGAATGCGCCACGACGTCGACCTTCTCGATGCCGAGCGCATCGAGCAGGGAGGCAGTGTTGCGGGCAAGCACATCGAAATGAAGCTCGGAGAGGGGTTTTGAGGATTTGCCGAAGCCGATCTGGTCGGGAGCCACGACGCGGTAGCCGGCGGCGGTGAGTGCCTCGATCGTCTGTCGCCAATAGCTCGACGGAAAGTTCCGCCCATGGAGCAGGAGGACGGTGCGGCCATTCGCTTGGCCTGGTGGCGGTACGTCCATATAGGCGATGTTCAAGGTCTCGCCGCCTTGCGAGATCACGAACATGTGTACCGGGTAGGGGTAGGGGAACCCCTCGAGCGCAATCCCGAACGGCTCCTCTGCGGACGCAGGAGGCACGGGGCCGGCGAGAAGCATCGCAGCGAGACATGCCGCTGCCGCAAGGACTTTTCGTGTCACGTCCGTCATCGCGCCTTCGGGGCTGGATCACGCGCTCAGTTCGGGCGCAAAGTAGCGTCCCCGGCGCGGCGAAAACATGACAGCCAAGCCCGTAGGCAAACGCTGAAGAGGCTGCTATCCACGTCCCGTCGCCCCGGGGGATGGGCGCAATTTTGCCCTCTCCAATGGCTAGGGTCGAACTTCCGGGGAATGCGCCGCAAGGACGGGCGCGAGTCGAAAACAAGAAAACCATGATCAAGCGCTTTGTCATAGCCTTCGTTGTTGTCGCGCTGTTTCTCGGCGGGGTCGGCTATTTCAACCTCGTGTTCAAGCCGGCGATGATCAAGGAGTTCATCGGCAAGATGGCGCCGCCGGCGGCGACCGTGACCGCGACCCGCGCCGGCACCGAGAACTGGATCGATCACGTGCAGTCGATTGGCACCCTGATCGCCATCAAGGGTGTGAACGTGTCGCCGGAGGTCAGCGGCATCGTCAAGGACTACTTCTTCGAAAGCGGCGACAATGTCGAGAAGGGCGCCAAGCTCGTCCAGCTCGACACCTCGGTGGAAGAGGCGGATCTCGCCAGGAACCGCGCCGTGCTGCTGGAAGCCAACGCCGACCTCGCGCGGCAGTCGAGCCTGGTCAAACGGGCGATCGTGTCCCAGGCCGTGGTCGATTCGACCACGTCGAAGCGCGACACTGCCGCAGCCCAAGTGCAGCGCATGGAAGCGGTCATCGCCCAGAAGAACATCACAGCGCCCTTCGCCGGCAAGCTCGGTCTGCGCCGGGTGGAGAAGGGGCAATATGCCAAGGCCGGCGATCCGCTGGTCTGGCTGCAAGCGCTCGATCCGATCTGGATCGACTTTCCGGTGCCTGAAGGCGATGTCGGCAAGCTGAAGAAGGGTGCGCCCGTCGAGCTCAACGTCAACGCCTATCCCAAGGAGGTGTTCAAGGGAGAGATCGAGGCCTTTGATGCGCGCGTTGCCGAGGACACGCGCACCTTGATGGTGCGCGCGAGGCTGCCGAACGCCGATCACAAGCTGCTGCCCGGCATGTTCGCCAACGTCAAGGTGTTGACGGGCGAGCCCAAGGAACTGGTCACGGTGCCGCGGACAGCCGTGACCTACGGCCTCTACGGCGACAGTGTCTGGGTGGTGAAAGAGGGCGAGACCGAGCCGCAGAAGACGGCGAGCACGGGCGATGTCGCAGTGCCGGAGCCGAAGCTCACGGTCGAGCGGCGTTTCGTGCGCGTCGGGCCGAGCCGCGAGGAAAGCGTCGCTATCCTCGAAGGCGTCAACGCCGGGGAGCAGGTAGTGACCAGCGGCCAGCTCAAGCTGCATCCCGACGCGGCCATCAAGATCGATAATTCGCGGCCCCTCACTCCGCAGGCGCAACGGCCGAAGCAGTAGCCGCCATGTCCTTCACCGACATTTTCATCAAGCGGCCGGTGCTTGCCATGGTGGTGAGCCTGTTGATCCTGCTGATCGGGGCGCAGGCCGGCCTCAAGCTGCCGATCCGGCAATATCCCGAGCTGTCGAACACCACCATCACGGTGACGACGGTCTATCCGGGCGCCAACGCCGATCTGATCCAGGGCTTCATTACCGTCCCCATCCAGCAGGCGGTGGCGAGCACCGAAGGCATCGACACCCTGGTGTCGTCCTCGACGCAGAATGTGAGCACGGTCACGCTCAATCTGAAGCTCGATGCCGACCCGGATCGGGCCATGACCGACGTGTTGTCCAAAGTCGCGCAGGTAAAGGGCATCCTGCCGCGCGAGGCCGACGATTCCATCGTCACCAAGAAGACGGGTGAGGGCTACGCCCTGATGTACCTGTCCTTCAACTCCAAGGTGATGAACAGCTCGCAGATCAGCGACTACCTTACCCGCGTGGTGCAGCCCAAGCTGCAGACCATCGACGGTGTCGCCAATGCCGAGATTCTCGGCGGCCAGATCTTCGCCATGCGCATCTGGCTCGACCCCGACCGTATGGCCGCGCTCGGCGTGACGCCGCTCGATGTCCGTGCCGCACTTGCCAACAACAATTTCACTTCGGCGCCTGGCCAGGTGAAGGGCGACTTCGTCCAGACCAACATCGACGCCAAGACCTCGCTGGACAACCCCGACGCCTTCGGCCGGCTGGTGGTGTTGTCCCGGGGAGACGCCCTGATCCGCTTGAGCGACGTCGCCGAGATCGAGCTCGGGCCGCAAAGCGCCAATTCCTCGTCCGTGTTCGACGGGCTCAAGGCCGTGTTCATCGGCGTCTATGCGACCCCGACCGCGAACCCGCTCACGGTCATCACCCATGTGCGCAAGGCGTTTCCAGAGATCCAGCGCGAGCTGCCGGTGGGCCTCGACGGCACGATTGCCTATGACGCCACCAACTTCATCCGCGCCTCGCTGTGGGAAGTGGGGAAGACCTTGGGCGAGGCCGCGATCATCGTCATCGTCGTGATCTTCCTGTTCCTCGGCAACCTGCGGTCGACGATCATTCCGATCGTCACCATTCCGCTATCGCTGATCGGCGTGCTCGGGCTTCTGCTCGCGCTTGGCTACTCCATCAATCTGATGACGCTGCTGGCGCTCGTGCTTGCCATCGGCCTCGTCGTCGACGACGCCATCGTCGTCGTCGAGAATATTTATCGCCATATCGAGGAGGGGCAGCGGCCGATGCAGGCGGCGCTCAAGGGCGCCCGCGAGATCGTCTATCCGGTCATCGCCATGACCATCACCTTGGCGGCCGTGTTCGCGCCCATCGGCTTCGTCTCCGGACTCACCGGCGCTTTGTTCAAGGAATTCGCCTTCACCCTCGCCGCGGCAGTGATCGTCTCCGGCGTGATCGCGCTCACGCTGTCGCCGATGATGTGCTCGCGGCTGCTCAAGGCGCACGATGCCGGCGGCGGCGGTCGCTTCACCCGGTTCCTCGACCGCATGTTCGGCGGTCTCCAGAAACGCTACCAGCGGCGGTTGACGCGTACCCTGAACTATCGGCCCGTGACCCTGCTCGTGCTGTTGGGGCTGATCGCCGGCACGGCGCTGATGTACATGACGTCGCAGCGGGAACTCGCGCCGGAAGAGGATCAGGGCATTCTCTTCACCCTGGTGAAGACGCCGCAATACGCCAATCTCGATTATCTCGAGGACGCGACCCAGCAGCTTTATGACGTGTTCAGCAGCGTGCCCGAGAAGGACCACGTCTTCACCATCAACGGCATGGGTGACGTGCATCAGGCCTTCTCCGGCATCCTGCTCAAGCCTTGGGGCGAGCGGACGCGAAATCAGAAGGCGGTGCTCCAGGAGCTGTCGCCGCGCATCAATAGCCTGGCGACGGCGCAGGCCCTGTCCTTCTCTCCGCCCGCGTTGCCGGGTTCGGTCGGCGGACCGCCGGTGCAGTTCGTCATCACCACCACCCGCGACCCGAGAGAGCTCGCCGATGTGGTCGCCGATGTCGAGCAAGCGGCGAAGAAAAGCGGCCTATTCATTTTCTCGGACTCCGACCTTCGCTTCGAGACGCCGCAGATCGAATTCCATATCGATCACGACAAGGCCAACCGGCTCGGCATCTCCATGGCCGATATCGGCAATTCGCTGGCGACGCTCCTTGGGGGCAATTACGTCAACCTGTTCGACCTCTATGGGCGAAGCTACCGGGTCATTCCCCAGGTGCCGCGCGACTTCCGCCTCAACGAGGACTGGCTGACGCGCTACCAGATCCGTACGGCGTCGGGGACTTTGGTGCCGCTCTCGAATGTCGCCTCGGTGACGAAGACCGTGCAGCCGAACGCGCTCACCAATTTCCAGCAGCTCAATTCGGCGACGCTGTCGGCGGTGCCATTCCCGGGCCGGACGGTCGGCGAAGCGATCGACTTCCTCAAGGATCAGGCGAAGAGCTTCCCCGAGGGCTTCTCCTACGACTTCCAGGGCGAGAGCCGGCAATTCGTGCAGGAGGGCAATACCCTCGTCTATACCTTTGTCTTCGCGCTGGTGATTATCTTCCTGGTGCTCGCGGCGCAATATGAGAGCTTCCGCGACCCGTTCATCATTCTGGTGGCGTTGCCGACCTCCATCTTCGGCGCGCTGCTCCCGCTCAATGCTGGCCTCGCCAGCATCAACATTTACACCCAGATTGGCCTCGTCGCCCTGATCGGGCTGATCTCGAAGCACGGCGTGCTCATGGTGGACTTCGCCAACAAGCTCCAGATCGATCAGGGCTTGGGGCGGCGCGAAGCGATCGAGCAGGCGGCGGCGATCCGCTTGCGGCCGATCCTGATGACCACGGCGGCGACCGTGGTGGCCATGGTGCCGCTCCTGATCGCCAAGGGCGCGGGTGCTGCCAGCCGCTTCGACATCGGCCTCGTGATCGCGGCGGGCATGACCATCGGCACCATGTTTACTCTGTTCATCACGCCCGCGGTCTATACCTACCTCGCCAAGGACCACCAGAAGGCCAAGGCCAAACTCGCCGAAGCCCTTGGCGAACAGGGCCCAGAGGACGCATCTCAGCCCGAGCCCGCGGCGCCTGCCGCCGCCGCGCCTACGTCTCAAATGCCCTCCGAGGCGGCCGCTGAGGCGTCCCCGGCGGCTGGCGACGAGCCTCAGGAGCCCCAAGGTGCGCCCCATTCTGCCGAAGTCCTGGCTTTCAGGTCGGCTGCCGACGCGGCATCAGGGCCGAAGAAGGGCCGGAGGTCCGCCAAAAGGCGAAAGCGGATTCCCCCGGCCGCCGAGTAAGCCTGGTTTACTCCCTGCGAGCGAGCCTCTAGAAGTTCCGGGCTAACTCTCGCGCGGGCACCATGTTCACCAAGCTTCTCGTTGCCAATCGGGGCGAAATCGCCTGCCGCATCATGAAAACGGCGCGGCGGCTCGGCATCGGGACCGTCGCCGTCTATTCCGACGCCGACCGTGATGCTCTCCATGTGGACATGGCCGACGAGGCGGTCAGGATCGGCCCAGCGCCGGCGGCCCAATCCTATCTCGACGCCGCCAAAATCATCGCCGCGGCCAAGGAGACCGGGGCCGAGGCCATCCACCCCGGCTATGGCTTCCTTTCGGAGAACGCCGCCTTCGCTCAAGCCCTCGTCAAGGCCGGGATCGCGTTTGTCGGTCCGAACGTCAAGGCGATCGAGGCCATGGGCGACAAGATCGAATCGAAGAAGCTTGCCGCCAAGGCCAAGGTCTCGACCGTCCCCGGCTATCTCGGGGTGATCAACTCGGCCAAGGAAGCCGCCAAGATCGCCGACGACATCGGCTATCCGGTGATGATCAAGGCGTCGGCCGGCGGTGGCGGCAAGGGCATGCGCATCGCCTACAGCCGCAAGGAGGTGGAGGAGGGCTTCAACTCGTCGAAGTCCGAGGCCAAGTCGAGCTTCGGCGACGACCGCGTGTTCGTCGAGAAATATATCGAGGAGCCGCGCCACATCGAGATTCAGGTGCTTGGCGACAAGCACGGCAACGTCATCCATCTCGGCGAGCGCGAATGCTCGATCCAGCGCCGCAACCAGAAGGTGATCGAAGAGGCGCCAAGCCCGTTCATCGACGCCAAGACCCGCGCGGCGATGGGGGCTGAGGCGGTGTCGCTCGCCAAGGCCGTCGGCTACGATTCCGCCGGCACCGTCGAGTTCATTGTCGACAAGGATCGCAACTTCTATTTCCTCGAGATGAATACGAGGCTTCAGGTCGAGCATCCGGTCACCGAGCTCGTCACCGGCCTCGATCTCGTCGAGGAGATGTTGAAGGTCGCTGCCGGCGAGAAGCTTAAGCTCAAGCAGAAAGACGTGAGCTTGAGCGGCTCAGCCATCGAGGCGCGAATCTATGCCGAGGATCCGGTACGGAACTTCATGCCGTCGACGGGACGCCTCGTCCGCTATCGGCCGCCGCCCGAGGGGATCGTCGATGGCGTGACCACCCGGCTCGATTCCGGCGTCGAGGAGGGCGGCGAGATCTCGGTCTATTACGACCCGATGATTGCCAAGCTCATCACCCATGCGCCAAAGCGGATGCAGGCGATCGAGCATATGGGCAATGCGCTCGACGCCTTCGCCATCGACGGCTTCCGCCACAACATCCCGTTCCTTGCGGTGCTGATGCGGAACGAGCGGTGGCGCAAGGGACGGCTCTCGACCAAATTCATCGCCGAGGAGTTTCCGGATGGCTTCAAGCCGCCGCTGCCGACCGGGCTAGAGCGCGACGCCATCGTCGCCGTCGCCGCGACCATCGATCATATGAGCAATCAGCGGCGCCGGGTGATCACCCAGCAAATGCATGGCGAAGCGGTCCGTTTCGCCGACGTCCGTATCGTCGAGCTGGTCGGCGCTTGCGAGCGCGTCAGCGTCGAAGGTGGTCCCGAGGGCCCGTTCACCGTGAGCTTCGATACCGGCGGCGAGGGGTCTCCGCGCCAGGTCGTGCTGCAATCACCGTGGTGGTTCGGCTCCCCGGTTTGGGAAGGCACCATCAACGGCAAACCCGCGTCGCTGCAAGTGCGGCCGATCCTCAACGGCTATCAGCTCACCTATGAGGGCGTCGAGGTGCGGACGCGCGTGTTCACGGAACGCGAGGCCGAGTTCATGGCGCTGATGCCGGTGAAGGAAAAGGCCGACACCTCGAAGCTACTGCTGTGCCCGATGCCCGGCCTTGTCGTCTCCCTCAATGTCAACGAGGGCGAGGACGTGCGCGCCGGCGATCCCTTGTGCATCGTCGAGGCGATGAAGATGGAGAACGTGTTGAAGGCGGAGCGCGACGGTACCGTGGCCAAGATCCTGGCCAAGCCCGGCGACAGCCTCAACGTCGACGCCGTGATCCTCGAATTCAAGTGAGCGAGACCGGCACCAGAACCGTCAGCGTCAAGATCGAGGGCCGGGTGCAGGGCGTCTTTTATCGCGCCTGGACCAAGCAGACCGCGCGTTCGCTCGGTCTAGACGGCTGGGTGCGGAACGCCCACGACGGCAGCGTCGAGGCAATATTCTCAGGGCCAACAGCCAAGGTCGATGCGATGCTGAAGCTCTGCGAAGATGGCCCGCCCGACGCCCGCGTCACCAATATGGACGTCAAGGAAGAGCGTGGCTCGGTGCCGAAGGGCTTCAAGGTCGTCAGAGACGATCGGTTGTGACGGCCTTGGCGTCGAAAGCCTGCTCGAAGGCGTTGCGGAGAGCCGCGTCGACCGAGCTCATGTCGGCATCGATACCAAGCGCCCCAAGGCTCGTGACCGGCGTATCGGTGAGCCCGCAGGGGACGATCCCCGAGAAGTGCTCGAGGTCGGGATCGACGTTGAGGCTCACGCCATGGAAGCTGACCCAGCGCCGGAGCCTGATGCCGATGCTTCCGATCTTCGCGTCGCCGACGAACACGCCGATCTGATCGGCGCGGCGGGTACCCTCGACGTCGAGACGCGTGAGAGCGGCGATCAGCCAATCTTCGAGCCTATGGACGAAGCTCCTCGCGTCCCGCCCACGGCGGTTGAGGTCAAGCATCACATAGGCCACGCGTTGGCCGGGGCCGTGATAGGTGAAGCGTCCGCCGCGGCCGCTGGCGAACACCGGGAAACGCGAAGGCTGAAGCAGTTCCTGCGGTGAAGCGCTGGTGCCCGCGGTGTAAAGCGGTGGGTGTTCCAGCAGCCAGACGGCTTCGGGCGCCACGCCGGCGAGGATGGCCTCGACACGCGCCTCCATGGCCACCACAGCCTCCTCATAGGCAACTGGCGTGGTGCCAACTACCCAGTCCACGACGGCGCGCGCCTCGGCGTGAGCAGGGACCGATTGGAGCGTGGCATGCGGCACGAGCAACCTCGTCCTAGCGAGAGACCAGGGGGGACTTGAGGCTAGCTGTTTCGGCCTCGCCTTGCACCCCAGAGCGAGGTTTGCTAATGCAGCCCCGGCCTCGCTGCAACCTTGCTCCGGGGCCGTTTACGAGCCATATCCGGGGGAAATGCCTCGGAAAATCCAAGCGGTCGTGGCGGAAATGGTAGACGCGCAGCGTTGAGGTCGCTGTGGGCTTAGCCCGTGGAGGTTCGATTCCTCTCGACCGCACCACTTTCAAAAATCGGCGTTGATTTCATTACGCTTTCTCTCCTTTCGCCCGCACCTGATAGCAAGGTGCGGGAATAGATGTTGCCAATTTGGTCATCGCCTCGGCGGCAAGCCGCTTCCTGTTGGCGGTGCGGGTATATAGAGACGCCATCTTCGGATCAGTCCAACCGAAGATCGCCATAAGCTGCGCCTCGGTCGCGCCGTTGTTGGCGGCACGGGTCGCCGCGATCTTGCGGACGCCGTGCGCGCTTCCTGGTACGCCAGCGGCCTTGCAAGCTTCCTTGAACACGTTGCCGAAGCTCTCTTTGGTGAGCGGTTCGCCACGCTCGCCACAGATAAAGGCGAGATCGCCGCATGGGCCGGCGTCGAGCGTTGCTTGCAGCGCCGGCAGGATCGGCAAAGCGACCTCAGTTTGAAAGCCGCTCTTTTCAGTCTTGAGCATGGCAACACCGTCGCGGACGTGCTGTCGGCCAAGGCGGACTGCATCGCCACGGCGAAGGCCGGTGTAGGCCAGCACGTCGAGCCAAACGCGCTGCCGCGTGCCGATAGGCCAGCGCGCCTCATAGGCGGCAACGTGTTCCTCGGTCCAAGCCACGAAACCGTCACCGCCTTTACGCTTGGGATTGCCGACGCCGGCAGTCGGGTCAACCTTGACGAGCTTGGCAGCGTGCGCCCAACGGAATAGGCCGCGCATGGCATCAAGAAAGTTTCGAGCTTGGTGCGGTGTCGCCGCGCGGCGTTCCTTGCCGGCCAGGATCGTGGCCGTGATGATCCGGGCGAACGGCTCATGGCCGGCGGTCTCTAGCACCTGGGCGAAGATATTTTCGCGGGCGCGCCTCGTGGCGGGCGATAGCTCGGACCACGCCACCGTCTCGCGGTAACGAGCGAGCAACCACGCGAGCGAACTATTCGACGGCGTGACCTTGCGCAAAGGATTGCCGGCGAGCGCCGCGCGATATTCCGCGTCAAATTCCGGCGTTCCGTAGTCAGCCCTGATCCTAACGCGCGGCCCATGGCTGGCGCGCACATACCAAACGGCTCGGCCGTGGCGGGTGATCTCACGCTGCAAGTGAGGCGGTCGAGGTCGAGGCATCACAGAATGATCTCCCGGTTGGTGTCATCGTCTTTGATGATCTCGCCGAAGATAAGCTCGATATTGCCCTCGGACGTGATGGTGACGCGCGTCGGCTCCATGCCGGCGGCGCGAGCGCCTTTGATCGCTCGGACGAGATCGAATTGTGTGAATGGGGATTTGCGTCGGGACATGCGGGTGCCTTGATGAAAGCACCCGCCGCGCTTTGCCCGAACAGCGGATAGGTTGACCGGAACGGCGTGAGCAAAGCGGCACCGATTTCCGGTCTGCAAGACATAAGGTGACTTTCGTCAACGTTCAATGATTTTCGTCAACTGCACTTGCTCATGCATCGAGTCGGTGAGCGCGTCTCTTAGCGCCCCCTTGTCCGGCGTGTTCGCCTTCTCCACGGCCAAGGAGATGGCCGCACCCATGAACTTGCCGATATATTCTGGCGAACGTCCCTCGGCGAGCATGTTCACAAATCGCTCGGCAAGCTCGGCGCCCATGCGGTCGATCAGGTGCCTTTGATGATGGTCAAACATTCGGTGGTCTCCATACCATGACGTAGAGTTGGGCGGAATCCCCCAGGAGTGGGCGCGACGCCACGGAGATAACGCCGCGCCCGCCCAGGGGCCAGGAGACACGAAGCCCCTGGGGATACCAATGGTGACGCATCACCATTGATCCGGTTATGCCGCGCGGTTCCGCGCCTTAAGGGCGAAATAGCGGGCGGCATCGCTGCATCGTTTCGAGCAGAATTGTGCCGCCATCGCTTGCCGCGTTCGCGCCGTGAAATGCCCGCCGCAATATGTGCAAATCCGCTCGACCGGATCGCGCTCGGCGTTGGCGCACCCAGCCGAACAATGGTGTTGGGTCGGGCGCCAGTACCGGAACGGCTTGCCGCAGTTGAGGCACGCCCGAACCTTGTCCACGCGCTGCACGGCCAGGGCGCACGCACGCGAGCAAAACCGTTGCCCGAGATAGGCAGGGCGCGTGATCGTGAACGCCGCGCCACAGTGTTCGCAGCTTCGCTCCAAGTTGCCGCCGGCTTGCGCCGCTTGGAACGCGAGCCTAAGCGCCCTGGCGTCGGCCTGTTGTTCACTAGCGCGGTGTCGGGCGGCATGTCGGCTCCTACACGCATCCGAGCAATACTTGCGCTGGCCCTCTCCAAGCGCGCCGCTGCACGAGGCGCAGAAGGTCAATCTGTCCGTGGCATAAAGGACAGGCTGGCCGTCCGCCCATGTCGGTCGCGTGACGCCGATTTGGGCGAAAGCGAAGGCGACGATCTTGGCCGCCTTGTCGTCGGCCGACTGCCAGGTGGACCCCGTCAGACAATAGTGCGCTCGGAGCGCCGCCCTGCAAACACCCTCCCATCGGAATGGCGTCGGCTCGCCAAGCGTCAGGATCGCTGCCACGCTTCGCACAATGGGATCGCGATGAAGGCGCTTGATCTTCACTGTTATGCATCATCATCCCACGAGACCTTGCCGAAGGTCGCCGCTAAGTCCTCGGTGCTGAGACGGGCAGTCTTGGCCGTGCTAATCGCCTCGATCAACGTGCTGAATGCCCGTGCGCGTGCGCCAACGTCGAAGGCTTGGAGCGGCTTGATCACGTCAATGGTGATCTCGGCGCCAAGCTTCTCGGACGCTTCCTCGGCGAAGATCGAGGCCATGGGTTGCAGCGTCCAAGTCGCCAACTGGCGCTGCGCTTCTCTGACAAGCGGCCCTTGGCTCTTGGGATCGACTAGGGCCGGCAAGACGCCGAAGGCCCACAAGATCGAGTCCCGCGCGGCGTTTAAGGTCTCGACCGTCATGCTCTTGGACAGGTCCGGGCTTATGTCCGCCGGCCTCCAATCGCTAGCCGGCACCGGGCCGCCCGCAGCGGTCACGGCGACGGAACTCTCTAAGAAGCACCCGCCCGCGCTGGCCTCGAAAGCTTCGACCCAAGGCCGTCATGTCCGTTTCGCCGGCCTCGGGGAAGGGCACAATCTGCGAGCCGATTGGCGCGCCCTCGAACACCTCGGCCAATGCCGACTCGACCGCATTCAACAGGCCGGCGGTGAGGCTCGCACGCCTCAATGGCGGCGTGCCCAGCCATGGCGTGACCGGATCGGACCCAATTCTGAAATGCAGCACCTCGCCGGCCAAAGCGGTTTGAGTGGTGCCGCCGCCCGCTTCTGAGATCGAGAGGCGATAAGCGACCGGGCGCCCATAGCGGGTCCGCAGTTCCCAGTCCGAGCATGGAATCAGGCCATCCTCGCGGATCAGCCAAACCGACTCGCCTCTCAGAGCCACAGAGCGGGCCGCTGAGGCCATGTGCCGGCGGGATAGGACATCGGTGCCCGCCACGTCCGCCATGGCGAACGCGCCTTCCCAAAGCGAGATCGCGCCTTGTGCTGCGCCGGTTAGTTCAGCGATGCCGGTCCGGCCGGCGATGTAGGATGCGCGCGCGCTCATTAACTCGGCGGTGAAGCCGGACATGCTCGCGCGCGTCTCGACCTCTTGCGGCTTGGGCGGGAATAGGAATGCAAGCACCCCCATCACGGTGCCCTCCTGTATGGTCTAAGGAGATCGCCGGCCCCGCTGTTCGCCATGGCGCGAGCGGTCCATGCCTCGTTTCGATTGATGGTCTCGCTTATGTCGCCGCCGAGATCGACGGTGTAGGACCGCGCCCCAGGCTCGCCGGTTGACGCGGCCGAAGCTTTCATGTAGGCGCCCAGGCGCCGGACGGCCTCGGCGACTGCCCACGGCAATTCCGGCTCGGGCGATCCGCCGCCGACTGTCGCGGTGAACCTGTAAGGGCCGCACGCCGGCAAGAAAAAGCCGCAGGGCGCCGGCAGCACGTCCAAGGTCTCGACGAACTCGCCCGAGTCCCAAACCTCGACGCCGTCGATCTCGGCAGGGTACAGCGGGACGTGAAATTCGCCCGGACCCGCGACGGTCCAAACAACCTCGCGCGGTGTCCACCTATACGCAACGTAGGACTTTGAGCCGCTCCCAAACCACGTAGTACGGGACGAAGCCGCCAACGTCCGCCATAGGGTAGTCATCCGGCACGGCCTCGACCTGTCGGAGTACGGTCGCGATCATGGCCGCCACCTATTCAATGCGTGCCGCAATGTGTCATCGGGCGGGCTTGCCACGTCCCAAGATCGCATCTCGACTTGCGTCTCGTCATAGGCCGGAACCGTCACCACGCTGATCTCGAACAACAGCGCGTCGAGGACACGTCGAATAATTGCCCGGTATTTGCCGTTGGCCGGGTCAAGCTCCTCGTCCTCTAGCTCCTCGGCGACCTCGACCGCGCGCTTGGGCGGAAGGCGGAAGCCGGGAGATATGCCGTGAACGATTTCGGCTTTGATCAGGGCGAGAATGTCGCTGGCGTAGCTCGTGTCCATGACCTCGGCCGAGATCGTGGCGTCGAAGGTCAGCGCCTCGGCGGTGTCGGTTAGCTTAAGGGTGCCGGATAGCTTCGAGGCGAGTGGCTGGCCGTAGTCGTGACCAACAAGCAAGTGAATGTCCTCGTCCGGCTTATCTACCCGATAGCCGAAGGCGCGAGGCGCGATGGTCTCTTTTCTCGGGCGCCCGGTGCGGCCGCCATCGGACAGCACGGCGAGCTTGCCGTAGGGGAAGCGGCCACGCAATCGCGCGCCGCCTCCCCTTGAGGCTCGAAGCTCTAGCTCGCCGATATGTCCGCCGTAGAGCATTAGGCGATAACCAAGTCGGTTAGGACGGCGATCTGCGCGCCCCGGCTGTAGGTCACGTCCAAGGTCGCGAGTGCGGTCAGCCGCAGTCCGCCCGATGCCGCGTCGGAGTAGGGGTCGCGGATCATGTCAACCGCGCCCCACACGCCCACGAAAATCGGCGGAACGCCGCCCGCGCTCGTTGTCAAAACCGCTTCCGTTTTGATCGGCGAGCTTGTCGGGGCGGCAAGCGCGTTGCTCGTGAGGACGATATTCGTCGCCGGAATTTGCCGGGTGAGCTTTTCCCATTCGGTCACGAGCAAGGTCTCGTCCGGCGTGCCGTCCATGAATGCCCACGTCTCGGGACGAATCAGCATTTTGACGCCGCCGGGTCCGTTCGACTGCGTTGGCCGTCATGAAGCCAACGACTGCGCTTTTGATATGCTCCCAGTCGGCGTCGGCATTAACCTCAGTCACCGTGTTGAACGGTGCCGGACTGAAATCGCTCAAGGCGATGATGCCGTCAGGCTCGCCGCCTGATCCGGAGCCGAGAAACACCACGCGATCCATTTCCTGAGCCATGGCGCTCTTCATGTCGCGCCGAACGGCCTGTTCCAACGCATCGCCCGATTGCTTCAGGCTCTTGCGCGTCAGCTTCATTTGAACGCCAAGCGTGTGATCGGGTGCCAGCGGCCGGTCCACGGTCGCATAGGCGGACGCGGTGCCGACTGCGCCGGTCTCGCTCGACTGCCAGCCAACGGTGGCGCCGGCAGTCGCAACCGGATATTCCACGGAGCCGGAGTCGATATTGATAAGCTGCGCGCCCATGCGAGCCGCGACACTGTCCGGGAACAGGCGATCAATGATCGGTCGCGTCGAAACCGGGTCCGGCGTGCCGCTGGCAACGGTCTCGCCAGTCCGGCGTTCCAGGGCAAGCCATGGCACCGGAATGCCGCGATAGCCGCCGCCGGCTCGAAGCTCTTGGACAACCTCGGCCGTGGCGCCGTCGAGCGCGCGGCCCTCGTCCAAATGTGAGCGCGACCTGGCGAAGCTCGAAGCGGTCGATCAGGTCCGCAAACTCGCGGTCGCCTCGGGTCTCTAGCTCGCCTTTGGCCTCGGCGCGCTCGGCATCCTCGGCGATCAAGGCGGCGCGGTAGCGTGTCTCGTTGGCGCGATATTCGGAGTCGAGACCTTCCATAGTCGCGGTCTCGTCCTCGGTCGGCTTGTCCTTGCCGACGATGCCGGCAAGTTGCTGTCTGATCTCGCTTTGACGGCGAGAGATTTTAACTGAGTCCAACATGGCAGTTCCCTTTCAGTAGGTCGCGCCATTCCTGGCGCTGTGGTGTTAGTGGAGGGTGCCCGCATTCGAGGCGCGTCTTGCGGCTGTGGCACGCGCCACAAAGCGTTTGGAGATTGGATACGTCACAAGCCAGTTCCGGGTGCGATCTCACCGGCAGCTTGTGATCGACCTCGTGGCCGGGTCCACCGCAGTCCTGGCAGCGCCAGCGATCACGCCGAAGCACCCTGAGGCGAAGCGCCTTCCATCGTTTGCTGCGCGTGATCTTGTCCGAGTGCCGATGGTGTTTCATGCCCATACCGGCGCCCTCGCTTGTCTCGCCGGCCGCGCCGTCATCCTGGCGCCCTCGGCCACGGCCAGCACCGTTGCAGCGGCGGCGTCGATCCGGCCGGTCGATCTCGCCTTCGCGAGCTTGATGTTGTTCGCCGGGTCTCTGAGGCAAACGCAGTCGCGAAAGCTGATCGGAGTAGCAGGGATGGCGCCGCCTTCACCTTGGCGTCGAACACGGCGCGCCGGAACCGCTCGCAGTCCTCGCCGCCGTCGCGGTAGCCCATGCCGCGCCAGATCACCGGCACCCTTATGCCGGCCTTGTCGAGTGCTTCGCCGATCTCAGCTTGCTTGAAGCGGTCGCCGACAATGGCGGCGATGGTCTCGCCCTCGACCTTCCGCATGATCTCGGCGACCCATGCGGCGACTGGCACCGTTGCGGCGCCCAGTGTGGAAAGCTCGCCACGTTGCTGCATCTCGCAATAGCGATTGCCGACGCCATCACCTTGTCCGCGATCGAGCAGGGTAGGCTTGGCCGGGAACCACCCATGGCATTCGAGGCGGCCACTGGAAGGCCAGAACAGCGCCGCCGCCGACATGCTGGCGGAGCCGCCTAAGTCGATTCGAACGACTACGGACCCCTCCCTGGCCGGCAGGGTCGAGGCTTCACAGGTCAACCACTCATCGACGGTCAACAGCACGTCGCGGGTCTCACCCGAAACCCGCTGATTGAGATTGTAGAGCCGCCACGCGGCCAACTCGGCGCCGCCTCGGGCGATTGCCCGCCGTGCTTGGGCTTGCAACCACTCAGGGCTGGCGCCAATGCCGTGTTGCGCGCCAGGGTTGGCTTTCAGGATTTGGTCGAGGTCATCCGGCACACAAGCATCGTCGGCGCGATGCTCTTGGACGTAAGAGCCGAAGGGCGGGTCATCGAGCAGTCGGGAGAAGCGGTGCGCGTCATCGCTGGCACTGGTAGAGATCGCAATGTAACGACCCGACCTCTTGCCCAAGCCACTGAGCAGGGCATATTCCAACTCGTCGCCACGCTCGGCCCAATGCGCCCTTTCGTCGGCGATGCAAAGCGTGGGACTCGTGCCCAAGAGCCGCGCGGCCGTCGCTGGCCAACACCCTGATCAGGTGCGGGCCGTTGTCATCCTCGAACTCGATTTCGAGCCTGGGCGCCTTGCGGAAGGTTAGGCGCCTTCGGGTTTCGTCCGGCAACGAGTGCGATAGCCCGGTGACGTAGTCATAAACCACCCGGCCCTGATCGCGGGTGCGCGCGCCAATCAGGCATTCGCGCCTCACTTGGCCGTCGATCTCGCCGATTAGGTGCCCAAGTGCCAAGCCGGCAGTGAGCGCCGACTTGCCGTTGCCGCGCGCAACACTCAGCGCCCCGATGGTGACGCCGGCCGCTAAGGCACCCTTGATGAAGGCGCGTTGGAAGCCGGCGAGCTTGATCTTGTGGCCGGCCTTCGGACCCGTAGGAATCGCCAAGGTTTCGATGAAACGGCGCGCCGCCGTGCTCATTAGCATGACGGCACCGTGGGGAGCGCAGAAGGATAACCCCCACCCTCGTACTCCCTCCCAAATAAATCTTCGGGTATTGGCACCGGATAATCGGCGCGCGATCTCGCAAACTTGCTGCGCGGGCGCATCATTGCCGGGCCCTTCGCCTTCAACTGAACCACTCACGACAGCCCAAAATCATTATTAACTGTTGCATTTATGCACTATCTTGTGGTGAAAATGCAACATATAACCGCGCGGTCCCCCCTCGAGGCCGCATGTACCGGGCTGCACTCATCCTATTTCTGCTTATGGCCGCAGCAGGCTGCGTCGCGGAGGATCACGGGTCTGTCGTCGCACTAGTTAGCTACATTTCGAGAGGCGACAGTCCGCAAGCCGACTTCGATAGCGTGCGGCACTTCATCCGGGCCCATAGCGTTCACAAAAACAACGCGGAGCTAAGTTCGATCAGAGAAAAACAAGCGTTCGCACAAGAGATGCTGAAGCACGTCAGAGGGGAACGTACTGACCCTGTTCCGATGATTTGCGGCGCTCGAGCTCGCCTCATGCACGATCTCCTGGAAGAGATGGGTTACGACGCGGAGGTGGTTCACATTTTTGACGCGGATAGTCCTGCGTCTCACACATTTGTGCGCGTGCTGAACCCCGAGACAGGCACCTGGGAAACGGAGGACCCCGATAAGAATCTTTTTTGGCGTGACGCGAAGAGCGGCACCCGTATCTCTGTGAAGGACTACGCGCCCAATCACCTTGATCAGGTTGAACCCTGCAACGATGAAGGTTGCGGTTGGAATTTCGCTGCTGAGGCAAACAAGCTTCGAGGACTGTTTGACCGAATTAAGATAGACGATTGAAGACGCCGCGCGCCCAGGCGCTTGCCTACGTCTATGCCAGGGACAACCGCGCCGCCGACAACGCCAAGGTGCTCACTATCGACGAGGCGCGAAGGATCGCCGCTAATATCGCCAAGCTGCCCCAGCTACTCGCCAAGCGGTGATTGGAAGCCGCGTAGGCCCAGCGAGCGCCCCCTAAGGCGCGCAGCGATCAGGGCCGAACTCGGCTCAAAAGGGTTTCAGGATCAAACGGTGTCGCCTCGCTTTCCGCGCCTTGGTGCGCGATAGGCCGGTTGCGCGCCGACACGCGCCGGCTTCGCTTCGCTCGGATATATGTGTTTTTGGCACTTATGATACGTGCTGCATTATAAGCGGCAAGCTTCTCGACGGGTAAGCCGGCGGCGCTATGCGAGCAATCGCGACCCTTTAGGGGTCGCTGCTCGCGCGCCGTCGTCGTCTTGGTTAGTTAGACCTGCTCGTGGAGCCCGGCCCATGGCCTTGAGCGAGTGAGACTACTTTGTGCGTCCTAGATAAGAATATTCGCGGCACAAAACGGTCTCACGCCTCACTGCGCTTAAGGCGGCGGAAATAGGTGGCGCGGCTGATCCCTAGCGCCAGCCATGGCTTCCGCTTCGCAAGTGAGTGGGATTGAGGCTTGGCGCCACCAGCACGGCGCTTGAGGCGCTGGCGCTTGACCTTCACCTGCCGCGCTATCTCTCGCAGCACCCTCTTGGCCACGAGATCGGAGTCCTTGATCCAGACCGCGCCGAATTGGGTGAGGCCGAGGAAATTCCGCTCGGTGAGCGTCACGTTGTGGTCGCGGGCAAGCTGTTCCGGGGTCCACTTGAGAGGTCGCGCGATCTTCGCCTGGATCAGCGCCTCGGCGTCCGCCTCGGACAACCATGGCGCTCGCCGCCGTGTCCACTCGAACATTCGACGCATGACCTTCTGAGGCTGGCCGCTCGTCTGAGCGATATGGTCGAGGCCGCAAGCGAGGACCGCCCTTCCACAGTCATCATCGGGCAGCACGTCCATTTCATGGAAGGCGTACAGGCGCTCGAGCTGCGTTACGACCACGTTACAGCGGGCATCGTTGCGAGCCGTGCGGACCGCCAAATCGCGTTTGCGCGCGTTGCGTTCAAGTTCTGCTTCGCGGGTGAAAATGCGGGCGGCGACCAGGTTGGCCCTCCATCAACATCGAGAGGGGGATGCCGGTCACGAGACCGACATCCCCTAAGCTATTGTGTTAGGCGGCCGCGGCGCTCTGCTTACGCAAAACGTGGAGTTCAAGGCTCTGGTGCATCAGGTTCCAAAAACCACGGTTCTTGCCCAGAACCTCAGGTTTATGCCCGAAATCCTGAATGGCTTGCTTCACCGTGCGGAGGATGAGTGGCGTCGTGGCTCGCCAATACGTGATGATGCCGTCCTCGCCAGGAACCCAGTAGGCATCGCCCGTTTCTGGATCGCTGGCGACGAGGTTCCGGAATGCCGCAAAGATAGGGTAAGCCGCGCCCTTCGTGAGCCGGTGGCGCGCGGATGGCAGTCCCCCAAACGGAAACTCAAAGTCTACGCGTTTCGCTTCTTCAACGATCGAGAGACCGGCGGCGCGCCCACCGATTTCCTCGTTCCAGGAATCGCGAAACTCCGCGCGGATGTGATCCATGAGGATGAGGCCACCCTTTAAGAGAGGCCTGAGTTGGTGATAGGTAGAAGGCTCCTTGTGATAGCTATCGCGCCAGCGGTCAAAATCGGCCGCAAACTTCTTGGCCGGTCCTGACCACTTTTCGTAGGCTGCCACCGGGTGTTGGCCACTGCCGTTGGGGAAGTCGAAAATGTTCAAGGCCTCCAAGGTTGCGATGAGGTCCCTGACATCGGCGTGGGCAACGTCGCTTTCGCGCCAGGCGATGAGGTTCTTGAATCGCGCCGCCTCCATTTCCTCCTCGAGCCATCCATACTTCCCGTCGAGATAGGCCAGTGAATGATCCTTGACGGCGATGCCCGTGTTCAATCCCATTGCAATCTCGACGATCCAACTTTTGGGGATGCCGGTGATGATCCTAACTTCCACGAACTGGTTGTCGGGAATTTGCGTCTTTTCGCGCGTGTCGCAGATGATGTCATAGGTATGGCCGCCATCGACGATGCCCTGACCGTCATCGATCACGACCTCATACTCGCCATCGTTCAACCGCCGCACGCTGTCGGCGACGATGGTGATCCCCTTGTTGAGAAGGTCAAACGTTCCAGGGACGCCAATGCTGCCCGTGAGCGTGTCCCGCACATCGCGGTAAACCCGCTTGTTGAGATCGCGACCTTCGAAGTCGCGAGCGTTTGCTTCCTTCGAGAGGCCGGGGGGCAAATCGGAACAGCGCACGAGAAAGATGTGTTTCTCGCTGCTGGTCTCGGTCAAGGTTGAGTTGGAAAAGCGACGAGCTTGCGCCACACGCATAGCGTGGGTGGTGTGCATATCAGGTCTCCTATTTGTGCCGCTAGGCGGCCAAAATCGCCGTGAGCAGGATTACCCCGGCTGGGCGAGATTGGAGAGTGATTTGGGCGGACCAATCAAGGCGTCTTTTGCCTTTCTCCTCTTCCAAGGTTCCACGAAATCGGGAAAAAACCGTCCGCATTCGCCTTCACAATGGGCGATCGGGGGGGGTGCGGGTACCGTTGAAATATCCCTTTATGCGTCAAAAGGGCTTTAGTGCCCGCACCTTCCGCTAAGGCGTTGTTTCAGCGGGACGGTGGCACAACTCTCGACCGCACCACTCTCCTATTTTCCAGGGATTGAGGCGCCCAGACGGGGCTCACTTGCGCCCGGTCCTGAGCCAATTTTTGGCTGGAGATTTAACCAAAACACGGTTTTAGTGGCGCATCCATCGCGCCCGTCATCGCATGCCGGGCGCGGCGATTTACGAGTGCGCGGCCCCGTTAGCGGCGGCCTTGCTCCAGCTTGAAGCCCTTTAAGTCTACGGCGAGACCGGAAACGCGCGATGCAGGACGCGGCAGAGGATATCCAACTGCGCGACGAGGAGGGCGGCCTTCGTCCCGACTTCCTCCGCGCCGTGGAAGAGGCTCTCGAGGCCGAAGACGTCGAGAGGGTGCGGGAACTCGCGCTGCCGCTGCATGAGGCTGACCTTGCCGATCTGATCCAGCTGCTGCGGCCGGATCAGCGCGAGCCGCTGATCGCCATGCTCGGCCGCGAATTCAACGCGGCCGCCTTGTCCGAACTCGATGAGGGCGTGCGCGATCAGGTGCTGGAGGCGATGCCGAATGACAAGGTCGCCGAGGCATTGCAACAGCTCGATTCGGACGAGGCGGTCTACCTCATCGAGGATCTCGACAAGGAAGACCAGTCCGAGATTCTGGCCAAGCTTCCGTCCTTCGAGCGGGCGGCGATCGAGCGGAGCCTCGAATATCCCGAGGACTCCGCCGGCCGCATCATGCAGACGGATTTCATCGCCGTGCCGCCGTTCTGGTCGGTGGGGCAGACCATCGACTACATGCGCGAGACGCAGGATCTGCCGGACCGCTTCTTCGAGATCTTCGTGGTCGATCCGGCCTTCCACCTGATCGGCTCGGCGGCCTTGCACCGGCTGTTGCGCAGCAAACGCCCCGTCGAGATCGACGCGATCATCAATCGCGACATCCACCCGATCCCGGTGACGTTCGACCAGGAAGAGGTGGCGCGCATGTTCGAACGCTACAATCTAACTTCGGCGCCGGTGGTCGATCCGGACGAGAGGCTGGTGGGCGTGATCACCGCCGACGACATTGTCGAGGTCATCCAGGAGGAGGCCTCCGAAGACATCCTGCGTCTTGGTGGCGTCGCCGGCGAGTTCGTGTCGGATCCCGTCCTGGAGACGGCAAAGCACCGCTTCATCTGGCTCCTGGTCAATCTCGGCACCGCCATCCTGGCGTCTCTCGTGATCAGCCTGTTCGGCGCCACCATCCAGCAAATGGTGGCCTTGGCGGTGCTGATGCCGATCGTGGCGTCGATGGGGGGCAATGCCGGAACCCAGACCATGACGGTCGCGGTCAGGGCGCTCGCCACCAAGGATCTCGGCGCCGTCAACGCGGCGCGGGTGATCGGGCGCGAGGCCATGGTCGGATTGCTGAACGGCCTTCTGTTCGCGGTGATCATGGGGGTGATCGTGGTGTTCTGGTTCGGCAGCGGGCCGCTCGGCATCGTCATTGCCGCGGCGATGATCATCAATCTCGTGGTGGCAGCGCTCTCGGGGATTCTCATTCCGCTCGGCCTTTATGCCCTCGACCTCGATCCTGCGATTGCGTCCGGCGTATTCGTCACCACCATGACCGATTGCGTCGGCTTCTTCGCCTTTCTCGGGCTTGCGGCCCTGTGGCTGACCTAGGGGCCGCATGTTCTTCTATCTCGCCAAGGTCGTGTGGTTCGTACTGCAGCCATCGACGCTGATCGCGCTGCTCATCGCCTACGGGGCGATCTTGATCTGGACCGGCTGGGCGCGGTGGGGGCGCCGCTTCGTCAGCATCGGCGCGCTGCTGTTGTTGATCGCAGGACTGTCGCCCCTCGGTCAGGCTCTGATCCTGCCGCTCGAGAACCGCTTCCCGCGCGCCGATCTCGATCAACCGCCGCCGCCGACGGGGTTCATAGTCCTTGGCGGCGCCGAGGACAGGCTGGTGGGAAAGGCGCGCAAGGCGCCGACCTTGAACGAGGCTGGCGAGCGCTTGCTCGAGACGGAGATCCTTGCCCGTAAGTTCCCCGAGGCGAAGATCGCCTTCAGCGGCGGTGATGCCGGCATTCTCTACAAATCAGACTCAGAGGCGGAAGGAGCCGCCGCCCTGCTCACGGCGATGGGGGTCGACCGCGACCGGCTGATCCTTGAATCGAATTCCCGCGATACCTTCGAAAACGCGCGCTACCTCAAGGACGAATTGACCAAGCTCGGGCTGCTCGGCCCCGACAAGCGCTGGGTGCTGATCACGTCCGCCTATCACATGCCGCGCGCGATGGGGACGTTCCGGCACGCAGGCTTCGATGTCGAGGCCTGGCCGGTCGATTACCGGACCCGCGGCAAAGCCGATCTCGCCCGGCCCTTCGACAAGGTCTCGGAAGGGCTCCGGCGCGTCGACATCGCCAGCAGGGAATGGGTGGGGTTGCTCGCTTACTGGCTCGCGGGACGGAGCGGCGAGCTATTTCCCTCGCCTTAGGCGGACGCTAGTGGCTGCGACCTCGCGGCGTCACCACCCGGCAACCCGCCAGCATCCCCGTGTCGGTCCAGTCCTTGAGATAACTGGCGGCACGGAGCTCGGCGCCGTCCTCGCCGGCAAAGGTGGCGACCATTTCACACAGAACGCCGAAGCGCGTACCCTTGACCGCCTCGTGCCACATCATCGCCTCTTCCGGCCCGATCGGACGAAAGCGCGCGGTCACGTCTTGCCGCCACACGAGAATTGCTTGCGGCTCCGGCAGGACTTTCGCCTTTGGCGGCGCATTCTCGTTATGCAGGGCGCTCCAGATGTCGGCCGCGTTGGTGGCGAAGGTGAACCGGCGCGCCGTTGGATGTGGGGTGAAGGCGAGGCTCGGCCAATCTTCCGGCGCGACTGCGGCCAGTTTCGTCAGGGTGAGGGGCTCGGCGTCGGCGGCATCGAAGGCGTCGGCAAGCGCTTTTTCC
Source organism: uncultured Alphaproteobacteria bacterium (assembly GCA_963732955.1). Lineage (GTDB taxonomy): Bacteria > Pseudomonadota > Alphaproteobacteria > Rhizobiales > Methyloligellaceae > Methyloceanibacter. The sequence goes on from CAVTBH010000004.1 coordinate 648,492, forward strand.
AGGCTCGCGACTTCGGAGAGCTCGGCATGGCCCGAGAACGGTGCCGTCGCGCTCAAAAACGCCGGCATGTGACGGCCGAAGTCCCGCGCACTTCGCCGATCCGAGGGGTAGGCTGCGATATAGGCCTTCACCAGCTTGGCGAAGGTCCCATCGCCGACATAGCTGTGGACCACCTCGTAGTCGTCGGCCAGCACCTCGGCGAGACGGGCGACATAGGCGTGCCGGTAGACGCCGAACAGCGCCTTGCGCTCTTCCGTCGCGCTGTCGTTGATCTCCGCCAGAACCGTATCGTCGCCGGCGAGGATGCCGCGCTGGAATTTCTCCTGGAGCTCCTTGAGGCCGCTCATTCCGCGGCTTGGAGGCGAGGGCTTCCCAGCACCTCGCGGGCGATGCTGCGGGCATGGTCAAGCTCCTCGACCAGCTCGGCGAGCGGCGGAATGTTGTCGTCGCGCTCGATCATGGTCGATACGGGGCCGAAATGGGCGACCGCCGCACGGTAGACGTCCCAGACCTCGGGGCAGACCGGATGGTCGTGGGTGTCGACGATGTGGCTCTCTTCGTGGCTGTGGCCGGCGACATGGAATTGCACCACCCGGTCCCGCGGCACGCCATTGAGGAAATCGTCAGCCAAGAAGCCGTGATTGAAGGAACTGACATAGACGTTGTTGACGTCGAACAGGAGCCAGCAATCGGCGCGGTTCGTGACCTCGCTGACGAACTCCCACTCGGTCATCTCGGACTGCCCGAAGGTGACGTAGCTCGACACGTTCTCGAGCACGAGGCGGCGGCCGAGGACGTCCTGCACCTGCTTGACGCGGTCGACGACGTGGCCGAGCGCCTCTTGCGTGTAGGGCACCGGCAACAGGTCATGGAGGTTCACGCCGTGCACGCCGGTCCAGCAAAGATGGTCGGAGATCCACTTCGGCTTGACGCGCGCGGCAAGCTTCTTGAGCCGCCCGAGATACTCCATGTCGAGCGGCGAGGTCGAGGCGATGGAGAGCGACACGCCGTGCATCACCACCGGGTAACGCTCGCAGATCTGGTCGAGCATGCGCAGCGGCTGGCCGCCCTCGACCATGTAGTTCTCGGAGAGGACCTCGAACCAATCGACGTTGGGCGCGCCGTTCAGGATCTCGGAATAATGCTGGGGCCTGAGGCCCAAGCCGAAACCGAGGAAGGGGGGGTTGTCGGTCTGCATGGATCAGCTCCGCATGGTGACATGGGAGCCGGCGACGGCCGGCTCCCAGTCGTAATGCCTAACCGGGGAACTAGATCGACTCCCACTGGCCGCCAGCGTTCGAGCACTCGTCCTGGAGCATCTCGAGCCAACCCTGGCCCTTGCACCCATTGTGGCCCTTGCAGTCATTCTTGGCGGTCTTGCAGTTGCCTTGACCTTTGCAGCCGTTGACGCCGAAGCACCGGCCCTTGAAGGTCTCGGCGTTGGCGGTGGCGACCAGAGCAGCGCCTGAGATCAACAGCGCGGCGGCGGTCATGGCAATCTTAGCACCTGACTTCTTAGTGAGCTTCATCTTCCTCTCCTCTCGCGTGAATCTTACTTTGTGGCACTGGCAGCCGCGAGTGGCCGCCGGATCGAGCTATACCCTCGAAAAGGCGCGGTTTCGCGTCACTCCTGATCACGCTTACGTCAGTCTGCTGTGATTGGGTAAAACCCGGCGGCAGGCCTTGGTTAACCAGACTTCGGGGACTAGGATCGCCAGAATTCCCTCGAAAGCCGCCACCCATGACCTTGCATCTCGTCAAACTCTGCGTCGGCGTCGATACCGTGCAGGAGCTGAAGGACTGGCAGACCGAGATGCTGAAGCGGCGCAAGCGGGCGCGGCAGGCGGTCGAGCATGTCCACCGGACCCGGCAAATGCCGAAGCGCCGTGACGAGATCCTCGACGGCGGCTCGCTCTATTGGGTGATCAAGGGCTTCATTGTCGTCCGCCAGCGCATCCTCGATCTCAGGCCCGACCTCAAGGCCGACGGTACCGCTTGTTGCGGCATCGTGTTCGATCTCGACCTGGTGACGACGCGAGCTCAGGCGCGGCGGCCGTTCCAAGGCTGGCGTTACCTCGCGCCGGCGGACGCTCCGCGCGATCTCGGCCGCTTCAAGGAAGAGGACAACATGTCCCTCGCCATGCGCGCCGATTTGCGCGAGCTGCGCCTCATCAATTCTTAGGCGCGGCGGGTAAGTTGTCGATCAGCCTGGTCTTGCCGAGATAGACGGCTCCCAGCACCCGCGCCGGTCCTCTGATCGGGCCGCTCAGCGGCTCCAGGGTCTCGGGATCGCGGATGGCGATATAGTCGACGCGAAAGCCTTCCGCCTCGAGCTTGAAGCGCCCGGCGCTCGAGGCGGCGTCACAGCCCTCGCCGTTGCCGAGATCGGCGGCGACGGCGCGGAGCGTCTGGTAGAAGAGGGGCGCTCTCTGGCGTTCCTGGGGCGACAGGTAGCCGTTGCGCGAAGACAACGCGACGCCGTCCTCCTCGCGCACGATCGGCGCGCCCAGGATCCGCACCGGGATATTGAGGTCGGCGACGAGGCGCCTGATCACGAGAAGCTGCTGATAGTCCTTCTCGCCGAATACCGCGAAGTCCGGCGCGCATTGCAGCAGGAGCTTGGCGACGACGGTGGCGACACCTTCGAAATGATTCGGCCGCGCCGCGCCGCAAAGATCGTCGGTAAGACTCTGCACGATCACCCGCGTGGTGAACCCTGGCGGGTACATCTCCGCCTGATCGGGGATATAAGCGATGTCGACCCCGCCCTCGGCAAGCTTGGCGACGTCGCCGGCTTCGTCACGGGGGTAACGGCCGAAATCCTCTCGTGGGCCGAACTGGGTGGGATTGACGAAAATGGAAGCGACAACGCGGTCGGCATTCTTCCTCGCAAGCGCGATCAAAGAAAGATGCCCGGCGTGGAGCGCTCCCATGGTGGTCACGAGCCCGACGCTCTCGCCAGCCTCCCGCCATGCGGCGACTTGCGCCCGCAAGTCCTTGACGGTTCGTACTATGCCGATCGATGCAGCCATGGTCATTCCACGAATTGGTTGGTGCTCACAGGTCTCATACTGGATTCCGCCGCCCATCGGAATGACGGCGATCAAGTAGGCGGATCGGGGCCGAAGGATTAGAGTTTGGCTTATGGGAGAGCCGAAGGTCGATATTGCCGCGAGGCCGGGCGCGCCGTCCCGTGAAACCCTGAGCGCGGGCCTCTTGACGGACGAGGACAAGCTCGTCCCGGCGCTGATCGAGGCGGCCCGGTTCAGCCCTGAGCAAGAGGCTCCGATTGCGCGCCTCGCCGAACAGCTGGTGAAGGCGGCGCGGGAAGGGCGGCGCGACTCCGGCGGTGTCGATTCCTTCCTGCACGAATATGGGCTGTCGAGCCGCGAGGGTGTGCTCCTGCTCTGCCTTGCTGAGGCGCTGCTGCGTATCCCCGACGCCGACAACGCGGATCGGCTGATTGCCGGCACCATCGGCGGTGGCGATTGGGGGCGCCATCTCGGCCGGTCGGAGTCCCTTCTCGTCAATGCCTCCACCTACGGCCTGATGCTGACCGGGCGGGTCATCGATTGGGGCTCCGACGACGGCGCCGATCTCGGCAGCATGGTGCAGCGCCTGATTGGACGAAGCGGCGAGCCCGTCATTCGCCAAGCGTTGCGCCCGGCAATGCGTATTCTCGGCGGGCAGTTCGTGCTCGGCCAGACCATCGAAGAGGCGCTTCGAAACGCCGAAGACGAGGCCGAGGCGGGCTATCGCTTCTCATTCGACATGCTGGGCGAGGCTGCGCGCACGGCAGACGACGCCCGGCGCTATGCGGCGCGCTACGAGGAGGCGGTGACGGCGATCGCCAAATGGGCCAGCCCTGTGCTCGCCCAGAGCGACGCCGAGCTGCAGCAGCGACCTGGCCTCTCGGTCAAGCTCTCGGCGCTCCATCCCCGCTATCGAGCCGCGCAGGTGGCGCGGCTGCGCGAGGAGCTGGTGCCGATCTTGCGGGGGCTCGCGCTCGCCATGCGCGATGCCTGGCTGCCGCTCACCATCGATGCCGAGGAGCAGGACAAGCTCGAACTGAGCCTTGCCCTTGCCGAGCCGCTCATGAGCGATCCGGCGCTCGCCGGCTGGAACGGGCTCGGTTTCGCGGTGCAGGCCTATGGCAAACGGGCGCTGCCGCTGATCGACCGGCTTGTGGCGGTCGCCGCCGCCACGGCGCGGCGCATCCCGGTACGCCTCGTCAAGGGCGCCTATTGGGACAGCGAGGTCAAATGGGCCCAAGAGGAGGGGCTTTCGGACTATCCGGTGTTCACGCGCAAGGTGAACACCGACGTCGCTTATCTCGCCGCGGCGCGGGCGCTGCTCGACCGCCCCGAAGCGTTCTATCCGCAATTCGCCACCCACAATGCTCACACCATTGCCGCCATCACCGTGCTCGCGGGGGATCGCCCTTACGAGTTCCAACGCCTCTACGGCATGGGCGAGGCGCTGCATCGCGAGGTGGTGCGGCCGGAGGCTCTGGGGAAGCCGTGCCGCATCTACGCGCCGGTCGGCGGGCACAAGGACCTCCTGGCCTATCTCGTGCGCCGGCTGCTGGAGAACGGCGCCAACACTTCCTTCGTCAATCGGCTCGCCGACGACGAGGCGCCGATCGCTGCGATCATCGCCGACCCGGTTGTGAAGGCCGCGCGCCTCGAGACCAAGGCCAATCCCGACATCCCGCGCCCGCCCGACCTGTTCCTGCCCGAGCGGCGCAACAGCCTTGGTCTCGCGCTTTGGGAGGACGATGTGCGGGAGCCCCTGGTTGCCGCCATCGAGGCTTCGCTTGCGTCGCCGGCCGAGGCCGGTCCCATCGTTTCCGGCAAGACCGTCGGGGGAGGGGCCGGCGAGAGCGTTGAGGTCATCTCGCCCCACGACCGCAGGGTGATCGTCGGCACCTGCCGCTATGCCGATACCTCTGCCGTGGACGCTGCCCTCGATGCCGCCACCGGCGCCGCGGGGACGTGGGACGGACGCGGTGGCGAAGCCCGCGCCGAAATTCTCGATCGCGCCGCCGACCTGTTCGAGGCGGACCGGCCGGCGCTGATGGGGCTCATGGTGCGCGAGGCCGGCAAGACGCTCGCCAACGCCCAGAGCGACTTGCGCGAGGCCGTCGATCATCTCCGCTATGCCGCGGCGGAGGCCCGCCGGAGCTTCGCCGGGCCTCTCGAACTCAAAGGCGCCACGGGTGAACGCAACGAGCTTTCCCTTCATGGCCGCGGCGTGTTCGCCTGCATCTCGCCCTGGAACTTTCCGCTCGCCATCTTTACCGGCCAGGTTGCGGGGGCGCTCGCCGCCGGCAACGCCGTGGTGGCTAAACCGGCGGAGCAGACACCGCTCACCGCGGCGCGCGCGGTGCGGCATCTCCACGCCGCAGGCGTCCCTGCCGAGGTGCTTCACCTGCTTCCCGGGCGCGGCGAGACCGTTGGTGCGGCGCTGACCCGTGACCCGCGTGTCTCTGGCGTCGCCTTCACCGGCGGCACGGACACCGGCATCGCCATCAACAGGGCGCTCGCCGCTCGCGACGGGCCGATCGCGAAGCTGATCGCCGAGACCGGCGGCCTCAATTGCATGATCGTCGATTCCTCGGCGCTGCCGGAGCAGGTGGTGGACGATGCGCTCGCTTCGGCCTTCGACAGCGCCGGCCAGCGCTGCTCGGCGCTCCGCGTGCTGTTTCTCCAGGAGGATGTCGCCGACGGCATGATCGAGATGCTGCTCGGCGCCGCGCGTGAGCTTAAGATCGGCGATCCCCTCGATTACGCTACCGATGTCGGGCCCGTGATCGACGCTGAGGCGAAGGCTGCCCTGGAACAGCACAAGATCCGCATGCGGCGCGAGGCCGAGGAGCTGCTCGACCTGCCTTTGCCCGAGGCTTGCCGCCACGGCACCTATGTCTCGCCCGCGATCTACGCCATCCCTTCGCTCAACCTGCTCCAGCGCGAGGTGTTCGGGCCGATCCTCCATATCGTGCGCTACCGCGGCGACCGGCTGGCCGAGGTGTGCGAGGCTATCAACGCCACGGGCTACGGGCTGACCCTCGGACTGCATAGCCGCATTGCCACGACCGCCGATTTCGTCGCGGCGCGGGTGAAGGTCGGCAACGTCTACGTCAACCGCAATCAGATCGGCGCGGTGGTTGGGGTGCAGCCCTTTGGCGGCGAGGGTCTCTCCGGCACCGGACCGAAGACCGGCGGCCCGAATTATCTGAAGGGCTTTGCACTAGAGCGGGTGCGCACCACCGACCTCACGGCCTCAGGCGGCAACGCCGCGCTCCTTGCGGCGGCGTCGGGCGACGACTGAGCGCGGCGCCCATTGTCGCGGGGTGCGGAAGGGTCCATCTTTAGGTTCGGGGAGCACGCCGATCGGAGGCGGTAGGAGAATGGCGGCTCGGTCGAAGACACCGGCAACAACAAAGAGCGGTACGGTTGAGCCGGCGCGATCGAGCGGCACCGAAATCGATACCTTCCTTGCCAAGGTCAAGGCGATGACGCCTGTCACGGGTTCGGGCCGGGGGCGTCTGATCTTCGCCATGGACGCCACCATGAGCCGGCAGCCAACCTGGGATCTTGCGCTCGAGCTTCAGGGCGAGATGTTTCGCGCCGTCACGGAGGTTGGCGGTCTCGACGTCCAGCTCGTCTATTTTCGCGGTCATGGCGAGACTCGGGCGAGCAAATGGGTCTCGGACCCCGGGGCGTTGGCGCGACTGATGCGGGGCGTCGCCTGCCAGGGCGGCTTTACCCAGATGCGCAAGATCCTCACCCATGCCCGGCGCGAAAGCGAGAAGGCAAAGGTCAATGCCGTGGTCTATGTCGGCGACTGCATGGAAGAGAATATCGATCAGCTCGGCGATCTCGCCGGTCAGCTTGGGCTCCTCGGCGTGCCGGTATTTCTGTTCCAGGAAGGCCACGACGCGAATGCCGCGCGCGCCTTCAAGGAGATCGCGCGGCTCACCAGAGGTGCCTATTGCCGGTTCGACGCCGGCTCGGCGCGGCAACTCCGCGAGCTTCTGGCCGCCGTCGCCGTTTACGCGACCGGCGGCCGCAAGGCGCTGAAGGACTTCGGCGCGGCAACGAAGAGCGGGGCCGCGGTGCGCCTCCTCGAGCAGCTCGCCTAGAGCCGATCAAGCAATGCCAGCGTTCCTTGCCGGTCTTGCCGTCCTCGTGCTCCTCTTCGTCGGGGTACGCCTGCTCGCGACTGCCAACCCCCAGAAGCTCGCCACAACGTTGCGCAAGACGGGCGGCTTCGTTCTGCTCGCGGTGGCGGCGCTGCTTTTGGCGCGCGGCGCGCTGCCACTTGCCATTCCGCTCGGGGTCTTCGGCCTGGCGCTGCTCGGACTTCCGGTGGGGCCCTGGTTCAGGGGATTAGGGGGGAGCTCCCAAAAATCACCGGGCCAGACGTCCGGTGTCCGGACCGAGGGTCTCGCCATGGAGCTCGACCATGACAGCGGCAACATGGAAGGCCGCTGCCTCAAGGGTCGGTTCGCCGGGCGCATGCTGTCCTCCCTCACCGACGACGAGCTGTTTCAGCTGCTTGCGGAGCTGCGCGCCAATGACCAGCAGGGGGCTCTGCTGCTCGAAGCCTATCTCGACCGCCGCTTGCCTAATTGGCGCGACCGGGACCAGGAACAGGCGACGAAGGAGGAGCCGCGGGCGGCCGGACCTGGGCGGATGAGCGCCAAGGAAGCCTATGACGTGCTCGGGCTACCGCCGGACGCAACCGACGACGACATTCGCGCGGCCCATCGCAAGCTGATGATGAAAGTTCACCCGGACCAGGGCGGCTCGGACTATCTTGCGGCGCGGATCAATGAGGCCAAGGACCTCTTGCTCGGCAAGTGAGGAGCATGGTTGGTTCGGCGCTTGGGCAGGGAAAAGCGATGGTGGCAAAAGGGGTGGTCCTGAGGGCGGCGGCCTCGGCGTGCATCGCGTTGGCGTTGAGCTTGGGCGTTGCCATGGCTGAGGGCCCCGAGGACGGCAAGGCCGAGGTCGTGCTCCGCAACGGCAAGATCTACACTGCGGATCCCTCGCGCTCGATCCGGCAGGCGCTTGCCTTCACCGGCAACACCATTGTCGCCGTCGGCGACGATGCGGATGTCGCGCTGCTGATCGGCGCAAAGACGAAGGTCATCGACCTTGGCGGCAAGCTCGTTCTACCCGGACTGATCGACACCCACATCCATCCGATCTTGGGCGCGGACAACCGCGCCAAATGCAGCCTTGAAGGGGTCAAAGCCACGATCGAGACGCTCAAGCCGGTTATCCAGGACTGTCTCGACGAGGATCAGGGTGGTGCCGACGAGTGGTTCGAGGCGGCCCAACTCGACAATTACGGCTTCTCGGCAACGGCCAGCGACCTGGACACCATCGAGGCGAACAGGCCGATCGCGCTTGAGGGTAGCGACGGGCACACGGTGTGGGTCAATAGCCGCGGACTCGAGCTCTTGGGCGTGACGGCTGTCACCCCCGATCCGCCGGGCGGAAAGATCTTCCGCGATGGCTCGGGCGCGCCGACGGGCTCCTTCGCAGACAGTGCCGCGATTTTCGTCGCGGATAAGATTCCACCGTTGCCTGTCGAGGAGCGAATTGCGCTGACTGCGGTCGAGCTGAAGCACATGTCGGCCTACGGCATCACCTCGCTGATGGACGCCTTCGTGACGCCGGCCGAGGCCGAGGTATGGCGGCGCCTCTACAACGAAGGCAAATTGCCGATGCGCGTGCGTATGGCGATTTACGTTGCCGACCCGAGCGACGACAGCGACGAAGCCGTGGCGCGTCTGGTGGCCGCCAGCAAAGCGGGCGATGTCGACCCGGGCTTCCTGCGCTCGGGTGTGGTCAAGGTGTTTGCCGATGGGGTGATGGAATACCCGGCGCAGACGGCGGCAATGCTCTCGCCCTATCTCGATGCCGACGGCAGGCCGACCAAGCATGTCGGTGACCTCTATTTCGACCCAGAACGCTTCGCGCGGTTGGTAACGAAGCTCGACGCGGCTGGCCTTGCCGTGCATATCCATGCCATCGGCGATCGCGCGGTGCGCGCGAGCCTCGACGCCTTCGAAGCCGCGCGCAAAGCCAATGGGGACCGGGACAACCGGCACCAGATCGCCCATCTCCAGCTCGTCGATCCCGCCGATTTTCCGCGCTTTAAGCAGCTCGGCGTCATCGCCGACATGCAGCTCGAATGGGCCAAGAGGGAGCCAGCGACCGGGGGACCGCTCGAGCCGTATCTCGGCCCGGAGCGCTACCGCTACCTCTACCCCGCGGGCAGTCTTCGTGCGGCGGGCGCGACCATCGTCGGCGGCAGCGACTGGGACATCTCGTCCTACAATCCTTTCCGCGCCTTCCAGACCGGGATCACGCGGACCGGGGCCAAGGGTCAGCGGCCGCTCAATCTGGACGAGCGCATCCCGCTCCAGACGGCGATTGACGCCTACACCATCGACGCCGCCTACGCTATGAAGCAGGATGCGACGACGGGCAGCCTGGAAGTCGGCAAGCGGGCCGATCTCGTCGTGCTCGATCGCGACATCCTGACCATCGATCCTGAGACCATCGCGGATACGAAGGCGGTTGCCACCTATGTCGATGGCCGGCTCGTCTATTCGGCGGACGGCAGTCTGGTGCAACACCCCGAGGAGGAAGAGAAAGGCGAGTGGTGGGATGAGCGCGAGGCGCGGATGCGCCAATGGCTCCACCGCGACTGAGCGCCAATCCCGGGCGGCGGGTCGTCGACGAGCCTAGTTGGCGCGCATGACGATGCAGTCGAGCGACATGCGCTTGAGCTCGGCGCAGGTGCTGCGGGCGTTGTCTTGGGAGAATCCGGCGAAGCGCGCCCGGTACCACTGGGTGTCGTCCTTCTGAAACATCATCGACAGTGGCGGATGCCCGTCGAGCAGTGATGCCGCCCGGCCCTGGACCTCGCCGAGCCGGCTCGTCGCCTCCGCCTGGCTCGTGTAGGCGCCGACTTGGACGTGGAACAGCCCGGTCGCCTCGCCAGCGTCGGTATCGCCCTCAGCCGTGGCGCTCGCCACAGCTGGCGTTCTGTCGGTTTGCCCGGCACTTTGGCCGCCAAAGCAAATCGTCTCAGCCGAGGGTCCTGCGGAGGCAAGTGCGAAAACCTGCTTTTTCGGAGTTGGCCTCGGCGGCGCGGCGACGTCGAGGCTCGCCACATAGGGCGCTGCCTGCTTGGCGGCGATGGCCTGGGGGAAGGTTTGGTCGAGCAGCCTCCGCATGGCCGCGTCGCGCTGGGCGCCGGTCCTGCCGCCGAGCACGACCGCCACGAGGTGCTTGTCGCCGCGCTGGACGGAGGCGGTAAGGTTGAAACCAGCGGCACGGGTGTAGCCGGTTTTGATGCCGTTCGTGCCCTTGTAGCCGAACAACAGGTGGTTGTGATTGCGGTAGCGCCTGCCGTTGTAGCTGAAATATTTGGTCTGGAAGCAGTCGTAGTACTCCGGGAAGTCGCGAATCAGGCGCTGGGCGAGAATGGCCATGTCCCGGGCCGTAGTGACCTGCTCGTCATTGGGGAGACCGGAGGCGTTGCGGAACACCGTCGACATCATGCCGATTGACTGGGCCTTCCTGGTCATCATGCGGGCAAAGTTGCCCTCGGTGCCGGCGAGGTTCTCGGCGACCGTCACGGCGACGTCGTTGGCCGAAAGCGTAACCAGCGCCCCGATGGCATCCCTGGTGCGGATGGTGGATCCGGGCTTCAGGTTGAGCTTGGTGGGCGACTGGCTTGCGGCATAAGGCGTCACCAGGAGGTCCGAATCAGGCGTAATGACGCCGGCCCGCATGTAGGTGAACAACATGTAGAGCGTCATCATCTTGGTCAGCGATGCCGGATAGCGACGCACGTCGGGCGATTGCGACTGGAGCACCCGGCCAGAATTCATGTCGACCACGATCGAGGCTGCAATCGAACTGCCGCTCGATCGCGATTTCCTCGGCTTGGCTAGGGCCCCCTCGGAAGCTCCCATCACGACCAAGGCAAGGCTCACTGCGAGAACGAGCCACGCGCTAAACGGCGGCAGTGCCCAAACTTTGCGCTGTCGAATTCTCACCCCGTAACAGAAGGCCTTCGGCCTCTCCCCCGCGTCTTGAACTCCCGGGGGCACCTCCCTTGAAGATGCCCGGCAGCCCGTCCCCCTGAGTCGCAACGCCAGCGCAGCCTTGAGGGGTCCAGGACTAACTCATGAACGAGGCTAAAATCTGGCGGTTGCCAAAGCGTTAAGGGGAAACAAACTCAAGTCATTGTGCAGTGCAAAATTTATGTTGACCTTAGATTGTGCAATGCATATATATCCTTCGCGTCTGCAATAGGCACCCCAAGGCCGATTTCCGAGAGAGGGCTTACTCATGATGAAGGGTTACGAAGAGTTCCAGAAGGTTGGCAAGGACGGTTTCGATGCGGCCGTCAAGTCGTTTGGCGAGATGAACAAAGGCTTCCAGGCCATCGCCGCCGAGGTCACCGACTATTCCAAGAAGGCGTTCGAGGATTCGACCCGCGCGTTCGAGCAACTGATCGGTGCCAAGTCGGTTGAGCAGGCCGTCGAGATTCAGTCCCAGTATGCCAAGAAGGCCTATGACAGCTACATCGCCGAGGTTTCCAAGCTCGGTGAGATGTATGCCGGCCTGGCGCGCGACGCCTACAAGCCGGTTGAGGCCACCTTCACCAAGAAGGTCGCGTAACGCGCTCCCCAAACTCCACCTGACATGAAAAGGCCCGGGGGCAAATCTCCCGGGTCTTTTTTTTTGCCGTTTTCCTGTCCGCAATCGTCGTTATGCTATGGAAGGTCGCGGGCCGCGATTTGATGCGGCTTGCACTCCTCCGCTAGAATGGACCAGGATAACGGCAGGACTCAGTGACGGCTCGCCTTGGCAAATGAAGACCAAGACGCCACATAGGGGCTGACGATGGCGCGGAACGGCGACAATCGCCGGGGCAGCGACACCGGCACCCATATCATTACCAAGACGCGTCCGAAGACCAAGCGGCCGAGCCTCTATAAGGTGCTGCTTCTCAACGACGACTACACGCCGATGGATTTCGTCGTGTACGTGCTTGAGCGCTTCTTTAGCAAGCCGCCGGAAGAGGCGACCCGAATCATGCTTCACGTCCACCAGAAGGGCGTCGGCATCTGTGGCCTCTACACTTATGAAGTGGCAGAGACTAAAGTAGCTCAGGTGACGAGCTTCGCCCGTCAGCACGAGCACCCGCTCCAATGCACCATGGAGAAAGAGTGAGGATCTAGGTGGCTTCTTTTTCTTCCAGTCTCGAACAGGCGCTCCGGCGCGCACTGCAATATGCCAACGAGCGCAGTCACGAATATGCGACGCTGGAGCATCTGCTCCTGTCGCTGATCGACGATCGCGACGCGGCGGCGGTGATGCGCGCCTGCGACGTCGACCTCGACCTGTTGCGGGACAAGCTCACCGGCTATCTGGACAATGAGCTCGCCGGCCTCGTGCTCGACACCCATAGCGACGCCCAGCCGACAGCTGGCTTCCAGCGGGTGATCCACCGCGCCGTGGCACACGTGCAGTCCTCCGGCCGGGAGGAAGTGACGGGCGCGAGCGTGCTGGTCGCGATCTTCGCCGAGCGCGAGAGCCACGCCGCCTTCTTCCTGCAAGAGCAGCACATGACCCGCTTCGACGCGGTCAATTACATCAGCCACGGCATCGCCAAGCGGTCGGGCATGTCCGAGCCCCGTACCGTCCGCGGCGTCGACGAGGACGCCGCCACGGTCGACGGCACCGACGAGAAGAAGCGTGGCGCCGACGCGCTCGAGGTCTATTGCATCAATCTCAATCAGAAGGCGCGCGCGGGTCGCATCGACCCCCTGATCGGACGCGCCTCTGAGATTCAGCGCACGATCCAGGTGCTGTGCCGCAGGCAGAAGAACAACCCGCTGTTCGTGGGCGATCCCGGCGTCGGCAAGACCGCCATCGCCGAGGGCCTCGCGCGCCGCATCGTCATGGGTGACGTGCCCGAGGTTTTGGCCGAATCCACCATATTCCAGCTCGACATGGGCGCGCTGCTTGCCGGCACCCGCTATCGCGGCGACTTCGAGGAGCGGCTCAAGGCCGTGATGCGCGAGATCGAGAATTATCCCGGTGCTATCATGTTCATCGACGAGATCCATACGGTGATCGGCGCCGGCGCCACCTCGGGCGGGGCCATGGATGCCTCGAACCTGCTGAAGCCCGCGCTCCAGTCGGGAACGCTCCGCTGCATCGGCTCGACCACCTACAAGGAATACCGGCAGCATTTCGAGAAGGACCGGGCGCTGGTGCGTCGGTTCCAGAAGATCGACGTCAACGAGCCGAGCATCCCCGATGCGATCGAGATCCTCAAAGGGCTGAAGCCCTATTTCGAGGACTTCCACCGGGTCCGCTACACGAGCCAGGCGATCAAGTCGGCGGTCGAGCTGTCGGCGAAATACATCCATGACCGCAAGCTGCCGGACAAGGCCATCGACGTCATCGACGAATCCGGCGCCTCGCAGATGCTGGTGCCGGAACGGCAGCGGCGGAAGACCATTGGCGTCAAGGAGGTGGAATCGACGATTGCCACCATGGCGCGGATTCCGCCAAAGACGGTGTCGAAGTCGGACGCCGAGGTGCTGCGCAATATCGACACCGACCTGAAGCGGGTGGTGTTCGGCCAGGATAGGGCGATCGAGGCACTGGGCGCGGCGATTAAGCTGTCGCGCGCGGGGCTCAGGGAGCCCGAGAAGCCGATCGGCTGCTACATGTTCTCCGGCCCCACCGGCGTCGGCAAGACCGAGGTCGCGCGCCAGCTCGCGCAGCTGCTCGGCGTCGAGTTGCTCCGCTTCGACATGAGCGAATATATGGAGCGCCACACCGTGTCGCGCCTGATCGGCGCGCCGCCCGGTTATGTCGGCTTCGACCAGGGCGGCCTGCTCACCGACGGCATCGACCAGCATCCGCATTCCGTGCTCCTGCTCGATGAGATCGAGAAGGCGCATCCGGACCTGTTCAACATCCTGTTGCAGATCATGGACCACGGCAAGCTGACCGACCACAACGGCAAGAAGGTCGATTTCCAGAACGTGATCCTGATCATGACCACTAACGCCGGCGCCCAGGATCTCGCCAAGGCCGCGATCGGCTTCAACCGCTCCAAGCGGGAAGGCGATGACGCGGAGGCGATCAGCAGGATGTTCAGCCCTGAGTTCAGGAACCGGCTCGACGCCATCATCGCCTTCGCCAACCTGACGCCGGAGGTGATCTCCAAGGTGGTGGAGAAGTTCGTGTTCCAGCTCGAGGCCCAGCTCAGCGACCGCAACATCACCATCGAGCTGACGCCCGAGGCCAATGCCTGGCTTGCCGAGCGCGGCTACGACGAGAAGTTCGGCGCCAGGCCCCTCGGGCGGGTGATCCAGGAGCACATCAAGAAGCCGCTCGCCGAGGAGATCCTGTTCGGCAAGCTGAAGGACGGCGGCATCGTCAAGGTGCTGGTCGAGGAGAAGGACGGCGATACGGCACTCGGCTTCGAATATATCAAGTCCGATGCGCCCATACGTCCGCGCGGTCCCGATAGTGCCGGTCCGGACGACGACGTCGATCCCGAGGATTCGGGGCCCGACGGTCCCGGCGGCGCGCCGACGGCGACCAAGCCGAAGCCGAAGAAGAGCCCGCGCCGCCCGCCGGCACCGCGGCGTTCTGCGTCCAAGCGCGGCCTCGGCTCAAGCCCCGTGCCGAAGGTCCCGCTCGGCTCGCGCTAAGCTCAAATTTCAGAAGCGACTTCGTTATGCCCGGCCCTTGCGCCGTGCTTCCACGAATTCATCTGTGCCGGCTCGGACGTGAATGGCCGGGACAAGCCCGGCCATGCGCATCCTGGGAGGTAGAAGACTTATCAAATCGCCTTCTTGATCTTCTCCGCGGTGGCGGCGAGCTCGGCTTGATCCGCCATCTCACCCGCATGGGCTTTGAGCGGGCGCCCCTGCTTGATCGGGAGGATGTGGACGTGGAGGTGGAACACGGTCTGGCCTGCTGCCGCGCCGTTGAACTGCTGGACGAGCACGCCGTCGGCCCCGACCGCCTCTTTGATCTTGGGGGCTAGCTTCTGCACTGTCGCCATCACCTTCGCGATCGTATCGGGTGAGGCGTCGAACAGGTCGCGCGCTTCCGTCTTGGTGATGACGAGCGCGTGGCCTTCCGTGCGCGGCATGATGTCGAGGAAGGCGAGGGTGTCCGCGTCCTCGTAGATCTTGTGGCACGGTAACTCGCCGCGGAGGATCTTGGCGAAGATGTTGTTCGGATCGTAGGCCATATGCTCTCGCCCTCAACTCGTTTGATTTCGCGAGTCATTTCAAGTCCTTGCCGCCGCAAGGTCAACCAAAATCCGAATCGCCACCCCCGCGACCTTGCGGCCTGAACCTCCCACGCCCCACTGGGAAGAGGGGAGGGGCTTACTCAGACCGGCGGTAGGGGGAGTCCTCGGCGAGGAGGGCGATTTCGCGGGCAACGGCAGCACGCTCGCGCTTGAGATAATCGGCGACGGCGCGCCTGAGGCCCGGATCGGCGATCCAATGGGCGCTGTAGGTCTCAGTTGGCAGATAGCCGCGGGCGAGCTTGTGCTCCCCCTGGGCGCCGGCCTCGACGCGGGCGAGCTGGTGCTGAATGGCGAAGTCGATGGCCTGGTAGTAGCAGACCTCGAAATGGAGAAAGTCATGCTCCTCGAGCGCCCCCCAATAGCGTCCGAACAGCGTCTCCCGGCCGATGAAGTTGAGCGCGCCGGCAATGGCGCGGCCTGAGCGCTTGGCGAGCACGAGCAGGATGTCGTCGGCCATGGTCTCGCCGATCAGGCTGAAGAATTCGCGGGTGAGGTAGGGCGAGCCCCATTTGCGCGAGCCTGTGTCCTTGTAGAAGGCGAAGAAGGCGTCCCAATGCGCCTCGGTAAGGTCGCTCCCCGTGACCCACTCGATCTCGATGCCGTCCGCAAGCGCACGGCGGCGCTCGGCGCGGATCGTCTTGCGCTTGCGTGAGGTGAGGGCGCTCAAGAACTCCTCGAAGCTGCCATAGCCCTCGTTCGGCCAATGGAACTGCTGGTCGGTGCGCTGGAGAAAGCCGAGGGAGCCGGCAAGCTCCCACTCTTCGCGGGTAGGAAAGGTGATGTGGAGCGACGACGCCTCCAGTCGATCCGAGAGCATCACGCCGGCCTGCAGCAGCAGCGCCGCGGTCTCGGTCCGATCCCGACCCTCGCGAACAAGCAACCGCCTGCCGGTCACCGGGGTGAACGGCACGGCGCATTGCAGCTTGGGGTAATAGTTTCCGCCGGCCCGGAGATACGCATCGGCCCAGCCATGATCGAACACATACTCCCCATAGGAGTGCGATTTCAGATAACAGGGCGTGCAGGCGGCGAGCCGCCCAGATTCGTCCTCCACGAGAAGATGCTGCGGCAGCCAGCCGGTCTCGCGTCTGGCGGAGCCGCTGTCCTCCAGCGCCCTAAAAAAGGCGTGTCGGATAAATGGGTTATCCGAGTGGTCTAAGGCTTCGCGCGAATCGCCGCTGGCGCAGGCGTCCCACTCTTGGGCCGAGACGCTGCCGATGTCCGGGGTGATGCGGACGCGGACGCCGTCCTCTCTGTCGTTTGAGTCGACTGGGCTTGGACGCTGCTCGATGTCGCCCATGGCTAGGGCACAACTCCTTCGAAGATCATGGCGTCAGCGTATTGCTTCGCTTTCGCCTTGTCGGCTTCGCTGCGCACGGTCCAGGTGACGAGCGGGAGCCTGCACAGGCTCCGCGCCATCGCCGGCGCGAGCGCCGGAAGCGCCTTGATATCGTAAGCGATGAAGTTGGGCCGGGCGATGGCGGCGATGAGCAGGTGGCGCATGGCAAAACGTCTCAGCGCGCTGAGATTTGACCAATGCCGCGTGTCTTCAAAACATTCCGAGATCAGCCCGCGTGGCAGTGTGGGCGCGAGGCGCTTGAACGCGGCAACGCAGTCGGGATCGAAGGACATCACCGCGACATGGCCGCGATAGGACTTCAGGATCTCGGCGATGCTCGCCTCGTAACGGGGATCGCCGCCCCAGGTGCTCTTGACCTCGAGCACGAGCGGCACGCGCCCGTCGACTTGGCTGAGCAGCCCTTTGAGCGAGAGGATGCGGTCGTCGCCGTGGCGGAAGCGGATGGCGCTGAGCGAGGCTGCATCGCGTGCGGCCACGGGGCCCTTCTCGCGCGTCAGGCGGTCGAGTTGCTCATCGTGGAACACGACGGGAAGGCCATCCGCCGCACACCGCAAATCGACCTCGATGGCGTAGCCCTTGGCCATTGCCGCGGCGACGGCAGAGGCGCTGTTCTCGACGATGCCTTGACCCTCGTCATGGAGGCCGCGATGGGCGATCGGGCGCTTCAACCAAGCGAGCGCATCACGGGTCATCGGCTCATGCGGGGCTTGGCTAGTCCACGGCAAAGACGGCGTCGATCTCCACGGCGGCGCCAAGGGGCAAGCTCGAGCAGCCGACGGCGATTCGGGTATGCCGTCCTTTGGGACCGAGAATCTCCACGATCAGGTTGGACGCGCCGTTGATCACCTTGGGGTGGTCGACGAAATCAGGCGCGGCGTTGACAAAGCCGTTCAGGCGCAGGCACTGCACGATGCGGTCAAGGTCGCCGAGCGCAGCCTTGGCTTGAGCGAGGATGTTGAGGAGGCAGATCCGCGCTGCTTCCTCACCTTTGGCAAGATCGACATCGGCTCCGAGTTTGCCGGCGATGGCGATGCGGCCCTCTTGCATCGGCAGTTGGCCCGAGATGAAGAGCTGGCGGTTGAGGTGCAGGAACGGGACGTAATTGGCGAGCGCACCAGGAACCGCCGGAAGGGCGAGGTCGAGCGCCTTCAGCCGTGCTTCGATTTCTCCAGCCATGCTGCCTCCAATCCGTCTTAAGCGCCGGGCGCCAGCGCAGCGACCATCGGGCAAATCCCGGATCGCCGCAAGCGTGGCGAGGCGCCTCTTGTCCCGGGTTACGGTTGGTGCCAAGAATCCGTTCACCGAGGCGTGTTCAGAGGACTGACATGGCGAGCTTGGCGCTGAGACTGATGCTTGTGGGCCTGACGGGGGCGCTTTCCATTCTCGGGTTCGCGCGCCAAGCGGAAGCGCTCGCCGCCAGGGAGCCGATCAAGCTCACGCCACACCGCGCCGTCTACGAGATGACCCTCGACGACGCGCGCTCCGCCTCCGGCATCACCGGAATCGACGGGCGGATGGTGTTCGAGTTCACAGGTTCCCACTGCGACGGCTATACGCTCAATATGCGCATGGTTACGCAAATGACCGACACCCAGGGACAGACCAATCTGACCGATCTCAGGTCCTCGAGCTGGGAGCAGGGCAACGGCGAGAAATTCCGGTTCCAGTCGGCGCAATATCTGAACGATAAGCTCGGCGACGTCACCATGGGCCGCGCTGTGCGCAATGTCCCCGATACCGCGATCCAAGTCCGGCTCAGCCAGCCGAGCCGCGCCGAGCTCAATCTTTCGGGTCAGGTGCTGTTCCCGACCCAGCACAGCCTCGCCCTGATCGCCGCGGCAGAAGAGGGCAGGAGGCTGCTTCAGGCCCAAATCTATGACGGCTCGGAAAAGGGGAAGAGGGTCTATGACACCACGGCCTTCATCGGCAAGCCGGTCGGACCGGGAACGGAGAAGCTCGAACCTGCGGCCAAGAACAAGGGGCTGGCCGAGCTCGTGTCCTGGCCTGTGTCGATCGGCTATTTCGAATCGAAGGGCGGCGACCTGACGCCGAGCTATCAAATCGATTTCCGGCTTTATGCCAACGGCGTGAGCCGCGAGCTCCTGATCGACTACGGCGATTTCTCCATCCACGGCACCCTGACCTCGCTCGAATATCTCAAGGACGAGGACTGCAAGACCGCGGTGCCGGCGCCCCACCGGTAGCCCCCGGTGGAGCCTCGTCGCTCCCTTTCAGAACCGCCCACGGGGCCCTTCGCCGTGGGGACGCCTGTTCCCTAAAGCCTTTGGTTACGTGTTTCGGGCGAAAGTGCTCGCCCGGAAGCTGCAAGGGGGGCCAAGCAATGTTCTGGAGGGATGAGGGCGAGCGAAGCGCCATGGCGCCGAGGCGCAAGATCGCTCATCATAGGCTGATCGAATCGCCCGAGCCTCAGCCCATGACCAAGACCGTCTTGATCGTCGAGGACAACGAGCTGAACATGAAGCTGTTTCATGATCTGCTCGATGCCCATGGCTACAGGACGCTGCAGACGAGGAACGGCGTCGAGGCCCTCTCGCTCGCGCGCGAGCACCGGCCGGACCTCATCCTCATGGACATCCAGCTCCCGGAGGTCTCGGGCCTCGAAGTGACCAAATGGCTGAAAGAGGACGATCAGCTGCGGAAAATCCCCGTGGTCGCGGTCACCGCCTTTGCCATGAAGGGCGACGAGGAGCGCATCCGCGAAGGTGGCTGCGAGGCCTATATTTCCAAGCCGATCTCGGTATCGACGTTTCTCGACACGGTCCGCCACTTCATCGGCGAAGCGCGATAGCGCCACGCTCATCTCCAGCTTGGACGGGAAATGCAATAGGGTTGCCGCCGGCGCTCTGTAGGACATACTTGAGGGGTGCGGCGAATCGCCCGGTCTAACAGGCCGAAACCGCTCCTACACTTGACCTGACGACTGAAGCTTGGAGGTTAAGGGTTTACACTCATTGCCTTTTAGGCATATTAAGCAAGGGATTGAGTTTGATTTTGTCAATTTGTAGATTAGTTTTACGCTTTGCCTGATGATAAGGAATTAGGCTCGGAGGCAAAAGCGATGGGGAAGGGGCATGCTCGCGCCCGGAACGTGGCGCCTGCACGCTCCATGTCTTTGCTGGGATTTAATGAGATAACCCTACGGAATGCTCAGGTCCGCCGCATCTCCTGGGTCCGTGGGGTTCGGCCGGTCGGAACGCGGTTGAGTGGCCTCCTCGTTAGCGCCGCGTTTCGGCCGGCCACCAATTCCAAGGAGCGCGTCTCCTGGGATTGGCGGCCACTCCAATCTTGCAAGCTGAGCTATTCCGCTGAGATTTTGCGCGCAGGCTATTTGATTTTGCTTTCCTTGAATTCCACGTGCTTGCGCGCGACCGGATCGTATTTCTTGAAGACGAGCTTTTCCGTCTGGTTCCGCGGATTCTTCTTCGTCACGTAATAGTAGCCGGTGCCCGCGGTACTCACGAGCTTGATCTTTTGCGTGACGGGCTTTGCCATTTCATCCTCGCTGGTCGACAGTTCGGAGGAAACCTAGTCACCGGGACCCGGAAGTCAAGATGGGACCGGTCAGCGGCTCCTATCGCTGCCGACGAAATCCTCGAAACGGGGGACAAGCTCATTCTCGCCCTCAGGGTCGAAGCCATGCATGCGGAGCGCCCATTGCAGCCCAACCAGCGCGCCCTTGATCGGCATCAGGATCACGAGGGCTAGGATCACGGTCAGCGGCAGCCAGAGCGCCGCATGCAGCCAGAGCGGCGGGTGGTAGGCCATCTCCACGGCGAGCACGAGACCGACCACGATATGACCAACGATGATGATCGTGAAATAAGGCGGAGCGTCGTCGGCGCGATGATGATGCAGAGCCTCTCCGCATACCGGGCAGTGGTCGGACACCTTGAGGTAGCTACGGAACATGCGGCCAACACCGCAAGCAGGGCAGGTGAGGCGCGCACCACGCAACAGCGAATCCAGGATCGAACGTTCGCCGGTTGATCTGCCGTCTGCGGGAGGCGCGGCGGCATTATGATGTTGAGTGATCTCGTTCATTGCTCTTCCTTAGCGAGTTTCAGCTCTCGGGCCAATGGCGCCAACCTCGCGACTTTTGGCCACGTTCATCGCCGCCCCCGGGGCCGGCCCCGCTTCGCGCTTTGAGGTCCGTGGCGCTGGCCTTGGAGACGGGGCCGTTTCGGCTTCACCCCGATCATGCGCCCCTCGCTCAGGAGCTCGAAGCGCAGCGCGCCGGCGCTTGGGATCGCCTCGACCAGACGCACCTCCACGGGGTCGCCAAGCTGGAATGCGGCGCCGGTCTCCTCGCCGACAAGCGCCTGGCGGGACTCATCGTGATAGAAAAATTCGTGTCCGATCGAGGAGGCCGGGACGAAGCCATCGGCGCCGGTATCGGTGAGACGCACGAACAGCCCCGAGCGGACGAGGCCCGAAACCCTGGCGGCGAAAGTCGCGCCGATGCGGTCGGCGAGATAGGCCGCGATCAGACGGTCCGCGGTTTCGCGCTCTGCCGCCATGGCGCGCCGCTCGGTATCGGAGATGGCCTCGGCGATGGTTTCGAGCATGGGCATCTCGGCGTCGGTCATGCCGTCATTGCCAAGCTTGAGGGCCCGGATCATGGCGCGATGAACCACGAGGTCGGCATAGCGGCGGATCGGCGAGGTGAAGTGGGCATATCGGCGGAGATTGAGCCCGAAATGGCCGTAGTTCTCGGCGCTATATTCGGCTTGGGCTTGGCTCCGCAGGACCATCTCGGCCACAAGCTCGGCGGCCGGGCTCGCCCGCGTCTCGGCGAGAATGCGGTTGAACTGGGCGGGCTTCAGCTGTCCGCTCTTCGGGAGCTTCAGGCCGAGCGTGCCCAGAAATTCCGAGAGCGCTGCGATCTTCTCCTTCGAGGGCTGATCGTGCACGCGATAGATCAGAGGCGTGCGTTTGGACTCGAGTTCCTCAGCGGCGGCGACATTGGCCGCGATCATGAACTCCTCGATCAGGCGATGGGCGTCGAGCCGCGCCGGTGTGGTCACCCCGCGGACGCGGCCCAGATCATCGAGCAGAATCTTGCGTTCTGGCAGATCGAGGTCGAGGGGCGAGCGCTCGGCGCGGGCGCGGGTGAGGGCAGCATAAGCCCCCCAGAGCGGTCTCAGCACGGGATCGAGCAGAGGCCCGGTGGCATCGTCAGGCTTGCCGTCGATGGCGCGTTGCGCCTGCTCATAGGAGAGGGCCGACGCCGAGCGGATGACGCCGCGAAGGAAGCGGTGGCTTCTTTTGCGGCCATCCTTGTCGAACACCATGCGCACGGCGAGGCAGGGCCGCGGCTCCCCGGCCTGCAAGGAGCACAGGTCGTTGGAGATGCGCTCCGGGAGCATCGGCACCACCCGGTCAGGAAAATAGACCGAGTTGCCGCGGGTCCGCGCTTCCTTGTCGAGAGCACTTCCAGGGGTAACGTAGGCGGCGACGTCGGCGATGGCGACCATCACCACGAAGCCGCCCTTGTTCTTGGGATCAGGATCAGGCTCGGCCCACACCGCGTCGTCGCGGTCGCGGGCGTCAGGCGGGTCGATGGTGACGAAGGGCAGATGACGGAGATCCTCTCGCCGCAGAAGGTCCGGCTCCTTGGCGGCCTCGGCCTCGGCGAGGACCGCCTCGGGAAAGGCGTCGGGAATGCCATGCGCGTGGATGGCGATGAGGCTTGTCGCCCGCTGGTCCTCGGGGTTGCCGAGGCGGGCCGTGACCTTCGCGTTCGTCGCGCCGAAGCGGGCCGAGCCGCTGAGTTCGAAACGGACGAGCTCGCCGTTCTCGGCCTCGTTGGTGGCGCCACGCGCCACGCGCCATTCCTTCAGCTGCTTGCGGTCGACGGGATCGATGAGGCCGCCACCGCCGGGCAGCGACCGGAAGATGCCAAGCTGACTTCGCGTTGCGCGGGCGAGGCGTTTGATGACGCGCGCCTTGTAGGGAAAGTCGGCGTCGGCGGCGAGCGCTGAGATGCGGGCGAGCACGCGATCGCCGATACCCGCCGCAGGCCCGCGGTCCTGCTTGCTCTCCGCCACCAAGATGCGCGGTGCGGCCCCATGCTCCTCGGACCAATTTGCGGGCCGGGCCACGAGGCCACCATGGGCGTCCTGCTCGACGATCTCGATCACCGCGACCGGGGGCAAGACGCCAGGGCGATGCAGCTTCCGTGGTGAGCCCGAGATCAGCCCGTCATCGGTCATGTCGCGCAGCAGCTCTTTCAGGGCGACGCGGTCACCGCCCTTGATACCGAACGCGCGCGCGATCTCTCGCTTGCCGGCGCGGTCGCTCGTGCCTTGCAGAAAATCCAGGATCTCTTGTTTGGAGGGAAGCTTTCCCACTTTTTCGGTTTTGGGAGAGGTCTTCGTCTTGGCCACGGAATCGTTCTAGCACGCGTGGGCGACCGCTGGCTAAAGCTTAGCTTGCGGCTTCCTCGACGATCTCCTTCGCTTTCTCTTTCTTCGTCTTCTTCGTCTTGCGCGCGGGCTTCTTGGCCGGCCCCTTCGCCGCCCTCGCGGCGATCAGCTCGATAGCCTCGGCGAGTGTCACCTGCTCGGGATTGCGATCCTTCGGCAGCGTGGCGTTGATCTTGCCGTGCTTCACATAGGGACCATAGCGTCCGCTCAACACTTGCACGGCGCCGCCGCCGTCCGGATGCGGGCCGAGGTCCTTGATCACCGAGGCGCCGCGCCGGCCTCGGCCTGCCGCCTTCTCGGCGAGCAGGCTGACGGCGCGATTGATGCCGACGCTGAACACCTCATCGGGGCCGCTCAGGCTTGCGTATTTGCCATCATGCTGGACGTAGGGGCCGAAGCGGCCGAAGCCCGCCGTGATCGCCTTGCCGTTCTCGGGATGGGCGCCGACAGCGCGCGGCAGCGACAGCAGCAACAGAGCGCGCTCGAGATCGATGCTGTCGAGATCGAAGCCCTTCGGGATCGAGGCGCGCTTCGGCTTCTCCTCGCCATTCTCGCCAAGCTGCACGTAGGGCCCGAAGCGGCCACTGCGAAGGGTGACATCGAGGCTGGTCTCGGGATCGGTGCCGAGCAGCTTGCCTTCGTTGCCAAGGGCGGCCTTGTCGCCGCTCTCGGCAAGTTGCCGGGTGAAGCGGCAGTCAGGATAGTTGGAGCAGCCGATGAAGGCGCCGAACTTTCCGATCTTGAGGCTGAGGCGGCCCTCGCCACAGGACGGGCAGGCGCGCGGATCGCCGCCTTTGTCCGTTGCCGGGAAGATGTGGGGCCCGAGCATGTCGTTCAGCGCATCGAGCACTTCGGCGATACGGAGGTCGCCGATATCCTGCACCGCGGCAATGAAGTCGCGCCAGAAGTCGCGGAGTACGTCCTTCCATTGCAGCTCGCCGGCGGAGATCAGGTCGAGCTTCTCCTCGAGGTCGGCCGTGAAGTCATATTCGACGTAGCGGCGGAAGAAATTCTCGAGGAACGCGGTGACGAGGCGCCCCTTGTCCTCCGGGTGCAGCCGCTTCTTGTCGAGCCGGACGTATTCGCGGTCGCGCAAGATATTGAGCGTCGAGGCGTAGGTGGACGGCCGGCCGATGCCGAGCTCCTCCATCTTTTTGATCAGGCTCGCCTCGGAGTAGCGGGGCGGCGGCTCGGTGAAATGCTGCTTGGCCTCGATGCTGCGTCCTTGGAGCTGATCGCCTTGGGCGAGCACGGGAAGCGCGCCATCCTCGCCGATCACGTCGTCGGTCCCCTCCTCGTAAAGCTTGAGGAAGCCGTCGAAACGGATCACCGAGCCCGTAGCGCGGAGGCCGTAGCCTTGGCCATCGCTGCCGGCGACCTCGATCTCGGCAGTGGTGCGCTCGATCTCGGCGCTCGAGGCCTGGCTCGCGAGCGTCCGCTGCCAGACGAGCTTGTAGAGCTTGAGCGCATCGGCATCGAGGAAGCGGGCGACCGATTCGGGCGGCTTGCTGAAGTCGGTCGGCCTGATGGCCTCGTGGGCTTCCTGCGCGTTCTTGGCCTTGGTCTCATATTGGCGCGGCGAGGGCGGCACATAGCGGCGGCCAAACAGCTTCTCGACGGTGCGGCGTGCAGCCGTGATCGCTTCCGGCGCGATCTGGACGCCGTCGGTCCGCATATAGGTGATCAGCCCCTCGCTCTCGCCGTCGAGATCGACGCCCTCATAGAGCCGCTGGGCAATCTGCATGGTGTGCCGCGGCGAGAAGCCGAGCTTGCGCGAGGCCTCCTGCTGTAACGTCGACGTGGTGAAGGGTGGCGCCGGGTGACGGCGCTGAGACTTGCTCTCGACGCCCGTGACGGCAAGGCGGCCGCCTTCGAGGGCAGCCTTGAGCCGCATCGCCGTCGCCTCGTCGGCAATGTCAAACTTCTCAAGCTTCTTGCCGGCGACGGAGACGAGCCGCGCGAGGAAGGTCTCGTTCTTGGCGGTGGCGAGATCGGCGACGAGCGACCAATATTCTTGCGCCTTGAAGGCCTCGATCTCGGCTTCGCGGTCGCAGACGAGGCGAAGCGCCACCGACTGCACCCGGCCGGCCGAGCGGGCACCTGGGAGCTTGCGCCACAGCACCGGCGACAGGGTGAAGCCGACGAGGTAATCGAGCGCGCGCCGGGCGAGATAGGCGTTGACCAAGGGGCCATCGATCTCACGTGGATGCCGCATGGCCTCGAGCACCGCTTCCTTGGTCACGGCGTTGAACACCACGCGCTCGACCGCGATCTTGTCCAAGGCCTTCTTGCGGTTCAGGATCTGGTAGACGTGCCAGGAGATGGCCTCACCCTCCCGATCGGGGTCGGTGGCAAGGATCAGTTTGCTCGCGCCCTTGACCGCCTTGGCAATCTCGTCCAGCCGCTTCGCCGCCTTGGGCTCGACGTCCCAATGCATCTCAAAGTCCTTCTCGGGCTCCACGGAACCGTTCTTGGACGGCAGATCACGGACGTGACCATAGGAGGCGAGCACGCGATAGCCCGCCCCCAGATATTTGTTCACGGTCTTTGCCTTGGCTGGCGATTCAACGATGACGATGTTCATTGAGGGGTTCCTGGCCGGCACCTAGCGGCGCCCGGCGCGGGGCAATGATTTGCGTCTTGCCCCTGCATTAAGGCGAAAATGGTGTTTCGCACGTCCTGTGTCAATTTTCGCTGAAGGGGTAATGGGCACTGTGGTGAAGTGGAAATTGACAACTAGAGGGTGTATATTCTAATTAGCACAACTTTTAGGATGCTTGATTCCAGGAGAAGTCCTTGGCCAAACGGCGTCAATCGCAGCAAAATGGGGCGCCGGAACGGACCACTGCACCCAAGGGGGGAGGGGGCGATCTCACGCGTCACGAGGCCGCGGCCTACATCGCGGACATGCTCGGCGAGCTGAAATCTATCGCCAATGGCGCGGGCCTCACCTTCGTTGCCTATCTGCTCGCGATGGCCAAAGAAGAAGCGCAAACCGTCAAATCCGACGAGAAATGAGGTCAGTCCCCGGCCTCGATCAGGGACACGAGTTGTTGTCCGTGGCGCTGCAATCTTCCCGCGAGGTCGAGTTCGAGCAACACAATATGGACCTTGCGCGCCCCCAACCCCGTGGCGCGGATGACCTCGTCGATATCGACGGGGCTCGGCCCGAGGGCGCCGACGACCCGCTCGCGCTCGCTCTGAACGATGTCGGGGAGGGGCTCTGGCGCTTGGCCCTCGTCAGGGGCGGCGAGTTCCGGCCCAAAGGGCTCTAGCGGCCGTCCCAGGATCGGCGCCAAAGCCTCGACGACGTCCCGCGCGCTCGTAACGAGGCAGGCGCCCTGCTTGAGGAGATTGTTTGTGCCGGCCGAGCGCGGATCGAGCGGGCTCCCGGGTACGGCAAAGACTTCACGGCCCTGCTCGCCGGCGAAGCGGGCTGTGATCAGCGAGCCTGAGCGCTCCGCGGCCTCAACCACCACCACCCCGAGCGAGATGCCGGAGATCAGGCGATTGCGCCGTGGGAAGTCCTTGCCGCGCGGGCTGAACCCGGGCTCCGCTCGGTGAGCAGCAAGCCCTGTTCGCCGATGGCACGTTGCAGTTCTGCATTCTCGGGGGGATAGACGATGTCGATGCCGCCGGCGAGCACGGCGATGGTGCCACGCTCGAGTGCTGCGGCGTGCGCCGCGGTGTCGATGCCGCGCGCGAGGCCCGAGGCGATGACGAACCCTTCGAGCCCAAGCTCCGTCGCCAGCTGCCGCGTGAGCTTCTGGCCGACGGCCGAGCCGTTTCGCGCGCCGACCATGGCGACGATGGGACCTTCGGCAAGCTGCAATCTGCCCTTGGCGAAGAGCAGGGGCGGCGGCGCATCGACATGGGCGAGCGCCGGCGGATAGCCCTCTTCGCCCATGGCGACGAGAGTGGCGCCGGCGTCAGCAGCCGCGGTGAGCTCAGCCTCGGCTTCGGCTTCGCCATAAACGCGGATCGATTGCGCGCGTCCGCCCCGGCGGGACAACGCCGGCAGGGCGTCGAGCGCGGCCTCGGCGCCCCCGAACTGGTTGACCAGGGCACGGAAGGTGGCAGGGCCGACATTCTCGCTCCTGATGAGGCGAAGCCACGCCAGGCGCTGGCGGTGGTTCAGCTTGGTGGTGTGGGGCGAGGGGTCTCCGCCGGTCTCAGGGCTTCTTGGCGCCAATCCGGCCCTCCTCGCCTCGGAGGAGGCGTCCGATGTTTTCGGCATGGCGCCAGTAGAGCAGCAGGGTGAAGAACAGGAACAGCACCGCCACACGCATCTCCCCGCTCCAGGCGAGCAGACCAGGCGTCACCGCGCTGGCAACAAGGGCTGCCAGCGAGGAGTAGCGGCTAAGGACAGCAACCCCGAGCCAGATGGCGCAGAAGACGAGGGCGGCTGGCCAGGACAGCCCCAGCAGCACACCGATATAGGTGGCCACGCCCTTGCCGCCGCGGAAGCCGAGCCAGACCGGAAAGAGATGTCCGAGAAAGGCGCCGAGCCCGCCAAGAATGGCGGCGTCAGGACCGAAGCGGGCACCGATGAGGACGGCGGCCATGCCTTTCAGCGCGTCGAGCACGAGGGTGAGGGCGGCAAGCTTCTTGTCGCCGGTGCGCAACACATTGGTGGCGCCGATATTGCCGGATCCGATCCGACGCAGATCGCCGTGGCCGGCAAGCTTGGTGAGGACGAGACCGAAGGGGATGGAGCCGAGCAGGTAGCCGACGATCAAAGCGAGGAGGTCGTAAAGGCTCCAGTCGGTCGCAAGCAGCATTTGCCCAGATCCTGAACAGGAGCCTCTAGTCGCCGCGCTAGTCAGCGTAATTGTAGACCGGCCGTCCAGCAACCAGGGTGATGAGCACGCGCCCTTGCAGCCGCGCCTCGTCGAAGGGCGTGTTCTTCGATTTCGAATGCAGCCGCTCCGGCGTGACGACGAAGGGGGCATCGAGATCGAAGAGAACGAGATCGGCTGGTGCGCCCTTGTGCAGGCGTCCGGCGTCGAGCCCAAGCAGCTTGGCCGGATTCGCCGTGAGTGCCCGCAACAAGGTCGAGAGCACGACTTCGCCGTTGTGGTAGAGGCGAAGGGCGGCGGGGAGCATGGTCTCAAGCCCGATGGCGCCATCGGCCGCCTCGGCGAAGGGGCGCCGCTTGCCGTCGGCATCCTGAGGATCATGGGCCGAGACGATCACGTCGATGTCTCCGCTCGCCACGCCCTCGACCATGGCGCGGCGATCCTCTTCGGATCGGAGCGGCGGCCGCATCTTGAAGAAGGTGCGGTAGGAGCCGATGTCGTTCTCATTCAGGGTGAGGTGATTGATGGAGACGCCGCAGGTCACCGGCAGGCCGCTAGCCTTTGCCGCGCGGATGATTTCGAGCGAGGCACGGCAGGAGATCTGACTGGCGTGGTAGCGGACGCCCGTCAATGCGGCGATGCGGACGTCGCGCTCGAGCATGATCGTCTCGGCCTCGCGCGGAATTCCAGGCAGGCCGAGCCTCGTCGCCACCTCGCCCTCGTTCATGACCCCGCCCTCGGAGAGCGTAGGATCTTCGAGATGATGGATGATGAGCGCCCCGAAATCCTTGGCGTAGGCCATCACGTTCCGCATCATCTTGGCATTGGCGAGGCTCGTCTTGCCGTTGGTGAAGGCAAGCGCTCCCGCCTCGCGCAAGAGGCCGAACTCGGTCATCTCCTCGCTGCGCAGTTCCTTGGTCATCGCCGCCATGGGATGCACGTTGACCTCGGCGGTGTCCCTCGCGCGGCGCAGGATGAAATCGACCAGAGCGACGTCATCGATGACGGGGTCCGTATTCGGCATGCAGATAATGGTGGTGACGCCGCCCGCGGCTGCCGCCTGGCTTGCGGTCGCGAGCGTCTCGCGATGCTCATTCCCGGGCTCACCGGAGAACACCAGCATGTCGATCAGGCCGGGGGCGAGGATGTGACCGCCACAGTCGATCAACTCGGCATCGCCGACGTTCCCTTGGTTCACCTTGTCGCCGAGTTCGACAATCATACCGTCGGCAATGACGACGCCACCGGCCTCGTCGAGCCCTGAGGCCGGGTCGATCAGCCGCGCATTGACGAGCGCTGCGGCGCGGGTCTGGCGTTGGGTCTTTTCGATCATCCTGGCTATCAGTCGTTCGGGAGATGCCGGGCGAGAGCCTGAAGCACGGCCATGCGCACCGCCACCCCCATCTCAACCTGCTCGCGGATCACGCTGCGCGGGTCGTCGGCGACGTTCGAGTCGATTTCCATTCCCCAATTCATGGGGCCGGGGTGCATCACCAGGGCATCCGGCTTGGCGCAGGCGAGCTTGTCGTAGTCGAGGCCGAAGAAGTGGAAATATTCGCGCTGGCTCGGCACCAGGTTCGAGGACATGCGCTCGCGCTGGAGCCGCAGCATCATGACGATATCAGCGTCCTTCAGCCCTTCCCACATCGAGGAATAGACCTCGACGCCAAGCCGGGCGATACCCGAGGCGAGCAGGGTCGAGGGCGCCACCACGCGTACTCGGGCGCCGAGCGTGTTGAGCAAGAGGATGTTCGACCGGGCCACGCGCGAGTGCAGGATATCGCCGCAGATGGCGACGATCAGCCCGTCGATCCGTCCCTTGTGGCGGCGGATGGTGAGCGCGTCGAGCAACGCTTGGGTTGGGTGCTCATGGCTGCCGTCGCCGGCGTTGATCACCGAGCAGCCGACCTTCTGCGACAGCAGTTCGACCGCGCCGGCGGCGTGGTGGCGCACGACCAGGATGTCCGGGCGCATGGCGTTGAGTGTCACAGCGGTGTCGATCAGGGTCTCGCCCTTCTGCACCGACGAGGTCCGGATCGACATGTTCATCACGTCGGCGCCGAGCCGCTTGCCGGCCAGCTCAAACGAGCTCTGCGTCCGCGTGGACGCTTCGAAGAAGAGATTGATCAAAGTGCGGCCGCGCAGATCGTCGCGCTTCTTGGCGACCTGGCGGCTAAGCGTCGCAGCCTGCTCGGAAAGATCGAGCAGGCCGACAATCTCCTGGCGCGAAAGGCCTTCGATCCCAAGGAGATGCCGATGTGGGAAGGAGAATTCGGTCGCTGCCGCGGCAATGCTCATTAAAGCACACTCTATAGGCCCTGTTTGCACAACCGGCAAGCTTGGCGGCGGGGCCAAGCTATGGCAGCAATGGACCGATCCGGAATCTCTCGAGTAGGCCATGGCTCCCGATCCAATCCCGGGCGACGCGATCTTCAATCAAAGTCCGCCCCTTACCGACGTGAATCTGTTTACCTCCGATGCCGTGCTCACCGAGGCCGTCGCCAGGGAGGGCGGGGGTGAGGCGTCCGAGGCCCTCACCGCCTTCGGCCAGCTTGCGGGCAGCGCCGCGGCGGCCGAACTCGCGCGGCTCGCCAATGAGCATCCACCGGAGCTTCGCACCCTCGATGCCCAAGGCGCGCGCCTCGACCGGGTCGAGTTTCACCCGGCCTATCACCGGTTGATGGCGTTCAGCACGACGCAAGGGCTCCACTGCTCGACCTGGGACCATCTGGCGAAAGGGGGGGCGCCGCGGCCCGGCGCCCATGTGGCACGCTGCGCCGGGAGCTACCTCGCGGCGCAGATGGAGCCCGGCCATTGCTGCCCGATCACCATGACCCACGCCGCGGTGGCGACCCTCCGCCACGAGCCAGTGTTGGCGCGAAGCCTGCTGCCCCGGATCATCACCCGCAGCTACGACCCGCGCTTCGTGCCTTGGCACAAGAAGCAGGCCATAACCATCGGTATGGGCATGACCGAGCGGCAGGGCGGTACCGACGTGCGCGCCAACACCACTGCCGCCGCCCCGATCGGCGATGCGGGCCGCGGCAAGGCCTATGCCATCACCGGCCACAAATGGTTTCTGTCGGCGCCGATGTCGGACGCCTTCCTGGTGCTGGCTCAAACCAAGGCCGGGTTGTCCTGCTTATTCGTGCCTCGCTTCACCCCGGAAGGCGCGGTGAACCGGCTTAGGCTTGAGCGCCTCAAGGACAAGCTTGGCAACCGCTCCAACGCGTCGGCCGAGGTCACTTTCGATCGCGCGCTTGGCTACCTTGTCGGGGAGGAAGGCCGGGGCGTGGCCACTATCATGGAGATGGTGAACCTGACCAGGCTCGATTGCGCTGTTTCCTCGGCGGCGTTGATGCGGCAGGCGCTTGCCCGCGCCATCCATCACGCACAGCATCGCAGTGTGTTTCAGCGGCGTCTGATCGATCAGCCGCTCATGGTGCAAGTCCTTGCCGACATGGCGCTCGACGTCGAAGCGGCGGCGGCGCTCGCTTTCAGGCTGGCTCGTGCCTTCGATCACCAGAACGACGAGGATGAGGCTGCCTATCGGCGCCTCATGACTCCGGTGGCGAAATATTGGGTCTGCAAGGTGGCTCCCGCGCTGATTTACGAGGCCATGGAGTGCCTCGGCGGCAACGCCTATGTGGAAGAGGGCGGCTTTCCCCGTCTTTATCGCGAGGCGCCGGTCAACGCC
Organism: uncultured Alphaproteobacteria bacterium; assembly: GCA_963732955.1. Taxonomy (GTDB): domain Bacteria; phylum Pseudomonadota; class Alphaproteobacteria; order Rhizobiales; family Methyloligellaceae; genus Methyloceanibacter. The sequence continues at coordinate 680,178 of CAVTBH010000004.1, forward strand.
ATCTGGGAGGGGTCCGGCAATGTCATGTGTCTCGACATGCTGCGGGCGGTCGAACGCTCACCGGAGACACTGGAGCGGGTGCTCGCCGGGATCGAAGCCGCGAGCGGCGGAGAGTCGAGGCTGAAGTCGGCCGTCGACGGCATCCACATCCTGCTTGCCGAGGCGGCACGTGACCAGTCCCGGGCCCGGGCCGTGGTCGAGCTTCTGGCGCTGACGGCTGCCGGCGCCATTTTGCAGGAAAATGCGCCGCCGGCGGTGAGCGACGCGTTCCTCGGCACGCGGCTCTACGGTGCGTTCCGGCACAGCTATGGCGTCGGTCTCGCCGGTGCCGATATCGACGGCCTCGCCGCGCGTGCGGCGCCGATGGTGCCTTGAGGCGGCGACCGCCCGCGGCAACCCAAGCTCAGTACTCAGCTTACGGCGGTCGGTGGTATCCTCGGCCTTGTCTTGCCGTGTGTTGCGGAGGACGAAATCAGAGGAGGACAGGATGCGTAAGCTTGCGCTTGCCGGTGTTATGACGGCTGCGATGATCGGCGCTGGGTTCTTCGCGTGGCAGGCTGAGGCGACTACGCCGTCTGCCGCAGCGACCCTCGGCGCCATGGCCAAGAATTATTCGCCGGTCAAGGAGATCGCTTGCAGGGGCTGGGGGCGCCATTGCCCGCCTGGGTTCATCTGGCGCTGTGGGCCGGCCCGGTGCTGGTGCCGCCCCTGCTAGTCGGCGTCGGCGCCTAGCCAAGCTGAATCACGTTGTTCGAGGCCGCCGTTCGGCGGCCTCGATGCCGTTTTGATCCATGTCAGGACGAGCTTCCTTGCGCCGTGCCCAACTGCCGGCGCCACCGCCCTCTCAGCCTTGTCCGAGATTTCAATAACTTATGGTTTACCCTTCGGCGCGAATCATCGAGACTCAAGACCGTGGGCTTCCGATGACCCAGTCAAGAGGGGTCATGCGGCGGTGCTGTCGATTTTTCGTGACGGTGCCACAGTCATGAAGCCGGCATTTCATGATGCGGTCATAGGTTTGGTCAGGCGGAGGCTTAACCATGATGAGCTTGCCATTTCTGTTGTTTGCCTGCGCGCTCGGCGCGGGCTGGACGAGCCGGCGCGAGGCCGCGATGGGCTTCTGGCTCGCCGGCGTCGTCGTCTTTCTCGTGCTGTTCCGGATTCACGCAAACGAAGTGCTGAATATCGGTCTGTAGCGGGAGCGTTTTGAGTGACCGCGAACTTGTCGAAGCTGCTCAACGCGCTTGGGCTTGTGGCGATCGACACGGTTCTCGTCGTTGCCTTTGCCGATCAGCTTTGGTTTCGCGATCTGCCATGCCCGGTTTGCATTCTGCAGCGGGCCGGGTTCATCGCTGCCGCGTTCGGGATCGCGCTCAATCTGATCTACGGCCCCCGGCCAAGTCACTACGGTATCGCCATTCTCGGGGCGGTGGCAGGCGCCATTATTTCGGCTTGGCAGATCCTCGCTTATGTCGTCCCCGGCTCCGGCTCCTACGGCAACACCATCCTCGGCCTGCACCTTTATTCCTGGGCGTTTCTCATGTTTGCCCTGATCGTGGCGGGTAGCGCCGTCATGCTGCTGTTCGATCGGCAGTTCACCCCGACCGAGCCGCTGCCGGCGCGCTTGCGGCTGTTGCCGATGATGGCGATCGCGTTGCTGCTGCTGCTGGCGGTTGCCAACATCGTGTCGACGCTCGCGATCTGCGGCTTTGGCGTCGGTTGTCCCGAGCGTCCCGGGGGCTATCTGATCATCAACGACAATCTAAGCGTGACGCTGCTCGGTGAGCCGTCTTAGGCGGTCAAGCGCGCCCTGAAGGATGTAGGCCGCAGCCATGCGGTCAACGACCTCGGCGCGCCGCTTGCGCGAGGCGTCGGCTTCGATCAGGTGGCGCTCGACGGCCGCGGTCGAGAGTCTTCTCGTCCCAGAACACCATCGGCACGGCGATATGCGCGGCGAGGTTTCGCGCGAAGGCGCGGGTCGATTGCGCCCGCGGGCCTTCGCTGCCGTCGAGATTGATGGGAAGACCGATCACCACGGCGCCGACTTGATTCCTTTCAATCACTTCGGCGATCGTCTTGGCGTCGGCGGTGAACTTGGTGCGCCTGATAGTGTCGAACGGCGTGGCGATGCTGCGGGTGACGTCGGAGAGCGCCATGCCGATGGTCTTGGTGCCGACGTCGAGGCCGAGCAGCCGCGCTTCCACCGTGAGCTTTGGTGGCAAATCCTCAATGGCGATGAGCGTTGCGCCGGTCACCGGGGCGATGGGGTGCGGCGCGCTTGCGCGGTTGTCAACACGTTCGGGTCCCCTATAGTCCGGCCTCGAAACCTTGTTTTGAGCCAAGCACGGGGTCGTCAGTCATGCAGATCACTTGGTTCGGTCACTCCTGTATCCGCATCGACACCGGCAAGTCGAGCATCCTGATCGATCCATTTCTCACCGGGAACCCGACCTTTGAAGATTCGGGCCTGACCGTGCGCGAGGCGAGCAAAGGCGTGACCCATGTGGCGCTGACCCACGGCCATGAGGATCATACCGGCGATACCGTCGCCATCTGCAAGGAGACGGGCGCGCCGCTTATCGCGGTGTTCGAGCTCGCCATGCACATGGCGAGCCTGGGCGTCGAGAAGATCGATCCGGGCAATACCGGCGGCACCATTTCGCACGAGGATTTCGACATCACCTTCGTGCCGGCATGGCATTCCTCGGGCATCTTCCACGAGGGTCGCTCGATCTATCTTGGCGCCTGCTGCGGCCTGATTGTCGCGCCGCGCGAGGGCAAGACGGTTTACCATATGGGCGACACCGCGGTGTTCTCAGACATGGCCCTGATCAACGAACTCTACCGCCCGGAGATCGGCATCGTGCCGATCGGGGACCGCTTCACCATGGGGGCCAAAACCGCGGCGCTCGCTTGCAAACGGTTCTTCCAATTCGAGACGGTCGTTCCCTGCCACTACGGCACCTTCCCGATCATCGACCAGACTCCGGACAAATTCATCGCCGAGATGGGCAACAATATCGTGCGCGTGCCTGAGGTGGGCGTGCCCTTCGAGGCGTAATCGCGCCGAAACCGAGGGTGAGCCAAGTTGATGCTCTTCCGGCCCGGTGCTAGAGGAGCGCTAGCAAATCCCCATTTCCGGCAGTTCTCATGTCCGTCGACCGCGCCACCGTCCATCGCATCGCCCATCTCGCCCGCATCGCCATCACCGAAGAGGAGGCGACGAGGCTCGAGAAGGAGCTCTCCGGCATCCTCGATTGGGTGGCGCAGCTTGACGAGCTCGACACTAAGGACGTCGAGCCGATGACCCGCGTCGTTGCCATGACCATGAAGCAGCGGGAAGACAAGGTCACCGACGGCAATTGCGCCGACGACATCCTCAAAAATGCGCCGGCCGTGGACGACCACTATTTCGTGGTCCCCAAGATCGTCGAATAGGGGCCGCGATGACACGCGTGGGTCTGATGGCGCCGGCCTTGTCGCTGCTGTTATGGGCCGGCGTGGCTGAGGCGCAAGTTGGCGGCGCGGGCAAACTGCCGGAGGGCACGTTCGCATCGACCCCGGAGGATTGCGCCAAGCTTGAGACAACGACGCCCGCCGAGCTCGGCGAGGATCTCGATTTCGAGGTGCTGAGCGCCAAAGGGCTCGTCGCCTATCAGCAGACTTGCGACTTCGTCAGCGTAGCGGCGCGGGATGCGACGAGCTGGGTGGTCACGGCCTTTTGCGAGGAGGGCGGCTACAGCTATCCCGACTTGTTTTCGATCAAGTCAAAGGCTGATGGCAGCCTCAACGTCACCAGAGTCACGGATCTCACCCAGCAAGGCGGCGACGATCCGGAGGCTCAATCGGAGTTCTGAGGACCCCGACATGGGGGACGAGCCCGGGGTAGCCGCCGGATCGGATGACGCCGACCGAGCCGCGGAGGACCAAAGTCCGCCTGAGTCCTACAGCAGTTTCGTCAAGTGTCAGACGGTGAAGCAATAGATGCCATGACCGATCCAACCGACCTCACCATCGCCGAAGCCCGGGCCGCGCTCGACCGTAAAGAGCTGTCGGCGACCGAGCTTGCGGAGGCCCATCTTGACGCCATCGACAAGGCGAACGAGGCGCTGAACGCTTTCGTCCTGGTGACGCCAGAGCGTGCGCTCGAAGCGGCGAAGGAGAGCGACGCCCGTATTGCCAAAGGCGAAGCGCGGGCGCTCGAAGGCATCCCGCTCGGCATCAAGGATCTGTTCGCGACCAAGGGCGTCCGCACCACGGCCTGCTCGCACGTCCTCGACGGCTTCACGCCAACCTATGAGTCGACGGTGACTGCCAATCTGTGGTCTGCCGGCGCGGTCATGCTCGGCAAGCTCAACAATGACGAGTTCGCCATGGGGTCGTCCAATGAGACGAGCTATTACGGCCCGGTGGTCAATCCTTGGCAGCGCCGGGGCTCGAACGCGAAGCTCGTCCCTGGAGGCTCATCCGGCGGATCGTCGGCCGCGGTCGCGGCGCGGCTGTGCATGGGAGCGACCGCCACCGACACTGGCGGCTCGATCCGCCAGCCTGCCGCGGTCACCGGTACCGTCGGCATCAAGCCGACCTATGGCCGTTGCTCGCGCTGGGGCATCGTCGCCTTTGCGTCCTCGCTCGACCAGGCCGGCCCGGTCGCGCGGAGCGTCGAGGACGCGGCGATCCTGCTCAAGGCGATGGCGAGCCACGATCCCAAGGATACTACCAGCGTCGATGTTCCGGTCCCGGACTATGCGGCTGCGGTGAACCGGGGCGTCAAGGGCCTCACCGTGGGCATCCCCAAGGAGTACCGGGTCGAGGGCATGGCGGCCGAGATCGATGCGTTGTGGCAGCAAGGCGTGAAATGGCTGGAACAGGCCGGCGCCAAGATCAAGCCGGTGAGCCTGCCTCACACCAAATATGCGCTGCCGTCTTATTATATCGTGGCGCCCGCCGAGGCATCGTCGAACCTCGCCCGCTACGACGGCGTCCGCTACGGTCTGCGCGAACCGGGAAACGACGTCCTCTCGCTTTACGAGAATACGCGCGCCGCGGGCTTCGGCCAGGAGGTGAAGCGGCGCATCCTGATCGGTACCTATGTGCTGTCCGCGGGCTATTACGACGCCTATTATCTCAAGGCGCAGAAAGTACGAACGCTGATCAAGCGCGATTTCGACCAGGCCTTTCAGGAGGTCGATGTGATCCTGACGCCTACGACGCCATCTCCCGCCTTCGCGCTCGGTGAGAAGTCCGGCGATCCGGTCGAGATGTATTTGAACGACATCTTCACGGTAACGGTGAACATGGCAGGGTTGCCGGGGGTTTCGGTTCCGGCCGGACTCTCCTCGGAAGGGACCCCGCTTGGCCTCCAGCTGATCGGTAAGCCGTTCGACGAAGAGACCTTGTTCCGGACCGCGAGAGTCATCGAGGAGGCGGCGGGGCCGCTGGCGAAGCCGGTGAATTGGTGGAGCCGGGCGGCATGAACCTTGGTTTCGGACCGGCCATGGCTTTGGCAGGTCTGCTGCTCGGCATCCTTGGAGTCTTCTTGGCGCTCTTTCCACTTGCTAGATTGACTCGCAAAGAAGTTCAGGAACGAGCGAAACGATCAGGCGCGAGTGACGATGGAAACGACCCAGCTCTGCGTGACCCACTCTTGGTGCAGATGCTTCGCGAGCGAAGCGCGGTCCGCTGGGGCTTGGCGGTGTTGCTGCTTGGCTTTTGTCTACAAATGACCGGCACTGTGGTCGGCACGGGAGCGGGACCAATGAATCCTAGAAGCGCCGAGGAGTGCAACACCATGGATGAGGTTAGGGCCGAAATCGACCGCATCGATAGGGCCCTGGTCGATCTGATCGGGGAGCGCTTCACCTATGTCGATCGGGCCTGGAAGCTGAAAATGAAGCCTTCGGAAGCCCGCGTGCCGTGGCGCATTCAACAGGTGATCGACAAGGTGCGGGCGCGCGCAGTCCAAAATAACCTGCCACCCGAGCTCATCGAAGCGTTGTGGCGCCAAATGATCGGCTGGTTCATCCAATATGAGGAGGAGAGGCTGCGCGAGAATGGCGACGGCGGCTGACAAGGTTCCAGCAATGGACGCGAAGACAGAAAAATCGAACCTGATCGAAGGCGCGACCGGTCCCTGGGAGGTGGTGATCGGCATGGAGGTCCATGCCCAGGTGACCTCCAAGTCGAAGCTGTTCTCCGGTGCCTCGACGGAATTTGGCGGCGAGCCCAATTCCCATGTCAGCCTCGTCGATGCCGCCATGCCCGGCATGCTGCCCGTGATCAATGCGGAATGCATCGCCCAGGCCGTGCGCACCGGGCTCGGGCTCAAGGCCAAGATCAACCTGAAGTCCGTATTCGACCGGAAGAACTACTTCTATCCCGACCTGCCGCAGGGCTATCAGATCTCGCAATATAAGAGCCCCGTGGTCGGCGAGGGCGAGGTCATCGTCGATCTGTTGAGCGGCGAACGGGTCATCGTCGGTATCGAGCGGCTGCATCTCGAGCAGGACGCCGGCAAGAGCCTCCACGACCAGCATCCGAAGTTCTCCTTTGTCGATCTCAACCGTTCCGGCGTGGCGCTGATGGAGATCGTGTCGAAGCCCGACCTTCGCTCCTCGGAACAGGCCAAGGCCTATCTCTCGAAGCTTCGCACCATCATGCGCTATCTCGGCACCTGTGACGGCAATATGGAAGAGGGGTCCTTGCGCGCAGATATCAACGTCTCGGTGCGGAAGCCCGGCGCTGACCTTGGCACTCGCTGCGAGATCAAGAACGTCAACTCGATCCGCTTCATAGGCCAGGCCATCGAGCATGAAGCGCGGCGCCAGATCGAGGTCATCGAGGATGGCGGCGTGATCGAGCAGGAAACGCGGCTGTTCGACGCCAAGACCGGCGAGACCCGGTCGATGCGTTCCAAGGAAGAGGCGCACGATTACCGCTACTTCCCTGACCCCGATCTGCTGCCGCTCGAGCTGAGTCAGCATTATGTGGACCAGCTCGCCCAAGGGTTACCCGAGCTTCCGGATGAGAAGCGGGCGCGGTTGATCGAGGCATTCGGACTGACGCCATACGATGCCAACGTGCTCGTCGCCGAGCGCGAGGCCGCCGATTATTTCGAGGCGGTCGCCAAAGACCGCGACGCCAAGCAGGCTGCGAACTGGGTCATCAACGAACTGTTCGGTCGCCTCAACAAGGACGGCAAGAGCATCACCGACAGCCCGGTCTCGGCGGCGCAGCTTGGCGCCATCCTCGATCTCATCAAGGACAGCACCATCTCCGGCAAGATTGCCAAGGAGGTGTTCGAGATCGTGTTCACCGAAGGCGGTGACCCGCGGAAGATCGTCGAGGCTCGGAGCCTCGTCCAGGTCACCGACATGGGCGCCATCGAAGCTGCGGTCGACAAGGTCATCGACGCCAATCCCGACAAGGTCGAGCAGGTGAAGGCGAAGCCGACCATGCTCGGCTGGTTTGTCGGCCAGGTAATGAAGGCCATGGGCGGCAAGGCGAGCCCGCAGGCGGTCAACGAGCTGTTGAAGTCAAAGCTCGGGATCGAATAGGCGCCTTCGGGCGTTCTCTCGAAGAGCTTGGTGGGATGAGGGGGGCCAATGACTCACGCGATCCGCGTTCACGAACATGGAGGGCCGGAGGTCCTCAAATGGGAAGAGGTCGAGATCGGCGAGCCTGGGCCCGGTGAGGTGAAGATCCGCCAAACCGCGATCGGCCTCAATTATATCGACGTCTATCACCGCACCGGCCTCTATCCGCAAGACCCGTTCCCGTTCACTCCCGGCATGGAGGGGGCAGGCGTCGTGACCGCTGTCGGTGAGGGGGTTACGGACCTCAAGGTCGGGCGCCGCGTCGCCTACACCGGAGAGATCGGGGCTTATGCCGAGGAGCGCCTGCTTCCTGCCGATCGCGTTGTCAGGCTCCCCGAGGCGATCAGCGACGAGGTTGCGGCCTCGATCATGCTCAAGGGGCTCACCGCACAATTTCTCCTGCGCCGGACCTACAAGGTCGGGCCCGAAACGACGCTGTTGTTCCATGCCGCCGCCGGCGGCGTCGGCCTGATCGCGTGCCAATGGGCCGCAGCGCTCGGCGCCACCGTGATCGGCGCGGTCGGCTCCGCCGGCAAGGCCCTGATCGCGCGCGCTCATGGCTGCGCCCACGTCATCAACTACCGCGAGGAGGACTTCGTCACCATGGTCAAGGCCTACACCAAGGGCCAAGGCGTGGACGTGGTCTACGATTCCGTCGGCAAGGACACCTTTCCAGGCTCGCTCGATTGCCTGAAGCCGCTCGGCATGTGGGTGAGCTTCGGCCAGGCCTCGGGCCCGGTGCCCGAGTTTAAGATCACGCTCCTGTCGCAGAAGGGCTCGCTCTATGCCACCCGGCCATCGCTGTTCCACTACACCGCGGCGCGGAAGGATCTCGTTGCCGGCGCCAACGAGCTGTTCGAGATGGTGACGAGCGGCAAGCTCAAGGTCTCGGTCAATCAGACCTATCCGCTTGAGGAAGCCGCGCGGGCGCATACGGATCTCGAGGCGCGCCTCACCACCGGCTCGACGGTGCTGCTGCCGGCCAAGGCGGAAGCGTGACCGGTGGTCCGGTTGCTTTGCCGCCTAAGGAAAATCTGCTGTTGGTTAGCGGGGCGTCACCGCCATTGGTCAAGGAAGTCTTGCCAGCGCGCCCGTGTTAACCATTCGCCCGCGCGAATGCGTGCGGCTATCAACCAGTGTTACTCCGCCGTTTAGCTCTGGTGACGGCGCGTTAAGCACGGCCGTTCAGGCCTTGTTGAAACTGTCCGCGAAAAATACCCCGTGTCGAAGGTCGACACGCCTCGGAACGCCAAACAAAGCGAAAGCGTCCGGGGCGAGGTGCAAAACCAGGGGGTGTGAAATGGCGCGGATGGACATGTCGATGGATGGGGTGATGCTCGGGACCCAAGCGGGGACGCCTGACGCCCTGTTCGAGTTGGGGATCCTCTACGCGACCGGCCGTGACGTCGATACCGATCTCGTCGCGGCGCATAAATGGTTCAACCTCGCGGCCATGCGCGGCAACCGTTCGGCGCTCGCTTTCCGGCAGGAGGTCGCGCGCGAGATGTCGGCGAGCCAGATCGCCGAGGCGCAGAAGGCGGCTCGCGAATGGTTGGCGACGCAGTGGTCGGGGCGGGAGCGACAGACCGCGCCCGTGAACTGATCAGTTCGGCGCGGACCCTTCGTCGTCGCTGCCGCAATTGCGGAACAGCGAGCGCACGCAGCGGTAGGATTTCCGCGTAAAGCTGCCGACGTTCTGGGCGCCACGCCGAACGCGGCTCGTCTTATGAGGTGGAGGCGCCTCGGTCTCGGCCGGCAAGCCGGCATTCACGCTTGGCTCAGGTGATGCGCTCAAGGGCAGGGGAGGCGCAGCCTCGCCGGGCAGCTCCTCGAGGGGCTCCTGTTGCTGCGATCCCTGCTGGGGTGGTGGCGATGGCTTCGCCTCTTCATCGCCGCCGAGCGAGGCGCGAAGATTGCGAATGCCTCTCCTGGACACGCCGACCAGGCTCTGCGACGGCTTGTCGTCCTGGCGGAATTTCTTCTGCTCGCGCGCCACGTAGTTGTTGAACTTCTTCACCCGAGGATCTGCGGCGAGGGTCGCCGGAAGGTCGGGGACATCGAAGCTGTAGGTCTTGGTGACGCCGTTGCAGCCGGCAACATCGTCGCGGGCCGAGCAGGAGGCGTGGCCACCCTCCTTCGCCGTGCGCACCACGCAATAGAGCTTGAGCGCGTCGGTCTGACCGCGGAGATCGGTATTGACCTTGCAGACATAGGTCTCGTCGGGACCTTTGCAGGTCACGCAGAACGCGGTCTCACCGGCTCGGGCGCCAGATCCGGCACCGGCGAGCAAGTTCATGGCAAGTCCTGCGCCGGCAAGGACGATGGCGTACGCGCTACGAGACATGGCGCGGAGAGCTCCCCTCGGTGGCTTCTCCCGTGAGCCGGACTCTACCACAGCGGGCATGCCAACAGCACCCCTCGTGCCGGACCGGCTTGATTCCCGCCATTAGCTTGCCGGGCAAAGATGGCGGGAAAGCGAAGGGCTTGCGGTCTCGAGGGGGCCGTTTTCTCCGGTAAGCCGGTCCCAGGAGCCTGGGTTGCCCTTCCGGCTGGGGCCCACCAGGTAGCGCTGTTGACCGAAACAGCGCGGCTCGTTACGTCTCTTTCGCGTGGAGACGTGGCCGAGAGGCTGAAGGCGGCGGTTTGCTAAACCGTTATACGGTCAAAAGCCGTATCGAGGGTTCGAATCCCTCCGTCTCCGCCATTTTTTTCCATCAACATTTTGATACTTCTCTATAAATCCAGATTTCGTCCGGATATCCACCACTGCTGCCCACAAAATCAATAGCCATACGAGTGGCTCATCATCCGCGCCCGTGTATGGCTCGCGCATCGCTGCATGGACGGCGCCGAGGCCTTAGGCCGGGTCGCTCGGTGGCTGGCCGGGGCCAAGCCCCGGACTTGACGCCGGCTGAGCCAATTCAGCCGGCGCGGTGGGAACGGGGAGCGTTGGGTTCGCCTAGAGCCTTTCGCTCCCCCGTTAGTCAATCCCGGTGATCACGGGGGCGCCGGCCCCGGACCAGGCGGCGGCCTACCGCCCGCAGGAGGCATGCGGACCACCAACTCTGTGGAGTCGAGCGTGCAGTCCTTATTCCGGTCGCCGAGCGTGAACGCCGCGTTGGGCTTGTCGACAAATTCGGTGCGGCTCAGCCGCTCGTCCTTGTCGGCATCAAAGTAGTCAAGTGAGATCGCCTCGAAGAGCCGATCGGTCATCGACATCACGCCGTATTCATATGCGACGAGATATCCGTCTCCATTGGCGTCGAAACGGCTGAAGAGCCTACCAGCATAAGCTCTCCACTCCTCGCAGGTGACAGAGCCGTCTTGATTGATGTCCCAGGTGCGTGCCGCCCTCTGTAAAATTCTGTCGTCGCGGCTCGTGGAACTCCAAAGCGGCGAGCTTGGTCCATGGCTTCCACTGCAGCTGCTCAAGAGGAGTAAGTCCGCACAGACAAACCATAAAAGAGCACGTGCCTTCGCGACATCGCCTCGCGGTATGACCACCGGTCTGGCTAGGGGGTGACGAAGGTGAGATAGAGGCCCCCCCCAAAGAGCAATACCAACAGAACAAAAAAGGCCAATGCCTCTGCAGTTAGAATCCACATCTTTCGTCGGGTCACATAGTTGTGCTGATCCTGCTCCATCTCGATCCCTTTCTCTCACACTTGCGGTGATCGCCCTAAAGGAAGCAGGAGAAATGGATGAGGAAAGGGGCTGCAGTTCTCCCAATGTGTCACGACAGAGAGAATTATGTGCAAACGTTTCCGGAGGGCCGAAAGCCAAACTCCGTTACAAAAATCTTAGCCCGAGCCGGAGGTGTCTGCGTTGGCCGCGGTGCCCTCGTAGCTTAAGATGGTTGTCGCCGGACGACGGGAGGCCCCTACCTCCTGGCAAGCCCCGGCTCGGAGTTCCCCTCAGCCGGGGTTTGCCTTTGAGAACGCACCTGAGTGTCGCTTTTGCGGTCATTGGTCCCAAATGGATTTAGGACGCAAAATCAGCAAGCACAGTCTGGCCATATTGGCTCTCGTTTGCCTCACTTCCACCTCGGCACACGCCTGCGTATTCGACACCGACTGTGAGCCCGGTAGCCTGTGCCGGGATGGCAATTGCAGCGGCTCGGTTTCGGGTGACGGAGGCGATAGTGCGCCGGCGAAGCCATCCGGCAACAGCTGCATAGCCGACAACGACTGCGGATCAGGTTCCCGTTGCATCAAGGGCTCGGGCCCATGGGGAGTCTGCCTGGGCGGCTGATGGCCCGGACTATTGGCCGGGGCCGGATGGCAAGGTGGCTGGCAGGGCCGAGAAGATAGGAAAGTTGGGGGGAACCCGGCTTGGCAAAGGGATCAACCGGGTTCCCAGACTGGAGTAAAGCGCTCAGGCAGCTTGGTATTGTGTGTCGTGAGCGTGGGTCACTGCCCGAGTTTCGATGAAACCGTCTACCAAATCTTTGGTTCCCGGACCTCCGAAGCTCTTATTCACCGTTGCCGCGAGAACACAGTTGTAGCGCTTTGTCCGTGCTATCATGTCTTGCCTGGAATCATGGGCCAGGTGCCACATCACATCACAGGAAGCCCCGGTCCTCGGACGCCGAGGCTTCTTTCTCTTTAGCCGCTGGCGGTATTACGCGATTGTAAAGTGACAGCGGGAGAAGCTGGATACCAAGACACCCAAGTCGTTGGGGAAGTCGCCCTGAGATCCCGCGTAATGCAATCTCCTTCAATCGAGACGTATCGCGCTTTCCATTGCAGGCGGCCGCTAAAATGATCTGCGCCAAATTCCTTTTCAGGATCCGAACCTGATCGGCAGTGAGGGTGCGTCTGTTGGTCCGCAGGTGTCGGAGAGCGAACTCGTAGGCAGTCGACATCGCGGCAAATTCCTCGGGCCGGAAGAAACGTGAGTAGTCCTGCAAACGCATTGCTCGGCACTCTCCAGAACAGCCAAGAGCCTAGTGACTCTCAGACCTTCACTCCTAGCGATACTATACGCGCACAGGGTGCGCGAAGCGTAGGACGCATCGCGTCCGATGCTGAAATATAGAGGTCCAAGCTGGCAATTTTCGGGCAGCGATACGAGGCTGTGCGCGGTAGACGGCCCCCAACCTTGGCGCATGATGCGAGGGTGGTCACTCTGACCATCTATTTGATCAGCGTGATTGGAACCTCGACCAAGTGAATGACCTGCGTGGCGACGGAGCCCAAAAGCAGGCCTTTGATGCCACCAAGACCTCGGGTCCCCATCACGATTTGGTCCGCTCCTTCTTTGCGAGCTACATCCGCTATCGTTTCGGCCGGCTGTCCGGCTCCAGTGAGCGTCTCGAAGACGACGCCTCCACCTTCGCATTTTCTTATCGCGTCCTTCAGCGCCTTGGCCGAAGATTGTGAGGCTGCCTCCTCTAACCAACCGGTTGCCATTGCCTCAGACGCGCCAGCTAGGTCAAGGGCTGGAATATTATGCACATGAAGTAACACCAGCGAAGTTTCTGGACGTTGACCCATCAATTCGATTGCGAAATCGACCGCGCGAAGCGACGCAGGCGACCCGTCGACTGGAACGAGAAATCTTAGATGACGACATGAAATTCCCCTCTTAGCTAAAGCATTACGAGATCATGCCGCTTGGGGGCCATTGGAGTCTAGCTCTATGGCCCCGCCCCCGCCAACCTTGGCGCATGATGCGAGGGGCGTCGGCTTCGGCCGGCGCCCTTTTTATTATAGGCTCGGCGAATGCTTCTCCGCGTCTACGTCTCGGATGATGAGATCGTCGTAGAACACCTGCTAGAGGGCTTCGCGGCCGTCTACTACAAGCCGGCAAATGAGCCGCAACTGATCCTGAGGCGGCGCACCGAAACCGACGACTACGAGCTCCTGGCGCGCGTCTGGGAGGCTGCCAACAGCAAGGCGCGTGAGCTCGGATGGATCGTGTGATGACTGCGAGCAGACCGTTATCCAAGCGAAAGTTGTGGCTCGATACGCTCTTTCGACTTGCCACGATGATGACGCGACCTGCCGACAGCTGAGTACGGCAAGGTCGGGAGCGCAGCCAGTAGAAGGATGGCTAGAGTCGCGAGCAGGATGGAGTACATGACTATCGTCCCCCGTCGGTCACACTCCCATCTTAGCGTTAGCCATGTGGCTTGCCTCGGGCAGCGATTGGCTCTTTATGTGGCGAGACCCTGCTAGAGTGAAAGACTGCAAAGTCCAGGCTTTGTTTCGAGGAAGCGGGACGTGAGCGGAAAGAAGCGCGGCTTCACCAAGGAAGAACGCAGCCGGCTGATGTGTGGCACCGATTGGGCCGAGCTCGAGTTTGAGCGGCGCGTCAGGACTTGGGAGAACTAGTTTCAATCAGATGAGCACTGGGTGTCGGCTCGGCCTGATTGGCGGAAGACCGCTAGGTGTGTCCCCAAGCCAAGTAGACTAAGACTGCCATAGTGATGACCGCCAGCATTGCCCCCGTCGAAAGGATGAGGGCAGCGGTCGCCAAGAATTTTGCTCTGCTCGCCGCGGCCACCGTCGCAATTGCCGCTTGATTGGTGCTCTGCGAGATTTTTAGCTGCTCGGCGATCGCGGCCTTGGCCTCTTCCAACCTAAGTCGATCGAGGTAGTGTTCGACGAACTGGCGCTCTTGTTCGGCCCACTTGCCAGCTGCGAGCCCAATCTCAATCTGCTGTTCAGTGAGCACGTCAAGATCGTCGTAAAGAGCATAGACACTCATGGTCATGGCCTCACCTCCAGTTGCTCCGCAACCAGTGGCCACTCAAATACTGGCCAAGCCGAGTTTCAAACATCTGTGGGCTGCTAGCAACACGCGTCACACAGGGTCTGCAAAGCCAATAGTCCCCAAGCTTGGCTGTCTCTGGCGCGATTCGGGATGACCGTTGTCGTTATTCAGCAAGGCTTTAGGCTCGCCGTTGCAGCGGTTGCAGCCGTCTGGGCAGTTTGCGCCAGCGGGCAAGAGCGGCTGGCATCCAACATGGGCGAGGTGCAGGCGCATTTTGCTGATTGCTTCCGCCCACCACATGTAGACGGTCTGATTACTTTTTATTTCTCCCTGACCCGAGGGGGACAGGTTTACGGTCGGCCGCGGGTAGCGTTGATCGGGTTCAGAGGTAGCCCGGAAAGTCGAAGGCTTCTCAGCGCTGAGTCACTGAAGGCTTTCAACCAATGTCTGCCGAATTCCGCTAGATGAGGAGCTGGCAAGAACAATTCCTGGGAAGGTATACTTCCTTCAGTTCAATAAAGCTTCGGGCAAAGCCATTCTGCGGCCTTATGGAAGCCATGGAGGACCTGTTTTTGTTCCAGACGATAGGAGGGGACTAGGGCCCGAGCTACGCCGGGGTGGAATTCGTCCCCGCTCTTGGTGACGATTGCAATGTCCGACCATAGCCAGAGCCACGCCTCGCTTCATCGAGATCAAGCGAGAGCGCAAGAAGCGTGGCTTCACTTAGGAAGAGATGCGCCGGCTGAGGTACGGTCCTGATTGGGCTGAGCTCGAGTTCGAGCGGCGCGTCAGGACTTGGGAGAGTTGACGGCTTGTAGATATGCTGCAGAGGCCGACAGTTTTTGTAATCGGTGCGGGCGCAGGGTTTGGCTTAGACATGCCTCTGGGCAGGGACCTCATTGATCGCGTCGCTGACAGCTTGAAAGTCAAGTCCGAGCATGGCCACCTCTATTGTCGCAATGAGCATGTGAGTGATGCGATCCGTCTGTTGGCGCGCGACGCAGATGAAGAAGCCAACGATTGGTTTAGAGAAGCCCGCTTCATCGAAGGGGTCCAACTTAGCAACTCTATCGACGATTACCTTTACACCCATCGCGACAAGGGTCACTTGATCGCTTGTGCGAAGCTCGCGATCGTTTCCGCAATAGCAGGCAAAGAACGCCAGAGCCCCCTGTTCGTCCAGGCCGGACGTGGCGATTGGAATGATGAACAGAGAGTCCTGGAATCCTGGCTGAGGAGCTTTATGGCGATTCTAAGCGTGGGCGTAATGACCTATCTGAAAACCCTCGCTCTGCGACTTCAAGCAGCCTAGTCTTTCAAAGCCCGACGATCAGTGATCTGCGCTACCTGACCCGCAATGGTTCGCCCTCGCATTGAAAGGAGGACCCGATGCCCAAAAAAATAGTATGGGTTGAGGTCGAAGCTTCCGACAACGCAAGCTTCTCCTCCCAGGGTAACTGTACAACCTACTACAGTGCTGGGGGCGCTGGAGAGTCAGCCACAGTTTCAATAACCAGTGCCCTCGGTAAGAGAACCAAGGTGCGCCTAGGCGGGGGTGGCAAGGTCCAGGTTTGTGACGACACGCACGTCGCGACCGTAAACCAGGGGGCCAGTAGAAGTGCCAAAAAATCGAAGAAGCGAGCAGCCCCAAGTTGAGGCCTATTCCAGAGACCGGCGTGAAATCCCTCCGGCAGTCTAGGCCGCGGCGGGGTGGAATGCCCGACTGATGCATTCGACGTGGCGGTGGTCGGTGCCGCAACAGCCCCCAAGCACGTTGATGTGCGAGAAGCGCCTCAGGATCGCGGCATACTCTCTTCCCAGCTGAACGGGATCGCCCGCGTCGAGCGCCGGAGAGTTGTCGAGCTCGGCATGGCTGCAGCGTGATGAATTGGCGCGAAGGCCGCGCAAACGCTTCACCCAGGAGCTGCCGGCGTCGAGGACGTGATCGAAATGCGTGGGGTGGGCACAGTTGATCATGTAATAGGCCGGCCACCTTTCCGTCGCCGCATCGACAGCTGCGATCGCGTCCTTGAGGCTCTCGCCGGTCGGCAGGCACCCATCGGTTTCCACCGTGAAGGAGATGACACAAGGCATGTCGGCGGCCTTGGCGGCCTGGGCGACGCCCCGAGCCTCGTTGCTGTTGGTCATGGTGAAGGCGGAGACGAAATCGGCAGCTGTTTCGCGGAAGATGCCGATCTGAAAGGCGTGATAGGTTTCGGCTTCGGTAGGCGCCATCAGGGTCCCAGGATCGTAGCCGTCGCCGCGCGGCCCGATGCAGCCGCTGATGACCATTGGGCTCGCAGGCGTCTCGTAGCGCGCTCGGATCTCGACCATCAGGTCGATTGCCGCGCGATTGATGCGGCCGAGCGCGGCGCGCCCATAGCCGACCTTCTCGGCCCAATCGGGGTTGGCGCGCCAGGTCGGGGTCTCGAGGACGAAGCCGGTGCCAGCGGCGAGCGCCATCGGCACATAGCGGTCGAAGTAGGCGCGAAGCGCTGTTTGTCCTCGTTCGCTGTCCAAAAGCGTGAAGGCTTCAAAGTTGGGTAGGTCCCAACCCTCGTGAAACACGAGGGTTGTCTCCAGCCCGCCATCGGTGAGAAATGGCCTGCCGTCGAGTTGCGGCAGGCGCCCACGGTATTTTCCGTGTCGATCCATGATCATCTCCTGTTGCACTGACATGGCCGAGAAAATGAGGGCTGTTCGGCAAGTTATCTAGCGGACTTGCGGTACAGGCGCGGGCAGCCCTGCAAGACGGGTAGATATCCTTGATTGGTCTCAACGTAAGCCTTCGGGGCGTTTTCAACTGTACCCGTGGTACAGTAGACCGCCGCAAGGAGAGCCGTGGTGATGCAGGAGACGCCGCGAAAGGGCAGCGACACGCGGGAGCGCCTTCTCGACGTGGCCGAGACGTCTGTGCTCGAGAAGGGCTTCGCCGGGACCTCGATCGAGGAGTTGATCGCGGCGGTCGGCATCACCAAGGGCGGCTTCTTCTATCATTTCAGGGACAAGGGCGAGCTGGCGAAGGCGCTTTTGGTCCGTTACGTGGCGCGCGAGGACACTCTGTTCGATGAGTTGTTTGCCCGCGCCGATAAGCTCAATGAAGATCCGCTCCATGGCTTTCTCGTCGGACTTAAGATGCTCTCGGAGATGATGGCCGATCTGCCGAGCGGCCACCCTGGGTGCCTTGTCGCTGCCTATTGCTACCAGGATCGGCTGTTCGACAAGGAGGTCAGGGATCTCAATGCCGCGGCGGTTCTGAATTGGCGCAAGCGGTTCAAGGAGCGTCTCGAGTTGATTGCCGCGCGCTATCCGCCGCGCGCCGCGATCGGCCTCGACGATCTCGCCGATATGCTTTCGGTGATCGCCGATGGTGGCATCATCCTGTCCAAGGCCGTCGGCGACAAAGACGTGCTGGCTCGGCAGATCATGCTCTATCGCGACTTTGTCCGCTCTGTCTTCCTCGGAACCTGATCCAGAATGAAGCTGATCGCGCATGTTCTCGACGGTCACCACGTCGACATCCGCCCGGCGCCTGTCGAGCGCGAGTGGATGGATGAGACCAATCAGCGCTTCGCCTATCGCTGCCTTCCCCTCAACATTGCCAACGCCTTCGGCTGGGAGGTCCTGTGCAACGCCGGTTTCCTCGCCACCTGGGACGGCGGGACCTCGACCGGCGCGATCACCGTCGAGCCCGATCCCGGCACGCAGGCGCCGGCCGTGAGCCATTTCGGCCACGGCATTCTGACCTTCCACCTTCCGTGCCTGTTTCGCACCGAACCCGGCTCGAGCCTGATGGTGCAGGGACCGATCAACAGGCCGAAGGACGGCATCGCCGCTCTTGCCGGCATCATCGAGACCGATTGGTCGCCCTACAGCTTCACCATGAACTGGATCTTCACCCAGCCTGAAATCAGCGTGCGGTTCGAAAAGGGAGAGCCTTATTGCCACATCTTTCCGGTGCAGCTTGGCGCGATGGAAACCATCGAGCCTGAACTGCGGCTGTTGTCGGAGAACCCTGAGCTCAAGCGTGAGCACGACGCCTGGACCGCGAGCCGCTCGAAGTTCAACACTGATTTGAAGGAGCCGGGGTCCGGCGCCCAAGCCGAGAAATGGCAAAAGCTCTATTACCGCGGCCTCGATCCCGAAGCGAACAAGCCCCCGACCGAGGACCATCGCACCCGGCTCAGGCTAAAGCCGTTCAAGCGTCGGGGTTAAGGGTTCAGCGATTGGCCCAGGAGCGGAAGCCGTACGGATTGAACCGGCGTCCGTAGGGATTAAAGCGGGGCCGCGGCCGTTGTGCCGCCCAATCCCGCTTGGGAAAGACGCGCTTCGCGTGCCTGGTTTTCGCCGGCCTTGCCCGTGCCACAGGCTCGGCTCGCTCCGCGACCTTCACCTCGCTCGGCACGCCTTGCGGATCGACGACGACAACGGTGGCGTCGCTCCAGCTCCAGGAGGCGAGTTGATCGCCCCAGCGGCAAGGTTCGATGGCGATCAATTTGCCTGAATAGACGTTGATGAGGGCCACGTATTCCAGCCGCTCACCTTTAGGCGAGGCGCCGGCGTAATAGTGCAAGAGACCGATTGCGCGCAGCGAACCCTTTAGCTGCTGCCAGTGCAGGAGCTCTGGCTCACCAATGCCATACATTTCCAGCGTGAGCTTGATCGCGGTGTGCTCCAAATGTCTTGCGACGTAGCCGTTCGGCGTCACCTCCACCGCCCAATCGTCGACCTCGGGTCCGATGAATGGCGTCTCCTCGTCATCGTCGGCCGCAGCGTCCCCCGGGTCGCAGGGCGATGTGCTCCGTGCCGGCTTCGCATTGATGCCATCCCGCGGTGCAACCGCGACGCCGACTTCGCTCTTGGCCTGAACGAGAAGCGCGTTTTTGAGACCGCCGCCTGTGGCTTCGGCGATTTTTGGCAAGCTGCTACCCCTTGCCTGTGCCGTGTCGCCGTCCCCGCAGAGACGCTCGCCATCCGGAACGGACGCCGCGGCGGTCTCGATCGCATCAGGCGCGGCGTCGTCCTCTGGGCCGGGCTCGATGCCCCCCGCGGCAAGGGCCGGGTCGAGCGATCTTGCCTCGGCGACATCTTCCAGAGCGAGGCCCGGCTTGTTCAGGCGCCGATAGACGGAGGCCCTCCCGAGATAGACACGGGCGGTCTTGGCACCAAAGGTGAGCGCCGAGGTGTAATCGTCGACGGCGTCACGATAGCGGTGAAGCACGACCATGGCCTCGGCACGATTGCCGTAGGCCTCGCCGTAGCGGCCGTTCAGCGCGATGGCGCGGCTGAAATCGCGGATGGCCCCGGCCGGCCGCTGCAGCGCTGCCTGAGCCTTGCCGCGGCCGTTGAGAGGCGCGGGGTTTTGCGGCAGCAGGACCACGGCCTTGCTGAACTCGGCAATGGCTTCGGCATGTTTACCAAGTAAAAACAGTGCATTACCGCGGTTGTGGTGAGCGGCGCCATAGCTCGGGGCCAGCGCGATGGCTTGGTCGAAATCTTTCTCGGCCTCGTCGTAGAGCTTCAACTCGAGCAGCACGTTGCCGCGATTGTTGTAGAGCGTTGGCTCGGCGGGCGCGAGCTTCAGCGCGGCATTGAAATCGCCGACGGCGGCTCGGAGGTCGTGGAGCCGCCAGCGCGCGAGGCCCCGATTGTTGAGCGAGAACACCTGCGTCGCCTCGGCAAGGGCCCTGGATCGAAGCGCCTCGGTCAGCAAATCGTCGGCATCACGGTATTGGCCGCGGACGAGAGCAGCTCGCCCTTGGCTCGCCTTGAGGGCGGCGTCACGGGCTTCTGCAGCGTGGACCAGGGGTGGATTGCAGATGACGAGAGCGAGGCTGAAGAGGCCGGCGATAAGAGCCATCCGCTGAGCAAGTCTCCTTGCTTCAGACGTGGCACACAGACTCCACACACCCGACGCCGCCGCAGACACCGGTCCCCGCACCTATCGAGCCGCGGCACCGGTCATGCGTGCCGCACGCGCACCCGATCAGTCACTCTCCTACGCCGTTGGAGAGATGACAAATCACGATTGCAGATTCGGATGTCGCGTTGACGACGAACGGTGTTTGCGAAAATTTGTAGGCATCGATGAAGTCGAAATCGATGCTTCGACTTAGTGACGCGCGCTCATCCTTGGTCGCAGTGAAAGATTTTTCGGACGCGCGGGAGCGAGATCACCGGCGCTCGAAGTAGGGCGTGGAAAGAAGAAGGGCGAGGGTGATTCGAACCACCCCCGCCCGTTTCAGGACCCGCGGCGACGGACGAAGGCCGTCCGTGCCGAGGTTCTCAAGCCTCAATAGATGCAGTCGTAGTAGCGCTGCCACCAATAGCTGCTGCCGGTGATCAGAGCTTGCCTGCGAAGCCAGGCGCAGCCGCCATAGCCGTAGCCATACACGCCGTACCCGTACCAGCCGTAATTGCGGTAGTAGCGGCCGTAGCGGCGATATTTGTAATTGTAGTGTTTGTTGTTGCCGCCGTGATGATAGTAGTGCTTCGGCGCGGCGTAGTGGCGTCCCTTATAGTGACTGCCGCCGCCACCGCGATAGGCGTAGCTGCCCCCATAGTGACCACGGCTTATATGGCCTCCGCCATAGTGACCACGGCTCATATGGCCACCGCCATAGTGTCCACCCCCGATATGACCGCCGCCCATATGGCCGCCGCCGTGGCCGCCACCGCCGCCGTGACGGACCAGCGTGATCGGATTTCCGCTTGGCACGGTGGCGGCGGGTTCCAGGCCACCGAAGCCGGCCCTGGCGGTTTGCTCGGTCACGGGCGCGACGACAAGGCCGCCCATGAGCGCCGTGACCGCTACTGCAATCAGAGCACGTCTCATGATGTTCTCTCCATAGTCTCCGTGTTGGGGGCCAAGGCGCGGGTACGCCGCATCTCGAGCCGGGATTGGGCAATAAGATCCTACAGATAGGTATGGTTCCCTTGATGCGGATCAAGCCCTTGCGAGCGGACCTCCTTAACAATGGGGAGCAGGCTGAAATTTACCGGCGTCCGGGCGTCCATCTGGCGGAGCGATGAGCGGTCTGAGAGAAATCGACTATGCGCTCCAGAAGCTCGACTGGATGCGGTCGGAGCGCATTTGGCCGAACGGCTTGCGCTATCTCTGGACCGACGCCTTCGGCCTCGTGCTCCTCGTTTCGCTTTATCAGGCGCTCAATGACGAGCGTTATCTTGACCAAGCCGAATGGCTTGTCGCTGAGGTCAATCGCGTGCTCGGGCGCCCCCGGGGTATCCGCATCGGCGAGGAGGCCGATCGCGACGGCCAATATTTCCATTACCTCGCCATGTGGCTCTTCGCCCTATCGCTGCTTGGACGCTACCGGCCGTCCTACCGCGAACAGGGCATTGCCCTGGCACGTCAGATCCATGATCCGTTCGTCATCCCCGGCCGCGGCGTGATCTGGAAGATGGCAGAGGATCTGAGCGGGCCATATCCGGGTTACGGCTTCGGCGCGCTCGACGCCTTCGACGGCTACGTCTCCTACCGGCTCCTCGACGAGCAGGCGCTCGCCCGCGAGATCGCCGAGATGCGCTCGCTGATCGAGGGTAGCTATGCGGACCTCGTCATCACCCAGGACCTAGGCCTCGGCATGATGCTTTGGCTCACGCACTTCTTTCCGGAGGAACGCTGGGCCAAGCTGCAACGGACCCGCTCCCTCGCCGTGCTCGATCAGGCCTGGCAGGATGAGGGCTACTTCGCCCGCGAGCCCTACCTGCCCGACATCCGCATCGCTTTCGCCAATTACGGCGTGTCGGTGGGTCTGCAAGCGGTCGGCGCCATGGCGGACCGCGTCAATGCGCTCAACGCCTATTTCGAGAGCTACCGCTCAGGCGACGAGTATGACCGCGCCGCCATCACCCATGTGATGGCGTGCAGCTCCCATTTCCCGGGCCTATTGCTGCGGCAGGACTAGAACGCCGCGGCGATGGCGTCGTCGACGGTGGCCAGCCAGACGAAGTTCAGCGCTTGCCGCGCGCCTTCGGGGATCTCCTCGAAGTCTTTGCGGTTCCGCTCGGGCAGGAGCACCGTCGTGATCCCGGCCCGCATCGCCGCCAAGGCCTTGTTCTTGACGCCGCCGATGGGCAGCACGAGGCCGCGCAGCGAGATCTCGCCAGTCATGGCGACATCGCTCTTCACGGTGCGGCCGGTCAGCAGAGACACGATGGCGATGAACATGGCGACGCCCGCGCTCGGACCGTCCTTGGGGATGGCGCCCGCCGGCACGTGGAGATGGATGTCCGATTTCTCGAATACGCTGTCGTCGATGCCGAGGGAGGCCGCCCGCGCCTTGACCAGGCTCAGGGCCGCTTGCGCGCTCTCCTTCATCACCTCGCCAAGCTGGCCGGTGAGGATGAGCTTGCCGTGGCCGGGCACGCGCGCGCATTCCACGAACAGGATGTCGCCGCCGGTCGGGGTCCAGGCGAGACCGGTGGCAACGCCGGGCACGCTGGTGCGCATCGCCACCTCGCTCTCGAAGCGGCGGGCGCCGAGGATGCCGTGCAGGTCCTTGGCCTCGACCTTGACGTGATCGATCTTGCCCTCGGCGATCTTCATCGCGGCGTTGTGGCAGATGGCGCCAATCTCCCGCTCGAGATTGCGGACACCGGCCTCGCGCGTGTAGTCCTCAATGATCGTCCTGATGGCATCCTCGGTGATCTCGCACTGCGAGGGCTTGAGGCCGGCGGCTTCGAGCTGGCGCTTCAGGAGATAGCGCTTTGCGATCTCGATCTTTTCCTCCTCGGTGTAGCCCGGGATTTCGATGATCTCCATGCGGTCGCGGAGCGGCCCAGGGATGGTGTCGATCACATTGGCGGTGCCGATGAACATCACCCGCGACAGGTCGAAGGGGACGCTGAGGTAATTGTCGCGGAAGGTCGAGTTCTGGGCCGGGTCGAGCACCTCCAGCAGCGCCGCGGAGGGATCGCCGTGGAAGCCCTGACCGAGCTTGTCCATCTCATCTAGCATGAGCACGGGGTTCCGGGTCTCGGCCTTGCGAATGGCCTGGATGATGTTGCCCGGGAGCGCCCCGATATAGGTGCGCCGATGGCCGCGGATCTCGGCTTCGTCGTGAAGGCCGCCGAGGCTGATGCGCTGGAATTTTCTGCCAGTCGCGCGAGCGATCGACTGCCCGAGCGAAGTCTTGCCCACGCCGGGAGGACCGACGAAGCACAGAATCGGGCTCTTGCCTTCCGGATTGAGCTTGCGCACGGCGAGGAACTCGAGGATGCGCTGCTTGATCTTCGGCAGTCCATAATGGTCCTCATCGAGGATCCGCCGCGCTTCGGCGATGTCGATTTGGTCGTCCGAGAGCGTCGACCAAGGCAATTCGACCAGCCAATCGAGATAGGTGCGGATCATGGAATGCTCCGCACTCGCCTCGGGCGTGCGCTCGAGCCGCTTCAGCTCCTTCTGAGCCTGCTTCTCGGCCTCTTCCGGCATCTTGGCCTTCTCGATGGCCTCGCGCAGCTCAGTGATCTCGGCGCCGGTGCCTTCGTCCTCGCCGAGCTCCTTCTGAATCTGGCGTAGCTGCTCACGCAGGATGTGCTCGCGCTGGCGGCCTTGCAGCGATTCTTGTGTCTGCTCGCCAATCTGCTTGGAGATCCGCAACACCTCGATCTGCTGGACGAGGTGGCGCAGCACCTTGTCGAGGCGCTCCTGCACGTCGAAGGTCTCGAGCAGCGCCTGCTTCTCGGCCGGCGGTAGGTCGGAGGCGCTGGCGACGAAATCGGCGAGCGCCGCGGGCGACTGGATCTGCTCGAGCGCGTCGGCGAGCTCCTGCGGCATCTGCGGCATGAGCGACAGCGCCTCGCGCGCCCGCTCCTTCAGCTGGTGCATGCGGGCGGCGACCTCGGTGGAAAACACCTCAGCCTCTCCCACCTCGTCAACCAGAGCGACGAGGAACGGATAGTCGGGCAGGAACTCGGTGATGCGGAACCGGCGCGTGCCACGCGCGACGATGTGATGGCTGCCGTCAGGCGCGGTCACGTAGCGCAAGATCTCTGCGACGGTGCCGACCTTATTGAGGTCGTCCGGACCCGGGTTGTCGACCGTAGGGTCTTTTTGCAGCACCACGCCAACGGGTTTGTCGGCGCGCGCGGCGGCTTGCGCGCCAGCGACGGTTTGTGGGCGGCCGATGCCGAGCGGCGCCACGATGCCGGGAAACAGCACGGCATTGCGGGTTGGCAGCAGGATCAGGGCCCGGTCGGGCAATTTCAGCTCGGAGGCGGGGGCCTCTTTTGCGTTCAGCTCTGTGGTGTCGTTCATGATAGGGCCTGCTCAGCCAAGCTTGACGAAGGTGAGCATGAGACAACCGTTCACGAGCTCGCGCTCCGCGAGCCGCAAGCGATTGAAGGAAAGCGCGATGCGCCGCTCGAAGCGGCCATAGGGGATCTCAAGCCTCACAATGTTGCTCTTTTCGCCGCATGTGGGGAGGGCGCGGGTGCCGGCGATAATCAGCGTGCCGGAGGCTACTTCCACCGCCACAGCCTCGGGCGGGACGCCGGGCATGGCGGCAATAATCTTGACTTCGTGCTCAGTCTCCAAAACATCGATAGGTGGTTCCCAGCGCGCTTGGCGCGCCTCGCGGGTCGGCTCGAAAAACTGCCGGTGCAGCTGCTCGGCCTTGTCCAGGAGGGCACAGGCCTGGGCCCACGTCAGAGTTCGGGGGTCACGCGTCACGCCAACCTCGAAGCAATTATTGCCACCACTTTGAGCCCGGTAAAACCACCTGAGAATGACAGGGGTCAAGGGCCGGTGCGATCAAAGAAGCGCAGTTAGATTGAAGGACCGTATATATTGGTGCGCTGCGCGTGTCCTACAAGGGCTGGTCCCGGTCTAGCGTCCGGCACCCGCGGCGACGGGCTTGCAATCGGCGAGGGGGAGGGGCTTGGCCTCGCCGGGAAAGAGGGCGAGGGCGCAGACCGTTGCCGATGGGGGCAAAGCGGCAACGGCCCGCCAACCAACGCGGCCAAGCGAGTGTCCCTCATTGCGCTCCAGATCGGGGCGTTCCGACACAGAGGCGCCAGCGCCGATCGCAGTGCCGTTGCCATCGACGATGACGATGCACTCCGCCGGGGTGCTGTTGCGTTCGGCAAATCCTGACAGGGCGATGGCGCGACCGCTGTTGTCGGCCTGCTTATAGATAGAGAGGGTCTCGATGCGTCCCACCGCCGGACCTGCTGTCCCTGCCCCAGGGATTGATTGGCCGAGCAACTCTTCACACCGCGAGCGCCAATGAAACGGCGCGTGCCGTGCGGCGCGAAGCACGGGGAGCACCCGTTCGAATTGCCGTCGCGATGGTGTTGCCGCCCTCAGATGACTGTCGCCCTCAATGCCCTGGCGCAGCGCGATCTCGGCAATCACCTTGCGCTCATTGCGCGCGACGTAGTTCTGCACATAGGAGCGGTCGAGCGCGATGACGACGGCGCAACAGATCAGCACCACGAAAGTCGCGTTCCTGAGGATCCTCGCGCGGCTGGTGACGGGATCCCGTGGCAGCGCGGCGAGAATGAGGGTGACGGTGGCGATCACGGTGATCGCGGTCACCGATTGATAGCGGCTCGTTGCGGCGATCTTGACGCCATAGCCGAGCCTGCCGATGCCAGTCATCAGCGCGTTGAACGGGGCGAATAGGAAGAGCACGGCAAAGAGCAGCGCCTCCTTGAGCCGTCCCTCGCGTGCGAGGCTGCGGATCGCAAGTGCGCCGGCGACGAGGATGACGAGGCCGACCACAACCCGCAACGGTCCAGTGGTGAGGACGTTGCCGAGATAGACCAGAACGAATTCGCCAAGCCCGAGCACGTCGAATTGAAATTTTGGGTGGCTCGGCGGCTGGTTCCGATTGGCGAGACCGAGGCCAAGGATGACCACGATCGCGGCAATGGTCCCAAGGAGGAGAGGCGTCGAGCGCGGCCCCGGCAACGCCGGACGCCAGAGCTTCGCCAGGCAATAGATCAGCAGCACGAGGAGGATGTAGACCGCTGTCGAGTAGGCGAGCACGCCGAGCACGCCTGAGGCGAGAGCAGCAACGAGCCAGCCCGGCCGTTCGGTCGTGATCGCCTTGGCGAAGCAGGCGGCGCTTAAGATCACGAACAGGTCTGCCGTGAGCCAAATGGCACCGCTCATGCCGAGAAAATAGCTGTGGGTCAGCTTGGCGCTGAACATCACCAGCGGAAACAGCAGCGCGCAGAGCAGGAGCCGCCTCGGCATGCCGGCCAGGACATCCTTGGCGAAGAGCAGAAGAAGGAGGGGGCACGCCGCGCCCGCGAAGAGCGAATAGACGATGAGGCCGGTATTGCTTCCCGAGGTCAGGAGATAGTTCGCGACGTAGATCAGCTTCGGGATGGGAACGATGTGCTCGTTGTTGTGATGAAACAGGGCGGTGAGGTCGAGCTTGACGCCGGTCTCGGTGATCAAGCCGGAGATGTTGCCCCAATAGTCGGCGTCGGGCATCGACGACCACGGCGTCGTGGCGCGGGCGAAGGTGCGCCACGCAAGTATCGCAGTGACAATGGCGGCGATCGATAGAAACACCGGCAATCTCGTGCGCGGTGAGGCAGCTAAGTTGGCGATGGCCACGAGGCGGCCGAGCGTGGTGCGCCCGCCGTGTTTATCTTGGTTTGACCGCGCCTCCAAAGACGCCAGCGGCGTTGTAACGCTCGGATCCAACGGTCCAGTTGCCGATGACGCCCTGCGGGGTGCTGCCCTTAACAGCCTTTCCGCCATCAAAGTTGAGGGGACCACGGACGAAGGAGCCATTGGCGGATCCGGAGAGGTCCGAGAGGTTCTCAGGGAGGTCTACGCCGGAAAGCGATCCATTGAACTGGTTCTTGCCTTCGAGCTCGCCCGGGGTCGTCATATGTCCTGTAAACGTCAAGCCGCCGTCTATATGGCTGGTATCGAATTTGCTGATGGTCAAATCGCCGTCACGGGTGCCGAAGTCCCAGGTCATCACCATGTCGCCCTTGGCGGTATAGGTCACCCAACCCTCGCCATTGAGATTGTTGGCGACGTCGCCGATGGCCTTGCCTTCGTAAGTGGCTGATCCGTCAAAGGGCAGATCACTCTGGTCGATAATGTCGCCAGCGATCCACCAACCGTGGGCGAATACGTTGCTGTTCCCCTGTCCGCCGTCATCGAAGACGAGATGGGAGTTCCACGGTCCCCATGTAAAGAAAGAGCAGTCCTGGCAAAAGGCTTCACCGCCGCCCGTGAACTCGGCGCTGCCGCTATGGAGGACGGCGGGTTGGTGGCCGTCGGTATAGACCGTGATCGAATCCTTTGTAGCGCTCGAAGTAAAATTTAGGTCGTCGGTGTAGCTCGAGGTGCCTCCCGATGCCGGATCGCCGGAACGGATATGGACTCCGCCACCAGTCTCGCCGCCATCGGCCTGCATTGAAACATCCGCGATCACGGTCCCCTTTTCGGGGTCAAGGGTGACGGTGACGTCACTCGGGGACTGGCTATTCAAGGTCCCGACGGGCTGCACGTCCTGATTATTGTTTTGCTCCTCGTAGACCCCCGCTGAGTAGCCCTGCAGCGTTGCGCTCGGCGGCGGCGGCGGCGGCGGCGGCGGCGGCGGCGGTGGTGGCGGCGGCGGCGGAGGTGGCGGCGGCGGCGGCGGAGGTGGCGGCGGCGGTGGTGGCGGCGGAGGTGGCGGCGGAGGTGGCGGCGGCGGAGGTGGCGGCGGCGGTGGCGGCGGCGGCGGTGGTGGCGGAGGTGGCGGCGGCGGTGGCGGCGGCGGCGGAGGTGGCGGCGGCGGCGGTGGTGGCGGCGGCGGAGGTGGCGGCGGCGGCGGCGGCGGCGGCGGCGGCGGCGGCGGTGGCGGCGGCGGCGGCGGCGGCGGCGGCGGTGGCGGCGGCGGCGGTGGCGGCGGCGGCGGCGGCGGCGGAGGCGGCGGCGGTGGCGGCGGCGGTGGCGGCGAGACAGGCTTCTCTTCCTGGTCCTGAATCTCCGCCACAATCATACTCTGCGTGCCTTCAGCAGTGGTACTCGCTGCCTCACTTTCGTCTTTGACCTTGCCGTAGGCGTTGTGATGAGGATCGGATTTCGTGTTGTTGTTCAGGACAATCACACGCCCGCTTCCGGAAAACGCCGTCACGAAACGCGCGTATTCGTCAGGGCGCACAGGCCGGGTGATCGGTCCGCCGGGGGTCAGCTCGACGCCATTCCCGATCTGGAACACGCGCCGAACCGCTCCGTTGTTGGCCCTGTAGACCATCTCATCGCCATAGACGAACGCGTAGAGGTGGTCGTCCATGAAGGCCATGCCGCCGCGGATGGCGAGCGCACCGGACGGCGTATTGATCTTCACGCCGCCTTCGTTCTTGGAGATCTTGCCGCCGACGAAACGCAGCACGCCCTTGCTGAAGGTGGCGACGACCTCGCCCTCATTCTTCTTCGGATCGTAGACGAACCTGTCGATCACGAGATCGGAGCCCGGGCCGACGGTGAATGTCGAGCCGTCGACGAGCAGCACCTGGACCAGGCCGGTGCCGGAAGTGTTGATGCGCTGATTGAAGAAGATCGAGTTGCCGATCTTGACCTGCTCGCCGCCGCTGAAGGCGTCGGGGTGGACCGCAGCGGCCACGCCGACCTTGTCCGCCAGAGCCGGGCTCGGCGTCCAGGTCAGGGTCAGCGCCGCGATCGATGCGCTGGCGAGAAGGGCTGTACTCAGCCGGTGTGACATGGTCCCTCGCATCAGAACCTCTTCTGCAAACCGACAAGTGCTGAGAAGTCGTCGAAATTACTGATCTCGTAATTCGACGACTGATCCCTGATCTCGACCTGCGGCACCATCGCCAACGTGTCGGTCACCGGCACGATCAGCGCGGCCCGGCCCCAGAAGGTCTTGTCGAGTTCTGTCTCGGTGAAACTGATGGTCGGATCGGGATCGTCATAGGCGCGATGGATGCCGCCCGCACCGACTTGCAGCGTCCACGGATAGCGCCCTGCGGCCGCGAGCGGATTGGCGAAGGTCCAGGCAATGCCCGCCGATCCTCCAACCTCCCAATTGGCGTAGAAGCCGGCGTCGGCGTTCTCGCGTTGACCGTACCCAGCGACGGTGAGCACGAGGCCCGGGCCGAGATAGTAGGAGTAAGAGCCGCCAAATCGGTTCTGGGCCCCGTCGCGCAAGGTGTTGGTGGGACGATCGGTGGTGTTGGTGAATTGCCGGACCCGCGTCTCCAGACGAACGTCGAGCACGCTGCGCGCGGCGGCGAAGCTCAGCAGCCTGATGCCGCCGCCGCCGGCGGCGAAATACTGATCGTTGCCGAGAAGCACCTCGTCGCCGATGCCATAGACGAAGAACCGCGACTTGTCCCAGCCGATGCGCTTCAGATTGAACGACGGCCCGAGCGTCGCCTCGAAGAAGTTGAGATTGATGTCGGTGAGGTTGAAATAGTCGGCGTTGTAGGTGATGGCGTCGAACTCGATGCGATCGCCCTGGTTTTTCAGATCCCAGCCATAATGGATGGTGCCGATGTTCACGGCACTCCAGTCCGGCGCGGCGACGGATGTCGAATCGAGAGTGAAATCGATGCCGTTCAGCGTGATGTTCTGAGACGCCGGCGCGGCGTTGGCGTTGCTCTCCCAGCGGATGCCGCTGAACAGCGTCGCGGAGAACGGTGGCGGTTCCGCCTCGATCGCGAGCTGTTGCAGGTAAAGCCGGACCTTCCCCGCGATCTCCGGCGGCACGCTCGGATTTGAGACTACTTGCGCGAAATAGCTGCGAGCGACGTCGTAGCTGCCGAGCCGATAGTACAAGATGCCGAGCTCGAGCTGGAGCCGGGGCGTGTTCGGCGCGAAGATCAGCATGCGCTCGAGCGTGGAAATCGCGGCCTCGTAGTCGCCGACCTGAGACGACAGCTCGGCATATTCGAAGGCGGTGTCGAGGTCGGCCGGGTTTTGCAGCATCCGCGCGAGCAAGGCCTGCCGGCGCGCTTCAATGTCGGAGGGACCGAGACGATTGACGGCGTAACTCGATTCAGAGGCGGCAAAGGCGTGGGGCGCCCCAACGGCGTGAAGACACATAGCAACCGCGATGGCGGCTGCCAGATTGGCCCACCCTTTCATCCCTCGACCCGTCCCCGTTCGTGGTGGCAACGCCAACCCTAGGGTCACCCTCGGTAAGTGCCCTGTATTGTGGTGAAAGTAGCCACTCGCATCTCGGCCAGCAAGCGGGCGGGGCGCTTTTGCAAGCGTTTTCTGAGGCCTGTGGCCAAAGGGGCACGCGCGCTGTGCTATATTGTCACTATGGCAGGCCAGGAAATCGACCAGGCGGAGGTGTTCGATTTCCTGGCCTCGCCGGAAAGCTACGACCGGGTACACGCACCGGTAGATCAAATCGAGACCCACGCGTCACTGGTGTTTCTAGCCGGGGACCGCGCCTACAAGGTCAAAAGGGCCGTCAAATACCCATTTCTGGATTTTTCCACTCTCGCTAAACGGCGCGCGGCCTGTCTCAACGAGCTCGCCATCAACCGTCGCACGGCACCTCAACTTTATTTGCAGGTCGTGCCCGTAACCATAGAAGCTGACGGCAAACTTCGTCTCGACGGAGAGGGGCGGCCGGTGGAATGGGTGGTGGTCATGCGCCGCTTCGACCAGGCCGATCTGTTCGATCGGATGGCGGAGGAGGGGCGCCTTCCGCTCAGCATCATGCCGCGGCTCGCGACGGCAATCGCTGTCTTCCATCAGAGCGCCAATCGTGTCTTGACCCCAAAGCAAAGCCTCGCGGCGCTACGCGAGGTGGCGCGGGACAACGAAGACACGCTTGCCGTGCATCGGGACGCAATCGACGCCGAGGCTGTCGCTGAAGTCGGGAGTTTAACGCGGGGCGCCTTCGATTCGCTCGCGCCGCTGCTCGAGGCGCGGGCCCTTGGCGGCTATGTGCGCCATTGTCATGGCGATCTCCATCTCCGCAACATCGTCGCGATCGACGGCGCGCCGGTGCTGTTCGATGCCATCGAGTTCGACGACGCCATCGCCACCATCGACGTCCTTTATGATCTGGCCTTCCTGATCATGGACCTTGGCGCGCGCGGCCTCGGCGCTCATGCCAATGCGCTTCTCAACGCTTATCTCGACGTGACCGGCGACACTGGGACACTTCTCGGCCTCAAGGCATTGCCGCTGTTCTTGTCGCTCCGCGCCATGGTCAGAGCCAAGGTCGAATTGCTGCGGGCGGGACTTGCGGCCAGCGCCGCTAAACTTGAGGCGCGGACGCGGGCGGCGTCCTACATCGCTCAGGCGCGCGGCTATCTCGCGCCGGAGCCGCCGCGACTCGTCGCCATCGGCGGCCTGTCGGGAAGCGGCAAGTCGAGTGTGGCGCGGGCGCTTGCTCCGCATCTTGGTGCGTTCCCGGGGGCGGTGCATCTGAGGAGCGATCGGGAGCGGAAACGCCTGTTCCACGTCGGCGCCGAGGCGCGGCTGCCGGAGGCCGCCTACAAAGCTGAGCTCTCGGACCTCGTCTATCGCATGTGCCGCAAGCGGGCGCTCGAAGCGCTTGGGGGCGGCCAGGCGGTTATCGTCGACGCGGTTCACGCCAAACCGGAGGAGCGGAAAGCGATTGCGGCTACCGCCGCAGGCGCCGGTGTTCCCTTTACCGGCATTTGGCTCGAGGCGCCGCCGGAGACCATGCGGGAGAGAATCGGGGGTCGTAGCGCCGACGTCTCCGATGCGACGGCCGCCGTGCTTGAGCAACAGCTCGAATACGACCTCGGCCCGCAGGACTTCGCCGTGGTCGACGCGGGACGGCCGGTCGACGAGGCGGTCGCGGACTGTCTTCGCCTCATCCAAGCGGATGCCCGTTAGGCACTGGCGTCTTCCACCGCTAGGCCTCGCGCGATTCATCCTTTCCTAACCCTATCCTCGGACAGTCGAAGGGCGCCGAAAGTCTGCGTTTTTAGTCCTGCGTGGCGTGCGTAGGCGTGGTGACGGGGTTCAGCGTTGGCTCGGGTGGGTCTGAAAGCGCCCGCGTTTGCGGTGGCGAACCGGATTTGGCACGCCCCGAGGATTCCGCTCGCGCGTCTCCTCCTCGCGATCATTGGTCTCTGCTGTGCCGCTGCGAGCTTGACCGGCTGTGGTGGCGGGGGCAACGGCGAGAAGCTCGGCGAGCGCGTCATTCCCCTCGGCCAGCCGGTGCCGAAGGGCGGCGGCAGCTACCGTCTCGGCGAGCCCTATCAAGTCGCCGGTATCTGGTATCAGCCGCGAGAAGATTCGAGCTCCGACCGTGTCGGCACGGCGTCTTGGTATGGAGAACTGTTCCAAGGCCGGCGCACGGCAAATGGCGAGATCTACGACATGGAGCGGCTGTCGGCGGCGTCGCCAACCTTGCCGCTTCCGGTCTATGCCCGCGTCACCAACCTCGAAAACCACCGTTCGATCATCGTCCGCGTCAACGACCGCGGCCCTTATGCCAGCAGCCGCATTATGGATGTGTCGCGGCGCTCGGCGGAGGCGCTCGGGTTCAGGGAGCGCGGCACCACGCGGGTCAGGGTACAGTATCTTGGCCGCGCGCCGTTGAACGGCGACGACAGCTATGAGCGCCGCTATCTGGCAAGCCAGGGCTGGGCGCAGGTGGCCTCGAACCGAGCCGCGCCTGCGCGGCGGCAGGAGCCGGTTGCGGTGAGCAGCATCGGTGTACCACCGCCCGCCAGCTGGCAGGCGAGCACGCGCCCCCTAGCTCAATTCGGGCCATCGCCAATCCAGCCGGCGAAGAAGGCCGGCGGCGTCATGATTCAAGCCGGCTCCTTCAGGGACCAAGACAATGCCGAGCGGGCGCGGTCCGTCCTCGGCGCCATCGCCGCGGTCGAAGTGGCCCCCATAGATGGCAGCAGCGGTCGCTTCTTTCGCGTCCGCCTCGGGCCATTCGCCGACGAAAAGGACGCCGCGGCGGCGCTTCCCCTGGTAGCCGAGGCCGGCTATGGGGGGGCCAGGATTGTCCCCAACTAGGGACAACGGCCGCCGCCCGGGTTGATTTTTGAGGGCTGTCGCTCGATAGTTAGGGCCGGGCCGGTGGGGTGGCCGGTGCCTGGCCAATTCGATCCGTAGCGTCAGAAAAGTGAACGTCTTGCGCCTTGATATTCCGATCAAGATCGCCGTGGCTTGCATTGCGCTTGCCGTTGGCGCCGTTGGCCTGTCGGGCGCGGCGCTGACCGCTGCCAAGGCGCCCGGGAACTTCGAGACCAAGGCCAAGCACGCCATCCTCATGGATGCCGACGCCAATCTCGTGTTCTACGAAAAAATGCCCGACGAGCTAATGCCGCCGGCCAGCATGAGCAAGCTGATGACGCTTGCCGTCGTGTTCCGCGAGCTGAAGGCAGGGCGGCTCAAGCTCGACCAGGAGTTCAAGGTGAGCGAGCACGCTTGGCGTACGGGCGGCGCGCCCTCGGGCAGCTCGGCGATGTTCGCTCCACTTAATTCGATGATCAAGGTCGAAGACCTGATCCAGGGCATCACCGTTCAGTCGGGCAACGATGCCTGCATCATCCTGGCGGAGGGCATCAGCGGCTCCGAAGAAGCCTTCGCCCAGGAGATGAACAAATATGCCAAGGAGATCGGCCTCACCAAATCGCACTTCATGAATTCGACCGGGCTGCCGGCCGACGGTCACGTGATGACCGCGCGCGAACTCGCCATGCTCGCCAACTTCCTGATCAAGACCTATCCCGAGTACTACCACTATTTCGGCGAGAAGGAGTTCAACTTCGGCAGGTGGCGGTTCACCAACCGCAATCCGTTGATCTTCGAACAAGATCTCGGCGTCGACGGTTTGAAGACCGGATATATCAAGGAAGCGGGTTACGGCTTGGTCGCCAGCGCGAAGCGCAACGGCCAACGCGTCATTCTGGTTGTCAACGGTCTCGAAACCAAAAAGGAGCGGGAGGAAGAGCCGCGCAAGCTGCTCGAATGGGGCTTCAACAGCTTCAAGCCGTACCGCGTCTTCGACGAGGGCGAGAAGGTCAGCGACGCGCTGGTGTGGGGCGGAACGCAGCACTACGTGCCGCTCGTCGGCAACAGCAACATCGATATCATCCTCCCCACCAACACCAGCGGTCAGGTCAAGGCCGAGATCGTGTATGATGGCCCGATCAAGGCGCCGATCCGGAAG
Organism: uncultured Alphaproteobacteria bacterium; assembly: GCA_963732955.1. Classification (GTDB taxonomy): domain Bacteria; phylum Pseudomonadota; class Alphaproteobacteria; order Rhizobiales; family Methyloligellaceae; genus Methyloceanibacter. Next base: position 714,616 of record CAVTBH010000004.1, read on the forward strand.
GGCGACCAGGTGGCGTCGCTCAGGATCACGGCTGCCGACACCGGTGCGACCAATGACATCCCGCTCTATGCCGGCGAAGACATCGGTCGGAGCAACTTTGCCATGCGCGGCCTCGACTCGCTGTTCGTTCTGGCCTTTGGCTGGATCCTCTGAGGCCCGCCTGCATCCTGAACAGGGCTAGGCCTTAATGCGCCACGAAACCATCAAGACCGGCAGGCTGATCACTTTCGAGGGCGGCGAGGGCGCCGGCAAGTCCACGCAAGTCTCCATCCTCGCCAACCGTCTCGCCGAGGCCGGTCACCAAGTGGTCGCCACCCGCGAGCCTGGCGGCTCACCAGCCGCCGAAGAGATCCGGGAGGTTCTGCTCTCGGGCAAGGCCAAGTCCTTCGGCGCCTTTGCCGAAGCGCTCCTCTTTTCCGTCGCCCGCCAGGACCACGTCGATACCGTGATCAATGACGCCTTGACCAAGGGGAACTGGGTGATCTCGGACCGGTTTCTGGACTCCACCCGCGCCTATCAGGGCGTGAGCGGCGGCGTACCACAGCCTGTGATCAGTGCGCTCGAGCGGCTGACGCTGAAAGGGCTGACGCCGGACCTCACCATCATTCTTGACTTGCCGGTTGAGCAGGGCCTGCGGCGCGCGGCGAGGAGACCGGGTAACGGCGGGCCCGATCGCTTCGAGAGTGAAACCCTCGGTCAGCACGAGCGCATCCGCAAAGCCTTTCTCGACATTGCCGAAGAGGAGCCGAACCGCTGCGTCGTGATCGATGCGACCAAGCCTGAGGCTCTGGTCGCCGAAGACGTCTGGGAGGCGGTCGCCGCGCGCTTGCGTCCATGACGAGGGCTGCGGCCGAAAAGTCTCGTGTTGCCGTTGACGAACCCGATAGGCTTGAAGGCTTTTCGGCCCCACGCGAGGTCGACCGCCTGTTCGGCCATGACGCGGCGCGTGCCGAATTCGAGGAGGCCCACAAGGGCGGCAGGCTGCACCATGCCTGGCTGATCGTCGGTCCTGAAGGCATCGGCAAGGCGACGCTTGCCTATCATCTCGCCCGTGAGGTGCTCGCGTTCGGCGACGAGGAGCCCGGAGGTCACATCCCGGCAGTCGGCGCCGAGCATCCGGTGTTCCGGAGAATAGCGGCGCAAGCCCATCCCAACCTGCTTCTGCTGCGCCGCTCTTGGAACGAGCGGACCAAACGCTATTCGCAATGGATTGGCGTCGATGAGGTCCGGCGCCTGCGCTCTTTCCTTGGCCACAGCGCCGGCGAGGGGAGTTGGCGCGTGGTCATCGTCGATCGCGCCGACGATCTCAACCAGAATGCCGCCAATGCTCTCCTGAAAGCCCTGGAAGAGCCGCCGCAACGCACGGTGTTCTTCTTGGTCGCCGCCGCCGAGGGTCAGATCCCGGTCACCATTCGCTCGCGCTGCCGCACGTTGCGCGTCAAGGCTCTCGGTGACGACGATCTGAAACAGGCGGTCGCGGCGGCCCTGGCGCGGGACGGTTACGACATCGATCGGGATACGCTGGAGACGGCGCTTCTCCTCAGCCAGGGCAGCGTGCGACGGGCGCTCGAGCTGGTCACGGGGGACGGCATCGCGCTTTATCGCGACCTGGTCGCGGCCTTCGGCACATTGCCCGAGTTCGACGGTCCCGGCCTGCACAAGCTTGCCGAGCGTCTCGGCAGCCCGTCGGACACCGAACGCTTCGAGCTATTCTTCTCGCTGCTGCTCGGCCTCCTTGAGCGGCTGATCCGAACCGCGGCAACGGGGGAGGGCGCCATCGGCGCCGAGGGCGACCTTGCGCGGCGCCTTATAGGGGGGAACGACCTCTCCCCATGGGTCGAGGCCTGGGAAGCGATCGGTCTCGCCAAGGCCGACGTCATGAGCCTCAATCTCGACCGGAGCCTGCTCGTGCTGGAAACCTTCCTGCGGTTACAACGGGCTGCCCGCGCGCATTCGGTTTAGGCAACTCCGCCTCGGCGCTTGCTCGGGAGTAGCCCCGAGGCTATTCCATCCGCCATGGCAGAGACGCGGCCCTACTACATCACCACGGCGATTTCTTATCCGAATGACGTGCCTCATATCGGGCACGCTTACGAGGCCGTCGCCACCGATGCCTTGGCGCGCTTCCGGCGCTTGCAGGGCCGCGACGTGCTGTTCCTCACCGGCACCGATGAGCATGGCATCAAGATGCTGCAAACCGCGCGGAAGCAGGGCATCACTCCGGCCGAGCTTGCCGACCGCAACACACCGCGGTTCCGCGACATGGTTGCCGTGCTCGGTTGCTCCAACGACGATTTCGTCACCACGCGCGAGGAACGCCACAAGCGCGCCTGCACCGAGATCTGGCGCCGGATGCAGGCTAACGGCGACATCTATCTCTCGACCTATGCCGGATGGTACTCGGTTCGGGACGAGGCCTATTACGACGCGAGCGAGCTGAAAGAGGGACCTGGCGGTGAGAAGGTGTCGCCGCAGGGCACGCCGGTCGAGTGGGTCGAGGAGGAGAGCTATTTCTTCCGGCTGTCCAATTATCAGGACAAACTGCTCGCCCATTACGAGTCGAACCCGGACTTCATCGGGCCAGAGACGCGCGCCAACGAGGTGAAGAGTTTTGTTCTCGGCGGCTTGCAGGACCTCTCGGTGTCGCGCACCACGTTCGATTGGGGCATTCCGGTGCCCGGCGATCCGAAGCACATCATGTACGTGTGGGTCGACGCCCTCACCAACTATCTGACCGGTGCCGGCTTTCCCGACGTCTCCTCGGAGAAATTCAAGCGCTATTGGCCCGCGGATGTCCATGTCATCGGTAAGGACATCATCCGCTTCCACGCTGTCTATTGGCCGGCCTTCCTGATGTCGGCCGGCGTCGAGCTGCCCCGGCGCGTGTTCGGCCACGGCTTCCTCTATAATCGCGGAGAGAAGATGTCGAAGTCGGTCGGCAATGTGGTCGATCCGTTCGTGCTCGTGAACGATTATGGCGCCGATCAGCTACGCTATTTCCTATTGCGCGAGGTCCCATTCGGACAGGACGGCAATTACAGCCGGGACGCCATCGTCCAGCGCATCAACGCCGACCTCGCCAACGATCTCGGCAATCTCGCCCAGCGCTCGCTGTCGATGATCGCCAAGAATTGCGGTGGTGTGGTGCCCGAGCCCGGCGAGCTCACCGCAGCCGACGCCGCCTTCCTCGCCGCTGCCGATGGCTGTCTGCCGCGCGTTGGGAGTGAGATCGACGAGTTCGCCATTCACCGCGCGCTCGAGACGATCTGGGGGGTGATCGCCGACGCCAATCGCTATTTCGCAGGCGAGGAGCCCTGGGCGCACAAGAAGACCAATCCGAAGCGCATGGAGACCATCCTCTACGTCACCGCGGAGGTGCTGCGTCAGATCGCGATCTTGGTGCAGCCGGTGATGCCGGGGAGCGCTGCCAAGCTGCTCGATCAGCTCGGCGTGCCTCAGGATGCGCGTGACTTTTCGCGACTTGGCGCAAGCGGTCGCCTGAAGCCGGGAACGACTTTGCCGGCGCCACAGCCTGTCTTTCCCCGCCACGTCGAGGAAGAGTCGCCGGCGGCCTGAGCCGCCGACGCCCGCGGCTGCTTGCGGCTAGCGGCAGAGCTGCTTGATGCGTGCCTCGTCGACCCCCTCGACCAGGACGCCGCCGATCAGGGTGCGCGGCACCGAGGTGTCGCCGAACCGCCTCAGCATTATCGCTTGGACCCGCGGAGTGGTGGCGTCCAGGATGCTGTACCTAATGTGGTTGCGCGCGAGGATGGCTCGGACCTGTGCGCAGTAGGGGCACCAAGAGGCGTTGTACATAATAACGCTCTTGTTGCACCCGGCCTCGGCGGGAACCGCAGTGAGACAGAAGAGTGCGGCCGCGGCTGCCGCGATCAGTTGCGAGCAGCGAACGAAAGACCTGTTCGGCTGTGTCCTATTCCTCACCACGCGAGGCCCTTATTGTCTCCTCCGCCCATATGCTCCACATAGTGCTGCCAAGCCGGGCACCCGACAGACTAGCAGCCTGAACAACATGGGTCTTTCATCTTTCCGTGATGCTGATCGATAGCCACTGCCATCTCGATTTCCCCGACCTTGCGTCGCAACGCGAGGCCGTGCTCGCGCGCGCCAAGGCCGCCGGCGTCGGCCTGATGGTCACCATCTCGACGCGGGTGCGGCGCTTCGACGAGGTGCTCGACATCGCCGAGGCGCATGGTGAGGTCTACAGCTCCGTCGGCACCCATCCGCATCATGCGGCCGAAGAGCCTGACGTGACCGCGGGAGAATTGGTTGGGCTCGCCAAACATCCGAAGGTGGTGGCGATCGGCGAGGCCGGCCTCGACTATCACTACGACAATTCCCCGCGGGCCGATCAGGAGAGGGGCTTCCGCACCCATATCGCCGCGGCGCGGGAGACGGGACTTCCCCTCGTGATTCACGCCCGCGAGGCCGACGACGACATCGCCCGCATCCTCGAGGAGGAGACGGAAAAGGGCGCGTTCCCCTTCGTGCTGCATTGCTTCACGAGCGGGCCAGAGCTTGCACGCCGGGGTCTTGCCCTTGGCGGCTATATCTCCTTCTCCGGCGTCCTCACCTTCAGGAACTCCGAGGCGCTTCGCGATATCGCCCGCGAGGTGCCGCTCGAGCGACTCTTGGTCGAGACCGATGCGCCCTATCTCGCGCCGGTGCCCTTACGCGGGCAGACCAACGAGCCGGCTAATGTCGTACACACCGCGGCAAAGCTCGCCGACGTCAAAGGCGTGAGCGAGGAGGACCTCGCGCGCGCCACCACCGACAACTTCTTTCGCCTGTTCAGCAAGGTGCCGCGTTCGGCGCTTTCAGTGGCCTCAAGCGCCGCATGACGCTGACGGTGACGATATTGGGCTGCGGCACGTCCGGCGGCGTGCCCCGTGTCGGCAATCATTGGGGTGCGTGCGACCCGTCGAACCCGAAGAACCGTCGGCGACGCTGCTCGGTCCTCGTCCAACGCGAGGGCGGGGAAGGCATCACCAACGTACTTGTCGACAGTTCCCCCGATCTCCGCGAGCAGCTGCTCGACACCGGCGTCGGCTGGCTCGACGGCGTGCTCTATACCCACGACCATGCGGACCACACCCACGGCATCGATGATCTCCGCATGGTCTCCTACAACATGCGCAAACGCGTGGCCGTCTATCACGACGAGGCCACCGGCCGCTCGCTCAAAGAGCGCTTCGCCTATTGCTTCGACACCCCGCGCAAGACCGAGTACCCGCCGATCCTGGAGAGCCACGTCATCAAACCGGGAGAGCCGGTTCGCATTCATGGGGCGGGCGGCGTGGTCGAGGCCCTGCCGTTTCGCCAGCAGCATGGCAGCGGCGAAACCCTTGGCTTCCGCTTCGGCGGCATCGCCTATTCCCCGGATGTCAGTGACTTGCCTGAGCAAACGCTGATGCTGCTCGAAAATCTCGACGTATGGATCATCGATGCGCTTCGCTACACGAGGCATCCGAGCCATTTCAGCGTCGAAGAAGCGCTCGCCTGGATCGCACGGGTGAAGCCCAAGCGTGCCGTGCTCACCCATATGCATGTCGATCTCGACTACGAAGCGCTCGCGCGTGAGCTCCCAGAGGGCGTCGAGCCCGGCTATGACGGCATGGTTCTGACCACGGGATAATTGGCCAAGTGCTCAACCTTTAGGCGATCGTCCTTGACATCTCGCGGCGACGCCTCCATGTTCCCGACATCTAATTGCTCGCGATCGCGCGAAGCTGCCGCCTTTTTCCGCGGCATTTCATCCCGAAGCAATTTTTCAATCACCGTCTGACCCCAGGTAGCGCGTGGGAATCGGCGCATAAGGCCACACGACCGCGTATCGCGGCGTGCTTTGGCATAAGGAATATTTTTAAGTGCAACTCACTTCTTTCGACGGCCTCGGCCTGGCCGAGCCCTTGCAGCGCGCGCTCAAGAACGAAGGCTATCTCCAGCCGACGCCGATTCAGGCGAAGGCCATCCCGCTTCTCATCGAAGGCAAAGATCTGCTCGGCATCGCCCAGACCGGCACCGGTAAGACCGCAGCCTTCGCTCTTCCCATCCTCCACCGTCTGTCGGTGCAGCGCGCGCAGCGTTCGCCGCGGCGGCCTCATGCCCTCATCCTAGCCCCGACCCGGGAGCTCGCCGGCCAGATCAACGAACGGTTCCGCGCTTATGGGCGCGGCCTGGCGCTGCGGACGGCGGTCGTGTTCGGCGGCGTGGGCCAAGGGCAGCAGGTCAAGGCGCTCGCTCAAGGCGTCGACGTTCTGATCGCGACGCCCGGACGGCTGCTCGATCTTCATGCTCAGCGGCACGTCAGTTTCGATGAGGTCTCGATTCTCGTCCTCGACGAGGCCGACCGCATGCTGGACATGGGCTTCATCAAGGACGTGCGGAAGATCGTCGCCGCCTGCCGCAAGGAGCGCCAGACGCTGCTATTCTCCGCGACCATGCCGCCGGACATCGCCAAGCTTGCCTCCGAGGTCCTGCGCAATCCGATCCGCATCGACGTGTCGCCGGCGACGGTTACCGTCGATCGCATCGACCAGAAGGTCTATTTCGTGCCGACGCTGGCGAAGCGCGCGCTCCTCACGGAGCTGCTCGCTGATCCCGCCATGGATCGGGTGCTCGTCTTCACCCGCACCAAGCGCGGCGCCGACCGGGTCTGCAAATTCCTGCGTCAGGACGGCCTGATCGCCGAGGCGATCCACGGCAACAAGGCACAGAACGCCCGCACCCGCGCGCTCGAGGCGTTCCGGAGTGGAAAAGCGCGCATCCTCGTTGCCACCGATATCGCCGCGCGGGGTATCGACGTTCCGTCGATCTCGCACGTCATCAATTACGAGTTGCCGAACGAGCCGGAAAGCTACGTTCACCGTATCGGCCGCACGGCGCGGGCAGGGGCCGGAGGCACCGCCTTCTCGTTCTGCGATCCGACTGAGCGCGCCCATCTCAGGGCGATCGAGGGGTTGACGCGGTCGCCTCTCTCTGTCGTCGGGCATCGCCTCTCACAGTCCCAGCCCGCCGCGAGCGGACGGCGCCAGGAAAGTTCGGCGGCCAAGCCCGCAGCGAAGCCGCAACGGCAGCGACAGCGCCAGGAGGGCCGGCGCCCTGAGCCTGTGGCCACCCCGGCACCAGAGCAAAGCAACAAGCGCCAATGGCGCTCTTATGGACGCCGTGCCGGCGTGCTTCCCGCCGCGCGCGGAGGCCTGGCGCGTCCGAGGTCGGTCCGTCTGTCACTTGCAGGAGAGACAAGATGAGCAAATTTCCCACCCGCATCAGTGCCGCGAGACGCAACGCGGAAGCGTTACTGAGCCGAAGCAAGACCCAGGAGTCGACCCTCAAGCTCGAACAGGAGCGCGAGCGCGATGCCATGGGCGAGAAGACGGCGCGTTTGCGTGCGCTGCGTCTCGCCAAGGAGGAGGCTGACCGTGAGGCTGCGGCCTCGGCACCTGCTCCCCGGAAGCGCGCGACGAGGCGCAAAGAGAGCTAAGGACCCGATATGGCTTTCAAACCCAACTACAACCAGCAACGCGCCGACCGCAATCGCAGCAAGGCGCAGAAGAAGCAGGAAAAGCTGCAGCGCCGCGAGGAAGAGGCGGCCAAGCGCAAGGCACTGCGCGGCGACGGCGACAATGAGGCTGACGCAGGGGACGAAAAATCCCCGCAGGACAACTAGCGCGTCGCGAGAGTGGAGACGAATATGGCCCGCAAGAAACAACAGGTCGCGAGCGGCTTCGTGCTGTTCGACGTGATTTATGAGGACGGCACGCAGACCTCGAACCGCAAGGTACCGGCGGCGGAACTTGGCGGCCTCGACGGCGACGATCCGGCGCGAGCCATCATCGAGATGCAAGACCGCAAGATCGGCGAGATGTCTGGGAGCTCCCGAGGACGCATCAAGACGATCGCTCGCTCGCGGAAACGCGTCGCCTAATACCGCAGGCGTCCTCAGCGCAACGGCTCTTGCCTATTGGAGTGGCATCGAGAGCGAGACCTTGCCGGCGACTTCCGCGTCGGGAAGCTCGGCGCCGACAGTCTCACTGAAATTGGCGGTCGCCTGAATGGAATAGCCGGCAGGTTGGTTGAGTGCGACCCCGCCGCCGATCGTATTGCGCGCGGCGCTCGGCGCGACCTGAATGCTGTCGAGGTCGAGGCTCGTCTTGAAGAAGGCAAACGGCTCAAGGCTGCCGGCGTCGCCCGCGTCAAACTGGCGGCGGATCTGCGGACCGGCCGTGAGACGCGTGGTCTGGACCGTTGTGTCGGAGAGTCCGGAGACGGAAACAGCATTATCGTCGACATAGGTGATCGATGCCGCGGGCATCAATTGCCACTTTCCTAGAGCCCAATTGCCGCTAAGTCGCGTTTCGGTCAGGAGGCGGCTCTTGGTCAGGCTCTGCTGATCGTCGTTGGATGTGATCACGTCCGAGGTTTCGCCCCAGGCAGCTCTGGCGCCAAGGACGAGATTGGGAGATAGCCGATAGGCCGCGTACGGGCCGGCGAGGTAAGCATCGGGTGCGGTCCCCTCGCTATCTATCAGTGGATTCGTCGACCGATCGGCCCTCTGCACCATGGCGCCGATCAACACGTCGGACCCCACGCGATAGTCGGCGCCGAAATAGGTCGTGGTCAGTGCAGCGTCGGGGGACACCGGCTGCGAGGCCACTTGGCGGATATCCATCCATACCGGCGAGGCGCTGTCCTCGGTCGGGGCCGTAATGTTCAAGCGGCCCTCAATCCGAGCTTGCAACCGGTCGCTGGTGGGATCGATCAGGCTCTCGCAAAGAGCGATGCGGACGCTTGATGCGGGTGGGCAAAGCTCGGCCGCGGCGCCAGGAACTGGCGCAAGCAAAAGGACAGCTAAGGCTGGTCCGGTCAGGCGCAAGCTTCGGTGTTCCCCTCGATCGGCGGTTCGAATCCACTATTTGCGGCGATCCTAGAGGCGAGTTGTGAAAATTTTGCGGCGCAGCAAACGTGGGATTAGGGCGTGAACAGCTCGCCCGTTGCGTTGGTTTCGGCCATGGCGAGCTGGACGAACGTTTCGGTCACCGCCTCCGGGGAGGGAAGCGTTGCCTGGTCTTCGCCAGGATAGGCCTCGGCGCGCATGCGCGTCGCCATAGCGCCAGGATCGACCAGGTTCACTCGGATCGGCGTCCCTCTGGTCTCGTTCGCATAAGTCTTGGCCAATGTCTCGAGCGCCGCTTTGGACACCGAGTAGGGGGCCCAATAGGCGCGGGCCGATCGTGCCACACTCGAGGTGACGAAGATCGCCCGTCCGGCCTCAGAGCGGCGGAGCAGGGGGTCGAGGGTGCGGATCAGGCGCCAATTGGCGGTCAGATTGACGGCCAGCACCTTCTCCCAATGGGCGGACGCGATGTGAGGAAGCGGCGATAGCGCGCCGAGGATGGCGGCACTGCCGGCGAGAATATCGAGCCTGCCAAAACGCTCATAGAGCGAGGGCCCGAGCGCGTCGATCGCGGGGCCGTCGGCAAGATCGAGGGGAATGAGGCTCGCAGTGCCGCCTAAGGCTTTGATCTCGTCGTCGACCCGGCCGAGGGTGGTGAGGCTCCGCGCGAGCAGAAGCACATGGGCGCCTTCGCCGGCATAGGCGAGAGCGATTGCACGCCCGAGCCCGCGTGAGGCTCCGGTGATCAGCGCGATACGGTCTTTCAGGCGACGTTCGGTCAACCGACCTCGGCGAGGAAGGAGAGCTGCTTCTGCTGCGGCGGTCCTTCGCGATCGCGGAGCCGTGTCGGATATTCGCCGGTGAAGCAGTGGTCGGTGAATTGCGGGTGGGCCGAATCGCGACCGTCGAACCCCATGGCCCGATAAATGCCATCGACCGAGAGGAACTGAAGCGAGTCGGCGCCCATGAACCGCCGCATCTCCTCTAGGTTCCGGGTGGCGGCGAGCAGCTTCTCCTGGTCCGGCGTGTCGATGCCGTAGAAATCCGGATGGGTGATCGGCGGGCTCGAGATGCGCATATGCACTTCCTTGGCGCCTGCCTCGCGCATCATCTTCACGATCTTCACCGAGGTGGTGCCCCGCACGACGCTGTCGTCGATCAGGACGATGCGCTTGCCCTTGACCTCGCTCTCATTGACGCTGTGCTTGAGCTTGACGCCGAGTTGCCTGATGCGCTGCTCGGGCTCGATGAAGGTCCGCCCGACATAATGGTTGCGGATGATGCCGAATTCGAAGGGAATACCTGCGCCTTGGGAATAGCCGATGGCCGCGGGCACACCGGAATCCGGAATCGGCACGATCACATCGGCTTCGACTGGGGCTTCCAGCGCGAGCTGGCGGCCCATCTCCTTCCGCACTTCGTAGACGGAACGGCCGCCGACGATGGAGTCGGGCCGCGAGAAATAGATGTATTCGAAGATGCACAGGCGCGGCGGGTATTGCGGCACGAAGCGATGGCTTTCGAGCCCATCCTTGGTGATTACCACTACCTCGCCGTTCTCGACGTCGCGCACGAATTCGGCGCCGATGATGTCGAGGGCACAGGTCTCCGACGCCAGCACCCAAGACTCGCCGAGCTTGCCAAGCACTAGCGGCCTGATGCCGTAAGGGTCCCGGGCGCCGACGAGCTTCTTGTTGGTCATGCCGACCAAGGCATAGGCGCCTTCCACCTGGAGCAACGCCTCGATGAATTTCTCGATGAACAGGCGTTTCTCGCTGCGGGCAACGAGATGAAGAATGACTTCGGTGTCGGTGGTCGATTGGCAGATGGCGCCCTTCTTGATGAGCCAGTCGCGCAAGGTAAGGGCGTTAGTGAGGTTGCCGTTATGGGCGAGGGAAAATCCGCCGGAATCGAGATCGACGAACAAGGGTTGGACATTGCGCAGCACACCGTCGCCGCAGGTGGAGTAACGGACGTGACCCACGGCCATGTCGCCCTTGAGGCGGTCGATGACCTGGCTCGAAGTGAAATGATCGCCGACGAGGCCGAGGCGGCGCTCGGTGTGGAAGTGGGCGCCGTCGAAACTGACGATGCCAGCGGCTTCCTGCCCCCGATGCTGGAGCGCATGCAGACCAAGCGCGGTGAGCGCGGCGGCGTCGGGATGATTGAAGATGCCGAAGACGCCGCACTCCTCGTGCAGCCGGTCCTCATCGAGCCAGCTCAAAGACTGATCGTTGGCGTCGTCGGCTTCGGTCACTTAGTCCTCGCCTCCCTTAAATAGGTGCCCTCACGCGTGCGTCAATGCTACTTGATGTCCCCCTAAGCGCAGCGAAATTCGAGGACTTTTCCCCTTCGGACCGCTGGTCTGGCGGGGTCGTCGCCGGCGCCTTGTCTGACGGCGAGCCCGGCTGGGCGCCTGGGGTCCCTGGCTGAGCCTCGGGCTTCTCCGGCTTGGTCGGCAGGTACTGCTCGGGGTTGGCCGGAATCAAGGATTCGATCGCGACCTGGGTCTGCTTGAGGATGGGATAGGAGCGCGCCTCGAGGATCCAGGCTGGCTGGTCGCGGGCCAGCGCGCTGAACAGGATGAAAACGATGGCCACGAGGAGAAAACCGCGCGCGAGGCCAAACAGGAAGCCAAAGGTGCGGTCAAGCGCCCCGACACGGCTGTCGAGCACACGGTCGGAGATGCGGAAGGTGATCAGGCTGACGACGATCAGCGTGATAAGAAACACACCGGCGGCGAAGGCGCCCATCGCCACGGTCGGATTGTCGATATAGGGGCTCAGCACGCTGGAATAGCGCGGGGTGAGGTAAAGGGCGGCGACAGCGGCCATGGCCCATGAAAAGATTGACAACACCTCGCGCGTGAATCCGCGCACCATGGCGAGGAATCCAGATACGAGCATGATGATCACGAGAATGACATCGAGCCAGGAGAAGGGCATGGCGCGAGGCTCCTTGGAGGGGCACGGCGAAAACTATCACGATTCCCCTGGATGAAGCACAATTGCCCCGGAGCGGCAACGGACGGAAGCAAATTCCGGCGCATTGTCGCAGAGAAGCCACCCTTGAGACTTTACTCCCGCTCTGTGGCGCCGAATAAGGCAACGAGGTCGCCAAGCTGCGCGAGCGGCGTCAGTTGGAGATCCTTCAGCTCCCGGTCGGGCGTGCACGCCGCCGGGACCACTGCCCGGGTAAAGCCGAGCTTGGCCGCCTCCTTGAGGCGTTGGTCCATGTGGCCGACCGCGCGAATTGCCCCCGTGAGGCTGACCTCGCCGAAATAAACGGCATGCTCGTTGACCGGGTGGCCGGTGAAGGAGGAGAGCAGCGCCGCAGCCGCGGCGAGATCCGCGGCGGGATCGGCGAGTTTCAACCCGCCAGCGACATTAAGATAGACGTCGTGATTGCCGAGCCGCACGCCGCAGCGCGCCTCGAGCACGGCGATCAGCATTGCGAGGCGATTTGGATCCCAACCAAGCACGGCGCGCCTTGGCATGCTGAGCAAAGACGGCGCGACAAGCGCCTGCAATTCAACGAGGATCGGCCGCGTGCCTTCCATGCCCGCGAACACCGCGGTTCCGGGCGCGCCGCGGTCGCGGTCGCTCAAGAACAGCGCGGAGGGGTTCTCGACCTGGCGTAGTCCCTCATACCGCATCTCGAATACGCCGATCTCGTCGGTTGGCCCAAAGCGGTTCTTTACCGCGCGCAGGAGGCGGAACTGATGGCCGCTCTGGCCCTCGAAATAGAGCACGGTGTCGACCATGTGCTCGATGACCTTGGGGCCGGCGATCTGGCCGTCCTTGGTGACATGGCCGACGAGGACGAGGGTGGAGCCGGTGCCCTTGGCGTGGCTCACCAAGGCAGAAGCGCAGCCGCGGAGCTGCGAGATGGTGCCCGGCGCGGCCTCAAGGGCCTCGGACCACAGCGTCTGCACCGAGTCGATGACGATGAGGGTTGGTGCTCGCCCCTTGCTGAGGGTGGCGATGATGTTGCCGAGATTGGTCTCGGTGCCGAGCGCAACCGGTGCCTGTGACAGGCCGAGGCGCGCCGCCCGCATCCTGACCTGGGCCGGGGCCTCCTCGCCGGACAGATAGACGACGCTGGCGCCGGACTGCGCAAGGGCCGCAGCCGCCTGGAGCAGAAGTGTCGACTTGCCGATGCCGGGGTCGCCGCCGACAAGGACCGCCGAACCGGGGACGAGCCCGCCGCCCAGCACCCGGTCGAACTCGACCATGCCAGTCGGAAACCGAGGCGGGTCGCCTCTGCCGGCCTCGAGGCCCTCGAACGCGGCGATCCTGCCCTTGCCGCCCTTGATGGCGACGAGGGCCGGCGCCCCGGAGGCGATAGGCGCCTCCTCGACGATGCTGTTCCACTCCCCGCACGAGGCGCATTTTCCCGACCAGCGCGAGGTCACGGCGCCGCAGGCTTGGCAGACAAAGGCTTTTGATATTCTGGCCATGGCTATCCGCCGAGATAGCGCCGCGTGGCGCGCGCGCCGAGGCTGGTCAACACCTCGTAGTCGATGGTGCCGGCATGGGCGGCAAACTCATGGGGGGCGATGTTGTCGCCGATGAGCTCGACGAAGGCCCCGCGGTGCGCGAGGTCGTCCGGGATTCCGGTAACATCTATGGTGATCAGGTCCATGGACACCCGCCCCAGGATAGGCGCCGGGTGAGGACCGAGGTAGACGCTCATGCCCTCTTCGTCGTCGCCAACGGAGAGCGCGCGGAAGAGACCGTCGGCATAGCCGACCGCGACCGCTGCGATGCGCGAGGCACGCTTCATGGTTCGGCTTGCGCCATAACCGATGCTCTCTCCGGCAGGGACCTCGCGCAGTTGCAAGATGCGGCCAGCGAGATGCACTACCCGTGCAAAGGGATTGGGGCCCTTGGCTTGAGGCTTGCCGCCATAAAGGGCGATGCCGGGTCTGACGAGGTCGTAGTGATAGGCGGGCCCTAGCAAGATGCCGCCGGAGTTGGCGAGGCTCGCGCGCGTCCCCGGCAGCAAGCCGCGGAGCGCATCGAAGGCGAGGCGCTGCGCTTCGTTCTTCGGGTGCTCCGGCTCATCGGCGCAGGCGAGATGGCTCATCACCAGCGTGACTTCGAACGCGCCGGTATGGCCCGCCGCGGCGAGCGCTTCGGCCTCGGCGCGGGAGAGCCCGAGCCGGTTCATGCCGGTGTCGATGTGAATGGCGGCGGGGAGCGAGATGCCGGTGGCCGAGCAGAACGCAGCCCACTCGCTGATCTCCTCGGCGCTGTTCAGGACCGGCCGTAGATCGTAGGCGTGGAACACGGGGGCGGTGCCAGGGAGCAAGCCGTCGAAGAGGTAGATCATCGGCTGCGGCAGCAGCGCGCGGAGCTCGATGGCCTCGGCGAGGGTGGCAACGAAGAACGTCTCGCACCCCGCGCGGGCCAGCGCCGGCGCGCAAGCGGCCACGCCTAAGCCATAGGCGTCGGCCTTGACCACGGCGGCGCATTCGGCAGGCGCGCTGAGCGCGGCGAGGCGCCGGTAATTGGCTGTGAGCGAGGAGAGATCGATGGTCAGGATCGCGGTCGCGGTGGCCTCGAGGTCGCCGACGTCGCCCAGCTGCGCCGCCGCCGGGCTACCGCGCCTCACTCCAGCCGCTCCGGCAGCCGATCCTCCGCGGCGAGGTTGCTGAATCTCGTGAACTCGGGCGTGAATTGGAGCCTCAACGTGCCCGTGGGCCCGTGGCGTTGCTTGCCGATGATCACCTCGGCCTTCCCGGTCACCAATTCCATCTCTGCTTGCCACAGCTTGTGCTCTTCCGTGTTCTCGCGCGGCTGCCTGCGCTCTACATAATATTCCTCACGGAACACGAACAACACCACGTCGGCGTCTTGCTCGATCGAGCCGGATTCGCGCAAATCCGAGAGTTGCGGCCGCTTGTCTTCGCGCTGCTCCACCTGCCGGGACAATTGCGACAAGGCCAACACGGGAACATGCAGCTCTTTGGCGAGAGCTTTGAGGCCGGTGGTGATCTCCGAGACCTCCTGGACGCGGCCCTCAGACGCCCTGCGGCTCGAACCGGACAGGAGCTGGAGGTAGTCGACGACGATGAGACCGACGTCACGCTGCCGTTTCAGGCGCCGGGCGCGCGCTGCGAGCTGGGCCACGGTGATGCCGCCGGTCTGGTCGATATAGAGCGGCAGGTTCTGGAGCTCCTGCGAGGCTTCGACGATGCGGTCGAACTCGTCGGCCTCGATGCGGCCGCGGCGGATGCGCTCCGAGGGAATGTAGGACTGCTCGGAGATGATGCGGGTCGCGAGCTGCTCCGCCGACATCTCCAGCGAGAAGAAGCCGACCACGGCGCCGTCGACGGCGGTCTCCAATTCGGGATCGCGGCGATAGCTCCGCGCCACGTGGTAGGCGATGTTGGTCGCCAGTGCCGTCTTGCCCATGGAAGGGCGGCCGGCGACGATGATCAGGTCGGAGGGCTGCAAGCCGCCCATGCGCTGGTCGAGATCGTTGAAGCCAGTGGCGAGCCCCGAAAGCCCACCATCGCGGCGGTAGGCGTTGGCGGCCATGTCGATGGCGTCGGTGAGCGCGGTGGTGAACGGCTCGAAGCCAGAGCCGTATTTGCCGGTCTCGGCCAGCTCATAGAGCTTCTGCTCGGTATCCTCGATCTGGACCGCGGGCGGGGCGTCGATCGGCGCGTCAAAGGCGACATTGACCATGTCCTCGCCGATCTGGATCAGCTGCCGGCGAATGGCGAGGTCATAGATGGTGCGGCCGTAGTCTTCGGCGTTGATGATAGTGGTGGCGTTGGCCGCGAGCCGTCCGAGATATTGCGGCACGGTCAAGTCGCCCACGGGCTCGTCGCTCTGGAAGAAGGTCTTGAGGGTGATCGGGGTGGCGCGCTTCCCGGCCCAGATCAGCTTGGCGGCATAGTCGTAGATACGCCCGTGCAAAGGGTCGAAGAAGTGGTCGGCCTTGAGAAAGCTGGAGACGCGGTCGCAGGCCTCGTTGTTGACGAGGATGGCGCCGAGCAGCGCCTGCTCCGCCTCGGCATTGTAGGGCGGGGCGCGAAAGGTCGGCGTTTCCGGAGCCGGTTGCAGCGGGCGAATCAGCGCATTGGACATGCGTCCAGACTAGTCAAAACAATCTCGACCGCTAGTGCGTGGGGCTGTGGAGATCGTGGAGAGAGCTCGTTCGCCAACAGGGAAGGCGGTCGGCTACCGCTTCGCACGGCGGGCCGGCGTGCGGACGACATCCCGGAGCGCGAGATCCCGCTCGGCTTCGCCAATATAGTCGCGGGTGAGGGGTAGCGCCCTCAGGTCCCTCGTCAGTTGCAGCTGGAAGACCATTAGGTTTTCGTAACGGAAGCCGATTTCCGAGCCGGCCAGATAGAACTCCCACATGCGGCAGAAGCGCTCGCCGTAGCGCTCGGCGGCGGTGTGCCACGCGGCGCGGAAGCGGTTCCGCCAGTGACGGAGCGTCATCGCATAGTGGAGCCGGAGGATCTCCATGTCGGTGGCAAGGAGGTCGGCGCGCTCGACCGCCGGGAGCACCTCGCTCAGCGCCGGAATGTAGCCCCCAGGGAAGATGTACTTCTCGATAAAGGGGTTGGTCGACGCCGGCCCGTCGAAGCGGCCGATGGAGTGGATCAAGGCGACGCCGTTTGGCGTCAGCAGGCTGCGGATCTTTTCGAAGAAGGCCCGGTAATGGACGACGCCGACATGTTCGAGCATCCCGACCGAGACGATGCGGTCGTATTGGCCCTCCACGGCGCGATAGTCACGAAGCTCGAAGGTGACGGCCTTGGAGAGGCCCTCGGCGCGGGCTCTTTCTTGCGACAGCTTGAGCTGCTCCTCGCTCAAGGTCACGCCGGAGACCTCGACATGGGCCGTCTTGGCAAGATAGAGGCCGAGGCCGCCCCAGCCCGAGCCGATGTCGAGAATCTTGAGTCCATCTGAAAGATTGAGCTTGGCGGCGATGTGCCGCTTCTTGGCGGCTTGGGCCTCCTCGAGCGACATCGCGTCCTGCTCGAAATAGGCGCAGGAATATTGCCGGTCGCTGTCGAGGAACAGGTCGTAAAGGTGACTGTCGAGGTCGTAGTGGTGGGCGACGTTGCGTTTGGCGCGCCCCGCGGGATTGTATTGATGCAAGCCTCGCTGGATGAATCTCAGACCTTCGCGCAGGCGGGCTAATCGAGGCCAGGACCGATAGTCGAGGTTGCGAAGCAGAACCTCGAGGAAATCGTAGATCGTGCCCTGCTCGATGAGGAGGGTGCCGTCCATATAGGCTTCGCCGATTGCGAGCGCGGGGTTGAAGAACAGCCGCCGCTCCGTGCGTCGATCGGTGATGCGGGCGACTACGGTTTGCTCGCTGCGGTCGCCAAACGCGTGAGCGACACCATCGGCGTCGATCAGGCGCAAATATCCTGACGTCAGGGTATGTTCGAGAACGTGATGGAGCGGGCGAAACATTGGACCAAGCGCCACCCCTTCCCTCCAGGAAGGGGTCTTCAATGAGCTTCGGCCATCAGATTATGGCCCTATACCCTAACAAAGCAACATTGAGGCGCAGGGTTCCTTAAGCCACCGTGACGATAGGGCGCAGGTTACGCGCCGGGCTGTTCTTCCTCGCTCTCTTCGGTTGCCTCGGCGAGTTCCTCGGTCTTGGCGCCCTCCTCGAACAACTCTTCGGCGGCGCGCCGTGCGGCCTCGGCATCCTCCTCGGCAGCCTCCATTGCCTTGCCCGTCACTTGCTCGCCTCGCGCCTGGCGGGCAGCCTCGTCTTCCGAGCGGGCGACGTTGATGGCCACATGCGGCGTGACTTCAGCGTGGAGAGCGATGCGGATGTCGTGGAGGCCGATGGACTTGATCGGCCTGTCGAGCATCACCTGCCGGCGTTCGATCGTGAAGCCGCCCTCGCTCACGGCGCCGGCGACGTCGCGGGTGCTCACCGAGCCGTAGAGCTGGCCGGACTCGCCGGCCTGTCGGATGACGATGAAGCTCTGACCGTCGAGCTTCGTGGCGACGGCCTCGGCCTCCGATTTGCGCTCGAGATTGTGCGCCTCGAGTTGCCCACGCTGGGATTCGAAGCGTTCGCGATTGGCCTTGGTGGCGCGAAGGGCCTTGCCCTGGGGGAGGAGAAAGTTGCGGGCATAACCGTCCTTGACGGTGACCACATCGCCCATTTGGCCGAGGCGCCCGATGCGCTCGAGAAGAATGACTTGCATTGCGGTACTCCTATCCTGGTCTTATCG
Source organism: uncultured Alphaproteobacteria bacterium (assembly GCA_963732955.1). Classification (GTDB taxonomy): domain Bacteria; phylum Pseudomonadota; class Alphaproteobacteria; order Rhizobiales; family Methyloligellaceae; genus Methyloceanibacter. The sequence goes on from CAVTBH010000004.1 coordinate 732,759, forward strand.
ATCAATCCTGGCGCGGGGACTGCCGCCGGGCTGCGGCGCGTTCGCGCAGATGCAGCAGCGGCTCGCTGAGGCCGAGAATGGCCACGGCGATGGCAACCCACCCCAAAAACAAAATGGCGAGATAGACGGTGGCGAGCAGCAGGGCGCGGAACGGCATGCCCCGGCTGAAGGCGTGCAGCACGGCGAGGCCTTGCAGCACGTAGGCGAACAGAAAGGCGCCGGCAAAAGCGGAAGCAAGCAGCCCGGGGAGGCCCGGCACGAAGGAGCCGATCAGGCTCGCGGTGAAGGCGAGGAAAAAGGCGTTCGGCAGTTCGAGCGCGTCAAGCCGCGGCCAGGGCCGCAGCGCGCGGCCTGAGGCGTCGATGATCACACCGGCGAGCCACAGATTGAACAGCGCGATGCTGAGCCACGCAATCGAAAGGAAAACCGGCAGCGCCCGGGCGAACACGTCGGTGAGCTTGGTGACGTTCTCCTCGGTGAAGAGAGTGCCTTCGGGATCGAGGTCCTTGAACGCCGGGTTCTCGAGCATGTGCTTGATCGAGTCGCGATAGGCTTCCGGATCGTAGCCGATGACAATGAGGGTGCCGACGAGAGCGCCGGCGATGATCGCCGCCCAGCCGACGAGCCTGCCAATCGGATACCATTCGAGCACAGTGGCCGCCGATGCTGCCGCCGGCGCCGGGCGCGAGAGCAGAGCGAGATAGCAGAGGACCGCGATCGGGGCGAAGGTGACGGCGAAGAACGCGGCGAGGTTCACCCCAAGTACACTGGCGACCATGGTGCCGCTCAGAGCGGCGACCGCTGCCGCCCTCCAACCCCAGCCGAGACCGGCAAGACAGATGGGCAACGGCGCAAGGCAAAACAAAATGCCGGCAAGAGCCGTCCCTGCCGCCACCGAAGCGAACAGTGCGGCGGCTACAAGGCCGGCGCCGGCGCCGATAAGGAGTGGAGTTGCCATCGTTCGTGCTGTCCCGACTCTTGGTAGAGCGGTTAGGGGCGGCGATCCGCCCCAACCTTTGGCGTCAACTTGAGCTAAGCGAGCTGGTGCAAGCCTCTCGGCATCAAGTCTATTGGATCAAATACGGCAACAGGCCAAGGAAGCGGGCGCGCTTGATCGCACGAGCCAGCTCGCGCTGCTTCTTCGCCGAGACCGCCGTAATCCGGCTCGGCACGATCTTGCCACGCTCCGAAATATAGCGCTGCAACAGCCGCACGTCCTTGTAGTCGATCTTCGGAGCCTTCTCCCCGGAGAAGGGACAGGTCTTGCGCCGGCGATAGAAGGGCCGCCGGGCTCCGCCTTGGGTCATGCTCATCAGTTGTCCTCCTCGCTGCCGGAGGCTTCAATCGAGGGCGCGTCGGCGACGGCTTGAGTCTCGCGGGGGCCTTCGCGGTCGCGGTCACGGCGCGGCCCGCGACGGTCGCCGCGATCACCGCGATCACCGCGATCACCACGATCACCACGATCTCCGCGGCCGTCGCGCTCGTCGCGATCGGCGCGGCGCATCATCGCCGAGGGCGCCTGTTCGTGCTCATCGACCTTGACGGTGAGGAAGCGGATGACGTCGGTGGAGAGACGCATTTGCCGCTCGAGTTCCGCCACGGCTGCCGGCGGCGCGTCAAGATTCAACAGCGAGAAATGCGCCTTGCGGTTCTTCTTGATGCGAAAAGTGAGCGACTTCAGGCCCCAATATTCCGTCTTGCCAATCGATCCGCCGAGGCCCTCGAGGATCGAGCGGAACTCCTGCGTCAGGGCTTCGACCTGCTGCTGGGAGATGTCCTGGCGTGCCAGGAACACATGCTCATAAAGCGGCATGAATTGCCTTTTCCTTCTTCCTGGGCTCCGGCGCAAAGCCTCTCATGGGCCTCTGAAGGAAAGGCCCAAGAAGATGACCCTTGGGAGCGGAGACACGGGAGACCGGCCTTTCAGCCTACCGCCTTTTCAAGCGGCCCTCCGTTCAGCCTCCGACCGGAGCGTTTCAAGAGGCCGCTTTATAAGGATTTGCCGCCGCTTTGCAAGGCCGTTCCCGCAGCCTGAGGCAGGCAAATCGACTATTGCGGCGGCATCGATTTCGCGCTGCACTCTACAGGTTTGCTGTCCGTGAGCGAATAGCCCAAGCAGTTGTCCTTGCCGTACACTTCAATCACGTCGAACTTTCCGATCGGCGCGCCGGTATAGGACGCCTCGATGGTTACCCCTGTTTCCACCTGATCGGTGACGTCCTGTGGTGCGCGGCCCCGGGCGTCGAAGGCAAAGATGCGGTCATTGGGGTCGCCCATGCGCGGCGTGAGCTGAAGCTCACTATAGCCCGGGGTCGGCGCCATGGCCTTGACCGTAACGGTGAGGACGGTGTCGCTGAGGCTGGTGCTGACGTCGCTGACCTTCGGCAGAAGCGCGAGGGCGGGATCAGGCGTCGTGGGTGATTTCCACGGCCAAGACTGCGTCTCGGCGGCCAAGGCTGTTGTGGTCAGGGCTGCGACGCAGGCGAGTGCGGCGAGAAGCTGGCGTTTCATGGCGGTCTCCCTAGCTGAGCATGCCTATGTCTTAGACAGAGAAACAAGGCGCTATGGGGCCGGGTTGCGTATCCGAATCATCTTTTTTGCTTGGCGACCTGTCCTGGGTCTCGCTTGACAGCCCAAAGGCAAACAGTGTCTTTGGCCGGATTCTAAAGCGGGAGCCCACTCATCAGATGAGTATTGCCTTCATTTTTCCTGGACAGGGCAGTCAAGCCGTCGGCATGGGCGCCGAACTCGCCAAGGCTTTCGCGCCGGCGCGGGCGGTGTTTGTCGAGGTCGACGATGCCCTCGGCCAGAAGCTGTCGGCGTTGATGTGGGAGGGACCCGAGAACGAACTCACCCTCACCGAGAATGCACAACCGGCGCTGATGGCGGTTTCCCTGGCTGTGATCCGGACCTTGCAAGAGGAGAAGGGGGTCGCGCTTGAGAAGCACGCGGCTTACGTCGCCGGTCATTCCCTTGGCGAATATTCCGCCCTGGCCTCGGCTGGCAGCTTGAGCCTCGCCGACGCCGCGCGCCTCCTCAAGACGAGAGGCCGGGCGATGCAGGAGGCGGTGCCGGTGGGGCAGGGGGCCATGGCGGCCCTTCTCGGCGCCGAACTCGAGCAGGCACAGGCGCTGGCCCAGGCGGCGAGCGAAGGCGAGGTCTGCGAGGCTGCGAACGACAATGCCCCGGGACAGGTGGTGATCAGCGGCGCGCGCGGCGCCATCGAGCGGGCGATCGCGCTCGGTCCCAAATTTGGCGCGCGGCGGGCCGTACTGTTGCCGGTGAGCGCACCGTTTCATTGCGCGCTGATGCAGCCCGCCGCCGATGTCATGAAACAGGCCTTGAGCGAGGTGCGGATCGCGCCACCCTCGGTTCCCCTTGTGGCCAACGTGCTCGCGTCCGCGATCACCGATCCGGAAGCCATCCGCGAGCGCCTCGTCGAGCAGGTCACAGGCATGGTCAGGTGGCGTGAGTCGATGCTCTATATGCGCGACAATGGTGTCAGCGCGCTCTACGAGGCTGGTGCCGGGCGGGTTCTGACCGGAATTGCCAAGCGGTTCGAAGGCTTCGAGGCGCGTTCAATTGGCACAGCTGAAGACCTTGAGACTGCGGCTGCGGTGCTTCAAGGCTAGCGGGCTTCGAAACAAAGGAGAGCGGCATGTTCGACTTGACCGGCAAGGGTGCTCTCGTCACCGGTGCAACTGGCGGCATTGGCTGGGCCATTGCCGAGGCTGTGCACGCTCAAGGCGCCAACGTTGCGATTTCAGGGACGCGGGCCGAACGCCTCGACGAGCTCGCGGCTAAGCTCGGCTCGCGCGTTCATGTTCTCCCTTGCAATCTGCGCGACCGTGCCGCCGTGGTCAAACTCGGCGAGGACGCCGAGAAGGCCCTCGGCCAGGTGGACATTCTCGTCAACAACGCCGGCATCACCCACGACAATCTCTTCATGCGCATGAAGGACGAGGAGTGGGACGATGTCATCGCCGTCAATCTCACCTCGGTGTTCATCCTGACGCGCGGGGTCTTGCGCGGCATGATGCGCCGCCGGGGCGGCCGCATCGTCAATATCGCCTCGATCTCCGGTGTGCTCGGCAATCCGGGGCAGGGGAACTATGCCGCCTCGAAGGCCGGCCTCGTCGGCATGACGAAGTCGCTCGCGCGCGAGGTCTCGAGCCGCGGTATCACCGCGAACTGCATCGCTCCGGGCTTCATCTCGACGCCCATGACCGACGCGTTGACGCCGAAGCAGGTGGAAGCAATTGCTGGCGCAATTCCGGCGGCGAAATTCGGCAAGCCCGAGGATGTGGCGGCGACGGTCGTCTTTCTCGCCAGCGACGAGGCTGGCTACGTCACCGGGGAGACTATCCACGTCAATGGGGGCATGGTGATGGTATAACCCGTTAGATTCCAACCACTTGACAACGCGGCTTCGGCACTATTTGCAGGCGCCGCGAGAGGGCCTCCGGGCTTCTGGCAAAGGGCGGAAAACTGTGGTACCCAAACGGCCGCTCTGCGGGGCTCGATGAGGGCTTGACAAATATTATCCTCCTCGCGTTCAAACCCTGTGACTTGCCGCTCTGGGGTGCGTTAGGCCGTGAGCCGAGGCTCGGGGGATGTGCGAGGGCCCAAGGATGAACAAAGCAAAGACGGTGAGGCGGACATGAGCGATATCTCAGAGCGCGTAAAGAAGATCGTGGTGGAGCATCTCGGCGTCGAGGCCGACAAGGTAACCGAGAGTGCGAGCTTCATCGATGATCTCGGAGCCGACAGCCTCGACACCGTCGAGCTCGTCATGGCCTTCGAGGAAGAGTTTGGCTGCGAGATCCCCGACGACGCTGCAGAGACGATTCTGACCGTCGGCGACGCCATCAAGTTCCTGGAGAAGAACACGGCCGCCTGACGGACGTTCTCTGATCCCGTCGCGCTTGGACCGTCCGTTCATTCTCGGTGCAAGACCGCACGGCCCCGATCAACTGTTTCCACGAGGATCACGCGAAAGCGTCACATGCGGCGTGTCGTCATCACAGGCTTGGGGCTGCTTTCGCCGCTTGGCTGCGGGGCGGAGACCTCGTGGCGGCGGCTGACAGCGGGCGAGAACGCCGCGAGGCGGGTTGAGAATTTCGACGTCTCCGATCTCAGCTGCCAGATCGCGTGCCAGATTCCAAGGGGCGACGGCAGCGACGGCACCTACAATCCCAGCGATTGGATGGAGCCGAAGGAGCAGCGCAAGGTCGATGATTTCATCATCTACGCGATGTCTGCTGCCACGCAGGCGCTCGCCGACGCCAACTGGCGCCCGACATCTTACGAGGACCAGACCCGCACCGGCGTTTTGATCGGCTCCGGCATCGGTGGCTTGCAGGGCATCGAGAAGACCTCGTTGCTATTCGCTGAAAAGGGACCGCGCCGGGTGAGCCCGTTCTTCATCCCCGGCCGGCTGATCAACCTCGCCTCGGGCTATGTCTCGATCGCGCATGGGCTCAAAGGTCCGAACCACTCGGTGGTCACGGCCTGCTCCACCGGGTCGCACGCCATTGGCGACGCCTCGCGCATGGTCGCCCTCGGCGATGCCGACGTGATGCTGGCCGGCGGCGCCGAATCGCCGGTGTGCCGGCTCTCCATCGCCGGCTTTGCCGCCTGCCGGGCGCTCTCAACCAATTTCAACAATGAGCCGCAAAAGGCGTCGCGTCCCTATGACCGCGATCGTGACGGCTTCGTTATGGGTGAGGGGGCCGGCATGGTAGTGCTCGAGGACTTGGATCATGCCAAGGCCCGTGGCGCCAAGATTTATGCCGAGGTCATCGGTTACGGCATGTCGGGCGATGCCTTTCACATCACCGCACCGGCCGAGGACGGCGACGGTGCCTATCGCTGCATGGTTGCTGCGGTGAAGCGTGCCGGCATCGAACCTGCGGACATCGACTATATCAACGCCCACGGCACCTCGACGCCGATGGGCGACGAGATCGAGCTTGCCGCGGTGGAGCGCCTGTTCGGCAACGCCGCTGGCAGGGTGTCGATGTCCTCGACCAAATCCGCGACCGGTCATCTGCTCGGGGCCGCCGGCGCGGTCGAGGCGATCTTCTCGGTGCTTTCGATTCGCGATAATCTGGCCCCGCCGACCCTCAACCTCGACAATCCTTCCGTGGCGACGGCCATCGACCTCGTGCCCCATAAGGCGCGCCAGCGGAACATCGACACGGTGCTGTCCAATTCCTTTGGATTTGGGGGCACCAACGCCTCGCTGATCTTGCGCCGCTGCGACGCCTGATCGGATCACCGTTCTGCTTGCCAGCTGATCCTCCCTTTCGCCATATTTCGCCGGAAAGTGGTTAAAGTATCCGCGCGGGAATATCCGGGCATGTCTGCGATCAACGACCTGTCGTCCACGGTTGGCGGAAACGATCCGCGCTATCCCCCGGACCGCGATTTCGGCGGGCTGTCGCGCAGCCCTGCCGAGGCGCTCGAGCCGGTTCGCCCGCCCGAGCCCGATCGCGACGATGAGGACAGGCGGCTTCACCCGGTGCTCGCCTTCTTCAACGCCATGTTTCAGCTCGCGTTCTTCACTGCGCTGCTGTCCTTGGCGCTGTTCTTTCTCGCCCGCTACCAGTTCGACCGGCCCGGGCCGCTCGCGACATCGACGGTCGTGGTAATCCCCAAGGGCGAGGGCACAAGCGCCATTGCCGAGCGTCTCGAGCATGACGAGGTCATCAGCGATCGCGGCCTGTTCATGACCGGCGTCATATATTTCAGCTATCTCAAAGGCACTGGCAGCCTGAAGGCCGGCGAATATGAGTTTCGCAAGCGCGCCAGCATGCGCCAGGTGCTCGACACCCTGGTCGAAGGCAAGTCGATCGATCACAAGGTCACGCTCCCCGAAGGGCTGACGAGCCAGCAGATCGTGGGGCGCATCAGCGCCAATCTGGACCTCAAGGGCGACATCACCGAGATTCCCGCAGAAGGGACTCTGCTTCCCGATACCTATCGCTTTCAGATCGGCGACTCCCGCATCGACATTGTCGAGCGCATGCAGGCGGCGCACCAAAAGTTCCTCGCCAAGATGTGGGCGGAACGCGACCCCGACGTCGTGGTGAAGACACCAGAAGAGGCGGTGATCCTGGCGTCGATCGTGGAGAAGGAGACGGGCCGCGCCGATGAGCGCCCGCGCATCGCGGCCGTGTTCGAGAACCGGCTGCGGAAGAATATGCGGCTGCAGTCGGATCCGACCATCATCTATGGCCTGGTCGGCGGCAAAGGCGTGCTCGACCACCCCATTCAGCAGGACGAGCTTGAGCGCGATACGCCGTACAACACTTACAAGATCAACGGCCTGCCACCGACGCCGATCGCCAATCCCGGTCGCGCGGCGATCGAGGCGGTCCTGAAACCCGCCAAGACCAAGGATCTCTACTTCGTTGCCGACGGCACCGGAGGGCACTCCTTTGCGCCAAGCCTCGAGGAGCACAACAGGAACGTGGTCAAATGGCGTCAGGTCGAGCGGGCCATGCGCGAGAAAGAGCGCGAGGAAGCTGCGGCCGCCGCCGCGGCTGCCGCTGGTGCCGGGGCCGCGGCAGGGACGGCGACTGAGCCCGCGCCGGGCAGCGAGGCTGCAACCACCGAGCTCTCACCCGATGGGCTTCGCAACCTCCAGACCTCGGCCGGCATCACGCCGGCGCCGGCAGCACCCGCCGATGCGGCAGCGCCACCCGCGCCGGAGCCCTCAACCGGAACCGACATTCCCTTGCCGCTCCGGAATCCAAAGCGCTAACTTGGCCAAGCTCTCGGCCCTCCGCCACCCTCCGCCTGTCAACGTTACCGGGCAGAGGGTTGATCGGGGGGCTGTTCTTGCCTCCCACCCCGCCCAACTCGGCCTATAAGCGGGTCACTCGTTCCAGCTCTCAAAGTCCGGTGCAAGGCTGCCCACGACCATGACCCTCAAAAGCATGACAGGTTTTGGCCGCAGCGCCGGCGTCCATGACGGCACGGCCTGGCATTGGGAGGTCAGGAGCGTGAATGGCCGCAATCTCGAGCTCCGCTTCCGGATGCCGTCGGGTCTCGAGGCGCTCGAGATCAAGGCGAGGGCGATGGCGCAAGAGAAGCTCGCGCGGGGCAATTGTAGCTTCAATCTCACCCTTAGGCGCGAGGGCGGGGAGTTTGCGATCCGCCTCAATGAAGCGGCGCTCGCCCAGGCGCTTGCCGCGGCGGAACGCGCGCGGGCGCTGACGAATCTGGGTCCCGCCAATCTCGACACGCTGCTTGCGATGCGGGGGGTGGTTGAGGTGTCCGAGGGCGAGGAGACGGAGGAGGCTCATGCCAAGCTTGAGGAGGCGCTGCTCGCTGGTCTTGCGACCGCGCTTGGCCAACTGGTCGCGGCGCGAACGGCGGAGGGCGCCCGCCTTGCTGGGATCGTCGCCAATCAGCTCGACCAGATTGGCGCGCTCGTCGAGCGTGCCGCCAAGGCGCCGGCGCGCGAGCCGAAGGCCATTGCGCAACGTCTCGCCGATCAGGTTGCGCGCTTGACCGAGACCGGCGCCGGGCTCGATCCCGACCGGCTGCATCAAGAGGCACTGCTTGTGGCCACCAAGGCCGACATCCAGGAGGAGCTCGACCGCCTTCACGCCCATATCGCGGCGGCGCGTGAGCTTCTTGCCCAGGATCAGGCCGTTGGCCGCCGGCTCGACTTTCTCGCGCAAGAGTTCAACCGCGAGGCCAACACCATCTGCTCCAAGGCACTCGACATCGAGGTCAGCCGTGCCGGGCTTGAGCTCAAGACGGTGATCGATCAGCTTCGCGAGCAGGTCCAGAACATCGAGTGAGGCGATCCATGGAGCCCGCACGGAGAGGTCTCATGCTGGTGTTGTCCTCGCCGTCCGGCGCGGGCAAGACCACGCTGGCGCGGAGATTGGTCGAAGCTGAGCCCGGCGTCGCCATGTCGGTGTCTTGCACCACGCGCAAGCAGCGCAAAGGCGAAGTCGAGGGCAGGGACTATTATTTCGTGGATCGTGAGACCTTCACCGCCATGCGCGACCGCGCTGAGTTTCTCGAATGGGCCGTGGTGTTCGACAACTATTACGGCACCAGGCGCGCGCCGGTGGAAGAGGCGTTGCGCGACGGGCGCGACGTGTTGTTCGACGTTGATTGGCAGGGCGCGGAGAAGTTGCGGGCCGAGTCCGAGGATGACGTGGTGACGGTGTTCATCCTGCCGCCATCGGGAGAAGTCCTGGAGCGGCGGCTCACCGAGCGCGCGCAAGACGCGCCGGAGGTGGTTGAAGCGCGCATGCGCGGCGCCAGCAACGAGATCCAGCACTGGAACGAATACGATTATGTGGTCATCAATCGCGACGTCGACGAGGCGCTTGCCGCCGTGCGCGCGATACTCGCCGCGGAGCGGTTGCGCCGCTCGCGCCTGACCGGCCTCAAGGACTTCGTGCAGGGGCTTCTCGCCGAGCTTTAGGCCGAACCCCGAAGGGCATTGGCGAGGCGGCAGAAATCGCCGATCGAGAGCTCCTCGGCGCGCGCCTTCGGATCAATGCCGAGTCCGGCCAACAGCGTCTCGGGATCCTTGGTGAGCTGCCGCAACGAGGAGCGGAGCATCTTGCGCCGCTGACCGAAGGCGGCAGCCGTGACCCGCTCCAGCATGGCAACCTCGCAGCACGGCTCCGGCGCTGGCTTTGGCACGAGTTCGACTACGGACGACGACACTTTGGGGCGTGGCGTAAAGGCGGCTGCTGGCAGCGTGAGCAGGATTCGCGGCTCGGTCCGCAACTGGCTCAACACCGCGAGCCGGCCGTAATCGCCGGTGCCAGGCTTGGCGACGATGCGGAGCGCGACCTCGCGCTGGAACATGAGCACCAAGCGGTCGAACCACGGCGGCCACGGTTCGGTTTTGAGCCAGCCGACGAGAAGCGGTGTGGCGACACTATAGGGAAGGTTGGCAACGATACGAGCCGGCGCCTTGATATCGAGGCGCCCGTAGTCCACCGTCCGCGCGTCGGCGGCGACGATTTCGAGCCGCCCCGGATAGGCTGCGGCAATCTCGTCCAGAGCCGCCAGGCAGCGCGCGTCCTTCTCGATGGCGATGACGCGGCCTGCACCCTCGAGCAGAAGCGCCCGGGTGAGGCCTCCCGGGCCGGGACCCACCTCCACCACCGTCACGCCTGCAAGCGGACCGGCGGCGCGGGCGATGCGGCGGGTGAGATTGAAATCGAGCAGGAAGTTCTGGCCGAGGCTGCGGCGGGCAACGAGCCCGGAAGCGCGGATGACGTCGCGGAGCGGGGGTAGTCCGTCAGGCGTGCTCAAGGCGCGCTCTCGACGCGGGCCGACATCGACTCCGCCAAGCGCAAGGCTTCGATCAGGCTGTGCGGGCGCGCGCTGCCGGTCCCGGCAAGTGCGAAGGCCGTGCCGTGGTCTGGCGAGGTGCGGATGAACGGTAGCCCAAGGGTGACGTTGACGCCGGTGTCGAAGGCAAGCGTCTTGAACGGAACCAGCGCCTGGTCGTGATACATGGCGACCGCGACGTCGTAGGTCTTCCGCGCTTCGCCGTGAAACAGGGCGTCGGCGGGGTAGGGGCCTGCAACACTAAGCCCCTCGCGCCTCGCCGCCTCGATCGCCGGGATGATGATGTCCACCTCTTCGCGGCCGAGGGTGCCATCCTCGCCGGCATGCGGGTTGAGTCCGGTCACGGCAATGCGTGGCGCGGCCAGTCCAAAATAACGCGAGAGATCGCGGGAGGTGGTGGCAAGCGTCTTTAAGATCAGCGCCTCGGAAAGCGCCGCCGGCACATCTTTAAGTGGGATGTGGATTGTGGTGGGGACGACGCGGAGCGTGTCGGCGGCGAGCATCATCACGGCGTCGGACGGCTCGAGCCCGGCCAAGCTGGCAAGAAACTCGGTGTGCCCCGGAAAGGCGAAGCCCGAGCGATAGAGCACCGCCTTACTGATCGGGTTGGTGACCACGGCACTCGCCGCGCCATGACCGACGAGGGCAACGGCCCGCTCGATCGAATGCCGGATCGCCGGCGCGGCGGCCTGATCGGGGCGACCGGCGATGACCGCGGCGCCGACGCTGATCGGCAGCACCGGAAGCGCCTCGGCGAACAGCGCGGGTGCGGCACCTGCATCGTCGATCACTTCGATCGGGGTCGCGAGATCGAGGGCGCGGGCCCGCGCTCTCAGCACCTCGGGATCGCCGAGAAGCACGAACGGCGGGATGTGCTCATGACGGCGCGCGGCAAAGGCAAATAGTGAGATGTCGGGGCCGATTCCGGCCGGATCGCCGAGCGTCAGCGCGAGCGGTTTTTTGGCATTGGTCATTGGCGGGCCCGGGACATCAGCAAGCCGCAACCTGGGACCAGTCAGGCCGAAATCGCCTTGGCAGTCCTGGTTCGGCGCTGTGTCTTAGGCTGATCAGGCGCCCGCGTCACGCCCGCCTGCGGCTAACGATATTCGATGAAAGCCTCTTGGCGCATGTCGCGCAGCAAGCCCTCGGCCCTGATGCCAAGTTCCTGCTCCATGAGCTTGTTCTCGGTCTCCTGCCTCTTTTCTGGATCGCCCTTGACGGCGCGCTTGCCGCAGACGGCGTACGACTCAATGGCCGAACCGGACAGGGTAGGGGGTGTCATTTGGCCGACCTTGGCGTTCATCACCAGGAGGCGCGTCGGCTGGGACAGCGATGAGGCAACTTGATCCTGCAAGGTCTTCACCGTTAGCCCCTTCATGCCTTGGGTGAGCGTGCTGACCTTGCCGCAGGATTGGAGTTTCGCCCGCACCGTCTCCATCTCGGAGAGTTGCTTGGCGATTGCCGACTGATCGGCATTGCTCGGGATCTGGTATTTGACCTGGCGAAGCTGCAGGGTGGTTTTCTCCTCGGTTTCGCCGCCGCCGGCGCCGGAGAGAGCCTTGTCGACGTCGGCATCCCCGATCACCACGTCGCGGCGAAACTTGCGCCGAACCACCTCTTGCCAGGCAACTTGAGCCCTGACCCGGTCCCGCAACGTCTTGATGTTCACGCCCATCTGGCCGAGCGCGGAACCGAGTGCCTCGGGGGTCATATTGTTCTTCTGGGCCATGCCGGACAGCACCCTGTTGACGGTGGATTCGTCCGGCGTGAGCCCGAGCTTTTTGGCCTGCTGGATCTGAAGCCGCTCCTCGATCAGCATGTCAGTGGCCTGCTTCTTCAAGGCCGGACTGGGCTGGGCCTGGGTGGTGACGGCAAGGAAGCGTTGGCGCTGCTCGATGTCGTAAAGGGTGATCGGGTCGTCGTTGACGAGCACGACGATCGACTGCTCTGACTGCGCAACAGCAGGCGGGCACACTCCAACTAGGCCTGCGGCAACCGCGAGCATAGCAACGACGCCAAGGGCCAAGGACCCAGGTCTCGTCAAATACGCCACTGTCAAACCGAGCGCTCCGGTCGGGGGATGACCGCGGCCGCCCGTCTCCCTTAATTCGGTTCCGGACCCAACAAGCCCGATGGGTCGGTTTGGAACTGATATGTGCCAAGATATTTGAGCGACAAATTGACCATGACACTTTGATTCGGCTGGATGTCTTGATCCTGAATGTTGCTGCGTTGATAGGTGACGCCGAGCGTGAGGCAATCGTCTTGATAGCGCAGGCCAACGCCGTCGCCGATCAGCTGATCGTTCTGAATGTCGTAGCGGACGCTGCCGAGCAGGGCCCAGGTGTCGGTCAGCGCGAGCGCGCCTCGAGCAAGGACTTCCTGGCGACGCTCCTGGTTGTCATTCTTGGTGTCGGGGGTGACGACGTCTGGCGACACAGCGGCAGGCGCGATTTCGGCGTAATTGAGCATGAGGTCGATGGGACCGACCTTCGCCGACGAGCCGATATCGGTCCGCATCAGATCTAAGGTCTCCTGGTCGAAGCGCGCCTGGCCGACGAGAGACAAATAGCGCGCCGCTTGCAAATAAAGGCCGGTCACGTAGTCGGAGGCGCGCGTGCCGAGACCGCTGGCAAGGTCGAAGCTGTTCTGGCCCGCGAGCTGATAGCTCTCACCGACGACCGCGCGCGCATAGGCGCCGGAGGGGAGTTGAGCCGTGTAGCGCATGCCGACATTGGCGCGGGTGCCGGTCTCGATGCGGTCGTAACCGGAGAACTTGTCGATATCGAACAGTATGGTGTCGTCGAACACGAGGCTCGCCGCGTCCTCGTTGGGGATCTCGGACTGGTCGACGCCGACGGAATCTGGGCGCCCTATGATCTGAGCAATTGGTTCAAACACGTGGGCGACGTCGCCGGTGGTGGCGATGAAGGGATAGCGATATTCGGCACCGGCAACGGCGGTGCCGCGGAACAGCGCCCCGCTCGAGCTCAGGTCTGTCGCCGGATCGACGAACTCGTTGACGCCATACACGTCGCCACGTAGCTCGGCGAAGGGCGTATAGACCTGTCCGATACCGTCTATCAGCTGCCGCCGCCATTTGGTCTGGAGGATGAAGCGATTCGAATCGGTGCCGTCGGCATTGGACAAAGCCATCAGATTGGAATTGAGGCTAAGCTCGCCGCCGACCACCGGGTTCTTGAAGATGTAGTCATAGTCGATGATCGGATAGACCGTGGCGTCGGCGAGCGGATCCTGCGTGCGGAGCAGGGTGCCCGTCTGATAAAACCGCATGCTGGCGTAGTTCCGGTCGTGCAAGCCCTCGAGGTAGGCCTGCGAGACGCGGTCGGTCTTGAGCTCGCTATCCAAGCCGTAATAGCGGCGGAAGGTGTCGTCAAACTCAGCGATCGCATTCCAGCCATAGGACCAATAGGGGTTGAGCGCGAACTTGCCTTGGGTCTCGAGGCTGCCGCGGAAATTACCGTCGACCGGCGCGTCGAAGGTCCCGTCATTCCATACACCAGCGAGGTCGATGCGATAGGCGCCGGTCGCCAAGCGCTGGCGCCACGATCCCTGCAGCAGGGTGCCGGCCTTCGAGGTGTACATCGGCGCGAAGGTGAAGTCGTAAGTGTCAGACAGTGCGAAGTAGTATGGAAGGGTCACCGTCGTGCCGAGGCGATCGGACTGCTGATACATCGGCATCAGGAAGCCGGACTTTCGCTTCACCGTCGGATCGGCGCTCTGGAAATAGGGCACCCACATTATCGGCACGCCGAAGAGATCAAAGAAACCATTGCGATAGGTGATGGTCGCCTGGTCCTTGCGGTGGATGATTGTCTTCGCACGAATGCGCCAGGTCGGCGGCTTGTCGGGGTTATCGGCGCAGGGTTTGCACGGCGTGAACCAGCCGTTGTGGAACACGGTGACGTTGCCCGCCTCGCGCGAGGCGGTCTGAGCGACGATCCTGGTGTCGTCCTTGGTGACGACGCGCAAGGCATCGATGAAACCGTCGCGGAAGTCGTCGGTGAGCGTCATCTGGTTCGAGGTGATGATCGCGCCTTCGGGGTCCTTGATGCGCACGTTGCCCTGCGCCGCGAGCGTGTTGGCGCTGCGGTCATAGATCACCTGATCGGCGAGCAGGGTGTAGTTGCCGTAGTAGATCTCGACGTTGCCTTTGGCCGTGACCTTGTTGTTCTCGTTGTCGTAGATCATCTCGTCGGCCTGAAGCAGCATGGGCTCGCTCGAGTCCATTTTCGGCGGCTTCAGGATGGTGCCGAGGTCGCTTTGCGGTTGCTGCCCGAAGCGGCCGCCGCCTTGCTTGTTCTTCTTGTTGACGTCGGAGAAGCCTTGGGCGGAGACCGGCGAGGTCATGCCAAGGACGAGCACGCCCAGAAGCAGACACAACAAGACGCGTGACAAGACGCGTGCGACCCAGGCGCAAAAGCCTCTAGACGCGGCGAGGCCGGGCTTTGCCCGGCGGATTGGCTCTAGTGTGGCGGTGTGGCGCGTCATCATCCGTCCTCTTTGTACAAGAGCACGGTGAGCGCGAGGCTCGCCGCAATGATGACGGGGACCCACGCGGCGGCCATGGCAGAGGTCAGCCCGGCCATGGCGAAGTTGCGGGAGACTTCGGCGAGGATGAAGAAGCCGAAGCCCGCCGCGATGCCGCCGATGGCGTTGAGCTGCACGTTGCCGAAGCGGAACGCTCGGAGCGATGAGGTTGCCGCGATCAGCACCATGGTCATGAGCAGGAACGGACGCGACAACAGCAGCTGATACTGCACGCGGTATTGCGTGGCCGGCAGACCTGCCCGTTCGGCAATCTCGATGAAATTTGGCAGATCCCAGAACGAGATCGAGTACTCCGTGCCGAGACTGTCGCGCACCTGCGTCGGGGTGAGATAGGTGCTGAGCAGGTAGTGCTTGTACAGCACGGGCTGGCTGCCAACGGCGCTGACCCATGCGTCCTCAAGTTCCCAACGTCCGTCCTTGAGCACGGCTCTGCGCGCCTCGATACGCTCTGTCGGGGATTGATCTGGAGCGTATTGGAACACGGTGACGTGGGTGAGTTCGAGGCCTTGGTTCGAGGCACGGAGCGCATGCATGACGGAGGGGCCGTCAGCGCCGTCCTCGCGTAGCCAGGCGCCGGCATTCTTGGTCTTGAGGAGCGACTCCTCTTTGTCGAAGGCGCTGGCGTAAAGACGCTCGGCCTCGGCGCGGGCGCGAGCGGCAACAGGGTTGTAAATCGTGACGAAAACGACGCCGAGCAGGAAGGCAACAATCATGGCGGGGAGCATGAATTGCCAGACCGAGACGCCGGCCGCGCGCACGACGATCAATTCCGACGAGCGGCTCAGCATCAGGAAGATGCCGACGGTGCCGATCAGAACGGCGAAAGGCAGGGTCAGCTCGGAGAAAGAGGGGAGGCGGAGCAGCGTCATCCAAGCGAGCAAAAAGCCTGAAACGTCGCCGTTATAGTTACCGGCGCGGCGCAGCATCTCGATGAAGTCGACGAAGAAGATCAGCACGCAGCAGACGGCGAACATCGCGAGCATAGCGATCAGGAAACGCAACGAGAAATACCGCGCAAGGGTCCCCGCTGCACTGATGCCTGGCATCTGCGCTTTCACTTCGCTGTCATCCCCCGACCGGCCCATAACTTTATATTCCCCGGCTTGAAGTTAAGCTGGAGACTCAGTTTGGACCGCAGTTCTGGCGACATTCTAACGTGCGCCACTGTCGCTGCAACGATAATCGCCCCAATTGGAATGAGATAGACCAGCGGCACGGCGGCCGCATTGAGGGTCACGAGGTTGGATGCCGTGAGCCCGGAAACCCTCAAGCCGACCGCAATGCCCGCAGCGATCAGGATCTGCGCCCAGCGGCTCTCACGGGTGGTGCGGGCATGGCCGAGCACAGCTATGGCGAGGAAGGCGAACAGCAACGGGTAGAACGGCGTCGCGAACCGGTCGTGTATCTCGGTGCGAATCTGGCCGATATTTCCCCTTCCCTTGAGTAGGTTCGGGTCAGGGTTGAGCAGTTCGCCAAGGTAGCGCTCGCGGGGACGCAGCTCTTTGCTTGACGTATCCTTGGGGGCGACGTCAGAAATATTCAGGACATATTGGTCGAAGGCGACAATCTGGACACCTTTTTCAGGGGATTTGGGCTCGTAGCGATGGACATGGCCATTGAACATCACGAGGTAGGAACCATCGTCATTGCTGACAATGCGGCCGCGCTCGGCGAGATAGCTCATCACCTGCTTGTCTTCGCGCTCGTCATGGACGAGGAGCCCGAGGAGATCGCCATTCTGGGAGCGGTCGCGGATATGGAAGGTGAGGCCGGGCTCGGTGCTGGAAAAACGGCCTGGTTGAAGGACTTGCGAGATCACGTCGGTGCGGACCTGAGTGATCAAGGTGCGGAGCGCACGCATGCTGGCCGGCATCACGTAGAGGTTGCTGATGAGGATCGCGACGCAGACCACCGAGGCGAGAATCACGAACGGGGCGCCAATTCGCCAGACCGGGGCGCCGGCGGCCGTCATCACGATCAGCTCGCTGTCGCCGTTCATGCGGTCGAGGGTGTAGAGCGAGGCCATGAGCACGGCGTTGGGGGCGATCAGCGCCATGAGGCTCGGAAGGGTGAGCAAGGTCATCTTCAGAAACAGCACAAAGCCTTGACCTTGCGAGACAATTAGGTCGAGCTGCTTCAGTGCCGTGGCGAGCCAAACGATCGTGGTGAGCGTCACCAGGATGATGACGAACGCATTGGTGACCTGCCGAAGGACATATCGGCCGAACAGGCTCATGCAGCGTCTCTTGGGTCCCCGAGCGACCCCTTCCGGCCGGCGCCCCCCGAAGCCGCCAACCGTCTGGTGCCAAAGTGGATTCTGACCAAGGCATGATGGCTGAATTTCGGCGGTGGGCCCCGACTTGCAATCCGCTGCCGCAGGAACTAGGAAGATCGCCTTGATTTCCCTCCCGCTGTTGCAAAGCTGCATCAGTTGAGCGCGCCAAGTCCACGCGTTAACCGCGCTATTCTCGATGTTTGCTTCGAGCCAGCTGGAAGAACCTAGGGAGTGAGGGGTGACTGATCAGGCTGCGATTTCCTTTGCCAATCTCAATGTGCCCGAGGAGGGCGTTATCGCGGTGGTCGCCGAGGAGGGGCCCAAGCTTCCACCGGTGGCCAAGGATCTCGACAAGACGTCGAAGGGACTTTTGTCGCGCGGCGTGGAGATCAGCGGCTTCAAGGGCAAGAAGGAAACGACCGTCGACCTGCTCGCTCCCTCCGGTCTCAACGTCTCACGGCTTGTCGTGGTGGGGGCAGGGAAGACCGCGGAATACGGCAGCGAGGATTGGCTCAATCTCGGCGGGGCGGTGCGCGGCCTCCTGACCGGCAAGGAAGGGCCGACCGCTCACATCGTCGTCGAAGGCGCCGGACGCGAGATCGCGCCGGCCGACATCGCCAACTTCGCGCTCGGCGTCGTGCTGCGCGGTTACAAATTCAAAAAGTACAAGTCGAAGCCCGCGAAGAAGAACGGCGCGGCGGGCGAGAGCAGCGACAAGACGCTCAAAAAAATCGTCGTGCACTGCGCCGACCCGAAGGCCGCGACCAAGTCGTTCGCGTCGGCCAAGGCCATGGCCGAAGGCGTGATGCTCGCGCGCGACCTCGTCAACGAGCCGGCGAATGTGCTCGGACCCGCGGAGTTCGCGACGCGCGCCAAGGAGCTCGGCAAGGTCGGCGTTCAGGTCGAGGTGCTGACTCCCGCCGCACTCAAGAGGCTTGGCATGAATGCGCTGCTTGCCGTGGGGCAGGGGAGCGCTCGGCCGAGCCATGTGGCGGTGATGCAGTGGAAGGGCGCGGGCCCGAAAGGGGGCGACCCGTTTGTGGTGGTCGGCAAGGGCGTCACCTTCGACACCGGTGGCATCTCGCTCAAGCCTGCGGCCGGCATGGAGGACATGAAAGGCGACATGGCGGGTGCCGCTTGTGTCGTCGGGCTCATGCACGAGCTCGCCAAGCGCAAGGCGAAGGTCAATGCCATCGGCATCATCGGCCTCGTCGAGAACATGCCGAGCGGCAGCGCGCAACGTCCGGGCGACGTGGTCACGGCGATGTCGGGTAAGACCATCGAAGTTCTTAACACCGACGCCGAAGGGCGCATGGTTCTTGCCGACTGCCTCTGGTACGCCCAAGACAGGTTCAAGCCGAAGGCGCTCGTCAATCTTGCGACGTTAACCGGTGCGGTGATGGTTGCGCTCGGTAAGGAGCACGCGGGCCTCTTTAGCAACAACGACCAGCTTGCCGACTGGCTTGTCACTGCGGGCAAGGAGACTGGTGAGAAATTGTGGCGCCTACCGCTCGGACCAAAATACGACAAGATGATCGAGTCGAAAGTGGCCGACATCAAGAACACCGGCGGCAAGTGGGGCGGCTCGATCTCGGCGGCGCAGTTCCTCCAGCGCTTCGTCAAGGAGGGCACACCCTGGGCGCATCTCGACATCGCCGGCACCGCGATGGCTTCGGTCGATAGCGACGTCAATCGCAGCTGGGGCTCGGGCTTCGGTGTGCGTCTTCTCGACCAACTGATCCGCGATCATTACGAGCGGGCGTAAGCCGGCGCGATGGGCCCCGGCATAAGCCATCCGGCCAGGGTGTCACCCAAACAGAAATTTTCCATAATATACCTTATGCGAATCCAGCGTATCGGGGAAAGTTCGCCAAAACCGGCGCATCCTTCTGAAGTCGCTATTGAATTCACCGCCTTCCCGCGGCGCGCCGGCAATGGCTGACGCGCCGGAAAATCGCTTCGGCATCGAGGATCTGTTGCGCGTGATGGCGCGGCTGCGCGATCCGGAGACGGGTTGCCCCTGGGATATCGAGCAGAGCTTCGCGTCGATTGCGCCGTACACAATCGAAGAGGCCTACGAGGTCGCTGACGCGATTGCGCGTGGCGACATCGATCATCTGAAGGACGAGCTTGGCGATCTCCTGCTTCAGGTGGTCTATCACGCCCGCATGGCCGAGGAGCTCGGTGGCTTCGACTTTGCCGACGTGGTCGATGCCATCACTCGCAAGATGGTCCGGCGCCATCCCCACGTATTCGAGGACCCGAGCTTACGGGACAGCTTTGAGAAGAGCCGCGTGTGGGAGCGGATCAAGGCCGAGGAAAGGGCGTCGCGCGAAACGGGTGAGGCGCGTTCCGTGCTCGACGATGTTCCGGTCGCCCTCCCCGCCCTCACCCGCGCCGTGAAGCTACAGGCGAAAGCGGCACGCGTTGGCTTCGATTGGCCCTCGCTTGATCCGGTGCTCGCCAAAGCCGAAGAAGAGCTCGACGAGTTGAAGGCCGCACGCGCTGCAGCGGCTGCGGATGGCGGTGCGGCGTCGACGGCGAAGGTGGTCGAGGAGTTCGGCGACCTGCTTTTCGTGATGGCCAATCTCGCGCGGCATCTAAAGATCGACCCTGAGGCCGCGCTGCGCGAAGCTAATCTCAAGTTCGCGCGCCGCTTCGGCAAGATCGAGGCGGCACTGCGCGTCGAAGGCCGTTCTCCTGAGGATGCGACGCTTGAGGAGATGGATCAGCTGTGGGATGAGGCCAAGGCCGAAGAGGCCGAAAAGGAATGACTATTCCGCCGCGAGCCTGACACGGTCTGCGCCCGCGAGCAGTTCGAGGCGACGGCGCTTCTCTGGCGCCACCCGGATGCGGAAATGGATCAGGCCGTCGCCGAGGTCGCCGCGCTCGATCACCTCGCAATTTTCGTGGATCCAGTTCGAGAGGGCGCCTTCGCCGGGCCCAAGCGTGAGATCGACGCTTTGGCGCGCGCGATTGAGCCGCGTTTCGACTTCGCCGAGGAGAGCTTCACGGCCGAAACCTGACACCGCCGAGACGAGACAAGGGTGGCGCGGGTCCCGCGCGGCCTCGTTCGCGAGCCGGGCCAGCGTCGGCGCGTCGAGAAGGTCGGCCTTGTTCCAGACTTCGAGCAGGCGTTCGGGCTCGGCGTCGGCGTCGATGCCGAGCTCGGCAAGCACGGCATTGACGTCGGTACGCTG
The DNA here is from genome assembly GCA_963732955.1 of uncultured Alphaproteobacteria bacterium. Taxonomy (GTDB): domain Bacteria; phylum Pseudomonadota; class Alphaproteobacteria; order Rhizobiales; family Methyloligellaceae; genus Methyloceanibacter. Next base: position 753,144 of record CAVTBH010000004.1, read on the forward strand.
ACTTGCGCTCGCCTCGTCGGCGATGTCGCGCACATGCAGGATCAGGTCCGCCTCTTGCACTTCCTCCAGCGTGGCGCGGAAGGCCGCGATCAGCGTCGTCGGCAGGTCTGAGATGAAGCCGACGGTGTCCGAGAGCACGGCCTTGGATCCATGCGGCAGCGGAATGGCGCGGTGCGTGGGGTCGAGGGTGGCGAACAGCGTGTCCTCGGCGAATACCTTGGCGCCGGTCAGCGCGTTGAACAGCGTCGATTTGCCGGCATTGGTGTAGCCGACGAGAGCGACCGTCGGGTAAGGCACTCGCTCCCGCGACTTCCGATGCAAAGCGCGCGTGCGCCGCACGTGGTCGAGCTCGCGGCGGATCATTTCGATGCGGTCGCCGATGATGCGGCGGTCGGTTTCGATCTGGGTCTCGCCGGGACCGCCCAAGAAGCCGAAGCCGCCACGCTGTCGTTCGAGGTGGGTCCAAGAGCGGACCAGCCGGCTCTTCTGATAGACGAGGTGGGCGAGCTCGACCTGCAAGCGCCCTTCCCGCGTCCGCGCACGTTCGCCGAAAATCTCGAGAATGAGACCGGTGCGATCGAGCACTTTGGCGTTCCACGCCGTCTCGAGATTGCGCTGCTGCACCGGCGTCAGCGGATGATCGACGATCACGAGCTCGGCGTCGTCGGCACGGACGATGCCCTCAAGCTCGGCAACCTTGCCCGAGCCGAACAAGGTTGCGGGCCGCGGATGCGGCAGCGGCACGAGGCCATGGGTACGGACGTCGAGGTTGATCGCCCGCGCAAGCCCCAAGGCTTCCTCGAGCCGAGCCTCCGGCGACCGCGGAGGCGGAGCATGGCGCACCGTACGCTCACGCCGCAAGTCATTGCCCATCACGGGCTCAAACACGATGGCGCGCGCCTGCTGTCCCGGCGCCCCGCCGCGCGCGTCGCGGCCAGCCGGCGCCCGCTGCTTGCGCTTCAGATCTCTTGGGTCAGTGGAGCGCAACTAATCCGCGGCACCTTCCGCGTCGCCGAACTCGGTAAGCTGAATCGGTTGACCGGGCATGATCGTCGAGATTGCGTGCTTGTAGACGAGCTGCGAATGCCCGTCCCTGCGCAGGAGAACGCAGAAATTGTCGAACCAAGTCACAACGCCTTGGAGCTTCACTCCGTTCACGAGAAATATGGTGAGTGGCGTCTTTTGTTTGCGGACGTGATTGAGAAATGTGTCCTGCAGACTTTGCGTGCGTTCTGTTGCCATGGGCTTCCCCGTCCCTTAGGTCCACGCTTACGCTTATGGTTAATGGCCCGAGCTCATGAAAAATCTGAGGGCCGCGGACATTAGACGCGATTGCTGGGCATGACCGCAAGTGCCGAGATGAGCACAAATTCCCCGAATCGGCCAAGAGCATGGTTAACCCTAGCGCATCGCCATGCCTCTTTCGTTGGAATTGACCCCGAGAGCGCGCAATTTGCGGTGCAGAGCGGAGCGCTCCATGCCTACGAATTCCGCGGTTCGGGAGATGTTACCGCCGAATCGGTTGACTTGAGCCAAGAGATATTCGCGCTCGAAAATCTCGCGCGCGTCGCGCAAGGGCAGCGACATCAGGTGCTCACCCCCTGCCCCGTTCGGCGACAGCGGTACCGGTGACACGATCTCGTCGGGGAGCATGTCGGCGGTGATGATGCTCTCGGCGTCGCCGCCGACGAGAATCATCAGGCGCTCGACGTTGTTGCGGAGCTGGCGGACATTGCCGGGCCAATCATGGGACTGGAGCACCGCCATGGCGTCCTCGCCGATGCGGCGGGGCGGCAGTCCCGAGGCGACGGAGATGGTCTGCACGAAATAGCGGACGAGCTCCGGGATATCCTCGCGGCGGTCGGAAAGGCCGGGGACGCGGATCGGCACCACGTTGAGGCGGTGGAACAGATCTTCGCGCAAGCGGCCCGACGCCATCTCCTTCTGCAAGTCGCGGCTGGTCGAGGAGATCACGCGGACGTCCACATGAACCTTGGGTCCGCCACCAAGCCGCTGGAAGCGCTGCTCGACGAGGACACGCAGGACCTTGCCTTGGGTCTCGAGCGGCATGTCGCTGATCTCATCGATGTAGAGCGAGCCGTTGTGGGCTTCCTCCAGCGCGCCGACTTTGCGCGGGGCGGTGCTCACCCCCTCCTCTGTGCCGAACAATTCGAGTTCGAACTCGGTCCGGCACCATGGCCGCGGCGTTCAGCACCACGAAGGGGCCGTCGGCGCGCGCCGATTTCATGTGCATGACGCGGGCGGCGAGCTCCTTGCCGCAGCCGGAGGGGCCCGAGATCAGCACGCGGCTATTGGTCGGGGCCACCTTGTCGATGGCCTGGCGCAGCTGGTTCATCGAGGTCGAGTGTCCGATCATGTCGAAGCTGTAGGCGCTGCGTTCGCGAAGCTCTCGGTTTTCGCGCCTGAGCTTCGACGCCTCAAGCGCGCGCGTGGTGATGAGCACGAGGCGATCGACCTTGAACGGCTTCTCGATGTAGTCGTAGGCGCCGCGTTTGATGGCGGCGACCGCGGTCTCGATATTGCCGTGGCCGCTGATGATCACCACGGGAAGGTCGGGGTGGCTCCGCTTGACGCGGTCGAGCAGTTCGAGGCCGTCGAGCTTCGAGCCTTGCAGCCAGATATCCAGGATCACGAGTGAGGGGCGGCGTTCCTCGATCGCCGCGAGGGTCTCGTCGGAATCCTTCGCCAGCCGGGTGCCATGACCTTCATCCTCGAGAATGCCGGAGATCAGCTCTCGGATATCGGCTTCGTCGTCTACGACGAGGATGTCAGACGCCATCGGTTGCTTCCTCCTCTCATTCAGCGGCTTCGGGCGCCGTGGCCTTGTGGGCGCCTCCGCTTGCGTTGGTGTCGGCGTCGGCGCCCTGCTCATCCAGGTCGCGGATGGGCAGATCGATGCGCACCGAAGCGCCTTGGATCTTGCCGTCCCGCTTCGGCGCGTCGGCCAGATGCAAGGTGCCGGCATGTTGCTCGGTAATTCTCTGCACGATGGCCAAGCCAAGCCCGGTGCCCTTGACGCGGGTCGTCATATAGGGCTCGACGAGGCGCTGACGGTTTTCCTTCGGCAGCCCGCAGCCATTGTCGATCACCGTGATTTGGAGGCGATCGCCCTTGGTCCTTACCTTCGCGGTGACATGCCCCTTGTCGGTGCGGTCGGGGTCGGCTTCGAGCGCACTGTCGATCGCCTCGCTTGCGTTCTTGACGAGGTTGGTGACGGCCTGGGTGAGTAGACGTTGATCGGCAAGCGTGACCGCGGGCTTGTCGGGCAGGTCGAGATCGAAGGTGATCTCGGGGCGGCTCACCTGGAATAGAAACACTGCCTCGCGCACGATATCGCGGACATCGTGAAGTTCCATCACCGGCTTCGGCATCCGCGCGAAGGCCGAGAACTCGTCGACCATGCGGCCGATGTCCGATACCTGGCGAATGATAGTGTCGGTGCATTGGTCGAAAACGTCGCGATCCTTGGTGATGGCGTCCCCGTATTTGCGGCGGATACGTTCGGCGGAAAGCTGGATCGGCGTAAGCGGATTCTTGATCTCATGGGCGATGCGTCGCGCCACGTCGGCCCAGGCAGTGCTGCGCTGGGCGCTGACCAGCTCGGTGATATCGTCGAAGGTCAAGACGTAGCCTTGCGCCTGCTGGCCGCTGCCTTCGCTGGTGACGCGGACGGCGAAATTGCGCTCGGATCCGGCGCGATGTAGCGAGATCTGCTCGGTGATAAGGCTCTTGCCCTGCTTTTGCGTCCGCTTCATCAACGCGGCAAATCCCGGGATCGCGGTGGCGAGCGCCTTGCCGACGAGAGCGCTTTCCTTCACGCCCAACAGGTTCTCGGCGGAGCGGTTGACAAGGGTGATGGTGCCATCGGCATCAAGGCCGACGACGCCGGCGGTGACGCCAGAGAGCACCGCCTCCATGAAGCGCCGCCGTTCGTCGAGCGTCGAGTTGGCGCCGACCAGCGCGTCGCGCTGGCTCTTGAGCTCCGAGGTCATGGTGTTGAAGGTGGCGCCGAGGACGGCAAGATCGCCGTCGGCCGGTTTGGTGTCGACGGCGACATCGAGATTGCCGCCGGAGATCTGCTTGGCCGCACCCATCAATTGGCGGATCGGCGCGACCAGGCGGTTCGCGAACCACATGCCGATCCAGATGGCGGACAACAGCAAGGTCAGGGCGATGGCCACATACATCAGCCCGAAGGCGACCTGAACCCCCGTCCGGCGCTGCTCGAGAAGCTGATATTCGGCGGCGTTGGCGCGCGTCTCGCGCAATTGCTGGAGCACCTGCGCATTCACCGGGCGGAGCACATAGAGGTAGGTGTCGTTGAAATTGTTCAGGGACTTGATCGCGCCAACGAGCGCGGTCTGCCCCGGCGCGATGACGATGACCTGGCCGTCCTTGGCGAGGTCCATGGCCGCTTTTGGGGGCGCCTGATAGGGCACGTCCTTCAGCGTCGCCGCGGTGGCGAGAATCTTGCCGTCGCCGTCGATCAGATAGGCAATCGGCAGCGCCCGGATCGAGGCTTGCGCGGCGAGGAAGTTGCCGAAGGCCTGCGGCCGGGACTTCACGAGATTGACCGCTTCGTCGATGTCCTTGGCCATGCCGAGGGTATCGGTGCGGATCACTTGGCCGTGTTCCTGAACATAGGCCGTGGCCACGTCGACCGAATTGCCGATGATTGCTTTGGTGCGCGCGGAGAACCAATGATCGAGGCCGCGGTCGAGGGAGACGCTAGCAAAGACCGCAAGCAGAATGGCGGGGACCACCGCGATCACGCTGAACAGGCTGACGATGCGTACGTGCAACTGCGCGCCCGCAGCCTGGCGACGCCTGGCGAGCCACAATCCCGTGACCTGCCAGGCGATGATCATCACCATGGCGATCACGAGCACGAGGTTGATGAGGAGCATGCCCACCACGACGAGGTGGGTCGGTACGATGGGTGTGAGGCCGGTGAGGATCCCGTAGGTCGCAAAGCCGGAGCCGAGCGACAGGATCATGATGATCAGGCCAATGGTGAACGGGAGGCGTCGCCGCCGTGATCGGGGCGATCCTGGTGACGAACCGGCCACGGCCTCAGAACCGGCGGCGTCCTCGGTGGTTTCGGTGGCGCTTTCGGCGGTCTCGGATCCTGCCGGACGCGACGGCTCCTCGCTTTGACGCGGATGCGACAGCGACAAGCTTTCCGCCATTCTTTGCCACCAGTCCAGGGCGCTACCCAAACCCCTCTCCCCGTTCACCAAGCAAATAAGCGTGTTTTTGAATTGAGGGAGCCAGCCTAGGCCTGATGCAATAAGATCACAATGTGGCGCTTTGGCGACCCTGTGGCGATTAAGCACCAGCAGAGACCAAAATGCCGCTTCTTTGGCCGGATTTTGAGGTTCAAAGGCCCGGCGTGCGGATCACTTTGATGCCGAGGTCGCGGATTTTCTTGCGCAACGTGTTGCGATTGAGGCCGAGAAGATCGGCGGCGCGGATCTGGTTGCCGCGCGTCGCCGCCAAGGCCGCCGTGATGAGTGGAAGCTCGATCTTCCGCAGCACGCGGTTGTAAAGGCCCGCTGGGGGCAAGTCCTGCCCGAAGCCCATGAAGTAGTCGGCGAGAAAGCGCTCGACCAACTCCGAAAGATCGCCGGCCCGCTCCGGCGCATCGGCGAACGGCGTCCGCGCCACAGTGGCAAGCTCACTTTCGACCATGTCGCCGGTGATGATGTCCTGGGAATAGATCGCCGATAGGCGCCGGACGAGGTTCTCGAGCTCGCGGATGTTGCCGGGCCAGTGATAGCGCTTGAGCCGTTCGATCGCCGCCGGCTCGAAAGTTTTCGACGGCAGCCCCTCCTGCTCGGCGATGCCGAGGAAATGACGAACGAGATCGGGGATGTCCTCCAGGCGCTCGCGCAAGGGCGGCAGGCGCAGCGGCACAACGTTCAAACGATAGAACAGATCCTCGCGGAACAAGCCCTGGTCGATCTGTTGCTGCAGGTCGCGATTGGTGGCAGCGATGATCCTGACATTGCTGCGGATCGGGGTGCGTCCGCCGACCGTCGTGTATTCGCCCTGCTGCAGAACGCGAAGCAGACGCGTCTGCGCCTCCATCGGCATGTCACCGATCTCGTCGAGGAACAGCGTGCCGCTTTCCGCCTGCTCGAAGCGCCCGACATGGCGGTTTTGGGCGCCGGTGAAGGCACCCTTCTCGTGGCCGAACAGCTCCAACTCGATCAATTCGCGGGGGATTGCCGCCATATTGATGGGGACGAAGGGACCGTTGCGGCGCTTACCGTATTCATGCAGCGCGCGCGCGACGAGTTCCTTGCCGGTTCCGGATTCGCCGGTGATCATCACTGTCAGGTCGGTCTGGGTCAGACGCGCGAGCACGCGGTAGATGTCCTGCATGGCCGGGCAGCGGCCGATCAGTGGCAGGCCGTCGCTCTGCTCGGCGGTGAGGCGCTGGACCTTGCGCCGCGGCTCGGCGAGTGCGCGGCCGACCACGGCGATGAGCTCGTTCAGGTCGAACGGCTTCGGCAGATATTCATAGGCGCCACGCTCCGCCGCTGTGATCGCGGTCATGAAGGTGTTCTGGGCGCTCATGACGATGATCGGAAGGTCGGGCCTGAGCTTCTTCACCCGGGGAATTAGATCGAACGCGTTCTCGTCCGGCATCAACACGTCGGTGATGACGAGGTCGCCGTCGCCCTGACTGATCCACCGCCACAGCGTCGCGGCGTTGCCGGTGGCGCGGGGGGCATAGCCCGCGCGCGCTAGGGCCTGGTTCAGCACCGTCCGGATGGCGGCGTCGTCGTCTGCGATGAGGATGTTGCCCTTGGCCATGCTCTCAAGCCCGCCCCGTTGTTGTCTGGTCGCCTTCGGACATCGGCATCAGCGCGCGAAACACCGTTTGCCGGGGCCGCGAGTCGCACTCGATGATGCCGCCATGGTCGCCGATAATCTTCGCTACTAACGCAAGACCGAGGCCAGTGCCTGACTGTTTGGTGGTGACAAACGGATCGAACAGATGCGGCACGAGATCGGTCGGCACGCCGGCGCCGTTGTCTTCCACCGCGATCTCGAGCGGTAGGCTGACGCGGGCTTGGCTGCCGGGAACCGACAGGCGCACACCAGGACGGAACGACGTCGACAGCGTGATCTGGCCGTCGGACCGCTCGTCACCGATGGCCTCGGCGGCGTTCTTAACGAGGTTGAGGAAGACCTGGATCAGCTTGTCCCGGCTGCCGGGGACCGGCGGCAGCGACGGATCGTAGTGCTCGACGATCTTGATCTGGCGGGCGAAGCCGGTGCGCGCGATCTGCTTCACGTGATCGAGCACGTCGTGGATGTTTACGGGCTCGCGCTGCAACGGCCGCTCGTCGCCAAAGATCTCCATGCGATCGACGAGCTTGCAAATGCGGTCGGACTCCGCGCAGATCAATTGGGTCAGGGTGCGGTCAAACTCAGGGCGCTCGCTTTCGATCAGCTGGGCCGCGCCCCTAATGCCCGACAGCGGGTTCTTGATCTCGTGGGCGAGCACCGCCGCCAATGCCGAGACCGAGCGCGCGGCGCCGCGATGGGTGAGCTGACGCTCGATCATCTGCGCCATGTTACGCTGCTGCAGCATCACCAAGACGCGTCCTGGCGCTTCGGGCAGCGGCGCACCGTAAAGATCGACAAGCTTCGGGGCCTCGAACCGATAGGAGCCGAGTTCGACGCCGTATTCATTGACGTGGGTCTCGTTGCGCTGCACCTGCTCGACGAGGGCGATCAGCGGGCTGCCGAAGGCGACGACGTCGGTGAGCGCGCGCCGGCAGAGCACCGTCGAACTCATTTGGAAGAAGTCCTCTGCGGCGGTGTTGACGTATTCGATGTGTAGATCCTCGCCGATGACCAGGAGTGGATGCGGCAACGCGCTCAGCAACGCGTCGACGGGAATCTGCAGTTGCGCGTTGCGGCGTGGGTTCTGCTTTTTGGTGGAGGCGCTCAAGCGGTATATCCTTGCGGCGAGCAAGCGAGACGTGCACAAAGAATATGCAACAAGCTGCCCTGAACTTTTATTGGGCACAATATTGGGGATTTGATGCTCGAGCAATACGACAAATGCCGCAGTGCAAAAAAACTGGTTGAGACCTTAGTATGAGTGTCGCGGCCCTTATCGTTGCGGCTGGTCGCGGGCTCCGAGCGGCAGGCGATAAACAACTGATCCCAAAGCAGTATTTTCCTGTTGGCGGTACCCCAATATTGGCCAGGGCGATCAGTGCCTTTGCCCACCATCCGGGGGTCGATGAGGTGCTGGTGGTGATTCATCCTGACGATGCAGTGCAGTATGAAACTGTGGCCAGGGGCTTTCCCGGCCGACTGCGCCCTCCTGTCTCGGGGGGCGCCAGCCGCCAAGACTCTGTCCGAGCCGGGCTTGAGGCCCTGGCCGAGCGGCCGCCGCAGCAGGTGCTCATTCACGATGCCGCGCGCCCCTTCGTCGGGGCGGATCTGATCGAGCGCGTGATCGGGGCGCTTCGCGCGCATCCTGCCGCCCTCCCCGCGCTTCCCGTCACCGACACGCTGAAGCGCGGAGGCGATGGCCGCGTTACCAGCACGCTTCCACGCGAGACGTTGTGGCGCGCGCAAACGCCGCAAGGGTTTCACTTCGAGGCGATCCTCGCCGCGCATCGCGCCGCTGCGAAAGAGCCGGATGCGACCTTTACCGACGATGCCGGCCTCGCTGAGTGGTTCGGTCTCGACGTCGCCCTGGTCGAAGGCGCGGAAGAGAACCGGAAGCTCACCACGGCGGCCGACATTGCGAGCGCCGACGAGTTGCTCGCGCTTCGCGCGGGCGCGCGCCTCGGCACGGTCAGGATCGGTTCCGGCTACGATGTGCATGCCTTCGGTCCCGGCGACGCGGTCGTTCTTTGCGGGGTGCGCATTCCTCATCACAAGAAGCTCGTCGGGCACAGCGACGCCGATGTCGGCATGCACGCCCTTACTGACGCGCTGCTCGGCGCCATCGCCGATGGCGACATCGGACTTCACTTTCCGCCGTCGGATGCGCGCTGGAAGGGCGCGGCGTCGGAGCTGTTCCTCAAGGATGCGGCTGACAGGGTCCGCGCCCGCGGCGGCGCCATCGATCATGTCGATGTGACCTTCTTGTGCGAATCTCCCCGGATCGGCCCACATCGCGATGCCATGCGGGCGAAGCTTGCCGCGGTGCTTGGCCTCGATGTGGCGCAAATCAGCATCAAGGCCACCACCAATGAGGGCCTCGGCTTCATCGGCCGTGGTGAGGGCATCGCCGCCATCGCCACGGCGACGGTGCGCCTACCATGAGCGATTCCCTCAAGATCGATGCGCGCATCATTGGCGAGGCTGCGGCCCTGCTCGACGCCTGCCGCGCCAAGAGCGAACTGATCGCCACGGCGGAATCCTGCACCGGGGGCCTCGTCGCCGCGACGCTGACGGCGATCCCCGGCTCGTCGGACGTGTTCGAACGTGGGTTCGTCACCTATTCCAACGCTGCCAAGAGCGAAATGCTCGGAGTCCCGGTCTGGCTGATCGAGCGCCATGGGGCCGTCAGCGAAGATGTCGCCCGCGCCATGGTCGGCGGCGCCTTGACGCATAGCCGCGCCACCATCGCCGTCGCCGTAACCGGCATCGCCGGCCCCGGCGGGGGTACGCCGGACAAACCCGTCGGCCTCGTGCACTTCGCCGCGGCCCGGCGCGACCAGGCCGTGCGCCACGAGCGCGTTATGTTCGGCGACATCGGCCGGGCGGAGATCAGGCGGGATAGCGTTGCACGCGCGCTGGCCCTGCTCGCCTCATTGCTGTGAGACGAAGGACGGCGATCGGGTGCCGTAGATGGCGTCGGCGCGCGCTTCGAACGCCGCCGTGTATTTCCGCACCGCCTTGTCGAACAACCCTCCCATGAGCCGCTCGAGCAGGCGCGAGCGGAAGCTATAGGCGATATAGAAGTCGATCTCCGAGCGCTCCGCGCTCAACGGCTTGAAGCGCCAGCGGTTTTCGAGAAACGAGAACGGCCCATCGAGATAATGCACGAAAATGGTGCGGGTCTCCGGATCGAGCACGACCTCGGTGGTGAAGCTCTCGCGGATCAGCTTGTAGCCGATCACCATGGTCGCGATCAGCACCTCCTTGCCGTCGCGATGCTCGCGACGCTTGAGCGTCAACTGCTCGCAGAGCGGCAGGAATTTCGGATAACTCTCGATGTCGGCAACGAGGGCGAACATGTCGTCCGCCGCATGGCCGATCGGGTGCTTGGTCTCGTAAACGTGCATGGTGAGGCGGCCGCGCTCGGATGGCGACTAGCGGGCGGCCGCGGTCTGGCGCGCGAACTTCAGCCGGGCGAAGTCCTCGGCCGCATGATAGGAGGACCGGGTCAGGGGGCTCGAGGCCACGAGCAGGAAGCCCCTCGCCTTGCCTTCATCCCGATAGGCGTCGAACTCCTCCGGCGTCACGAACCGGTCAATGGCCGCATGTTTTCGTGTCGGCTGGAGATATTGGCCAATGGTCAGGAAGTCGACCTCGGCCGCGCGGAGGTCGTCCATCAGCGCTAGCACCTCGGCGTGGGTCTCACCGAGGCCCACCATGATGCCCGACTTGGTGAACGCGCTGCCGTCATGGTCTTTCGCCTCCCGCAGCAGCCGCAACGATTGCTCATAGTGGGCGCCGGGGCGGATGCGCCGGTAGAGCGAGGGCACCGTCTCCATATTGTGATTGAACACGTCCGGCCGCGCCGCCATGACCGTGGCCAGTGCTCCATCCTTGCGCAGGAAGTCGGGAGTCAGCACTTCGATGCTGGTTTGCGGCGCCTCCTGCCTGATGGCGAGGATGGTCGCAGCGAAATGAGAGGCGCCGCCGTCAGGAAGATCGTCGCGATCGACCGAAGTAACGACGACATGCTCGAGTCGAAGCGCGCCGATGGCTTTGCCGGCGCGAGCGGGCTCCCCTCGATCCAGCGGCAGAGGGCGGCCGGTGCGGACGTTGCAGAAGGCGCACGCTCTGGTGCAGGTGTCGCCGAGGATCATGATGGTGGCGTGGCGCTTCCCCCAGCACTCGCCGATATTCGGGCATGCCGCTTCCTCGCACACCGTATGCAGGCGGTGCTCCTTGAGGATCGCGCGCGTCTTATCGAAGGCCTCAGCGCCTGGCGCCTTGACCCGGATCCATGCCGGCTTCGGCAGAACAGGGGTGTCGGGCAGCCGCGCCTTTTCCGGATGGCGCGGCCGCGCTGCGGTTCTATCGTCGAATACGCTCACCATGACGTCAGGTATTCCTCCAACTCACGTCCCTCGGACGCTCCGCCACACCCAGAGCAGGAGAATGGCGCCGACCGTGGCGACGAGGAGATTGCCGAGCCAGCCGTAGAAATGGATGTTGAGCAGCGACGCCAGCGAGCCGCCGACGAACGAGCCGGCGATGCCGACGATAAGATTGGTGAGCAGACCATGGTCGCTCGCCGTCACCTTCTCGGCGATGTAGCCGGCGAGGATACCGATGATCAGCATGCCGAAGAAGCCTACTCCCGGCATCGACAACAGTCCGTGCGCTTCAGTTTCCATTCAAGCCTCCCAGGATTGAAACGAGCTGCAACGCCTCGACCAAGACCCCAATTCGCAGGGGCTCGCACCTAATATAGGCGATCTCGCTGCTCGCGACAGTGCGGGCTCAGTTGCCCCGGATTTGCTGCCAGACATAGAGGCAGAGCACGGCGCCCGCGGCGGCGACGACGACTTCGCCGATGACGTTGAAGGCGGTGAGCCCGAGCAGCGTGGCGATGAAGCCACCGACCATGGCGCCGATGACGCCGATGATGAGATTGGCCAATAGGTCCTGCTGGCGGCCCATGGTGTAGGAGGCGATGGCGCCGGCGGCGAGACCGACCAGGAGAAATACGATCAGGCCCAAGATCTTCGCCATGGCGCACGTGTCCTTTTGCTGGGCCCCGCGGGCCGCCGGAAGATCAGATATGCAGCGCCCGGCCGTAAGCGTCGAGCACCGATTCATGCATCATCTCCGACAGCGTCGGATGGGGGAAGATGGTCGCGATCAGCTCGGCCTCGGTGGTTTCCAGGCCCTTGGCGATGACGAAGCCCTGGATCAGCTCCGTCACCTCGGCACCGATCATGTGGGCGCCGAGCAATTCGCCGCTATCTGCGGCGAAAATGGTCTTGATCAGGCCCTCGGTCTCACCGAGCACGATGGCCTTGCCATTCGCCTGATAGGGGAAGCGGCCGACCTTGACCGCCCGGCCTCCGGCGCGGGCCGCTTCCTCGGTGAGGCCGACGCTCGCGATTTGCGGCGAGCTATAGGTGCACCCGGGCACTGCTGTCGTGTCGAGGGGATGCACGCCGTCAACGCCCGCGATCTTCTCGATGCAGAGCACACCCTCATGGCTTGCCTTGTGGGCAAGCCACGGAGGTCCGACCACGTCGCCGATGGCGTAGAGGCCGTCGACGCCAGTGCGGCACCATTCGTCCACGACAATGTGTCCCTTCTCGACTTTGACGCCGTGCTCCTCGAGGCCGAGGTTCTCGACGTTGCCGGCGATGCCCATGGCGAGGATGACGCGGTCAATAGTCAGCTCCTCGGTGCCGCCCCCAGATGTTCTCAAGCTGGCGGTAACGCTGTCGCCGTGACGGATAAGCGCATCGACCGTAGTGCCGGTGCGAATGGCGATCCCTTGCTTGGTGAAGGCCTTGTGCGCCAACGCCGAAATCTCTGCGTCCTCGACCGGAAGGATGCGATCGAGCATCTCGACCACGGTGACCTCGGCGCCTAGCGCACGGTAGAAGCTCGCGAACTCGATGCCGATGGCGCCCGAGCCCACGATCAGCAGCGACTTGGGCAGCTTCGGTGGCACCATGGCATGGCGGTAGGTCCAAATCAGTTCGCCATCCGCTTCGAGGCCCGGCAGCTCACGCGCCCGCGCGCCGGTGGCGATCACAATGTGCTTGGCGGTGATCTCGGGCAGATCGACGCCATCCTTGCCGGTGACGGCGATGCGTCCCTCCCCTGAGAGGCGCGCAGTGCCGTCGATCACCGCGATGGCGTGCTTCCGCATCAGATAGGCGACGCCGTTGGACAGACGCGCGGCCACTTTGCGGCTGCGCTCGACAACACGGGCGAGATCGTAGCGAATATTGTCGGCGGCGAGACCGAACTCCCCCGCGTGAAGCATCATGCGATAGAGCTCGGCGGTGCGCAGCAGCGCCTTGGTTGGGATGCAGCCCCAATTGAGGCAGATGCCGCCGAGATGCTCGCGCTCGATCACGGCGGCCTTCAGTCCAAGCTGGGTGGCGCGGATCGCTGCCACGTAACCACCGGGGCCTGCGCCGATTACGACGACATCGAAATGTGTTTCGGCCATGGCTTTCTCGTCCCGCGTTACTCCGTAGGAAATGGCGGGAAGGTTTCGGTTTGTTGTTGCAGCGTGGGTCTCGGCGGTTCCGTGTTTCGCTCTTCGGCGCGAGGCACTGCTCCATCGACCGTCGCGCTCAGGATCTGCCATTGGGCGACGACGGCAAGCGCCGGGGGCAAGAACATCGTCAGCACGTGGCGCAGATTGCGGTAAGGCTCGAAGCCGAGTCCCATCCAACTCTCGATCAGGCTGCCGAGCACGAAGAGCACGAGCGGCGCCAGAAGTAGAACTGTGCCGGCCCCAAGCGTCACCCGGTTTCCGGTAACGAGCAGGATCACGCCGAAGACGAGGGGACCAAGAAGCGACCAGATGATCACGGCATAGGCGCCGATGGCCTGGTCCAGATTGCAAACAAGCCCCTCCCCGCGGCACGGCACGAGCGACGCGATTTCGCTCGCAGCAAGGCCAATCAGGAGCGACAGCCCGGCGGCAACCAGGAGTGCGAGGAGACGCCGCATGGCTACCCGCCCGCCTCTAAGCTCTTCACCATCAGCACCCAATTTCCGCCATGTGGGCACCCTGGAAACATGAACACGGGCTTGCTGGCAAGTGGACCATAGTCGGCGCTGGCGTAGAGGCGCATCGCGCGTTCATTCTCGCCGGCGACAATGACGCTTAGTGAGGGCGCTCCTGCTTCCACGGCCTTCGTCTCGGCGAGGTCGAGCAGCTTTTGCGCGATGCCTCGGCGGCGAAACTCGGGAAAGGTGGCGAGCACGTTGACGTACCAGGAGCCCGGCGCCTGCGCCTCGAGCAGAACCAACGGCCGGACCACCTCAGGCACCGCATCGAGATCGCTCAAGTCGTAGGGGTCGTCGAGCCGGTACCCGACCAGACTAGCCGCGACCTCGCCGTTTACCTCGGCGACCATGGCGTTGCGGTAGGAGAAGCCGCCCTCCTCCCGCGCAGCGCGTTCGCGGCCCATTTCGAGGATCGACTGGCCCGGCGCGCGCAACGTGCTCCACAGATGAGCCGGAAGTCCCTCGCCGGCGATATCCACCAGTACAGCGAGGGCTGCGGCGTCGGCTTTGGTCGCGGGCCGGAACTTCGGCAATTGCGCCATCACACCAGCATGGTGACGGGGTCTTCGATGAAGGCCTTGAAGGCCGCGAGCAACTCGGCGCCAAGCGCGCCGTCAATGACCCGATGATCGACCGAGAGCGTGGCGCTCATCATGGTCGCGATCTTCACGGCATCGTCCTTGATCACCGGGCGCTTCTCCGCTCTGCCGACGGCGAGAATGCTGGCCTGAGGCGGATTGATCACCGCGTCGAACCGGTCGATACCATACATGCCGAGATTGGAGATCGTTGTGCTGCCGCCTTGATATTCGTGGGGCGCAAGCCGCTTCGATCTCGCCCGCGCGGCGAGGTCCTTCATCTCGTTCGAAATCTCAGACAGGCTCTTCAACTCGGCGTTGCGGACAACGGGGGTGAACAGGCCGCCACCGTCGAGCGCGACGGCGACGGCGATGTCCGAGCCGCGATGGAGCAAGAGCCCCGCCTCGGTCCAGGCCGCATTGGCGCGCGGCACCTTTTGCAGCGCCATGGCGAGCGCCTTGATGAGGAAGTCGTTGACCGAGAGCTTGAAGGCGTGGGGGCCGTCCTTCGGCGCCATGGCGTTCAGCCGCTGCCGCGCGGCAAGCACGGCGTCGAGCTCGCAATCGATCGACAGATAGAAATGCGGGATGGTCTGCTTGGCGAGGGTCAGCCGCTCGGCGATCACCCTTCGCATGGTGTCGTGAGGGATCAGTTCGTAGGTGCCGGGCTCATACAGCGCCAGAACCTGGTCGTCGGAGGTCCCGGCTGCGGGTCTGCTCGGCGCGGTAGGGACGAGGCGACGTCGCTCGGGTTCTTGTCCGGGCTCGGGCTGACGCGCCGGCCTCACCGTCTCGATCGCCTCGGCCTCCTGCGCGGGTTCAGGTCGCGCGGTCGCGGCTCGTTCAATGTCGCGCTTGACGATGCGGCCGTGGGGACCGGAGCCTTGTAGCGCGCCGAGGTCGAGGCCACGTTCGCCGGCGAGCCGGCGGGCGAGCGGCGAGGCAAAGACGCGATCCTTGCCGTTTCGCATGATCTGCTCGGCAATCTGCGTCATGACCTCTTTGGCGATCGTGGCGGCATCGCTGTCGTCTGAAGCGGCGCGTGGCGTCGCGTTGAAGGCTCCCTCTGTCCTTGGGGCAGAGGGCTGTGGTGAGGGGCTCGGCGCTTCGGCGTCTTCGTCGTCGGCAAGGAGCAGCGCGATCGGCTTGTTCACCGGCACGTGCTCGGTGCCCTCGGCGATGAGCAGTTTGCCGATGGTGCCCTCGTCGACCGCCTCGACCTCCATGGTGGCCTTGTCGGTCTCGATCTCGGCGATGACGTCGCCCGACTGCACGCGATCGCCCTCGCGGACATGCCACTTGGCAAGGGTGCCCTCCTCCATGGTCGGCGACAACGCGGGCATGAGGATCTCGGTCGGCATGGCTCAATCGGTCCGCCCGTTGGCAAGCGCCGCCATGTGCTTCTCCCAATCCTCGCCGTCGAAGAGCGTGATGCGGGTGACGCGGACGGCGCCATCGTCGAGGCAGCGCACATTGACGCTATAGCCGTCGGGCTTCGACCGCGGCACGTAAAAGCTCTTGATGCCGCAGATGGAACAGAACAGATGCTTCGCTGTGCCGGTGTTGAAGCTGTAGGTGGTGAGCCTGTCCGCGCCTTGGAGCAAACGGAAGCGATCCTTCTCGACTTGCAGGTGCAAATATCCAGTCATCCTACAGATCGAGCAGGTGCATTCCTCTGCCTCGATCGCGTCCGGCGCCAGCACTTCATAGCGCACGGCGCCGCAGTGGCAACCGCCTGGCTTCCAGCTCATCGAAGCTTCGGCCACGCGCCTACTCCCGGTAACAAACGAATTTCGCCGCTGCGACGATGTCGTCGATGGACGGCAACGCTAGCTTCTCGAGGTTGGCGGCGTAAGGCATCGGCACGTCGGCACCGGTGATCTTGACTGGCGGCGCGTCGAGATGGTCGAAGGCGTCAAGCGCAACGCGGGCGCAGACCTCAGAGCCGATCGAGCAAATCGGCCAGCCTTCCTCGACGGTGATGATGCGGTTGGTCTTCTTCACCGAGGCGACGACCGTCTCGATATCGAGGGGGCGGAGCGTGCGCAGGTCGATGATCTCCGCCTCGATCCCTTCCTTGGCGAGGCGCTTCGCGGCATCGATCGCGTAAGCGAGTCCCCGCGAATAGGACACGATGGTGACGTCGGTGCCCTCACGCGCGATGCGGGCCTTGCCGATGGGAACGACGACGTCCGCGCCCTTCGGTACCTCGAAGCTCTGGCCGTACAGGATCTCGTTCTCGAGGAAAATCACCGGGCTCGGATCGCGGATTGCGGCTTTGAGCAGGCCTTTGGCGTCTGCGGCCGTGTAGGGCGCGATCACCTTCAGCCCCGGCACGCTTGCGTACCAAGCGGAGAAGTCCTGGCTGTGCTGGGCGGCGACCCGTGCCGCGGCGCCGTTCGGCCCCCTGAACACGATCGGGCAATGCATCTGGCCGCCGGACATGTAGAGCGTCTTGGCCGCGGAGTTGACGATGTGGTCGATGGCCTGGAGCGCGAAGTTCCAGGTCATGAACTCGACGATCGGTTTCAGCCCGGCGAAGGCCGCGCCGACGCCAACGCCGGCGAAGCCATATTCGGTGATCGGCGTATCGACCACACGCCGCGGGCCAAATTCCTGGAGCAACCCCTGGGTCACCTTGTAGGCGCCCTGATATTCCGCGACCTCCTCTCCCATGACGAAGACCCGGTCGTCGGCCCGCATTTCCTCGGCCATGGCGTCGCGGAGCGCCTCGCGCACGGTCATGGTTACCATCTCGGTGGCCGGCGAGACCTCGGCGGCCGGCTCAGATTTTTCCGCAGGCGCTGTTTGCGGCCCCGCCGGCGCCTTCTCGATGTCGGGCGGCCGTTCGCCGAGATCGGTCGGCCCTTCGCGCGGCTCAGAAGCCGAAGGAGGTGCCCCGCGTGCGTCAGCGACCGACTCCGCCCTTTGGGCAGAAGTATCCTCGCCGTCGGTCAACAGCGTGGCGATAGGGGCATTGACCTTCACATGCTCGGTGCCTTCCGGCACCAGGATCTTGCCCACTCTGCCGTCGTCGACGGCCTCGACCTCCATGGTCGCCTTGTCGGTCTCGATCTCGGCGATGACGTCGCCTGTCTTCACCGCGTCGCCCTCCTTGACGTGCCACTTGGCGAGGGTGCCGTCCTCCATGGTGGGAGAGAGCGCCGGCATCAGGATTTCAATGGACATTTTCGTCTTAAGCTCTGCTTCGGCTTACGCCACGACGTCGGTATAGAGCTCGCGCGTGTCGGGCTCTGGGTCGCTGGTGGCGAACTCGGCGGCCTCGTTGACGATGGCGCGCACGTCCTTGTCGATCTGCTTCAGGCGGTCATCGTCGATCACTCCGGCCTCGACCAGGCGCTTGCCGACGAGTTCGATAGGGTCGCGGCTGGCGCGAACCTCCTGAACTTCCTGGCGGCTGCGGTATTTGGCCGGGTCGGACATTGAATGGCCGCGATAGCGATAGGTGCGCATCTCCAGGATGACAGGGCCGCCGCCGCGTCTGACCTGGGCGATTGCTGCTTCGCCTGCAGCCTTGACCGAGCGCACGTCCATGCCGTCGACCTTCATCCCCGGAATGCCGAACACCGAGCCGCGATGATAGAGCTCCTCGGCAAGGGCGCTGCCGCGCTGAACCGAGGTGCCCATGGCGTATTGGTTGTTCTCGATGATGTAGACCACCGGGAGCTTCCATAGCGAGGCGATGTTGAAGCTCTCATAGACCTGGCCCTGGTTGGCCGCGCCCTCGCCGAAATAGGTCAGCGGAAACGCGGTCGTTGCCGCGATATTTGTTGGCGAAAGCGAGCCCGGTGCCGAGTGGCGCCGGCGCGCCGACGATGCCGTGGCCGCCGTAGAAATTCTTGGCGACCGAGAACATGTGCATCGAGCCGCCCTTGCCCTTGGAGTAGCCGTGGCGGCGCCCGGTCAGTTCGGCCATCACGCCCTTAGGATCCATGCCGCAAGCGAGCATGTGGCCGTGATCGCGATAGGCGGTGATGACCTGGTCCCCCTCCCCGCGCGCCAGTTGCATGCCGACGACGACGGCCTCCTGGCCGATATAGAGGTGGCAGAAGCCGCCGATCAGCCCCATGCCGTAAAGCTGGCCTGCCTTTTCCTCAAAGCGGCGGATCAAGAGCATGAGGCGATAGGCCTCGACTTCCTGCGCTCCGGACAGCGGCGGCGCGCTGCCATGCTCAAGCACTTCAGCCGAGGCCAGCGCCTCGGATGGGATGATGGATGGCGCGGCGGCCGGCGCCTCGGGGTGCTCGGCCTCATCTGATGGCATGGTCAATAGGTATTCCTCGCGATTCAACGCGTTGTTGGCGTGAACGCTAACACGACTTTGGATTCCGCTGAAAGACAGGCCCGCTTGGACAAATTTAGGGCTTGACGGACGACCCTGGTTCCGTGGCCGGTGCGCGGCGCTTCAACATGACGAGATCGTCCGGATGGGCAAGGTTCAAAATGGCCCTGGCGCGCTCGTCGAGCATATCGGGGTCAAGGCTTTCGGGCCTGAGGAGGGCGACGTCGCGCTCGAGCCGCTTCCTGACGTCCTGGAGCCCCGCAAGTTCACCGGCCAGCACCGCCTTCCGCTTCTCCAACGTGGAGTGCGCCTCGAGCCCGTGGTCGCCCGACTGGAGATTATAGACGAAATACCCACCGACGCCCAAGGCGAGGAGCGGAAACAGGAGAGATTGGAGGCGCATTCGCGTTGGTCCCTCGTCCGTCGATGGATCGCCGGGGGCCGCCCGGCTAACAACGAAGCAGAGAGAATCACGTGGCGAGGGTTAATCGCCGGTTAGCGAGGAGCGATTGAGGACCGAGCGGCCGGCGTAACGCGCGGCGTTGCCAAGCTCCTCCTCGATGCGGAGCAGCTGATTATATTTGGCGACGCGGTCGGAGCGCGCGAGCGAGCCGGTCTTGATCTGCCCGCAATTGGTGGCGACGGCGAGGTCGGCGATGGTCGCGTCTTCGGTTTCGCCAGAGCGGTGCGACATCACCGCGGCGTAGCCCGCATTCTGCGCCATGTGTACGGCGGCGAGCGTTTCACTCAAGGTCCCGATCTGGTTGACCTTGACCAGGATGGCGTTGGCGATGCCCTTCTCGATGCCGGTGCGGAGCCTTGCGACATTGGTGACGAAGATGTCGTCGCCGACGAGCTGGCAACGGCTGCCGAGAGCCTCGGTCAGCGCGTGCCAGCCGTCCCAATCGTCCTCGGACATGCCGTCCTCGATGGAATAGATCGGATAGGTGGAGACGAGATCGCTATAGGTGGCGACCATTTCCTCGGGTCTTAGCGTGCGCCCCTCGCCTTTCAGCTCGTAGCTGCCATTGGCATAGAACTCGGTTGCCGCGGCATCGAGGGCAAGAAACACGTCCTTGCCGGGCTCGTAACCCGCTGCCTTGATCGCCGCCATGACGAAGTCGAGCGCTTCGCGGGTCGAGGCGAGGTTCGGGGCAAAGCCGCCTTCGTCGCCGACATTGGTGTTGTGACCTGCGGCTTTCAGGGCGCTCTTCAGCGCGTGGAAGACCTCGACGCCCATGCGCAGTGCCTCCGAAAAGCTCGGTGCGCCGACCGGCGCGATCAGGAACTCCTGGAAGTCGATGGGATTGTCGGCGTGCACCCCGCCGTTGAGGATGTTCATCATCGGCACGGGAAGAAGCGTCGCCCCTGCGCCGCCGAGATAACGGTAGAGCGGCTCGCTGTTGTCGCGGGCAGCGGCCTTGGCCGTCGCCAGCGACACGCCGAGGATGGCATTGGCGCCGAGACGCTTCTTATTGGGGGTGCCGTCGAGCTGGCAGAGGCGCTCGTCGATGCCGCGCTGGTCGTCGGCGTCGAGCCCGGCCAGTGACTGCCGGATCTCACCATTGACGGCGGCGACGGCCTTGCGCACGCCCTTGCCGCCATAGCGCTTGTCGCCGTCGCGAAGCTCATGTGCTTCGTGCGCCCCGGTCGAGGCGCCCGACGGCACGGCGGCGCGGCCGAAGGCCCCATTCGTCAACACGACATCCACCTCCACGGTGGGGTTGCCGCGGCTGTCGAGAATCTCCCGGCCGACGACGGTAGCAATAGCGGTCATGGTTCGATTCCGGGTTGTGTGGAAGGCAAGAGTGACGTTCGAGCCCTCTTAGCCCAGCACGTCTGGAATCGGAAGCCGTATGTTGCTGGCGGATTTCGGGACGCCGAGACGGCTAGCTCGGAGGCGAGGGCGGCGCGCCCGCCATCGGCACGCCGTTGCCCTTCCTTGGCGCCCTGCAATTGGGAATCGGCGTCATGGCGATGTCGACGCCCGGTTCGTATTTGTTCATGGCGCCAGACGCGGCGTCGATGCCGAGGCCGATAAGCCCTCCGAACACCACGTTGCCAGCGGTCATAATTTCAGTCTCTGAGGCCAGGACGCCGATGCCGTCGGTGTAGCACTGCTTCACGCAAGCCACAGAAACGTTGTGCTTGCTCTTAGGCAGGACGATATTGCCGGGCGTCTGCAGGGAACGGGTGCCGATCGCCGGCGACGTGAGCGTGCACATCGCGCCTTGCACGCCCGGTGTGGCAACGGAGACCTGCTGCTTGGTGCCCTTGACGATGGTCGAGCAGCTGCAAAGAAGAAGGATGGAAATTACGCCGCATAGAGCGGCAATCGCGCGTCCCATGGCCTAGCCCCCCAAGCCTTCGGCCCTCTCGTCAGGGTAGCAGACTATACAGTAGACAACTAAAACGCGAGTCCGTTGTCGATGCAACCGCCTCCTCTCTCAGACCCAACCGGGGCCCTCGTGCTGTTCTCAGGGGGCCAGGATTCCACCGTTTGCCTGGCGGTTGCGCTTAGCCGCTACGCCCGCGTGGAAACCGTGGGATTCGACTACGGCCAGCGGCATGAGGTTGAGCTCGCCTGCCGCGACAAGGTGCGGACCAGAATTGCGGACGCCTTCCCGGATTGGGGGGCGCGCCTCGGCCTCGACCACGTTATCGACATCTCCAGCTTCGGCGCCATCAGCGAGACCGCCCTCACCTCGGACGCCGAGATCAAGATGCTGGCCTCAGGCCTGCCCAGCACCTTCGTGCCAGGGCGGAACCTGATCTTCTTCACCTATGCCGCGGCGCTCGGCTATCGCCGCGGGCTGCACGCCCTCGTCGGCGGCATGTGCGAGACCGACTATTCCGGCTATCCCGACTGCCGCGACGCGACCCTGAAGGCCCTGGAACAGGCCATCAGGCTCGGCACCGAGGTCGAGTTCAGCATTGTTACCCCGTTGATGTGGCTGTCGAAGGCCGAGACCTGGGCGCTGGCCGAGAACATCGGCGGCGAAGCCTTCGTCCAGCTGATCATCGAGGACTCCCACACCTGCTATCGCGCCGACCGGAGCCAGCGCCACCCTTGGGGCTACGGCTGCGGCAGCTGCCCCGCTTGCGAGCTCCGCGCCAAGGGTTTCCAGGCCTGGCAGGCGTCGCGAGCGGACGTCGAGGGGGCCGCATCCCGCGGCTAACGGTCATCCGGACCGCGACAAAGTCGCGCAGCCGAGCAAGAAACAGCCCAACGGCTTACGTCTTTCGCTTAACACAAACTCTATCTGTCACACTCATCCCCGTCAGTGGGACATTGGTCAGGGAGGACCTTAATGAAGCGACCCAATGTGGGACTTTCATCACTCATTGTGCTCAGCCTTGTTGCCATCGCGGGCATTGCGTGGGTGGCCCAGGCCGCCGACGAGGCGCCCTCTGATGGAGGTACCAAAGGGCAAATCTGCTGCGAGGCGGGAGACCAGACCCCCCCTGATGAGTTGGTAAAAAGGGTGCCGCCGGGAGAACTGCACAGCCCCTATCAGGATTACAAAAAGCTGGCGCAGGACGATCCGGATCTCGTCAAGAAGTTCCGGCTGCCGGGCTGCAACGAGTGCCACGGCGGCACCGGCGGCGGTGGCTTCTGCCCGGCCCTGACGCAAGGCGTCTGGTTCTGGGGCAACACCGACGACGTGCTGTTCAGGCTCGCCACCCTCGGCTCCGCGGAACTCGAGAAGCAGGGCTTCACGCGCTACCAATATGGAAGCGTCCACGCGCCGATGCCGCCAATGGGTTTCACCATTAAGACCTCGGACCACCTTTGGAAGATCATCGCCTTCATTCGGTCGATCAATCCTCCCGGAACCAATCCTCCTGAGAAGGTCATTCCCGGCAGATACACGGCTCCCGGGGACAAGAAGGAGTAGTCAAGCTCCCTATTCACTTCGGGCTGTGTAACCTCCACGGCAGCCTCAGGCATTCCCTCTTGTGTTGGCTTTGCAAAAGAGCCAGCTAGAGGTCGTGTACGCCGCGAAGGAGATCTATTACACGCTGCAAGGCGAAGGCGCGCAGGCTGGCAGGCCTGCCGTCTTCTGCCGATTTGCCGGCTGCAATTTGTGGTCGGGGCGCGAGGCAGACCGCGCTGATGCGACCTGTAATTTTTGCGATACCGACTTTGTCGGAACCGACGGTCCAGGCGGCGGCAAATTTCCCGACGCTGAGGCACTGGCGCAGGCCTGCCGCGCCGTCTGGCGGGGAAACAGCGGGACGCCGCCTTTCGTGGTTCTCACCGGCGGCGAGCCGATGCTCCAGGCGGACGAGCCTCTGATCACGGCGCTCCACGCGGCGGGCTTCGCGATCGCGATTGAGACCAACGGCACCCTTCCCGTCCCGCGCTCGATTGACTGGATTTGCGTCAGCCCGAAGGCCGGCGCGCCGCTCGTGCAGCGCTTGGGCGATGAGCTCAAGCTCGTCTATCCGCAAGGCGACCTCGAGCCGACGGAGTTCGAGGCCCTCGACTTCACCCATTTCCTGCTCCAACCCATGGATGCCGGTGCGAGAAGCGCGGGCCACCTCCACGCTGCGATCGACTATTGCCTCGCCCACCCGAAATGGCGCTTGAGCATCCAGACCCACAAGCTCCTCGGCCTGCGTTAGCCAGCCTCCAAGCCCTGGTTTGACACCGGAAAATCCCCTAAACGACTGCCTATGCGTGTCTACAAGGACTTCTTGTTCGAGGCGGCTCATCTATTGCCGTCGGCGCCTCCCGGGCATCCCAATGCGCGGGTGCACGGTCACTCGTTCCGCGCTCGCGTCATAGTCGACGGAGAGCCAAATCCGGAGACGGGCATTCTGCTCCATTTCGACGATCTCCAAGCGGCTATCGCCGACGCGCGGGAAGCCCTTGATCATCGCTTCCTCAACGAGGTCGAGGGACTTGAAACGCCGACGCTCGAGCGCATCGCCATGTGGCTTTGGGACCGGCTGCACAATCGCCTCCCCGGCCTCGCCGAGATTCAGATCGCCCGCGACAGCTGTCATGAGGGCTGTGTCTATAACGGCCCCACTGGCCCCCGCTTACGCGCTGCCGAATAGGTGAGCCGATGGCGGCGAAGACCGGCAAACCAAAACAACTCGGCAAACGAACCCCAGTTCCCGCCTCGCCCGCGGAGGCGCTGCTCGAGCGCGTGGCCAACCCTCATACCGAAACGCTCTATGCCGCGCGCTTCACGGCCCCGGAATTCACCTGCCTTTGCCCGATAACGGCGCAGCCGGACTTCGCCCATCTCGTCATCGACTACGCGCCAAAGCGCTGGCTGCTCGAGTCGAAGTCGCTCAAGCTCTATCTCGCGAGCTTCCGCAATATCGGCGTCTTCCACGAGGACGCGACGGTCACCATCGGTAAGCGCATCGTCCAGTTGATCGAGCCCGCTTATTTGCGCATCGGCGGCTATTGGTTTCCGCGCGGTGGCATTCCCATCGACGTGTTCTGGCAGCATGGGACGATGCCGGATGGACTCTGGCTGCCGGACCAGGGTGTCGCGCCTTATCGCGGCCGCGGTTGAGCCAAATCAGGGGGACGTGAACGACGTGACTGAGGCAGCAACCGAGATCGCCCAACTTGCCCCATCCGATCTTCTTGGCCTGTGTCTTGGCGTCATCGGCGCACTGATGGTGCTGTTCGGCGCCTATTACGCCTCGGTGCTGATCAGCAAGGACCCCCGCGAGATCGAGCCCCAGCAGAAGCTGACGGCTGTTGGGCTGTTGCTGTTCGGGCTTGTCCTTTCTCTTGCGGGACTTTCGGGGGCGCTGTGGACCGAGCTGACGGTGGGCGAGCCGCCGGCCAGCGCCGGTGATAGCTCAAGCCACTAATTGTCGCCTGCCGCACTTCGCGCCGCTGGTCGTTCGCGCCGTTAGCCGCGAAGGGAGCGGGCTTTCGCCAGACGGTCGATCTCGACCAATTCGGCAAGCAGAGGCGCGAGATCCTTAAGCGGCAGCATGTTGGGCCCGTCGGACGGCGCGCGGTCGGGGTCCTGGTGTGTCTCGATGAAGAGTCCGGCGACGCCGACGGCGACGGCCGCGCGCGCGAGCACCGGCACGAAGCGCCGCTCGCCGCCGCTCTGGCCCCCCTGCCCTCCAGGCTGTTGCACCGAATGGGTGGCGTCGAAGATCACCGGCGCGCCGGTCTCAGCAAGGATCGGCAACGCGCGCATGTCGGAGACGAGGGTATTATAGCCGAAGGACACGCCGCGCTCGGTGACGAGCACCTGTGGATTTCCCGCGCCAACGATCTTCGCCACCACATGCTTCATGTCCCACGGCGCAAGGAACTGGCCCTTCTTAACGTTCACGACCTTGCCGGTTTTCGCCGCGGCGACGAGGAGATCAGTCTGGCGACAGAGGAATGCCGGGATTTGAAGTACGTCGACGGCTGCGGCCACCGCGGCACATTGCTCCGGCTCATGGACGTCCGTGACCACGGCAAGTCCGAGCTTCTCCCTGATCTCGGCGAAGATCGGCAGCGCCTCGGCGAGGCCGATCCCCCTGGCGCTTTTGAGGCTCGTGCGGTTCGCCTTGTCGAAGGAGCTCTTGTAGACGAGGCCGACACCGGCCTTTGCCGCAATCTCCTTTAGGGCTTCGGCCGTCTCCAAGGCGTGAGCCCGGCTTTCCAGAGCGCACGGGCCGACCATCAAGGCGAGGGGCAGGTCGTTGCCGAACCTCGCCGGACCGACGGTCACGACAGGGCTTGGGGTCGGCGTCATGGGGGCGGTCATGGCCGGACCATGATGGCGGGCGGCTCACCCGTCAACTGGCTCGGGGCCGCGGACAAGGGCGCCCGCCACGTAGGTGGCGCGGACGGCGCGATCGTCGCCAAGCGTCATCAGCACGAACAAGGTCTCCTCCAGCGAGTGGGACCGCGCCTCGCGAAAGGCGAGAAGCGGTGTCCCCTTCGGATCGAGCACCACGATGTCGGCCTCGCGGCCGGGCTGAAGCGAGCCGATGCAATCCTCCAGCCCAAGCGAAGTCGCGCCCCCGAGCGTGGCGAGGTAGAGCGCCTCGAGGGTATTGATCGGCGCCGCGTTCAGCGCGGCGATCTTGTGGGCCTCGTTCACCGTCTGCAGCAGAGAGAAGCTCGTCCCGGCACCGAGATCGGTGGCGAGGCCGACATGGATCGGCCGCCTAGGATCTTTGGCGGTGCGCATGCGGAACAAGCCGCTACCGAGAAACAGGTTCGACGTCGGGCAATGGGCAATCGAGGCATCACGTTCATGCACCCGGGCAAATTCGGACTCCGAGAACCAGATGCAATGGCCGAGAACAGTACGGCGGCGGACGAGGCCGTAGTGATCGTAGATGTCGAGAAAATCCTTTCGCTCGGGAAACAGCCCCGTCACGAACGCGACCTCGTCGCGGGTTTCAGCGATGTGGGTTTGCAGCGCGAGCTCGGGATGTTCCCGCCACAACGCGCCTGCCGCCTCGAGTTGCGCTCGCGTGCTGGATCCGGCCCAGCGCGGCGTGATCGCATAGCCGAGCCGTCCCTTTCCGTGCCATTTGGCGATCAGCGCCTTAGACTGATCGTAGCCGCTTTGCGCCGTGTCCCGCAGAGCCCCGGGCACATTGCGGTCCATCATGCATTTGCCGGCGATCAGCCGCATGTTGCGCTGCGAGGCCTCCGCGAACAGGGCGTCGACCGACTGCGGATAGACCGCGCAATAGACGCAAGCCGTGGTCGTGCCGTTGCGGATCAGCTGATCGCAGAAAACGCTGGCGACGGCTCTGTCATGACCCTCGTCGGCGAAGGCTTCTTCCGCCGGGTAAATATAGTCATTCACCCATTCGAGAAGGTGCCTGCCCGGAGACGCGATCATCTCGGTCTGCACGTAATGCACATGGGTGTCGACGAAGCCCGCGGAGAGGATGCAGCCGGAATAGTCGGCGACCGGGACGCCAGCGGGTAGCGAGGCCTTCAGCCTGCCGTAAGGGCCGACGGCGTCGATCAAGCCGTCTTTGCAGATGATCAGTCCGTCGGGCTCGTGTGTCAGCGTTTGTGCCCGGTCAAGGAGAAACGGATCGCCAGTGAAACTGACAATGGTGCCGCGGAGCGCGGTAACGGACGCCTTAGACATGGCCCGATCTCTGCTAAACTCAGTCCCAGCATCCTCTGGGAGCCACCGGTATGCGCGCGATGATAGCCATAACTTGCCTGATCGGCGCTAGCGCCATCGGCATGAGCGTCCTTTCCGCTGGTTCGGCGCAAGCCAATCCGATCGAAGATTGCAACCAGGACGCCGATCTCGACCGGCAGATCGATGGATGCACCCAATTCTTGCAGCAGGATCCGTTCGGGCCCCACGTCGCACTCGCCTACGGCCTTCGCGGTGGCGCCTACCGGTCCAAGGGTGAGTTCAAGCGCGCCATCGAGGATTTCGACCTCGCGCTCGAGATCGATCCCCGCCAAGCCAGGGTCTATGTGAACCGCGGCCTCGCCTATCGCGACAAGGGCGACCTCGACCAGGCCGTTGCCGATTTTACCAAGGCCATCGAGATCGACTCGCAATACAGCGAAGCGCTCGTCAATCGCTGCGTTGCTTACACCGATCAGGGCAAGGCCGATTTGGCCATAGCCGATTGCAGCGAGGCGATTGGGTTGAACGCCACCAACTCTGTCGCCTTCAACGATCGCGGCGTCGCCTATGAAAAAAAGGGCGACCTCGACAAGGCGGTGGTGGACTACACCGAGGCCATCGAGCTTTACCCGCGCTATCGGGAGGCCTTGGCCAATCGCGCCGTGGTCTACGACCACAAGGGCGACCGCGATCGCGCCATTGCCGATTATCGCGCCGCACTCGACCTCAATCCGAGCGATGAGGACCGCGCCGAAATTGAAGCGGCGCTGAAGCGTCTCGGCGCCACCCAATAAAAATCGACTCAAATTTCACAGGCGCTTTGGTCTCTGTCGCGAGCGAGCGCCATCTGGCATCATCCGCGCCTTCGCCAGGGGAGGCACATCATGAAAAAAGCGATTGCGGAGTTTATCGGCACCTTTGCCTTGGTTCTCATCGGCTGCGGCACGGCCGTCATCGCCGGCATGGGGACCGGGGCGACCTCGGTTGACGTGCTTGGCATTGCCACGGCCTTCGGTCTCACCATCGTCGCCATGGCCTACGGCATCGGCCAGGTGTCCGGCTGCCACATCAATCCGGCGGTGAGCTTCGGCGCGCTGGTTGCCGGTCGCATGCGCGGCTCAGATTTTTTCACCTATGTCATTGCGCAGGTCCTCGGCGCGATTGCGGGCGCGGTCGTGCTCTACCTCATCCTGTCGGGGAAGGCCTCCGGCTGGAACGGAGGACTTGGGCAGAACGGCTGGGGTCCGGGATATCTCGGCGAGTACAATCTGACCGCCGCATTTCTCTACGAGGTGATCGGCACCTTTCTGTTCCTGGTCTGCATCCTCGGTGTGACGCAGAAGGGCGCTCCGGTCGGTCTCGCCGGTCTCGCCATCGGGCTGACGCTGGTCGCGCTCCACCTTCTCGGCATCAACATCACCGGCACCTCGGTGAACCCGGCGCGGTCACTTGGGCCTGCCATCGTCGGCTTCGGCAGCAAGCCGCAGGCGCTCTACCAAGTGTGGCTGTTCATCCTGGCCCCGCTCCTCGGGGCCGGCATCGCCGGGTATCTCTTCAAGTCCGGCGTCCTTGCCGCCGATGACGTCGTCCCCGTGCGCGGCGCGGGAGAGTCCGACGTGGCGCCTGGCGCCTCGGCACCGGCCGAATCGTCGGCCTCAGCGGCTCGCCTCGCCGGAGGCGCTAGGGATGGCAAGGATTGGGCCGCGGACGTCAAGCGCTACGCGCCCGACGCTGACGACCGGGTGATCGCAGGCATCGTCCGTTATCTCGGCATCGCGCTCCACAAGCGCAACTCGTCGCTCGTGGCGTTCTCCGACAAGTCCGAGCTTGACCGGGTGCGCACGAGCTTCCTGCAAAAAAAGCTCGCGCTGGCGCATCCGGAGCCCCTGCTCGACGACGCAATCAGGGCCGTCGGCGAGACCATGAAGCGCGACCGCGCCAAGAACAGGGTCACGGTGTATTACCTGCTCGCCGACCGCTTCGACAAGCTGTCGATGTTCGGCTGAGTAGCCCGGATTGACCGCATTTGAGCCGCAACGGCAGGCGGGGCGGAGCCCTCAAGGCTCCGAACTGCTCCATTGCGGCCGGTCGGTCTCGTAGCGGTTGACGACACTCGGGAACGCGGGCAGCCAAGGCTCGCGCCTGATGGTCCACAGCTCATAGGTCGGCTGCCACAGAGCCGTCTCGTCGAACGAGCCTGGATAGACATAGACCTCATCCGCCCGCGAATAGTGGGAGTAGACCTGAGAGCCGCAGGCCGGACAGAAATAGCGCCGCCCGTGCTCCGAGCTCGCGAAGATATCGACCTTCCCGCTGATCGTCACCGCCTCGGGCGGGAACACGGCATAGAAACTGAATGGCCCGCCGTGCAGCTCGCGGCAGGTCAGGCAGTGGCAGACGCCGACGCGATAAGGCTCGCCCCTCGCCTCGACCTTGACCTTGCCGCAGGCACAACCGCCGTTATGGACGCTGTCTGACATTCGGCACTCCTTGCGAACCTAATCGGCCTTGCTCGCGGCCCGAAGCCGAACGGTCAGAAGCTGGCGGGCCTTGTCCAAAACGTCGAGGCCGAAGCTCCGGTAAAGTCGCTGCGCCGCGACATTGTCACGTCCCGCCTCGACATGGACCGCGAGCACGCGGCGCCGCTCACACTCGGCGAAGCGTGCGCGAAGGGCCTCTCGCCCGAGGCCTTGGCGCCGGTAGCCCGGACGGACGTAGAGGTCGTCGATGAAGCCATCGAGACCGCCATACTCCATGCTGTGCCGGAGCGTGAGCACCGCGTAACCGGCAGGCTCGCCATCCTGGAAGGCGATCCAGACGGCGCCTTTGGCGTCGTCGCCGAGCAAGGCCGCGAAGCTGTCGCGCGCCCACTGGCCGTCCAAGGAGAAGTCGGATTCGGCATAGAACTCGCCCATGAGGGCGACGAGAAGCGGCGTATCGTCCATGCCCGCCGGTCGCGTCGTGACCATGAAGCAGGACCTATCTTGATGTCTCTCGGCCGCTAACCGGAGTTTGGCAACCAACGCCGAAGTCTGCTTCGTATGTCACTATGGCCTTCTCACTTCAGTTGTAGCGGGGCGCCACCTTTGATGATGTCGCCGAGATCCTTTTCATAAGGAACGCGCGTCGATTCGACGTAGCGAATGAGAAGATTGAACCACGCCACGAGCAAGATGATCTCACAAGCGCCTTCGGTGCCGAAGCGGTCAAGCAAGTCGGTAAGCGTTTGATCGCTGGCGGAGAAGCTCTCGGTGATCTCCTCGGCAGCCTTGCAAACCAAATTGCCGTCGTCGCCGAGCTGGTCCACCACGCCGTCGCAGCGCAACGCGGCAATCTCTGCGTCGGTCACGCCGAGCTGCTCGGAGAAAAGCAGGTTGTGCCGGTACTCGTAGTAGAGCGCGTACTTGATCGCGATCCGGAGATACATGTATTCGCGCAGCTTTGGATCGATCTTGCCGTCGTGAAACAGCGCATTGATGAGATCGGTGACTGGCCGAAAGCACTGAGGCACGTTGGCGAACATGCGTAGATTATTGAGCGGCGGCAGCGCGCTCAACCGCTTGCGAACGTCCGGTGCGAGCGCAGCATCCTCGGGGAGCGGAACAGAGACTTTGCTCGTTCGGGGCTCGGGCACCCGTCTCATTGCGCGTCCTTCGGGTTGGCGTTAGACGAGGCGGCTCTGTTCCACGGCGGCGCCGATGAACGAGGCGAACAGCGGATGCGGCTTGAAAGGCCGCGATTTGAGCTCGGGATGGAACTGCACACCGATGAACCAGGGGTGGTCGGGAATCTCCACGATCTCCGGTAGGAGCCCGTCGGGCGAGAGGCCGGCAAAGCGCAAGCCGGCGGCTTCGAGCCGGTTGCGGTAACGCGTATTGACCTCGTAGCGGTGGCGATGCCGCTCCGAAATGCGCGTGCCGCCGTAGATCTCGGCGACCTTGCTGCCTTTGGCCAGCACGGCGTCATAGGCGCCGAGCCGCATGGTGCCGCCGAGATTGCCGTTGGTCTGGCGCTTCTCCAGTTCGGCGCCCTTCATCCATTCGGTCATGAGACCGATCACCGGTTCCGGCGTTGGGCCAAACTCGGTCGAGCTCGCCTCCTCGATGCCGGCAAGATCGCGCGCGACCTCGATTACCGCCATCTGCATGCCGAAGCAGATGCCGAAATAGGGCACGCCGCGGAGCCGTGCATAGCGCGCGGCGCTGATCTTGCCTTCCGAGCCACGCTCGCCGAAGCCGCCGGGGACGAGGATGCCGTGCACATCCTCCAAATAGGCCGAAGCATCCTCCTGCTCGAAGGTCTGGGCTTCAATCCATTGCAGGTTAACGCGGACCTTGTGGGCGATGCCGCCATGAACGAGCGCTTCGTTGAGCGACTTGTAGGCGTCCTTGAGGCCCGTATATTTGCCGACCACAGCGACATTCACCTCGCCGTCGGGGTTGGCGATGGTCTCGGCGATCTCACGCCAGCGCTCGAGGTCGGGCTCTGGGGCATTCTCGATGCCGAAGGCCGCAAGCACTTCCCGATCGAGCCCCTCGGCGTGATAGCGCCCAGGCACCTCGTAGATGCTCGCCACGTCGAGCGCCTGGATCACAGCCTCGGGGCGCACATTGCAGAACAGCGCGATCTTGCGCCGCTCGTCGTGCGGCAGCGGTCGGTCGGTGCGGCAGAGCAGGACGTCAGGCTGGATGCCGATCGAGCGCAGCTCCTTCACCGAATGCTGGGTCGGCTTGGTCTTGAGCTCGCCCGCGCTCGGGATGAACGGCACAAGGGTGAGGTGGATGAACACCGTATGGCGGCGCGGCAGCTCGTTGCCGAGCTGGCGGATCGCTTCGAAGAAGGGCAGCCCCTCGATGTCGCCGACGGTGCCGCCGATCTCGCACAAGACGAAATCGACATTGTCGTTGCCCTCGGTGATGAAGGCCTTGATGGCGTCGGTGACGTGGGGAATGACCTGGACCGTCGAGCCGAGATAGTCGCCACGCCGCTCCTTGGTGATGATCTGCTGGTAGATGCGCCCGGTGGTGATGTTGTCGGCCTGGCTCGCCGGGCGCCCGGTGAAGCGCTCGTAGTGACCGAGGTCGAGGTCGGTCTCGGCGCCGTCGTCGGTGACGAACACCTCGCCATGCTGATAGGGGCTCATCGTCCCCGGGTCGACGTTGAGGTAGGGATCGAGCTTGCGCAGTCGCACGCTATAGCCGCGCGCCTGAAGCAAGGCCCCGAGGGCAGCCGATGCGAGCCCCTTGCCGAGAGAGGAGACCACGCCGCCGGTAATGAAGACGTACCGCGCCATGGGCCTTGAACATATACTGAAAGCCGCCCGAGTCGTAGCCCTAAGCTGCGCGCGTCCACCGTTCAGCGAGGACGGCAGCGCCACAAGGCACGAGCAGGGTTAAGGCGATCCTACTTCGACTGTGGGGCCGATGGTGTCTGAGGTGCCGGCGTGCCTGACGGCGCCGGAGCTTTCGGCAGCGTCAAGCCTGGCAGCGATCCGCCACCGCCCTGAACCGGTCCGCCTCCGCCCTGATCGAAGATCGAGGTCGGGCCTGACTGGCGGCTCGCGATGATCGTAAGGGCGAGGCTCGTGGCGAAGAACGCCGCGGCAAGCACGCCCGTGGTCTTGGTCAGGGCATTGCCCGCGCTGCGGCCGGTCATAAAGCCGCCGCCGCCGCCGCCAATGCCAAGCGCCCCGCCTTCGGAGCGCTGCAGCAGCACCACGCAGATCAGCGCGATGGCGACCATGACGTGAATAACAATAAGCACTGTGGTCATCGTGTAGCCTTTGTTTTCCCAGGCGGTGTCTTATCCGAATCCGCTAGGGCTTGGCTAGGCTTGGAATCCTCCCCGGTGGCCGATTCCAGCTTGGGCTTCCGGTCCGGCAACGGCACGCTGACGGGCTTTGGCTTGACCACCCCGCCGCCGCGGCAACGGAACTGGATCAACTCCTCGACATGGAGAAAATGTCTCACGCGGCCGATTGCCTCGTCGGTGAGGTGCTTTTTGACCCAGTCGGGCCCCCGGTCGAGCGCAGCCTGCATATCGGCGTTGAGCAGTTTCTTGCGCTCAACCTGAAGCTCGGCGCATCGCTGCTTGTCGAGGGGCTCAGCGGCAGCGATCGGCCCCCAAGCGGAGGCCGCGACTACAGTCAGAACGGCCAGTGACCACGAGCGCAGCAGCAGCGACGTCAGGGCTCCGCAACGAGCCCTCTCCCGATCTTTGACCCGCACAATGGCGAAATTTGTTGCCGTTGCCAACGTCTACCGCCCGCCTACCGGCCGCCCGCAGCCGGCGGGCTTACGAATAAGCCGATACGATAGCATAGAAATCGGCGGCCTTGAGGCTGGCGCCGCCGACGAGGGCGCCATCGACGTTTCCAACGGCAAGGAGCTCTCGGGCATTGCTCGGCTTGACGGAGCCGCCATAGAGGATACGGATTTTGGAGGCCTCCTCGGGTCCCAGCCGCTGCGCGAGGCTCTCGCGGATAAAACCGTGGAGCTCGGCGACATCGCTCGGCGTCGGCGTCAATCCCGTACCGATAGCCCAAACCGGCTCATAGGCGATGACGCTGTTGTCGGCCGTCGCCGAGGAAGGCAGCGAGCCGCCCAGTTGGCGGCCGACGACACCGAGCGTGGCACCTTCACGCCGCTCCTGTTCCGTTTCGCCAATGCAGATAATGGCGGTGAGGCCGGCGCGATGGGCGGCAGCGGCCTTGGCGGCGACGAGGGCGTCGGTCTCACCATGGTCGCGGCGCCGCTCCGAATGGCCGACAATCACCGCTGTGGCGCCCGCGTCCGCAAGCATCTCCGCCGAAATGTCGCCGGTGTGGGCGCCTTCAGGCTCCGGGTGGCAATCTTGGCCGCCGAGCAAGATGTCGCTCTTCCCGAGCGCGTAACGCGCTTGGGCGAGAAGGGTCGCCGGCGGGCAGATCATGATATCGGCAGCAGGTCGGGGTCCTTTGCCGAGCAGATCGAGCAGCGCCCGGATCTCCGCCAAGGCCGCGGTCTTGCCGTACATCTTCCAGTTGCCGGCCACGAGGGGCCTGATTGCGCTCACCCTGCTTCCCCTGCTCCATGCTCCGACCGCCGATGCTCAAGCAGAATCGCCCGCGCGATCCTGGGAACGGCGCCTTGCCGCCTCACCTCTTGCTACCTATGATGCGCCCGCCGCGCGAGCAATCAACAGATTGGCCCCTCGGCGTGGCGATTGCAAACAGCCAACAAGAAGGTGTTTGACGCGTGATATTCGATAGTTTGCGAAAGGGCGCCGCGCGCGCATTAGGCCTCGTCTTGATGGGGCTCCTCGTCGTCAGCTTTGCGATCTGGGGCATCGCAGACATTTTCCG
This sequence comes from uncultured Alphaproteobacteria bacterium, assembly GCA_963732955.1. Classification (GTDB taxonomy): domain Bacteria; phylum Pseudomonadota; class Alphaproteobacteria; order Rhizobiales; family Methyloligellaceae; genus Methyloceanibacter. Next base: position 787,416 of record CAVTBH010000004.1, read on the forward strand.
CGGCTATGGCAGCCAGACCCTGATCGAGGTCGGCGATACCGAAATCACGGCGCAGGAGTACACAAGGGCCCAGCAAGACGTTTTGCGGGTGATGAGTTCGAATGCGGGCCGCAGCCTGTCCTTGCAGGAAGCACGCGAGGCTGGCCTCGAGAATCGCGTGCTGGAGCGCCTGATCGGTGGCGCTGCCGTCGACAGTCATGCCAAGGATCTTCGCCTCGGCGTCAGCGACAAGGCGCTGTTGGAAGCCATCATGAAAGATCCTGCATTCCAGGATTCCACCGGTAATTTCAGCGCCCTCGCCTTTCAGCAAGCGCTGCGCAATCTGAGCCTCTCCGAGCAGGGCTACCTCGCCTCGGAACGCGAGCGGAATCTGCGCCGCCAACTGCTCGCCACCATCGGCAAGACGCCGGTTGCCTCCCAGGTCTTCCTCAATGCCCTAAACAACTACAACAACGAAACCCGCAGCCTTCGCTACGTCGTGGTGCCTGAGAGCGCAGCCGGAACGGTGCCGGATCCGACCGAGGAGGATCTCAAGCGCTTCTACGACAACCACCACGCCAAATACACGCAGCCCGAATTTCGCAAGGTCGGCGTGCTGGCCGTGACTCCGGAAACGGTCAAGGACAAGGTCAACATCACCGAGGACGATCTCAAGGCGGCCTTCGAGAGCGACAAGGACAAGCTCGGCACGCCAGAGCGCCGGCACGTACAGCAGATCTCTTTCGCCGATAAGGCTGCGGCCGATGCCGCCTACCAGAAGATCCAGGCCGGCACGGATTTCGTCGCGCTCGCCAAGGAACTCGGCTCGAGCGAGTCCGACATCGATCTTGGCATGCTCAAGCGGTCGGACATGGCGGACGCCACCATCGCCGATGCCGCCTTCAAGCTTGAGAAGGACAAGGTGAGCGAGCCGGTGACGGGAGCGCTTGGCCGTACCGTCTTGTTGCGTGTCACCGACATCGAGCCGGGGAAGAGCGTGACCTTCGAAGAGGCGAAGCCGGACCTCGAGAAGAAAATTCTGAAGGAGCGCGCTCAGGGCGCGATCTTCGACCTCCACGACAAAATCGAGGACGAGCGGGCCTCCGGAACCCAGCTCTCCGAGGTCGCCGACAAGTTCAAGCTCAACTATCAGATCTTCGATCAGGTCGACCGCAAGGGTCAGTCGCCCGACGGCAAGGCTCTGGACCTGCCAGAAAAGACCGATCTCGTGAATGCGATCTTCGCCACCGATGCCGGCGTCGAGAACGATCCGCTGGACGCCAAGGACGAGGGCCTGATCTGGTACGAGGTGCTCGGCGTCACGCCACAGCAGTTGGAACCGTTCGATCAGGTCAAGGACGAAGTGGCCAAGGATTGGAAGCTCGAAGAGGAGCGGACGCGGCTCGCCAAATACACCGATGAGCTCGTGAAGCAGCTGAGCTCGGGCTCGAAGACGCTCGACGACATCGCCAAGGAGCTCAACACCCAGGTGCTGCCGACCGAGCCGTTGAATCGAAGCGGGCTGACGGTCAATGTGCTGCCCGCTGCGGTGGCGCAGGCCTTCTCCCTGCCCCAGGGCGGCTATGGCTCGGCCCCGGCCGGTGTCAACGAGTCGCGCATCGTGTTCCAGGTTGACAAGATCACGCCCGCGCCGCCGCTCGACGCCATGAGCACGGCGACGCTGACGCGTCAGCTCAAGCAGTTCATGGGCGAAGACATCATCGGCGAGTATTTCTCCGCTCTGGAATCGCGCTATGGCGTCACCGTCAACAAGCAGGCGTTGTCGAGGCTTGCGGGGAACAGCGAGGAGCAATGAGCTCGGCGCCGGCCACGAGTGTCACGGCCTTGCCGCAGCAGGCTGGCGCTCCGATCGAGCCGGACTTCACCACCTTCGCTCGCCTCTATGACGCCGGCACGCCCCAGGTCGCCTGGACGCGGCTGGTCGCCGACCTTGAAACCCCCGTTTCGGCGATGCTCAAGCTCGCCCATGAGCGGCCGAACAGCTTTTTGCTGGAGTCGGTCGAGGGAGGTGCTGCGCGTGGCCGCTATTCGATCATCGGCTGCGAGCCGGATCTGATCTGGAGGGCGAACGGAGCCCGGGCCGAGGTCAACCGAACACCCGGCGCCGCCGCCGCGGCCTTCGCCGCCTCGCCCCTGCCGACGCTAGACGCGCTTCGCGCTTTGCTCGCGGAATCGGCGATCCCGCTCCCGCCGCAACTGCCGCCGATGGCCGCCGGCATCTTCGGCTATATGGGCTACGACACCGTCAGGCTGATCGAGCATTTGCCCACAGTGAGACCCAACTCGCTCGGCCTTCCCGACAGCATCCTGGTGCGCCCGACCCTGATCGTGATCTTCGACACGGTGAAGGACGAGATGACCGTGGTCACGCCGGTGCGCCCGGTGCCCGGGGTCAGCGCCAAGGCTGCCTATGCCCGCGCCGCCGATCGCCTCAACATCGTGCTTGAGCGTCTCGAGCAGCCTTTGCCACACGTCGCCGATCTCGGCCTCGACGCCGCGCATCCAGAACTCAAGTCGCGCACCACGCCTGCCGCCTATATGCACAAGGTCGCCCTCGCCAAGGAGTACATCGCCGCCGGCGACATCTTCCAGGTGGTGCTCAGCCAGCGCTTCGAGGCGCCGTTCACGCTGCCGTCTTTTTCGCTTTATCGCGCGCTGCGGCGGGTGAACCCGTCGCCATTTCTCTATTATCTGAACTTCGGGGACTTCGCCGTCGCCGGCTCGAGCCCGGAGATTCTGGTCCGCGTCCGCGATGGCATGGTCACCATCAGACCCATTGCCGGGACGAGGCCGCGCGGCGCGACGCCCGACGACGATAAGGCGCTCGCGGCCGAACTTCTGGTCGATGCCAAGGAGCGCGCCGAACATTTGATGCTGCTCGATCTCGGGCGCAACGACGTCGGCAGGGTGGCCGATATCGGGAGTGTCCGCGTCACCGACAGCTTCTTTCTCGAATATTACAGCCAGGTGATGCACATCGTGTCCAATGTCGAGGGCCGGCTCTCGCCGCGTCATGACGCCATCGACGCGTTGATGGCCGGCTTCCCGGCCGGCACCGTGTCCGGCGCGCCCAAGGTTCGGGCGATGGAGATCATCGATGAGCTCGAGGAGGAAAAGCGCGGGCTCTATGCTGGCTGCGTCGGCTATTTCTCCGCCAATGGCGAGATGGACTCCTGCATCGTGCTCAGGACCTCGGTGGTGAAGGACGGCATGATGTACGTGCAGGCCGGCGCCGGCGTGGTCGCCGATTCCGTGCCGGAACGGGAGCAGGCCGAATGCGTGAGCAAGGCGGCAGCGTTGTTCCGGGCCGCGGAGGAAGCGGTCCGTTTTGCCGCCCGCGCCAAGCGCGGCCAATAGCCGGGCCAATAGCCGGGAACCCGCGTCGACACGCTATGCATACACTCATCCTCCTCCGTCATGCCAAGTCGAGCTGGCACGATCCCGCCCTCCCCGATCAGGACCGGCCGCTGAACAGCCGCGGCGTGGCCGTGGCGCCGGTGATGGGACGCGCGATGGCGAAGCATGGGCTCGATCCGGACCTCGTGCTGTGCTCGCCGGCGCGACGCACGCGGGACACGCTCGCGCTCGTAATGCCGGAGCTCAAGACCGAGCCGAAGATCGTTTATGAGGACGCCCTCTATCACGCCACTTCAGCCGAGATGCTGACGGTGTTGCAGAAGGTTGCTCCCGCCGCGAGCCAGGTCCTCATGGTCGGCCACAATCCTGAGCTTCAGCGTTTCGCCCTCGACCTGATCGGCTCGGGGCCGAAACATCTCTGGGATCGGCTCGAGGCCAAGCTGCCGACCGCCGGAACTCGTGGTGATCCGCTTTCCAGTTGGCACCTGGAGCAACATCGTCATCAACAGCGGCAAGCTCGAGCTGTTCCTCACGCCGCGCGATGTCGGTCCGGTCGTCGCCGGGAGTCCTTGACGGCGCGTCGGCTGCGGGCTTAACAGGGGCCCATGCTCACGCTGATCGATAATTACGACAGCTTTACCTATAACCTCGTTCATTTCCTTGGTGAATTGGGCGCGAGCACGCGCGTTTACCGCAACGACAAGGTGACCGTCGACGAGGTTCTGGCCGAGGCGCCAGAGGCCATCGTGCTCTCGCCCGGTCCCTGCGATCCGGACCGCGCCGGCATCTGCCTCGAGCTGATCGAGCGCGCCGGACCCGAGGTCCCGCTGCTTGGCGTCTGCCTCGGTCACCAGGCCATCGGTCAGGTCTATGGCGGGCGCGTGGTGCGGGCCCCGGTCTTGATGCACGGCAAACTGTCCAAGGTGCATCACACCGGCGCCGGCGTCTTTGCCGGTCTGCCTCAGGATTTCTCGGCGACGCGCTACCACTCTCTCATGGTGGAGCGCGCGAGCCTGCCTGACGTGCTCGAGATCACCGCCGAGACCGCCGACGGCATCATCATGGGCCTCAAGCACAAGCACTATCCCGTGCATGGCGTGCAGTTCCATCCCGAGAGCATCGCCTCCGAGCATGGTCATCAGTTGCTGTCGAACTTCCTCGACCTTGCCCGAGTCGAACGGCGCTCACGCGAAGCGGCGCCGAAAGAAGCAATCGGTGTCCTCTAATCCCGTGCTCGCAGGCACGGCGACCCTCGCTGATCTGCGGCAAGCCATTGCCAAAGTCGCATCGGGCGAGAGCCTCAGTCAGAACGAGGCTTATGAAGCCTTCGAGCTGGTGATGTCCGGCACGGCGACGCCGGCGCAGATCGGGGCGCTGTTGATGGCGCTCAGGGTGCGCGGCGAGACCGTTGACGAGATCGCAGGCGCCGCGCGCGCGCTCCGGGCTCATGCCCTTCCCGTGCGCGCACCGGAAGGTGCCATCGACACCTGCGGCACCGGCGGCGACGCCAAGGGCACCTTCAACATTTCGACCTGCGCCGCCTTCGTAGTCGCCGGCGCCGGTGTGCCGGTCGCCAAGCACGGCAATCGCTCGATCTCGTCGCGCTCGGGCTCCGCCGACGTGCTCGCGGCACTCGGGGTGAACATCGAGGCGAGCCCGGAGGCGATTTCCCGCTCGATTGCAGAATGTGGTCTCGGGTTCATGTTCGCTCCGGCGCACCACCCGGCCATGCGCCATGTGGCGCACGTCAGGGCCGAGCTTGGCACCCGCACGATCTTCAATCTGCTAGGACCGCTTGCCAATCCCGCGGGCACCAAGTTCCAGGTCGTCGGCGTGTTCGCCAAGGAGTGGGTGGAGCCGATTGCCAAAGTGCTCGGTCTCTTGGGGGTCGAGAGAGCCTGGGTCGTTCACGGCAGCGATGGGCTCGACGAGCTCACCACCGCGGGCATCAGCGATGTGACCGCGATCGATGCGGGCCGCATCTCGACGTTCAGGATCTCGCCCCGCAATGCCGGGCTGCCCGACGCGCGGCCTGAGGACCTCATCGGCGGCACCGCAGTGGAGAACGCCGCTCATATCAGAGCGGTGCTGCAAGGGATGGAGGGGCCGTTTCGGAATATCGTGCTGCTGAACGCAGGTGCGGCCCTCCTCGTTGCCGGCAAGGCGGCCAGCCTGCGCGACGGCATTGCCCTCGGCGCCGAGGCCATCGACAGCGGTAAGGCTGCTGCGGTGCTCGATGCCCTCGTTAAGCTCAGCCATGATAAGGTCTGACCATGGCTGACGTGCTCGACAATATCCTGGACTACAAGCGGCGCGAGGTTGAAGGCGCCAAGGATGCCTGCCCGGAGGACGTGATGCGCACCCTCGCTGCGGCGGCGCCCGCAGCGCGCCCGTTCGCCGACGCCATCGCTGCGCGCCTGGCGCGCTCCGAATTCGCCCTCGTCGCCGAGATAAAGAAGGCGAGCCCGTCGAAAGGCCTGATCCGCGCCGACTTCGATCCGCCGTCACTCGCCAGGGCCTATCAGTCCGGCGGCGCAACCTGCCTCTCGGTCCTTACCGACGCGCCGTCCTTCCAGGGGCGGCAGGAGTTCCTGGTGCAAGCCCGCGAAGCCACGGCCCTGCCGCTGTTGCGCAAGGATTTCATGATCGATCCCTATCAGGTGTTCGAATCGCGACGATTGGGCGCGGACTGCATCTTGATCATCATGGCGGCTGTCGACGACGACACGGCAGAGGCTCTGACGATGGCGACGCGGGAACTTGGCATGGACGTGCTTGCCGAGGCGCATGACGAGGTAGAGCTCGCCCGCGCACTTCGGCTCGACACCAGGCTGATCGGAATCAACAACCGTGACCTCAAGACCTTCGTCACCAGCCTCGACACCACCGAGAGACTTGCCCGCCGCGTGCCACCGGATCGTATCGTCGTCGCCGAGAGTGGCATCTTCACCCACGCCGACCTCGAGAGGCTCGCGGGCTGCGGCGTCGGTGCGTTTCTCGTCGGCGAGAGCTTGATGCGTCAGGCCGATGTCGCCGCGGCGACGCGGGCCCTCCTCACCGGCGCGGATGCCACTCAGCGTGAGGCCGCCCAATGACCGCGCGCCGGTTGAGCCATCTCAACGAGGCTGGCGAGGCGCGAATGGTCGATGTCTCCGGTAAGGCCGCGACGGCCCGGAGCGCAATTGCCGAGGGTTACGTTGCCATGGCGCCCGAGACCCTCGACCTGATCCTGAGCGGCAAGGCGCCGAAGGGCGACGTTCTCGCTACCGCGCGCATTGCCGCGATCATGGGGGCGAAGCGAACCTCTGAGCTTATTCCGCTTTGTCATCCCCTCCCCCTCGCCCAAGTGACCGTCGCGTTCGCGCCCTCGCGCGATCCTGCCGGCATCCGGGTCGAGGCAACCGCCAAGGTCGAAGGCAAGACCGGGGTCGAGATGGAGGCGCTGACAGCGGTCACGGTCGCTTGTCTCACCCTCTACGATATGTGCAAGGCCGTCGACCGCGGCATGGCCTTCTCCGGCATTCGTTTAATCGAAAAGGCCGGCGGCCGCTCCGGACCCTTTAAGGCGGTTTCTCGCTGACTGCTCATGGCGCTGCTCTCCGTTGCTGAAGCTCTCGCCCGCGTCACGGATGGGCTCGATCCGCTCGAAGCCGAACGCGTGCCGCTCGCGAACGCTCTCGGCCGCGTGCTCGCCCTGGATCTCGCCGCCCGCCTGACGCAGCCTCCCTTCGACGCCTCGGCCATGGATGGGTATGCGGTGCGCGCCGCGGATGTGGCGGCATTGCCGGCGCGCCTCACGGTGATTGGCGAGGCCGCCGCGGGATCCGGCTTCGGTGGTAAGATTGGTGCCGGCGAAGCGGTGCGGATCTTTACCGGCGCGCCGGTGCCGAAAGGTGCGGATACCGTTGTCATTCAGGAGAACACGATAGCGGCCGACGGGGTCGTCACCGTGACCGAGGCCACCCCTGGCCGTCATATCCGGCCGCGTGGTCAGGATTTTACCGAGGGCGACGTTCTCCTTTATCGCGGCACGAGGCTGGGCCCGCGCGAAGTCATGCTCGCCGCCGCCATGAATCACGCAGAGATCCCCGTGAGGCGGCGGCCCAAGGTCGCGATCCTCTCCACCGGAGACGAAGTGGTTCCCCCCGGCTCCGCCCTCGGACCCGACCAGATCGTCGGCTCGGTGTCCTATGGCTTGGCGGCTCTGGTCGAGGCGCAAGGCGGCGAGGCGATCAGCCTCGGCATCGCCAAGGATACGGCCGAGAGCCTCATCACCCTGATCCGGTCTGGCGCCAGTGCCGACATCCTGGTGACCATCGGCGGGGCCTCGGTCGGCGAGCGCGACCTCGTCGCCTCTGCGCTGCGTGCCGAGGGGCTCGAGCTCGATTTTTGGAAGATCGCCATGAGACCGGGAAAGCCCCTGCTCTATGGACGCCTTGGGAGCCAACGTGTGCTCGGGGTGCCAGGCAACCCGGTCGCGGCGCTGATTTGCGGCATCGTCTTCCTGGTGCCCATGCTGCATCGGCTCCTTGGCCTGAGAGAGAGCTCCGACGGCTTCGAGGAAGCCCTTCTCGGAGAGACCCTGGCGGCGAACGGCCCACGGCAGCACTACCTCAGGGCGACGTCCAGCCGGGGTACTGGCGGCGAGAGGGTGGTTGCCGCCCTCCCTGCCCAGGACAGCTCGCTGATGGCCGACTTTGCCCGCGCCGACTGCCTGATCGTGCGCCCGCCAATGGCCCCGGCACTCGAAAAGGGCGGCCGGGTGACGATCATCCCTCTCAGCTCCTGAGCACTCGGGCCGAAATTAAGCCCTGGGAAACCCGAATCAGGGACATCGTGGGTCTGATTCGCGGCTCATATCGACATATGGGGTCGATCGTGCTTGCGGAACACAAATAGAACAGATACAACTGTTCATGATTTGTACAGCGGGCAACGCGCGGACCTTAGGCGGCTAGAAGGCACCAGATGCTCACAGCGAAGCAAAAAGAGCTTCTCATGTTCATCCATGAGCGGTTGAAGGAGACGGGGGTTCCGCCCTCCTTCGACGAGATGAAGGAGGCTCTCGACCTCAAGTCGAAATCGGGCATCCACCGGCTGATCACAGCGCTCGAGGAGCGCGGTTTCGTCCGCCGGCTGCCTCACCGCGCCCGCGCCATGGAGATTATCCGCCTCCCCGAATCGGTAGCCCAGAGCTTCGGCTCGGCCCGCAGCCGCGGGTTCTCGCCGAGCGTGATCGAGGGGAGCTTGGGCCGCGTGCCACAAATGGCCGAAGGCGAGGCCATGCCGCAAACCGTCAGCGTACCGGTCATGGGCCGCATCGCCGCCGGCGTGCCGATCGAGGCGATCCAGACGCGCATGGACACCATCGAGGTGCCACCGGAACTGCTCACTAAGGGCGAGCATTTCGCTCTCGAGGTCAAGGGCGACTCCATGATCGAGGCCGGCATCCTCGAAGGCGACACCATCATCGTCCGCAAATGCGAGGACGCGAGCAACGGCGACATCGTCGTGGCGCTGGTGGATGAAGAGGAAGCGACCTTGAAGCGGCTGCGGCGTCGTGGCGATTCCATCGCGCTCGAGGCCGCGAACCAGGCCTATGAGACGCGCATCTTCGGGCCCGACCGCGTGCGCGTGCAGGGGCGCCTGGTCGGCCTGATCCGCCGCTACTAAGAATCATTCCTCGGGATTGCCGTTGAAGCGTGGGTCCGGGCCCTCGTCGAAAGCACCTTTGTCGCGGGCATAGGCCTGGCCCGCCGGCAAGGATGGCGCCTTCGTCGTCTCCCGGTCCGGTACCCAGGGACGCCGGCCGCGCGTTTCGGCGACGCTTTCACTCCTGATCGACAACCCTTCGACGTAAAGCGCGTGGGCGCCTTCCGACTGAAGAGCGCGGCGGTCGACGACGACGCGCGCCATCGCCCGGCAGGCTCTGCCGACGCTGAATGGCGCGATGACGATATCGGCGGTGCGGCAATCCTCCTCCAAGGCCGCCGGGTGGCGGATGAGAGCGATGGTCTTGCCCTTCACCTTGCCGATGCAGCCAAGTAGATCGCACTGGAACGGGCTGTCGGTTGCGGCATCTTTGGCATCGCGCTCATCGCCGTCGGCCAAAAGCCAGTGATCGACGCTGTAGTTGGCGCGCGTCGCCGGCGGCAATGCGAGCGCGCCGTCCTCGCCGCGCAGGGCAACGCTCCGCCCGTTACGCTCGACCATGACGTCGGGGCGCGTCCCCTGCCCGCTCACCAGCATCCCGGCGGCTATGGCCACGAGGCCAAATGCGCGCCACCGCGTCTGCCAGAGGCAAAGCCAAAGACCGCCGACCGCTATCAGAACGAGCGCCGTGCCGGGGATCGACGGCAGGATCGAGACCGCGCCTGGCCAGGACGCCACCCATTTGCCTGTGGCCAGCAGGAGGTCGATACCAATCCCCATGACCTGCAATGGAGCCGCTTCGAGGCCGAAGGGCATCGCCAGGAGGCTGAGCAGCGCAAACGGCATGATCAGTAAGCTCACCAGCGGCAAGGCAATCAAATTGGCGACGACGCCGTAATGGGACAGGCGATGGAAATGGTAGATGGCGAACGGGGCCACCGCCGCCGTGGCGACCAGCGTGGTAACAGCGTCGCCGACGACAAAAGCCCATAGGCGGTGGAGCCAGCGGAAGACAAAACTTACATCCTGCGGGCGCTCTTGCCTCCGGGCGCTGTTTGCCTCGACCAGGGCGACGAGACCGATCACCGCGGCGAAGGACATTTGAAAGCTCGGATCGAACAGGCTCTCCGGCATCGCCACCAGGATGACCAGTGCCGCCAAGGCGACATTGCGCATGGTCAGCGCCGGACGATCGAGAATCATGGCGAGCAGAACAACGCTCATCATGATCCATGAGCGGACCGTCGGCACCGATGCACCGGACAGGAGCAAGTAGAACAGGGCTGCGGCGAGCGCGATGCCCGCGGACCACTTCCGGATCGGGAAGCGAAGCGCGAGCGACGGGATCACCGCGAGCGCCGCTCTCACCAGCCAGAACACGGTTCCGGCCATGATCACCATGTGCAGACCGGAAATCGACAGGATGTGGAACAGGCCCGAGTCGCGCATGGCCTGATTGTCTTCCTCGGAGACGCCGGCCCGCTCGCCGGTGATGAGCGCTGTGGCGATCTCGCCCTGCTCACCGGGGAGGCTCGCCCGGATGCGGGCATTGACGAGAGAGCGGAGGTGATCGATCGCGACCCAGAGGCGCAGATCCCAGGGAGGCTCGCCGGCATCTTCGAGCCTGGTGATCTTGGCCGTGGCATAGCCGCTGGCGCCGACGCGCTCGAACCAGGCGGTGCGGGCGAAATCGAAGCCATGCGGCTCGATCGGCTCGGGTGGCGGTCGAAGGGTTGCCCTCAAGCCGATCGCTTCACCCGTCCCCACCCTGCCGCTGGCGGCGCTTAGGGTCACCCGCACGCGATAAGGCGTTTCCTCGGACGACAGGTCACCAAGGGCGATGACACGCAAGGTGATCCTCGCTCTGGTTTTGTCCCGGGCCTCATAGGACTCCGACCAGCCCCTGACCTCGACCCAGCGCATCTCCTTGGTGAGAACCGGGGCGCGCGCGACCTCCGTTCTCAGCTTGGCGGTGGCAAAGCCTGCGGCCAGCGCGAGTAGAGAGGCGCCCACCATCAACCCGAGACCCAAGCCTCTCACCGCGAGCGCGGTGCCGGCCGCGGCGATCAGAAGCGCCGTGGCGGCGACGGCGCTTGGCTCTGCGGGCAAAGCGAAATAAGCGAGGACGCCGCCGGCGAAGAGGACTGGAACCCACAGGAACCAGCGATCGAATTCGGCGGTGAGGGCGCGCGCCAGAGCCGTGAGGAGGAGCGGCGCCAAGCCGATGCGGCCTCGCGCACTACCCTCTCCGGTCGAAAGCGCGTGCTCGTCCCGGACCGGCATCGTCGATGCCTCTGCCCTGACCTTTCCCCGCCCCTATGCTACACCACGCGGGCATCGCGTCCTTCTGAATTCTACCCGAGGTTGCTTTCGGCTCATGAGTGAGAACGTCGTCACCCGCTTCGCGCCTTCGCCCACCGGCTATCTCCATATCGGCGGCGCGCGCACGGCGCTGTTCAATTGGCTCTATGCCAAGGCCAAGGGCGGCAAGATGCTGCTTCGCATCGAGGACACCGACCAGGTGCGCTCGACGGAAGGAGCGATCCTCGCCATTCTCGACGGTCTTCGCTGGCTCGAGCTCGATTGGGATGGCGAGCCCATCTATCAGCTCGCGCGTGCGAGCCGTCACCGCGACATGGTCGAGCAGCTGCTCGCGGAAGGTAAGGCCTATCGCTGCTATGCGAGCGCCGAGGACCTCGCCGCCATGCGCGAACGGGCCCGGGCCGAAGGCCGCGCCCCTGGTTACGACGGCACGTGGCGCGACCGCGATGCGGCAGAAGCCCCGGCAGGCGTGGCGCCCGCCATCCGCTTCAAGGCACCGCGGGAGGGCGAGACCGTGATCGAGGACCGCGTCCAGGGTCGCGTCGTGTTCGCCAACAAGGATCTCGACGACCTCATCATTCTCCGCAGTGACGGCAGCCCGACCTACAATCTGTCCGTGGTGGTTGACGATCACGACATGGGCATCACCCATGTGATCCGCGGCGACGACCACCTCACCAACGCTGCGCGGCAAACTCAGATCTATAAGGCGCTCGGCTGGGAGGTGCCGGCGTTCGCCCATGTGCCGCTGATCCATGGGCCTGACGGCGCCAAGCTGTCGAAGCGCCACGGCGCGCTCGGGGTCGAGGCCTATCGCGCCATGGGTTATCTGCCCGCGGCTTTGCGCAATTATCTGGTGCGGCTCGGCTGGAGCCATGGCGACGTCGAAATCATGTCCACCGAGGACATGATCCGCTGGTTCGATCTCGATGCCATCGGCCGGTCCGCAGCGCGGTTCGATTTCGTCAAACTCGAGAATCTAAACGGCCATTATCTTCGCGCCACGCCGGACGCCGAGATCATCGCCCGTCTGCAGGCACTCGTCCCTGAGCTGCCCAATGGTGGCGAGATCGCGGCGCTGATCGGTGCCGATGGTTGGCCCAAGCTCGAGCGGGCGCTCCCGGGCCTGAAAGAGCGCGCCAAGACACTGGTCGAGCTGCTCGACAGCGCCAGCTATCTCTTCGCCAAGCGGCCTCTGCCGCTGGACGCGCAAGCCGCGAAGCTGCTCGACCAGGCTGGCCGCGAAGCGCTCGCAGCCTTGCTTCCGCGGCTCGAAGCGGTGGAGCCGTGGACGCAGGCGGAACTCGACGCCGCCGTGCGGGGCTATGCCGAGGCGGCCGATGTGAAGCTCGGTAAGGTCGCCCAGCCGCTCCGTGCCGCCCTCACCGGCAAAGCCACGTCTCCCGGGATCTTTGAAGTTCTTGAGGTTCTGGGCCGTGTGGAGTTGCTCGAGCGCATTCGGGATCAGGCTTTAACCAACAAATCTGCATAACAATTATGCATGACCCTTGTTGCACTGCATCACATTTTCATGAAGTATGCCGCAGTGCAAAAATTTACTACGCCAAACTCCGAACTGCTGGCACAATAGCGCCAGTCTCGTGAGTTCTCTCATGACATTGGGGTTTAGGAGGCTTTGATGAGCGTCGCAGAAAGCTATGTCAGCAAGCCGGCGGCAGTCGAAGCGTCGTTGACGGTCGGCGGCAACCAGCATGAGCTGCCGGTCAAGTCAGGCACTCTCGGCCCGGACGTAATCGACATCACCACGCTTTATGCCGAGACCGGAAATTTCACCTACGACCCGGGCTTCACGTCAACGGCAAGCTGCGAATCCAAGATCACCTTCATCGACGGTGACAAGGGGATTCTGCTCTATCGCGGGTATCCGATCGATGAACTTGCCGAGCACGGCACCTTTATGGAGACGTGCTATCTCTTGCTCTACGGCGAGCTGCCGAGCAAGGAGCAGTATGAGACTTTCTGCAATCTGATCACGCGCCATACCATGGTGCATGAGCAGATGACGCGGTTCTATACCGGGTTCCGCCGTGACGCCCATCCGATGGCGGTCATGGTCGGCGTGGTCGGCGCCCTGTCGGCGTTTTATCACGACTCCATCGACATCAAGGATCCGATGCAGCGTGAGATGGCGAGCGTGCGCATGATCGCAAAAATGCCGACCATCGCCGCCATGGCCTACAAATATTCGATCGGCCAGCCGTTCATCTATCCGCGCAACGAACTCGATTACTCCGCCAACTTCCTGCACATGTGCTTCGCGGTGCCGTGCGAGGAATACAAGGTCGATCCAGTGCTGGCGCGCGCCATGCGCCGCATCTTCATCCTGCACGCCGATCACGAGCAGAACGCATCGACCTCGACGGTCCGGCTTGCCGGCTCCTCCGGCGCCAATCCGTTTGCCTGCATCTCGGCGGGCATCGCGTGTCTGTGGGGACCGGCTCACGGCGGCGCCAACGAGGCCGCCTTGGAAATGCTCCAGGAGATCGGCAGCGTCGACCGGATTCCTGAGTACATCAAGCGCGCCAAGGATCGGAACGATCCCTTTAGGCTCATGGGCTTCGGCCATCGCGTCTACAAGAACTACGACCCGCGCGCCCGCATCATGCAGAAGACCTGCCATGAGGTGCTGGAGGCGGTCGGCCACAAGGACGATCCGATCCTCCAGGTGGCGCTCGAGCTTGAGCGCATCGCGCTGAACGACGACTATTTCGTCGAGAAGAAGCTCTATCCCAATATCGACTTCTACTCGGGCATCACGCTCAAGGCTCTCGGCTTCCCCACCGACATGTTCACGGTGCTGTTCGCGATTGCCCGCACCGTGGGCTGGATCGCGCAGTGGAAGGAGATGATTGAGGATCCGTCCCAGCGCATCGGCCGGCCGCGTCAGCTCTACACGGGCGCGACGGAACGCAGTTACGTTTCGGTCGAATCGCGCTGAGCTTCGCTCGGCTTGGTCTCGCGTCCTTGCGCATAGGCAAGGACGATCCCTGCCGCCTTGACGCTGGGCGCCTGGTCGGACTCACGCACGCACTCGACCACAGAGGCGACGGCAGTGAGCTGCTCGTCGCGCTCGGGCCCTCCCCGCATCAGCGGCAACAGGGCTTGGCTCAGCGCCTCGCTGTTGCAATCCTTGTTCAGCAATTCGGGGAAGAAATTCTCGCCTAGGATGAGATTGGGCAACACCACGGAATGGGCGATGAGCAGGAAGCGCAAGCTGTTGGCGATCGGGTCGGCCTTGTAAGCCACGACCATTGGCGTCCCGGAAAGCGCAAGCTCGAGCGTGACTGTGCCTGAGGCCGCGAGCGCGGCGCGGGCGAGCTTGAAGGCCGAGAATTTGTCCGCCTCGCCGCTCACCAGGTGCGGCGTCAGGGGCCAGCTTTTGAGGCCTTGCTCTACGAGGTCGCGAACGCTGGCGACGACGGGAAGGACGACCTCGAACGACCCTGCCTCCGCCTCGAGCCGGCGCAAAGCGTCGCCGAAGGGCGCCATGAGGCGCTTCACCTCGCTGCTGCGGCTTCCTGGCAGCACCACGAGCACGGCTCGGTCCTCGGCGATCCCGAGCCGCCGGCGCAGCGCTTCGGGATCAAGGCTTGCGATCCAGTCGAGCTTCTCGGTCAGAGGGTGGCCGACATAGCTGCAAGCCGGGCCGCCAAGACGGCGATGAGCCTCGGGCTCGAACGGGAGAATGGCGAGGATGTGGTCGATGTAGCGCCGCATCTTTCGTGCCCGCCCGGGGCGCCACGCCCAGACGCTCGGCGACACATAGTCGACGATGGCGAGATCGGGCTTGAGACGCCGGACGCGGGCGGCGACCTGATGGGTAAATTCAGGGCTGTCGAGGATCACCAGCACATCCGGATCCTTTGCGATCACCGCCTTGACCGTCTGCCGGATGCGCCGCCAGATGTTGGGCAGCCGCGGCAACAGGTCGAGCGGACTCATCACCGCGATTTCGGCGAGCGGGAACAGGGATGGGCAGCCCTGCTCCGCCATCAGCTCGCCGCCGACACCGGCGAGGTCGAGCGGCCGCGGCGATTGTGCGCGCAACGCCTCGATGAGCTTGCCGCCAAGGGCGTCGCCGGAGTGCTCGCCAGCGATCAGGAATAGTTTGAGCGGAGGCTTCTCGGCTCTTTGCTCGGATTCCTCCCGATCAGGCATCAGCGTCGGGGGCGACCGTCTGGCCGAACAAGAACAGCCCCTCCATATCGGCCGCGGCGATGGTTGCTGCCCGGTCGGCGATCAGCAGCTTGCCGGCTGCGACCGCGATGCCGGCAAGACCGGCACGGGCGGCCTTCTCCACGGTGCCCGGGCCGATGGTCGGCATGTCCACCCGCTCCTCCTGTCCCGGCTTCGGGGATTTTACCAACACCCCGGAGAGCCCGCGGCGGCGGCTCGCGCTCGCTTGGCGCAGCTCCGCGCAGCGGGCGAGCATGGCGTCGGTCCCTTCCGCCGCCTCGACCGCGAGCACGTGGCCCTTGCTGACGACGGCGGCCTGACCAATATCGAGACGCCCAAGCGCCGCGACGACGCGGAAGCCGAGGTCGATATCCGCGCGGTCTTCCGGCGACGGCGCTTTGGCCCCGATCGTCCCCGCGCCCGCCAACAGTTCCGGCGCAACCTCCCCCGCACCGCGCACGCGATAGCCCTTGCCCTCGAGAAAACGCACGACGCTCGACAAGACATGATCGTCGCCCCCAACCCCAAGGCTGAGAAGGAACGGGAGATTTCTGATGGCGCCGAAATCGAATTTGACGTTGGCGAGGTCGGGCCGCGCCACGGCGCCGATGATGACGAGGTCGCGGCAGCCTTGCTGGTCGAGGGTAGCGAACAGCTTCCCGACCTCGCCCCATTTGAGCCAGGTGTGGGGAAAGCGCGAGATGCTCTGCTCGGCCTCGCCGCGAATGCCGAGCACATGCACCGGCCGGCCCTTGGCAAGTGCCGCTGCCGCAAGTGCCGACGGCAGCGTCCCGCTCCCGGCGATGATCGCCAATGGAGCTTCGCCGATCGGCGCGGTGGCCGTCCGGATGTCGTTGGACTCAGTTTTGGCTCGACGCGGAGACATTGTTGCTCGGGACGCAGAAGGAACGATCGGAGTCGCTCTTGATGAAGTCGACAATCTCACGCACGAGCGGATTGGCGGCGAACATGTTCTCAACGTCTTCGAGCCGCTCCTTCAAGGTTCCTTCGCTCGCGAACAGCATGCGATAGGCCTGGCGGAGCTCGTGGATCTGCTCGCGGGGAAAGCCCTGGCGCTTGAGACCAACAATGTTCAAGCCCGAGAGATGGGCGCGATTGCCGATCACCATGCCGAAGGGAATGACATCCTTCTCGACCCCGGACATGCCGCCGACGAAGGCGCGGGCGCCGATGCGCACGAACTGGTGCACAGCGCACAGGCCGCCGAGGATGGCGTGATCGCCGACCAGCACGTGACCGCCAAGGGTGGCGTTGTTGACCAGGATGACGTGGTCGCCGATGCGGCAGTCATGGGCTATGTGGGCGCCGACCATGAGCAGGCATTGCGATCCGACCGTCGTCACCAGGCCGCCGCCCTCGGTGCCCGGATTGATGGTGACGTATTCGCGGATGGTGGTATTGGCCCCGATTTCGATTCGGCTCGCTTCGCCGTGATATTTCTGATCCTGCGGGATATGGCCGATCGAGGCGAAGGGGAAGACCTGGCAGCCCGCGCCAAGTGTCGTTTCTCCCGTCACCACGACATGTGAATGGATCACCGCGCCATCGCCGAGCTTGACGCCGGGCCCGATGAGGCTAAAGGGGCCGACCTCAACGTCAGCACCCAGGTCAGCATTGGGATCGACCACCGCGGTCGCATGAATGTTGGCCATGCCTGCTATTCTGCTGTTGCGCTCAGGTCTCGACGATCACGGCGCTGACTTCAGCCTCGGCGACGACGGCGCCGTCCACGAGTGCCTGCGCCCGAAAGCGCCACACGCGTCCGCGATTGCGCATCTTCTGCACGTGATAATGCACGGTATCGCCGGGAACCACCGGACGGCGGAAGCGCGCCTTGTCGATGGCCATGAAGTAGACGAGCGGCGGTTCCTTGAACTCCTCGATATGACGCATGCACAGGGCGCCGGCGGTTTGCGCCATGCCCTCGATCAGGAGTACGCCGGGCATCACTGGATTACCCGGGAAGTGGCCTTGGAAATAGGGCTCGTTCGCCGTCACGTTCTTGATGCCCGTAGCCGAGCGGTCGCCATCCATGTCGATGATGCGATCGACAAGGAGGAAGGGATAGCGATGCGGCAGGAGCCGGAGGATGTCGGTGATCTCCGCCGTCCCCAGCTTGGTCTTCACGCCGCTTTCGTTCATTCCCATAGACTCCCATCACGACGAGCCGAACGGCTAGCCGTCGCTCTCACTCTCATCGAACTTCACCTCCTTGCGCTCGGCGAGCCGGCGCAGAATGGTAAGCTCCCTGAACCACAGCTTCACGGGCTTGGCCGGGGTACCGCCCCAGCGCGCGCCCGGAGGCACATTGCCGCGGACATTGCTGCTGCCGGCGATCTGGGCGCCGGTGCCGATCTTGACGTGGCCAACCACGCCGACTTGGCCGCCCAGGGCGACAAAATCTCCAAGCTCGGCACTCCCCGAAATACCGGTTTGCGACACGATGATGCAATGCCTTCCAATGACCACGTTGTGCCCAATCTGCACGAGATTATCAATCTTCGTGCCCTCCCCGACCATGGTATCCCGGAGGGCTCCCCGGTCGATGGTGGTATTGGCGCCGATTTCAACGTCGTCCTGAATGATCACGCGGCCAATTTGAGGCACTTTCTGGTGCCCGGCCCGGCCCATGGCGAAGCCGAAGCCATCCTGGCCGATGGCCGCCCCGGCATGGATAATGACCCGGTTGCCGACAAGGGTATGGGTCAGGGTGGCGTTGGGGCCGATATAGCAATCGCGGCCGATATGGACCCGGTAGCCGATAACGGTGCCGGCGGCGATGATGGTGCCGCGCCCGATCGAGGCCTCGGGGCCGATCACGGCCCCCGGCTCGACCTTGACCCCATCCTCCAGACGCGCGCTTCTATCGATGCTCCCAGCCTCGCCAAGACTGCCATCGCTCGCGGCCTTGGGCTTCAGGGCATCGGGATAGAACAGAGAGAGGACCTTGGCGAAGCCGCGATAAGGCTCGGGCGTGACCAAGGCCATGGTCTCGGCAGGGACTTTGCTTGCGAATTTCGGGGCGACGAGACAGGCGGTGGCGCCGGTCTTGGTGAACAACGGCAGATATTTCGGATTGTCCAGGAACGACAGGTCGCCTTCGCCCGCGGCATCGAGTGGCTTTACGTCCTTGATGGTCGCCTCCAGATCGACGTCGCCGGCGGGCGCCGCGCCGGAGGCGTCAATCATGGCGCGCAGCGAGAATGGGCCGGCGCGCTCGAAAAAGCCTGGATGTTCCATCAGATACTCACCCGACAGGAGATCGCGAGCCTCAGCAATGGCGCGGCGCGGGAGCCTTGGCAAGCCCTCTAGAACGCCGTCGAGGCACCGAAGCGGAAGAGCTCCGTCCTGTCGTAGGAGGTCTTGAGTAACGCCTGCGCCAAGTCGGCGCGCAACGGTCCGAGCGGGGACTGCCAGATCAGGCTGACGCCGCTCGACAGGCGGACGTCGGGACCGTCGAGAATGAAGCTGCCTTCATCGAAGACCGCGCTGCCGGCGAGGCCGCTCGGATCCCACAGCGAGCCAGCATCGACGAAGACGGCGCCCTGGATACCTAGATTGTCAGGCACAAAGGGGATCGGGAACCGGGCTTCGGCCGTGGCCGCCCAGAACAGCTGACCGCCAAGGGGGTCCTTCGAGCACTGCTTGACGCGCTTGCCGGTTGAGGGGTCTTCGCAAGCGTCACGAGGGCCGTAGCCGGCGCGCTGGAAACCTCTGATGGTCTCGCCGCCCTTGAAGAATAGATCGGTTAGGCGAACATCCTGGCCTCCCCAACCTTCGATCGCGCCGCCCTGAACGCGGCCGACCAAGACGATCTTCTGTGTGAGCGGGTAGTAGCCGCGGCCGTCAACCACGGAGCGGAAATAGTCCACGTCGCCACCGACGCCGGCGAGATCCTGCGAGAACGAGACGAACACGCCGCTCGACGGCTGCTGCGGCAGGTTGCGGGTATCGTAAGCGACCGTGTAGCCCACGCTCGACACGTAGGAGACGCCTTCGGACTGCTTGACCGCGAGCGAGGCGTTGGTCGAGACGTCATAGACCTCCTCACGCTCGAAGCGGTAGCGGAGCCCGAGCTGGGTGTTGTTGGCGACGGGGAAGCCCATGCGCAAATTGCCGCCCGTGTTGCGCTCGCGGAAGGAGGCAACATTGCTGAAGTCGACCTCCTTGTGGAACAGGTCGAAGCCCGCGGCGAGGTTGCGGTCGAGGAAGTGGGGCTCGGTGAAGCTGAAATCGACCTGAGCGCGCTCAAGGCTACCGGAGAAGCCAAGCCTGACATATTGGCCTTTGCCCATCAGGTTGCGCTCGGTGATGCTGATGTCGCCGATCACGCCCTCGCTGGTGGAGTAGCCGGCGCCGAAGGACAGCTCGCCCGTCGGCTGCTCCTGGACCTTGACGATCAGCACCACGCGGTCCGGGGCGCTGCCGGGTTCGGTTTCGATGTCGACCGTCTTGAAGAAGCCGAGCGAGCGCAACCGCCGCCTCGCCGCCTCCACCAACAGCCGATTGAACGCATCGCCTTCGGCCAGGCTGAACTCCCGGCGAATCACCTGGTCCTGGGTGCGGTAGTTGCCGACGATATTGATGCGTTCGATGTAGACCTTGGGCCCTTCCTCGATGACGTAGGTGATGTTGATGCGGTGCGCGACTTCGTCGCGGTCGAAGCGCGGCTTGACCTGGGCGAAGGCATAACCTTCCTGCGATGCGGTGATGGTCAAAGCCTCTGCGGTCGTCTCAACGCGCTGGATGTTGTAAACGCGCCCCGGCCGGCTGACGATGACGCGACGCAAGGGGGCGATGTTGAGCGACGGCAGCGGGGATTCGACGTCGATATCGCCGAATCGATATTTTTCGCCCTCGTCTATGGTGAAGGTGATGAAGAAGCCGCGGCCATCCCGGTCGAGGTCGGCCGTCGCCGAAACAATGCGGGCATCGGCATAGCCGTTCTTCAGGTAAAACTGCCGCAGCAGCTCACGATCGAGATTGAGCCGATCCGGATCGTAGATATTGGTGCTCTTCAGGAAGCTTAGCCAATTGGTCTGGGTGGTACTGATGACGTAGCGGAGCTGCAAATCGCTGAAGGCGGTGTTGCCGATGAAATTGATGGCCCGAACCTTGGTGGTCGGCCCCTCATTGATCTCGAAAACGACGTCGATTCGGTTGTTTTCGAGATTGATGATCTTGGGATCGACCTGGGCCGCGTAGAGGCCCTGGCGGCGATAAAGATCAAGGATGCGCTGGACGTCGGCTTGGACGCGGGCCCGGGTATAGACGGCACGTGGCTTGAGCTGGACCTCTGATGACAGAGAGTCGTCCTCGATCTCCTTGTTGCCCTCAAAGGCGACCTTGGCGACGATCGGGTTCTCGACAACGATGATGACGACGGTGCTGCCTTCGCGCCGGATGCGCACGTCCTGAAATAGGCCCGTGGAAAACAAGGCCTTTAGAGATTCGTCGACCCTGGCGAGATCGTAGGGATCGCCGACGTTGAAGGTCAGGTAGGTGCGGACGGTCTCGGCCTCGACGCGCTTGTTGCCTTCGACGCGGATAGCGGAGACGGTTCCGGCCGATTGGGCATAGGCCGAAAGTTCGCCCAGGCTCGCGCTCATGCTGATCGACAGCACTGTCGCCACCACTGCGAGCAAGGCTGCGGACAGCCCTCTAGCAAACCACGACCGCACCATCACTGGTGTCGTTCCCCTCAACACCGATCCCCCGTGGACGCTAGGCCCAGGATCGAAAGTGGCCATTGTTTTGTGGCCGTTTTTGGTCCGTACCCCCACGGAGGGGTATTGGTGTATTACGCTCTTACGTTGTGTATTGGAAGTTCGCGCAGCTTAGAGAAACTTCAAATGAATCAGATCGTTCCAAGTCGCGAAGATCATTAGCATGAGGACGAACGCGAGGCCAATACGGAAACCGATTTCCTGCGTATTTTCGCTCAGCGGTTTTCCCCGGATTCCCTCGATGCCGTAGAACAAGAGGTGACCGCCATCGAGCATCGGGATGGGAAACAGATTGATCAGTCCAATGCTCACCGAGATGATCGCCGCCAGATTGAGCAGGGCAAAAAACCCGGCGGTGGCGACTTGGCCGGACACCTGTGCGATTCGGATCGGGCCACCGAGCTGGTCGGCGGCTTCGCGGCCCGTGGCCACGTTGTAGAGATAGCCCAAGGAGCGTGAGATCACGAAGTAGCATTCCTTGACCGCCATGACGAAGGCGGTCAGGGGATCATGGCGCTTCAAGGTCCAATCTTCGGGCGAGGCGCTGCGCTGAATGCCGAGCAACCCGATGCGCATGGTGTTGCCGAAATTGTCGGTGATCTCCTTGAGCTCGGGGGTGGCCACGAGCTCGACCATCTTGCCCTTGCGCTCGACGCCGAAATGGAGCGCCTGATTGGGGCTCGTTCCGACAATGCGCTGCATATCGCCGAAGCTCGCGATCTTCTCACCATCGATGCTGACGACCAGGTCGCCCGGCATGAATCCGGCACGCTCGGCGGCGCTTCCCGGGTTGACGATGTCAACCTTGGCCGCAGTGGTCCGCTCACCGAAGAACGTAAAGATGGCGGTGAAGATGACGATAGCCAGCACGAAATTGGCGATCGGGCCGGCAGCGACGATGGCCGCACGTCGCGCCACGGACTTGCCCTGAAAACTGTGCTTGCGCTCCTCAGCCGACAGGCCCTCGAGCGCCTTGCCGCCCGCTTGCGCGCTGGCGACGTTGTCGTCGTCGATGAACTTCACGTAGCCGCCGAGAGGGATCCATGACAGCCGCCAGCGGGTTCCGTGCCTATCGTTGAAGCCGAAGATCTCCGGTCCAAAGCCGATGGAGAAGGTCCTCACCGCGACCCCGCACCACCGCGCCACGAGAAAGTGGCCAAGCTCGTGAAAAAACACGACGACGGTGAGAACGAAAAGGAAGGGAAGCAGATAGTGGAGCAGCGTGTCTCCAAGGCTCGAGAGCTGCAATATCGTGTTCATAAGACAAGGGTCCCAGTTGGTGAGGGCTTCCTAGCGTGCCTGATCCTGATGTGCAAACCGTGGCAACAGCGCCCGTGCGACCCCCCTCGCCTCCTCGTCGATAGCGAGGATTTCTTCGACGCTTTCAGCCTCGAGCGCCACGAGCTCGCTGGCGCGATCCAGCGTCGCCTCGACCACATCGGCGATGGCGAGGAAGCCCAAGCGGCCGGCGAGAAACGCCTCGACCGCGACCTCGTTGGCGGCGTTGAGGACCGTGGTCGCCGAGCCTCCTGCCCTAAGCACATGCCGGGCGAGGCGGAGCGCGGGGAAGCGTGTCTCATCGGGAGCCTCGAAGGACAGCGTGCCAATGCTCGCGAGGTCGAGCCGTGTGGTCGGAGCCTGCATACGCGAGGGCCAGGCAAGGCTATAGGCAATCGGCGTGCGCATGTCCGGACAACTCATCTGCGCCAGGACAGAGCCGTCGCGATAGTAGACGAGGCAATGCACGATCGATTGCGGATGGATCAGGACCTCGAGGCGGTCGGGCTCGACCGCGAACAGATGATGCGCCTCGATAAGCTCCAGCGCCTTATTCATGAGGGTGGCGGAATCGATGGTGACCTTCTGCCCCATCGACCAGTTGGGATGAGCGAGCGCCTGCTTCGGCGTCGCCGCCGCCATGTCGGCGCGCTGCCAAGCGCGAAACGGACCGCCCGAGGCCGTGAGGCAGATGCGCTCGATCATCTCGACCGGCGTGCCGGTCATAACCTGGAGCGCCGCGGAATGTTCGGAGTCGACGGGCAGAAGCGTGGTCTTGCAGCGCGCGACTTCACGCATGAAAACGCGTCCAGCCGAGACCAGGCATTCCTTGTTGGCGAGCGCGGTGCAGGTGCCCTGGCGGACAGCCGCAAGGGTCGGCTTGAGACCGGCGGCGCCAACGATCGCCGCCATCACCCAATCGGCCGGGCGGCTCGCGGCTTCGATCAATGCCTCTGCCCCCGCCGCGACTTCGATGCCGCTGCCGGCAAGCCGGGCGCGAAGCTCATCGTAGCAAGACTCGTCGGCGACGACCGCGAGTTCGGCCCGATGCTTGACCGCAAGCTCGGCAAGGCGCTTAGCATTCCGGCATCCGGTCAGGGCGACGACGTGATAGGCGCTGGGATCGCGGCCGACGAGGTCGAGCGTGCTTTCGCCGATCGAGCCCGTGGCGCCGAGAATCGAGATGCGCCGCGGACGCAGGCCGCGCGACGTCGGCTTGAAGGCGGTGGCTCGAGGGGCGATCACGGTCATCGGCAACGCCTCACCAGATCAGCAGTCCGTGGCCGGGAGCGGCCGGGTTCCGCAACGCGATCAAGGCGGCGGCGATCGCCGCGATGAGCAGGCCGTCGATGCGGTCGAGCAACCCTCCATGACCGGGGATGAGATTGCTCATGTCCTTGGCGCCAAACCGGCGCTTCACGGCACTCTCGCTCAAATCACCGACCTGGCACGCCGCCGCGATCGTGATGCTGACGAGAACGAGTTGCCAGGGCGAAGTGTTCAGGGCGACGGCGAAGCCGTAGCCAACCAGAGCTGGCGTCAGCGTGCCGATTATAAGCCCGCTCCAAGTCTTCCGCGGAGAGATTTTCGGGGCGAATCTCGGGCCTCCGATCAGCTTGCCCCCGGCAAAAGAGGCGGTGTCCGTGGTCCAAGCCACGGCAAAGAGATAGAGCAGTGCCGTGGCGCCCCAGGTGTCGCCGCTGCGGAGCCAGACGAGGCACCACGCCGGCAGTACCGAATAAGCGAGGCCGAGCAACGACCAGCCGAGTGTGTTCCGGGATGAGAGGCCAAGAACCCCGGTGCCGATCACGGCAGCCACCGCGGCGATGAGGGCGAGATCTGGTCGCGACAAGGTGAGGAAGGCGGCGATGGCGGCGACGGCCGCAGCCTGGATCACCGCGATGCCGTCGAAACTCGTGCCGCGGACGAGCCTGCCCCACTCCCAGGCGACGGTAACGCCGGAGGCGATCACGAGCGCGGCAAAGGTCCAGGGGCTCGCGATCACCGCGGCGAGCGCCAGGGCGCCGAGCACGACGGCGGAGGCAATCCGCTTCGCTATTTCTGGTGTATTCGGCTTGGTCTTGGGGCTCGCGCCACTCTCCGCCATGTCCAACGGCGTCACGCGGTGGATCTCGCCTTGAGGCCGCCGAAGCGGCGGGTTCGCTGCTGAAATTCGGCGATCGCTGCTTCGAGGGTCTCACGGGAGAAATCCGGCCAGTAGGTGTCGATGAAGACGAACTCGCTATAGGCAAGTTGCCAGAGCAGGAAGTTGCTCAAGCGCAGCTCGCCGCTGGTGCGAATGAGCAGGTCGGGATCCGGCAGGTCGGCGGTGTCAAGATAGGACGCGAAGCGCTCAGGCGTGATGTCGGTCGCCGCGAGGGAGCCTGTCTTCACGTCGGCGGCCATGCGCGCCGCGGCGCGCGCAATTTCGTCGCGGGCGCCATAGTTGAAGGCGATGGTGAGGTGGAGTGCCTCGTTTTCCCTGGTGAGATGCACCGCGTCGTCGATCATGCGCAAGATATCGGCGTCCAGGCCGAGGCGCGTGCCGACGACCCTGATCTTGACGCCACTCTGATGGAGGTCGGCGAGGTCGCGCCTAATGAAGCGGCGCATCAGGCCGAATAAATCGCGAATCTCATGATGCGGTCGAGACCAGTTCTCCGAGGAGAAGCTGAATAGCGTCAGGTGCGTGATGCCGAGCTCGAGCGCGGCCTTGACGGTGCGCCGTACGCTCTCCACGCCCTGGCGATGACCCTCGGCACGGGGCAGGCCTCGTTCGGCCGCCCAGCGGCCGTTGCCATCCATGATGATGGCAATGTGCCGGGGAGGCCGCGTCTCGGTGGCCGACCAGGCAAGCTCCTCTGCTGCGAGCGTCACGTGTTGTGCTCCAATTGCCCCAAAAGGTCCAAACCCCCTTCGCCGTGTGACCGGCTAAACCTGCATAATCTCGGCTTCCTTGCCGGCGAGCGTCTCGTCGATCTCCTTGATGACCTTGTCGGTCAAGTCCTGGACCTTGGTGGAGAGACCATGATGCTCATCTTTGCCGATGTCGCCGTCCTTCTCCATGCGCTTCAGATGCTCCATGCCGTCCCTCCGCACATTGCGCACAGCGACGCGGGCTTGTTCGGCGTATTTGTGCGCCACCTTGGCAAGCTCGTGACGCCGCTCCTCATTGAGCTCCGGGATCGGCAGTCTCAAGACCTGGCCTTCAACCACTGGGTTTAACCCAAGATCGGACTCTCTGATAGCCCGCTCGACGGCGCCGACCTGGGAGCGATCCCAGACCTGAACCGTGATGAGCCGCGATTCGGGCACATTGACGGTGGCGAGTTGGTTGAGCGGCATCTGGCTGCCATAGGCGTTGACCATGATCGGATCGAGCAGGCTCATGTTGGCCCGGCCGGTGCGCAACCCGCCGAACTCCTGCTTGAGCACGGCGAGCGCGCCGCGCATGCGCCGCTCGATCTCCTTAAGGTCGAAGCCAGTCATGTCGCTTCTCCTCCTGCCATGGTCGCCGTCAGCGTGCGGCAAGTCAGCTTGACGCGCCGCAGCGAAGGCTTAAGCCGGCGTCAAGGCTGCTGCCCGCTAGGCTATCGTGGTCGAGGAGCCCTTCCCTTGCAACACCGCAGCCAAGCCGCCTTGGTCCTTGATTGAAAACACAATTATCGGAATCCGATTGTCCCGGGCAAGCGCAACGGCCGCTCCGTCCATCACCTTGAGGTCCTGGCCCAAAACTTCGTCATAGCTCAAGGCATCAAAGCGGCGCGCGCCCGGGGTGGTTTTTGGATCGGCATCGTAAACGCCGTCGACCTGGGTCGCCTTGAAAATTGCCTCGCAGCCCATTTCCGCGGCGCGAAGGGCTGCGGTCGTGTCCGTGGTGAAGAACGGATTGCCGGTGCCGCCGACGAAGATCACGAGGCGCCCGTCCTCGAGGTGCGCAAGCGCCTTGGGCCTGATGAAGGTCTCGCAGATGCTGGGCATCGGGATCGCGGACATCACCCTCGCCCGCTGGCCCTTGGTCTCGAGCGCCTGGGCGAGCGCCAGCCCGTTCATCACCGTCGCCAGCATGCCCATATAGTCGCCGCTGACCCGGTCCATGCCGTTCGCAGCCCCGGCGACCCCCCGATAGATGTTGCCGCCGCCGACCACGAGACAGAGCTGAGCCCCGAGATCCGCGGCGTGCCCGATGTCGCCGGCGAGGCGGTCGAGCACGGCCACGTCGATGCCGTAGCCGTTCTGGCCCATCAGGGCCTCACCGGAAAGCTTGACGAGGACTCGGCGGTAGCGGAGCGAGCGGCCAGTGCGCGATGCTGCCATCAGCCCAGACCTCCTTTGCGGATCGAGGCCGTGAGAGGTCCGCGGCCCGGGACGGCACAGCCCCCATTCCGCGTTTAAGACCCCGATGCCGCCGCGGCCACTTCCGCGGCGAAGTCGCTCTCGGGCCGGTCGATGCCCTCCCCGAGCGCGAAGCGATGGAATCCGACGACTTTGATCGGCGCGCCGGCATCCGTCTCCGCGGCGGCGAGCGCCTTGGCCACCGTCGTCTCCGGATCATGCACGAAGGCCTGAGACAGGAGCACGACCTCCTCGTAGAACTTGCGCAGGCGTCCTTCGACCATCTTCTCGACCACCGGTGCCGGCTTTCCGGACTCCTTGGCCTGCTCCGTCAGCACCGCGCGCTCGCGCGCGACCGCGGCCGGATCGAGACTCTCCACGGTTATCGCCTGCGGATTGGCTGCGGCGATGTGCATGGCGACCTGCTTGCCGAAGTTTTTCAGCGTCTCGGCATCGCCGTTCGATTCCAGCGCGACGATGACGCCGATCTTGCCGAGACCGGGAGCGATGCTGTTGTGCACGTAGCTCGAGACGACGCCGTTCTTCACGGAAACATAGGCGCTCCGCCTGAGCGTCATGTTCTCGCCGATCGAGCCGACCATCTCCTTCAGGTGATCGGCGACACTGATCATGCCACTCTTGCCACCGCCGAACTTGGCCTTGGCCAACGCCTCGACGTCGCCCTTGGCCTTGAGCGCGTCGGTGGCGACGGTCTTCACCATCTCCTGAAATTTGTCGTTGCGGGCAACGAAGTCGGTCTCGGAATTGACCTCGACCAGGGCCGCTTGCTTCGCCTCGGCCGCGAGCCCGATCAGGCCCTCGGCGGCCACGCGTCCGGCCTTCTTGGCCGCCTTGGCGAGCCCCTTGGCGCGCAGCCAATCGACCGCGGCCTCCATGTCGCCGGCGGTCTCGTTCAGAGCCGCCTTGCAGTCCATCATGCCTGCGCCCGTCTTGTCGCGCAGGTCCTTAACCATCGTTGCGTTAATCGCCGTCATGAAGCTTCCTTTGTCGACTGGGCCCTCGCGCCCGTCCTAGCTGTTGTCCTCGACCAGTTCTTCGCTCTTCTGCTCTGCGCTCTGCGGTTCTTCGCTCTTCTGTTCTGCGCTCTGCGGTTCTTCGCTCTTCGGCGCTTCGGTTGGCTTGGGCGAACGCTTCGCTTGAGGGTTAGCCTTGCCGTTCGCAGCGCCGCGTGCGGCTTTGGGCCTCCTGCGTTCAGCTTGTGGTCGTCCGCTGCCCTCGCCAGCGGGCCTCCCATCCTCGAGGCCTGGCTCGGCGACCGGCTCCTCGGCGGCGCCGAGATCAACGCCGGCGGAGCCTTGGGCGCGCTCGATGCCGTCGATCGCGGCGCGTGCGATCAGGTCGCAATAGAGCGTGATCGCCCGTCCGGCATCGTCATTGCCGGGAATGGGATGGCTGATGCCCTCCGGGTCGCAATTGGAATCAACCACGGCGACGACGGGCATGCCGAGCTTGCGCGCCTCGGCGATGGCGATCGACTCCTTGTTGGTGTCGATCACGAACATCAGGTCGGGCGGCGCGCCCATGTCCTTGATGCCGCCGAGAGAGCGCTCGAGCTTGTCCTTCTCGCGGGTGAGCTGGAGCAGCTCCTTCTTCGTCAAGCCCTGCGTCTCGCCTGCGAGCAGTTCCTCGAGGGATTTGAGCCGCCTGATCGAATTGGAGATGGTGCGCCAGTTGGTTAGCGTGCCGCCGAGCCAGCGGTGGTTGACGTAGTACTGCGCACAAGACCGCGCGGCATCGGCGACCGTCTCCGAAGCCTGGCGCTTGGTGCCGACGAACAGCACGCGGCCGCCCTTGGCCACGGTGTCGGCGACGGCGAGCAGCGCCTGGTGCAGCAAGGGCACCGTCTGGGTCAAGTCGATGATGTGGATGTTGTTGCGGGAACCGTAGATGAACGGTGCCATCTTCGGGTTCCAGCGGTGGGTCTGGTGACCAAAATGCACGCCGGCTTCAAGCAGCTGGCGCATGGTAACATCGGGCAGTGCCATTGGACTGCAAACTCCTTTTCCGGTTCGGCCGCCGCGGGAATGAAGACCGGATCGAAATCCGGTCACCGGAGCGAGCGCGAGAGCAGAAACGAGCCTCGCGACGCTGAAGGTCCCGCGTGTGAGATGGGGCGGTTTATAGGCATGCAACCCGCACTTGGCAAGGGCGGGAGGCCTTGGCTTGGCGTGCCCTTTGGCTCAGAGCGGACTGACCGCGGCGACACCTTCGACAAGCTCCAAGGCACTGCGTTGCTTGGGCGTGGCGTCGATACCTTGCGGCAACACGAACTCAACCTCGCGCGCCGGGTCATCGAGGCGAAGCACGAGCCTGAGCTCGCCCTGCCCGCCCTTGGCGCCGAGCTGCTCGGCGACGGAGCCGAGCGCCCGCGTCTCCTCGAGATAGATCTTGATGCCTGAATGGCGCGCCTCAGCGGCGCGTTCGAGCGAAGTGATGCGCTGGGCCCTGACCTTGATCACCTCGCCATCGGCTTCGGCCTCGACGTCGAGTACGACCGCAGAGCCGGGCTGAAGCACGTCCCGCGAAGCCGCCAAAACCTCGGAGAACACCACCGCCTCGAATTGGCCGGTTGGATCGGAGATGGCGACAAAGGCATAGGCGTTGCCGGTCTTGCCCTTGCGTTCGCGGGCGAACAGGACGGTGCCGGCAAGGGTTCCGACCACCCGCCGCGTCAGGGCCTTGGCCGAGAATTCAACCCAGGTCTCGGCGCCGAGCGCCTTCAGCACATCCTCGTAGTCATCGAGGGGATGCCCGGTGAGAAAGAAGCCGACCGCCTCGAATTCGCGCGAAAGTCTATCCGTCGGCACCCAGGGCCGCGCGGCCCGGAGCTCGATCGGCGGTGGCGTATGGGAGACGGCGGCGAACAGGTCATTCTGCCCGCCGGTTTCCTCCTCGAGCGACCGGTTCCCCGCAGCCATGATCCGATCCACGTTGGCGAAGGCAGTGGCGCGGTCGATGCCAAGCTCATCGAGCGCGCCCGCCGCGGCGAGGGTCTCGAGCGCGCGCTTGTTGACGAGACGCGGATTGATCGCTCGGGCGAAATCGGACACGTCGCGAAAGGCGCCGCGCGCTTCACGCTCGGCGCAAATGTGATCGACCGCCTGACGTCCCACGTTTTTCAGCGCCGCAAGC
Source organism: uncultured Alphaproteobacteria bacterium (assembly GCA_963732955.1). Lineage (GTDB taxonomy): Bacteria > Pseudomonadota > Alphaproteobacteria > Rhizobiales > Methyloligellaceae > Methyloceanibacter. The sequence goes on from CAVTBH010000004.1 coordinate 817,457, forward strand.
GAGTAACGGATGGCGCCCTCGCTCGGGATGAAGCCGGCTTCGGAGCGATTGACCGACGGCGGCTCGATGCGGATGCCCATGCGCCGCGCTTCCTGTGCAAAGATGTTGAGCTTGTCGGTGTTGCCCATGTCGAGGGTCATCGACGCCGCCAGGAACTCGATTGGATGGTTGGCCTTGAGATAGGCGGTCTGGTAGGCGATCAGCGCATAGGCGGCGGCGTGTGACTTGTTGAAGCCGTAGCCGGCGAACTTGGCGACCAGCTCGAAGATGAACTCGGCGCGGCCGCGATCGACGCCGTTAGCCACGGCGCCTTCGACAAAGCGCGTGCGCTGCTTGTCCATCTCCTTCTTGATCTTCTTGCCCATGGCGCGGCGGAGGAGGTCAGCCTCGCCAAGCGAGAACCCCGACAGCACTTGCGCGATCTGCATCACCTGCTCCTGGTAGATGATGACGCCGTAGGTCTCTTCCAGGATCGGCTGGATCAGCGGATGCAGATAGTCCGGCTCCTCGCGGCCGTGCTTGCGGTTGACGTAGCTGTCGATGTTGTCCATCGGGCCAGGGCGATAAAGCGCGACGATGGCGATGATGTCCTCAAAGCGGTCGGGCTTCAGCTTGCGCAAGGCGTCGCGCATGCCGGCGCCTTCGAGCTGGAACACGCCGACCGTGTCGCCGCGGGCGAGAAGGTCGTAACTCAAGCCGTCATCGAGGGGGAGCCGTGCCGGATCGAGCGCCACGCCGTTGCGGGCAAGCAGCGCGCGGGCGGTCTCGATGACCGTCAGCGTCTTCAGGCCGAGGAAGTCGAATTTCACGAGGCCCGCCGCTTCCGCCCATTTCATGTTGAACTGCGTCGCCGGCAATTGCGCCCGGGGATCGCGGTAGAGCGGCACGAGGTCGATCAGCGGCCGGTCGGCGATGACTACGCCCGCGGCATGGGTCGAGGCGTGACGGTAGAGGCCCTCAAGGCGCTGGCCGATGTCGAGCAGCTTGGCGACGATCGGCTCGCTGTCGCGGGCTTCCTGGAGGCGAGGCTCGCCGGCGATCGCCTGCGGCAGGGTCACAGGGTTTGCGGGATTGTTGGGCACGAGCTTGCACAGGCGATCGACCTGCCCGTAAGGCATTTGCAGCACGCGTCCGACGTCGCGAAGCACGGCGCGCGCCTGCAACTTGCCGAAGGTGATGATATGGGCGACGCGGTCTGAGCCGTAGCGTTCGCGCACATAGGCGATCACCTCGTCGCGGCGGTCCTGGCAGAAGTCGATGTCGAAGTCAGGCATGGAGACGCGCTCGGGGTTCAGGAAGCGCTCGAACAGCAGCCCGAATCGGATCGGATCGAGATCAGTGATGGTCAGCGCCCAGGCGACGAGCGAGCCCGCGCCCGAGCCGCGGCCTGGCCCGACGGGAATCCCCCTCGCCTTCGCCCATTTGATGAAATCGGCAACGATCAGGAAGTAGCCCTGATAGTTCATGCCGGTGATGACGTTGAGCTCGAACGCGAGCCGCTCGCGGTAGGCCTCGGCGCTGTGACCGGAGGCGGCGCCTTCGGCTGCCAGCCGCCGCGCCAGCCCCTCCTCCGATTGCCGGCGGAGTTCGGCGGCCTCCACGTCGCCTTGCGCTTCCGAGGTGCTGCCGCCGCTCAGGAATTGCGGCAGGATCGGCGCGTGCGTCATCGGCCGGTAGGAGCAGCGGCGCGCGATCTCGATGGTGTTGTCGATGGCCTCCGGCAGATCGGCGAACAGATCGACCATGTCGGCGGCACTCTTGAAGTAGTGTTGCGGGCTCAGGCGCCGCCGCTCGTCGACCCCGACATAGCTTCCTGCCGCGATGCAGAGCAGCGCATCATGGGCCTCGAAATCATCGGCGGTCTCGAAGAAGGCTTCGTTGGTGGCGACGATCGGGAGCTGCGCCTCATAGGCAAGGTCGAGCAGCACCGGCTCGATCGCCCGCTCCTGGGACAGACCGTGCCGCTGCACCTCGACATAGAGGCGGTCGCCAAAGATGCCTTTCAGCGCTGCGAGGCGGGCGCGGGCAAGGTCCGGGTTGGCCTCGGCGAGTGCGAGGTCGATCACGCCTTCGGACCCGCCGGTGAGCGCAATGAGGCCGTCGGCATGGGCGGCAAGAGCGCGGATGCCGGTCAGGACTTCGCCGGTCTCCGCCGCCGCGAGATAAGCGTTGCTGGAGAGGCGCATCAGATTGGCATAGCCGCGCTCGTCCTTCGCAAGCACGGCGATGCGGCCGTCAGCCTGCGGCCGTTTCACCTCCGCAGTCTGCGCGGCCTCTTCCTCCTCGACCGCGAAGCTCAAGGAGAGCGTGCAGCCGACGATGGGTTGGATGCGCGCCCCGGCGACGGCCTCGGAGAACTCAAGGGCGCCGAACAGATTATTCGAGTTGGTGATGGCGAGCGCCGGCATGCGGTTCTCGGCGGCGAGCGCCACGAGCCGCGGAATGGTCAGAGCGCCTTCGAGCAGCGAATAGGCTGAATGCACACGAAGGTGCACGAAGGCTTGCATCTGATCGGTCACACCTGTCTCCGCTTCCGGGCAATGCACGAGGCTTCAGTCATTACCGTTTGGATTCGCGCCAGAGGCAACACGGCGCCACCGTCATCGGCGAGATATCCAAAGGTTCTGCCCAGCTATCTTGTTCTTAGTTTGTTCTTTAAGCAAGAGGGGGAGAAATTTATCGTAATATCATATACTTAGGAACTTAAGCCTCGGTGATCTCCACCACGGTGATGTCCTCCTCGACGAGGGCGCCGTCGACGAGGCGCAAGGTGCGGTCCATGCGGGCGGCTAGTTCGAGATTGTGAGTGGCGATCAAGGCGGCAACGCCCGACTGGCGGATCAGACTCAAGAGCTGCTCAAACACGCGCTCGGCGGTTGGCGGATCGAGATTCCCGGTCGGTTCGTCGGCGAGGAGAAATTTCGGACCGTTGGCCACGGCGCGGGCAATGGCGACGCGTTGCTGCTCGCCGCCTGAGAGCTGAGACGGACGGTGGTCGCCGCGCTCGCCGAGCCCAAGGGCCTCGAGCAATTGCGTCGCCCGCGAGTCCGCCTCGCTCCGCGACAGTCCGAGAATCAATTGCGGCAGCACCACGTTCTCGAGCGCCGAGAACTCCGGCAAGAGGTGATGGAACTGATAGACGAAGCCGATCTCGGCGCGGCGCATCCGCGTCCGTTCGGCGTCGCTGAGGTTGCCGCAGTTGACGCCGTCGATGATCACGGCGCCGCGGTCAGGTTGCTCGAGGAGCCCTGCGATGTGCAGCAAAGTGGATTTGCCCGCGCCCGACGGTCCCAGCAGTGCCACCGCCTCGCCGGGATAGAATGACGCGGTCGCGCCTTTCAGCACCTCGATCAGGCGCTCGCCTTGCGCGTAGGCGCGCTCCAGCTGCTCGAGGCGGAGCGTCGGCGCTTGATCGGATCTCTGCACGGCCCGCCCCTACTCGTAGCGCAAGGCTTCGACCGGGTCGAGGCGAGAGGCCCTCCAGGACGGATAGAGCGTGGCGAGGACGGCGAGCACGAGGGCCATGATCACGACCGAGACGGTTTCGCCGGTATCCATCTCCGCCGGCAATTGCGAGAGATAATAGAGCTCGGGTGAGAACAACTCGGTGTCGGTGATCCAGCCGATGAATTCGCGCAAGCGCTCGATATTGGCGCAGACGAGCACCCCGAGCAGGAGGCCCGCGAGGGTGCCGACGATGCCGATGCTGGCGCCGGTGATGAAGAAGATGCGCATCACGGAGCCGCGCGACGCGCCCATGGTGCGGAGGATGGCGATGTCGCGACCCTTGTCCTTCACCAGCATGATCAGGCCGGAAATGATGTTGAGCGCGGCGACGAGCACGATCAGGGCGAGGATCAGGAACATGACGTTGCGCTCGACCTGGAGCGCGGTGAAGAAGGTGGCGTTGCGTTGGCGCCAGTCGCTGACATAGATGGTGCGGCCGCCGGTTTCGAGGATCTTCGGGCCGAGGTCGCTGACCTCGTCCGGCGAATCGAGCACGACCTCGAGCACGGTGACGCTGTCGGGGTGCGAGAAATAGCGCTGGGCCTCGGCGAGCGGCATGAACAGGATGCTGGAATCGTATTCCGACATGCCGATCTCGAAGATCGCGACCACGGGATAGCGCTTCACCCGTGGCGCCGTGCCGAGCGCGGTCGAGGCGCCTCGAGGCGTAAGCAGCGTCACGTAATCCCCAACCTTGACATTGAGGTCGTTCGCGAGCCGCGTGCCGAGCGCGACGCCATCCTTGTTGTCGAAGCCATCGAGGGTGCCGAAGCGGATGTTGCCGGAAACTGCTTTCAGCTCCTTGAGGTCGGTCTCGCGCAAGCCCCGAACGAGTGCGCCGGTCGAGGACGTCGTGGTCGATACCATCACCTGCCCCTCGATCAAGGGCAGCGCGTATTTGACGCCGGGTACGGCGCGGATCTTGCCGGCGATGTCATCGTAGTTGGTGAAGTTCGGATCAAGGCTGTGAACCACGACGTGGCCGTTCAGACCGAGCATCTTGTCGAACAGCTCCTGCCGGAAGCCGTTCATGACCGCCATGACGATGATCAGGGTGGCGACGCCGAGGGTGATGCCGAGGAAGGAGAAGCCGGCGATCACCGAGATGAAGCCCTCCTTGCGGCGGGCCCGTAGGTAGCGCAGCGCCACCATCCATTCGAACGGCGAAAAGGCTGAGGGGCTCGTGACGCTCATGCCGCCTCCCTGCCCCGGGCGCCAGCCGTTGCCGTCAGCCGATTGAGCGCCGCGTCAAAACCGAGATTCTGCTTCGCACCGGTTCGCCGCTCTTTCAATTCGACCTCGCCGGATTTGATGCCCTTGGGCCCGACCACGAGTTGCCACGGGAGCCCGATGAGGTCCATGGCGGCAAATTTCGCGCCCGGCCGATCGTCGCGATCATCGTAGAGCACGCTCACGCCGGCGCACTCCAGCTTACCGTAGAAATCCTCGCACACCGCGTCGGTCTCGGGGTCGCCGCTCTTGACGTTGATGAGGCCGACGTGGAACGGCGCCACGGCTTCCGGCCAGATGATGCCGGCGTCGTCGTGCGAGGCTTCGATGATGGCGCCGACGAGGCGCGACACGCCGATGCCGTAAGAGCCCATCTGCACCGTCACCAAGCCGCCGTCGGGGCCCTGAACCTTGCATCCCATGGGTTCGGAGTACTTGGTTCCGAAGAAGAAAATATGGCCGACCTCGATGCCCCGCGCCGTGACCCGTTTTGGCTCCGGCACCTCCGCGGCGAAGCGGGCGGCGTCGTGCTTCTCGCTGGTGGCGGCGTATTTGCCGGTCCAGGTCCTGATCGTCGGCGTGAGGTCGCTGTCATAATCGACGTCCGCGCCCGGCGGAGCGAGCTCGACCAGGTCACGGTGGCAGAACACCTCACTCTCGCCGGTGTCGGCGAGGATTATGAATTCGTGGCTCATGTCGCCGCCGATGGGGCCCAACTCGGCGGCCATGGGGATCGATTTCAGGCCCATGCGGCTGAAGGTGCGGAGATAGGACACGAACATCTTGTTGTAGGACACGCGCGCGTCCTCGACGGTGAGATCGAAGGAATAGGAATCCTTCATCAGGAATTCGCGGCCGCGCATGACGCCGAAACGCGGTCTGATCTCGTCGCGGAATTTCCATTGAATGTGGTAGAGGATGCGCGGCAGCTCCTTGTAGGACTTGACGCCGTCGCGGAAGATCTGGGTGATCAACTCCTCGTTGGTCGGACCGTAGAGCATCTCTCGCTCGTGGCGATCGCTGATGCGCAGCATCTCCTTGCCGTAGACGTCGTAGCGGCCGCTCTCACGCCAGATCTCCGCCGGCTGGATGGTCGGCATCAACAGTTCCAGGGCGCCGGCGCGATCCTGCTCCTCGCGCACGATCTGCTCGATCTTGCTCAAGACGCGGTAGCCGAGTGGCAGCCAGGAATAGATGCCTGCGCTCGATTGGCGGACAAGCCCCGCGCGCAGCATCAACCGATGGGAGACGATCTCGGCTTCCTTTGGATCGTCGCGCAACAGGGGTAGGAAGTAGCGGCTGAAGCGCATGGGAGCGGTGCTCGTTCTTTGCGGGCGCGTGCCAAGCCTTGGGAGAAGGAGCCGCCTCCTGGCGGAACCGTCGTTGCGGCTAATACCTTAATTCGACGAGTGTTAGCAATCCTGGGCGAGAGCGGCTGGCAACACCTACCGCTGCGTGCGAATCGTACGCTGCGTAACCTTACGGAGCGCACTTCTTGCTGTCGTGGCACCCGGGACACACTCGCGGCGCGCTGACTAAATTTGAGGCCGTTCGCCCCATTGAGAGGCTCGGTTACGCATAAATCTCGATCGACCGATCACAATCATGGTGACAATTTGGCGCGAGCTTGCTAATGTCCTTCACACAACGTGATGAGCGTCGGGACTGGTAACGATCTCGGAGTCACGCGTTGAGATTGGACCCGGTCCAAGTCTTGGGAGGAAGTAGCTCCAGGCGCGCTAATCATGCAGCTGCAGAGGCGCAGCCCCTCTAGTTGGCAATCTCGATAATCATAGGTGATGACGAGGCCGCTAGCTCGTGAGGGATAAGGAGTTGTTTTTACGAAGAAAGCAAGGCCGGTTGGCCTTGCTTTTTTGTTTGTGGCGCCGACGCGCCGGCTGAAGCCTACTCCTACCGAATCGTCTCGAAGCGCGGGAAGAACGGAACGTCGTCGAGCGTAATCAGGTGATGCGCGACGACAAGGTAAACGACCACGAACACCACGCTCGCCACCACCGTGGTGGCCGCTACCTTCGCCAGAAGTTGCGGACGGTGCGGCGCGCTTTCGGTGGTCCCCGGCACGACCTCCCCTTCTTCAGCTTGGGTGCGCACGCCGATCGGCAGCATGGCGAACAGAACCACCCACCAGATTATGAGATAGATCGCCATGGCGAAGGGGATCGTCACGGGCCCTAAGCCTGCTCGAGTTCAACGAGGGTGCCGCAGAAGTCCTTGGGGTGCAGAAACAGCACCGGCTTGCCGTGAGCGCCAATCTTCGGCTCCCCCTTCCCCAGCACGCGCGCCCCTTCGGCAACGAGGCGATCCCGCGCGGCGATGATGTCCGGGACCTCGTAGCAGAGGTGATGGATGCCGCCATTCGGGTTGCGCTCGAGAAAGCCGGCGATGGGCGACTTGTCGCCCAGCACGCCGAGGAGCTCGATCTTGGTGTTGGGAAGCTCGATGAACACGGTGGTGACGCCGTGCTCGGGCTGCTCCTCCGTCGGCGACACCTTGGCGCCGAGGGTGTCGCGGTAGACCTTGGTCGCCGCGTCGAGATCGGGGACGGCAATGGCCACGTGATTCAGGCGTCCAATCATCTCGCTTCTCTTCCCAATCCTCATGTCCGGACGCGATGCGGGCATCCAGGCGCGCTCGCCTTGGGCAAGCGGAAGAGGTAGTGGACTGGATTGCCGGGTCAAGCCCGGGCAACGACGGAGGTCCAACCGACCGCTGTCCGCTATAGCACCGTCACCAGCACCGAGCATACGGGCTTCTTGCCCCAGGCCTGATTGACGGCGGCGCGTACGCCGCGGCGCACGGCGTCGCTGACGAGGTTCGCATCCTTGCGCCGCGGCCGGGGGATACTGTCCACGGTGCCGATCACCGCCTCCCTGACGATGGTTTCGAACGCGGTGCCTTGGGTGTCGCTCGCGGGCAAGCCGGTGAGCGCCACCCCGGGGTCGGCGAGGAGCTGGCCCTTATCGGAGAGCACCAAAGACACGGCAACGGAACCGACAAAGCCGAGCTTGCGGCGCTCGCGGACTTGGCCGTCGCCCTCCGCGGTGATGATGGCGCCGTCGCGGTAGAGCCGCCCCACCGGCACTTCGTCGATGATCGCCACAGGCTCCGGCGCGAGCCGGACCATGGTGCCGTTCCGCGCGCGCACCACCTTGCCGACGCCAAGCCGCTCGGCAAGGCGCGCATGGGCCTCGAGATGCTTGCCCTCGCCATGCATCGGGATGGCGATCCTGGGCTTCGTCCAACCGTAAAGCTGCTCAAGCTCGCCGCGGCGGGGATGGCCCGAGACATGAACCGGTGCATCCTGATCGGTAATGATCTCGATACCCTGATCGGAGAGGCCGTTCTGGACGCGGGCAACGGCCTTTTCGTTGCCGGGGATGGTACGCGAGGAGAAGATCACCCAATCGCCGGCGTCGAGCTCGACATTGGGATGCTCGCCTTGAGCGATGCGGGCCATGGCGGCGCGGCTCTCGCCCTGGCTTCCCGTGCACAGCGCCACGACCTTCCCCGGCGCGACGCGTTCGAACTCGGTTTCGGGCAGAAAGGGCAGATCCGGATCGAGGTAGCCGGTTTCCTGGGCCGCCTCGATGACGCGGTACATCGCGCGCCCGACCACCACGAGCTTGCGACCCGCCGCGCGCGCCGCCTTGGCCACCGAACCGATGCGGGCGACGTTGGAGGCGAAGGTGGTGACCGCGACGCGGCGAGGCGCTTTGCGGATCAGCTCTTCGAGGGTCACGGCAACGTCCGCCTCTGACGGCGAGATGCCGTCGCGCACGGCATTGGTTGAATCGCAAATCAGCGCCGTGATGCCAGCCTCTCCCAGCGCCCTGAGCCGCGCCTCGTCGGTCGGCCCGCTCGTCAGCGGCGTCTCATCGAGCTTCCAGTCGCCGGTATGGAGCACGGTGCCGAGCTCGGTCTTGATCACGACCCCGGACGGCTCCGGGATCGAGTGCGACATGGTGACGAGCTCGATATCGAACGGCCCGATGGTGCGCCGTCCGCCCATGGGCATTACTTCGAGCGGGAAGCCTTGCAGCATCCCGACCTCGGCAAGCTTCGACTTGAGCATCGAGGCGGTAAAGGGAGTGGCATACACGGGGACGCCGCCGAGCCGCGGCCAGAGATCGATCACGGCGCCGAAATGGTCCTCATGGGCGTGGGTCAGCAGCAGGCCCTTCAGGTTCGGCCGCTCTTCCTCGAGGAAGCGAATGTCAGGCAGGATGACATCGACGCCAGGCTCCATCTCGCTGCCGAAGGTGATGCCGAGGTCGACGATCAGCCACTCGCGGTTGCCGGGAGGGCCATAGCCGTAAAGATAGAGGTTCATGCCGATCTCGCCGACGCCGCCAAGGGGCACGAACACGAATTCGGGACTGTGTCGGGATGCGCGGCTGGACACGGGCGGTTCGGCCGGGGCCTAGGAGTTGGCGAAGAACACGTCGCCCGCGGCGACGCGGCGCTCGGCGCCATTGCTCAACAGCAGCCGGAGCGCACCAGCTGAGTCCAGTCCGGCGAAGGTGCCCTCTGCCTCCTCGCCCTGAAGCCGTACGCGAAGCGGTCTCCCGGTCGGCCCGGCGCGGTCGAGCCAGGCGCGCCGCACGGCGTGAAACGATGTTCCCTCGCTGCAGCGGGTGAGCCAAGCGTCGGTGGTCGCCGCGAGCGTCTCCAACGCCTTGGCCGGCGTGGCGGCGCCGCCCTGAGCGGCAAGGCTCGTCGCCGGCTGCTCGAGCCCCTCGGGGCAGCTCGCGAGATTGATCCCGGTCCCCATCACCACCTTGCAGCGGTTGGGAGCCGTTTCGCTCGTGCTTTCAAGGAGAACACCGGCGACCTTGCTGTCCTTGACGAGCACATCGTTGGGCCACTTGAGTATGAGATTGGACCGGGCTTCTTCCGGGAGCAGCTCTTCGAGGGTGTCGTAGGCGACGACGCCCGCGAGAAGCGCGAGCTGGCCTGCGGTCCTCAGCGAGCAATTCAAGCCGAGCAGGAGGCTCGCGAACAGATTGCCAGGCTGCGATTGCCAGCTGCGGCCGTTGCGCCCGCGTCCCGCCGATTGCCGCGCCGACCAGATCCAGAGGGGTCCCGGTTCGCCGGCCTCGGCGCGGCGGCGCGCCTCGGCATTGGTCGAATCGATCGTCTCCAGGCGCAGGAGGCGGTATCCGCTTGGAAGCTTCGGCGCTGAAGAAGACAAAGGGGGCATCAGAACAGGGATTTCGCTGCGGTCGCGGCGGCACTCACCAAGGGAGCAGGATAGGCGACAAAGAGGAGCACGAACAGGCCGCTGCCGCCGAGAACCGTCGCCAGCACGCCAGGCATCGGCTCGAAGCGTTCGGCGGGCGCGTCGAAATACATGATCTTGACGATGCGGAGATAATAGTAGGCGCCCACCACGCTCAACAGCACGCCGATTACGGCAAGAGCGTAGAGGCCGGCGTGGATCGCGGCGAGGAACACGTAAAACTTGGCGAAAAAGCCCGCTAGCGGCGGAATGCCGGCGAGCGAGAACAGCAGCACCCCCAACAAGAAGGCCATCAGCGGGTTGGTGGTGGAGAGGCCGGCAAGCTGGTCGATATCCTCGACCATGCGCCCGTCGCGGCGCATAGCGAGGATGCAGGCGAAGGTGCCAAGGGTCATGGCGAGATAGATGGCGAGGTAGATGATCACACCCTGGACGCCTTCGGCGGTGCCGGCAGCGAGCCCGACCAGGGCATAGCCCATGTGGCCGATCGAGCTATAGGCCATCAGCCGCTTGATGTTGCGCTGGCCGATGGCCGCGAACGCACCGAGCGCCATCGAGGCGATGGCAAGGAAGGTCACGATCTGCTGCCATTCCGCAGTCACCGCGGGGAAGGCCGCGAACAGCGTCCGCACCATCAGCGTCATGGCGGCAAGCTTTGGCGCGGCGGCGAAGAAGGCCGTGACCGGGGTCGGCGCCCCCTCATAGACGTCGGGGGTCCACATGTGGAACGGCACCGCCGAAATCTTGAAGGCGAAGCCCGCCATCAGGAACACGAGCCCGAAGATGAGACCGAGATTGGCGCCTGATGGCTGCACCGCCGCGGCAATCTCGGTGAACAAGGTTGAGCCGGTGAAGCCGTAGATCAACGACGCGCCGTAAAGCAGCATGCCGGAGGACAGCGCCCCGAGGACGAAATATTTCAGTCCCGCCTCGCTCGATCGCGCCGATCTGCGGTCGAACGCCGCGATCACGTAGAGCGCCAGGCTTTGCAGCTCGAGCCCGACATAGAGCGAGATGAGATCGTTAGCCGAGATCATCATCATCATGCCGGTGGTAGCGAGCAGCACCAGCACCGGGAACTCGAATTTGAGCCGCCCTTCCCCGCGCCAATAGTCGATCGACATCAGCAGCGTGACCGCGGCGCCGGTCAGGGTCAGCAGCTTCATCATGCGGGCGAAGGGATCGACGATGAAGCTGTCCGTGAACAAGGTTTCGGTGCCGGTGCCGCGCAGGACGAAGAAGCCCGCGAGCGCAATCACGCCGACGGCAATCCCGAGCACGAGCTCGCTGCGATCCTCGCGGGTGGCGACGCCGACCATGAGCAGCGCCATGGCGCCGATCGAGAGCGTGAGCTCCGGCAAGGCTACCGCGAGATGGAGGGACGACGACGGCACGGGATCTCCTTAGGGCGCGAGCGCGATGCGGGCCTGCTCGGCCGCGGCCAAAGCGGTGTGGTAATTCTTGATCAGGGCTTCGACAGAGGCGGCACTCGCGTCGAGCACCGGCCCCGGATAGAAGCCGAAAAACACGGTAAGCAGCACGAGCGGCGTCATCACCGCGATCTCACGCCAGGTGAGGTCGGTGATGAATTTGAGGCTCGGCTTCTCGAGCTTGCCGAAGATCACGCGGCGATAAAGCCAAAGCGCGTAAGCCGCTGACAGGATAATGCCGGTGGTGGCGAGGAACGCCACCCAGGTGTTGACGCGGAAGGCGCCGGTGAGGCTCAAGAACTCGCCAACGAAGCCGGACGTGCCCGGCAAGCCGACATTGGCGAGCGTGAACACCATGAAGCAGAAGGCGTAGAGCGGCATGCGGTCGACGAGGCCGCCATAGGCCGAGATCTCGCGCGTGTGCATGCGGTCGTAGATCACGCCGACGCAGAGGAACAGCGCGCCCGAGACGATGCCGTGGGACAGCATCTGGAAGATGCCGCCTTGGAGCCCCTGCATGGTGATGGTGAAGATGCCGATGGTGACGAAGCCCATATGGGCCACGGAGGAATAGGCGATCAGCTTCTTCACGTCTTCCTGCGCCAGCGCCACGAGCGAGGTGTAGATGATGGCGACCACCGAGAAGGCGAATATGAGCGGCGCGAACTCCGCGGAGGCCAGCGGGAACATCGGAATGGAGAAGCGCAGAAACCCGTAGCCGCCCATCTTGAGGAGGATGCCGGCGAGGATCACCGAGCCCGCGGTCGGCGCCTCGACATGGGCGTCAGGAAGCCAGGTGTGCACCGGCCACATCGGCAGCTTCACGGCGAAGGAGGCAAGGAAGGCGAACCACAGCCAGGTCTGCATCGAGGCCGGGAAACCATGGGTCAGGAGCGTCGGGATGTCGGTGGTCCCCGCCTCCCAATAGATCGCCATGATGGCGAGCAGCATCAGGAGCGAGCCGGCGAGCGTGTAGAGGAAGAATTTGAAGCTCGCATAGACCCGCCGCGGGCCGCCCCAGATGCCGATGATCAGGAACATCGGGATCAGGCCGCCCTCAAAGAAGAGATAGAACAGCACGAGGTCGAGGGAGGTGAACACCCCGAGCATCAGCGTCTCGAGCACGAGGAACGCGATCATGTATTCCTTCACGCGCGCCGTGATCGAGATCCAGCTCGCAAGGATGCAGAGCGGCATCAACAGCGTGGTCAGGAGTACGAAGGGAAGCGAGATGCCGTCGACGCCCATATGGAAGCGAATCGTTCCAAGCCACTCGCGCTGCTCGACGAATTGGAATTGAGCCGTGGTGGGATCGAAATCCCGCCACAGCAGCAGCGACAGGGCGAAGGTGACGAGCGTGGTCCACAGCGCAATGAAGCGCGCATTGCGGTCCGCGCTCTCGTCCCGGCCGCGCAAGGCCACGATCAGCAGCGCGCCGAGCAGCGGCAGGAAGGTGATGGTGGAGAGCACGGGCCAGCTCATCGTGGCAGCCCTCCCCCGGCAAAGATGAAATAGGTGATGATCAGCGCCACGCCGATCAGCATGACGAAGGCGTAATGGTAGATGTAGCCCGTCTGCAGCTTGATGACGCGGTTGGTGATGTCGATCACCCGGGCCGCGACACCGTCGGGGCCGATGCCGTCGATCACGGTGCCATCGCCGGTCTTCCACAGGAAGCGCCCGAGACGCTTCGCCGGCCGGACGAAGAGGAAGTCATAAAGATCGTCGAAATACCAGGCGTGCAGCAGGAACTGATAGGCGCCGCGGAAGCGCTTGGCGAGGCCGAACGGAACCAACGGATTGGTGATGTAGAAATACCAGGCGATGGCGAATCCGACGATCATGAAAAGGGTCGGCGCCAAACTGATGAGGAGCGGCACCTCCGGATGCCCCTCCCCGGCATGGGTGACGACAGAGCCCTTCCAGAACGCGACCTGATCGACGCCAATGAAGAAACGCATGAAAACGGCGCCGGCGAGCAGCGAGCCGAGGGCGAGCAGCATCAGCGGCAGCCCCATGGTCCAGGGCGGCTCATGGGCATGGGCGAGAACCTCGGGCTTCTCGCGCGGCTTGCCCTCGAAGGTGAGGAACATCAGCCGCCACGAGTAGAACGCGGTCAGGAGCGCCGCGAACAGCGTCAGCGCGAATCCGTAAGCCGCGGCGGGCGAGTCACCGGCGTAGGCCGCCTCGATGATCGCATCCTTGGAGACGAAGCCCGAGGTGAGCGGAAAGCCCGTGAGCGACAGCGTGCCGACCAGCATCATCGCCCAGGTGAAGGGCAGCACTTTGCGCAAGCCGCCCATGCGGCGCATGTCCTGCTCGTTATGGAGCGCATGGATCACGGCGCCGGCACCCAGGAACAGCAGCGCCTTGAAGAAGGCGTGGGTGAAGAGATGGAAGATGCCGCCGCCATAGTCGCCGACGCCTTCGGCCACGAACATGTAGCCGAGTTGGGAGCAGGTTGAATAGGCGATGACACGCTTAATGTCGGTCTGGACGAGGCCGACCGTCGCGGCAAAGAAGGCCGTGGTGGCGCCGATGACAGTGACCACGGCAAGCGCGATGGGCGCAAGATCGAACAGCGGCGACAGCCGCGCCACCATGAACACGCCTGCGGTGACCATGGTCGCGGCATGGATCAAGGCCGACACCGGCGTCGGGCCCTCCATGGCGTCGGGCAGCCAGGTGTGCAGCAGGAACTGCGCCGACTTGCCCATGGCCCCGACGAAGAGGAGGAGGCAGATCAGGGTCATGACGTCGACCTGCATCCCGAGGAACTCCATGGTCTTGCCGACCTGGTCGGGAGCCGACGCGAACACGGTGTCGTATTGCACCGAGTTGAAGACGGTGAAGATGGCGAAGATGCCGAGCGCGAAGCCGAAATCGCCGACGCGGTTGACGATGAAGGCCTTGATCGCCGCGGCGTTGGCGGCTGGCTTGTGGTACCAGAAGCCGATCAGGAGGTAGGAGGCGAGGCCGACGCCCTCCCAGCCGAAGAACAGCTGCAGGAAGTTGTCGGCGGTGACGAGCGCCAGCATGGCAAACGTGAACAGCGATAAATAAGCGAAGAAGCGCGGCTGGTGCGGGTCGTCATGCATGTAGCCGATGGAATAGAGGTGGACGAGACCCGACACGGTGGTCACCACCACCAGCATCACCGCGGTGAGCGTGTCGATGCGCAGCGCCCAGGACGATTGCAGCGCCCCTGATTGGATGAAGCGGGCGATCTCGATCCTGGTCTCGAATCCCTCGATGGCGACCTGATAGAAGGCGAACCAGGACAAGAGCGCCGTGACCAGCACCAAGCTCGTGGTCACGACCTCGCTCGCCCGCGCGCCGAACAGGCGGCCGAAGAAGCCGGCGAAGATGGCGCCGAAGAGCGGCAGGAAGACGATCGCTTGATACATACAGCCGCTCTAGCCCTTCAACAGATCAATTTCCGCGACGTCGATGGTGTGGCGGTTGCGGAAATAGACGACGACGATGGCAAGTCCGATCGCGGCTTCGGCGGCGGCGACGGTGAGCACGATGATGGCGAAGATCTGGCCCACCAGGTCTCCATGAAAACTTGAGAAGGCGACGAGATTGAGGTTCACCGCAAGCAGCATCAGTTCGACGCTCATGAGAATGACGATGACGTTCTTGCGATTGAGGAAGATGCCGAAAATCCCGAGCGTGAACAGGATGGCGGCGACGGTGAGGTAATGCGAGAGCCCGATGGTCATGAGAGCCCCCTCCCCGTTTCGACCTCGACCACCTCGACGGACATCTCGCGCGTGCGCCCGACTTGCCGCGGCACCGACTGGCGTTTGACGTCGCGCTGGTGCTGGAGCGTGAGCACGATGGCGCCGATCATGGCGACGAGCAGGATCAGTCCGGCGGCCTCGAACAGATAAACGTATTTGGTGTAGAGGATCTGCCCCAACGCCTGGGTGTTGCTAATCTCGGCGAGCGGCGGCGTCGGCGCTTGCGCTGCGATCTCGGGCGCCGTGACCCAGGCGCCGAGGATGAGGATCAGCTCGACCAGAAGCAGGATGCCGACCGTGGCGCCGACCGGCAGATATTTGAGGAAGCCGGCCCTGAGCTCGGCGAAGTCGACGTCGAGCATCATCACCACGAACAGGAACAGCACCATCACCGCGCCGACATAGACCACGACCAGGATCATGGCGAGGAACTCGGCGCCAAGCAGCACGAACAGGCCCGCGGCGTTGAAGAAGGCGAGGATCAGAAACAACACGGCGTGCACCGGGTTCTTCACCGCGATCACCATGAAGGCAGACGCCACCAAGATCCCGGCGAACAGATAGAAGAACACCGCACTCGCGATCATGACCCGGCCGCCCCGCTCACCCGCGCCTTCGGCGCGACCCCTCCCCATCGGGGAGAGGTGACATATGCAGCGGCCATCATGCTTGGCTGCCCCTCACCGATATGGCGCGTCGAGCGCCAGATTCTTGGCGATCTCGCGCTCCCAGCGGTCGCCATTCGCAAGCAGCCGCTCCTTGTCGTAATAAAGCTCCTCGCGCGTCTCGGTGGCGAACTCGAAATTCGGTCCCTCCACAATGGCGTCGACCGGACACGCCTCCTGGCAGAAGCCGCAATAGATGCACTTCACCATGTCGATGTCGTAGCGGGTGGTCCGGCGCGTACCGTCGTTGCGACGCGGGCCGGCCTCGATGGTGATGGCTTGTGCCGGGCAGATCGCCTCGCATAGCTTGCAGGCGATGCAGCGCTCCTCGCCGTTGGGGTAGCGCCTGAGCGCATGCTCGCCGCGGAACCGCGGCGACAACGGACCACGCTCGTACGGGTAGTTGATGGTCGGCTTCGGCCGCACGAAATATTTCATCGCGAGCCAGAAGGCCGACAGAAATTCCGTCAGCAGCAGGGCTTTGGCGGTGTCGGCGACGCGCTTCACGCGCTCTCTCCCATCATGTGACTTGCTGCCATAGCTGAAGGATGGCCGCCACGATCACAACCATGGCAAGGGACAAGGGCAGGAAGACCTTCCAGCCGAGCCGCATCAGTTGGTCGTAGCGGTACCGCGGCACCATGGCCTTGACCATGGCAATCAAGAAAAACAGGAAGCACACCTTCCCCACGAACCATAGCACACCGGGCACCCAGGTGAAGGGCGGGAGCGGCACGGGGGGCAGCCAGCCGCCCAGGAACAGCACGGTGCCAAGGCCGCACATCAAGACGATGGCGACGTATTCGCCGAGCATGAACAGCATGTAGGGGGTCGAGGAATATTCGACCATAAAGCCGGCGACGAGCTCCAACTCGGCCTCGAGCAGGTCAAAGGGCGGCCGGTTGGTCTCGGCAAGCGCCGAAATGAAGAAGACCACGAACATCGGCAGAAGCGGCAACCAATACCAGCCGAAGAGGCCAAGCACGGTGTCCTGCGCCTTGACGATGTCGTTGAGATTGAGGGTGCCCGCGCAAAGCAGCACGGTGATGATGACGAAGCCGATCGAGACCTCATAGGACACCATCTGCGCCGCGGAGCGGAGTGCCGCGAGAAAGGCGTATTTCGAATTCGAGGCCCAGCCGGCCATGATCACGCCGTAGACCTGCAAGGACGAGATGGCGAAGATGTAGAGGATGCCGACATTGATGTTGGCGATGGCCCAGCCGTCGGCGACCGGCATCACCGCCCAGGCAGAGAGCGCGAGGCCGGCGGTCACGATCGGCGCCAGCAGGAAGATGCCCTTGTTGGCGCCGGCGGGGATCAGCGGCTCCTTGAACACGAATTTCAGGAGATCGGCGAAGGACTGCCACAGGCCGAAAGGCCCGACGACGTTCGGCCCGCGACGCATCTGCACCGCCGCCCACACCTTGCGGTCGGCATAGAGCAGGAAGGCGACGAACACGAGCAGCACCACGAGCAAGAGCACGCTCTCCGCGATGATGAGCGTTAACGGCAGACCGTAGCTCGACCAGAATTCAGCCATCGGTGCCGGTCGCCTCTTCGCTCGTCGCGTGCATCGCGCTTAAGTTCGCCATGATCGCGGAAGCCCGCGCGATCGGGTTGGTGAGGTAGAAGTCGCCGACGGTCTCGCCGAAGCGGTCCTTGCTGGTCTTGCCGCTCTTCGCCGCGAGGGCCTCGATCGCCGCGCTATCTGCCGGCAAGATCTGGTCGAGCATGGCGAGATGGGGACAGGCTTCAAACAGCTTGGCGCGAAGCTCCGCGACATTGTTGAAGGGCAACGGCCGGCCAAGGACGCCGGAGAGGGCGCGAATGATCTTCCAGTCCTCGCGGGCTTCGCCAGGCGGGAAGATGGCGCGCGCGGTCATCTGCGGCCGGCCCTCGGTGTTGACGTAAAGCGCGTCCTTCTCGGTATAGGCGGCGCCGGGAAGAATGACATCGGCGCGGTGGGCGCCGCGGTCGCCATGGCTCCCTTGATAGACCACGAAGGCGCTGCCGAGCCGGTCGACTTCGATCTCGTCGGCGCCAAGGAGATAAACCACGTCAATATCGCCCTTTTGCGCGCCGTCCAGGATCGCCTCGACGTCCCTTCCCGCCTCGCCGGGGACGAAGCCGAGATCGAGGCCGGCGACCCGAGCAGCCGCCGTGTGGAGCACGCTGAAGCCGTTCCAGTCGGGCTTGACGGCGCCAAGCGCGAGCGCGGTCTTGGCCGCGAGCGACAGCACCGCGGCGCCGTCGGGACGCGCCAACGCCGCCTGGCCGACGATGACCAGCGGGCGCTCGGTGCCTTTCGCCTTGTCGAGGAAGCCGTGGGACCCGGAGGCAAGCTCGGCGAGCGTTTCTGGTCCGGCGCCAAGGTGGTCGAAGGGATAGGTCAGGTCGGCAGGCATCCCGATCAAGCCGATCGGAACCTTTCCTTGGCTCTGGCGCCACCGCTTCAAGATGCGGGCGTTCAGCACCGGCGCCTCGGCCCGCGGATTGGTGCCGATCAGCAGAATGGCGTCGGCCTGCTCGATGCCCTCGACG
Organism: uncultured Alphaproteobacteria bacterium; assembly: GCA_963732955.1. GTDB lineage: Bacteria > Pseudomonadota > Alphaproteobacteria > Rhizobiales > Methyloligellaceae > Methyloceanibacter. Next base: position 835,839 of record CAVTBH010000004.1, read on the forward strand.
GTGGCATTGAAGAGATAGGTGGCGCGTCCGAGCGCGGGATCGAGTTTGGCGCCGTCCTGGCGGCAATCGATGTTCGGCGAGCCGAGCTCTTCGGCGAGGCCTTTCAGCGCGAACGTCTCCTCGGCGGCGGCGAGGTCACCGGCAATGGCGGCGAAGCGAGAGCCGTCGAGGCCTCTCAGCCGCGTAGCGATCTCCTGCAAGGCCTCATCCCAAGTTGTCGTTTCGAGGCGGCCGTTTCGCCGGACCATAGGCCGGTCCAGGCGCTGCACGCGCAAGCCGTCCCAGACGTGGCGCGTCTTGTCGGAGATCCATTCTTCATTGATGGCCTCGTTGACGCGCGGCAGGAAACGCAACACCTCGCGGCCGCGGGAATCGACGCGGATGTTGGATCCAAGCGCGTCCATGACGTCGATCGACTGGGTCTTGGTCAGCTCCCAGGGTCGCGCCATAAAGGCGTAAGGCTTCGAGGTCAGCGCGCCGACAGGGCAGAGATCGACGACATTGCCGGACAGTTCCGACATCATGCCGTTCTCGAGATAGGTGGTGATCTCCATATCCTCGCCGCGGCCGATGGCGCCAAGCTCCTCGACGCCCGCGACCTCGGTCATGAAGCGGATGCAGCGCGTGCAGTGGATGCAGCGCGTCATGTAGGTCTCGATCAGGGGCCCGAGATATTTGTCCTCCACCGCGCGCTTGTTGTCGGCGAAACGGCTGGCGTCGAAGCCATAGGCCATGGTCTGGTCTTGAAGGTCGCACTCCCCGCCCTGATCGCAGATTGGGCAGTCGAGCGGGTGATTGATGAGCAGGAACTCGAGCACGCCTTCCCGCGCGCGCTTCACCGTCTCGGAGCCGGTGATGATCGTCGGCGGCGTGCCGTCGCGGCCGGGCCTGAGGTCGTTGACGCTCATGGCGCAGGAGGCGACGGGCTTCGGCATGCCGGCGACCTCGACCAGGCACATGCGGCAGTTGCCGGCGATGGACAGGCGCTCGTGATAGCAGAAGCGCGGGATTTCGACGCCGGCGAGACCGCATGCCTGAATCAGAGTGATGCCGTCCGGCACCTCGATCTCGTTGTTGTCAATGATGAGCTTTGGCACGCTTTCTTGCTCTCTCGTTCGGCGCGGCGATGTGCGCGAGATTGGGGGCGGTTGGCATCGGCGGCACGGGCTCGTTCAGGACGTCGTCGACGAAGGCGCGGAACTTCGCGCTGTACTGCTCGAGATAGCCGGAACTCTGAAAGTGCGGCGATAGGAGATAATCGCGGTGCGGCCTCAGCTGGATGCGCACCGACGCCTGCCACTCCTTGGTCGGCGCCACGCCCAGGATCTCCTCGCTCGCGTTCAGAATCGTATCCACATAGAGTTCGTATTTCTGGAACAGCTCGACGCTGCCGTCGATGGTCCGATTGTCGTAGTCGAAATCGGCGAGCCGCAAGGTCGGGTCGGACAGTTTCGGGTTGTCGAAGGCAAGCCGCAGTGTCTCCCGCCAAAGCTCATTGGCATTGGCGAGATGCTCCGCGTTCCGGCTCTCGGCGATCTGGAGATGGGCGTAGATCAGCGCCGCGACGGCGGCGATGGCCATCACCAGCGTTCCGAGCGTCACCGCGTTGTCCCAGAGCCACATCATCGCGGGCTCCTACTCCGCCGCCACCGGCACTGAGGGCGACAACGGCTTCGTCGCTTGCGCGTCGATGCGCTGCTCGATGACGTGGCGGAAGTGGCGGATCAGGCCTTGCACCGGCCACGCCGCGGCATCGCCAAGGGCGCAGATGGTGTGGCCCTCGACCTGATGGCTTACCTGCAACAGCATGTCGATCTCGCTCTTCTCGGCCTCGCCCTTGGCCATGCGCTCGAGCACCCGCCACATCCAGCCGGTGCCCTCGCGGCACGGCGTGCACTGGCCGCAGGATTCGTGCTTGTAGAAATAGGACAGCCTGGCGATGGCGCGGATGATGTCCGTCGACTGGTCCATGACGATGACGGCGGCGGTGCCGAGGCCGCTCTTTAGGTCGCGCAGCGCATCGAAATCCATGGGCAGGTCGTTGCACTGGCTCGCTGGGAGACACGGCACCGAGGAGCCGCCGGGGATCACGGCGAGGAGATTGTCCCAGCCGCCGCGGACGCCGCCGGCATGACGGTCGATCAGCTCGCGAAGCGGCACGCCCATCTCCTCCTCGACGTTGCACGGTTTGTTCACGTGACCCGACAGGCAAAACAGTTTGGTGCCGGTGTTGTTGGGTTTGCCGAGGGAGGCGAACCAGGTCGCGCCGCGCCGCAAAATGTCGGGGACGACAGCAATCGATTCGACATTGTTGACGGTGGTCGGTGCGCCGTACAGGCCGACATTGGCGGGGAACGGCGGCTTCAGCCGCGGCTGGCCCTTCTTGCCTTCGAGACTTTCGAGCAGCGCCGTCTCCTCGCCGCAAATATAGGCGCCAGCGCCGTGATGGAGGTAGAGGTCGAAGTCCCAGCCGTTCGTGTTGTTCTTGCCGATCAGCTTGGCGTCATAGGCCTCGTCGATCGCCGCCTGGAGCACCTCGCGCTCGCGGATGAACTCGCCGCGGATGTAGATGTAGGCGACATGGGCCCGCATGGCGAAGGCGGCGAGCAACGCACCCTCGATCAGGAGATGCGGATCGTGGCGCATGATGTCCCGGTCCTTGCAGGTGCCGGGTTCGGATTCGTCGGCATTGACGACGAGATAGTTCGGGCGCCCGTCGGACTGCTTCGGCATGAACGACCATTTGAGGCCGGTGGGGAAGCCCGCGCCGCCGCGGCCGCGCAAGCCCGACGCCTTCACCTCCTCGATGATCGCGTCATGGCCGCGTTCGATCATGGCTTTGGTGCCGTCCCAGGCGCCGCGGGCGCGCGCCGCCTTGAGCCGCCAGTCATGGAAGCCATAGAGGTTCTTGAAGATGCGGTCGGAGTCTTTCAGCATCGGCGGCCCCTAAGCCTTCTCATCAGCATAGAGGGCCGGGTCGGTCAGTGTGGTCGGGCCGCCGTAAGGCTCCGAGGAGTGGCGTCCGTCCTGGGGACCAGGCTTGACCTCGCGGCCCTCGCGGAGATCGGTGAGAATGGTCTCGAAGCTCTCCGGCGTCAGATCCTCGTAATAGTCCTTGTTGATCTGGACCATCGGGGCGTTGACGCAGGCGCCGAGGCACTCGACTTCGATCCAGGAGAACAAGCCGTCGTCGGTGACGTGGCCGGGCGCGCCGATCAGCTTGCGGCAGGCGGCCTTGATGTCCTCCGCGCCGCGGAGCCAGCACGGGGTGGTGCCGCACACCTGAACGTAGTAGCGGCCGACCGGCGCGAGATTGAACATGGTGTAGAAGGTCGCGATCTCGTAGACCCGGATATAGGCCATGCCGAGCATATCGGCGATGGCACGGAGCGCGGGCTCAGGCAGCCAGCCGCCGCATTGCTCCTGCGCCCGCCAGAGCAGTGGCAGCACGGCAGAGGCCTGTCGGCCTTCGGGGTATTTCTTGATTTGCCCCTTGGCCCAATCGAGATTCTCCGCGGTGAAGGCGAAGGCCTCGGGTTGGTCGGCGGCGAGACGGCGGACGCTCATCGGTCGACCTCTCCGAACACGATATCGATCGAACCCAAAATGGCCGAGACGTCGGCGAGCATGTGGCCGCGGCAGAGGAAGTCCATGGCTTGCAAGTGCGCGAATCCCGGCGCCCTGATCTTGCAGCGATACGGCTTGTTGCTGCCGTCGGCGACCAGATAGACGCCGAACTCGCCCTTGGGCGCCTCGACCGCGGCATAGACCTCCCCGGCCGGCACGTGATAGCCCTCCGTATAAAGCTTGAAGTGATGGATCAGCGCTTCCATCGAGCTTTTCATCTCGGCGCGACGGGGCGGCACCATCTTGTGGTTGTCGACTGTGACCGGGCCGATCTCGGTCCTGAGCTTCGCGCAACATTGCTTCATCAGCCGTACCGATTGGCGCATCTCCTCCATGCGCACGAGATAGCGGTCGTAGCAATCTCCGTTCTTGCCGATGGGGATGTCGAACGCGAGCTCGGCGTAGCACTCGTAAGGCTGGCTCTTGCGCAGATCCCAGCGGGCACCCGAGCCGCGAACCATCACGCCGGAGAAGCCGTGAGCCCAGGCGTCCTCGAGCGTGACCACGCCGATGTCGGCATTCCGCTGCTTGAAGATGCGGTTGTCGGTGAGCAGGGTCTCGATGTCGTCGCAGACCTTGAGGAAAGGATCGCAAAAGGCGTCGATATCGTCGACGAGCTCCGGCGGCAGGTCCTGGTGTACGCCGCCGGGGCGCACATAGGCCGCATGCATGCGGCTGCCGCTTGCCCGCTCGTAAAACACCATCAGCTTCTCTCGCTCCTCGAAGCCCCAGAGCGGCGGCGTCAGCGCGCCGACGTCCATGGCCTGGGTGGTGACGTTGAGGAGGTGCGACAGGATCCGGCCGATCTCGGAATAGAGCACGCGGATGAGCTGGGCGCGCTTCGGCACCGTAAGCCCGAGGAGCTTCTCCACCGCGAGCGAATAGGCGTGCTCCTGGTTCATCGGCGCGACGTAATCGAGCCGGTCGAAATAGGGCAGCGCCTGGAGGTAGGTCTTATGCTCGATCAGCTTCTCGGTGCCGCGGTGGAGCAGTCCGATATGGGGATCGACGCGCTCGACCACCTCGCCGTCAAGCTCGAGCACGAGGCGGAGCACGCCATGCGCAGCCGGGTGCTGCGGGCCGAAATTGATGGTGAATTTGCGGTCCTCGGATTCGGGCTTGGCGGTGTCGATCTCGGCGGTCATGCGTCGACCTTCTCTGCGGCCTTGGCTTCCTTGGCGGCGAGGCCGCGTTTGAAGCGATCCCAGCTGACGATGAAGCGCTCATGCGTCCCGGACCCGATCTCGTCGACGCCGTCATGGGCGCGGAGCGTGAACTTGGCGCGCGGTCCCCTCACCTCGACGCACTCGGCCTCCACGGTGACGGTCATGCCGGGCGGGGTCGCGGCTTTGTGCGAGACGTCGATGTGCACGCCGAGACTGCCCTCGCCCGGATCGAGATGGGGCGCAAGCAGCTGGACGCAGGTCCATTCCATCAGCCCGACCATGAAGCCGGTGGCGAACACTTCGGGCATTTGGGCGAGCTCGGGCGACTCGGCATAGAGATGCGGCACGGTCTTGGCGATCGGCACCGTATAGGCGAAGCGGTGGGTCAGTCCCGGCTGCAAGGATGGCTTCATGGCTTCGCCTCCTTGTCGGCGCGAGGCGGGGCCTCGCCGGCCTTCTCGTCGCCGGGGATGGCCGTGTCCATCGCTTCCCAAGGACTAAGAAAGTCGAAGCTGCGGTACTCCTGCATCAGCTTCACCGGCTCGTAGACCACGCGCTTCAGCTGGTCGTCGTACCGCAGCTCGACGAAGCCCGTGAGCGGGAAGTCCTTGCGCAGGGGATGCCCCTCGAAGCCATAATCGGTGAGCAGCCGCCTGAGGTCGGGATGGCCGGTGAACAGGACGCCGTAGAGGTCGTAGGTCTCCCGCTCGTACCAATTGGCGGCCGGAAACACGCCAACCACGGTCGGCACCGGCGTCTCCTCGTCAGTGAGGACACGGACGCGGATGCGGTGGTTCTGCCATGGGCTGAGCAGATGGTAGACCACATCGAAGCGCTGCTCGCGCTCGGGGTAGTCGGCGCCGCAAATGTCGATCAAGCAGCCGAAACGGCACTTGGGGTCGTCGCGGAGGAACTCCATCACCGGCACGATCTCTTCCCGCGCGGCCTCGATGCTCAGTTCGCTGAGCGCCACGCGCGAAGCGATCACCGCCGGCCCAAGACGGTCCGCAATATAGGTGCCGAGCTCGTTAAGGGCGTCGTCCATCAAGCATCCAGAGTTGCGGGTGAGGCTTTAGCGTTCAATCGTCCCGGTCCGCCTGATCTTCTTCTGTAGGAGGAGCACGCCATAGACGAGCGCCTCAGCGGTTGGAGGGCAGCCAGGCACGTAGATGTCCACCGGCACGATGCGGTCGCAGCCGCGCACCACGGAATAGGAATAATGGTAGTAGCCGCCGCCATTGGCGCAGGAGCCCATGGAGATGACGTAGCGCGGCTCCGGCATCTGGTCGTAGACCTTGCGCAAGGCGGGGGCCATCTTGTTGCAGAGCGTGCCGGCGACGATCATCACGTCGGATTGGCGCGGGCTTCCGCGCGGCGCGAAGCCGAAGCGCTCGAGGTCGTAACGCGGCATCGAGGCCTGCATCATCTCCACGGCGCAGCAGGCGAGCCCGAAGGTCATCCACATCAGCGACCCGGTGCGTGCCCAGTTGATGAGCTCGTCGGCGGTGGTGAGCAGGAAGCCCTTGTCGGCAAGGGCATCGGAGAACTCGCCAAAGCGGCCTTCGGCGGGGACGATGAGCCCGGAGCCCCTGCCCTCCTTCGGCTGCTCGAAAGCGATCTCAGGACCTAATCCCATTCGAGCGCGCCTTTCCGCCATTCATAGATGAAGCCGATGGTGAGCACGCCGAGAAACACCATCATCGCCCAGAACCCGAACAGGCCGACGTCGCCGAAGGCGACGGCCCAAGGGAACAGGAACGCGACCTCGAGGTCGAAGATGATGAACAAGAGCGACACCAAGTAGAACCGCACATCGAATTTCATCCGCGCGTCGTCGAAGGCGTCGAAGCCGCATTCATAGGTAGAGACCTTCTCGGGGTCTGGCTTGTTCGGCGCAATGAAGAACGGCGCGATCAGAAGCACCCCGCTGATGACGAAGGCGATGGCGACGAAGATGACGAGCGGTAGATAGGCCTGGAGAAGCTGGCTCATGACGAATGATGCCTGACGCTGACGTCCGAACGGCAAAGGGCAATAGGCCGTGGCTCAGCGGCGGCTTTAGTCTCGTTAACGCCCTAGATCAGGCTTATCGCAGTGCAGCGTTCCTGGCAAGGAAGCGCGCCCCCAAAGCCCCGAAAATCCGCGCTTCACCGGCGGTGTTGCGGTGCAAATGAGGGGGCATAGGGACGCAAAAAAGGTCCGAAACGGTCCCATCGCGGCGTGCCGAAAATACGCGGGTGAGCAGGCCCTTGTTATGATGCCGCCGTCACGCGCGATCCGGGCGGCCGGACGCAACCCAGGACGCCCGATCATGCGAGCTCTTCTCATCGCGGCCTCGGCGCTCGTTGTTACCTCGGTTGGCGCGAGCGCTGCCCCTCTCGCCCCGGGGGCTGCGGCCGCCGCGCCGGGTGTCGCCCAAGCGATCCTCAGGCACGAGATCCATGGCTGCCACTATGACTGTGAATGCGGGCCGCTAAAGGATTTCGGCTGCGAGCAGGTGTATCACCGCCACCTGCACATGCTGTGCTTGCCGGTGCGCTGCCGTGGTGACACGAAATGCGAGCAAACGCCGCCGCAAGGCGTCTGCCGGCATATCGCGCCGCAATGACGCTAAGTCGTCTGAGGTTCGGGATCTAGCGGGAGCGACGGGAAGGTCGGCACGGAGCCGACGCCGAAACTGCTGTGAGCGCGCGGCGGTCGTCGACGATCCTGTCAAATCGCCCTTGTCCCCAAGCACTCATCAAGCTGCCGTAGTGAGAACCCGGCACGCTACGGTGATCGCTCCATTCCGCCCGCGTAGGTTCGAGAAAAATAACCTGGGTCTTGTGGCAATTGCCACAGCGTCTGCAACCGCCCCCCGACAGTATCGCCGCCGACACTTGAGGGTGTTGCAACCACTGTTAGGGAGGAACCAGCGATGTGGGGCAGGCATGTGATTATAGATATGTCTGCAGGCGACCGGGAACGCGTGCGGAGCGCGACGCATATTCGGAGTTTCGTCAAGACCCTCGTTGAGACGATCGGCATGAAGGCATTTGGCTCGCCTGTGCTCGAACACTTCGCCGAACACTTGCCCGATGCAGCGGGCTATTCGCTGGTGCAATTAATTGAGACCTCGGCCATTACCGGGCATTTTTGCGATCGGACCGGCGATGCCTACATCGATATTTTCTCCTGCAAGGATTTCGAGGCCGAGATCGCCGTCGAAGTGGTTCGCACGGCCTTTCGTCCGGCACACATCAACTTCATCACGTTGTCGCGCCAAGCGGTTCAGCCGCGCGACCACGTAATGCTGGCGGCTGAGTGAGGCGGCAATGGATTTCGTGTTGCAAGTCCTCGCGCGTCTAATGCGGCCGGCCCCGGCGCAATGCGAGGCGCTCGTGTTCGCGGCAATGATCATGCTTGCAGCGCTGCTTTTTTACCGTTGGCGGTATCTTCATGAAGCTGTCTGAAGGGTTGACCAGGTTCTGGCCGACGGTGCTCGTCTTCGCGCTTTTCATCAGCGGCGCGGCGCTGCAAACCCTGGCGATGAAGCGCGAAGAGCTCGCCGTCACCTACATCCTGGTGGTTGGCCTCGAGTCGATACTGGCCTTTCTGTTCGGCGTGTTGCTGTTCAGCGAAAGCTGCACCCCGTGGCGAATTGCCGGTGTCTTCCTCATCGCCGGAGGCATCATCTCCCTGCGGTCCGTGTCATGAGGAGGCGCGCCCCAAGGGCAAGAGCGATGCGACCTCGATCTTCGAGATTTTCGGCCAACATCACCGCGCCGGCCGAGCATTCCGAGCTCTGCTCGCAATTTGCCGATGGGCTTGCCGCGTTCCAGCGCAAGGAGTGGAGGTCTGAGTTGTTCTCGGTGGCCCTGCCTAAAGATCGATTCAACGTGGCAAATGCCACAGCGCGATTCGTGGGGGCTGGCGATAATACGCTTAGCTCAAGATGGTCTTGAGCGACCGAACTAAGGGAGATCGTACCATGTACCCGCTCACCCGAATCCGGCTCTTAAGCTTGGCTGCGGCAGGCGCCGTAGTCCTGTTGACTGGAGCCAATACACCTACGCGCGCCGACGATTTGCCCCAAAGTTTGGGACCCGTCGGCCCCAACGAGACTATTCTCGCGACGTTTGGAAGTAAGCGCGCAATTGCGTTCTACGAAGCTGACAACGGTCGCTGCGCGGTCAACGCGATCGTCTATGAGAAGACGGACGCCGAAACGGGCTCGACCACGGCGACGCGCGTTCGTGTCAGCCTGAATCCACGCGAGATGGTTCATATCGACAGCAGCGACAATAAGACAATGAGTCTCCAGTGCGGAGAGCGTGCCAGGACGTTGAAGGTCGTCGACCCTACAGCCTATTTTGCAGCCGGTGCTGCGAATTAGTCGCACTCCCCGCTATCAGGAGGCCTTCATGTCACTCCATGAAAAGCCCCTCGGGTCGAGCCTGAGGGGCTCTTTTTTTGTCGTTCGGCTGGAAATAATGGCGGGAGTGACGGGACTCGAACCCGCGGCCTCCGGCGTGACAGGCCGGCGCTCTAACCAACTGAGCTACACCCCCTTCACCGGCCAGTGCGAGCGGCCAGGGGCAATCCACAGAGGCATGTACGGTTTGGGATTCGCCAAGTCAAGCAGACGCCTTGGCCGGCTGGTGGGCGGTGACAGTCTCGAACTGCCGACCTCCTGGGTGTAAACCAGGCGCTCTTCCAGCTGAGCTAACCGCCCGGCACTTCCCTCGCGAGATTGACTCTTATCTCGGCGTCCTGCCTAGCAGAAAACAGAAAGGCGGAGCTCGCGATGGCGAGTCTCCGCCTTCATGTCACAAACAAGCTTGTGCCTGCTTTACGTGTTGCAGGCCTCTTTGAGGGCTTTGCCAGCGCGGAACTTCGGCACGCGCGAGGCGGGAATATGCACCTCGGCGCCGGTGCGCGGGTTGCGGCCGGTCGAGGCCTTGCGCTGCGCTACCTGGAAATTGCCAAAGCCCACGATGCGGACGGTATCGCCGCCCTTCAAAGCCTTCTCAATATTCTTGAACATCGCATCGACGGCCTTCTCAGCCGCGTCCTTCGACAGATCGGATTCCTTCGCCACCTGGGCGACAAGCTCAGCTTTGTTCACGGGTTTTCATCCTTTCGCTCGGCTGCTCGGCCAAACTTGCGGAGGTTCGATTCCCCCACGGCCGCTTGGGTATCGCTCCGATTCACAAACAAGTGGTGTATGACTGAGCCAAAAAACGAGGAAAATCAACAAAAATGGTCCGACTCGGTTATCCGAGCCGGACCATGGAATTTGGGCAAATCCGCGGCAATCCGCGGTTTTTTGGCCTAATGGGCGGTAAGTGCCGCCGGGGCCTCGTCCTTTGGCGGCACGATTTTCGCCGCTTCGGCCTCCTCGTCCCAGGAAATGGGCTGCGGGGGCCGGACAAAGGCGATTTTCAAGACCTCGTCCATGCGCGACACCGTGATGATGTCGAGGCTGTTCTTGAGGTTATCCGGGATTTCGGTGAGATCCTTGGCGTTTTCCTCAGGGATGATCACCGTCTTGATGCCGGCCCGGAGAGCAGCGAGCAGCTTTTCCTTCAGGCCACCAATGGGCAGAACCCGACCTCGAAGCGTGATTTCGCCGGTCATGGCGACGTCGCGCTTCACCGGGATCCCGGTCATCGTCGAAACAATCGCTGTCACCATGGCGACGCCCGCCGAGGGACCATCCTTGGGCGTGGCGCCCTCCGGAACGTGCACGTGGATGTCGCGCTTCTCGAATAGTGGCGGCTTGATGCCGAACTCGACCGCGCGCGAGCGCACATAGGCGTTCGCGGCCTGGATCGATTCCTTCATCACGTCGCGCAAATTGCCGGTGACGGTCATCTTGCCCTTGCCAGGCATCATCACGCCTTCGACGGTGAGTATCTCGCCGCCAACCTCCGTCCAGGCGAGGCCGGTAACGACGCCGACCTGGTCCTCGAGCTCGGCCTCGCCGTAGCGGAACTTCGGCACGCCGAGATAATCCTCGAGATTCTGGCGGGTAACCTCGATCGACTTCTTCTTAGTGGTGAGTAGCTCCTTCACCGTTTTCCGCGAGATCTTGGCGATCTCACGCTCGAGATTGCGGACCCCGGCTTCGCGGGTGTAACGGCGAATGATCTCCTTCAGCGCATCCTCGTCGAGGCTGAGCTCGTTAGGCTCGAGGCCGTGGCCCTTGATTTGGGCCGGCATCAAGTGACGCCGCGCGATCTCGACCTTCTCATCCTCGGTGTAGCCGGCGATGCGGATGATCTCCATGCGGTCCATCAGGGCCGGCGGGATGTTGAGGGTATTGGCCGTGGTGACGAACATCACATTCGAGAGGTCGTAGTCGACCTCAAGATAGTGGTCGTTGAAGGTGTTGTTCTGCTCCGGATCGAGCACCTCGAGCAGGGCGGAAGCCGGGTCGCCGCGGAAATCCGCGCCCATCTTGTCGATCTCGTCGAATAGGAACAGCGGGTTGATCTTCTTCGCCTTGCGCATCGACTGGATGACCTTGCCGGGCATCGAGCCGATATAGGTGCGGCGGTGGCCCCTGATCTCGGCCTCGTCGCGGACGCCGCCGAGGCTCATGCGCACGAATTCGCGGCCCGTGGCGCGGGCGATCGACTTGCCGAGCGAGGTCTTGCCCACGCCGGGCGGGCCGACGAGGCAGAGAATCGGGCCTTTCAGCGTGCTGGTCCGGTTCTGCACCGCAAGATACTCGACGATGCGGTCCTTGACCTTCTCGAGCCCATAATGGTCGTGGTCGAGGATGACCTGGGCTTCGTCCAGATCCCGCTTGATCTTGTTCTTGGTCCCCCACGGGATCGACAACAGCCAGTCGAGATAGTTGCGCACGACCGTGGCCTCGGCCGACATCGGGCTCATCTGGCGGAGCTTCTTGAGCTCGCCAAGAGCCTTCTCGCGCGCTTCCTTCGACAGCTTGGTCTTGTCGATCTTCTGCTCGATCTCAGCCAGATCGTCGCGGCCCTCCTCGCCGTCGCCGAGCTCCTTCTGGATCGCCTTCATCTGCTCGTTAAGGTAATACTCGCGCTGCGTCTTCTCCATCTGACGCTTGACGCGGCTCCTGATCTTCTTCTCCACCTGAAGCACCGAGATCTCGCTCTCCATCAGCGTGAACACGCGCTCGAGCCGCTCGGATATCGTGGTGATTTCCAACAGCTGTTGCTTCTCGGCGATCTTGATGGCGAGGTGCGAGGCGATGGTGTCCGCGAGCTTCGAATAATCCTCGATCTGCGCCGCGGTGCCGAGCACCTCGGGTGAAATCTTCTTGTTGAGCTTCACATAGCTCTCGAACTGGGAGACCACGGAGCGCGACAGCGCCTCGATCTCCTCCTCGGCACCGAGGGTCTCGTCGACGCGGGAGACCTCGGCCTCGAAATAATTTTCGTTGTCGGTGTAGCGGTCGATCGAGGCGCGCGCGGTGCCCTCGACCAGCACCTTGACGGTGCCGTCGGGAAGCTTGAGCAGCTGCAGCACCGAGGCCAGCGTGCCCATGGCGTAAATGCCGTCGGTCAAAGGCTCGTCGTCGCTCGCATTCTTCTGCGCCACGAGCAGGATCTGCTTATCGGTCCGCATCACCTCTTCAAGCGCGGCGATCGACTTCTCGCGGCCGACGAACAGCGGCACGATCATGTAAGGGAAGACGACGATGTCGCGGAGCGGCAACACCGGATAGGACTCCGGGGCCCCTGTTTCGGTCTTTTGCGGCGTGAGTTCGGTCATATCAGTCCCATGGTTCTAAGCAAGCGGCGCGCCAATTGGCCGCTTGCGCTGCATTTTTCTCCTCCCCCAGAGTGCCAGCCCGCCTCCTGCCGGGCCACCAACCCCCGATTATCTCGGTAAACGACTGCGCCCCTGCGACATTGAGGCCCGCTGAAGTCCTACATAGGCGGGCGCCGGGGCCTCAATCAATATGGCCCTGACAATATGGCTATTGCCTAGCACATAGCCAAGAGACCCATCAATTTGAGTGGGATTCGACCTTTGGGGCAAGCGCGGAAAGGCGTTTTCAGCTAGGCGCTTGTGCCAAGTTCCTCTTGGCGTTCGGAGTAGATGCGCAAAGGCCTCGCTTTGCCCTCCACGACCTCGGAGCTGATCACGATCTCCTCGACGCCGCGGAGGCTCGGCAGCTCGAACATGGTGTCGAGCAGGATGCCTTCCATGATCGAGCGCAGTCCCCGCGCGCCGGTTTTGCGATCGATGGCCTTCTTGGAGATGGTGCGGAGCGCCTCCTCGGCAAAAGAGAGCTGCACGTCCTCCATCTCGAACAGGCGCTGATACTGTCTGACGAGCGCATTCTTGGGCTCGGTCAGGATGCGCATCAGGGCTTCCTCGTCGAGATCGTCGAGGGTCGCGATCACCGGCACACGGCCGATAAACTCGGGGATCAGGCCGAATTTCAACAGATCCTCGGGCTCGACGCCCTTCAGGATGTCGCCGGTCCGCCGATCGTCGACGGATTCCACCTTGGCGCCGAAGCCGATCGAAGTCGACCGGCCGCGGGCGGCGATGATCTTCTCCAGCCCGGCGAACGCGCCGCCGCAGACGAACAGGATGTTGGTGGTGTCGACCTGGAGGAACTCCTGTTGCGGGTGCTTGCGGCCACCCTGGGGCGGCACCGAGGCGACCGTGCCTTCCATGATCTTGAGGAGTGCCTGCTGTACGCCCTCTCCCGACACGTCGCGGGTGATGGAAGGATTGTCGGATTTCCGACTAATCTTGTCGACTTCGTCGATGTAAACGATACCGCGCTGGGCCCGCTCGACATTGTAATCGGCGGCCTGGAGCAGTTTCAGGATGATGTTCTCGACGTCCTCGCCGACATAGCCCGCCTCGGTCAGCGTCGTCGCGTCGGCCATGGTAAAGGGCACGTCAAGGATGCGGGCCAGCGTCTGGGCGAGCAGCGTCTTGCCGCAGCCAGTCGGGCCGATCAGCAGGATGTTCGACTTGGCGAGCTCGACGTCCGAGTTCTTGCCGGAGTGATTGAGCCGCTTGTAGTGGTTGTGGACGGCAACCGACAGCACCCGCTTGGCGTAGTCCTGGCCGATCACATAGTCGTCAAGAACCGCGCAGATTTCCATCGGCGTCGGCACGCCGTCGCGCGACTTGACCAGGCTCGACTTGTTCTCCTCACGGATGATGTCCATGCAGAGCTCGACGCATTCATCGCAGATGAACACCGTCGGGCCGGCGATGAGCTTGCGGACCTCGTGTTGGCTCTTGCCGCAAAAGGAGCAATAGAGGGTGTTTTTTGAGTCGCTTCCGCTCACCTTGCTCATTCTTCTATCCAGTTCCCTTGTGGCCGAAAAATTGGGGCAAAACCGCCCGCAACGAACCGCTTTTCGTCCATCCAGCTAAAGACTCATCCTCCAGGAGAAGCTGTTCGAAAGACAATCTCACCATGCTAGGTGTCACTGATCAAGGATTGATTAATCGGGCACCGTAGCCGGCGGCGATGGTCTTGGCTGGGACGGGCGATAATGGCTCGCCTGAGGCTTTTAGGACACAGGCGCCAGCCGTTCCAGCTTCTCATCGGCAGCGTGACGTTTGTTGATGACTTCGTCGACGATGCCGAAGGCCTTGGCGTCGTCTGCCGACAAGAAATAGTCGCGGTCGAGCGAGCGCTCGATGGTGTCGTAGTCCTTGCCGGTATGGCGCACATAGACCTCGTTCAAACGGCGCTTCATCTTGATGATGTCCTCGGCGTGGCGCTCGATGTCACTCGCCTGTCCCTGAAAGCCGCCTGACGGCTGGTGCAGCATGACGCGGGCATTGGGGAGCGCATAGCGCATACCCTTCTCGCCCGCGGCGAGCAGAAGCGAACCCATGGACGCCGCCTGGCCGATGCACAGCGTCGCCACCGGCGGCCTGATGAACTGCATGGTGTCGTAGATCGCCATGCCCGAGGTGACCACGCCACCGGGGGAATTGATGTACATGGAGATCTCTTTCTTCGGGTTCTCGGCCTCGAGGAACAAGAGCTGCGCCGTGATCAGGGAGGCAAGATGATCCTCGATCGGACCGGTGACGAAGACGATGCGCTCCTTCAAGAGGCGCGAATAGATATCGTAAGCGCGCTCACCGCGATTGGTCTGTTCGACCACCATGGGGACGAGCGTGTTCATGTGGGTGTTGGCAAAGTCTGTCATCACGGTCTCAAGGGCTCGATGGAGGGAGCCGGGGTGGCTCCTCTAGGTTCGGCTAAACATAGGCGGTCGGTCAGGGAAACGGAAGAGCCCCACCAGACGCGTTATTTGTGGCGGTGGCCATGATCGTGGCCGTGGTCGTGGTCGTGGTCATGATCGTGGCCATGCTCGTGATCGTGGTGGTCGTGATCATGATCATGGTGATCGTGGCCGTCGGGGTCGGCGTAGAGCTCCTCGACGCTGACAGGCTTGTCGGTGACGTCGGCAAGCTCGGTGATGAAATCGATCACCTTGTCCTCGAAGATCGGGGCGCGGATCTCCGAGAGCGCTTGCGGATTGTTGCGGTAGAAGTCGTAGACCTGCCGCTCCTGGCCGGGGAACTGCCTGACGCGATCGAGCAGCGCCCGGTTTACCTCCTCGTCGCTGACCTCGATCTTGTTGCGGGTCCCGACTTCGGAGAGCAGCAATCCGAGCCTGACGCGCCGTGCGGCGATGTCGCGATATTCGGCCTTGGCCTTGTCCTCGGTCGTGCCTTCGTCCTCGAAGGTTTTCTTCGACCGCTCGAGGTCGCTCGTCACTTGCCGCCAGATGGCCTCGAACTCGTTCTCGACCAAGGTCGGCGGCAGCTCGAAGTCATAGCTCTGGTTGAGCGTGTCGAGGAGCGCGCGCTTGAGCCTCAGCCGTGACGCCGCGGTGCGGTCCTGCCCCAGGCGTTCCTTCACCGCGTCCTTGAGCTTGTCGAGGGTTTCAAACCCGGCTTCCTTGGCGAGAGCATCGTCGATGGCCGGGAGCTCGGGGCTCGCCACCTCCTTCACCTTGACGTCGAAGTTGGCCGCTTTGCCGGCGAGCCTCGCCTCGGGATAGTCCTCGGGGAAGGTCGCATCGATGGTGCGTTCGTCTCCGACCTTGGTGCCTTTGAGGCCGTCCTCGAAGCCGGGGATGAATTGCGCACCGCCAAGCACGATCTGCGCATCCTCGGCGCTGCCGCCGGCGAATGCCTCGCCGTCGATCTTGCCGACGAAGTCGATGGTGACCCGGTCGCCATCCTCGGCCGCGCCGTCCTTCGGGGTGTAGCGCGGATTGGCATCGCGGAGGCGCTCGAGAGCGTCATCGATGTCCTTGGCCGTAACCTCTGCGACTGGGCGCTCCACCGCGATCTTGCTGAAGTCCGTGACGTCGAATTTGGGCAGCACTTCGAACGACATGGTGTAGGCGAGATCGGAGCTGCCGTCGAAGATGTTGTTGATCTCCTTCTCATCCTCGGGCAGCGCGATCTGAGGCTGGAACGCTGGACGCTCCTGGCGCTGCGAAATTGCCGCCTGGCTTGTCTCGGTCACCGCCTGCTGCACGACCTCGGCCATCACCGAGCGGCCATAGACTTTGCGCAAGTGCGCCTTGGGCACGTGACCGGGCCTGAAGCCCCGGAGCCTCACCCGGTCCTTGAGTTCCTCGAGGCGCGCCTCAAGGCGCCGCTCGAGCTCATCCGCGCCGACCACCACCTTCAACTGGCGGCGTAGGCCTTCCGTCGTCACTTCCGTAATATCCATCTGAGCCTAACCCGTTGCCTCTTGGTGCGGGCGGAGGGACTTGAACCCCCACGGCCGAAGCCACCAGAACCTAAATCTGGCGTGTCTACCAGTTCCACCACGCCCGCTTAAATCGACTGTACTTCGGGGGTCTATAGCATGGCCCGCTCAAGAGGGAAGAGTGGCTGACACCTCTCTGCGACCCTCGTGCCCGGCTTGGTTTTGCCACGATGACGGGCTCTGTTCCAGGCGCCGCGACGACGCCGAGGGCGGCCCGAACGAGGATCGCCGACCCATGCTTGCGCCGCTGTCACTGGCCCGCCTTCTCGCTGTTGCCGCCGTCGCCGTGCCTCTCGCGGCGTTCGCCACCGACGATCCGGAAAGCGTCGGGGTGGTCGACAAGGTCGAGCATCAGGCGGATATCGTCACCTTGGGCAACGCCGTCGCCGCGCGCGTCGGCATGCCTGTGCATCTCCGGGACGAGCTTCGCACCGGTCCTTCGGCGCGAATGAAGCTCACCTTTCGCGACGGCACCGAGCTCACGCTCGGCGAGAAGGCAAGCGTCGTCATCGACAGCTACATCTATGACCCGAAGGCCGAGGTCGGCGAGACCGTGCTGCAAGCGACGCGGGGCGCGTTCCGATTTGCCACCGGACGCATCAAGGCGCTGAAGCAGAAGAAGATCGCGGTATCGACGCCGGTGGCCGATATCGGCGTCCGCGGCACCGAGTTCTGGGGCGGCGCGCTCGACGGCAGATATGGCGTGCTGTTGCTCGAGGGCGAGGTCGTGGTCTCCAACCAAGTCGGCAGCGTCGTGCTGTCGGCGCAAGGCCAAGGCACCGATGTCCCCTCTCCGTTCGATCCGCCCGGCGCCGTCCGCCCCTGGAGCGCCGAGAAGATCGCCCGCGCCGTGGCGACCGTGACCCTGCATTGAGCATTTGCGCCGGGTCACGGGGCTTTAGTAGGGTGTGCCCGATCGAAGTTTGGCAACGGAATGACCCCGTGGACTATCGCAATGGCATCGTCGAGGCGATCGGCAACACGCCTCTGATCAAGCTCAAGCGTGCGTCGGAAGAGACCGGCTGCACCATCCTCGGCAAAGCCGAATTCATGAATCCCGGACAGTCGGTGAAGGACCGCGCCGCTCTGTTCATCATTCGCGACGCGCTCAATTCCGGCAAACTCCAGCCGGGCGGCACCGTGGTCGAGGGCACCGCCGGCAACACGGGTATCGGGCTTGCCCTCGTCGGCAACGCACTCGGCCTCAAGACCGTGATCGTGATCCCCGAGACGCAATCCGACGAGAAGAAAGAGATGCTTCGCTTGGCGGGCGCCGAGCTGATCGAGGTTCCGGCCGTCCCCTACAAGAACCCGAACAATTACGTGAAATATTCCGGCAGGCTCGCGGAGACGCTTGCGGCCACGGCGCCGCATGGCGCGATCTGGGCCAATCAGTTCGACAATGTCGCCAACCGCCAAGGCCATATCGAGACCACCGCGCAGGAGATCTGGAAGGAGCTCGACGGCAAAGTCGACGGCTTTGTCTGCGCCGTCGGCACCGGCGGCACGCTGGCCGGCGTTTCGATGGGACTCAAAGAGCACAATCCCGACGTGACCGTGGCGCTCGTCGATCCGTTGGGCTCCGCCCTCTACGAGTTCTACAAGCACGGTGAGCTCAAGGCGGAAGGTAGCTCGATCACCGAGGGCATCGGTCAGGGGCGCATCACCGCCAACCTCGAAGGCGCGGTGATCGACCAAGCCTATCGGGTCCCTGACGCCGAGGCGCTGCCGATCTTGTTCAAGCTCCTCAGTGAGGAAGGGCTCTGCCTCGGCGGCTCGAGCGGCATCAATGTCGCCGGCGCCATCAGGCTCGCGCGCGACATGGGCCCGGGCCATACCATTGTCACCGTGCTCTGCGACTACGGCACCCGCTACCAAAGCAGGCTGTTCAACCCCAAATTCTTAAGGGAAAAGGGACTGCCGGTTCCGGGCTGGCTCGCGATCCCGGAACCCGCGGCTCCCGCAGTTTTCGTCTAGTCTAGGATTGCAGATGACCGAACAGAAATCGTGGCTTACCGAGACCAATTGGCTGGCGTCGGAGCTCGACGCGCCGGATATCGTCATCATCGACGGCTCCTGGCACATGCCGAGCGAGGGCCGGGACGCACGCGCCGAATATCTCGAGGAGCACATCCCCGGGGCGATCTTCTTCGACATCGACGAGATCGCCGACACCAAGAGCGCGCTGCCCCACATGCTGCCACCGCCGGAGAAGTTCTCCTCGCGCATGCGCAGCATGGGCATCGGCGACGGCTCGCGCATCGTCGTCTATGACACGAGCGGCATGTTCAGCGCCGCGCGGGTGTGGTGGACCTTTCGCGTCATGGGTTTCGACGATGTCACTGTGCTCAATGGCGGCCTGCCGAAGTGGAAGCGCGAGGGCCTGCCGCTCGAGAGCGGGGAGCCCCTGCCGCGGAGCACGCGGCACTTCACGTCGCGGCGCAACGCCGATCTCGTCCGCGACGTCTATGACATGAAGAGCATCGTCAAGGATCATTCCGCCGAGGTCCTCGATGCCCGCTCGGCGGATCGTTTCGCCGGAAAGGTTGCCGAGCCGCGCCCGGGCGTCAGGTCGGGTCATATCCCCGGCTCGCTCAACGTTCCTTACGGGAAGCTGGTCAATGCCGACGGCACGCTGAAATCGAAGTCCGAGCTCGAGCGGGTATTCGCCAGGGCCGGCGTCGATCTCGGCAAGCCGGTGGTCACGAGCTGCGGCTCCGGCATCACCGCAAGCGTGCTCGCGCTCGCGCTCGCCGAGATCGGTCATCGCCGCACCGCCGTCTATGACGGGTCGTGGTCGGAGTGGGGCGCCGATCAGAGCTTGCCCGTCGAGACCGGCTGATGGCGCAAAAGGGCGGGCCTCCCCCCGCGCGTCCGGCAAAGCGCAAGAAGCGAGGCCACAGCCAAGCGACGCGCCTCGCGCACGCCGGACGCGAGCCGAAGCGCTACCACGGCTTCGTCAACCCGCCGGTGTTCAGAGGCTCGACCGTCCTCTATCCGAGCTTTGCCTCGCTCGAAGCCAACGATCAGGAATTCAGTTATGGCCGGCTCGGCACGCCGACGACGAAGGCGCTCGCGCAAGCCATCGCCGAGCTCGAGGGCGGCCATGCCACGGTGCTGACGCCGTCGGGCCTCTCGGCCATCGCCGCGACGCTGACGGCGCTCCTTTCTGCTGGCGATCACGTCCTCGTCTCCGACAGCGTCTATCGGCCGACCCGCCGCTTCTGCGATCAGGTGCTGGCGCGCTTCGGTGTGGAGACCACCTATTACGATCCGCTTGTCGGCGCCCGCATCGCCGAGCTGATCCAGGACAACACCAAGGTCGTTTTCACCGAGTCGCCAGGCAGCCAGACCTTCGAGGTGCAGGACGTCCCGGCGATTGCCGAAGCGGCTCATGCCGGGGGCGCGTTCGTGGTGCTCGACAACACCTGGGCGACGCCGCTCTTCTTCAAGCCGTTCACCCATGGCGTCGACGTCTCGATCCAGGCGGCCACGAAATATATCGTCGGCCATGCTGATGCGATGCTCGGCGCCATCACTGCGACCAAGGCGGTGTTCCCTCTGATCGTGCGCGCCCATGAGCAGCTTGGCCTCTGCCCCGGCCCCGAGGACGCCTATCTCGGCCTCAGGGGGCTTCGCAGCCTTGGGGTCAGGCTCGCGCGCCATCAGGCGTCCGGGCTCGAGCTCGCGCGCTGGCTCCAGGTTCAGCAAGAGGTCGCGCGCGTGATCCATCCAGCACTTCTCGGCGACCAGGGCCACGCGCTCTGGCAGCGCGACTTCACCGGCGCTTCGGGCCTGTTCGCCATCGTGCTGAAGCGCGTCTCGAAGAAGGCCTTGGCGGCCATGCTCGACGGCCTCGAGCTGTTCGGCATGGGCTATTCCTGGGGTGGCTTCGAGAGCCTGATCCTGCCCTTCGATCCGCGCACCTACCGCACCGCGACCGCCTGGACCGACAAGGGACCGGCACTTCGGCTCCACGCCGGGCTTGAGGATGTCGACGACCTTAAGGCCGATCTCGAGGCGGGCTTTGACCGACTGAGAGCAAATTCTTAAGCTTTCTTTTCGCAGACTCCCGGCGTGGGGAAAGCTGCATGATCCGCCTTTCGCTGATCCTCGTTCTGCTCGTTGCCGGATGCGCGCCATCCGAGATGCCTGGCGACGCCCAGCTTCAGGCCGGCCAGGTCGCGACCTTCCCGCGCGTGGCGCTGAGCCAGCAGCAGCTTCAGATGATCTATGCCGGCGTGCAGCGCCGGCTCACCTTCCCGAATACCGCCCGCTTCAGCGGCGTCGTCGCCGGCAGGCAGCCTGACGGTAACCTCTATGTTTGCGGTGCGGTCGACGCGCGCACGAGCGCCGGCACCTATACCGGCGACCAGCCCTTCTACGGCGCCCTCGACCAGCGCGGCTTCAAGCCGACGATGATCGGCGGCACGCCTGAGCAGGTGCAGGAAATGACTAGCTATTGCCGCCAGCAGCTCGCGTTGTCTTGAAGAATGGTACGATCTCGGGGGATGCCCCTTTGGCAGGTACGCCCGGCGGACCCAGCAGCCCTAGCCCTAGAAGCCAGCTGCTTTCAGTTCCAGGAGAAGTGAGTGAGCTTCGTTCGCCACGCGTGTCTGAACTGCGATCACTATGTCATTCAGAGCGGAGACCTTGGCAAAGTGCGCCTTGTCAATATCCCTCGCATCCGTAGCTCTCCTGTTGATTTCGGCGTTCCACACTTGAAGCGCATGGATCTCCTTGTCGGAGAGTTGTTGGAAGTCGGCAAGAGTGACGGACCCTATCCTCAGGTGCTCCTTCAGGGGCGCCGTCGCCACTTTGAGGGCGCTAACTAGAGCACCCTTAATCTGCTCCTTCGAGTACGGCAATGAGCGCGCGTCTCGAATGGTGCCTAGCGCCGTCGGCTCGACTAGAGCATCACCGTACGCAGCCACGATCTCTTGCACATCCTCAGCTCGCATCGGTCCCCCCGAAACGCGGCGGGCTGGCAGCGCCGGGCCCGCTGCTCTCCTAACGCGTGGGCATCCGAATTCGCATTGCCGATCACTTGCGCCGTAAAACCAACTCCATCAAATCTCTGACCTTGGAGGAGGAGAAAGACGCTGCTTCGTAGAGATCGCGCAACCCAGCAATGCCCTCGAATGTGTACTTTACTCTGCCGAAGTCATCCATGATGTCGAGGGCTGGTACTACAACGCCTCTCGTCGTTGGGCCTGAGGGCCCCGAAGGCCCCAAGTAGCCACCGGATGACACGTCGGTCATCGGACGGGTCACTCGATAGATGCGAAGTCTCTGCCCGTCGATGTCGGTTTCATAGGACGATGTTCGCGAATCGGGAGAGGTGAGTGCATTCACTGTCCCTAGTCTCCATTCAAGCTCGCCCTCGGTTGTGAGTTGTACGAGCTTCGATATGAATTGAACGCTCAATTCGGGCTTCTGCATTACTCCGCACCCATCTCTAGATCGGCAATTCTATTTTTCACATGCTCAATTACAAGATTGAGTTCGTCGTATACCCTCCAGGCTTGATCGCTGTCCGTCCTAGCAGGCTGAAGGCCGAACCAACGAGCGCGCTGGTACCTTCGAATCTGGTCAAGCAGTCGGGCGGCGGGCCTCGTTCCCATCTTGGAGTTTAGGCTTAAGGCGGTCGCTTCGCACCTGGCAAACTCGGCTCCGAGTTCTCTTACTGACACATTATAGGTCTCCATCATTTTGCTAATGGCAGCACCGTGGGTCTCAAGTCTTTCTTGGAGTGCGGGCAACCTCAGCTTTGAGACCAACTGGGAGCGAACCCGGGTGATGGTCACGGCCGCATAACCAGCAACAAAAAATGATAGGACAGATATGACGTCAGCGACGTTCGACAACGTGAGCCAGTCCGGCATGAAGTGAGAACCCTTTCCGCCGCGGCTGCAACTCTACATTGGGTTGCAGCCGCTCGCATAACCCGACTTGACGTTGTTTTTGTTTTGTTCCCCCCTACTACATGGCAGCGAATACCCTTCTGCCTACCCTATTCTGTCGAGCCGTTGGACGACACGGGCAGGCGCGTCGAGGAGCACCGAGTGACGCGGGGCGCCTTCGACGCGGCCGCAAAGGCGCCTCCGGGCAGACCGTGGGGCAGTAGCCGTGGCGACGCTCCAGGATCATCGGGCTAACCGATTGGGCACTTGGTGATCCCGGAAGGATTCGAACCTTCAACCCTCTGCT
The DNA here is from genome assembly GCA_963732955.1 of uncultured Alphaproteobacteria bacterium. Lineage (GTDB taxonomy): Bacteria > Pseudomonadota > Alphaproteobacteria > Rhizobiales > Methyloligellaceae > Methyloceanibacter. The sequence continues at coordinate 858,591 of CAVTBH010000004.1, forward strand.
TAGAAGGCAGATGCTCTATCCCTTGAGCTACGGGACCATTTCTCGCGAGTCTGGGTTCGGACTCTATCGCCTAAATGTAAAGCGATTGGATGAAAAAGCCCACTGGACGGCCGTCGTCTTAACCAATTGGCGGACGGCGCGGGCGCTAATGAGTCCAGAGGCCGACGCGGCCATATTTGAAATTCTCCGCGTAGGATTTCGGCTTCAGCTCGGTTTTTGCCGGCTCGTCGATGCGGAACGGAATGCCGTGCCGCGTGGCGTAGGCGACCGCCTCGTCCAGCGTCTCGAAGCGCATGCGGATCTGCGATCTCATGTCGTCGGAGCTGGTCCAGCCCATCAGCGGCTCGATCACGCGCGGGCTCTGCGGCTCGTAGTCGAGAACCCACTCCCGCGTGCCAGCCTTGCCTTGCTGCATCGCCGTCTTCGCTGGCTTGTAGATGCGCGCGACCATGTTTTTATCTCCAAGTCTCGAGGCGGCGATGGTCGGGGCAGCAAGATTCGAACTTGCGACCCCCTGCTCCCAAAGCAGGTGCGCTACCAGACTGCGCTATGCCCCGATCGCAACGCCTTCGTGGCTCAGCACATACATAGTTCGGGACCGAGCGGCAAGCCAGGGGGATGAGGCGCTTACCGGGGCTCGACCAGCGCCGGGTAATCGACCTTGTCTCCCACCTTGAGCCCGATCGCGTCGGCGGTGCCGGCGTTCAGCTCGAGCACGGACTTGACGTCGCCGTCGGAGGAGATCGCCGCCAGGGAGAATGGCTCGGTGTGACTTTCGATGCGCTGCACCCTGCCGTCGGCGCCGATGAACACCATATCGAGCGGGATGTAGGTGTTCCGCATCCAGAAGGTCACTTGCTGCGGCCGGTCGTAGAGGAAGAGCATGCCGGCATCGGCAGGCAGGCTCCTCCGGTACATGAGCCCCAGGATCTTCTCCGAGGGCGTCTTGGCGATCTCGATATTGAAGCTGTGTGGCCCGGTGTTGGCATGGAGCACGAGCGTCACCGTCTCCGCCGCGATCCCGCCGGGCAGTGGCAAGAGCAAGGTCAGTGCGACCCCTGCCCCTGCTGCCAGGCGTGAAACGTGCTGAAGATGTCCGCTGATCAGTGTGAAGATGGTCCAGGTGAGGTGTCTGGCTTGAGCTCGGCCGCCATCAGTCCTTTCGGACCGCGGCCATAGCGCACCAGAACGGTTTGTCCCGGACGAAGTTCGGTGAAGCCGAAACGCCGTAGCGTTTCCATATGCACGAAGATGTCCAAGGTCTGTGGGCCGCGGGTCAGGAACCCGAAACCGCGCAGACGGTTGAACCACTTCACCATGGCGCTTTCCCAGTCGCTCTCCGGGTTGACGGCGACGTGGGTCCGTTGCGGCAGCTCCGACGGGTGTACCGCCGTGCTGTCGTCCATGGCGCGGATACGAAAGGCCTGCAAGCCCTTCGGCCGCCGTAGCACCTCGCATACGACCCGTGCCCCCTCGTAGGCGGTTTGGAAACCGTCCCGCCTGAGACAGGTCACATGCAACAGAACGTCTGGAAGTTGATCTTGATCTGGAACAATAAACCCATAGCCCTTGGACGCGTCGAACCACTTGATCGATCCCGAGACCTCAAAGACATCAACTGTGGCTTCCTCGTCGCGTTGGGTATGGCCTTCAATATGTGGCGGTTCTTTCGCCCCCATGCCGCATTCCCCCCCGCTTTACCCCAGAGTCCAGGCGATGTGACCCCATACAAATCACCCGGAAGCTGCTCGCTCAAACCATAGCATCGCCACTTGGGGAGGCCACTGGAATTTTCCCGGCGCCGTTCCCTTCTCCACAGTTCGGCCTGCAAGTTCGACGTTGCTGATCGTCCCCCATCGCAAGGGGCTGAGCGGAAAGCGTTTCTTATCGGAGACTGCGACGTTTGGGAGAGATCGAGCGAGCTTGCGGGCGCGATGCTGACGAATTGGGCAACCGCCTTTGCCGCCGAGCAAAAACTCGCTTCAAGGGTGACTCACGCCCGGGTCGTCGCAGCTGTGGACCTTATGCAACAATGGTTGGCGAATCGGCATCGCCGACCTGTCCGGAGCGTGGTTTCTGTCGCCGTCTTGTCACGGCGCGTGGGGACGGGCTAAGGGGTGGACGAGCCCCTCAGGCATGACCCAGCGGAGGTGATCCATGAAGTATCTGCACACCATGGTGCGCGTTTCCGACATCGATAAATCGCTCGACTTCTATTGCAACACGCTCGGCCTCAAGGAGGTCCGGCGCTTGGAGAGTCCGCAGGGGCGCTTCACGCTATTCTATCTGGCCGCCCCGGGAGACGAGGATGCGCAACTCGAGCTCACCTACAACTGGGATCCGGAGGAGTATGGCGAAGGACGCAATTTCGGCCACCTCGCCTATCAGGTCGACGACATCTACGAGACCTGCGAGCGGCTGATGAAGAACGGAGTGACCATCAACCGGCCGCCGCGCGACGGATACATGGCCTTCATCCGTTCGCCCGACAACATCTCCATCGAGTTTCTGCAAAAGGGCAAGCCGAAGCCGAAGCAGGAGCCCTGGGCGTCGATGCCGAATGTCGGCAAGTGGTAATTCAAGTGGTGATTGATGCCGCGGGGCCCACGTGGCGAGCCGCACAAGAAAAAAGGGCTGATGCTCGCCTAAGCATCAGCCCTTTTCGTTCAGCGCTTGTTCAGCGCGGCATTCGCTTACGGGCAGTACCACACCGGGCCGACGACGATGCAGCCAAGGGCCTGCCAGTTATAGGGCCGGGCGTAGTAGCGATGGCCCCAATAGCGGCCGCCGTAATGGTACCGGCCTTTGTAGTACTTCTTGTTGTAGTTGTAGTTATGATGGTAGTTGTAATGCTTGTTGTAATGCTTGTTGTAGTTCTTGTTGCCGACCTGGATCACGTCGGATGACGTCAATTCAGGAAGCTTGGCGGTCGGCGAAACCGGCAGCGCCCAGGCTGCCGAAACGGCCAGAAGCGACACGGTAGCCGCCGAGAGAAGAGATCTCATCATTAGTGCGTTTCCTTTTTGTTATGCGTCGCCATGTCCTCGAACCGCATGGCGAGCAGGCGTCGTTAACGGCGCCGAAACCAGGCCGTCCAGGTCCCGACGGTATTGAAGGGAAAACGTGAAACCGGTTGGCCAGTTCCGCAATGGGTTTTCCTGATTGAGGTGAATATTCGTCCAACAAAATGGCGCCCCCTAGGGGGATCGAACCCCTGTTTTCAGGTTGAAAACCTGACGTCCTGACCATTAGACGAAGGGGGCGTCGGGCCACGGTCATATAGAAAGCTTTGCTGGCGGCGGCAAGCTAGGCGCGCGTCATCGCCGGCGCCGCATCGTCGATGACGAGTTCGACGCCGTCACGGCCATTCCAGCGATCGCGCCGAAGGTGTCCGGCAACGTGAAGCGTCGCACCCTCGCTGTCGAGCATGAGCTTGGCGAGCGGCGCGTCGCCGGCGCGGAACGCCACCGCCTCCAGCCGCGCGCCGTCGGCGGCAATCAGCGTGCAACGGAGATGCTGGCCATTGAGAAGGCGTAACCGGGTGACCCGGTGTGCGGGGAAGGCAAAACGCGGCTCGGGGTGGCCTTGGCCATAAGGACCGGCCTTGTCGAGAAGATCCATCAGCTCCTTGTTGGCGCCACCAGAGGAGAGCGCGCCGTCGATGGCGAGGGCCCTGAAGGCCGTCGCTGCCGCCACAGGAAGGACCAGCCGCTCGGAGAGGAAGGCGAGCAGCTCTCGCAGCCGCCGCCGTTCAAGCTTGAAGCCCGCCGCCATGGCGTGACCGCCGCCCTTCACCAGAAGCTCGGCATGAACCGCATCTCTGATCACCGACCCGAGATCGACGGCGGCGATCGATCGGGCCGAGCCGACGCCCCGACCGTCGGCGTCCCAGGAGACGGCAAAGGTGGGAAGGTGGAAGCGGTCGGTGATGCGGCCGGCGACGAGACCGAGGAGGCCCTGGTGCCACGCCTCGCCGTCGAGCCAGAGATAGGGCCCGGCGTTCGCCTCGAGCGCCTGTTCGGCGCGTGCCGTCGCCTCCTCGAGCATCCGTGCCTCGATCGCCTTCCGCTCGGTATTGAGTTGATCGAGGCGCGCGGCGAGGACACGGGCTTCGTCGACATCGTCGGTGGCGAGAAGCTTGGCACCGAGACCAGAGGCCCCCACCCTGCCTCCGGCATTGATACGCGGCCCCAGAATGAAGCCGAGGGTGAAGCAGGTCGGCGCCGCATCGATGCGGGCAACGTCCGACAAGGCGCGCAAGCCCGCATGGTGACGGAGCCTCAATACTTTCAGACCCTTCGCCACCAGCGCGCGGTTCACGCCCTTGAGGGGAACCACGTCACAAACCGTGGCGAGCGCGACGAGATCGAGCAGCGACAAGAGATCCGGCTCGGAGCGGTCGGCATAGAAGCCTTGGCGACGGAGCTCCCGCGCCGTCGCCACCAGGAACAGAAACACGACGCCCGCCGCCGCCAAATGGCCGAGACCGGAAAGATCGTCCTGCCGGTTTGGATTGAGCACGGCCAAAGCCGGCGGCAGCGCCTCATCGGCCTGGTGATGATCGATGACGATCACGTCGGCGCCCGCCGCGCGTGCCGCGGCGGTCGCGGCGCCGGCGGTGGTGCCGCAATCGACGGTGAGGATCAGCCTCGCGCCCTGCTCGGCCAGCCCGGCGAGCGACGTCGGCGACGGCCCATAGCCTTCGGTGAGACGGTCGGGAATATAGGTGACGGGCTCCTGCCCGTGAGCACGAAGGAAGCGCACGACGAGCGCGACCGAGGCCGCGCCATCAACGTCATAGTCCCCGAATACCGCGACCGGCTCGCCGTCGCGAATGGCCCGCGAGAACCGTTCCGCGGCTTGGTCCATGTCGCGCAAGCATGCGGGGTCCGGGAGGAGATCGCGGAGCGAGGGATCGAGATAGTGCTGAAGCGTCGCCGCCTCCGCTCCCCGCGCGGCGAGGATGCGGCCGAGGAGCTCGGGCAAGCCGTGCGTTTGGGCGATGGCGAGCGCCGTCGCGGCCCGCGATGGCTCGAGGCGCTCGACCCAGCGGAACCCGCGCACGGACTGCTCAACCCCGAGAAAGGCGGAGCGAACGCTGTCCTCTACGGTCTTGTGATTGAGAGCGGCGGTCACGCGAAATGCACCTCACGGGGGACCGGTCAGGGTCCGTCAGGTGCCCAGCCTAACTGATTCGCGCGGCTGTCCCCCGGTCAGTCGAGGATGCTGGCGTCGCGGAACTCTGTCCTGATCCAGCGCACGGCGCGGGTCTTCGCCCGCATCACCACGGAGTGGGTATAGATCGCGTTACGGGTGAAGCGCACGCCCTCCAGCAGCGAGCCGTCGGTGATGCCGGTCGCGGCGAAGCTGACGTCGCCCGACGCCATGTCGTGCATCAGATATTTGCGGTTGAAGTCGACGATGCCTGCGGCGCGCGCCTTCTCCTTCTGCTGTGCATTGGTGGCGATCAGTCGACCCTGGATCTGGCCGCCGATGCAGCACAGTGCTGCCGCGGCAAGAACCCCCTCAGGCGCACCGCCAACGCCCATATAGATGTCGATGCCGGTGCCCTGGGGCTCGGTGGTGTGAATGACGCCGGCAATGTCCCCGTCACCGATCAGGCGCACGGCGGCACCCGCCGCGCGGACCTCCTCGATCAGCTTGGCATGGCGGGGACGGTCGAGAATGCAGGCGGTGATCTCGGTGACCGCCACGCCCTTGGCCTTGGCGAGGGCGGTGAGGTTGTCCGCGGGCTTGGCGTCGAGATCGACCAGGCCCTCATGGTAACCGGGGCCGATCGCGATCTTGTCCATGTAAAGCACGGGCACCTTCAACAGGCTGCCGCGCTCGGCGATGGCGATGACGGCGATCGCGTTCGGAAGGGCTTTGGCGGCCGGGGTCGAGCCTTCGACGGGATCGACAGCGATATCGACATCGAGGCCCGAGGGCGAACCGGCACCGACCGTCTCGCCGATATAGAGGATCGGCGCTTCGTCCTTCTCGCCTTCGCCGACGACGATGGTGCCCTGGATCGGGAGGTGGGCCAGCTCGCGATACATGGCGTTGATGGCGGCGTCGTCGGCGGCAGCCTCGTCGCCGCGGCCGCGCAGACGTGCGGCAGCGATCGCGGTGGCCTCGGTGACCTGGACGATCTCCAGCCCAAGGGTGCGGTCAAGCTCACGCGTCGCTTGAGCGTCTGCCACAGTGGGCCCCTCCCCTTGATCGACGGCAACGCTAGTCTCGTGCATCGGCGATTACAACTTCTCTATACGGATCATTTGAGGCTTGGCATCGACATGACCGTCGCGCTCGATGGCGTCGAGGGCCGTCCTGATCGCCGCTTCAGTGGTCTGATGCGTGATCATGACCACTGCCGCGGGTGAGCCAGCGTCCCGGCGCCTGGAGCCCGGAAGCTCGGCGCCGCGGCGGCGTTGCACGATGCTCTCGATCGAAATGCCCTGCTCAGCCATGCGGCCGGCGATTGCGGCAAAGGCGCCGGGGCGATCGAAAACCGAGAGCCTGATGTAATAGCCACCTTCATGGGTCCCCATTTGCGCCTTCTTGTAAGGCTGCAAATCCTTCGCCTTTGTGACAAAGGGCGGGAAGATATGGCCCCTGGCGATGTCGATCAGGTCGCTGACCACGGAGGAGGCCGTTGGTCCGGCGCCGGCGCCGCGTCCGATCAGCATGATGTCGCCGACGAAATCGCCATCGATGGCGACGCAGTTCGAAACGCCGTCGACGTCGGCGATGGCTGCGTGTTTCGGCACCATGGTCGGATGCACGCGTTGCTCGATGCCGCTCTCGGTGCGGACCGCCACGCCGAGCAGCTTGATGCGATAGCCGAGGTCGTCGGCCGCCTCGATGTCGGCCGGCGTGATGTTCTCGATGCCCTCGACATAGACGGACTCGATCGACGTCTTGGTGCCGAAGGCGAGCGTGGTCAGAAGGGCCAGTTTATGCGCGGTGTCGAAGCCGCCGATGTCGAAGGTCGGATCGGCCTCGGCATAGCCCTGGTCTTGCGCTTCCTTGAGCACGTCGCCGAACGACCTGCCCTCTTTCAACATCAAGGTAAGGATGTAATTGCAGGTGCCGTTGAGGATGCCATAGACGCGGGAGATGTTGTTGCCTTGAAGGCTCTCGCGCATCACCTTGACCACGGGGATGCCACCGGCGACCGCAGCCTCGAAATTCAGAGCGACACCGTGCTTCTCGGCGAGCGCGGCGAGACTGGGACCGTGATGGGCGAGCAGCGCCTTGTTGGCGGTGACGACATGCTTGCCGGCCTTGAGCGCCGCCTCGACGGAGTCCTTGGCGACGCCGCTCTCGCCGCCGATCAACTCGACGAAGACGTCTATCTCCGGATCGCGCGCGAGCTCGACAGCGTCCGCGACGAAGCGAAAGCCGGAAATGTCCCCATCGCGCTTCTTCTTCTTGTTGCGGGCGGAGACGGCGACGACCTCGATAGGCCTCCCGGCGCGCTGGGCAAGCGCAGGACCTTGCTCGGAGAGGAGCCGCAGGACCCCGCCACCGACCGTGCCGAGCCCGGCGAGCCCGAGTTTCAAAGGCTCCGTCATTGAGGGCTCAGAGCGTCCTCGTTGCCTTCTGGGCAAGCGGGATCACGTTGTGGAGGTTTTTCGCCGACTCGGCGAGGAATTTCCGGATGTTGCGTGCGGCTTGGCGGATGCGCTGCTCATTCTCGACGAGCGCGATGCGCACATAGCCCTCGCCATACTCACCGAAGCCCACTCCCGGCGACACGGCAACGTCAGCCTTCTCCAGAAGCAGCTTCGAAAATTCGAGCGAGCCGAGATGGGTGAACATGTCGGGGATCGGCGCCCAGGCGAACATGGTCGCGGCCGGTGACGGGATCGGCCACCCCGCCCGCGTGACGGAGTCGACCAGGCAATCGCGCCGCCGGCGGTAGATGCCACGAATTTCGTCGATGCACTCTTGCGGACCATTCAGCGCGGCAGCGGCGGCAACTTGGATCGGCGTGAAGGCCCCATAGTCGAGATAGGACTTGACCCGGATCAGGGCTCCGATCAGTCGCTCATTGCCGACGGCAAAGCCCATGCGCCAGCCGGGCATGGAATAGGTCTTGGACAGCGTCGTGAACTCGACGGCGATGTCTATGGCGCCGGGGACCTGAAGGATCGACGGCGGCGGCTCGCCTTCGAAATAGATCTCGGCATAAGCGAGGTCGGACAGTACGATCAGGTCGTGCTTCTTGGCGAAGGCGACCACCTCCCGATAGAAATCGAGATTGGCGACCACGGCGGTCGGATTGGCCGGATAATTCAGCACCAGCGCCGACGGCTTCGGCACCGAATGCTTCACCGCCCGGTCGAGCGAGAGCATGAACGCGGAATCCGTTGAGGCCGGCAGATGGCGGATGACGCCGCCCGACATGATGAAGCCGAACTCGTGAATGGGATAGGTCGGGTTCGGCACCAGGATCACGTCGCCCGGCGCCGTGATCGCCTGCGCCATGTTGGCGAAGCCTTCCTTGGAGCCGAGCGTGGCCACGACCTGGGTCTCGGGGTTGAGCTTCACGCCGAAGCGGCGAGCGTAATAAGCCGCCTGCGCCCGGCGCAGGCCTCCGATGCCGCGGGACGCCGAGTAGCGGTTGGTGCGGCTGTCGCGCACGGTCTCGATCAGTTTGTTGACGATGTGCGGGGGCGTCGGCATGTCCGGATTGCCCATGCCGAAATCGATGATGTCGTCTCCGCGCGCGCGTGCTTGCGCCTTGAGCTTGTTGACCTGCTCGAAGACGTAAGGCGGTAGCCGCTTTATTCTGTGGAAATCGTCGGTCACGTGCGTAAGTCCCGCCGTCGCCCCGGCTGGGGTCCTATGCCTAACGGGAAGGCTTTTCAACCACAGAACGGGGCACCGGGGCAAGAAGCCCTTGGACCCCCCTATTTTCCAGCGTTTATGCTCGCCGTGGCCTCGCTCTGAGCCGCGGCTTGGCGCCGCGCCTGCGCGGTTTCGAGGTCGGCGATCGCTGCCTTCCGCTGCTCCGGGGTGAGCGTATGCTCGTAACTCTTTGCAGAGGCGGCAAAGCTTGACGGCGACGATGGCGCGCTGGTCAAGGAATCCGAGCAGCCAGCGAGAATGATCGCGGGACAGGCAATCAGTACCAAAGCTGCACGCTTTGACAGCAGCCGAGGTGACATCGTGAACCCTCTTTTTGTTTCTTGTTTCCGGCCAGTTGGCATGGCCCGTCCCTTGCTATATTGCATAGCACAATGAGCCTTCAAACGCGAGAATCGAGTTACATAAGATACCCTCAGATGCTCCGTTTACCTTGGCATCATTGTGATTAACCGGGGGTAAAACAGGGGCGCCGCCAATTATGCAGGAACGGGCAAAACCAGAAGAGACAGAAGCCAAGTCCGAGGAACCGCCGGTTAGTCAGTTCGACGCGCTTGCGCGCAACATGGTGCGCCTGTTCGACGAGGGCGCCAAGGTGCTCGGCACGCTCGCCGAGCGTGGCAATGGCGCCGGGCCCTACAGCATGGCGACCGAGGCCAGCGAAGCCACCAAGCTCCTTGGTGAGATCGCGCGGCAATGGGTGAGCGAGCCGGCCAAGCTCGCTGCGGCCCAGAATGAGCTGTTCAAGGATTACACCGAACTGTGGGGCCGATCCGTTCGCCGCTTCCTCGGCGAGGAGGTCGAGCCGGTCATCGAGCCGGCCCCCGGGGACAACCGGTTCAAGGACCCCGACTGGTCGAACGGCCAGTACTTCGACTTCTGGAAGCAGGCTTACCTGCTCACGGCGCGCTGGGCCGAGGACATAACCCGCAAGACCGAGGGGGTCGACGACAAGACGCGCAAGCGCGCCTTGTTCTATCTGGAGCAGATGCTGGCGGCGCTGTCGCCTTCGAATTTCGCGCTGACGAATCCCGAGGTGGTGCGGGCGACGCTCGCCACCAATGCCGAGAACCTGGTCAAGGGCATGGCGCATCTCGCCCACGACCTCGAGCATTCAAAAGATTTGCTCCGCATCAGTCAGACCGATCTATCGGCCTTCGAGGTCGGCAAGAATCTCGCCGTCACCCCCGGCAAGATCGTGTTCCAAAACGAGCTGATCCAGCTGATCCAATACAGCCCGAGCACGGCGGAGGTGTTCGAACGGCCGCTCCTCGTGGTGCCGCCATGGATCAACAAATACTACATCCTCGATCTCGTCCCCGAGAAAAGCTACATCAAATGGACGGTCGATCAGGGCTTCACCGTGTTCACGGTCTCCTGGGTCAACCCGGACGCCGCTCACGCTGACAAGACCTTCGAGGACTACATGAATGACGGCATTCTCGCCGCCGTCGATGCCGTCATCCGCCAGACCGGCGAGAAGAAGATCAATGCCCTCGGCTATTGCGTTGGCGGCACGCTGCTCGCCTCCACCCTCGCCTATATGACCGCCAAGGGCGACAATCGCATCGCTTCCGCCACGTTCCTCGCGGCCCAGGTCGACTTCAGCGAGGCCGGCGACCTCCTCGTCTTCATCGACGATACCCAACTTAAGGCGCTCGAGGAGATGATGGCCGAGCAAGGCTATCTCGACGGCTCGCGCATGGCTGCGGTTTTCAACATGCTGCGGCCGAAGGATCTGATCTGGCCCTACGTCGTCAACAACTACCTGCTCGGCAAGAAGCCCTTCCCGTTCGATCTGCTCTATTGGAACGCGGACTCGACGCGACTTCCCGCCGCCAATCATGCGTTCTATTTGCGCGAGTTCTATCACCTCAACCGGCTGAGCAAGGGCGAACTGATGCTTGGCGGCGTCAAGCTCGACCTCGGCAAGGTGAAGATCCCAATCTACGAGCTGTCGACCAAGGAGGACCACATCGCGCCGGCGTCTTCGGTGTTCATTGGTTCAAAACTGTTCGGCGGTCCGGTCCGCTTCGTCATGGCAGGCTCCGGACATATCGCCGGCGTGGTCAATCCGCCGGCTAGGAAGAAATATCAGTTCTGGACCGGGGCGCCTGCGCCTTCCCTCGAGGAATGGATGAAGAAGGCGGCGGAGACGCCCGGCTCGTGGTGGCCGGACTGGGCGGCGTGGCTCGCCAAACAGTCGGGCCCCAAGATGCCGAGCCGCGATCCCGCGACCGGCACCCTGAAGGCGATCGAAGATGCGCCCGGATCCTATGTCAGGGCCAGGCTCTGACGCCCCCTGGGGCCGATGCCGATGGATGGGCTGACGCTGTTCGGGCTTCTGGCGGTCACCGCCATGCTCTTGTTCTATGCCTTCGAGCATCGCAGCCCGTGGTTCGTCCTCGCCTTCGCCGGCGCCTGTGTCGCCGCTTCGATTTACGGCTTTCTGCAAGGCGCTTGGCCGTTTGGCATCGTCGAGGCGATTTGGGCGCTGGTTGCGCTTCGACGCTGGTATGGCGTGACCCAGGTCTCGCCTGGGGCGAGCGCTTCCTAAGGAAATAGCGGCAGCTGCTCGAGCCCAATCGTCTCGTCGAAGCCGTACATCAGATTGAAGTTCTGCAGCGCTTGGCCGGCCGAACCCTTCACCAGATTGTCGATCGCCGAGACGACGATGGCGCGGCCGGCGATGCGGTCGGCGAACACGCCGATGTGGCAATCATTCGAGCCGCGCACGTGCTGGGTCGCGGGAATGACCCCCTCCGCGACGACGCGGACGAAGGGGCTCTTCTCATAAGCCTTGGCGAGCGTTTGCCGCAGGTCCGCCGCCGTGGCCTTGCCCTTCAGCGTGACATAGGAGGTGCAGAGCTCGCCGCGACTCATGGGCGTGAGGTGCGGCGTGAAGGTGACACGCACGGTCGCCTTTGCCGCGGCGCCGAGTTCCTGCTCGATCTCCGGCACATGACGGTGATTGCCGATGCCGTAGGGTGACACCCCCTCGCCTGCCTCCGAGAACAGGATGTTCTGCTTCAAGCTCCGGCCGGCGCCGGAGACGCCGGACTTGGCGTCGATGATGATCGCGTCGGCCTCGATGGCCTTCTCTTTGACGAGCGGGAGCAGCGCAAGCAGCACTGCGGTCGGATAGCAGCCGGGGCAGGCAACGATCCGCGCCGATTTGATCTTGTCGGCATAGTGCTCGGTGAGCCCGTACACCGCGTCTTTCAGCAACGCGGGCGCGCTGTGGGCGCCGCCATACCATTCCGCGTAGACCGCCGGATCGCGGAGCCTGAAGTCGGCGGACATATCGACCACCCTGATGCGTTTGGGCAGCTTCGCGATCTCGGCATGGGCGGTGGCGTGGGGAAGGCCGCAGAAGGCGACGTCCACCTGGTCCCAATCGACTTCGTCGGCGGTGACCAGCGCTGACAGGTCGAGCCCGGAGAGATGCGGGAACACTTGTGCTAGCGCCTGGCCGGCATGGCCCTTGGCGATCAGCGCGGTGATGGCGACATTGGGGTGCCTAGCGGCGAGCCGGATCAGGTCGGCGCCGGTATAGCCGCTGGCGCCAAGCACCGCGGCTCTGATCTTGGTGTTTGCAGACATGGCCAACACTTCCTCGCCCGCGCGAGTGCGCTCACGACCGCGGGCTTAACCGAATTCGGAGCTTCGCGAAAGCCAGTGGACGGCGCGCGACGGTCGCGCGCCGAGCCTGGCGACGGTCAAAGCAGCTTGAACGGAGTGATCCGGACTAGCGCTTGGAGAACTGGAAGCTTCGTCGGGCCTTGGCCTTGCCGTACTTCTTGCGCTCCACGGTGCGGGCGTCGCGGGTGAGGAATCCGCCCTTCTTGAGCGCGCTACGGAGTTCAGGCTCGTAGCGGGTGAGCGCCTTGGAGATGCCGTGACGGACGGCGCCAGCCTGGCCTGACAGTCCGCCGCCGCTGACGGTGCAGATGATATCGTACTGGCCATCACGCTTTGCGGTGACGAGCGGCTGCTTCAGGATCATCTGCAGCACCGGACGGGCGAAATAGATGGCGTGGTCCTTGCCGTTCACCGTGATCTTGCCCGGGCCCTGCTTGACCCAGACGCGGGCGACGGCGTCCTTGCGCTTGCCGGTAGCGTAGGCGCGGCCTTGCGCATCGAGCTTCTGCTCGTAAACAGGCGCTGCCGTAACCGTCTCGCTGTCGCCCTTGAGCGGGCCCAAGTCCTCGAGCGTCCTCACCTCAGGATTGGCCATGGCTTTCAAGCGCTCCTTGCATTCTTGCTGTTGAGGGCGGCGACATCGATCGCGGTCGGGGTTTGCGCCTCGTGGGGATGTACAGCGCCGCTGTAGATGCGGAGATTCCTCAGCTGCTGGCGGCCGAGAGGCCCACGCGGCAACATCCGCTCCACGGCCTTCTGCAGCACCCGCTCCGGATGCTTGCCGTCGAGGATCTTGGCCGCGGTCCGCTCTTTGATGCCCCCGGGATAGCCCGTATGCCAATAATAGACCTTGTCGGCGCGCTTATTGCCCGACAGAATCACCTTATCGGCGTTGATGACGATGATGTTGTCGCCGCAATCCATATGCGGGGTGAAGCTCGGCTTGTGCTTGCCCCTGAGGCGCGTCGCGATCAATACCGCGAGCCGGCCGACCACGAGGCCGGCGGCGTCGATGAGGATCCAGGACTTCTCGATGTCCTTGGGTGTCGCTGAAAAGGTCTTCATGGCGTAAGGCTCTCCCGACCGGGTTGGCGGCTTCTAACGGCTCGGCTTGGAAGCGTCAAGTCGGATCGGGAAAAATCGTGCAAGTTCCGACGATTATCAATGTGGTACTATGATACCTGATATTATGCTTTCGTCCACGGCCCAGGCGCGGCCCGGTTGATTGCACCGCCATAAGAATTCGGGCAGAAGCTTCACTTGGAGTGAAGTGATGACGCAAGTTCGAGCAACAGAGGTTCTGCCGGCGCGCGAGGACCGGATGTCTCCGCTTCGGCGCGAGGACCGCGGCGCCGTCGCGGTGCTGACGCTCGATCGGCCTGAAGCGCGCAACTCGCTCTCCGAGGACTTGATTGCCGCCCTGCATGGCGCCATCGAAACCATTGGCCGCGATGACGCCGTTCGTGCCATCGTCATTACCGGCACGGGCTCAGCCTTCTCCTCCGGCCATGACCTCAAGGAGCTGACGGCGCATCGGAACGATCGCGATCGCGGCCGCGCCTATTTTGCCAAGATCATGCAAGCCTGCTCTAATTTGATGCTGGCGATCGTGCATTCGCCGAAGCCGGTCATCGCCGCGGTGAACGGCATCGCCACCGCAGCCGGATGCCAGCTGGTCGCCGCTTGCGATCTTGCGGTGGCGAGTTCCGATGCTCGCTTCGCCACGCCCGGGGTCAATATCGGCCTGTTTTGCTCGACGCCGATGGTTGCGCTTAGCCGCAATCTCTCACGCAAGGCCGCCATGGAAATGCTGCTCCTCGGCGACATGGTGGGCGCGAACGACGCCAAGAAACTCGGTCTCGTCAATCGCGTGGTCAAGCCTGACGAGACCGTCAACGAGGCCGTGGAGATCGGCCGCCGGATCGCGACGAAGCCAAAAGCAACGCTCAAGATCGGCAAGGAAGCCTTCTATCGTCAGCTCGAGATGCCCTTGGAAGAGGCCTATGCCTACACCACCACCGTCATGGTCGAGAACATGCTTCATGCCGAAGCCGAGGAAGGCATCGGCGCGTTCCTCGAGAAGAGGGATCCTCGCTGGCCGAAGTGAATTTTCGCGTTAGCCGCGAGAGATGCCGCCGCGAATTGGCCTAGTTTCGACACCCTTCATCACCTATATACCGCTCGCGCGCCCTACCCTCCTCTCTTGCGACGCGTCCCCAGGCGTGATTGCAGGTTCGATATGGACCAATCTCCCTCAAACGTTGGAGCTACACGAATGAAGCACCTCGTCGCGTTACTCATGATCGCGTTCTTCATGGTGCCGGCCGCGGCCATGGCCAAGGACAATCCTTGCAAGCAAGACAAGGTAAAATTCTGCAAGGAGGCTAAGGCGTCTGGCGGCAAGGTCGGGGCTTGCCTCAGGCAGCACATGAATGAGGTGAGTGACGAGTGCAAGGCGCGGCTGAACACGCCGAAGGGCGCCGAAGGCGCGGCACCCGACGCCGACTCGTCTGCCGGGCCGAGCGAATCCGAGTAGAGACCATCTTTTCATCGCGCCGCGCAGTCGCCGAGATTGGCACGGCGCGATACGCGTTTATCATCCCGAACAGATCCGAGCACGACCTGGCTCGCGGGGCCCCCGCGTGAACCACGACACCTACAGCGACGCCTATATCAAGGGAATCCTCGCAAGCTCCCGCACCTTCGCCTTTGTCGGCGCGAGCCCAAAGGAGTCGCGGCCGAGCTATTTCGCCATGAAATACCTTCTGACCAAAGGCTATCGCGTGATCCCGGTCAATCCGGGTCACGCCGGCAAGACGCTGCTTGGACAGAAGATCTACGCGTCGCTGGCCGCCATCGAGGAGCCGGTCGACGTCGTCGACATGTTCCGCACGCCCGACGCGGCACCGCAAGTCGCGCGCGAGGCGATCGTCATCGGCGCCAAGGTGCTGTGGATGCAACTCGGCGTACGCAATGACGAGGCGGCGACGCTCGCCGAGGATGCCGGCTTGCAAGTGGTCATGAACCGTTGCCCCAAGATCGAGTATGGGCGCCTTTCCGGCGAGATTGGCTGGATGGGCTTCAACCGTCGCCTGATCGACAACCGCAAGCCGCTCCTGTTCAGCAAGGGCGGCACCATGAAGCAGCGAGGCTGAGCGCGTTGAACAGGCTCGGCGCGGCACTTCTCGTTGTCTTGCTGCTGACGCCGACGCTACAGCGCGCTCGTGCCGAGCCGGTCGATCCGACGCCGATGTTCATCGCCGCGTTGCAGAACGCGATCCGGAACGACGACAAACGCTGGCTGGCCGAGCACCTGCACCTGCCAGTGAGCTATTTCGGCAAAACGACCCAGATGATCCGCACCAAGACGTGGTTCCTCAAGCATTACGCCACAATCATCGGTCCGGAGCTGAAGACCAACGTCCTGAAGCAGGATCCCGATGCCTACTTCAAGAATTATCAGGGCGTGATGGTCGGCGATGGCGGACGAAATATCTGGCTCGAAGATTTTGGCGACGAAGGTGCCGGCATCCCGACACGCTTCGAGATCATCACCATCAACAACAGGGACTGACCTCGCACGAGCGGGGGTTCGCGCCGTCCACTGGCCTCGCTATAGTCGCGACCTGGCCTCCCAACGCAAGGAAGGAACACGATGACAGCCGACCAGCAACCCGGTTTCAACACCCTGGCGATCCATGCCGGCGCCCATCCTGACCCGGCCACCGGGGCGCGCGTGACGCCGATCTATCAGACGACGTCCTTCGTATTCGAAAGCACCGACCATGCCGCGGCGCTGTTCAATCTCGAGACCTTCGGCAACATTTATTCGCGCATCATGAATCCGACGCAAGCCGTGCTCGAGGAGCGAATTGCCGCGCTCGAGGGTGGCACCGCAGCCCTGGCGGTGGCATCAGGCCACGCGGCGCAGGCGCTTGTCTTTCACGCCTTGCTCGAGCCTGGCGACGAATTCATCGCCGCGCGCCAGCTCTATGGTGGCTCGATCAATCAGTTCACCCAGTCGTTCAAGAAATTCGGCTGGACCGTGCGCTTCGCCGACACCACCGACGCCGACAGTTTCCGCGCCGAGCTGAGCCCGAAGACCAAGGCGATCTTCATCGAGTCGATTGCCAATCCAGGCGGCATCATCACCGACGTCGCTGCTGTCTCGGCCGTCGCCAAGGAAGCAGGCGTGCCGCTGATTGTCGACAACACGCTGGCCACGCCCTATCTGCTGCGCCCGATCGACTACGGCGCCGACATCATCGTGCACTCACTCACCAAGTTTCTCGGCGGCCACGGCAACTCCATCGGCGGCGCGATCGTCGATTGCGGCACCTTCGATTGGCTGAAGAGCGGCCGCTACCCGACCCTGTCCGAGCCTTCGCCGAGCTATCACGGCATCACGTTTGCCGAGACCTTCGGCAATTTCGGCTTTGCCATCGCCTGCCGCGCCTTTTCCTTGCGCGACCTTGGGCCCGCGATCTCGCCGTTCAACGCCTTCCTGATCCTGAACGGGATCGAGACGCTGCCGTTGCGGATGCAGCGTCACTGCGACAACGCGCTGGCCGTGGCGGAATGGCTCGCCGGGCACGACAAGGTGGACTGGGTGAATTACGCCGGTCTTCCCGGCAACGACTATCACGCGCTCGCTGAGCGCTATTGCCCCAAGGGCGCGGGCGCGGTGTTCACCTTCGGCCTCAACGGCGGGTACGACGCCGGCGTCAGGCTGGTGAGCAACGTCAAGCTGTTCAGTCATCTCGCCAATATCGGCGACACGCGCAGCCTGATCATTCATCCGGCCTCGACCACGCACCGCCAGCTTACCGACGAGCAGCGCCTCAAGGCAGGCGCCGGGCACGACGTGGTGCGGCTCTCGATTGGCCTTGAGGACGTCGGCGACATCATCGCCGACCTCGATCAGGCGCTCGCCGCGGTGTGAACCCTTGGTGCCGAGGTGCGCGAGTCGAGCGTGAGCCACAGGTGATAGAGCGCGGCGGCGAACAGCACCATGGCGCCAGCTTGGTGTGCGAGCGCGAGCGGAATCGGCACCACGAGCAGTAGGGTCCAGACGCCGAGCGTCGCTTGCAGCAGTGCGAAACAGGCCACGGCGAAGCCGCTTGCGATCAGCGCCGACGGCGCTCGCTTGAAGGCGAGCCAACCCGCCTGGGCAAGCGTGGCGGCGACCACGGCATAGCCCAGCATGCGGTGGTCGAACTGCACCGTGAGTCTGTTCTCGAACGGGTTGATGTACCACGGCACGAAGACGCCGAGGCCCTTGGGGATAAAGGACTCGTTGATCAGCGGCCACGTATTGAAGCCGATGCCGGCGTCGAGCCCGGCGACCAGCGCGCCGGCGAGGATTTGCAGATAGATCAGGGCCAAGACGCCGGCGGCGATCCACGCGGGCGCGGTCCTGCTCAATCTCGCGCCTCGCTTCTGCTCGTGCCCGAGCCCGAACAAGAGCCACAGCGTGTAGCCGAGGATGATCACGGCGATGCCGAGATGGGCCGCGAGTCGGTATTGGCTGACGTCGAGGCGATCGACGAGACCACTCTTCACCATGTACCAGCCGACGGCGCCCTGAACGCCGCCAAGCGCGAACAGGCCGAGCAGCCGTGGCAGCAGCGCCTTCGGGATGAAACCCAGAAGCCAGAACACGACAAAGGGCACGAAGAAGACGACGCCGATGAAGCGGCCAAGGAAGCGATGGGCCCATTCCCACCAGTAGATGGTCTTGAACTCGTCGAGGCTCATGCCGCGCTTCTGGTGCTGATATTCCGGAATCTGCTGATAGGCCGCGAACGCCTCCTGCCAATCGCTGTCGGAGAGCGGCGGCACCGCGCCGACGATCGGCTGCCATTCGGTAATCGAGAGGCCTGAATCGGTCAAACGGGTGGCGCCACCGACGAGGACCATGGCGGCGATGAGGAGCGCGATCGTCCCGAGCCACAGCCGCAAGGGCCTGAGGCGCCAGGGAGGTGTCGTCGCCTTGTCCACGGTGGGCGACGCGACGGTTTCAGCGGTCGTGCTCATGCGCTCTGATACAAGGGGGCACCGCGGAACTCAACGACCGGCCTTGGCCACGATGCCGCAGCAGCTTTGGCGGTGCTCGCGATCGGTTGGGGGAGAAGAAAGTGTCATTGACCCTCGCGACGCTATCGGGTCTCGTGCAATCAGAACTGCACGAATTGAAGCCGCATGAGGGCTGCGTCAGCGGCCCTGACACAAGCAAAAGCGGTAAAGCGAGAGAGGAACACACCGTGCTGAGCAGACGACAAGTCTTGCGGAGTGCCCGGGACGGCACTCTCGTGGTCGCATCGGCGGCCTTGGGCTCATCTCTCGGTCTGCCGCGATCAAGTTGGGCGGAGACCATGGCCCCGGTCACGCCCGGCGTTTCGGCGGGGACCGAGGCCAGCGCGCGGCTCGTCGCGCTGCCGGGCAAGGTGCCGCTGATCAAACTGACCTACCGGCCGCCAAACTACGAGACGCCGCTCAAATATTTCAACGACGTGCTGACCCCGAAGGATGCCTTCTTCGTTCGCTTTCACCTCGCCGTGATTCCCGAGATCGATGTTGCGACCTGGAAGCTCTCGGTGAGGGGCGACGCGGTGCAAAGCTCCGCCGAATATACGCTGGACGAGCTGAAGAGCGGCTTCGAGCACGTCGAGATCGTTGCCGTCAATCAATGCTCCGGCAACCGCCGGGGGCTGGCGCGGCCCCATGTGCCGGGCATCCAATGGGGCTACGGGGCCATGGGCAACGCCCGCTGGACGGGCGTGCGGCTAAAGGACGTGCTCGACAAGGCTGGGGTCAAGGGCGACGCGGTCGAAGTCGGATTCGACGGCGCCGACCGCGCCCTGATCGGTCAGACACCCGACTTCGTCAAGAGCATTCCCATCTGGCGTGCCCTCGATGAGAACACGCTTCTTGCCTGGGACATGAACGGCGAACCGCTGCCGCATTGGAACGGCTTTCCCTTGCGGCTTGTGGTGCCAGGCTGGACCGGTACGTATTGGATCAAGCTCCTCACCTCGATCGAGGTCCGCAGCAAACCTCTGGACAAGTTTTGGATGACATCGGCCTACCGGTTGCCCAAAGGCATATTCCCGGTCGTTCGCGGCTTCACCTCGCAAGCGACGGACACCAACACGCCGATCACCGAGATCGTCACCAACTCTCTGATCACCAATCTCGTCGACGGCGCTCAAGTCGCCGCTGGCCAGCCGCTCGAGGTCAAAGGCATCGCCTGGGACGGAGGGTTCGGCATCGACACTGTGGAGGTCTCGGTGGATGGAGGCCAAAGCTGGCGTCCGGGCGCGCTTGGCGAAGACCTCGGTCGCTACTCCTTCAGGCCGTGGAGCTATCAATTCGTGCCGGTGGCCGGAGCCCATGTGGTCATGGTGAAGGCGACCAACCGCTTGGGCCAAAGCCAGCCGCGTGAGCCGATCCCCAATCCCGCCGGCTATCACCATAATCCAGTGCAGACGATTGCAATCGCTGCGGCATGACAGGGAGGAGACCATGCGTGCGCTGATCATGCTCGCGGCACTGCTCATCGCCGCTCCGGCGAACTGCCGGCGAGCAGGCTATCGTGCTGAAGGAGGGCCAGGGCCGCGATCTCGTCGCCGCCAACTGCCAGATCTGTCACAGCCTCGACTACATCGAGATCAACGCGCCGTTCCTCGACCAGAAGAAATGGCAGGCGACGGTGGCGAAGATGATCGAGCGCTACGGCGCCCCGATCCGGGCGGAGAATGTGCCGGCCATCGTCAGCTATCTGAGTACCAATTACGGGCCGCAAGGGACGCCGTAGAATCGCCTCGTCAGCACGTTAGGGGCCTCCCGCGCCAGGGACTCCCTGCCCTTTTGGCCCTCCCAGGGCCTACGAGCCAAGGCTGTCCCCCAACGCGAAATTGGCTAAGCTAGCGCTCTCGTCAGTCCGGGGTCCTCCCCTTGGCCCCAACAAACCGGAAGGCCGCAATGGTGTATCAGCGTTTGTTCGGGGCGACTTTGGTCGCGTGCCTTCTCGTCTTGATAGCCGGCTCGGCCGTCGCCGCGCCTTGCGGCAACAACAGCGCTGGGTTCGAGGCGTGGAAGCGGGCCTTCGCCGCCGAGGCGCAAGCCAGGGGGGTCGGGCCGAGGGCGATCTCGGCTTTGATGGGCACGACCTATTCAGCGGCGACCATCAGAGCCGACCGCGGCCAGAAGAGCTTCAAGCTCTCGCTCGACGCCTTCATGGCCAAGCGCGGCGGCCCGGCCATCGCCGCCAGAGGCAAATCTCTCAAGAGGTCGAATGCCGGGTTGTTCGCCTCGATCCAGAAGCGCTACGGCGTGCCGCCGGGGCCGCTGCTTGCGATCTGGGGCATGGAGACCGGCTTCGGCTCGGTGATGGGCAATCAGAACACGCTCTCGGCGGTCGCTACGCTCGCCTATGACTGCCGGCGCTCCGAATATTTCACCGATCATCTTTATGCGGCGCTCACCCTGATCGATCGCGGTGTGCTCTCCCCGCAGACCCGCGGCGCCATGCATGGCGAGGTCGGGCATACGCAGTTTCTGCCGAAGAGCATCCTGCTCTACGCCGTCGACGGTGACGGTGATGGCAGGGTCAATCTCAACTCGAAGGCTGATGCGCTCGCCTCGACCGCGAACTTCCTCAAGGGTCATGGCTGGGCGGCAGGTGCCGGCTATCAACCGGGCCAGCGCAATTTCGCGGCTATACAAGGTTGGAACGCGGCGGGCGTCTATCAGCAGGCGATCGCCATCATCGCGCTTCGCATCGACGGGGGCTGATGGCGCGCCGCACTGCCTCAGAGTCTGACGACGGCGCTGGTTCCTCCCGGCGCCTCGCCACCCAGGTCGGCAGGGTCATCGCGCTCGTGCTGGTGCTGGCCCTCGTGCTTCTGATCGAGCATTATTGCACCAAAGAGACCCCGCCATTTGGGCCCGAAGCGCGCATCGTCTCCATCGATGGCGATAGCATTCGTGCCGCGAATGGCGCCGAATACCGCATCTTCGGCATCGACGCGCCCGAGCTGCACCAGACCTGCAAGGAGGCCAACGGCAAATCCTGGGCCTGCGGTCGTGCCGCCAAGGCGCGGCTCACGGTGTTGATGAAGGGCGGCAACGTGACTTGCGAGGCGCGCGACAAGGATCGCTATGGCCGCATCGTTGCCGTGTGTAGCGCCGATGGCGTCCCCGATCTTGGCGAAGCCTTGGTGCGCCAGGGCTACGCCATCGATCTCGGCGGGGCGATGGGCAATCCTTACCAGGAGGCAGAATCCCAAGCACGCGCAGAGAAGCGTGGGATCTGGCGCGGCACGTTCGAACGCCCGTCCGATTGGCGCCAGGCGCACCCGCGGACCGATTGAGGCTTAACGGCTTCGCTTTGAGGACGAGCGCGGGCGGAACGCATCGAAGCCAAGAGCGGCCTCGATGCGCTCACCCGGACGGGTCTGCTACGCGGCCTTGGCGTAGTAGGACTTCAGCTGGTTCATCACCTTCGCTTTGTCGAAATCCGCACCCATGGACAGCATGGCGTCGGCGAAGCGACTGACGATCTCACCGATCTGCTCCGGTGACAGCTGGTTGAGAATACCGATGCGGACCTGGACCGGCTCGGACAGGGTCGGCCAGATCCCGAAGCCCTGGGCGCGAGCACCCTGGACCAGCTCCTTCTCCTTGCCTTTGAGCTTGCCCGGCAGGTTGAGCACCACGAGGCTCGGCATGTTGGAGGTAACCTCGCAGCCCATGGCCTCGACCGCCTGGCGCAGAGCCTTCTCGTGATAGGCGTAGTCTGATGCTTTGCGGCGGCGCCCATAGCCGAGAATGATGCGAAGCGCCTCGTGGAAGGCGGCGACGGCATAGCAGGAATGGGTCTGGTGATAGGCCGGCGTCGGGGTGTCCTTGCCGTCGATGATGCCCCAATGGCGGGCGTCGAGGATCGGGTGGTTGACATAGGTGCGGCAGCCCCGCTTCCTCACCATCTCGATCGCCTTGTCGGTGAAGCTGACCGGCGCATAGGTGAGCGGCAGCGACAACACGCCCTTCTGCGGACACGAGGCCCAGGCGACCACGCCCGGATAGTCGTCAATGTTGAAGTCGCCGACGCCAAGGCTCGACACGGCATCGCAGATGCCCATGACCCCATTCTTGAGGCAGGCGTCCGAGAAGCCTTTCAGATCATTGATGCGCCCAGAGCCCGTCTCCCAATGGGCCATGAAGGCCCACATCGGCTTGTGCTCGGCAAGCGCCTTGTCGACGGTCTCGCCGGTAACCGACTGCCCATGGGGCGTCTCGATCACAGTGACGCTCTTCGGCTTCGGATTGAGCGAATCCGCGGCGAGCTCCTCGGCGGTCGAGGCTTTCATGCGGATGGTCAGGCTGTCGATGCCGGAGAAGGTGCCATTGGGGAAGGCCACCACCGTGTCGCCCGGCAAGATCAGGGACAGCACGCAGTCGAGGCCCGAGAAGCCGGTGCCGGCGACGCCATAGGTGTAGACGTTCTTGGTGCCCCACAACTCGCGCAACATCTCCTTGGCCTCGAGCATGCCGCGCAGAACATCCTTCTGCATGTGGTCGGCGACGCCGGTCTTGGCGAAGCGCTCGAGCACGCGCGGATCGGTGTTCCCCGGCCCGGGGCCGGCAGCAAGGGTTTCAGGGATGTCAAGCTGCGGATATATCGTCATAGGAACACCTCGGAAGGTTTACGGCGGTCAACAGGAGAGTATCTGGGGGTCTCGAAACCGATCGAAATAACGGATCAAGCGGACGACGACAATACAAAAAATGGCTCAAATCAGACACCTGCGCGAGCCGGATTGCCGCGCGATAGTGGCTGAAAGCCCGAGAAGCGCCTTGAGACGTATCAAACTGGGCCTCGCGCGGGCGGCATCGCTCAACCTTGTCATCGCGGCGGGGTAGGTTACAGACCATGCACGTTAGAACGCGAAAGCTCATCGGCGCCGTGGTGCTGCTTCTCTTCCTTCTCGTCTATGCCATGGCGGTCGCGGGCATCGGCGCTGGCCGCATCACCGAAGCGTCTCCCCTGCTCCAGCTCCTCTATTTTGTCGTCGCCGGCCTGGCCTGGGTATTGCCGGCCGGACTCTTGCTTCGCTGGATGGCGCGGCCTTGACGGCCCGTGCGATCTAAGCGGCGTTGGCCTGCTGGAACACGAACGGCGCCCCGGAGAGATAGAGCGCCGTGCAGGCCAAAGACTGAAAATCGCCGTTGAGCAGTACCCGCGGCAAGGCCGTCAACTGACGGGCATGGGTTGGGAACAGCATGCCCTTTCGCGCTGTCACCGCCGTCTTGAAGCGAAGCTCCTTGGCCAGAGCGAAGTCGCGCGCGCCCGCGCTCGCCTCATCGCCATAGGGGAAGCAGAGATGCGTCGGCCTCAGCCCAAGCTCATGCTCGATCACCTCGGCGCTGCCCCGCATCTCGCTGACCGCTTTCTCTGGCCCAAGCTTGGCCAGGGCATAATGCGCTTTGGTGTGGGCGCCGATGGTGACGAGCGGGTCGGCGGCTAGCCGCCTGATCTCGTCCCAGCTCATGATCAAGTCGCAGCACATCTCCGCCATGTCGATCTCGCAGTGATCGGCAAGCGCCCGCACCACCCGCCGCTGCATGGCCTCGTCAACGGCACGGAGCCAGCCATAGATCTTGTCATACGCCTTGGTCTTTTCCTGAGGCGTCGCGGTCGGCAAGGGCCACAGCTTGCCGCCCCGGCAGAGCTCGATCTCCTCCGCGTTCCGCAGGATCTCCTCGAGCACGAGCCACCAAAGCTCTCCACGCCCGAACGGGTAGTCGCTCGGGATATAAAGGGTGAGAGGCAGAGCGCGGCGCTTGAAGATCGGATAGGCGTGGAGCAGCGTGTCGCGGTAGCCGCCGTCGAAGGTGAAAGAGACGAAGCGCCTCCCCTCGCCTTGGCGCAGGCGCCGCGCCGCCTCGTCAAGCGTCACCACGTCGAGGCCTGCATCCTCGATCTGATCGAGCACCGCCTCGAGGAACTCGGGCGAGATCTCGAAGCCGCGGTTCGGCTCGAAGGCCTTGGGTTCCATGGGCTTGACCCGATGCAGGGCGAAAATCACCCCAAGGCCCTGGGTGTAGGGCGCGAACAGCCGGTGAGCCCCGGTGTGGTAAAGCCCGGACATGGCCGCCTTCATCACTTGAGTCTTCATCCCCGTCATGGCGCTGTGTCCCCCAAGTCTTGCACCAGTCAGACCGCCGTGGCGCGGCCAAAGCCCTCATCTCCATCGTGCCGCTCATAGGTCACGAGCGGACAGCCGAGCGCGTTCAGGTCCGCCAAGGCCGCTCGTGCGCTCGTCCCTCCCCCGGTCTCGAGCACGGCGACGGCAACGCTGAGGCGGCCTGCGAGAGCGGGTGCCATCTGGCTGGCACCGTCGCGGTCAGCATGAAACACAACAACGTCGTAGGCCTGCGCCAGCGCGTCGAAGATGCCGATGGCGCGGTCGATCTCATTGCCTTCAGACCTCACCGTCGGGTGTCCCGCTGGGATCACCTGGAGTGCCGTTTCGCCATCCACGTGGATCACCTCCTCGAAGCCGACGCGGCTCGCGAGCAGATCGGCGAAGCCGGGTGCCCGCGGTAGCGCGAGACGCCCCGACACCGCCGCTGCGCCACGGGAGAGGTCGACCAAGACACCCCGCTCGGCGGACGCGAGCAGTATGCGGGCGATGCGGATGGCTTCGCCGGTAGCGTCGAGGCCTTTTGCGCCCGCGGCGATGAGGATCGCTCCTGCGGGATTCGCGGCCGCGCGCGCGCGCAGGTGGGTGAGCACGGCTTCGAACGATTTCAACGCCGGACGAACCCCCTCTTGACGATCCCTGTCTCGCCTCTCCCGCTTGACGCGACGTCCGTTGGTGGGCTTGGGCGTGCGCAAGGCCGTCGGCTGCTGCAGATAGCTGCGGAGGTCATTCGGCGCGCTTCCACGCGGCAGCAGCGGCGGCGCGGATGCGTGATCGCCAGGAGCGCCTCCGGGGCCGGCCCTTGCGAGTCCGCAAGAACCTTCTCGATCAGGGCTTTGGCCGTCGTTGCTGGAGGATTGGCGCGGGGTCGTGGCCGCCACGCGGGGGCCTCCGCCTCTTCGTCAGGCTCGCAGGGTTTGATGGTAAGGAGCTGTTCGGTGGACAAGCCGATGCTGTCCAGCACCGGTGGCTTTGCGGGTGGCACCGGCTCGTCGTGCTCTGGCTGGGGCTCGGAGGTGCGCGCCATGAACGATGCGCCCCCTCTCGGCCAAGGCCTTTTCGCCGGCTGCGGTGGAGCATAGCGAACCCCTGGGGTGATGGCGGGGCTCAGGATCAGAGCGCGAGAGAGTGCGAAACCGAGCACAAGCAGCGCCGCTGCGGTGGCCGCCACGGCCGAGATCGCGGTCCGCTGCTGCAAGGACAAGCTGGCGCTACCGCCGAGGGCGCTCGTCACCTCAAGCTCTGCATGGCGAGGAAGGCGCTCGGGCTGTCGCTTCGGCCCCTGGGGCGCGATGCCGACGACGCCGCGCAAAACCTTTCCCGTGCCATCCAGGGCGCGATGTAGAGCGGCGGTGTCGAGAGCACGCGGCAGCGAAAGCGCGGCAAAGGTCACGATCCCTGCCGCTGCCGCCAAGCCTAGGATCCACCCTGCGGTGCGCAACAGGGCGCGGCCGGGCGTGGCGGGCCCGGCATCCCCGGCGTAGGGCATGGCATGTTGCGAGCGCATCACGGCGACAGCTCCTCGTCTTCGAGCATTAGAGCGCCGCTCTCGTAACCAAGTTGTTAAAGCGCGCTCCGCTTCGGCACGCTTGCTCAGCTTTCATTAAGGGTGGTGCGCGTGAGGGATGCCGGGGCGCCGCTATTTACGGGGCCGGGAGGTTCCCTTAAACAGAGAGAACTGCCACCCGAACACCTCCATGTTCACTGATCGTGACTCTTCGCATTCTCCATTGCCTGAGAGCGCCGATCGGAGGTCTGTTCCGTCACGTCCACGATCTGGCCAAGACCCAGGCCGATCTCGGCTTTGAGGTCGGCGTCATCTGCGCGTCCGGAACGGGGACCGAGGATTCTGAGCGCGCCCTCAATCGACTGGCAGACAGCTGTTCGCTCGGCGTCACGCGCTGTCCCATGCCGCGTCAACTCAGTCCCGGCGACTGGGGCGGCTACCGCAGGGTGCGAAAGCTCGGCGCCAATCTCGGCGTCGACGTGCTGCACGGTCACGGCGCCAAAGGCGGCGCCTATGCCCGGCTCGCGGCGCAGTGGCTTCAGCGCAAGGGCCGAAGGGTGGGCGGCTTCTACACTCCGCACGGCGGCAGCCTGCACTACCCGCCGTCATCGCTAAAGGGCCGTCTCTATCTCGCGGCGGAGCGCAAGCTCGCGCCGATGACCGACGGCCTCATCTTCGAAAGTGGTTTTGCAGCGCGGCGGTTCAGCGACCTGATCGGCGAACCGGTCTGCCCGGTCTCGATCGTGCCGAACGGCCTTTACCGCCACGAGTTCTACGAGCCGAGGCTCGCCGAAGATGCCGCCGATTTCGTCTATGTGGGCGAACTCCGCCAACTCAAGGGCATCGACATCCTGCTTGCCGCGCTCGCGGCGCAGCGGAGCGTCTATCCGGCCACGGCGGTCATCGTCGGCTCGGGACCTGACGAGAACGACTTCAAGAAGCTCGCGCAAAAGCTCGGTATTGAGGACATGGTATCCTTTGCCGGGTCGCTCCCGGCGCGGACAGCGTTCGCCCGTGGCCGCTGCGTCGTGGTGCCGTCGCGGGCGGAGTCGTTTCCCTACGTGGTGCTGGAGGCAGCCGCGGCCCAGATGCCCCTGATCGCAACCGAGGTCGGCGGCATCCCCGAGATCGTGGCCGGCACCAACACGCCGCTCGTCAGGCCCGGAGACATCG
Source organism: uncultured Alphaproteobacteria bacterium (assembly GCA_963732955.1). Classification (GTDB taxonomy): domain Bacteria; phylum Pseudomonadota; class Alphaproteobacteria; order Rhizobiales; family Methyloligellaceae; genus Methyloceanibacter. The sequence goes on from CAVTBH010000004.1 coordinate 885,996, forward strand.
GCGCGCTCGCCGCCCAGATGCGTGCCTTCCTCGCCAACCCCCGCCCATTCCTCGGCCGCGCCATCCAACTTCAGAAGCACGTGGCGAACCGCATGACGGTCGAACGGATGACCAACGAGATCGTCGAATTCTACGTCGCGGTGCTGGGCGACGTGCCGACCGGGCGAGCTGCTGTAACAGAATCAGCGTCTTGACGCTCTGCCCTCACCTCAAGCCTGAGGCAGCAGCCTCAATCGCCCTGCTCGAAGCCAAATCAGGGCAGTCCTCAACGCTTTTGAATTGATAACGAGCGGTCGCGCTTGAATTGATCCGACCCGCTGCATAGCTTGGGGATAGACGGCGGGGCACGCTTGGATGCGTGCCATGAAGAGACTTCTGTTATCGCTGGGTCTTGTCGGTATCGTGTTCGCCGGCCACCCCCCCAGCCAGATTTATTCGCGTGACACCACGCCCGCGGCGCCGAAAGAGCGCGCGGCGCTGAAGGTCGTCGATCGCGCCGACGATGGCACCTGGGATCAGCCCAATCTTCAGCGCCTCGGTGTTCAGCCCGTGGCCCTTCGCGCGCCGGATGCCGCCGCGCAGCAGCCTGACGGGCTCCCCGAGGCGAAAGTCAAAGACATCTTTACGCCGGCCCTGGCCCCGGTCCTGAACGGGGAGGAGAAGTCCGACCAGACCGAGGCCAATGCGCTCTGGGTGGTCGTCACTCGCGGCGCCTGGATGCATAAAGGCCCATCGGTCTCGACCCCGATCGTCGGTCACTATTCGCCCAACACGGACTTGCAGATGATCGGATCGGAGCGGGGCTGGTTCCAGGTCCTCGATCCGACGACCGGAGAGCGTGGCTGGATCCTCGCCCGCTATTATCTCGAGCCCATCGATGCGCCTGGCGAGAAGCGCGTGGCGGCCCGCACAGAGCAAGTGCCAGTGACGGCGCCAGCTCCCGCGGCATCGGCGCCAAGCCGGCCGGCACCGCAGACGAAGCGCTACGTCCAGGCCTCTCGGCTCGCCCCTCCCGACGACCCCCAACCGCGTGCGGTTCCCGTCCGCAGGTCGGGCGAAGGTGTGGAGAGCATCTTGGCGAGAGCGCTTCAGCGCTAGCGTGGGGCGCTCAATTCGAGCGTGGTTATTTTCCGAAGAAAAGGTGGTCGGAGCGGGGAGATTTGAACTCCCGACCCCCGGTCCCCCAGACCGGTGCGCTAACCGAGCTGCGCTACGCTCCGACGCCGTCGATGGCCGACGCGCCCTGGATATACACCCTCAGAGGTCGGAAACAAGTCGCGAGGCCGTGAGCGCGTCAGTCCTTGGCGGCGAGAAGAATCTTGTAGCACGCCTCGATTTCGTTCAGCACCCCGCCGACAGCGTCGAGATCGAGCCCCCCGCCTTGATCGGCCAGCCTCGGCGGACGGCCAAGGCCCCTATTCTGTGCCGCTTCGGCGGCGACGTCGGGGATCTCGCGCTCGACCTTCGCCGCCTTCTTCTCATCCTCTGGGACCGGCCGCTGCTCCATGACGAAGCGAGGCCCGTGCTCGCGCAGGATCTTCTGCACGCCTCTGATGGTGTAGCCGTCGTCGTAGAGAAGAAAACGGATGCCGCGTAAGAGGGCCACATCCTCTGGCCGATAGTAGCGGCGGCCGCCGCCGCGCTTCATCGGCTTCAGTTGGGCGAATTTTGCTTCCCAAAAGCGAAGCACGTGTTTCGGGACTTTGAGCTCTTCTGCGACTTCACTGATCGTACGAAAGGCCTCGGGCGCTTTGTCCACCGCTGCAAACTCCCCGCCTTCAAAGATGCAATGCCTAAACTTTGGCCGTGCCTACTCGGCCGCCTTCCTCCGGGACAGCGCCTCGTTGATGCGCTGCTTCATGATATTGCTTGCCCGGAACACAAGCACGCGTCGCGGCGTGATCGGAACTTCCTGACCCGTCTTCGGGTTGCGCCCGATCCGCTGGCCTTTGTCGCGAATGCCGAAAGAGCCAAAAGAAGACAGCTTCACCGTCTGCCCGCGTTCAAGACTCGCCACAATCTCGCGGAGCACAAGCTCCACGATCTCGGCCAATTCGTTCCGCGGCAGTCCAACCTTTTGAAACACCGCCTCAGCGAGGTCGGCGCGCGTCAGTGTCTTCCCGCTCATCGAAACACTGCTCCCCCAGGGTCGCGGGACAAACCAAGATGCTAATCGAGCAGGCGCAATCCGGTCAATCGCTCCCGCGATCAAATTCCTGATTTAGCATCATTTTCAGTCTAGGTGTGACTTTCGCGCGGCAGTTCGAGAAATGCAACCTGCCCGCGGCGGTTTTCTGCGGCCTTCACCAGCGCAGCAGCACCGCGCCCCAGGTGAATCCGCCCCCCATGGCTTCCATGAGCACGAGATCGCCCGGCTTGATGCGGCCGTCCTCGCAGCCGGCGAACAGCGCCAAGGGGATCGAAGCGGCGCTGGTATTGGCATGCTTGTCCACGGTGATGATGATGCGGTCGGGGTCGAGACCGAGCTTTCGGGCCGCGCCGTCAAGGATGCGCTTGTTGGCCTGATGCGGCACGAACCAGTCGATGTCCGAGGCCTGGTAGCCCGCTTTGACCAGGGTCGCGTCAATCACTTCGCTGATCTTGGTGACGGCGTGGCGGAACACCTCGGGGCCGTCCATGCGCACCTGGCCGACGGTGCCCGTCGAGGATGGGCCGCCGTCGACATAGAGCTTGTCGCGATAGCGGCCGTCCGAGCGGAGGCATGAGGCGAGGATGCCGCGATCGGTGGTGGCGCCGTTCTGCATCTCGGCCTCGACCACAAGCGCGCCGGCACCGTCGCCGAAGAGGACGCAAGTGGTGCGGTCCTCCCAGTCGAGAATGCGCGAAAAAGCTTCGGCGCCGATCACCAGCGCCCGGCGGAACTGGCCGCCCTTCAGATAATTGTCGGCGGTGACCATGGCGAAGACGAAGCCCGAGCACACCGCCTGGATGTCGAACGCCGCCCCTTCGGTAATGCCGAGGTCGGCCTGAATAGCAACCGCGGTGGCGGGAAAGGTCTGATCCGGGGTCGAGGTGGCAAGAACGATGAGGTCGATCTCCTCTGGCGCCATGCGGGCGTCGAGAAGGGCGATCCGCGCTGCCGCGGCGCCCATGGTCGAGGTCAGCTCGCCTTTGGCCGCGATGCGCCGCTCCTTGATGCCGGTGCGCGTCGTGATCCAGTCGTCGCTGGTATCAACGATGGCGGCAAGCTCGGCGTTGGTCACCACCCGCTCTGGCAGGTACCCACCGCAGCCTTTGACGACGGTCCGTAATTGGCTCAATGAAATCTCACTCCAGATTCTAGGCCACGCCGTCGAGCTCGAGTTCGGCGTGAAAGCGAGCGATGTCCGCGGCAAGGCGCTTCACCACGCCGCTTGACGCCATGTCGTAGGCGAGATCGACGGCGCTCGCGAAACCCGTGGCATCGGTTCCGCCGTGGCTTTTGACGACGATGCCGTTAAGCCCAAGGAAGATGCCGCCGTTCAACTGGCGCGGATCCATCTTCTCCTTGAGGGCGCGGAACGCCCCCTGCGCCAGGATCGCGCCGATCCGCGCGAGAAGTGACCGCCCCATGGCAGCCCGCAAATACTCGCCGATTTGCTTAGCGGTTCCTTCGGCGGTCTTCAAGGCGATGTTGCCGGTGAAGCCGTCGGTGACCACCACGTCGACGGCGCCGTGGCCGATCTCGTCGCCTTCGACGAAGCCGCGAAAGAGGATCGGCAGCGGGGCGTCTTTGAGCGTCGCCGCAGCGGCCTTGAGCTCGTCGACCCCCTTGACCTCCTCGACGCCGATATTGAGAAGGCCGACCGTCGGGCGCTCGACGCCGAACAGGGCCCGGCCCATGGCTGCCCCCATCAGCGCGAACTCGACGAGCTGGCGGGCATCGGCGCCGACATTGGCGCCGACATCGAGCACGATGCATTCGCTCTCGACCGTCGGCCAGATCACGGCGATCGCCGGCCGGTCGACGCCGGCGATGGTCTTCAGGCAAAACTTGGCCATGGCCATCAGGGCCCCGGTATTGCCGGCCGAGACGGTGGCGTCTGCGCGCCCGTCCCGCACCGCCTCGAGGCCGAGCCACATGCTCGAATGCCAGCGTCCTTTGCGCAGTGCCTGGCTCGGCTTCGCGTCCATGGCGACGGCGACGTCGGTGTGGAGGATCTCGGACTTCTCGGCAAGCGCCCGGTGCTGCTCGAGCTCGGGCTCGATACGGGCGGCGTCGCCGACGATGAGAAAGCGCGTATCGGGATGCCGCACCAAGGCGATGGCCGCCCCGGGGACGACCACGCTTGGTCCGTGGTCGCCGCCCATGGCGTCGAGCGCTATGGTGACTGAAGCAGCCATTCGAGTGCCGTGCCGATTAGGAAAGACGATTGCCGTTCGCGGCCAAGAGGGCCGGGAAATTCCCCCGGGAGCGGTCCCGAACATACCCAAATGGGACTAGGTGACAACCTCAATCTGACGAGGCCAAATGCCGCTAACGGCGCTGTTTCAGCTGCTTTAGCGCGGCGAAGGGGCCTTTTTCTTCCTCTGTGCTTGGGACTTTCGAGCCGGCTTCGGACCAGGAGAAGCTTGCGTCTTCGCGCTTCGGGTAGGGATCGAGGCTGGTGGCAAGGGTCTGGTAGATGATGGGGCCGAGGTCGATCTTGCCTTCTTCGACCGGCTCGGGCCAATCGAGCAAGCCGTGGCTCGCGGCCTCGTCAGCGGTGTCGGCATAAGCCTCGATCTGGCTCGCGGGCCAGAATTCGATCTCGACCGGACTGTCGAGGGTGTTCTCGACGGGTTCCAGGGTCAGGACGCAGGTCTGAGTGACCGCAGCGCGGAGAGAGCCCTTCAGGGCAAGACGCCCCTGCCCGCGCCGCGCGAAGCGAAAGGTGAAGCTCAGCTGATCCAGTCGCGGAAGATCGAGCAAGGCGGCGATCGCCTCGCGCTCGGCCGCGCCGATCTCGATCAGCCCCTCTTCGCCGTCTTTGACCTCATCGACCCTGATGATCCTCGAGAGCGGCGGCGAAGCCGCGTCCAGATCGGTGGTCCTCGATATCGGTGATTTCATCGCTTGAGCCTGGCGATCTCCGGAAACGCGATTGCGCCGGCGGCAAAGGCGCTGAGAGGCTCGCGCTCGAGCCCGGCTGCACAACCCATTAGATAGGAAGCCAAAGCGTCGCTGCTAAGCTCCGCGTCCTCACATCCGGACGGAAGGCTCGCGGCGACGGCGGCGGCGAATGGCGCCTCGCCGGCGGCGAAGGCCTGGTCGTAGGTTTCGAGCAAAGCGTGCGCGGAGCCGGCCAGCGCACGCATTCTTTTTGGGACCCGCAGATCGCTGACGCCGAGCTCCCGCATCACCGTGTCCATGTCGCCGATGAACCGATCCATTACCTCTTGCGCCAGGGGACCGCCCGCCATGCCCTCTTGCTTGAGGCGGCGCAGCACGATGAAGAGATGGAGCGAGAGCACCACGAAGCGCCCATCCAAACTGTCGGGAACGCCGAGGTCCCGGTAGAAGTCAGGGAGCCGCGCCTGCGCCACAATCGCGCCATAGAGTTTTTCGCTCTTGCTGGTCTTCGAGCGTCGGCTCCGCAGGCGTTTGAGAGGGTTCAAAGTGGGGGGCACTTCGCCTAACCTCCAGCCATCTCGAGGGCCCACCGGCCGGCCTTGGCCTGCTCTCCTGGAGCACGCAGCGGCCGGCTCGACGAGCGGGGGTCCGACCGAAGGTTACATTGGCGCTGGCTCATCGGAAGCGATTTCGCACGTGGGAATGAAGCGAGCCGAAGGCTTGAGATCGAAGTTGTACGGCATCGCGGGCCTTGCCCTGGGGCTCGTCGCGGTGAGCGTCGGCGGCTGTGCTGACATCGACCGCCATGGTCATGTGTTCATGGATGTCGATCTCGCCCAGGTTCAGCCCGGCATGTCCAAGGACCAGGTCGCCAATCTGCTTGGGTCGCCGGACACGACGAGCACCATCGGCGGCGACGCCTACTACTATATTTCGACGACGCAGAAGTCCTACGCCTTCCTCAAGCCCTGGGAGATCGACCGCAAAGTGCTGGCGGTCTATTTCACCCCTGGCGGCGCCGTCGACCAGGTCGATCAATACGGCCTGAAGGACGGCATCGTGGTGCGGTACTCCAAGGACGAGACCCCTGCCCGCGGCAAGGATCTCGGCCTGCTCGAGCAGATCTTCGGCAACATCTCCCAGCGCAAGATGTTCAAGGATCAGCGGCAAGGCGCCCCTGGCAGCATCCCCGGCACCGGTCCTTAAACACCAAGAAGCACGTCGCCGCGCGCGCCGCTAATGGGCGAGTACGGCGAGCAGCAACAGCGCCACGATGTTGGTGATCTTGATCATCGGGTTTACCGCCGGCCCGGCGGTATCCTTGTACGGATCGCCGACGGTGTCGCCGGTGACCGCTGCCTTGTGGGCCTCCGAGCCCTTGCCGCCGTAGTTGCCGTCCTCGATGTATTTCTTGGCGTTGTCCCAGGCGCCGCCGCCAGCGGTCATGGAGATGGCGACGAAGAGGCCGGTGACGATGACACCGAGCAGCATGGCGCCGACCGCGGAGAACGCCGCGCTCTTGCCCGCGATGGCATCGACGATGAAGTAGAACACGATCGGCGACAGCACCGGCAACAGCGACGGGATGATCATCTCCTTGATGGCGGCGCGGGTGAGAAGATCGACGGCGCGCTTATAATCGGGCCGCTCGGTGCCCTTCATGATGCCGGGCTTCTCCTTGAATTGCCGGCGAACCTCCTCGACGATGGAACTCGCGGCGCGTCCGACCGCGGTCATGGCGATGCCGCCGAACAGATAAGGCAGCAGGCCGCCGAGAAAGAGCCCAACGACGACGTAAGGGTTCGACAGGGTGAAGGTGGGGTCGACGCCTTGGAAATAGGGAAACTTGGCGGGGTTGGCGGCGAAGAATTTGAGATCCTCGGTATAGGCCGCAAACAACACGAGCGCGCCCAATCCAGCCGAGCCGATGGCATAACCCTTGGTCACCGCCTTGGTGGTGTTGCCGACGGCGTCGAGCGCGTCGGTGGTCTTGCGGATCTCGCTTGGCATGCCAGACATCTCGGCGATGCCGCCGGCATTGTCGGTGACGGGGCCGAAGGCGTCGAGCGCGACGATCATGCCGGCCAGCGCCAGCATGGTGGTCACGGCGATGGCGATGCCGAACAGACCGGCGAGACCGTAAGTGACGATGATGCCGGCCATGATCACGAGCGCCGGCAGCGCGGTCGCCTCCATGGACACGGCAAGGCCCTGGATGACGTTGGTGCCGTGACCAGTGACGCTGGCCTTGGCGATCGAATGCACCGGCCGGTAGTTGGTGCCGGTGTAATACTCGGTGATGACCACGATCAGGGCGGTGACGGCGAGGCCGGCGGCGCCGCAGAGATAGAGCGACTTCCCGGTGAAGGAGATCTGGCCCACGGTCATGACCGTGTCCATGCCGACGATCCATGACGTCAGCGGCCACAACATTACCAAGGACAGCGCGCCGGTCGCGATTACGCCCTTATAGAGCGCCCCCATGATCGACTGGCTCCGGCCAAGGCGCACGAAGAAGGTGCCGATGATCGAGGTGATGACGCAGAGGCCGCCGATCGCGAGCGGATAGATCATCATCGGGGTGACGCGGTCGGTGCCGGCGAAATAGATCGAGGCAAGCACCATGGTGGCGACCACGGTCACCACGTAGGTCTCGAACAAGTCGGCGGCCATGCCGGCGCAGTCGCCGACATTGTCGCCGACATTGTCGGCGATGGTCGCGGGGTTGCGCGGATCGTCCTCGGGGATACCGGCCTCGACCTTGCCGACGAGATCGCCGCCGACGTCGGCGCCCTTGGTGAAGATGCCGCCGCCGAGACGGGCGAAGATCGAGATCAGCGACGCGCCGAAGCCGAGCGAGACGAGAGCGTCAACGACCTGGCGCGAGCCAGGCTCGAAACCCATGGCCGTGGTGAGAATGAGGAAATAGACCGTGACGCCGAGAAGGGCGAGGCCGGCGACGAGGAGGCCGGTGATGGCGCCGGCGCGAAAGGCAATGCTGAGACCATCGCCGAGAACTCTTGGTCGCTGCCTGCGCCGTGCGCACATTGGCCCGTACCGACACGTTCATGCCGATATAGCCCGCGGAACCCGACAGCACGGCGCCGATGGCAAAGCCGATCGCCTGCGGCAGGCCGAGTAGGAAGGCAATGATCAGAAAGATGATCGCGCCGACGACGGCGATCGTGGTGTATTGCCGCGCGAGATAGGCTTGCGCCCCTTCCTGGATCGCGGCGGCAATTTCCTGCATACGCGCCGAGCCGGGATCGGCGGCAAGCACCGCTCTCGTGGTGAACAGGCCGTAGACGATCGAGAGCGCCCCGCAAGCAATGATGAGATAGAGAATTGTTGTCATAACGGAACTGATCCCCGTCGTTCGGTTGAAATTGGCAGGAGGTGAGGCAAAGTCGGGCGCGTCACCCGTGTCGGTGCCGCTGTCCCTTACGCCCCCAGCGAGAACTCGGCCCGGAAAATGCCAAAACTGGGCGGGCGACGCAACAAAATGCCTAAGTCATTGGCAAATCATGGTTTTGCACGATAACTGGTCAGAAGTGGGTGAATCCGATGTGGCCAAGTTCGAGCGGGGCGCCGTTGTGCATCACGGTCACTTCGCCAGCCCCCCGCTCCATGGTGCCGATCGCCGTCACGGTTACGCCGTGCTCACCGGCTTCCGCTTCGAAGGCGCTTTCGTGCCTTTCTTCCATGGCGGCGAGGATTTCATAGTCGTCGCCGGCGGTGAGAACAACGGCAAGAAGGCTCGGATCGGCGGCGAGCGCCTTGGCGGCAGCGGTGGAGAGCGGCACCCGCTCGGCCTCGATCACCGCGCCGACGCCTGAGCATTTGCAGAGTTTGTGCAGATCACCGACGAGCCCGTCGGAGACGTCGATGGCGGCGCGGCCGCAATCGCGAAGCGGCGCGGCAAGCGCGCTCCGCGCCGAGGGTCGGCGATAGCGGTCGATCAGGAACTCGCTCTCCGCGTCGCTCAGCTTCCATTTCGCGGCGAGTCTCGGGTCTCGCAGCAGCCTGAGGCCGAGAGCCGCGTCGCCGATAGTGCCGCTGACGCAGACGCGGTCACCGGCCATTGCGCCGCGCCGGAGCACGGCCTCTCCGAGCGGCACGAGCCCGAGCGCGGTGATGGTGATGCTCATCGGTCCTGGCGTCGAGGATGTATCGCCACCGACGAGGTCGATATCCGCCTCGTCCTGAAGCGCGCGAAGGCCCGCGGCGAAATTCTCGAGCCATCCCGCCGAGGGCGGGTCGGCTAGGGCGAGGTCCAAGAGATAGGCCTCGGGCCGCGCGCCTTTGGCGGCGAGGTCGGAAAGATTAACCGCCAAGGCCTTGTGGCCGATCGAGGCCGGGGGATCGCCGGCAAGGAAATGCACGCCCTCGATGATGGTGTCGGTGGTGAGGACAAGCTCATGGCCTTCCGGCACCGCCAGCACCGCGGCGTCGTCGAGCAGGCCAAGCGCCGCCGGGTTCTTGGCGAGCGGCGCGAAATAGCGCGCGATGATCTCGAACTCGCCGAGGTGTTCGCGCTTCTCGTGCTCGACGCCGTTGATCATGACCCCGCCCCTTCGGACGGGAAGTCCTCGGGCCTCGTCTCACGGGCAAGCTTATCGAGAATGCCGTTCACCACCTTCGGCTCCTCGCCTTCGAAGAAGGCGTGCGCGAGGTCGACATATTCGGTGATGACCACGCGGGACGGCACGTCCTTCCGCATCAGCATCTCGTAGGCGCCGCCGCGGAGGATGGCGCGCAGGATCGAATCGACCCGATTGAGGCGCCAACCTTGCGCGAGATGGCGGTCGAGCAGGGGGTCGATCACTCGCTGCTGCCGCACCGCGCCCTCGACGATATCGCGGAAGAACGCAAGCTCGGCCTCCCGATATTGGCAGCCTTCCACCTCTTGCCCGAGCCGATGCGCCTCGAACTCGGCGATCACCGCGCTCAAATCGATGGCCGTCATATCCATCTGGTAGAGCGCCTGGACCGCAGCCAGCCGCGCCGCGCTCCGTGCCGAGGCATTTCGTGCCGGGCCATTTCGCCCTGGGGAACTTCTCGTCGAGGCGTCTCGCGCCGCTGCGTTCCGCGCGGGGCCGGTCTTTGCATCTTCTCCGGTCATCGCCTTCAGCGCCGGCTTGCGGAGGAAAAATGCTGCTCAAGCTGCATCAAGGCCATGCAGGCGATGGCCGCGTCGCCGCCCTTGTTGCGGCCTTCGACGCTCGCCCGCACCAGGGCCTGCTCCCGGCTCTCACAGGTGAGGATGCCGTTGCCGAGCGGCACCGCGTGATCGACGGCAAGCGCGTGAAGTCCTGCCGCTGAATTCCCGCGCCACGATCTCGTAATGCGCGGTCTCGCCGCGGATGACGCAGCCGAGCGCGATGCAGCCACGGTGACGCCCGGCGCGGCCGACGAAGCCATTGGCAAGAGCAAGGCTGAGCGCCAGCGGAATCTCGAGAGCCCCCGGCACGGCGATGCGCTCATATTCGATGCGCTTCGCCTCCAGCTCCTCGATGGCGCCACGGGCGAGCTCATCGGCGATGTCCTCGTAGAAGCGGGACTCGATGATCAGCACCGAGCGTGGGCCCTTCCGGCTCATGAACTGCTGCCTTCTGTCGCGCTCGGATCGAGGCTCCGCTGGCCGGCGATCTTGAGCCCGTAGCCTTCGAGGCCGACGATCTTGCGCGCCGGCGAATTAGAGAGCAGGACCATCTCGCGCACGCCGAGGTCGAGCAGGATCTGCGCGCCGATGCCATATTCGACGAGCCGGTGCTGTCCGCTTTGCTGGCGCTCCTCGGTTTTGAGACGGGACGACACGGCGTCGGACCGGCTCTCGCGGATCAACACGATCACGCCGCGGCCTTCCTTGCCGATGATGTCCATGGCCTTGTGCACCGCCGTCTCGCGGTTTGGCCCCGTGCCGAACAGATCTTCAAGGGTGTTGACGGCGTGGACGCGGGCGAGGACCGGGGCGCCGTCGCTGACGTCCCCCTTGACCAGAGCGACATGCTCCAAGGGGTCCACGGTGGTGGCATAGACCTTCAGCGCGAACACGCCGCCGTAGGGGCTGTCGATGGTAGTCTCGGCGACCACCCTGACGAGGTGATCGTAGCGGAGCCTGTAGGCGATTAAATCGGCGATGGTCGCAATCTTGAGACCATGGAGCCGGGCGAAGCCGACGAGGTCGGGCAGCCGCGCCATGGTGCCATCGTCGTTCATGATCTCGCAGATCACCCCGGCCGGATAGAGTCCGGCGAGGCGCGCGATGTCGACCGCCGCTTCGGTATGGCCGGCCCGGACCAGGACGCCGCCCTCCCTAGCCACCAGCGGGAAGACGTGACCGGGGGTCATGATGTCTCGGTAGTCCTTGGTGGGGTCGATGGCCACCGAGATGGTGTGGGCGCGATCATGGGCGGAGATGCCGGTGCTGACCCCTTCCCGCGCCTCGATCGACACGGTGAAGGCCGTGGAGTGGCGCGTGCGGTTCGAGCGCGACATCAGCTCGAGATGAAGCTGCTTGGCGCGCTCCGGCGCCAGCGACAGGCAGACGAGGCCGCGGCCGTGCTTGGTCATGAAATTGATGGCGTCGGGGGTTGCCATCTGCGCCGGAATGACGAGGTCACCCTCGTTCTCGCGCTCCTCGGCATCGACCAGGATGAACATGCGCCCGTTGCGGGCGTCTTCGATCACCTCCTCGATGGGAGAAAGCGCCGCTTGGTAGTTTCTGTGGCTTACAAGGTTCACGGGGTCACCAATCCTGCCGGTCAAGGTGCGAGCTGGGCCAAACGCCCAGAGGCGAGACGCTCGACGTAGCGCGCGAGGAGATCGATCTCAAGGTTTACCAGATCGCCGGGCTTGAGGTCTCGCCACGTGGTATGCGTCAAAGTGTAAGGAATGATGTTCACTCCGAAGCGCCTGCCGTCGACCTCATTCACCGTGAGCGACACGCCGTTCAAGGCGACCGAGCCCTTGGCGGCGATGAAATGGGCGAGGTCGAGGGGTGTCTCCAGCACGAATCTGAGGCTGTCGCCATCAACCTTGCGGTCGATGATCTTGGCGACACCGTCGATGTGGCCGGTGACGAGGTGGCCGCCGAGCTCTTCTCCGAGGGCCAGAGGCCGCTCGAGATTGACGCGGGTCCCCTCGTGCCAGGCGCCGAGCGTGGTCCGTGACGCCGTCTCGTTGGAGACGTCGACCTCGAACACAACGCCACCATCCTTGCCGTTCTCGAGGCGGGTCACGGTGAGGCAGCAGCCGTCGCAGGCGACCGAAGCGCCTTCTTCGATGCCGTTCGGGTCGTAGCGGCTCGCGATGCAGAGCCTGTTGCCGTCGCGCGCTTCGACCGTGCCTATGTCGGTGACAATGCCGGTGAACATGACCGCTTTCTCTCCCACCACGTCATCCGGTCAGGTCCGAACTGCGTCGTGTGGGTCTTCGTGAAATGACCGCTCTCGGTCAACCGATCAAGTCCCTCGCTGACAAAGGGGAGAAGGCCGTCGCTGCCCGCCGGCCGCTCGCCTTGATAGATCGCGGCCTCGTCGATGAGATCGGCGTCGAGGAATTCGCGCGCCACCGCGGGTCCGCCCTCGACCAGGAGCCGGGTGATGCCGCGCTTCGCCAGCTGCTCCAGCACATCTCCGATTGCCGGAAACCCGTGGGTGTCGACCGCGACAGGAATGATCTCAGCGCCTCGCTCCTGCAGCATCTCGGCGTTGGAGAGATCCTCGTCCTCGGCGCAGACGAGCCAGACCGGAACCATCTCGTCCTCGAACAGTCGCGCCTCGGGAGGCGTGCGCAGGCGGCGATCGAGAACGACGCGCACCGGGGAGCGGCAGTCCATGCCTGGCAGCCGGCAGGTCAGACTCGGGTTGTCGGCCATGATGGTGCCGCGCCCGACGAGGATCGCGTCATTGCGGGCGCGGAGGAGATGGGCATGGGCGCGGGCGAGATCGCCGGTGACCCAGGTCGGGGCACCGGCTTGGCCTCTCGGCACGCGGAGGTCGCTGCCGAGGGCGAGCTTCAAGGTGACGGCAGGACGTTCTTCTGTGACCCGCAGCACATGACCGAGGGTCAGTTGCTCCGCCTCCCGGTGGAGGACGCCTTCGATGACGTCGATGCCCGCTTCAAGCAGCCGCGCGAGGCCGTCGCCGGCGGTGCGGGGATCGGGATCGCCCATGGCAACCACGACGCGGGCAGGGCGCACCGCGGCGATCAGATCGGCGCAAGCCGGACCCCTGCCCTGATGCGCGCATGGCTCGAGCGTGACGTAGAGCGAGGCGCCGGTTGCCTCCCTGCCGGCGCGTTCGAGCGCCACGGCTTCGGCGTGGGGACGGCCGCCAGGGGCGGTATACCCGCGACCCGCGACCTCGCCGTCAGGCGTGACAATGACGCAGCCGACGGCGGGATTGGGCCAGGCCATGCCGAGCCCCCGCCGCGCGAGCGAAAGCGCTTGCGCCATATGAAACTCGTCGCTCGCGCTCATGGCCTTCGCAGGCTTTGGTCCTAATCGTCGGCCGAGGCCGCTTCCTCGTCCGCGCCCTCGCCGGACAGCTCGCCCAGTAGGGCCTCGAAGTCCTTGGCCTCGCGGAAATTCTTGTACACCGAGGCGAAGCGCACATAGGCGACGTCATCGAGCGCCTTCAGCGCTTCCATCACCAGCCGGCCGATGGTCTCCGACTTGATGTCGTTCTCGCCCATGTTCTCGAGGCGGCGAACGATGCCGCTGACCATGCGCTCGACGCGCTCGGGGTCGACGGGGCGCTTGCGCAGCGCGATCTGCACCGAACGCATCAGCTTGTCGCGGTCGAACGGCATGCGCCTGCCGTTTCGCTTGACCACGGTCAATTCGCGGAGCTGGACCCGCTCGAAAGTAGTGAAGCGGCCGCCGCAATCAGCACAAACGCGGCGGCGCCTAATGGTGGTGTGATCCTCGCTAGGGCGCGAGTCCTTCACCTGCGTGTTGGTGCTGCCGCAATAGGGGCACCGCATGGGCGACCGCCCTTCCCTGTTCCACCGTCACGCAATTCTTAGCTATAGATCGGGAACCGCCCGCACAGCTCGATCGCGCGCTGCTTCACGTTCGCCTCGACCTCGGCATTACCTTCGTCGCCGTTGGCGGCAAGTCCGTCCAACACCTCGGTGATCATGTCGCCGATCTGTTGGAACTCGGCAATGCCGAAGCCGCGCGTGGTGCCCGCGGGCGAGCCGAGACGGATGCCAGAGGTGATCGCCGGCTTCTCCGGATCGAACGGCACGCCGTTCTTGTTGCAGGTGATGTTGGCGCGGCCGAGAGCGATTTCGGCCGCCTTGCCGGTAAGCTTCTTCGGCCGGAGATCGACCAGCATCAGATGGGTGTCAGTGCCGCCTGACACGAGCGAGACACCGCCCTTGACGAGGGTCTCGCCCAGCGCCTTGGCATTGTCCATCACCGACTGCGCATAGAGCTTGAACGACGGCGCCAGCGCCTCTTTGAAGGCGACGGCCTTGGCGGCGATGATGTGCATCAGGGGTCCGCCCTGAAGGCCGGGGAACACCGCCGAGTTGATCTTCTTGCCGATGTCTTCGTCATTGGACAGCACCATGCCGGCGCGCGGGCCGCGCAAGGTCTTGTGCGTGGTGGTGGTGACGACATGCGCGTGCGGCAGCGGGCTCGGATGCAGCCCCGCGGCGACGAGCCCGGCGAAATGGGCCATGTCGACCATGAGATAGGCGCCGACGCTGTCGGCGATGGCGCGGAAGCGCGGAAAGTCGATGACGCGCGGATATGCCGAGCCGCCGGCGATGATCAGAGCTGGCTTGTGCTCCTTGGCGAGGCGCTCGACCTCGTCATAGTCGATGAGGTGATTGTCTTCGCGGACGCCATATTGCACGGCGTTGAACCACTTGCCGGAGAGGTTCGGCGGGGCGCCATGGGTGAGATGGCCGCCGGAGGCGAGCGACATGCCGAGCACGGTGTTGCCCGGCTTGATAAGGGCGAGCATCACCGACTGGTTGGCTTGCGAGCCGGAATGGGGTTGCACATTGGCGAAGGCGCAGTTGAATAGGCGCTTGGCGCGGTCGATGGCGAGTTGCTCGACGACGTCGACATATTGGCAGCCGCCGTAATAGCGGCGCCCGGGATAGCCTTCGGCGTATTTGTTGGTGAGCAGCGTGCCGGCGGCGTCGATCACGGCCTGCGAGACGATATTCTCCGAGGCGATCAGCTCGATCTCGTTCTGTTGGCGGTGGCGCTCGTCCTCGATCGCCGACCAGATTTCCGGGTCCGCGTCTTCGAGGTGCCTGGAGAAGAATCCCGAATCGCGCACTTCGGCGCGCCTTGCATCACTTGCCGCCATTGCCACTCACTCCTTGGTTCCCAACCGGCCCCGGACATTCCCCCGCGCTAGGGTACGAGCCGGCGCAAGGGGTTAAGGGCATTTTGTTGCCCTTACCACATGTCGCGCGGGTGCGCTAGCAACACCCAAGCGATGGGCTGAAAGCCGTTAGAATCGTGGTCGAAGAGTGCTTGCCTCAAACCCCGGGGAGCAAAGCCGGCAGGCCCTGGACGATGATGTAGAGGCCGACGGAGATCACGATGGTGGCGAAGATCACGGCGAGCGCGCGCCTGTGCTCGGAGAGGCGGGCATTGACCCTGGTGCCGACCAGGCTGCCGCCGATGCCGCCGGCGATGACGAGAGCGGCCAGGCGCCAATCGACCAGACCGGAAAAGGCGTAGCTCCCGGCCGTGGTGAGACCGAAGGCGGTGACGGCGAACAGCGAGGTGGCGATGGCGCTTTGCAGCGCCATGCCGGTGGCGAGGACCAGGCCCGGCACGATAAGGAAGCCGCCGCCGATACCGAAGAAGCCCGACAACAGGCCAACACCGCTACCGACACCGACGAGGCGTGGCAGCATGTCCTGCGCCGTCTTTCGCGTGAGCCGGACGTTGAAGAGCGCGTCCTTGCCTGGCGGCCGCAACATGGCGATGCCGATGGCGATCATGACAAGGCCGAACAGGGCGAGAAGCTTGGTGCCGTCGAGCGCCTTGCCGACCACCGAGCCGAGCACGGCTCCGAGCATGCCGGCGATGGAGAACACGACGGCGCAGGGCCATTTCACCGTGCCGAGGCGGGCATGCGCGATAAGGCCGAAGGCGGCATTGAGGGCAACGGCGATGGCCGCGGTGCCGATGGCGATGTGGGGCGACGGCACGCCGACGAGATAGACGAGGAGAGGCACGGCGAGAACCGAGCCGCCACCGCCGATGAGCCCGAGGACGAGCCCGACAATTCCGCCTGAGGCAATGGCAAGAGCGCCCGCGGCAAGTCCGATGGTCATCCTCTAGCTCTTGTCCGGCGAGGGCGCGCGCCGGTCCGAGGACATGACGCCGAGAGCTTTGGCAATGCCGCGCCAGCCGCTGGCACCGGCCGCGGGCCGGATGGTGTCGCCCTCGACGGCAAGACCCGCACGCTTCCAGGCGTCAATGCCGCCGTCAAGGATGTAGGCTTCGCAATTCGCAAGCTGCGCCAGGCTGGCAGCATTGGCCGTGGTGCGTTGCCCTGATTTGCAGTGAAACACGATCGGGCCGGGGGCCTCGAGGGTCGTCGTCTGGCCGAGAGGGCGATTATGCGCACCGGGAATGCGCTCCCCTGCGTGTTCTTGCGGACCGCGAATGTCGATCAGAACGGCACCTTGATCGATCAGGCGCTTCGCCTCTTCGGCGCTGATTTTGGGGAGGCTCATGATTTGCTCCATTGCGTTGGGTGCTGCGTCATTCGCTGCAATAGAGTTGCTGCAGCTGACCAAAAAGAATTTCGATGCGAGGCTCGGAGACGCGGTACCACAGCGTCTGGCCCTCGCGGCGAAAGTCGACGAGGCCCTCCTCGCGCATCTTGGCGAGATGCTGCGACAGCGCCGATTGCGACAGGCCGACCGCCTCGGCGAGTGCGTTGACGCTCGCCTCGCCCCATTCGACGAGCTTGCACAGGATCATCAGGCGGCGCTCATTGGCCAGAGCCCGAAGGATCTGGGCGACCTTGGCGGCGTTCGATTCGAACACGGCAAAGTCGGCTGGCGCATGAGGCATTGGGCGAATTCCTATCTATTAGAACTTGCTAATTTAAGGATAGCTAATATATATGTCAACAGATGCTTCAAGAACACGTTCGGAGGAATCACCTCATGGCCAAGAAACCCATCATCCGCGCCTTTTTCGACGAGCCCACCAATACGGTGAGCTATCTCGTCGCCGACCCCGAGACGAAGCGGGCCGCGGTAATCGACCCCGTGCTCGATTACGACCATGCGAGCGGCAAGGCTTCGACGAAATCGGCCGACGCCATTCTCGCTGCCGCCGCGGAGCAGGGCTTCGCGATCGATTGGGTGCTCGAAACCCACGCCCACGCAGATCATTTATCGGGGGCGCCCTATCTCAAGCTCAAGACCGGGGCCAAGGTCGGCATCGGCGACCATATCCGCGAGGTGCAGAAGATCTTCAGACCGGTGTTCAATGCCACCGATCTCAAGGGTGACGGCAGCGAATTCGACCACCTGTTCGCCGATGGCGAGCGGTTCAAAATCGGTGATCTCGATGTCGAGGTGTTTTATGTCCCGGGCCACACGCCGGCAGACGTTGCCTACAAGGTCGAGGATGCGGTGTTCGTCGGCGACACGCTGTTCATGCCGGACTACGGCACCGCGCGCGCCGACTTCCCCGGGGGCGACGCCCGCTCCCTCTACCGCTCCATCAGGAAGCTGTTGGCGCTGCCGCGCGAGACAAGGCTTTTCATGTGCCACGATTACAAGGCGCCGGGCCGCGACCAATATGCTTGGGAAACGACGGTCGGTGACGAGCGCGACTACAATCCTCACGTCAAGGACGGCATCAGCGAGGACGACTTCGTCGCCATGCGAGAGGCACGCGATGCCAAGCTCGCAGCGCCGCATCTCCTGATGCCGTCGATCCAGGTGAACATCAGGGCCGGCAAGCTGCCGCCTCCCGATGCCAACGGCGTGCAATATCTGAAGATCCCGGTGAAGCTCGTCGCCTAGGCGCGCGGACCCTCCTCAAAGCAAAAGGCCATCCCAAGGGATGGCCTTTTTTGTGATGGGGATGATCGGCTCAATACGCCGATGCGGTCGCCTCGCTGGAGCCGTCGTGGCCGTAGATGTCGGGCCTGAAATTGACGACGCCATCTGGGGTCGCCCAAGCGGTGACATAGGTGAAATAGACGGCGATCGGCTTGGTCAGCTTGATCGTTGTCTGCTCCCCGGTCTGCTTCATGGTCATCACGCGCTGAATGTCCCAGCCGGAATTGTTGTTGAGGAGCCAAGCGACCAGTGCCGCGACGTCATGCACGCGCACGCAGCCATGGCTTTCGAATCGCACATTGCGTCCGAACAGGCTCTTCAGCGGCGTGTCATGCATGTAGACAGAGTCCTTGTTCGGGAAGTTGATCTTGACGAAACCGAGCGAATTTTCCTCCCAGGGCTGCTGGCGGAAGTTGTAGCCGAGAACCTGATCCCCGAACCAGTCGATCGCTTGCGGGCTAACCTGATTGCCCGCGGAATCGAAGGCCTCCATACGGTAAGCGGCGAGGATGTCTTGGCCTCTCCGCGCAAACTCGCGGCCCTTGGGCACGAGATCGTTGTAGACGATGCTCCGCGGCACATACCAATACGGATTGAAGTTGATCTCCACGATCTTGCTCGACAATTCCGGTGTCTGCAGATCGTTCTTGCCGACCACGGCTGCGTGGCGCTGCACCACCTGCCCGTTCTGGACGGCTTCGACTTGCGCCGACGGAATGTTGACGTCGACGTAGCGGCTGGCGGTCGTGCCCGACAAGGTTTGCAGGCGCTTCAAATTGACTTGGAGCTGGTTGAGCCGGACGCCCGCCGGCACGTTCATGGCATCCACGGTGATGCGGTCGATAGTCCCGGTCGGTGCCAGGCCATGGCGCGCTTGGAACCCACGCACCGCCTGGACCACGGCCTGATCATATTCGTCGGGGACGCTGCGGCCGACCAGGTCGCCGCTGATCTCGAGCCGGCGATGCAGGATTTCGACCGCTTGGCCGTGTGATCCCGGGCGCATGGCGTAGGCCGGGACCGTGGGCCAGCCGCCGCTGGCGACGATGCCCTGATAGCGCGAGATCGCGGCCTTGGTCGCCTCGACGTTCCGAGCCGACAGCGTCGGCGTGCTGAGCGGTGGGTTGAGAATCCACTGCCTCGTTTCGGCGGTGCCTTCCTCGGGGGCTTGCCTTTCGCCATACTGAGGCTGGGTTTGCTGCTGGAAAGGCCCCTGACCGCGCCCGCCAAAAAGCCCGCGGTTCTGTTGCGGTTGACCTGAGTCCTGACCCCTGCCCCCGAGCCACGAGAAGATGCCGGCATCCGCAGGATGACCGCTTGCGACAAGCAAACCGGCAGCAAGGGCCAAGCTCGCGATGGCCGCGCCAGTTCCTGCCAATTTTGTCAACGGTGCCATAGAGCCGCTCCCGTCACCTGCGGCGTCGCGCCCAATTCGGACCTGAAGGCGCTTTGCCTTGCTACTCTTCATCCGTTTTCAGAGTGAGCAAAGCCCCAACCCCACGCTTCAAACCCGCCCCTCGAATTCCCGCGGGAACGGCAATCAGGATAAGGATGAGGTTTCCCTCCGCAGCCGGCCCGTAACTGCCTGATAAAGATGAGGCAGGGCGGCCTGCGGTTCAAGGCCTAAACGCACAATCTGGCGTTTTTGAGCCCGACTGGGCAGGTCAACCAGCCTTCCTGCTTAACGTTTTGGCAGGGCGCGGGCCGTTGTTCCGGAAATTGATCGACTAAGGCTAGAGTTGATAGCGAATTTGATCAGACCAGAACCGCTCAAGCTTGATCAGGGACCTGTTCAAGGCCTCGAGATCATTGGTGTCAATGCCGCCAACCTGCTGCAACGACTTGAGCTGGCGCTGATAAAGTTCGCTGACGACCCGGCAAACCTCAAGACCCTTGTCAGTGAGCCGGACACGCACAGACCGCCGATCGGTATTGGACCGCTGATGGTTGATGTAGCCCGCCTCGACCAGCTTCTTCAAATTGTAAGACACGTTCGAGCCAAGGTAATAGCCGCGGCTCGTGAGTTCGCCCGCAGTGAGCTCCGCATCGCCGATATTGAACAGCAGCAGTGCCTGGACGCTGTTCACGTCGGTGCGCCCCAGACGCTCGAACTCGTCCTTGATAACGTCAAGAAGCAGGCGGTGGAGCCGTTCGATCAGTTTCAGGGAGACGAGATATTTCTCCTTGAGATCCTCCGACGGCTCGGCGTCCCCAGGAGATGTGGCATCAACGCCCAAATTCATCGTCCACCCTCAATTGTGGTGATGGCGCCCATTTGGTAGGCACCCTACCCAGCACCGACTAAAATGAGCTTAAAATCCAAGCTTAAGCTCCTGTAAAATACCATGAATAAGTTTTGTTACACTGTCTAGAGGTCAGCGGGGCCAGGCCGGCGTTCGTCCAGTTCCAACTCACCATCGACGGCCTTGGTAAACAAGGTCTCAATCTCCTTATCGTCCACCTCGGCCACATCAGCAGGCTGCCAGCGCGGCTCGCGGCCGCGTTCAGCAATACGCGTCTTGACGCCTTCGGCGAAGTCAGGGCGCGCGACGAGCTGCGAGGCGAGCCGGAATTCCAACCTGAGCGCGTCGGCGAGGCTGAGCGCCTTGCCGCGCTGCATCTGAGCGAGGGCGATCTTGAGCGAGGTCGGCGACTTCTTACGCATGTCGCTCGCCACTGCCTTCGCCCAGTCCTCCTCATGGCCTCGCTCGGCATCCAGCCGCTCGAGAATCTCCTCCACGGTTGGGGCGCTGAAGATGTGGTCGATGACGGGGGTGCGCCGTGCCAATTCGCCCTCCCCCGGATCGCGATGCAGCCCATCGAGGAGGCGGTCGATCGGGTGATTGTCGCTCAGCGCATCTTTGATGACGTGGAAATGCGCCGAGGGAATGTAATGGCTGATCAGGCGGAGTCGATAGGCGTCGGCCGGTCCGATGACCCGGCCGGTCAGCGCCAGATAGTGGCCGGTATGAGCTTCGAGCCGCGACAGGAAATAGGTGCCGCCGATATCGGGGAGGAAGCCGATGGCGACTTGCGGCATGGCGAATTTGTAGCCTTCGCCGGCGACGCAATGGGTGCCGTAAAGGGTGATGCCGATGCCGCCGCCGAAGGCGAGGCCGTTGATCAGCGGCACGTTCGGCCTAATGAATTTCTCCAGGGTCCAGACATGGGTGTAGGCCGCCCGGTAGAAGGCGCGGATGGCGTCGAGGGCACCCTGCTCGTTCCAATCGTGGACGGTCTTGAGATCACCGCCGCTGCAGAACACGGTCGGATGGGTCGACTGCATCAGCACGCCGTAGATGTGCGGATTGGGGGCCCAGAGCTTGTATTGCTCGGTCAAGGCCTCGAACATTTCGCGGTTGAGCGCGTTTAGGCGTGAAGGCCGGTTGAGCGTAACGATGCCGGCGCGATCCTGCTCTTCGAAATCGATGCCGAGCGGCTCGCTGACAGTGACATGTTCCATTCGATCTCGTTCGTGTATGTCCGAACTGGGGCGAGGCCCCGCGCGGGCAGCTAGCATCCAATATTGAAAACCACAAGCAGGGCCGGGTGTGGCCTCCGGATCGTAGCGCAATGAGGCGTCCAGTCCTTGTCGTTGTTGGGCTTTTGGTGTGGCTCGCCCCACTCTCGGCCAAGGCGCAGTCCGACGTCCCGCCCCTGCCCGACCGCAACCCGCTGCGAACAGGGGCGCCGGTCGAGGCGGCGCCCCTCAAGCCAGGCGAATATCCGAGCGTGCCTTGGACCGATGCGGAAGTGACTGCGGCAACCGAGGAGTGCAAGGAACTGCTCGGCGCCGTCACCATCGACTATCAGCCGCTGCCGCCGATTAAGGAAGGCTTGTGTGGCGCGCCGGCGCCGATCCTCGTCAGTTCGGTCGGTAAAAATCCGAAGGTCGAGATCAAGCCGCCCGCGACCATGACCTGTCCGCTGGCACGCGCGCTCAGCGATTGGCTCAACAATGCGGTGCAGCCAGAGGCCAAGACCCTGCTTGGCGCCGAGGTGGTCGCCTTGCGCAATGCCACCTCCTATTCCTGCCGCAACCGCTATGGCGGTGCGAAGACTCCCTTAAGCGAGCATGCCCTCGCCAACGCCCTCGACGTCGCCGAGTTCACCCTCGCCTCGGGCGAGCACGTCACCGTTCTCGATAGCTGGCCGACAACGGCAGCACCGCCTCCCGTCCCTGAGCCCAAGCCTGAGCGGAGCGAGAACGGCTCGGCCACTTCGTCCGCCAAAACTGCAAAGGCGTCCGAAAACACGCATACGGGCGTGATCAGTGCGGCAAAAGCCGAGCCTGCGCCGGAGGCTGACAACCCGCCGGCGGAAGACCCGCCGAAGCCTGATCCCAAGGGCGAGTTCCTGAAGCTCGTCCATGACAAGGCCTGTCAGCGCTTCGGCACGACCCTCGGCCCGGAAGCCAACGCCGCGCACAAGAATCACTTCCATCTCGATCAGAAGAAGCGGCGCTCCGGCTTTTGCGAATAGAGCCTGATCGTGGGGTTTGCGGTGCTGGCATGGGTGGGTTCCAGGTGCTAGCTTCCCTCGCGACTGTTGCCGCCGCTGGATCGCCGACCGATGTCATCGCCCCGAGATAAGACCGTTGCCTTGCGCCGTAAGCACGCCAAGGCCGCGCCCGCCGAGACACCGAAGCGGCTCGAGCCCGGGTTTCCGGCGACGCGGCTCCGCCGCAACCGGCGGTCGGACTGGTCGCGCCGTCTCATGCGCGAGACGCGGCTCAGTGCCGACGATCTGATCTGGCCGATCTTCCTGATCGAGGGCTCAAAGCAGCGCTCTCCTGTCGCCAGCATGCCGGGGGTCGAGCGGCTTTCCGTCGACCTCGCCGTTGCCGCGGCTGCCGACGCGGCGCAGCTCGGCATTCCGGCGATCGCGCTGTTTCCCAACACCGATCCCTCGCTTCGCGACGAGCAGGCCAGCGAAGCCTTCAACCCCGCCAATCTCATTTGCCGCGCCGTACGTGCCATCAAGTCGAGCGTGCCCGAGATCGGCATCATCTGCGACGTGGCGCTCGACCCCTACACCAGCCACGGCCATGACGGGCTTCTGATCGACGGCGAGATCGATAACGACCGCACCGTCGAGGTGCTGGTGCGTCAGGCGCTGGTCCAGGCCGAGGCCGGTTGCGATATCGTCGCGCCGTCGGACATGATGGATGGCCGGATCGGCGCTATCAGGGAGGTGCTCGAGACGAGCGGCCTCGCCCACACGCAGATCCTTGCTTACGCGGCAAAATATGCCTCGGCCTTTTACGGCCCGTTCCGCGATGCCGTCGGCTCCGGCGGCCTGCTCAAGGGCGACAAGCGCGGTTACCAGATGGATCCCGCCAATAGCGACGAGGCGTTGCGCGAGGTCGGTGAGGACATAGCCGAAGGCGCCGACATGGTGATGGTGAAGCCGGGCCTGCCCTATCTCGATATCATCCGCCGGGTGAAGGACGCCTTCCACGTGCCCACCTTCGCCTATCAGGTGTCGGGCGAATACGCGATGGTGGTGGCCGCTGCCGAACGCGGCTGGATCGATCGCGAGCAGGTGATCCTGGAGAGCCTCACGGCGTTCAAGCGCGCCGGGGCCGACGCAGTTCTCACCTATTTCGCGCTTGAGGCCGTGCGGCTGCTGGACGCCTGAATCAAGCCGCTCAGTCGGTGACCTTCACGCTCTTGAACAGCACGCGAGCGTCCTTGTCCTTCTCGAAATTGTCGCCGGAAAGACCGAAACGCCAGCCGCCTTTGGGGGCCTGACCGCGGAGATCGCGCACCTTGGTGCCGTTGATGAAGAAGGCCGCGGTGCCCTCGTCGGCCTTCACCCGCAGCGTGTTCGACTGGCCGGGCTTGGTGTTGATGCTGTCGGACTCGACGTTCTCGACGATGGTGTGCCACTTGCCGTCCTGCCGCCGCGCGATCCAGAACTTGCCGTTGTTGAGCACACCGAACTGAAGATAGTTCTTGTTGTCCTCGCCCCAAAACAGGAGGCCTGCGCCTAGCACGCCGGAACTGCCCTCAGGCCACACCGCTTCCGAGCAGATGTCGGCGGCGTCGGTCACCGTGTAGGTGATGTTGAGGTCAGCGAGCATCGCGTCCGGCGGCAGCTTGAACACGAACCTGCCGTCCTTGACCTCGACGTCCTTGTGGATGGCCCAACCGCCGGCGTCGTCGGCGAATTCGTCCTCGAACACGACGTCCGGGCCTTCGCAAGCCGCGGCACGCAGCGGCGCGCCGGCGAGGATAAGCACCGCGCCAGCGATCAGAATTCCAGTTCTCACCATGAGGGTCCCCCGTTAGCTGAGCTAGCCGTCACGCATCCCCCTTTGGAATGCTTAACGCGGCTGCTAACGTCCGGCAACCGTGCCGGGTTTCACAGGAGACTGTGGAGCGCTTGGCCCGTGCACCGGCCTTGACATGAGAGCCGGTCGCAACGAGTTAGGCTAAACGCCTCTAAGTCCTTGGGCTTTGGTGGGAAGGATCATCGATGACGGTCACCGCCGCCGCCCCACGTCATGACACCGAAATCGGCCTCGCTGAGATCGAGGCGGCGCAAGCGACGCTTGGCGACCATGTGGTCCGCACCCCGACGGTTGCCGCGCCGAAGCTATCGGCGCTGACCGGGGCCGAGGTCTACCTCAAGCTTGAGAATTTGCAGTTCACCAACTCGTTCAAGGACCGCGGTTCGCTGGTGAAGCTCGCCTCGCTGAGCCCCGAGGAGGCGCGGCGCGGCGTGATCGCCATGTCTGCCGGCAATCACGCCCAGGCCGTCGCCTATCATGCGGCGCGGCTTGGCATTCCCGCCACCATCGTCATGCCGCAGCACACCGCCTTCCTCAAGGTCGCGAACACCGAGGCCTTCGGCGCCGAGGTGGTGTTGTCCGGTGAGACGCTGAGCGAGGCGCAAGCGCGGGCGGAGGAGATCGCGCGCGACCGCGGCCTTGTCCTCGTCCATCCTTACGACGATCCCCTCATCATTGCTGGCCAGGGCACCATCGCGCTCGAAGTCCTTGCCGACGTTCCCGATCTCGACACGCTCGTGATCCCGATCGGCGGCGGCGGTTTGATCTCAGGCAATGCCATCGCCGCGAAGGCGATCAATCCCAATCTCGACGTTGTCGGCGTCTGCGCCGCGGCGTTCCAGTCGATGCAGGCGGCTCTCGAAGGCAAGCCCCCGGTGATCACCGGGCAAACGCTTGCGGATGGCATCGCGGTGAAGACCGTCGGCCGGCTGACGCTGCCGATCGTGAAGGCTCTCGTCTCGCGCATCATCCTGGTCGATGAGCCAGCGATCGAGCGCGCCATTTGCGCTTTGCTCGCGGTGCAGAAAATTGTCGCCGAAGGTGCCGGCGCCGCGGCGCTCGCCGCGCTCTTCGCGGAGCCCGACAGTTTCCGTGGCCGCAAGGTGTGCCTCTACGTCTCGGGCGGCAACATTGATTCCAGAATGCTGGCCTCCGTCGTCGTGCGCGGGCTGGAGCGCGAGGGCAAGATCACCGCGCTCAGGCTAACCATTACCGATCGGCCAGGCGTGCTTGGCCGCGTGGCGACGGTGCTTGGCGACTGCGGCGTCAACATCCTCGAAGTGTTTCACCACCGCATGCTGCTCGACGTGCCGGCGAAAGGCGCCACCCTCGATCTCAGGATCGAGACCCGGGACAAGGCCCATGCGCTCCAGGCCATCGCCAAGCTCGAAGCGGAAGGATTCCACGTGAGCCGCATCTCGAGCTGGGGCGGCTGAGGCGCCGGTTCACGCTTGTGCGAGGCGGTTTCAACCACCATCTAGTGTTGAGAACGCAACTCCTGCCCAGAGGCAACAATGTCAGAGCAGAGAACAATCCCTCCCCGTTCCGACACGGAATTCGCCGAGAGCCCCGCCTACGACGCGGTGCGGCAGGCAGCGCTGTTCGACGGCGTCATCGGCAAACGCGCTGTCGCCTTCATTATCGACGCCATCATCATTGGCGTGCTTTGGGCCATCGCAGTGCTCGCCGTCGCGGTCCTCGGCGTGCTGACGCTCGGTCTCGCTTGGCTCCTGTTCGGCCTGATCTTCCCCGCGGTCGGCCTCGGCTATAACGCGCTGACCATCGGTGGCCCCAACTCGGCGACCATCGGCCAGCGCATGATGGGGCTCGAGTGGCGGACTTGGTACGGCGGCAAGGTTTTACCCTTGGTCGCGGCCTTCCACGCCCTCCTGTTCTGGTTCTCGCTGGTGATCTTCTCCCCAATTCTGGTCTGGGCCGTGTTCGACCCGCAGAAGCGCTGCCTGCATGACATCTTCGCCGGCGTGGTGGCCCTCAACCGGACCTAGGCGCCAGGGGCATTTGCACCTTAATTGTGCTTCTTCTGCATTTGCGCTTGCCGCCTCTGATCCACTAAGCTCAGACGACATACGGGTGGATTCGATCCTGGTCAGCCGTCGTGACGGAGCACAAGAGCAACTTCCCGGAGTTCTACATCACGGCCCCGCAGCCCTGCCCCTATCTACCGGGCAAGCTGGAGCGGAAGCTGTTCACCCATCTTACCCGGGAGAAGCCGGGCTTCCTTATCGACAATCTCCTGAAGGGCGGGTTCCGGCGCAGCCAGAACATCGCCTACATGCCCTATTGCGATTCCTGCTCGGCCTGCGTGCCGGTGCGCATCCTGGTCGATGCGTTTCAGCCGCGGCGGTCGCTGAGCCGGATCGCGCGGGTCAATGGCGATGTCGTCGCCACGCGCATGGAGCCGTCGCCGACGCCGGAGCAATATGCGCTGTTCCGGGCCTATATCGACGCCAGGCACGCCGATGGCGGCATGGCCGAGATGTCGGTGCTCGATTATTCGCTGATGGTCGAGGACAGCGTGGTCGAAACCACGGTCACCGAATACCGGCTGAAGCCCGATGCCGACAGCGGCGACACGCCGCTCGTCGGGGTGTCGCTCTGCGACCGCCTCAGCGACGGGATCTCCATGGTCTACAGCTTCTATGAGCCGGATCACCCCTCGCGCAGTCTCGGCACCTATATGATCATCGAGCAGGTCGAGTATGCGCGGAGCCAAGGGCTGCCATTCGTCTATCTCGGCTATTGGATTCATGGCTCGCGCAAGATGCGCTACAAGAACCGCTTCCAGCCGCAGGAGCACCTGACCTCAAAGGGCTGGGTGCGCACCGAAGATCCGGAAGCCGGAAATCAGACGCCGGACAAATAAACTCACATTATCAGCTTCCGTCATGGCCGGGCTTGTGCCGGCCATTCACGCTTGCCGCAGCACGAAATTCATGGATGCGCGGGACATCCGGGCATGACGAGCTGTTGCGGATGAGTGATCAAAACTTCGCGTGACCGCGCCCGGATCTCGAAAAATCGCTCGCAGGATCGGAGCGCTTAATTAGCGTTCGGGAGGACTGGCGTCGGAAACAAGGTCTTGTAGTCACAAGCCGCATTCCCAGGCAGCGGAATATCCCGATTGAGGCTGTTCATCGTGCGGACCTCCAGGTTGTTCAGGAGGTAGGGCAGTGGGGGCGTGGTGCTAAGGGGCCGTATGATATCGGCCGTCCTCTCAACGTCCTCGACATTCTCCTTGTAGGCATAGCTGGCTGCTGGAGTCGCAACTTGGATAAGGTTGGCGCGCCCGTCTTCGGTCAGGTTGGGGTCGCGGAGTTGGTCGAGCACGATGCACAGATTGCTGTTGTCGACCACCGCGGCCAAAATTAGTGTCGCGTTGCGCCGCAAGCCCTCGGCGGAACCACGGGCGGCCCAGGTTAGGAGTTGGATCGTCTTTTTCGTGTCTTCCGACCTGAAAGCCTGCACCGCGCCTTCGCGATTGAGGACAATCGCACGAATAATGTCGGTGAGCGCGACCAGGCTTGGGACGTCGTCTTCGCGGTATGGAGGGGTCCCGTACTGATAGTAAGTGTCGACCTGCTGAATGAGACCTGGCAACGCCTGTCTCCAATCATCGGTCAAGGATCGGCCCGCCGACGACCGCTCTCGCATGTCGGCATCAGGCGACTTGCTCAAATCTATTTTCTCTTGAACACCGGCGGGCACCTCGACAGATCCGGCTGGCGTAGCGACGCATAGCAACCACAAGATCGCTAGCGCGTGCAGCGAGAGGCGCCGCAGAATTTCTTTCGCCAACGGTCGGTGCATGGAGGGGCCTCTCAACGCCCTATTGCGGGGAAATATTCAACGGCTCTGGGTTTGGGTTGCTTTGCGTCACCGGCTGAATAACCGGGACCTCATCGTGTCTCGACAAGTCGACTTTTTCAGTGATCGCCTTGACGATCTCGTTGGTGAAGCCAGGTTCCTTTTTTACCTCGTTGCCGTTCCAAACGAGGTTATAGGTTTTCTCGATAAAGTCGCGCAGCTCGCGGGTACCCGATCTGGCCTTGAGATAAACCGTTACGTCGGTGGTTTCCGTTTCATTCATTGGCACAAGAATCTCGACCGTCTCACCATCATTCCAGAGGTGGAGCGGACGCGATGAGCCAGACCGGGCATGCACGTCGAAATCACCTAGGTTCGCGGTGACCCCTGTACTGCTGTCTCCGGCAACTTGAAGCTTGAGCACGCCATAATCGATCGTGCGTTTGAAGACTGTCCCGATCCCTTCGCCGTATTTTACGACGCCAAACCCAAGCACGAGAGCAAGCACACCGGCTCCTCCCGCGATTGCGACTTTGATCGCGCCAGCAGTGCCCTGTCCGGCGGCATTTGTGCCGGTCCCATAGAGCACCAATGCAACGCCGAGGATCGCTAGGAGAAAGACAAAGGCGGAGTGGACTTGATTGCCGGAGGACGCGGCGAAGCCCACATAGAGAAAGGCGCATCCCACCAGGATGTAAAAAAGCCCACTTGAGAAAAACTCCTTAACTTCACGCAGGATGCGCTCACCGTCGATCATGACAGCACCACAAGATTGTGCTTGAAGATTAAATCAATCCCAGGTTGCACGTCAATGGGCAGGAGCAACCCAGAAGACCCCGAGCCGAACCCCTAGAATTTCGGGCCGAACTTTCCGGACTTGGGGAAGCCCTTTGGCGGCAGACGTCCGGCCTGGGCGCGGTCTCCCCACCAATCCCTGAGCTCTGTCAGGGTGAAGCTGCGCCCGGCTGAATCGATATAGGTCAGGCCTTGTTTCTTGGTGAAGGTCTTGGCATCGCCGAGGCCGCCATCCTTGTAGCGCTGAAGCCGCACGCCCTTGCCGCGCGGCATCTCCGGCAGCTCCTTCAGCGGGAACAGCAGGAGCTTGCGGTTCTCGCCGATGACCGCGACGCTGTCGCCGTCGGCGGGGGCACAGACCGCAGCCTCGTCACTGGCGCCAACGTTCAGCACCTGCTTGCCCTTCCGCGTCGAGGCCACGACCTCGTCTTCCGGCACGATGAAGCCGTGTCCGCTCGAGCTCGCCACCAGGAGCTTCCGCTCCGGCTCGTAGATGAAGAGATCGACGGCGTCCGCGGTCTCCTCGATGTCGATCATCAGGCGGAACGGCTCGCCGTGGCCGCGGCCGCTTGGCAGCTTGTCCGGGCTCAAAGTGTAGAAACGGCCATTGGTGGCGAACAGGAGCAACGTGTCAGTGGTCTGGGTGCGGACAAAGCATTTCAGGCGGTCGCCCTCTTTGAAAGCGAGGCCGCTGTCATCGGCGAGGTGTCCCTTCATGGCCCGGATCCAGCCCTTGTCGGAGAGCACCACGGTCAAGGGCTCCTTCTCGATCAGGGCTTCGGCCAGATCCTCGGCGATACCTTCCGGCGCCTCCTCGAAGCTGGTGCGGCGGCGGCCGAGCTCGGTCTTCTGGCCGAAGCGCTCCTTCAGCGACTTGATCTCGTCGGCGATCTTCTTCCACTGCTTGTCGTCTGAGGCGAGCAGCGCCTTCAACTCCTTGCGCTCCTTGGTCAGGGCATCGTGCTCGCGCCTGATCTCCATCTCCTCGAGCTTGCGCAAGGATCGCAGCCGCATATTGAGGATGGCCTCGGCCTGGATATCGGTGAGCTTGAAGGCGCGCATCAGGGCCGGCTTCGGCTCGTCGGTCTCGCGGATGATTTTGATCACCTTGTCGAGGTTCAGATAGACGATGAGAAAGCCTTCCAGCACCTCCAGCCTATGATCGATCTTGGCGAGACGATGCTTCGAGCCGCGGACCAGCACCTCTTTGCGGTGATCAAGCCATTCCCGGAGCACCTGGCGCAGGCTCAGCACGTTCGGCACCTGCCCCCGGCTCAACACATTCATGTTGAGGGGAAGACGCGTCTCGAGCTCGGTCAGCTTGAACATCTGCTCCATCAGCAGCACCGGATCGACGGCGCGGCTCTTCGGCTCGAGCACGAGGCGGACCTCCTCGGTCGATTCGTCGCGCACATCGGCGAGCAACGTCAGCTTCTTGGCCTGCAGCAGTTCAGCGATGCGGGCGACGAGCCGCGCCTTCGGCACCTGATAGGGGATCTCGGTGACGACGATCTGATAGGTGCCGCGGCCGATATCTTCCTGCACCCAGCGGGCACGGAGACGGAAGCTGCCGCGCCCGGTCTTATAGGCCTCGACGATGGACTCCCGCGGCTCGACCAGAATGCCGCCGGTGGGCAGGTCGGGGCCGGGCACGAGATCGACCAACTTGTCGGCGGTGGCGTTCGGGAATTTGATCAGATGCAGGGCCGCGTCGCAGAGCTCGCCGGCATTGTGAGGCGGGATATTGGTGGCCATGCCGACGGCGATGCCCGAGGCGCCATTGGCGAGGAGGTTCGGGAAATTGGCCGGTAGGACGACTGGCTCCAGCTCGCGGCCGTCGTAATTGGGGCGGAAGTCGACGGTGTCCTCGTCGATGCCGTCGAGGAGCTGCACCGCGATTTCGGTCAGCCGCGCCTCGGTGTAACGGTCCGCGGCGGGATTATCGCCGTCGATATTGCCGAAATTGCCCTGCCCGTCGATCAGCGGATAGCGGACGGAAAAGTCCTGGGCGAGCCGCGCCAGCGCGTCATAGATCGCCTGATTGCCGTGCGGGTGGAAGTTGCCCATGGTGTCGCCAACGATCTTGGCGCATTTGCGGTACTGGCCCTGGGGATCGAGCCTCAGCTGGCGCATGGCGTAGAGCAGGCGCCGATGCACGGGCTTCAGCCCGTCGCGCACGTCGGGCAGCGCCCGGTGCATGATCGTCGACAGCGCGTAGGCGAGATAACGCTCTTCCAGAGCCTCGCGCAGGTTTACGGGCTCGATCGGGCCCGACTGCTCAGGCGGCGCAGGTTTTTTTCCCATATGTCGCGCTTAGCGTATCGGCCGAGTCGGCTCAAGGGAGAGCCGTCGATGCTCGCCGCGTCAGCAATCCGATCAGGCGCTCGCGAGATTGCGGCAGAGACTGGCCGTGGGGCGCGAGCACGTGGCGCTCGAGGAAATGGCCGGTGAGCGCGAGCCCTGCGACCACGTCTTGCGGCGAAGCGTCCGCCTCCTCCTCGACCAGAAACCGCGGCAGTTTGAGCAGTCGGTCGCCATAGGCTTCGCCGGCGTGGTGCGACACGGCGCGGCCTGAGCGCGGCGAGACGAAGGCGAGGTCGGTGGTGACGCCGGTCGCGGCGCAGGCGCTCAAATCGAGGCCGAAGCCGAGATCCTGGAGCAGCATCATCTCCCAATGTACAAGCAGCGCGGGCCAGCGGTCGGCATCATCGAGTGCGCGTAGGACCTGAAGCGCGACGTGATAAAGCTCGGGATGGGGGTCGCGCTCGGGCAGTAGCTTGGCAAGCGAGGTGAGTGAGCCGATGGCTGCTAGTGCTGCCTGATCGTCGAGGACGCGCGCCGCGAGTGGATCGATCAGCTCGACGGCGAAACCGCCGAGATGGTCGGCGAGCCGGGCCCGCCACGACAGCGACAGGAGATTGCCGGGTTGCAGCAGTGGGCGCAGGCGGCGCGACCGCCCTCCCCGCACGAGGCCAAGATGGCGGCCATGCGCCGCGGTCAGGATCTCGGCGACGGCATTCGCCTCGCCGAGCGGCTTGGCGGAGATGAAGATGCCCTCGTCGGTGAAGTCCATGGAGCTACGCTATCACTCCTTGGGATAGTCGAGGCCCATCTCGCGGAAGCGCTCGGGGTCTTCGCCCCAGCGCTCGCGCACCTTAACGAAGAGGAACAGATGGACCGGCGCGCCGACCATCTCGCCAATATCCTCGCGGGCGGCCATGGAGATGGCCTTGATGGTTGCGCCCTTGGCTCCGAGCACGATCTTCTTCTGGCTGTCGCGCATGACATAGATGGTCTGCTCGATGCGGACGCTGCCGTCCTTCAACTCCTTCCAGTCGGCGGTTTCCACCGTGAGGCTGTAGGGCAGCTCGTCATGGAGGCGGAGGAACAGCTTCTCGCGGGTGATCTCGGCGGCAGCCTGACGGAGCGGCGCATCGGTGAGCTGATCCTCTGGGTAGAGCCAGGGGCCGGGCGGCACCGCATGGGCGAGATACGATTTGAGGTCGGGAACGCCGTCGCCGGTCAGCGCTGAGATCATGAAGGTCTCGGCGAAGCCGTGGCGCGTGGAAAGATCAGCCGCGAGATGCAGGAGCTCCGGCCGCGCCACCAGATCGATCTTGTTGAGCACGGCGAGGATCGGCCGGCTGATCTCGGCGAGATTGGCGAAGACGGGATCGAGCGTCTGGTCGAGGCCCCGCTCGGCATCGATCACGAGCGCTACGAGATCGGCGTCCCCTGCCCGCGTCCAGGCCGCCATGGCCATGGCGCGATCGAGCCGCCGCTTCGGCTGAAAGATGCCGGGCGTGTCGACGAGGATGATCTGGCTTTCGCCCTCGATCGCGATGCCGAGCACCGGTCCCCGCGTCGTCTGTGCCTTGTGGGTGACGATGGCGACCTTGGCGCCGACAAGGGCGTTGATCAAAGTCGACTTGCCGCTGTTCGGGGCGCCGATCAGCGCGACGAAGCCGCAGCGGCTCTCCTCGCCGGCCCCGGTGTGCTTGCCGGTCGTCTCAGTCATGGTGGGGCGACTGCCACACCCCCTCGCGGAGCAGCATGGCGAGAGCCGCGTCTTGCTCTGCGGCGCGCTTGCTCGCGCCGTGGCCGCGTTCCGGGGCGATGCCGTCGATCTGCACCTCCGAAGTGAATTGAGGCGCGTGGTCCGGACCTTCGCGCGAGACCTCGATATAGCGCGGCAGTGATAGCCGCCGGCCTTGTGCCCATTCCTGGAGCACCGACTTGGCGTCGGGCGGGGCCTCGGCGAAGCTTCCGAGTTCCGACGCCCAAAACTGCTTCACCACCTTGCACGCGGCCTCGTAGCCGCCGTCGGTGAAGATGGCGCCGAGCACGGCCTCGCAGGCATTGGCGAGGATGGTCTTCTTGGCCCTGCCACCACTGTCGGCTTCGCCGCCGCTCATGAGGATCACCTTGCCGAGCTCCAACTGTTGCGCCACCTCCGCCAAAGTCTCGGCGCGGACGAGCTGATTGTAGCGCCGCGCTAACTCGCCTTCGCTCGCCTCGGGAAAGCTCTCGGTCAAAAGCGCGGCTATGCAGAGCCCGAGCACGCGGTCGCCCAAAAATTCGAGCCGTTCATTATCTTCGTTGGGCTTCGGCGCCGGCCGGGCGCTGGCATGGGTCAACGCCAGAGCCAGCAGGCTCGCATCCTTGAACTCGTAGCCAAGCCGTTCGGAAAGCTGTCGCAGAGCCGTGTCGCGGCGCTTGGGCAAGCCTATTGCACCATCTCAAGAATGCGCGACCAGCGGACGTCGGTCGGCCACTTCCAGACCTGCCAGAAGCTCGCGCCTTCATCGATGGAGAAGAAGATGATCTGGGCTTTGCCGACCAGGTTCTGGAAGGGGACGAAGCCGACCTCGGAGAGGAAGCGGCTGTCGGTCGAGTTGTCCCTGTTGTCACCCATCATGAAGAAGTGACCCTCGGGGACCTTGTAGACTTCGGTGTTGTCGCCGATGCCCTCATTGACAAGGTCGAGCACCGGATAGCTCACGCCGTTGGGCAAGGTCTCGCGATAGCGCGCCACATGACGCTCGCGTCCCGAGCCATCGGTGGCGACGAAGTCGTCGATGCGCTCCTTCTTCACGGCCTCGCCGTTGATGTGCAGCACGCCATGGATCATCTGGATCTCGTCGCCGGGCAGGCCGATCACGCGCTTGATGTAGTCGGTCTCGTTGTCGCGGGGCAACTTGAACACCACGACGTCACCGCGGGTCGGCTCCTTGGCCCAGATGCGGCCGGAAAAGAGATCGGGACCGAACGGGAAGGAATAGCGGCTGTAACCGTAACTGTATTTGGAGACGAAGAGATAGTCGCCGACGAGGAGCGTCGGGATCATCGAGCCGGACGGAATGTTGAAGGGCTGGAACAGAAAGATGCGGACGATGAGCGCAAGGATCAGCGCGTGAATGATCACGCGGATAGTGTCTTTGACCCCGCCCTTGTCTTGCGTGTCCTCGGCCTCGACACTCATGCGGAAGCACTCCTTATCGGCTCAAATCTGCTTGAATTCGCGGGACCCCGGTGGCCCCTATAACCCCTCGAAGATGGCGAGGCAAATGGCTCAGTCGCGCATCGGCACCCTGAAGGCGGAGATGATGACAATGGCTTGAGCCAGCGGAAAATCGTCGGTGATGGTGAGGTCGATGCGGGTGTCGTGGCCGTCTGGCGTGATCTCGGCGAGCGCCCGCAGCGCCCCGCCGGTCAGCTCCAAGGTAGGGCGGCCCGAGGGTAAATTTACGACCCCCATGTCGCGCCAGAAGACCCCCTGGCGAAACCCGGTGCCCAAAGCCTTGGCGCAGGCCTCCTTGGCGGCGAAGCGCTTGGCGTAGGAGGCGGCGCGGGCGGCGCGTCCGTCAGACTTCCGCCGCTCGATATCGGTGAACACGCGCGACAGAAAGCGCTCGCCGTAGCGTTCGATGGTGCGCTCGACGCGGCGGATGTCGATGATGTCGTTGCCGAGGCCGAGGATCATCACGCGTCGCCACCCATCGTTGCCGCCGTGGCGCTTTGCCGCAAGCTCGCGCGGCCCCGATCCATGGCCAGACGCATGCGGCTCACGCTCTCCCCGAGGCTGACAAAAACCGCCTCGCCGACGAGGAAATGGCCGATATTGAGTTCGACGACCTCAGGCAGAGCGGAAATCGTCGCGGCCGTCGCGTAGTCGAGGCCGTGCCCGGCGTGAACTTCCAGGCCGAGGTCATGGGCGGCGCGTGCGCCTTCGACGATGCGGCGCCACTCGGCCTCTGCTTCCCGCTCCCGACCCTCGGCGAGCGCCTCGCACCAGGGACCGACATGGATCTCGATCGCGGGCGCGCGTAGGTGTGCAGCAGCTTCGATCTGCCGCAGCTCAGGGGCGATGAACAAGGACACGTGGATGCCGGCGTCGCCGAGCCTGTCAACGAATGGCGCGAGCTGGTTATGCTGGCCCGCGACCTCGAGCCCGCCCTCGGTGGTGCGTTCGGTGCGCTTCTCCGGCACGATGCAGGACGCTTGCGGCTTCGTCTTGAGCGCGATGGCAAGCATCTCCGGCGTCGCCGCCATCTCCATGTTGAGCGCCACGGTCAGGTTCGCCGCGAGGCGGGCGATATCATCGTCGGTGATGTGGCGGCGGTCTTCGCGGAGATGCGCGGTGATGTTGTCGGCGCCGGCCTCGGTCGCAATCGCCGCCGCGCGCAGGGGATCGGGATGGCGACCGCCGCGCGCGTTCCGCAAGGTGGCGACGTGATCGATATTGATGCCGAGGCGGATCGGCGGCACCGCGGTCATGGCGCCGTTCCTCCGGCGCCGACTTCATCGCGATCTTGGCGCAGCAACTCGCGGCGGCGGCGGTGCTGATAGGCCTCGACCATCGGCCTGACCAGGACATAGCAGCCGGCCGCGAGGGCAAGACCGAGCGGAATGCTGCCGAGCGCCATCGGCTTCAGGATCGGCCAAAGCTTGTCGAAGGAGGATTCAAAAATCCCGTGGGTGAGGTCGATGTGCTTCTTGGTGCCGTGTGTGCCGAGCAGGACGTTACCGATCTTGTAGCTTGCGAACCAGAAGAACGGATAGGTCAGGGGATTGCCGAGGAACGTACCGAGCACCGCGGCGACCATGCTGCCGCCGATCGCCCAGGCGAGTAGCGCCGCCATGACCATATGCGTGCCGATAAAGGGCGTCATCGCGGCGAAGGCGCCGACGCCGAAGCCGAGCGCGATAGCGTGAGGCGTGGCGCTCAAGCGCCTCAACCGATAGACAACATAGCGACCGGAGCGGCCCCAGCTCCGCCGCGGCCACATATGAACGCGCATGCGTTCCAATAGGCTCTCTGTCTCGCGACGCCTGAACAGCATCGAACCCTCTATTAGCCGCCGACCCTCGTCGCGCTCGAGACCACATCCTTGGCACGGAGTCCGGCAAGGATCTCGTTGAGATGCTTGAGGTCCCAGACCTCGAGATCAATCAGCATCTCAGTGTAGTCCGGTCCCCGTTTCATCATTTTGACGTTTTCGATATTGCCTTCGGTCTCGCCGATGACGGCGGCGATCTGGGCCAGGCTGCCAGGTTCGTTGAGCGCCGTCACCGCGATCTTGGTGGGAAAGCGCTGCGGGTCGTCTTCATCGAGATCCCAGGTCACGTCGATCCAGCGCTCCGGCTCCTCGTCGAAGGCTTTGAGCGCCTCGGCGTGGATCGGATAGATGGTAATGCCCTGGCCCGGGTTGAGGATACCGACAATGCGGTCGCCGGGAACGGCCCCCTCCCCGGCAAAGCTCACCGGAAGGTCGCCGCGGAGGCCCCTGATCGGGATGCCGCTCGCGTCGGGCTTCGGGCTGCGGCCGGCCGAGCCGGGCCAGCGGAATTTCAGCCCCATGACCTTGCCAAGGCCAAACCAGCCTTCCTCGTTGCGCTTCACCTTGCGCCGCCGCTTCGGCGCTTCGCCGGCGGCCTCTCCGGGCCATACGGCGCGCAGCACATCGGCGGAGGCAAGCTCGCCGCGGCCAACGGCGGCGATGACGTCGTCCACCGTCTTCTGGGAGAGACGCGGCAGCGCCTGGCCGATGGCCTCGTCACTGAAGGTCTTGCCTTGCCGGCTGAAGCTGCGCTCCAGGATCTCGCGGCCGAGCTTGCCATATTGCGCGCGCGCGGCATCGCGGGTGGCGCGGCGGATGGCCGACCGCGCCTTGCCGGTCACCGCCAAGCTCTGCCAGGCGGCTGGCGGCGCTTGCGCCTCGGAGCAGATGATCTCGACCTCATCGCCGTTTCTGAGCTCGGTGACGAGCGGCATCGGCCGGCCGTTGATCTTGCAGCCGACGCAGGTGTTGCCGACCACGGTATGCACCGCATAGGCGAAGTCGATCGGGTTGGCGCCGCGGGGCAGCGCGATCAGGCGTCCCTTCGGCGTGAAGCAAAACACCTGATCCTGAAACAGCTCGAGCTTGGTGTGCTCCAGGAATTCCTCGGCATTGTCGCCGTCGAGAAGCATGTCGACGAGATGGCGGAGCCAGCGGTAAGCGTTGCTCTCATGGCTCGGCAGCACGCCTGCCTCGTGGCCGTTCGTGTCTTTGTAGAGCGCGTGGGCGGCGACGCCATACTCGGCGACCGAATGCATGCGCTCGGTGCGGATCTGGAGTTCGGCGCGCTGATGCCGCGGCCCGATGATGGTGGTGTGGATCGACTGGTAGTCGTTCTGCTTCGGGCTCGAGATATAATCCTTGAAGCGGCCGGGCACCGCGTGCCAGGTGGTGTGCACCACCGCGAGCGCCCGGTAGCAATCCACGACCTCGTCGACCACGATGCGGAACGCATAGATGTCAGAGAGCTGCTCGAGTGAGATCTGCTTCCGCTCCATCTTGTTCCAGATGGAATAGGGCTTCTTCTCACGGCCGGCGACGATCGCCTTGACCTTTGCCTCTTCCAGCCGCTTGGTGAGCGCGTGCTCGATCTCCTCGATCAGGCCCTGATTGCGCTCGCGCAGGATCTTAAGGCGATCGACCACGGCGGCATGGCCTTCCGGATTGAGCCAACGGAAGGCGTGATCCTCGAGCTCCTCGCGCAGCCATTGCATGCCCATGCGCCCAGCGAGCGGCGCATAGATCTCCATGGTCTCCTCGGCGACGATCTTGCGCTTGGCCGGCTTCATGTGCTCGAGCGTGCGCATGTTGTGGAGCCGGTCCGCGAGCTTGACGAGAAGCACGCGGATATCGCTCGAGATCGCGAGCAAGAGCTTGCGGAAGTTCTCGGCCTGCTCGGCCTTCTTGGTGACGAGGTCGAGCTTTTTAATCTTGGTCAGGCCGTCGACGAGCGAGCCGATCTCGGGCCCGAACAGGGTGTCGATCTCGCTCCGCGTGGCGCCGGTGTCCTCGATAGTGTCGTGCAGCAGCGCCGTGGCGATGGTGGCGTCGTCGAGCCGCATCTCAGCGAGGATGGCGGCGACTTCGAGGGGATGGGAGAAGAACGGAGCGCCGGACGCGCGCTTCTGATTGCCATGGGCTTTCATGGCGTAGACATAGGCGCGGTTGAGGAGCGCCTCGTCGGCGTCGGGCTCGTAGCTCTTGACCCGCTCGACCAGTTCATAGGCACGTGTGGTCATGGCGCGCCTCCGTCGTCCCGCGCGAAGCCGGGGCGGGCCGCGACGTGCCGCCACGAGGTGATTGGATACCGGCTCACGCCGGTATGGCGCCCAGGTCGTCGGGAGGCGTTCTCGTCAGCGCGAGCGGGGTCCCGCATTGGAGCCATCTGAAGGCGCCTGGCTCGCCATCCTACGCAACAGCTCCTCCTCGGTCATCTTGTCGACCGCGTTGTCGATCAACTGATCGTCCTGGCCAAGGATCGGCATCCTGGTGTCCGCCGAGAGCATAGGCACGGCTTCTGCTTCTGGCTCATCGACCTCCACGTATTTCTGCATGGAGTGGATGAAGTCTTCCCTAAGATCGTCGCAATCGACTTTTTCGTCGGCGATCTCGCGGAGCGCGACGACCGGGTTCTTGTCATTGTCGCGGTCGACGGCGATCTGAGCGCCGGCGGAGATAGTCCGCGCGCGGTGGCCCGCAAGAAGCACGAGCTCGAAGCGGTTGGGAACCTTATCGATGCAATCCTCGACGGTAACGCGAGCCATCAGCAAATCCTTGTCTCAAGTTTAGGAGTTCGTCCCTATTTAGGCGGTTCGTCCAGGCCTGGCAAGGCAAAGCAAGGCTTTCCCGGGCTCAGGAAACCTGTTTGAGCACGCGGCCCTGGCCGCCCTTCGGCACGCGCCGCCAAAGCTCGCCCGCGCTCAGTCTCGATACCGGGTGGCGCCAATTGGGTGCGACATCAAGGAGCGGCAGCAGCACGAAAGGTCGCTGCTCGATACCCGGGTGGGGCAGAACAAGCTGGCGGGTGCGCTGATAGGGCATGTCCTTGGAGGGTCCTGTCCAATTCAGGCGCAAACCCTTGTAATCGAGGATGTCGAGGTCGAGGCTCCGCATTCCCCAAGGCCTGCCGCCGCCGCGCCGTCCGGCGCGCGCTTCGATGTCTTTCATCAGGCGCAGCAAGGCGGGTGCCGGCAGACTCGTGGTGCCAAGGATCACGGCGTTGAAGTAAGGCGGCTGGTGCGGCTGGCCCATGGCCGCGGTCTCATAGAGCTCGGAAATGCGCTCGATGGTCAGCCCTCCGGCCTCGAGCTCCTTCAGGGCGCGACGAAGAGTCTTTCTGGGCGTGCCCCACGGCCCCGGAGAATTGGCACCAAGTCCTACCAGCACTTTCCCTTGCGGCATCGATTGCGGAACAACCATCCCATTCCTATGTTTTAGTGATGCAGTCTTGCGTTCAACGAAGCTGCTAATCGTTTGCTTTTACTCATATTGAAAATGATAGGGTCTCAAATGCATTTCTATCCTAACGAGCGCGTCGCGCTCTTCATCGACGGCGCCAATCTCTACGCCACCGCAAAGTCTCTCGGCTTCGACATCGACTACAAGCGACTGCTGGCGCTGTTCGGCACGAAGGGCCAACTGGTCAGGGCCCTCTACTACACGGCGCTGGTCGAGGACCAGGAATACTCCTCGATCCGGCCTCTGATCGATTGGCTCGACTACAACGGTTACACCATGGTCACCAAGCCGACCAAGGAGTTCACCGACGCCACCGGCCGGCGCAAGATCAAAGGCAACATGGACATCGAGCTCGCCGTCGATGCCATGGAGCTGTCGGAATATCTCGACCATATCGTGTTGTTCTCAGGTGATGGCGACTTCCGCTCTCTGGTCGAGGCGCTTCAGCACAAGGGCAAAAGGGTCAGCGTTGTCTCCACGCTCGTGACCAACCCTCCGATGGTCGCCGACGAGCTCCGGCGCCAAGCGGATCAGTTCATAGACCTCGCCTATCTGCAGAACGAGATCGGCCGCGACCCGGCCGAGCGGGTGCAGCGCGGAGAGCGCCGGCGGCAGGAATCTGCCGATGAGTTCGAACTCCGAGGATCTGATCGAGACCTGAGGCGTTGGTCTCAAATCGACCGTCGAAGGAAAGCCTGACATGAAGGTTGGCTTTATCGGCCTTGGCCGCATGGGAAGCGCCATGGCTTCGAACCTGCTCAAGGCCGGGTTCGACCTCACCGTCTATAACCGCACGCCACAGAAGGCCGAGCCTCACCTCGCCCAGGGAGCGGTCTTGGCAGAGACGCCGGCCGAGGCCGCGCGCGGCGATGTGGTCATCACCATGCTTGCCGATGACACCGTGGTCGAGGCCGCGGTGTTCGGCGAGGACGGCATCCTCGCCGCCCTCAAGCCCGCCGGCATCCACATCTCCATGAGCACGATCAGCGTCGCGCTTGCCGAGCGCTTGGTGCTGGCGCACGCCGATCAAGGCCAGGGCTATATCTCGGCTCCCGTGTTCGGCCGCCCGGACGCTGCCGCAGCGGCCAAGCTCTTCGTCGTTGCCGCCGGACCGCCCGACCTCGTCAAGTCTTGCCGGCCGCTGTTCGATGCCTTGGGTCAGCGCTGCTTCGTCATCGCCGAGGAGGCGCCGAAGGCGAACCTGGTCAAGCTCAGCGGCAATTTCCTGATCACCGCCGTGATCGAGGCGCTCGGCGAAGCCTTCGCCCTGATCGGAAAGGCCGGGATCGATCGGGAGCAATATCTCGATCTCATCACCAGCACGCTGTTCGGTGCCCCGGTCTACAAAACCTATGGCGCCATCATCGCCGAGCGGAGATATCATCCCGCAGGCTTCAAGGCCGAGCTTGGCTACAAGGACGTCCGTCTCGCCCTTGCCGCCGCCGAGGGACTCAAGGTCCCGATGCCGCTGGCCCATCTCGTGGCCACCCGCTTTCTCACGCTGATCGCCCAAGGCGATGGTGATCTCGACTGGGCGGCGCTCGCGAAGCTCGCGGCGAACGATGCGGGCGAACGAGACACGCCGCCGCCAAGCCCGTAACATCCGCTCATGATCGTCATCAACGAGGTGCGCCACGCGATGGCGGAGCCGGCGCGGGACTGTCCACTCTGCCCGCGCCTCGTTGATTTTCGCGATGAGAACAGGCACGCGCATCCTGACTGGTACAACGGCGCGGTGCCGTCGTTCGGCGCGGAGACGGCGCGGCTCCTCATCGTTGGACTGGCGCCGGGCTTGAAGGGGGCGAACCGCACCGGGCGCCCCTTCCTCGGCGACTTCGCCGGCGACCTGCTCTACCCCTCTCTTATCAAGGCGGGGCTCGCCCGCGGCCGCCACGATCCCGCCCAGCCCGAGGCGTTGCAGCTCGTCGACTGCATGATCAGCAATGCGGTGCGTTGCGTGCCCCCTGCCAATCGCCCGACGGGGATCGAGATCGCAACTTGCCGGCAATTCCTGATCGGCCGGATCGGGAGCCTGCACAATTTGCAGACGATCCTCGCCCTTGGCCGCATCGCCCATGACAGCACACTTGAAGCGCTGGGCCTGAAGCGGCGCCCCTACCCTTTCGCTCACGGCGCCAGGCACCAACTCGACAGCGGCCTCGTCCTGTTCGACAGCTACCATTGCTCCCGCCAGAACACGAACACCGGGCGCTTGACGCCGGAGATGTTCGAGGCCGTCTTGGAGGCGATCGCGGGCGAGCTCGGCCTCTCCTAGAGCCCGACATTCTTGCTGGCGTCAACCAACTCGGGCATGCTTGGCAGACTTTCATGGGCGTCGGGGCGGAGAGACGTGATGGCGTCGCTTGAGATTTCGCCGACCAAGGTCGGCTACGTCATCGTCAAGGCGCGCGAGATCGCGGCCAAGGTCGGCGCCTGGGAAGATGATGGCGCCACCTCCGATCATGACGCCGACTCCATCCTCGAGGCCTTCAGCGACGATGCCACGTGGGCCGAGCTCAAAGGCTTCATCGCCGATTTGAACGAGGACGAGCAGGCAAGCCTCGTGGCGCTGGCCTGGATCGGCCGCGGCTCGTTCGGCCCCGAGGAGCTCGACGAGGCGCTCGATACGGCGCGGTCGGAGCGCAACAACCGCACTGGGGAGTATCTCCTCGGCATGCCGATGCTCGCGGACTATCTCGAAGAGGGGCTCGACCGGCTCGGCTATTCCGTCGAGGACGCCGAGGACGGAGCGCTCTAGAGCGGGTTCCCGTGGAGCCAGCGCAAGACCTCTGCCGCATGAGTCTTAGGTCGGGGCACGGGATGGAGAATCTGCACGAGGCGCCCGTCCCTGACCACAAGCGTGAGTCGTTTCAAATAGGTGTCGCGGCCAGTTGCGAACGTCGGCAAGGCGAGCGCCTCGGTGAAACGTCCCTCCGCGTCGCTCAGGATCGGAAACGGCAACCGAAGGCGGTTGCCCAACTCGCGCTGCCAATCGGTGGTCTGCCGGCTGAGACCGAACAGCGCGACCTTGAGGGCAGCAAAATCCGCAATGTGGTCGCGGAGGCCTTCGAGCTCCGGCGTCGAGCCATGAGCGCCGGGAATGTCGTCCCAGTTGGGCGGATTGGGATGGTCCGGCCGACCGGTCCAGGGATAGACGAAGATTGCGCTGAGGCCCTGCTGCTCGGCGAGAGAGATCTCGCCGCCGCTCGTCGCCGGGAGCGCGAGCTGCGGCAAGGCGAGCCCCGGCTTGAGGTGATCAATTTCGCCCGCCACGGAGCTCACCCCTTCTCGCGCATCAGCCTGCCCTTCTGCCGCTCCCAGTCGCGCTTCTTCTCGGTCTCGCGCTTGTCGTGGAGCTTCTTGCCCTTGGCGATGCCGAGCTGGACCTTGGCGATCCCTCGCGCGTTGAAGTAGAGACGAAGCGGCACCACCGCCATGCCTTCGCGTTGGATCGCGCCGCGCAGCCGGTCGAGCTCGCGGCGATGCAGCAGCAACTTCCGGCGCCGAGTTCGGCTCGTGATTAGCGCGGCCGGCCTGCGAATACTCGGCGATATGGGCGTTGATCAGATAGAGCGCGCCGCCTTCATCGGAGGCATAGGAGTTGGCGATGTTGGCCTTGCCGGCCCGCAATGACTTCACCTCGGAGCCGGTGAGCACCAGCCCCGCCTCGAGCTTGTCCTCGATCTCGTAGTTGAAACGGGCCTTGCGGTTTTCGGCGACGAGCTTGCCGCTCTCGCTCTTCTGCGCCATCGGCTTGACCTTGCAAGTCTAGACCAGAAA
This sequence comes from uncultured Alphaproteobacteria bacterium, assembly GCA_963732955.1. Taxonomy (GTDB): domain Bacteria; phylum Pseudomonadota; class Alphaproteobacteria; order Rhizobiales; family Methyloligellaceae; genus Methyloceanibacter. The sequence continues at coordinate 929,611 of CAVTBH010000004.1, forward strand.
CAGGCCGACCTTGGCCAGCGCGTCGTCGACCTTCGCCTTCGAGGCGGCCATCAGCGGCGCGAGCGGGAGCCTCGTCTCCCCGGAGCAGAGGCCTAGCTTCTCGGCGGCGTATTTCACCGGCCCCGGATTGGACTCCACGAACAGCGCGTCATGCAACGGCATCAGCTTGTCCTGGATCTCGAGGGCGCGCTTGAAGTTGCCGCCGAGGCAGGCAAGCTGGAACTCGGAGCAGAGCGCCGGCGCAACGTTCGCCGTCACCGAGATGCAGCCCTGGCCGCCATGGGCCATGAAGCCGAGTGCGGTCGCGTCCTCGCCTGAGAGCTGGACGAAGTCGGTGCCCATCGCCGCGCGCTGCTGGCTGACGCGGGCGAGATTGGCGGTGGCATCCTTTACCCCGACGATGTTCGGCAGCTTGAACAGACGCGTCATGATCTCAACCGACATGTCGACCACGCTGCGGCCGGGGATGTTGTACATGATGATGGGAATGTCGGCGGCATCGTTGACGGCCTTGAAATGGAGGTAAAGGCCCTCCTGGGTCGGCTTGTTGTAATAGGGCGTGACCACGAGCACGCCGTCGGCGCCAGCGCTCTTGGCATGCCGGGTTAGCGCCACGGCCTCGGCGGTCGAGTTCGAGCCCGCGCCCGCGATCACCGGGACCCGGCCCGCAGCCGCCTCGATGCACAGCTCGATGACGCGCTTATGCTCGTCGTGAGACAGCGTCGGCGACTCCCCCGTGGTGCCGACCGGGACGAGGCCGTGCGTGCCCTGATCGATCTGCCACTCCACCAGGCTTTGGAAGGCCTTGGCATCGAGCGCGCCATCCTTGAAGGGCGTGATCAGGGCTGTGATCGAGCCTTGGAAGGGAGGCATTGGCACGGGGGCTCTCGCTCTTTGGACTGAGGTGACGGGTTTTCGCCGGAAAATAAGCGCGGACAATAGGGTTTAGGACTCAAACGGGCAAGGCGTGGCGGAAATGCAGAACGCCTGCTGCAAACGCGGCAGGCATAGTTGCCAAAAAGGGACAATGTGACGTGGAATCAACGATCACGTCTGCGCGCCACAGTCCCGCCGGATTTTTTCAGACATTGTTGAGGTTAGAGGGCTAGTATAGCCACCTTCGTCGCGGAGCCCCGGCTTTAGGGGGAAATCCTGACCGTGTATTTGGCAGGATCGCGCAACCGGACCGATCGACGAGAATGAAACGCTTAGGGGCGACCGTAACACTCTTTGTATTTTGTGCGTCCTTCGTCCCGCTCCTGACAGACCCAGGGACGGTGGATGCGAAGTCGCGCGCCAAAGCGCGCACGGCCAAGGTTACTACGCCGGTCGCCATCCCGATTCCTGACCGCAATCCTGTACGTAGCGCCGCCACGCTGCCGAGTTCCGGCGCGCTGCCGAGCGACGCTCCGGCGAAAAGCACCGAGGCCCAGGTGCCGAATGAGGTAAGCGGAACGCAAGAGGCGGCGCTTACGACCGACATCACCAGCGACGTCACCGGCGCCGTCAAGGAAGCCAAGCTCACGCCGGCGCCGGCAGCAGACCCTGGCGCCGCTGAAACCGACGCCGCGGAATCGGGCGATGCTGCCCCGATGCCCGAACGGAATCCGGAGCGGCCAACGGAGTCGCTCGCGGTCAAGGGGCCGGTTGCCGCCGCCCCGGTCCCGACGCGCGCCCCGAAGCTCGACTTTGCCTCGATCCTCAAGCCGCTGCTCGACTATCAGCTTAGTTCGGCGGATGCCGCCAACTTGCAGAATGCCTTCCGTGCCAGCTTCAGAGGCGACGACGCCGGCGCTCACGCGGCCACGGAGCGGATCAAGGACACCGCCGCCAGCAAGCTCGCGACCTGGTTCGAGTATCGCAATGGCGACCTTGATGCTTCGGCCACGGCGATCGAGGTCTTCCGCCTCGCCAACCCCGATTGGCCGGGTCAAGACGAGCTTCGCGAGCGCGCCGAGATCGCCCTGTTCCTTGCCGACCCGAGCGCCGACAAGATTCGTGCCTTCTTCAGCGGCAACGCGCCGCGCACCGGAGCCGGCAAGGCGGCGCTGGCGAGCGCCTATCTGAAAGACGGCAACGAGGCCGCAGGCCGCGAGCTGATCGTGTCGGCGTGGCGCGACTACCAGCTCAATCGGACGGTCGAGAATAAGATCCTTGCCCGGTACGGCTCGATGCTCACGGCCGAGGATCACCAGGCCCGCATCGATAAGCTGTTGTTCCCCGATAGCAAGTCCTCCGCCGATGCCGCCTTGCGCATCTCCAAATTGCTGCCGGCGGCGGACCAAAAGAAAATCGCAGCGCGCGTCGCGGTGGTCAAACGCGGCGCCAATGCCGGCAAGCTGCTCGACGCCATACCGGCGAGCGCGAAGGACGGCGATGTCGGTTTCCTCTACAACCGCATCCAATGGCTCCGGCGCAAGGATCGCGATAAGGAAGCCTGGCAGGCGGTGCTCAACGCGCCGCGCGAGCCGGATCGGCTGATCGACGCTGAAGGCTGGTGGAGCGAGCGGCGCCTCAATTGCCGCACGGCGCTGAACGGCGGCCAGCCGCGCATCGGCTATCAGATCGCCTCCGAGCACGGTCCGATCTCCGGCGACGCCTATGTCGAAGCCGAATTCCTCGCCGGCTGGATCGCTCTGCGATTCCTGTCGGAGCCGAAGACGGCGCTCCCGCATTTCATTGCCCTCCGCGCCGCGGCAAAGGGGTCGAAGAACCTGGCGCTTGCTGAGTATTGGCTCGGGCGCACGGCGCTTGCCCTTGGCGACAAGGGCTCGGCGGTCGTGCATTTTCAGGCTGCGGCAAAGTTCCCGCAATATTTCTACGGTCAGTTGGGGCGCCAGGCGCTCGAACTCGCGGCCGGCAAATCTCGCGGTAACGCCGACGCCGCCACCGACTTAAGCTGATATTGACAGCTTCATGGCCAACGACGCGGTTCGCGCCATTGGCGTCGCCCGCGCCTCCGACATGGAGCGCGTGACCCCACAATTCTTCCTCGCGCTGTCCCGGCGGCTGACGAGCCCGGGCGAGGTGGTGCTGCTCGCCGAGCTCGCCAAAGCCTCGGGCGACCGCCAGATCGCGCTGAGGCTCTCCAAGATCGCCTTCAATCGCGACATCGCCGTCGGCGACTATGCGCTGCCCATCGACGTGCTGCCGTCGTTCAAGAGTCTGCTGTCCGATCGGGTCGAGCCGGCGCTGGTGCATGCCCTGTCGCGGCAGGAGAGCGAATTTAATGCCGGCGCTAAGAGCCCTGTCGGCGCCAGCGGCTTGATGCAGTTGATGCCGGGCACGGCCAAGGCCGTGGCGCGCCAATACAAGGTCAAATTCGCCGCCGCCCAGCTCACCAACCCGACCTACAACATCCAGCTCGGCGAGGCCCATCTCCGCGAGCTGATCGACAGCTACTCGGGCTCCTACTTCATGGCTCTTGCCGCCTACAATGCCGGCGGCGGCCGCGTGCAGGAATGGTCGCGGTCCTTCGGCGACCCCCGCGATCCGAAAGTCGACCCCGTGGACTGGATCGAGAGCATTCCCTTCACCGAAACCAGGGAATACGTGAAGAAGATCATGGAGACGCTCCAGCTCTATCGTTCGCGGCTCCAAGGCAGCGACCACGCGCTCCAACTGGTGCAGGACCTGAACCGCGGCAAGCGGAAGCCGAAGCCGCTCACACAGGCAAGATCCGAGTGACGGATCGCCGAAGGGCTTGCTCTTAGCCCGAACTGCGTCAACACTGGGTGAGAGAGCAACGCAACGGGGCTAGCTCCCACCATCCCGAAGATTGGCGCCGCGAGGCGCAATCCCGAGACATGTCCGAGCTTAACGGCGAGCTGTGGCGAGACATCTACTATGCGTCATTCGACGATTTGCGCCTGCATGTCCGCCACTATCCGGTCGCCGAGTTGACGGCGAGGCCAGTCGTGTGCCTGCCCGGCCTGACCCGCAACGGCCGCGATTTCCATTACCTCGCCAGTTACCTGTCCCATCACCCGCAGCGTCCCCGCGACGTTTATTGCGTCGATTATCGCGGCCGCGGCGGTTCTGACTATGACCGCGACTGGCGCAATTACACGCCCTATATCGAGCTGATCGACACGCTCGATTTCATGACGCTCCAGGACCTGCATCGCGCCGCCATCATCGGCACCTCGCGAGGCGGCATCATTGCCATGATGATGGCAGCGCTCAGGCCCACGGCGATGGGGGTCGTGGTTCTCAACGACATCGGCCCCGTGATTGAGGCCACGGGGCTCGCGCGCATCATGGGCTTTGTCGGCCGCACCAAGGTGCCGCGGAGCTGGGAGGATGCCGCGCTTCTGCTGCGGGAAATGAATGAGCGCGCCTTCCCGGCGATCGAGTCATGGCAATGGGAGGAGATTGCCCGCGCCGTGTTCAATGAGCGGGACGGGCGTCCGGCCCAAAGCTATGACCGCCGCCTCGCACGCGCCCTGCGGGCCATCGATCTCGGCCGGCCGGCCCCAGACCTTTGGCCTCAATTCATCGCTCTCGGGCAGTTTCCGGCTCTGGCGATCCGCGGCGCGAATTCGGACCTGCTCAGCGCTGAGACCCTCGAGGTCATGGTCGAGCGTCATTCTAATCTGCGCACCCTGACAGTGCCCGGCCAGGGACATGCTCCGGTCCTCAACGAGCCGGAGACCGTCGAAGCGATCGGGTCGTTTCTGACGGCGAACGATTAGTCCGGAGCTCCCTCGCTTTTTGACGGCGGGTCGAGATGGTCCGCAGGGATAGCGCCGGTCGCGAGGCTGTTGTCGGAGTGGATCATCTCCTTGATCCGCGGCACGATCAGCTCGCCGACGTTCCGCGACATGTCAGCCTCTTTCCACTTGATGCTTTCCGACGAGGAGAACAGCGTCGGCAAGTCCCGCTTCAGCTGATAGGACACGGCGACCGCAGTGCCCTTGTCGGGGGCGAGGCCCTCGATGGTGAGGGCGACGCCGGACAGCGTGAGCTTGCCAGAGTCGAGCCTGCTCAGGGCGCGCAACGAGGCCTCCACCGCGTCCTTCCAGTTCTTTGGAGCGCCAGAGGCGAGCTCGAGCTGGTCGTCAAGCGTCGGCCGCTCGAACAGCCGCCGCGACATGTCCTTGAGCTGTTTGCGCACGTTCTCGTTCGGCACGCTGCCCGTCAGCGTCAGCGCATTGGGGCCGAGCGTCGCGGAAAAGATGTAAGGGTCGGCGAAAGGCGGACGCACATTGTCGTTGAGCACCGTGAGCCCGGCGGGCATCGGTCCGGCCAGCGCCTTCTTCACCTCGGCATAGTCGGAACCGCTGCGGGCCTCGCCGTCGACCTTGATCCCTGCGTTCAAGAGCCGGGCCGATCCCTTTTTCAGGTGCGACAGCTGCTTCAGCCCGAAACTGACGGCACCAAGCCATTGCTCCCGCGGCGGTCCCCCCTCCTCCACCTTGAGGCGGTCCTCGACCTCGAGATCGGCGAAATGGGCCTTGACCATGCCGAGCACGGTGCGCCGGTCTTCTTCCGAGGGGACTTGCCCTCTCAGCCTGAGCGTCGAGCCGTTGCGGGTCGCCGACCAGATATAGGCCGAGTCCTTGTCGGTCCCGCCGCCATCGGCGTCCTGCCTCGCCTCGACGACCGTCACCGGTGCGCCGGGGCGCGAGCCGAGCGTCTCCCAGGCGGCGGAGACCGTGGCGACGTCGAACAGCGCGACCAATGTCAGCGCGAGGACGGCAACACCACCAACAAGAAAATGTCGCGGCCGGATACCCGGCATGGACGTTTCACCCTTCTCCAACAGCGCATCGAGGGACGGGCCGGCTGCTCGTCCTGAATGCCGCTACCGCCTGGTCAAACTGACCAATGCAGCGTCAATGGCCGAAACTTGGCCGTGTTACGCCGCGCGTGTCCAACTCCTTGCGAGGGTTCGACTCTTTCCGCGCGGGAGGATTCCCCCAGACGTTGATCGTGAGGAGGGAACTATAGGTCATCACAACGGACGGTTCTAGTTGCTCTTTGGACAAAGGCCGCTTTCATCCACGATCGGAAGGCGGCATCGCTGCTAATGGAAATGGCTCGCCAGGCCCAACAGGCCGATGACGATCAGATAGATCGCCACCACGTAATTCAGCAGCCTCGGCATGATCAGAATCAGAATGCCGGCGATCAGAGCGACAAGCGGATTGATCACGTCTGGATTGAGGTTGGGCATCATTCTCCCCTGGGGTCGGCACAAATTAGCCCGATTCGTGAGCGAGGCACGGCAGAGCATAATTGATTAACGGTTTGATGTCCTCGCCGGAGATCGAGCAAATAACAGGGAGTTAGACCGGACATTCGGTCCGCCCCCTCCTTAAATCCGGCGCGGGAGCGCATATATCTGTCTTGCCCTTGCCGCTTTTGGCGGGAAAAGGTAAGTCGCGACTGCGCCGGTGCGGGGATCAGCTGGTGCCGGCGGATTGGGGGCAGAGCAAGCAGCATGACCGTTGATCAACCTGGCTTCTGGCTCGCCGTCCTGCAAATTGTCTGGATCGACATTCTGTTGTCCGGCGACAATGCCGTTGTCATTGCTCTGGCCTGCCGAAAGCTGCCGCCGAGCCAGCGCATGTGGGGCATCGTGCTGGGCACCTTGGTCGCGATCTCCCTCCGTGTCGGGTTCACTGGCATCGTCACCCAGCTGATGACCATGCCTTATGTGAAGATCGCGGGCGGCGCCTTGCTGTTCTGGATAGCGGTGAAGCTGCTCGGTTCCGAGGAGACCTGCCGGAACGACGAAATCGCGCCCGTCGACAGTCTGTGGCAGGCGATCAAGATCGTGGCCATCGCCGACTTGGTCATGAGCCTCGACAACGTCATCGCCGTCGCTGCTGCCGCGCGTGGCAGCTATGCCTTGTTGATGTTCGGACTGGCATGCAGCATTCCGCTGATCATGGCGGGTGCCGCTGCTGTGATCGCCCTGCTTGAGCGCTTCCCTGTTGTGGTCTGGGCCGGCGCGGCGCTGCTTGGCTGGATTGCAGGGGAGATCATCGCCGGTGATCCGCTGTTCGTGCGTCACCTCGACCCGGCGAGTGCCCACTCGGTGCAGCTTGGCGCGGCCACGGTCGGCGCCCTGCTGGTGCTGTTTATCGGGATGGTGCGGCGTCGCTTGACCCGGCGGAGCGCGCCGGACCGTATTTGAGGGGCGTCCTGGCCCGCGTCCACCGCCGTGGCCCTTTTTGCGCAGCCGCCGACTGCAAAATCTCGGCGATCTTCGGCACCGTCGCCGTCAGCGAAAATGAGCTTTCGACCGTTCCCCGCGCGGCCGAGCCGAGTTGCGAGGTCAGGGCAAGATTGCCGCGAAACTGTTCCAGCCTCTCGACCCACTCGTCCTCGGTCCTGGCGAAGAAGCCGTTCACGCCTTCCATGACCACATCGCAATTGACCCCGACCGGCGAGGCTACGACGGGGCGCCGCGCCGCCATGTACTGGACGAGCTTGTAGCCAGACTTGCCGTATTCCCATGCCCCTTGGGGCAGCGGCATGATGCCGACATGCATGCGGCTCAAGAGGTTCGTTTCCCGAGCCTCGGACCAGGGCTGGCTCTCGACATTGTGGAGCGGAAGGAACGATTGCTCCGCGCCGACCAAGAGCAGCCGGGTATCCTCCTTGGCAAGTACGCGAGTCAAAGCACCCTTGATGGTGTCGAGATAGGGTGCGGTCTCCGGCGTTCCGATCCAGCCGATGGTGAAGGGCTTCGGCGGTGGCAGCGAGCCTTCCGGGTACCGCCTCAGATCAACCACGGTCGGAATGCAGGACACGTTGCGGGCACCGGCCTCCTCGGCCCAGCTCTGAAGGTATCTGTTGGCGACGACGACGAAATCGGCACGTTTGGCGATCCCCTCGAGCTTGGTGCCGAGCGCCCAGCGCACCAAAGGATTGACGGAGGCGCTATAGCGAAGATGCCAGGCATCGTCGAAATCGACCACGAGCGGCAACGAGCCAAGTGCCGTTGTCCCTACCCAATGCGGGACCCAGGGCAGGACTTCCTTCTCAATCCAAACGACATCGTATTCCCGCGCCTTGACGAGGTGACGGAGTCGTTCCGAATAGAAGTTGAAGACGCGGGCCATCGACGGGCGGCGACCCTCGTACAGCTCCCGGAGGTAGACGTCGTCCAAGAAGGGGGCCGGGTGGACGTCAATGTCGTATTCGTCGAGGCCGGCGAGATATTGAAGAAACCGCAGGCGGCTGCTAGCGCCGGTGCGGCCATAGCGCGTCAATAGCAGGACATGAAGTCCCATTTGCCAACTTTTCCCCGCGACTCGAGAATGATCCTAGTACGGATGATCCCTGCAAGCTATAGGCGCGTTCTCCGGCTTCGGCACGCGGCCCGGGAGCGCTGGCAATGACGTCTGCTCGCCCTTGGGCGCGGGTGATCATCGTCGCCTATAACGCCGGTCCCTGGCTACAGCGTTGCGTTGCGGCGGTGGCGGCCCAGACCTTCGGAGACTTCGAGACGGTCATCGTCGACAACGCCTCCGACGATGGCTCGGTCGAGGCCTTGCGGCTTCCCGACGACCGGTTCCGGATCGAGCGCTCGGGCTCCAATCTCGGCTTCGCCGCCGCCAACAATCTCGGTGCGTCAGGCTGTGAAGCCGATTGGATCGCGACCTTGAACCCCGACGCCGAGCCGAACGACGCCTGGCTTGAGGAGCTCCGCCGCGCTACCTTGCGCCACCGCCACGCGACCATGTTCGGCTCGACCCAGATCGACACGCGACGCCCCGACCGGGTCGACGGCTTCGGCGATGTTGTCTCGATTTACGGCACAGCGTGGCGAGGCGCCTCGGGCGCTCTCGTCGGCGCGCTGCCGGCGGACGATCGGGAAGTCTTCGCGCCGTGCGCCGCGGCGGCGCTCTACGCCCGGGACGCCTTTCTCGCGGAGGAAGGATTCGAGGAGAGCTTCTTCTGCTATCTCGAGGACGTCGATCTCGGCTTCCGCCTTCGCCTTGGCGGCGCGCATTGCATCCAGGTGCGGGGCGCCGAGGTGCGCCACATGGCGGGCGCCATCGCCGGCGAGGACAGCGCCTTTTCGGTATTCCACCGGCAACGGAACCGGATTTGGCTGATCGCCAGAAACGTCCCCTCCCCGCTCGTGTTCCTTGTGCTCGCGTTGCAGATAGCGGTCGTGCCGCTCACGGTATGGCGACGGGGGCCCGGGGGCTGGCGCGCGGCTCTGCGCGGCGTCGCCGCCGGCCTGCGCGGGCTTCCCCGCGCGCTTCGCCAGCGTCGCGCCATTCAGAGAACGCGCGTCCTCTCGAACGGGGAGCTCGCGCGGATGCTGGTATGGGATCCGCGCCAGGCGCTTCGCCACGCGCCGCTGTTCATTGATACGAAGCAAAACCCGGCGCGCTGACGCGGGAAGGGGTCTAGGCGGCGAGGGAGGCGTTGTAGCGCTCCAGCACCTCGTTGACGCTGCCGATGGCAAGGATGCGTCCCGCCTCCATGAAGGCGGCCTGGGTGCAGGTCTTGCGCAGCAGCGGCTCGGAATGGGTGGCGACGACCACGATGCCGGCGCGGTCGGCGAGCTTCTCCAGGCGCTGATTGGCCTTGTCGATGAAGCTCGCGTCGCCAACGCCAAGCCCTTCGTCGATCAACAGGATCTCGGCCTCGATCGCGGTCGAGATGGCGAAGTCGAGGCGCGCTCTCATGCCAGCAGAATAGGCGCGGAACGGCATGTCGATGAACGACCCGAGCTCGGTGAAATCGATGACGTCGTCCATGCGCGCTCTGATCTCAGTCTTGGAGAGACCGAGATAAAGTCCGCGCAGCTCGATGTTCTCGCGGCCGCTGAGTTCCGGATCTATGCCGAGACTGCCGCCGAGCAGCGAGGCGATCTTTCCCGTCACGACGACCTTGCCCGCCTCAGGCACATAAATTCCGGCGACGACGCGGAGCAGCGTGCTCTTGCCAACGCCGTTGCGGCCGACGAGGCCGATGCGTGTGCCGTGCTCGATGGTGAGATTGACGCCGTCCAGCGCGCGCACAAGCACACGGTGCCCGGCATCGCTGATGCGTCCGGTGGGATCGCTTCTGACGCGGCCGCCGGTCACCACCGACATGGCGCGGCGCTTCAGCGACCGGCTGCGGGTATCGTAGATCGGAAAGTTCACCGTAACGTTGGTGAGCTGCACGGAAGCCATGGCATCACAACCAATAGACCACCCGGTTGAGAAACCGGGAGAAGAAACCGAGGGCGAAGATGAAACCGATCAGGGTGATGCCCGTGGCGACGCTCCAGATGAGCAATGACGGCGCCTGTCCGAGCAGCGGTCCGCGGATGACCTCGAGCAGATAGTAGAACGGGTTGAAGGCGACCAGCATTCCCCGCCTCGGGAGCTGGTCCGCGTGCCACAGGATGGGTGTCAGCAGGAACATCATCTGGGTGATGGTGGCGACGATCGGCGGGATGTCCCGGAAACGTGCGCACAGCGTTCCGAGCAGCATGCCGAGCGAGATGCCGTTGATGCAGACCAGGATGAGGCCGGGAATGACGAGCAAGGTTTGCCAGCTCGGCCACAAGCCGGTGAACACGACGACGACAACATAGATAAGAGAGTTATGGGCGAGGATGATCAGGTGCCGCCACACCATCTGATAGATATAGATGCTGAGTGGCGCTCTGAGCTGCTGGATGATGGGGCCATTGGCGATGAATACGTTGGAGCTTTCGATCACGAGATTCGAGATCAGCTGCCAGGCGACGAACCCGAAGGCGAGATAAGGCAGATAGTTCTCCGCGTTGCCGCCGACGAGCGGCATATAGATGAAGCTCAACCCCGCGATGAAGGCGCCGAGGCTGATGGTGATCCAAAACGGCCCAAGCAAAGAACGGCGGTATCGCTTCCTGATGTCGTACCAACCGGTCGAGATCCAGAGCTCCCGGTAGTCGCGCCAGCCTTGCCAGAGATCCCGCAGGCCCCTGGCAAACGGAGCCCAGTGCACGAAGCGCTGCCGCAACGTGGCAGACGCGCCCCGCGGGGCCGCGCGCGGCGTGCCTGCTTCGGTCTCCGTCTTCGCCTCCATGGTGGGGGCCCCTTCCTCCACTCTTGTCGAGAGCCTTTCAGGGTCGGTTCTTAACGCCGATCCCGCGGCCAGACCCCTAAGTCAAAAACCGCAGAAGCGGCATTAGACCGGAGTCGGGGGCCGGGCAAGAGCGCGGAATTTCGCCCATTGGGCCTGCGGTCAGGACTTCGGCGCCTTATCCTCAGGGTGTGGTCGCGACGGCCGCTTGTCGCCGGACGGACCGCCGGCGACGTGGTCGGCGACGAAGGCGCCGCGTTGGCCGATCGGCCGTGGCGTTCCGGCCGTGGTGTCGATCGCCGTTTGCAGCTCGAGCTCGGCGTTGATCTCAGCGCCGACCAGCACGATGTAAAAGGAGATGTAGAGCCAGAGCAGCAGAATGATCACCGCACCGAGCGAGCCGTACATGCGGTCGTAATGGGCGAAGTTTGAGACGTAGAGCGAGAAGCCGGCAGAGGCGAGCAGCCACACCGCCGTTGCGAACAGGGATCCCACCGTCACCCAGCGCCATTTGGCGGTGCGGCGGCTGGGACCGTAGCGGTAGAACAGCGAGAGTAGGCAGAGCGCGAGCACCGCAAGCAGAGGCCAGCGCAACGCCCGCACCAATAGCTCGAAGGTTTGCGAGTGGCCGGTGAAGGCAAACAGCACCGGCACATAGACGATGGCGAGCAGCATGATGACGCCGCCGAGAATGCCGACGAGCGTGAAGGTAAAGGCGCTGAGATAGAACTGAAAGAAGGTTCGCCGCTCGGGCTCCTCATAGGCGATGTTGAGCGCCATCATCAGCGCCTGGGTGCCGTAATTCGCGCTCCAAAAGGCGAGGCCGAGGCTGACCGCAAGGCTCCATCCAAGGGATTGGCTCGAGGTTTCGGCGATCCGTCGCACCTGCTCGATCACGACCCCATAGGCCTGGTCGGGCAGCACTTCGGCGAGCATGGAGAATTGCTGCTCGGCGGTGATCGGGTCGGCGGTCAGGCCGTAGAGGGAGATGAGCGCGGTCAGCGCGGGAAAAATGGCGAACAGCGCAAAGAAAGCGCAGCCCGCCGCCACCACGGAGAGATTGTCCCGACCGCTCTCGTGCCAGACCCGCTCGGCGACCTGCCACCAGCCCCGCAGCGGAATGTGCTGGGGGCGCTTGGCGTCACGGCCGTAAGGGTCTGGGGTGCGGTTCATATGTTGGATGAGCGAATTGAGGACCGCCTGATAATGCTGCGGTCAAGCTTGCAGTTCCAGGCTCAAACTGCTGGAAAGCGGGAGGGAAGTCTTCCGAGCTTCCGGGCGGGGCGTTGCGCGGGGTTGGCATTCGGCACAGGATCGCCACGCGGCTGCTCCCTAAGAGCGACGCGCCACGCCGCTGCGCTGCCGGGCCGTCGCACTGAAAATCAGGGCGCCTACCTCGGTAGGCGCCCCTTCCTAAAGCGTCAGCGTGTCAAGGCTGCGCCCTTCTTTTCAGCACCCAACCGGGTGGAATGGCGTGCCTGCCGAATAGCGGGAGCACGCGTCCGGCCGCCTTGCAATAATCGTAGGGCTCCGAGCCCTTTGAATAAACGATCTTTCCTTTGCACACGACGCTGCACTGACCCGTAACGTCTCCTTTGTTTGTACCGCATCCCTTACAGGTGCATTTCGTTCCCGGGAAATCTTCTCCGGTGGCTTGAACGGCGAAAGCCGGAGTCGCCAAAAGACCCACGGCGACGACCGTGGCCGCAATAAGTGAAATGCGCTTCATGCCATCCTCCTCCTCGGGGCAACCGTTGCCTCGCCCAGGTGGAATGGTCCAGTGTCGCAACTGGTTTCGCCCGGTTGTCTTTTCTGCGAGCAAGTTGCCTGATCGCCACAGCCTGCGCCTGGGTGGCCTGACTCTGGCTCGGTGCATGCGCAGAGGCTAACTTGCTAAATTGTTTTTGAAGGATGGGTGGCCGAGTGGTTGAAGGCACCGGTCTTGAAAACCGGCAGGCGTGCAAGCGTCTCGAGGGTTCGAATCCCCTCCCCATCCGCCAATTAATGAAGAAGGTTTCTCTTATCGCGTTGGGTCACGATCAGCGGGTTGAAGCCGGCGCTGGCCGCACTCGCGGTGGCCTGACAAGGATACGGCTCCCGCTCACCTCGACCGTGAGGCCAAGATCATCGCTGGCGATGGGAATAATGCCCAGCGACCGCCGGGCATTCCTCTCTCTTGCCAGAGCCTTAGGCCCGTTCGACGGTCCCTTTGCACTGCGAGCCGTCGGACTTCAGAGCCTTCTGGGCGGCGTCCATGTTGGAGTAGCCGCCCTTCTGACCAAGAATTTTCAGCCCGCTGATGTCGTAAGGACTCGGTTTGGTGTCGATCACCGCACAATTGCCGACGGTGTCGATCACCGCGTAATGCTCGGCGGTCGCGGCAAAGGCCGGCGTCGCCAAGGCAGCCAGAAGCAAGCTTGCGGTGAGATAACGTTTCATGGGTGTTCTCCTTCGGATCGGATAGCTCCCGCGGAAAACTCCTCCCAGTTTGGAAATAGGAACTCGGCGCCGCCAAAACAGTGCAGCACATTGTCGCCGAGACGCACTGACGCCTCAGCCTTTGGGCTCCCGACTCGTTGCAGCGGGCGTCGGCGCTTCGGTGGTCGATAGCGCCTTGCTCACGACCGAGATGGCCTGGGCTGCATCCAAATTGCCGTTGAGGTTGGCAATGTCGAGCGCGGTCTGGCCTTTGGCGTTCTTGGCCGCCAGATTAGCGCCCGACTGCAACAGCAACCCGACCATCGGTGCATTGTTGTGGCTCGCGGCGACCATCAGCGCGGTGATGCCATCCTTGTCCTTGGCGTTTACATCGGCGCCGCGCTTGATCAGGGCCTTGGCGATGTCGATCGGCCGCGTGCTGCTCGGCACGAAGATCGAGCCCTCGCCAGGAGCGGATTCGGCTGCGGCAATCATCATCGGCGTCAAGCGCTGATCGCCGGCGGCAACATTGACCTTGGAGCCGGCGTCGAGCAGCGCCTTCGCCGCCTCGTATTTCCGTTCTTCGATGGACAGCTCCAAGGCACCGAAGCCGCCGGGGCCTTTCGCGTCCTTGTCGGCGCCATGAGCCAGCAGCACCTTGATCGAGGGGACGTCGTCACGCATGGCGGCCTCGAGCAGCGGCGTCATGCCGTCGGCGTTGGCCAGATTGACGTCGGCGTTGTGGTCGAGCAGCACCTTGATCATGTCGGTGTAGCGTTGACGGGCGGCGCTCGTCAGCGGCGTGTAGCCCTGTTCGTCGCGCTTGTTGGCGTCGGCGCCCTTGCTCAGCAGCAGCTTCACCCGTTCCGGGTCGTTGGCGATCAGCGCCGCGCTGAGCTCCTGGTTCGGGTCGGCGCCGGCAGCGAGGCGGGCCTTGAGTTCTTTCAGGGTTGCCGCCTCTTCTGACGCCGGAACCGGAGGCAACGTCTTCGCCTGAACGACCTTGGTGTAGCTGCCATGCGCCGGCAGGTCGCCCTGGACCACGCAACGACTGCATTGCACCAGCGGAACGCCGTAGTCCTTCAAGATCTTGTCGATCTCGGCCTTGTGGTCGTCGAGGGCATAATCGAGGACGTATTTCAGAAAGGCGTCGGTCTTACGCACGCCAATGCCGAGGTCGAACTCGAGGGGTACTTTGTCGTCCCAGAGATTGGCGGGCTGAAGCGTGATCGGCGCGCCCTGTGACTTCAACCAGCCGGCGAAAGGTCCCCACACGGCAGCAATGTCGAGTTTGCCGTCGACCACCTGCTGCACCTGATACCAGGGCTGGTCCTTCTCATTGATGTCGGCGTCGTGGGTGACTGTATGGACCTGCACGTTATCGAAGATGCCATGCTGCATCAGCACCTGGCGGATGCCCGAGGTTTGGAACACGCCAATATTCAGCTTCTTGAGCTTGGGATCGTTGAGGCCGTCGAAATGAAGGCCTTTGTCGTCGCGGTAGGCGAGGACATAGGTGGTGCGATAGATCGGATTGGTGGTCAGTAGCGACTCGTACCCGCTCGGGATGTCGATCATCGCGTCGCACATTCCCGTGGCGAAGGTCTGCCGGGTCATGCCGCGCTCGTCGCTTGGGCGCCAATAGAAGCTGATATGGGCGCCGGTCGCCTTGCCGAGCACTTGGGCAATTTTGTTCTCGAAGCCTTGCAGGTCTTCGTTCGAGAACGGCATGTTGCCGGGGTCGGCGCAGACCACGAGGCTTCCGAGGTTCTTGTTCTCGTAGGCCTTCTTCGCCTCCGCCTTGATGGCGATGCGCTCGCGCGGCGTCAGGTCCGAGAAATCCTTGTTGATGTCGGTAACCGCCCTGTAAGCCGGCTCGGACTCGGCCGCCCCGGGCTTCGCGACGAGCGGCCCCTGCGCGGCGAAAGTTGCGAAGACCGAAGTGACAACTCCGGCAAGCAAAGGTGTCGCAATGTGGTTGCGTATCATTGGTGTACTGCTACCTCCCTTATCGCTCCTTATTTGCTAGGTGCGCTCTCGTTGCTACGTAGTCGCAAGCTTTGCGCGAGCACAGGGTCACTTTGTCACGGCGTGCGTCGTCGCGTTGGCAGCGGCCTCACGAACCCGTGCGCGAACTTGGTTTCTGCGCCCGCACCGCGACGATGACCTCGAAATCGGGGTCGAAGTGGTCGAGTTCCTCTGGCGTGAGGTCGGCCGCAGCCAGGCCATAGAGCGAAGCCGCTGCCGACAGCACATTGCCGTAGGTGGCGACCTCGATATGGTCCGCGGGAAACAGCGCCCCGAACAGGTCCCGCGTCGACTGGGCGGTGAAGCGCCAATACTCGCCCCAAGGGTCGATGCCTTCGCGGCGGGCGATGCGGCTGATGCCATGCGAGGTGGCGAGAACGACGCCACCCGGCTTCAGGATGCGATGCAGGTGGTGAAGCGCCGCAGGTACATCGAGAATCATTTGCAGGGTTTGCGTCAGGATGATGCAGTCGAAACTGTCCGACGGAATGTGGTCGGCCCGCGTCAGGTCTCCGACGATGGTCGCCTCGGGGTTGCCGGCGACGAAATGAAGCACGTCGCTTCTCGTCACCCGGTCGCCGCCGAAGCGGCGCGTATAGGCGGCGTCGCCGATCTCAAGCACCCGGCCGCGTATGTCGGCGGCATGGCCGTCCAGAAATCCTTCGATGTAATAACGGTCGATGACCGGCAGGCTGCGGTCGAGACCGAATACCGGGCTGATCGGCGTCAGGCGCCGCAAGTCGCCATAAGCAACGCCTCCGATCGGGGTGCGGTGGAGGCCGAGCCGGCGTTGTTGCGCGCGCAGCCATTGCCGCATGCCAAGCGGCAGCAGCATCGTCGCGACGGCGCGAACCCGGTCGGCGATCGTGGATGCCATCGCTGGTCGTGGCTGCCTCATGCCGGCTTTAACCAATGAAATGCTCGTACCGAAGCCGCCGTCAGTCGACGGCTTCTCCGCCGACCATATGCCAATTCCGGTAAGCCTCGGGCCAACGCATGATACGCGCCGCGAGAGCGTCCGCGGACTGTTGGAGGCAATCTACCACCACGGCGTCATTGTCGCGCGCGGGGTCCGGAAGGATTGGCGGATCAATCTCAAGCACCGCAGGGCTATCGACTGCGGGTATCCAGAATATCGGCAACAGCGGCGCGCCGACCAACTGCGCCAGTTTCACGGCGCCCGGCGCGAAGCGCGCGCTCTGGCCGAGGAACTCGACCGGATAGAGCTTGCGGCCGATGCGCCCGTCGCCGGCCATGCCGAGAATTGCGTTCTGCCGCAGCCGCTCCGCAAGCACGCGGCTGGACGCCATCCCGCTGCGGACCGGAATGATCAGGGTCTCGGCGACGAATGCGCGCTCGCGCCGCTCGTAAGTCGGCCGCATCAGGCGGTCACGGAGCCAGGTGCCTTCGCCCGGGGCAGTCCACAGGACGCCGAGATGGGTCTCGCCGTGGGTCTGGTGCAAGGGGATGGCGTGGGCGTGCAGCGTCCGCTTCGCCTGCACGCGGCGGCTGAAGCCGTTACTCTCCCACAGGATCGCGCCTTTGCCCCCGGCCAGAGCCTGCTCCAAGTGTGCCAGTCCACGGATCTCGATCTCCGCCGCCGGCAGCCGGTCGCCGACGGCAGGTACCCAATCCACCATCTCCTGCCAGACCTCGCGGAAGCAGCCGACGGTGATGCGGCGGGTCTTAGCCGGGTCGATCCGGTCTCCAAAGGCACAGGTGATATTCCGTTCGATCGCCCGCCGCTTCTTGTGCGACAGCCGATAGGCGGCGCCGGCCAATGCATTGATGGCGACCCGGCGCAGCGGGGCCGATGGCAACCTGCCGATGGCCTCGGCCAAGGCGAAGTGCCCGAAGTGATAGAGGTCGAGCAGAGCTCGCATACTCGATGAGATCGACGGCTTGAATTTGCAGGCTCAAAGGTTGTGTCTGAACGTCCGAAGCGCGCGACGAAAGGCCAAGAAGGCGGATGTGTGCAAGGCTCGCAAATCATCGAAAATCAACTCGTGGCGGAGATAATACGCATCTACTCGCGGCAAGGCGGCGTTATCCTCCTCACACTGCAACATACGTAAGTCTGTGGTGAAACTGCCCGCGTACCGGTCGCGAGCGAGCGCCCTCACCTGCGCGGTGCTTCTCCCATATGGATAGGCAAAGTAGCGCGGCCGGACGCCAAGTCTCGACAGGATGGTCTCGTCGCAGCTCTTGCAATCGGCGCTCAAAGCAGCAGCGGAAAGTTGGCTGAAGTCTCGATGACTTGCCGTATGAGCCTCGATGCGCATCCCCGCCCCCTGCAGAGCTTCGATATCCGGCCACCGCAACATCTCGAAAACTGGCGTTGATCGCGGCTGGCCGGGCCAAGCGTTGGTCTTGCCAACGGAGTCCGTCGTCAGAAACACATGCGCCGGCGCTGAATGACTGCGAAGGATCGGCAGTGCCTCGGTAAACACCGTTCGAAGTCCATCATCGAAAGCCAAGGCCACGCCGCATGACGTCTCGGGTCGCAGCAAAGTGTCGAGCTCGAGAATCGGAATGCCGCAGCGCTCAAGGGCGTCGAGCAACCTGCCGAAGGTTTTCGGCGGATAGGACAGCACCGATCCGCTGCCGTCGACACTATGGAATGTCAGGACTGCCCGCACGGAACCCTCAGGAAATCCCCTTGGCGCGTTGGATCGAATCCACAAGGCCCAGGTAGCTTTTCACGTGGCGTTCCAAAGTATACAGCCGAAGGAAACCCTCGCGGGCCCGTCTGGCAAGCGTTTCGCGCAAACCGGGCTCGTCGGCCAACCGCGCCAAGGCCCCGCGAAGTTCCTCGCGCGTCCGGTAGACGAGCCCGCCACCGGTCGCTTCGATAGGCTCCCGGGCTCCGCCGACGTCGTGCACGATCGCCGGCGTGCGGCAGGCCAAAGCCTCCAAGATGCTCAAGGGAAAGGTTTCTGGCGCCAGCGACGGCAGAATCAGTGCCGTTGCATCTTGGTAGAGGGGCACGAGTTCAGACTGCGGTTTTGGACCGAGGAAGCGAATATTCGCACTGCTGGCAAACCGATGCTCCAGCTTGCTGCGCAGGTCCCCATCTCCGGCGACGAGCAAGTCGTAGGCCGGAATAGCGGCGAACTCTTCAAGCAATTGCACGATGCCTTTCGATGCGGTCAGCCGACCAACAAACAGGAAGCGAGGCCGGTCATGCCGCGGCGCCTGCTCGGATTGCTGCTCTATAGCCGAGAACGACGGCAGGACGTGGATTGGCGGCTCGAGCCCCCTGCTGCGGTATTGCCTCGCCGTATATTCGCTCGGCGCCAACATGGCATCGAGGCGCGCAGTGGAGCGCTCCACCAAGCGCGTATAGCGCCATAGCTGGGGCGGGATCCCGGATTGGAGGCTGCAGCTGAAACATGTCGGTCGATCGCAGGGCTTCGACTTGTTCTTCCAAAAAGCATGGGTGGGGCAAAGCAGCCAGTGATCATGCGTCGTGTACAAGTTCACCGGGGCTCGGCTCTGAGCGATAAGGGCCGGGCCGCCGACGAGCGAAATATTGTGAAAGTGCACGACGTCGAACGGTCGGGCGAAAATGCCGCGTGTCGCTCGTGATTTAAGTCCGGGGTATCCAGTCAGCTGCGTAATCAACGGCGAAAGGAAGCCGAGTGGGCTTTCGAGCGGGTGTACCACGATGCCTTGGTCGCGCCCTTCGTCGGGCATCGGGTGCGCGTATTTCAGGTGATAGGCGTCGCGGCAATGCACGACCTCGACGTCGTGGCCCTGAGCCACGAGGGCACGCGACAGAGCGCGGACATAGGTCCCGCAACCGCCGAGGTTGTAGGGCGGATAAAATGTTGTGACCATGCAGAACCGCATGAACACCTGCCTGCGCATTCTTCGCGGCTTGTCAAAACAGGTTCAGTGGCGTTGTTCGAGGCATAGTGACGCGAGAAGCCAATAGGTCAAATGCTGGGCGCTCCTACGGGGGGCCGTCCGCCTGAGGCGCACTGCCTGGGGTGGCGATGCGTTTTCCATCGCCTGTTGCCATCCGGCTACAGTGATGGGCGACCCTCGGTGGTAGCCTTTTGGGGCTTGGCTCGGGCTGGATGTTGACGTCAGCTTCCATGTTGGCGGACAGCGTCGGTGCCAGTCAGCACAGGGGGGCGCCGGCTTCGGTCGACGCCCTTTTGTTGTGGACTTCCACCTTCGCAGCCCTGACGACCGAGCGGACCGATCAGTTCTCCTCCGCGATCTCCACGTCGGACGTGAGTTCCTGCTCGGCTTCTTCGATCGGCTGTTTGGTGAAGCCTTTCAGCGGCCCGACGTCCATGACGTCGCGGCTGAAATCGACGGGACTCAAGGCGTAGGCCGTGACGAGCTCGGCGAGCGAGCGCAGCGCGTGGACGTGGATGCGTTCCCAGCCGTGGGACGCATCGATGCCGAAGCAGATCAACGCGGTGCGCACGTCGTGGCCGGCCTCGACCGCCGATGCAACATCCGAGCGGTAATGCCGGAACACGTCCTTCTGATAGAAGATCTCGTTTTCGACGCATAGCTTCACCAGCTTCCGCGTCAAATGATAGTCGAACGGGCCGTTGCGGTCGGCCATGGCGATGGTGACGCCGAATTCGGCGCTGTTCTGTCCTTCCGCCGATGTGCCGTTATCGACCGCGATCAGCGAGGAGACATCCTCGGTCAGGATGTTCGAGGCGCCGACGCCGACCTCCTCTTCGATGGTGAACAGGAAATAGATGTCGACCGGAAGCTTGCTTTTCACCGGAACGAGCGCCTGAAGCGCCGCAAGCATGACCGCGACCCCGGCCTTGTCATCGAGGTGGCGCGAGCAAATGAAGCCGTTCTCGAGCAGCTCTGGCTGAGGATCGATGGCGACGATATCGCCGACATCGATGCCGAGCTTGGTGGCTTCGTCCTTGGTCGAGGACCGCGCGTCGACCCGGACCTCGACATAGGGCCAGCCGGTCGGCTGCTCGTCGATTTCCTTGTCGAAGGTATGGCCCGAGGCCTTGAGGGGCAAAATCGTGCCGGTGTAAGTGCCAAGCTCGGTAAAGATGGTGCAGCGGGCGCCTGCGGCGAAGCGCGCATTCCAATGACCGATGGGAACGAGCTCGAGCCGCCCGGTCTCCTTCACCCGCTTCACCTGGGCGCCGAGAGTGTCGAGGTGAGCGGCAATGGCGCGGGCGGGACGCCGCGTCTTGCCACGAAGCCGCGCCCTGATGGCGCCGCGGCGCGTGACCTCGAACGGCACGCCGAGCCGGTCGAGCTCGGAGCAGCAATGCCTGACGACGTTGTCGGTGAAGCTGGTCGGGCTCGGAATTTCGAGCAGCTCGCCCAAACGATCGGAAAGATAGTCGAGGTCGATATGCAGGATCGTCATAGAGAGCCTTTTAGCAGGCAACGGCGCTTGGCGCAGCGACGAACACGTCAGGCGTTGAGCGTTTCGCGAACCGCGGCGGGCATAGATTGGGGAAACAGGAGATCGACGAACCGCTCCGCCGTCGGCTGCGGCTCATGGTTGGCGAGCCCCGGCCGCTCATTGGCCTCGATGAACCAGTAGTTGGGCTCCGTCGGCGCCTTGACGATGAAGTCGATGCCGGTGACCGGGATCTCGATCGCCCGTGCGGCCCGCACTGCGGCGTCGATCAGGGTCCGATGCAACACCCCGGTGACGTCGTGAATGGTGCCGCCGGTGTGCAGATTGGCGGTCTTGCGCACCACGATATAGGCCTCGGCGGGCGGCACGTCGTCGAGGTTGAAATCCTGCGGCGGCGACGCAGCGCTCAGTCTCGGCATCGACCGGGATCGTGGATTCGCCCCCGGTGGCGGCGGCGCGGCGGCGCGACTGGTGCGCGATCAGGTCGCGGACACTGTCGCGGCCATTGCCGACCACGGCCGCGGGCTTGCGGATGGCGCCGGCCACAACGCGGTAGTCGATCACCACGAGCCGGAGATCGATGCCTTCGACATATTCCTCGACGACGACCTCGTTGCAGAGCTTACGCGCCGCGGCAATGGCCTCTTCGGTCTCCTCCCAGCTGGTGAGCCCGACCGAAACCCCCTTGCCCTGCTCGCCGCGCGCCGGCTTTACCACCACGGCCTCGTGGGCCTCGAGAAAGGCCCGGGCCTCCTTGTCGTCTTCCACATGGAGCTGGTCCGGCACCTTCACATTCGCGGCCTTGACGATGCGGCGGGTGACCCGCTTGTCGTCGCAGATGCTCATGGCGATCGCCGTCGTCAGCGCGGTCAGGCTTTCGCGGCACACGAGGGAGCGGCCGCCATAGGTGAGGCGGAAGAAGCCGCCTTCGGCGTCGATGATCTCGACGCCGATGCCGCGGCGGCGCGCTTCGTCGATGATGATCAGGGCATAAGGATTGAGCCCCTCGTCCTTGAACGCAGGCTCGGTGAACAAGAGCTCGTTGATGACGTTCTTGCGCTTGATGGTGAAGGTCGGGAGCCTGACGAAGCCGAGCTTCTCATAAAGGCCGATGGCCTGGTCGTTGTCGTGGATCACGGAGAGATCGAGATAGCTCGCGCCCCTCGCCTTGGAATAGTCCGCGAGCCGCCGCACCAGCGCGTCGCCGACGCCCGGCACGGTGGCCTGCGGATCGACGGCGAGACACCATAGCGATGAGCCGTGCTCATGATCGCCGAAGGCCGCGCCGTGGTCGACGCCGGTAATGGTGCCGATGATCGCGCCGGTGCTCTCGTCCTCGGCGACGAAATAGGTGATGGCGCGGCTGTCGCGCTTGGCCCAGAAGAAGTCCGGAGACACCGGCACCATGCCGCGGGCGGCGTAGATGCGGTTCACGTCCTCGGCGTCCTGGGCCGAGGAGAGGCGGCGGATGAAGAAGCCGCGCGAGCGCTTCGCTGCCGGGCTGTAGGTGGCGAGATCGAGCCGGTAGGTGTGCGAGGGGTCGAGGAACAGCTCCTGGGGGGCAGCCGCGAGCACGACATGCGGGTCGCTGATGTAGAACGCAATGTCGCGGCGTCCGGGACCCTCGGCGCGAATGCACGCGGCGAGATCGCCGGCGCTCTCGAAAGTCTGGCCGAACAGGAGGCGTCCCCAACCGCAATCGAGGGCGACGTTCTTCTTCTCGACCTCGCCAGTGCTGGGTGGCTGCGGCGGCTCCGCACTCTGCCTGACGCCTGACTGGCGACCCATCTTGCCGCGCGGCGATTTCTCTCGTTTTTCGAGGCTCATGACCACTACTACTCTAGATACTATGCGCCTGGAGCCACAGTTCCAGCAAGGCGCATTGCCACAATTCAGACCCGCGCAAGGGGGTGATGTGCGACTTGGGATCGGCGAACAGAAGATCGAGATAGTCAGGCCTGAACAGCCCCCGCTCCCGCGCCGCCTTTGAGGTCAAGGCATCCTTGGTCATTTCCAGCACTGGGCCGTCGATATATTTGAGCGCCGGGACCGGAAAATAGCCCTTAGGCCGATCGATCACCTCGGCGGGGATCACGTCTCGCGCGACGTCCTTGAGGATGCCCTTCCCCTCCTCCTTGAGCTTCAGTTCGGGCGGTACCCTGGCGGCGAGCTCGACAAGTTCATGGTCGAGAAAGGGCACGCGTCCTTCGAGCCCCCAGGCCATGGTCATGTTGTCGACCCGCTTCACCGGATCGTCGACCAGCATCACGGTGGCGTCGATGCGGAGCGCGCGGTCGAGCGCCGTGTCGGCACCGGCGCGATTGAGATGCTCGGCGACGAAGATGGCGGGCTCGTCGTCGTCCGCCATCCAGCGGTTCGCAAGATGCTTTCCGAGCTTGATGCGGTCGCGGTCGAAGAACAGCTTGGTGTAATCGGAGACGATGTCGTTCGAGCTCTCGAGCTTCGGGTACCAATGATAGCCGGCGAACACCTCGTCGGCCCCCTGCCCGCTCTGCACCACCTTGACGTGGCGCGACACTTCCTTCGACAGCAGGAAGAAACCGACATTGTCGTAGGACACCATCGGCTCCGACATGGCGGCGATGGCGTCGGGAAGCGCGTCGAGCATGCTGCCCGTCGGCACCATGATCTTGGTGTGGTCGGTGCCGAAGCGTTCAGCGACGATGTCGGAATATCTGAACTCGTCGCCTTCCTCGCCATGGGCGGCTTCGAAGCCGATGGAGAAGGTCTTCAGCCCCTTCTGCCCGGCCTCGGCCAGGAGGCCGACGATCAGGCTCGAATCGAGGCCGCCCGACAGGAGGACACCGACGGGAACGTCGGCGACCATGCGCCGATCGACGGCGAGCCGCAGCGCAGCGCCGACGCGCTCCTTCCAGACTGCCGGGCTTTCGGTCAGATCCTCGCTCGAGCGCTCGAAGCGGAGGTCCCAATAGATGATGTCCTTGGTGCTGCCGTCGGGCTCGATCACCCTGATGGTTGCCGGCGGCAGCTTGCGCACGCCTTTGACAAGGGTGTGAGGCGGCGGCACCACGGCGTGGAAGGTCATGTAGAAGGCGAGACCGACGGGATCGATCGAGGTGTCGATGCCGCCCGCGGTGAGGAGCGCCGGCAGCGTCGAGGCGAAGCGGAGCCTCGCGCCGTCAGCGGTGTAATAGAGCGGCTTGATGCCGAGCCGGTCGCGGCACATGACGACGCGATCGCTCTCGCGCTCGTGGATGACGAAGGCGAACATGCCGTGGAAGCGCTTTGGCGCCTCGAGGCCCCAGGCGTGCCAGGCCTTCAGGATCACTTCGGTGTCGCTGTGCGAGAAGAAACGATAGCCAAGAGCCTCGAGGTCGGCCCTAAGGTCCTTGTGGTTGTAGATGCAGCCATTGAATACGAGCGTGAGGCCGAGTTCCGGATCCGACATGGGCTGCTCGCCCTTCGGCGACAGATCGATAATCCTGAGGCGGCGATGGCCGAACGCTACGCGCCCCCGCGCCAGGATGCCCTCGGCGTCCGGCCCGCGCGGCACCATCTCCTCGGTCATGGCGGCGAGCGCCTCGACCGAGGCGCGCGACCCGTCGAAGGTGATTTCGCCGCACAAACCGCACATGTAATTCTGCTCCCGGATCAGGAGATTTCAGCCAGTCGCGAATTGAATCGCGGATTAGGCCGCGCGCCCGAGAGTCTACGCGAGCCGACAGGGCGAGGTTCCAGCACCCTGTCAAAGTTCCCGGACCGCGGTCCGGTTTGCCCAGAGCGAGCTTAGTCTCAAGGGTTATTGCACCATCTGCGCGCCAGATCAAATCGAGCGCGTCTGGATGACTTTTGCAGATCGTCGCAATCGGTCGGCGTTGCCGCACGTTGCTTATGAAACGTGCAAGACGTGCGGAAATAAAGTTCAGTGTTCTTGAGTTGGCGGAGCAACGCGGCGCGCACGCGCATCGCCACGTAGTGCAAGGGTCTGATTTTATTGCATTAAGCCGTCTGCAGCGGCCCGCCGATCAGCCACGATACTCGTCTTGGTTTCGGGCGTTCCGTCTTGACCACTTCGAGCTTCGAGGTCGGGGCTGCGGCGGCGACGGCCGCTTGCTCCTCGACCAGGTCGAGCATGCCGCGCAACCATGACTGCGGTGCCTCCAGTCCTGGAGGCAAGGCCGTCAACCGGTCACCGACCGCCTGCGCGAGTTGCATCGGCGTGAGGTGGCGTGCCCGAGTCAGATCGGCGCCGCACAGGTTCGACCCTGCGAGCTTGGCGCCGGTAAAATCCGCGTGGTCCAAGGTCGCGTCGGTCAGGTCGGCGTTGGACAGGTTCACGCCGTCGAGCCGGGCGTCGGTTAGGTCTGCGCCGGACAGGTCCGCTCCCTCGAGATTGGCTCCTGAGAGTGTCGCGAAGCGCAGTGACGCCCGGCGCAAGCGTGCCGAGGCGAGATTGATGGGACCGCCATTCATCGGGCCCATCTGCCGCTCGCTGACGCTCAAGCGAATTCTGGTGAGGTTGGGAATCGCCAGCGGATGCTGCCGGCGCCATGCGTTCCAGGCCTGAGGGCCGCGACGCAGTATATCGATATGCTCTGAATCGGCAGACACAGTACACTCACGCTACGGGTACACCACGACACTAATGTTAACCCTACGGCACGTTTCCCCGCTTTCGCAAGAGTCACCGCGCGTCATGGTGCATTCTTTGTGCAAATCAACTCGCGATGTTGACCGCAATGTCACACTCGGTGCAATCAGCCGGGATCGGAGGGGGCGACCCTCCGATCCTCAACCTCGAACTGAGCTGATCGCTAGTAACGCCAGCCGTAGCGCCGATAAGGCCGATAGCCGTAGCCCCAGTAGCGATAGGGACGGTAATAGCCGTAGGGCCGGTAGTGGCCGTAATAGCCGTAAGGCCTCCAACCGTGGCGATAGCGGTAATAGCCAACCGTCTCGACCGGCAAAGCTCCGTTCGTGGCGCTGTTTGGTGAGAGTGAAGGCGCGGCCTTGGCTTTAGGTCCTGCCAACAGGCAGGCGATCAGCAAGGCGGCACCGAGTAGGGGGAGGTGACGCATCGGGTTCTCCTTGGTCAACCCTCCCTCGGCCGCACGATCCTAGGCTTGGACCCCCCTCCCCGCAATGACGGTGCAATCACAAGCGAGTGAGTGCGCCCGTCTCCTCCTCTCTGGCATCTTGATTTCCAAAGAGCGAGCCGTGAGAGTGCTGCGTAAATCCAGCGTGGGGCGAACACATGCAGCTCGATATCGTCAAAAACTATTACGGCAAGTTGCTGAAGAGCTCGAAGGACTTGAAGACGTCCGCCTGTTGCGACGGCGCCGAGTTGCCGCCGCATCTTCAGCCGCTGCTCGCCAATGTGCATCCCGACGTTGCCGCAAAATATTACGGCTGCGGCATCGTCGTGCCCGCGGAGCTCAGCGGCCGGCGGGTGCTCGATCTCGGCTCGGGATCCGGGCGCGACACCTATCTCCTGGCACAATTGGTTGGTCCCTCTGGCGAAGTGGTCGGGGTCGACATGACGGACGAGCAGCTCGCCACCGCCGAGGGCCATCTTGATTGGCACCAGAAGCGCTTCGGCTATGAGCGCGGGAACGTGCGGTTCCTGCGCGGCTACATCGAAAAGCTTGGCGAGCTTGGGCTCGAGCCTGAAAGCTTCGACGTCATCGTGTCCAATTGCGTCATCAATCTCTCGGTCGACAAGCCCGCCGTGTTCCGCGGCGCCTACGACCTGCTGAAAACCGGTGGCGAGCTCTATTTCTCCGACGTCTATTGCGACCGGCGTCTCAGCGATGACATCCGGGCCGACCCTGTCCTCTATGGGGAATGCCTTGGCGGCGCGCTTTATTGGAACGACTTCATCCCGACCGCCAAGGCTGCCGGGTTCGCCGACCCCCGCCTCGTCACCAGCAAGCCCATCGGGATCACCAACGACGCCGTCAAGGCAAAGCTCGGTGCGGCGAAATTCTTCTCGGCGACCTATCGCTTGTTCAAGCTCGATGGGCTCGAGCCCGCTTGCGAGGACTATGGGCAAGCGGTGGTCTACCGCGGCAGCGTCGGCGAGCAGCCTG
The DNA here is from genome assembly GCA_963732955.1 of uncultured Alphaproteobacteria bacterium. Taxonomy (GTDB): domain Bacteria; phylum Pseudomonadota; class Alphaproteobacteria; order Rhizobiales; family Methyloligellaceae; genus Methyloceanibacter. The sequence goes on from CAVTBH010000004.1 coordinate 956,524, forward strand.
ATCTGTTCGCGCTCGATGGGCACCACCTGATCGAGCGCGACAAGGTGTTTCCGGTGTGCGGCAACACTTGGCGCATGCTGGCCGACACAAGGTTCCGGCCGCATTTTGACTTCATCGGCGACTTCTCTCGCCACTACGGCATCTTCCCCGGCTGTGGCACCTCGATCCCCTTCGCGACGGCGGAGGCGCCGGTGGCGAGCAGCGGAGGCTGCTGCTGACGGTTGTTACCAAAGACTGACGGCCGGCTAGCAAGACCTGCGACAATCCTGCCAGCGAAGAGCCTTGCGGTTCCGCGAACAGCCGATTATTCGTATTTCGTCGATCAACGAAATGGCTGTTGCATGCCCGCTATCAAATTGCTTCGGGAGACACCGGCTTCGGCTCCGAGCGCCGAGGAGCAGATCGCCCGGCTTGCAAAAGCCTTGGCACATCCGGCGCGCGTCCAGATCGTCCAGACGCTTCTGCGCAGAACGACCTGCATCGGCTGCGACATCGTGGAAGAGATCGGTCTCGCCGCCTCGACGACGTCGGAGCATCTGCGCATCCTGAAGGCGGCTGGCCTGATTATTGGCGAGATCGAACGCCCACGCGTCTGCTATTCGCTCAATCCGGCGGCTCTTAAGCCGCTCGCCGCTTTCCTTGACCGCGCCACCTCGAGTCCCACCCGGAACAAGCGCACCTGACGATGTCCACCTTCGAACGCTACCTCACAATCTGGGTCGGTCTCTGCATCATCGCCGGCATCGCGCTTGGGCACTTCTTTCCCACGATATTCCACGTCATCGGCTCGGCCGAGATCGCCAAGGTGAACCTCCCCGTAGCGGTCCTGATCTGGTTGATGATCATTCCCATGCTTGTGAAGATCGACTTCGCTGCTTTGGCGCGCGTTAAGGAGCATTGGCGGGGTATCGGCGTCACGCTGTTCATCAACTGGGCGGTCAAGCCGTTCTCCATGGCGTTCCTGGGCTGGCTCTTCATCGGCTGGTTATTCCGGCCTTACCTGCCGGCTGACCAGATCAATAGCTATATCGCCGGCCTCATTCTGCTTGCAGCTGCACCCTGCACCGCCATGGTCTTCGTCTGGAGCAACCTCTCGGACGGGGAACCGCATTTCACGCTGAGCCAGGTCGCGCTCAACGACGTAATCATGGTGTTTGCCTTCGCTCCGATCGTGGGCCTCCTTCTGGGCCTTTCGGCGATCACCGTGCCTTGGGAGACATTGCTTCTTTCGGTCGTCTTATACATCGTGGTGCCGGTCATCATTGCCCAGATCGTACGGCGGAGCGTGATCGCGAGCGGCGGCAACGATGCGCTGACGCGGCTCTTGTCCATGTTGCAGCCAATCTCGCTGGTGGCGCTGCTTGCCACTCTCGTTCTGCTGTTCGGTTTTCAAGGCGAGCAAATCCTGGCCCAGCCCTTGATCATCGCCATGTTGGCTGTGCCTATCCTGATCCAGGTCTATTTCAACGCCGGACTGGCTTATGTCCTCAATCGCGCCGCGGGCGAAGCGCATTGCGTTGCGGGGCCGTCCGCGCTTATCGGCGCAAGCAACTTCTTCGAACTGGCGGTTGCTGCGGCGATCAGCCTGTTCGGCTTCGACTCCGGCGCTGCGCTGGCGACGGTGGTCGGAGTGCTGATCGAAGTTCCGGTCATGCTTTCGGTGGTCAAGATCGTGAACAGCACGCGCCATTGGTATGAGGCCGGCGGAACGGTACGGCAGCGCATCGCGAGCGAGCGTGCCGCCGGTTGAGGCGCGGATATCGCGATTTACCACAACCCCGATTGCGGCAGTTGCTGATTGATCCTGACGGACGCGGAGCGGCCCGAACCTTAGTCGGCTAACGACCAATCGCCATAAAAAGAAAGAGCCGCTCGAAAGCGGCTCTCACGCATCGATCTTGGGAGGAGTTCGTTCGCTCAGCCGCTGATGCGCGCGGTACCGGAGCGGCCGTCGTTTCGCTGCCATTGCACCTGATTGCCGTTGCGGGTCAACTTGTAGCAATAGGACTTGCCGTCCATCCAGCTCGTCCATTTCTGGCAGAGCTGGTCGTTGTCGACCCACCATTTGCCGGTATCGGAGGCTCCGTCACCACGCGAAAAGCTCGCAGCGACGGCGCCCATGGAGCCCTTCATCCGGCCGTTGGCGGCGTAGCGGATCGGCAGCTCGAAGCCCGAGATGTTGAGATAGACGGTCTTGCCGCTGATAGCCTGCCGCAGCTCATCGCCTGCGAGGGAGACGGACTCCGCTGCCGCCGGCAGGGCCGGCAGGGCGATGCACGCCGCCAGCACGAATGCACGGATTTTCATCGCTTTCCCTTTTTTCGTCCACGACACATGAAAGGAGGGACGATACCGCCGCCGAAAAGAGGTCAATTTTGGGCTTTGCCAAGGAAGTTACGTGTCAAAGTTAAGTTCGTTCCGGCCGCGCTCAGGGCTGGAGCTTATCCTTAACCGGCTTCGAGCGCCGTCTCGCCCGCGAAGCGATGACGTTGATGGCCTCCACGCCGGCCGAAAACGCCATGGCGAAATAGATGTAGCCGCGCGGGATGTGGAAATGAAAGCCGTCGGCGATGAGCGCTGCGCCGATCAGGAGCAGGTAGGACAGCGCCAGCATCTTGGTGGTCGGATGCCGCTCGATGAAGGCCCCCACCGGACCGGAGGCGAAATACATCACCAGGATGGCGATGGCGACGGCGGCGATCATCACCTCGATGTGGTCGGCCATGCCAACGGCGGTAATGATCGAGTTGACCGAGAACACGAGATCGATCACCGCGATCTGCAAGATCGCCGAGGTAACCGTGCTGGCGACAGGGGAAGCACCGAACTCGTCGTGGTTGCCCTCGATGTCCTCATGGATCTCGCGCGTGCCCTTGACGAGCAAAAACAATCCTCCAGCGATGAGCACGAGATCCCGCCACGAGAAGTCGTAGCCGGCAACGCTGAAGATCGGCGTGGTCATGTGGATGAACCAGGTGATCCCTGCAAGCATCGCCACGCGGAAGATCAGCGCCAGCGACAGGCCGACGCGACGCGCCATCAGACGCTGCTCCGGCGCCATGCGCGAGACCATCACCGAGATGAAGACGACGTTGTCGATGCCGAGCACGATCTCCATCGCGCTCAAGGCCAGGAAGCTCGCCCAGACATGCGGATCGGTCAGGAATTCGATCATCGTTGCTCTGTGGGGATTTTCGAGGTTGCGGCCGACCGGAGCTATTAGCCTAGCGCCAAACGGAGGTCTATGCCCGACCACGATCGCGCCAGGCGCGGAAGAAGCCAACCGCCGTCAGCGTGGCTGCGGAGAGCGCAAGCAGGATCTTGACCCATGGCGGCGAGGGAAACGGATTGGCGACGGCGCCGACCGCCGCCACCACCCACAGCCCCGTCGCCGGTAGCGTCACGAGGCGCAGCTCCGCCACGCGAAACGGATGCACGGCAAGGATGGGGACGAAGGTCAGCCCCACGAAGAAGCCGACGATCAAGAGCGAAATCACGGGCGGCGGCGTGAAGGCGAACAGATAGAGCAGCACCACGTTCCAGATGGCGGGGAAGCCGACGAAATAGCCCGCACCCGTCTTGCTGCCGAGATCGGCCATGTGGAACAGGCTCGACAGCAGGATGGCGATGGCGGCCGCGACCCTGAACGGCGCCGGCAGCAGGTCGCTCTCAGCCACGGCGAATGCCGGGACCCCGACATAGGTGAGGTAATCGACGATCAGGTCGAGGCGCTCGCCGCTCCAGCGCGGCAGAACCTCGGTCACGCGCGCGCGCCTGGCCAGCGGCCCATCGATGGTGTCGACGAACAGGGCGACGCCGAGCCAGACGAACATCCCCTGCCACTCGCCATGAGCCGCGTCGATGAGGGCAAGAAGGGCGAAGGCGGCGCCCGTTGCCGTCAGGACATGGACGAGAGCGGCACGGAGGCGCGCGTTCACGCCGCCACCCCGATGTCGTGATGGCGAGGCATGAGGCGGTGATTGCGAGACGTGGCGCCGCCCGTAGCGAGGCTAGAAGTGGCGCTTGACCTTGCCGAGCACGGTGACGTCGTTGTCATCCGGGATCACGCCTTCGGGCAAGGTGGTGTTCTGCTGTAGCGCCAGCGGCTGATCGCTGTAGAGGAGCTCAAGCCCGAAGTCGAGTTTCGGCAGGGCGCTGAAGCCGAACGTCTTGCCACTCTTCTTCTCCGCCGGTTGCGCCGGTCCGGCTGCCGGACCTTGCAGGTTCAATCGAGGCGCCTCGGTCTTAGGCGCGACTTGCATGGCGTTGGCTGGCGGAGCAGCAGGGGTTTCTTGAAAGGCGAGAGCTGGCCCGGCGCTAACCACAAGCGCGGCGAGAATACCAGCCGAGACTGTCAATGCCCTTCGCATAGTCTACGCTCCGCTTACAAAGTGCGCGCGCGGATCATGGATTGCAAGACTGACGCAAGCCCGGTTAATTCCTTGTCAAAATTGACGAATCCCTATCGTGCGAGATTGCCTGTGACACCTCTGCCACAGCGCTCAAGGTGTGGATAGCGCGCGCCGCACCACGCAAAAAAGGACCGCCCCGAAGGGCGGTCCTTGGTCCCGGGAAGGGGGACTGTGGCAATTAGAAGTAGATGCGACCGCCGGTATAGATCACGTCGAAGTCATCGATCGACACCGGAACGTTCTTCAGCTTTCCGTCCGGCGAAACACTGGGATCGCGCGTCACCAGGCTCATGTCGGCGTTGAAGTGCTCGTAGGCGACATAGAGATGCATTGCGGCAGCCTCAATGCTCTGATCGAAGGCCAGGAACCAACGATCGACCTCGGAACCCACGACTTCCGTCGGCACCCCGACGCTCGCGAAGGTGAAGGGCTTCAGAATGCTGTCAGCAGAGATGCCGCCGAGATTGCCGCCATTGCCGTTGCTGCCCGGAGCCCAACCATCGTTGACCTGGGCATAGCCACCCCAGAGGGCAGTCTCGCCGGGCGACCACCACTTCTTCTGGATGCCGGCCTGTATGTCCCAGGCGGTCATGTCGGGTGCCCCGTTGCCGGTGTAGAAGCCTTTGACGTTGGTGTCGCCGGATTCCGACGTCGAGAAATTGCCCATGGCAAAGAGGCCGCTCGGCTTGTGCTTAATGGCAGCGGAGCCGGCCCATTCGTCGAGATTGCGCTGGAAGAAGGTCGTCTTGCTGGTCGATGGTGGAATAATGATCGGGCCCGTCGCCTCGCCGCCGCCGCCGTTCTGCAAGCGCTCGTCGCGGAAGTTTTCATAGGCGACGTTGGCCGAGAGCATCCAGGTGTCCGCAAAGGTATTCTTATATCGGGCCGCGGCGCCCCAATCGTCATCCTCGAACCAACCCCACTGGAAGTTGAAGCCAGCCCAATCGGGGGTCGAGTACTCGACGCCGTTGCGGCGCGTCGAGCAGTTGAATTGCTGCCCATCGCTATAGCAGCGGGAGATATCAACCCACTTAAGGCTCGAAAGCCCTTCGGCATTGTTGAAACCCTTCGGCCGCAAGCGCATGCTGTCGTTCATGCGGAAGTCGGAGACAAGACTGTCCGATAGACCTCCGCCTTCGCCTGGCACCGTTGAGATGTACTCCATCGCGTTCTTGGTGATGTCGTATTTGGGCGTCGCGGTCTGGCCCAAGTTCAAGGTGCCGTATTTCTTGTTGGCGATGTAGATCTGCGACCAACGCGTCTTTAAGGACGGATCATTGGCGTTGTTGTCGTCGAATTGGTTCAGTTTTGAAGACAGAGCCTCGCGGTATTCCCACTCCAGCCGGAAGCCCGCGGACCAGTCGCCGCTGATCGGGACCTTGCCTTTGATCCCGGTGCGGGTTGATTCGTTGTCGTTGTTGACGGTGTACATGTTCTGCTCGCCGCCATCATCCCACCATTCCACGGCGCGGTTGACCTTGCCGTAGAGCTGCACCGAGACCTTCTTGTTGCCCTTGCGGACCGTCGTCGACTCGAGCTCGGCGACACGCTCCTCGAGGTCGGCGCAACAATCGCCGCCAAGGTCGGCCGCTTTGGCAACCCTCGGCGCGGCACTCACTGCCCCGGCCACACACAACAGGGCGGCCATCGCCATCAGGCTGGCATTATCCCTCAATCCCCCGGTCATACCCCTATCCACTCCTCTGTTTCACGACGCTTGAGGGCTTGGTGCGGGCTTTCCCCAAAGTCCGCGGTCCCTCTTATGGCCCGGTTGGTTGGACAAGGTGCTCGCCCAAGCGGCCAACCCCTTGCGTTTGATGGGTGCGAGCCTAAAAGCTGGGCAATGACAGTCTCGTGACATGCCGAAGACAGGAACGAGATTCCAGGTGGCTGTTGCATTCCGGCCACGGGTCGGTTGTTTGTTCTGAATTGAGGGAAGCGCCTGATTTATCACTTGAATTTGCGCGCGAAGGTAGAGCGCGTCCCGCCGCAGGGGGATGCGCTCCGAGGAGGCTCAGGGCTTGGAGTGCGTTCGGTGGCCGCCGCATCCGGCTGTGGCCCCGGTGATTCCGGCTAAGAGCGCGGCCGGACCGGATTAGACCGCGTAGGTCGACACGGTGGAAAGCCAGCCGATCTCAACAGCATCGACGATGGAGATAAGCTCCAACTCGTCGCCGGCGAAGACAAACGCCCATACGGCCGAGCCGGCCTTGGTGAGGCGGGACGCGAGCCAATCCATCATCTCGTAAACGCCCGGGCGGTACAGTGCTTCGGCATTGAGTTCGCGCGCCCGCCGCAGCTTCGATTCGCGCTCCTCGGCCTCGGCCCTGTTGTCTTCGAGGGCGGGCAGACGCCCGCAGATGAGATCGCGGGAAGTTACCTTCATTGCTTGTCTCCGGTGGTCGAAATTGCCCCCGAAGGGGCAACCTCAGTTTTCGTCCCGGGAACGGGGACTTTGGAAACGAGAGCCAGACAGGTCAACCCTGTGGCGGACCTAAATGACTTAAGATAGCCGTGCCTCTGCCGCGCGGCGGATCGCTCCTCCTACCAATCGACCTGGGCGCGCATGCCGAAGCCTTTGATGTCGGCGCCGTCGTTGACGCCGCCCTTGATGTCAGACTGGGTGTAGTTGAACTTGAGCGCCGTGTAATCGGTCAGCCACCAGTTCAGGCCGACAAGCCAGGTTCTCTGCTCGCCGCATTCGGAGCAACTGACCACACCGAAGTTGGTGATGGCGTCGGCCTTGTCGCTGAGATCGATGGTGTCATATCGGCCGGCAATCTGCCAGGCGCCCCAACCACCGCTGCCCTTGTACACGGGATGCTTGACCTTGGTGCGGCCGAACTCGCCGGTGCTTGACTCGTAGTTCCGCGTTTCGCCGGTGAGGTACCAGCTCGCATCGACATACCAGCCGTTATAGGTCGGATTGACATTGGCGACGGCGGGATCGGGATTGGCCTTGAGCTGTGCATATTCGCCCTGCACCGAGAAGGAGTTCCACACGAAGGCGCCTTCGAGGACGAACATGTCGTCGTCCTCGGCGGTGAACGGCGTGGCCACGAAGCGATCAGCCAGATGCAGATCCGGCCGGGCGCGGTAGCGGAACAGTTGCTCCGTGTCGGTGGCCCTCAAGGTGCCGGCGTCGCGATGGCGGTAGCTGGCGCCCAAATGGAGCACCGTGTGGACGCCGTTAGCGTCGATATTGATCGGGGCAACCGTGCCGCGCACTGATGCCGCCGTGGTGTCGGTGGAGAAGTCACCCTGCTCTTCGCTCGCAGCGCCGTAATAGCCGGACTGGAACGACCAATGTTTGTCGCCCGCCAGCAAGCCGACGCCGATCTGGCGCTCCAGGAAGAACGCCTCTTCGAAGGCCGCGCGCTCCATGAAGGTGATGAAGCGCGAGCTCGTGATCTGTTCGAGCGAATTGTAAACGTACTGGTTGCCAAATCGAATCTCGGCCGTCTCCCACGGCGCCCAGTGTGAGTAAGCCACGTAGGCGTCTTTGATGGCTGTCGAGTCGCCGGCAAAGTCGACCTCGAACTTGTATTTCCAGTCGTAGAACACGACGCCTTCGACGCCGAGACGGGCGCGGCGAAGCTCGACGGCTGAAATGTCCTGATCGCCGGTAATCGGATAATCCTGGTTGATGCCGTTGTAGTCGGTCATGATACGGCCGCGGATCTTGAACTTGAACTTGCCGTCAGAGCTTGAGAGTTCCGGCGCGCCCTTCCACTTGACCTTGAGGTCGAGATTGTCGCCGTTGCTGCCCTTCGCTGAAGCGGCGACCGCCTTGGCCTCGGCGACCTGCCGTTGCAGATCTCGCATCTGAGCCTGCATGGCCTTCATCTGCGCTTCGAGCTGCTGCACGTTCTGTGCTTTGGCCTCTCCGCCGCCGGCGACGGCCAATAGGGCGATCGTGCTCGATCCGATCAGCAGATACCGCGTGATGCCTCTGATAAGTCCCCCGGTCATAACCCCGTCCACTCCTCTGGTCTTTGGTGACGCCTGAAGGATTTGCGGCCCTTTTCCCCCGGGGTTCCGCAGTCCTCCTTATGAGCCTGGTTGGTTGCACAAGGCGTTCGCCGTCTAAGGCCAACCCCTTGCCTTCAATGGGGTGAGCCTAAAGGGCGGGCAATGACACTCTCGTGACATGCCCAAGACAGATCATGTTTTTCAGCTAGGCTGTAGCGTATAGGTCACATATCTGGCAGCTGATACGCAGACTTGTGCGAGTCTGATGATCTTCATTACTCAGATCATTCGCCGACAATCTGGACTAATGGCAAAGATAATCTATTCATGCCACGATCAGTGGAATGGTATTGCTCAGTATTGTGGCATTGATATCACGGTCTTGTCTGGCGATCGCCATCAGGCATGAAAAAGGGCCGCCCTTGCGGACGGCCCAGCCGCCAGAGCCCGGTTTTTCGGGGCAATCAGAAGTAGATGCGGCCGCCGGTGTAGAACAGGTCGAAATCGTCGAGCGGGGCACCGATCGATTTCAGCTTGCCGTTGGGCGACACCGACGGATCGCGGGTAACGAGGTCGACCTTCGGCGTCAGATGTTGATAGACCGCATAGAGGTGCATGTTGGCGGCATCGATGGCTTGGTCGAAGGCGAGGGACCAGCGATCGACGTCGGCGCCGGTGATCTCGGTCGGGACTTGCACATTGGCGAAGGTTCCTGCCGCGAGATAGCGATCCGCCGGGATTTGTCCGAGATTACCACCATTGCCGTTGCTGCCGGCGCCGAGGCCGTTATGGATGTTCGAGTAGCCACCCCACAGCGAGGTGTCGCCGAGCTTGTCGAGGCCGAGGAGCGCGATCTTCCGCTGGATGCCGAGATTCATCTCCCAGGAGTTCATCAGCGGCGTGCTGGTCCCGGTGTAGTAGCCGGCGTTGATCGTGTTGGTGTCGCCCTGGTCTGAGAGCATGAACGCGGTGTAGGCGAAGAGACCGGTCGGCTTGTGCTTGATCGAGCCCGAGCCGCCCCATTCCTGGATGTCGCGCTGGAAGTAGTTAATATTGCCGGATGGCGGCGGGTTGGCGCCGGACGCCACCCCTCCCCCGCCGTTTTGGAGGCGCTCGTCGCGGATATCTTCATAGCCTAAGCCGGCGCCGACCTCCCAGTTCTCGCCCCACTCGTTCTTGTAGCGCACTGCCGCGCCCCAATCGTCGTCCTCGAACCAGCCGGCGGAGAAGCTGAAGCCGGCCAAGCTCGGCGACCAATAAGCGGCACCGTTGCGGCGCGTCGAGCACACGAAGGCGTTGCTCGAGCTGTAGCATCTGGAAATACTTTGCCACCGCAGCGTCGAGAGCCCCTCGGCATTGTCGTAGCCACTCGGCCGCAAGAAGAAGTTCCTCATCATGCGGTTGTCGCCGTGCATGGTGTCTTCCAGCTCGGTGACGTTGGTGTCCTTGGTGATGTTGTAGACGGGGGTGCCAGTCAGACCGAGACGCATCTCGCCCCATTTCTTGCTGGCCAAGTACATGTAGGACTGACGGAGGAAAAGGCTGCCGTTAGGGTCGTCAGCGTTATCATCGTCGAACTGGTCGAGCCGCGCTGAATTCGCTCCCGTTGTCTCGGCTTCCAGCCGATAGCCAGCGATCCAATCGCCAAGTCCAGTCTTCGCCGAGCCTTTGACGCCGAACCGCGACAATTCGTAATTGTTGTCGACCACATAGGTGTTCTGCTCGGCGCCGTCGTCCCAGAACAGAACCGCCCGGTTAACTTGCCCGTAAAGCGTCACCGAGACCTTGTTGTTGCCCTTGCGCACCGTGGTCGCCTCGAGTTCGGCCACCCGCTCCTCGAGATCGACGCAGCAATCACCGGCGAGATCCGCGGCGCGAAGAGGCGCAGCCGCGAACGCGCTCGAAATCATGATAGCGGTCGATGCGGTTAGGCCCAGCCGGCGCACGGTCAATCTCGCAGTCATGGTGATAATCCCCCAATTCGATGGTCCGCCGAAGCGGTATGCAGAAACCCTACTATTTCAATAGGGATTAACAAGTGCGCCGCTTTGCTTTGTTTTGCCCCGCCATAGAATGCCATTCCTATAGCGTCCACGATATAGCTCAATTTGACACCCCCTTGGTGCCGAGATTGGCGGCCGGCGCGTGTGGCAGGTATAAGAGGTCGCTATCGCAGCGGAGCAGGCGCTTGATGATCCCGGATCAGAGCGACATCGCGGTCGTCGGCGCCGGGCCGACGGGCTTGGCGGCGGCGCTTGCGCTTGCCCATACCGGCGCGCACGTTGCGCTGATCGGCAGTCCGCCGCTGCCTGAAAGCCCGCAGCGCCTCGATACGAGAACAGCGGCGCTGCTCCAGAGCTCGATCGACATGTTGAGGGCGCTCGGCGTGTTCGACGATCTCAAGCCTCACGCCGCGCCGCTCCTCGCCATTCGCATCATCGACGACACCGGCGGATTGTTCCGCGCGCCCGACGTCGAGTTCCGGGCGAGCGAGCTCGGGCTCGAGGCCTTCGGCTATAACATCGCCAACAGCCTCCTGGTTGAGGCGCTGTACCGGCGCGTGGGCGCCGAACCCATTGTCCGTCATCCCGTGACGGTCGATCGCATCGCCTTGTCACCAGACAGCGCCACGTTGAGCGCCATGGATGACTTCGCGCTTACCGCCAAGCTCGTCGTTGGCGCCGATGGCCGCCACTCCATCTGCCGCAAGGCGGCCGGCATCGGCGGCTCCGAGCGGCGTTACGGCAAAGGGGCCATCGCTACGAGCTTCGCTCATGGCGCTCCACACGGCGGCGTCTCGGTCGAGTTGCACCGCCAAGGGGCTTCGGTGACCACGGTCCCCCTCCCCGACCCCAACGCTTCGAGCCTGATCTGGCTTGGCGAGGACGCTGAGATCCAGGCGCTGATGGCGCTCGACGCTGACGCCTTCACCGCCGCGCTCGAGCAGCGTCTCGGCGGCTTGCTTGGGAGCGTCAGCGAAACGAGCGCGCGCGGGCATTTTCCCGTCACCGTGCTCGCGGCCGAGAGCATGACCGGCCGCCGCACCGCCCTTGTCGGGGAGGCGGCCCATGTGCTGCCGCCGATCGGGGCGCAGGGCCTCAACCTCAGCCTTCGAGATGCCGCAACGCTCGCCGATTGCGTGAAGAGCGCGCTGAAGCAAGGGCGTGACCCCGGGGCCGACGAGGTGCTGCGCGCTTACGAGTTCCGCGCGGAAGCCAGACGTGCTGACGCGAACCGTCGGCATCGATTTGTTGAGCCGCTCGCTGCTCTCGGGCTTCCTGCCGTTGCAGGCGGCGCGCGGGCTCGTGTCCCACGGCCTCAATGCGCTGCCGCCATTGCGGCGCCTCGTGATGCGGCTCGGCATGGCACCGCCGACGGAACTGCCGAGCCTGATGCGTCCGGACATGGGCGGCCGGCCGGTCGCCGCGGCGCGCGGTCCCGTGCAGGCTTGACGCTTCGGGCGCGATTTGTCAGGAGGGTTGGCCTTCCCCGCCGCGCCTGATCGAACCCAAAGCGGAGCCCATGGCCGAGCCCTCTGCGATTCCCCTCTCGCGCGACCTCCGTTACCGCGCCGAATATGCGGTGCTGCGGCTCCTGATCGGCTTCGTGCGCCTGTTCCCGATCGACGTTGCCGGCTCGATCTCGGCCAAGATCTGGCGGCTGGTCGCGCCCTACAATCGGCGCCACAAGCGGGCACTTGCCAATCTCGAGCGCGCGTTCCCCGACAAAACGCCCGCGGAACGCGAAGCAATCGCGCGGCGCATGTGGGAGAATCTCGGCCGGGTCATGGTGGAGACCATGAATATCGATCGCATCCTCAAACAGCCCGACCGGCTCCACGTCACCAATGGCCATGTCATTGCGCGCTACAAAGACAAGATGGGACCGGTGCTGATCGTCACCATGCACATGGGCAATTGGGAGCTCGGCATGTGGCCGATCATGCTGGCCGGCGTCAGGCCGGCAGGCGTCTATCGACTGGTCAAGAACCCTTACGTCGACCGCTATCTGCGCGCTCAGAGGAAGGACCTCTATCCCGGAGGCCTATTCGGCAGTCGGCGCGCGGCTGGCCAGGACGAGGGCCAGAAGACGGCGCGGCTGATCATGGACTATGTGCGCCAGGGCGGCCGCCTCGGCTTCATCTCGGATCTCTATGACGCTCAAGGCGTCGAGGTACCGTTCTTCGGCTACCCGGCCAAGAGCATGCCAATCGCCGCCATGATCGCGCGTCGGGTCGGCGCCCGCATCTGGATCGGGCGCTGTTTGCGAATCGGCAACCGCGCCTGCTTTGACATCAATGTGAACGAGCTCCGGATCCCCCGGACCAACAATCAGGCCGACGATATTCGCAGCATCACGGCGGCGATTCAGCGCCATTTCGAGACGTGGATTCGGGAGAATCCGGAGCAATTTATGTGGTCAAACCGGCGCTGGTCGTGAGCTCTGCATAAGCCTTATTTGCCGTTGACAGCCCCTTGGGCCTCCAGTCTTATCCAGAAAAGACTTGGGGGATAAGGCTATGTCCATTGTCCGCAACGCCAAGTTCCAGATCGGCCAGGTGGTGCGCCACCGGGTCTATCCGTTCAGGGGCGTTATCTTCGATATCGACCCGAGCTTCGCCAACACCGAGGAGTGGTACGCCTCGATTCCGCAAGAGGTGCGCCCCGCCAAGGATCAACCGTTCTACCACCTGCTCGCCGAGAATGCCGACACCGAGTACATCGCCTATGTCTCGGAGCAGAATCTCGAGCCGGACATTTCCGACGAGCCCTTGCGCCATCCGCAAGTGCCGGAGCTGTTCGAGGATCTCCGCGACGGTGTCTTCCGCTTCCGCTTCGTCCAGGAGCACTGAGCCGCGGCAAGGACCGGCCGCGCCAGGGTCGAGACCTTGAGCAAATGAAAAGGCCGCGTCGGTGACGCGGCCTTCGTTGTCTCGGATGATGCGGTGTCGCTACTGACCGGCCGCAGGCATCTTCGGCGGTGCCAGCGTCGCGTTCGGCGCGGCTGGCGCCGCCCCCGCGCCCTCCTTCTTCTGCTGTGCCTCTGCCGCCTTGTTGGCGAGCTCCATCTGGCGCTCCCGGAATTTCTCCATCATGGCCCGGCGCGCCGCCTCATACTGGGCGTTGTCGACCGGAGGACCGTCGAAAGTCTTGCTGAAGCCGGTAAGCGGTACCGGAAAGGCCATCGCCTTTTGCTGCATGTTCATGGCCGCGACGACCATCTGCTTGCCCTTCCGCATCTTCTCGAACATTTCCTTGGTCAGCTCCATCTGCACTTGGCAGCTGGTCGGGAAGCAGACGGCGTATTGCAGCTGGATCGGCTCGTCGTCGTCGATCTTGATCTGCACGCCGGCCGGCATGATCAGCGAGTAGGCAGTGGGCAACCTGACGAGGAGATGCTGCTTGTCCTCGCCCTCGATGGTCCTGACCGCGGCGGCGACGAGGACCATGCCGGTGTTCGGCTCGAGGCCCTCGTGGTTGACGAGGCAAACCTGCTTATTGCCGGTCTGTTCGTTCTTCAGGCAAAGCTTCACCCAGGCCGAATCATCGGCAGCCTGGCCCTGGCCAGCCGCGGGCGCAGCCGGGGCCTGTGCAGCCGGAGCCGGCGCCGCACCCTTCGGCACCGCTTGTTCTTGCTGCGCCAGTGCGACAGATGTCCCGAGCCCGATAGCAAGTCCCGCCAGCAACGCCGACCCAACCGCGCGGCGGACAACGTTCCATCGATCCATCGACGAGATCATAACTGACCTTTCCTCGTTTTCGTGGGGCGACTCTGAGCCTTCACCGGCTCGCTGCTCCCCCCGCGTCCCTCTCTGAGAGAGGTCAATACCCGAAATGAGGCATAGACGTGGCTGGGTTTGGCGGGCGACAAACGTTCGCTACAGGCCTTTCGGCTCTGTTCGTGCCGCTTCGTTAAATCCCTGCAAGGCGAGTGCGGCCGTTAGGCCTGTCCGCCTTGGCGAGCCATGCTACCCTTGAGACCATGCCGCAATGCGAGAGCATCTATAGCCACACGCGTTCGCCGTTGAAAGCCCCTATTTCGCTGCTTTTCGTGATCCTTCTCATGCTTCCGGGAAGTGCCTTGTCCGCGCCCATCGGCGGCATCGCCATGCATGGGCCGCCGGCCGAGCCCGCCGATTTTTCCCACTTTCCCTACGTCAATCCCGAGGCGCCTGAGGGCGGCCGCTTGACGCTTGCCATACCCGGCTCCTTCGACAGCCTGAACCCTCTGATCGTGAAGGGCGTCAGCGCCGAGGGCATGCGCGACTATGTCTATGAGAGCCTGCTCGCCCGGGCCTATGACGAACCGTTCACGCTCTACGGCCTCATCGCCGAGAAGGTCGAGACGCCCGAGGACCGGAGCTACGTCGAGTTCACCTTGAACCCCGCGGCGAAATTCTCCGACGGTGCGCCGATCGCGGTCGACGATGTGATCTTCTCGTACGAGCTGTTGCGCGACCACGGACGGCCGAACCACCGCTCCTACTATCAGAAGGTGGCGCGCGTCGAGCAGACCGGCGAGCGCAAGGTGAAATTTACCTTCGACGGCGCCGGCGACCGCGAGATGCCGCTCATTCTCGGTCTGATGCCGGTGCTGCCGCGCCATCTAATCGATCCCGACACATTCGAGAAGACGAGCCTTATGCCCCCGGTCGGGAGCGGCCCCTACGTCGTCGAGGACGTGAAGCCCGGCAGGAGTATCACCTACAAGCGCGATCCGAACTATTGGGGCACGGATCTTCCCGTCAATCGCGGCCGCTACAATTTCGATGAGATCCGCTTCGACTATTACCGCGACGCCGGCTCGATGTTCGAGGCTTTCAAGTCGGGCGCCATCAAGGCGCGCGCCGAGGACGACCCGACGCGGTGGACGGAAGGGTACGACTTCCCGGCGTTTCGCGACGGACGCGTGATCAAGGAAGAGTTCCCGATCGAAACCCCTGCCGGCATGTCGGCGCTCGTGTTCAACACCAGGCGGCCGCTGTTCGCCGATCAGCGCGTGCGCGAAGCGCTGATCGAGCTGTTCGACTTCGAGTGGATCAACCGCACCCTCTATCACGGCCAATATGCGCGGACGCAGAGCTACTTCGCCCGGTCCGACTTGAGCTCCCATGGACGTCCCGCGAACGACCGCGAGCGCGCGCTGCTTGCGCCCTTCGCCAACGACATCAAGCCGAAGATCATGGACGGCACCTATGCCTTCCCGGTCAGCGACGGCTCAGGCCAGAACCGTGACGGACGGATCGAGGCGCTGGCGTTGCTCGCCGAAGCCGGCTACCGGCTCAAGGACGGGGTCCTCGTCAACAAGGCGACCGGCGAACCGTTCAGCTTCGAGATCCTCGCCGCGACGCGCGCCGAGGAGCGCCTGCTCCTGACTTATGCACGGGCCCTGAAACAGGTGGGAATCGACGCGCGAATCCGGCAAGTTGATTCGGCCCAATATCAGCGGCGCAAACAAACCTACGACTTCGACATGATCCAGTACGACTGGCCGGTGTCGTTGTCTCCGGGCAATGAGCAGTCCTTTCGTTGGGGGAGCGAGGCTGCGATGACCGAGGGCTCATTCAACTATGCCGGCGTGAAAAGCCCGGACGTCGACGGCATGATCCAGGCGATGCTCGAGGCCAAGGACCGGCCGGACTTCGTCGACGCCGTGCGCGCGCTCGACCGTCTCTTGCTGTCAGGCGATTACGTCGTCCCCCTGTTCCATCTCCCGCGGCAATGGCTCGCTCATTGGCGCGAGCTGCGGCGACCCGCCGAGACGCCGCTTTACGGCTATCAGCTCGACGCCTGGTGGATGGAGCCGTCGCAGACCGAACGGAAAGGGGCCGCCGCACCCTGACGCGATGACCATGAGCAGCCTCGCCGCAAAGGTCAGAGAGACGGAGCGACGCCCGGCGCTCACGGCCGAAGCCTTGCTGCGGCGGCGCGCGAGGCAAACGCCCGACGCACTCGCGGTTGCCGATCCCCCAAGCCGCGACGTGCTGCGGCCGAGCCGGTCGTTCTGCTACCGCGACGCAGATGCCGCGGTCGATGCTCTCGCTGCGCGTTTCGGCGGCCTCGGCCTCAGGCCGGGCGACCGCATCGCCATGCAGTTGCCGAACCGCGTCGAGCAACCGCTCGCCATGCTCGCTGCCTGGCGCGCCGGCCTCACCGTGTGCGCGCTGCCGATGCTGTGGCGCCACCTCGAGATCGCCGAGGTCGTTGCCCAGCTCAAGCCCAAGGCACTGCTCGGGGTTGATGCCTTCCTCGAGGAGAGCCCGCTGCAAAGCCTGTGCGACATCGCGGCCGAGGCTTCGATCCCGCTCGTGCTCGGCTTCGGCGCCGAGCTTCCGATCACTGTCACGTCTCTCGACGCGGCGCTGGACGCCAAGATTGCCGTGGTGCTCGATCCCGCGCCTCATAGCGACGCGCCGCTCCTGATCACCTTCACCGCGCGTGCCGGCGCCTCCCTCGTTCCCGTGTTCCGCGCCGAGCGCGAGCTCCTGGCGCAAGGGGCGATGACGGTGATGGCGCTCAAGCTCGACCGCAGCGACGTCATCCTCAACCCCTATCCATTGACCGCGCCGGCCGGGCTCGCGCTCGGGCTGATGCCCTGGCTGATCAGCGGCTGCGCCCTGTTGCAGCATCAGCCTTTCGAGCCCGCGGGGTTCGCAGAGCAGCTGATCGAGGCCGGTGCCACGGTGACCGCGCTGCCGGCGGCTGTGATCGCGGAACTCATCGGCGACGGCGTCCTCGACCATTCCCGCTCGCGCCTAAAGCGGCTCGGCCGCGTCTGGTCACCCGCCGAGCTCGCAGAGGGGCCCTCCGCGGAGGCGGCAGAGCCTGACTACGATGTCTTTCCGCTTGGCGACCTCGTGAGCCTGGTCCGGCCCCGCGAGCCTGGTGCCGATCCCACGCTCCTGCCCCTCGGCAAGGTCCACGTCACCGGAGCCGATGGCCACCGGGCTCTGTTCCTCGAGACGACCCTCGGCAGCGCTTCGGATTGCGGCGAGGCCAGAGAGATCAGAGTGCGCGGGCCGATCTGCCCGCGCAGCTCGACCACCGACGGACCGCTTGCCGCCGATGCCCAAGGCTTCGTCGGCGCCGGTCTCTGCGCCCTTGCCTTTGGTGAGACCGGCGGCGCGCTCAAACTGATGCGGGGGACCGAGCTCCGAACCCATGGCGGCTTCGCCGTCGCCACCGGCGATCTCGATGACATTTATCGCAGTTTTTCCGGCTTCCTCGACGCGGCCTGTTTCGTGCTGCCTGACCCGATCATGGGGGATCTGCTGCTTGCCGCCGTGGTGCCGAAGCCGGGACGCCTGATCTCGATCGAGGCACTACACCGGTTCCTCCGCCACCGCGGCGTTGCCCCGTACAAACATCCGGAACGGCTGATCACCGTCGACGCCATCCCGCGCGACGAGACGGGCCGCGTGCTCCGCCACCGTCTGGCGCAAACTGCCTAGCTAAGCAGCCTTCTTCACCTGGCCAGCGATCTCGACGAGACGGGCAAGCAAGTCGCGCGTGCCTTGCAGGCGCTCCTCCGGCGTATCCCAATCGGCGTAGTAGATCAGGCGATGGTCGGGCTGGAGCTTCACGCCAGCCCCCTCATCGCGGATGAAGGCGATCAGGCCATCGGGATTGGCGAAGGACTTGTTGCGGAAGGCGATCACCGCGCCCTTCGGCCCCGCATCGATCTGCTCGATGCCGGCCTGGCGGCAGAGGCCCTTGATCTCGACGATGTCGAGCAGATGCTTCACCTCTTCCGGCAGCGGCCCGAAGCGGTCGATCAGCTCGGCGGCGAAGGCCTCGATGGCGTCGTGGGTCTCGATCGCCGACAGCCGCCGATAAAGCCCGAGGCGCACCTGGAGATCGGGCACGTAAGTCTCGGGGATCAGCACCGAAGTGCCGAGATTGATGCGCGGCGACCATTGATCCTCGATCACGGCCCCCTCGCCGCCCTTCAGCGCCATCACCGCTTCTTCCAGCATGGACTGGTAGAGCTCGAAGCCGACCTCGCGGATATGGCCTGACTGCTCCTCGCCGAGGAGGTTACCGGCGCCCCTGATGTCGAGGTCGTGGCTGGCGAGCATGAACCCGGCGCCCAGCGTATCGAGGGATTGCAGCACCTTGAGGCGCTTCTCGGCGGCAGGCGTCAGGCGGGCGTCGGCGGGAATGGTAAAATAGGAATAAGCGCGGATCTTGGAGCGTCCGACGCGGCCCCTCAGCTGATAAAGCTGGGCGAGGCCGAAGCGGTCGGCGCGATAGACGATCAGGGTGTTCGCGGTCGGGATGTCGAGGCCGGATTCCACGATCGAGGTCGAAAGCAGAACGTCGTATTGGCGGTCGTAGAAGGCGTTCATCACGGAGTCGAGCTCGCGCGAGCCCATCTGGCCGTGGGCGCGGGCGACCTTGAGCTCGGGCACATGCTCGGTGAGAAAGGCCGCCGCCTCGTCGAGATCTGAGATGCGCGGCACCACGAAGAAGGTCTGGCCGCCGCGAAAACGCTCGCGCAGCAAAGCCTCGCGCAAGATCACGGGGTCAAACGGCGTGACATAGGTGCGGACCGCGAGCCGGTCGATCGGCGGCGTCGCGATCAGCGACATCTCGCGCACGCCTGACAGCGCCAGTTGCAGCGTGCGCGGGATCGGCGTGGCCGTCAGCGTCAAGACATGCACGTCCTCGCGAAGCTGCTTCAGGCGCTCCTTGTGCTGCACGCCGAAATGCTGCTCCTCGTCGATGATGAGGAGGCCGAGATTAGCAAACTCGATGTTCTTGCCGAGGAGTGCATGGGTGCCGATGACGATGTCGATCGAGCCGTCCGTGATGCCTTTCTTAACCTCGGCGAGCTCCTTGCCGGCAACGAGCCGCGAAGCTTGCGCGATCTTCACCGGCAGCCCGCGGAAGCGCTCGGTGAAGGTGCTGAAATGCTGGCGTGCGAGCAGCGTGGTCGGAACCACCACCGCGACCTGCTTGCCGGCGAGCACCGCGAGTAGGCTCGCGCGGAGCGCCACCTCGGTCTTGCCGAAGCCGACATCGCCGCAGATCAGCCGGTCCATGGGACGTCCGCTGGCGAGGTCGTCGAGCACGTCGGTGATGCTGGTCGCCTGGTCCTCGGTCTCCTCGTACGGGAAGCGCGCCGAGAACTCCTCATAGAGGCCGTCTGGCGGCGTGATCACCGGGGCCTGCCGCAACTCGCGCATGGCCGCGACCTTGATCAGCTTCTCGGCGATGTCGCGGATGCGCTTCTTCAGGCGGGCTTTGCGCGATTGCCAGGCAACGCCGCCGAGCCGGTCAAGCTGGACGCCGGCTTCGTCGGAGCCGTAGCGGCTCAGGAGCTCGATGTTCTCGACCGGGAGATAGAGCTTGTCGCCGCCGTGATAGATCACCTCGAGGCAGTCGTGAGGCTCGCCCGCGGCCTCGATGGTGGCAAGCCCGGCAAAGCGGCCGATGCCGTGATCGGCGTGGACGACGAGGTCGCCGACGGCGAGGCTCGAAATCTCGGTGAGCACGTCACTGCCGCGCTTCGGTTTGGTGCGGCGTACCAGCCGGTCGCCGAGAATGTCCTGCTCGTCGACGACGGCGATGCCTGGCGCCTCGAAGCCGGTCTCCAGCGGCAGCACGGCGAAGGTGGTGGCAGACGGCGGGGTGGCGAGCACGTCGTCCCAGCTCTCCACGCCAATGGTCTCGCCGATGCCGTGCTCGCCGAGCAGCGTGGCGAGGCGTTCCTTGGCGCCCTTGCTCCAGCAGGCGACCAGCACGCGTTT
The DNA here is from genome assembly GCA_963732955.1 of uncultured Alphaproteobacteria bacterium. Lineage (GTDB taxonomy): Bacteria > Pseudomonadota > Alphaproteobacteria > Rhizobiales > Methyloligellaceae > Methyloceanibacter. The sequence goes on from CAVTBH010000004.1 coordinate 976,660, forward strand.
GCCGTCGGATTTCAGCCGCGCCGCGTGGGCCACCACGGCATCGAACACATTGGCGCCTTCGGTCTGCCGCTCGGCGGCGAAGGAGCGGCTCTGCCGTCCGCCGAAGGACACCACCGTCGCCTCGCGGGCGGCCTCGGGATGCTCGAAGGGGTCGAGCGCGACGGTCTTGCGTCCGCCGAGCACCTCCTTCCAATCGTCCTCGGTCATGAACAGGCTCGCGGGCGGCACGGGATTATAGGGCGGCGCGCCGAACGCCTTGCGCTCGAGTGCCTGCTCGCGGGCGTCGTAGTGATCGTTGATCTGCTCGAGGCGCTTCTCCCGGGCGTCGTCGACCAGGGGATCGAAGGTCACGACCGCCTCTGGCAGATAATCGAATAGGGTCTCGAGCCGCTCATGAAACAGCGGCAGCCAATGCTCCATGCCCTGATGCTGGCGCCCGGCCGACACCAACTCGTAGAGCGGATCGTCGCCCATCACCGGGCCGAACAGCTCGACATAGCGGGTGCGGAAGCGCTTGCGTGCCGCTTCATCAAGCGGCGCCTCGCTCATGGGCAGCAGCGTCATGGCCTCGAGCCGGGCATGGGTCCGCTGCGTTTCGGGATCGAAGGAGCGGATCAATTCCAGCGCGTCGCCGAAGAAGTCGAGGCGGACCGGCTCGGCGCCTGGCGGATAGAGGTCGAGGATGCCGCCCCTCACTGCATATTGGCCAGGGTCGGTCACCGTGCCGGCGCGGGCGTAGCCGAGACTTTCGAGCCGCTCGATGAGGTCCGCCATAGGGGCGACATTGCCCGGCGCGAGACGCTGCATGGCGCCGGCGAAGAATTCATGCGGGGGCACGCGTTGAAGCGCGGCATTGATGGTGGTGAGCACGATCAGGGGCGCGGCGTTCTCCTCGCGTGTTGCCAACTCGGCGAGGGTCGCCATGCGCTCGGCCACGATCTCGGCATTGGGGGCGACGCGGTCGTAAGGCACGCTGTCCCACGCCGGGAAGGTCAAGCGCCTCACGCCCGGCGCAAAGAAGTGCAGCGCATCCTCCAAGGTCGCGAGCCGCTGACCGTCGCGGGCGACATGAAGGATCGGCGCGCCTGCGGTCTTGGCCAAGGCGCCGATCACCGCCGCGTCGAGCCCCTCCGGCACGCCGCTCGCAATGGCGTGGCGCCCGGCGAGGAGCCGGTCGACCGGCAGGATCGGGGACTTGGTGTGTTCAGCCATGCGTTACGGTCGGCTCTTGGCGGTGTTGCCGGGGACCACGCCGTGGAAGTGCCGCAGGCGCACCATCAGCGCGTCGAGCACGGGCTCCCCCAGCGAGTTGCCCTCGAATAGCGCAACGGCGATATCGGGGTCCGGGGTCTCGATCAGTCGCTCCATCACGCAAATTTCGGTCTCGGTCATGGTGTCCACGGTCTCGGCGGCGAAGCGGCCGAGCAGGAAGTCCAACTCCTTGCTGCCGCGATGCGTTGCGCGGTAAAGGGCGCGGCGGCGGCGCATGGCGAGGTCTTGGTTTGGCATGGGCGCAAGGGTTAGAGCGGAGGGCGCTTGCCCCTGTCAAGCTCACCACGTGCGTCCGACCGAATTCGGTTTGCCTCCGCATCTGACTCGCATAGTTGGTAACACTCATGAGGCCCCCTGCCCTAGCACCTCTGTTCGCGCCGGCGCGAAGCCTTGGCGGCGTCGGGCCCAAGATCGAGGGCCTGTTGAACAAGCTGGTGGCACCGCGCCACGCCTCGGCGCACGCGCGCGTGATCGATCTGCTCTGGCACCTCCCGCAAGGGGTGATCGACCGCTCCGCGACTCCCAGCATCGCCGAAGCGCGCATCGGCGAGATCGCCACCCTAGAAGTGACCGTGGCCGAACATCGGTCCGGGGGTGGCCGCCGCGGCCGCATGCGCGCGCCATACAAGGTTCTGGTCGAAGACTCATCCGGAGCGCTCGAGCTCGTCTATTTCAACGCTGACCCGGCCTATCTCCGCCGCCTGTTGCCGCTCGGGAGCCGCCGTCTGATCTCGGGCAAGGTCGAGGCCTATGACGGCTGGTTGCAGATGCCGCATCCCGACCATGTGGTCGCGGTCGAGGCGGCGGCGCAGAAGGCTGAGAATGCGATCGCGGGGCTGCCGCTGCTCGAGCCAGTCTACGGCCTCACCGCCGGCCTCACCAACACCACTTTGCGCAAGGCCGTGACCCAGGCGCTGGGCCGGGTGCCAAAGCTTCCCGAATGGAACGATCTGGCGTGGCTCAAGCGGAACAAATGGCCGGCCTTCGCCGATGCGCTTCACCGCATGCATGGACCCGAGGCGTTTGCCGATCTCGACCTGTCCGCGCCGGCACGGACGCGTCTCGCCTATGATGAGCTCCTCGCCAACCAGCTCGCGCTCGCCATCATCCGCGAGCGCATGCGGCGGACGAGCGGACGCGCTATCACCGCGCCCGGCAGGCTCCGCAAGGCGATCGTCGCCGCGCTTCCGTTCAAGCTGACTGGCGCACAAGCGCGCACGCTTGCCGAGATCGACGCCGATCTCGCCGGGCCGAACCGCATGATCAGGCTGTTGCAGGGCGACGTCGGCAGCGGCAAGACCGTCGTCGCGCTGCTTGCCATGGCGACCGCGGTCGAGGCCGGTGCACAAGCCGCGCTGATGGCCCCGACCGAGCTCCTCGCGCGCCAGCATTTCAGGACCATCGAGGGCTTCGCCGCGCCGGCAGGCCTTCGCGTCGCCCTCCTCACCGGGCGCGAGCGCGGTAAGGAGCGGGAGGAGCTCCTTGCGGGCTTGCGCGACGGGCGCATCGACATCCTGATCGGCACCCACGCGCTGCTCCAGGAGCCCGTCGCCTTCAAGGACCTCACCCTCGTCGTCATCGACGAGCAGCACCGCTTCGGCGTGCATCAGCGGCTCGAGCTTCAGTCGAAGGGCAGTGGCCGCGGTGCCGAACTCCTGGTGATGACCGCGACGCCGATCCCACGCACGCTGCTGCTCACGAGCTATGGCGACATGGACGTGTCGCGGCTCGACGAGAAGCCACCGGGCCGCAAGCCCGTGCTCACCAGCACCGTGCCGAGCGAGCGCCTCGATGAGGTGGTCGACGGACTCGATCGCGCCGTTGCCGGGGGCGCGCAGGTCTATTGGGTCTGCCCGCTCGTCGCCGAATCCGAGACCCTCGACGTGGCCGCGGCCGAAGAGCGCTACGCGGCGTTGCGGCAGCGCTTCGGCGACAAGGTCGGCCTCGTCCATGGCCGGCTGTCCGGTGCCGAGAAGGACCGGGTCATGGCGTCCTTCGCCGCCGGCGACATCCCGATCCTGGTCTCGACCACGGTGATCGAGGTCGGCGTCGATGTGCCAAACGCCAGCATCATGGTCATCGAGCATGCCGAGCGCTTTGGCCTCGCGCAGCTGCACCAGCTCAGAGGCCGGGTCGGCCGCGGCGCGGCGCAGTCATCCTGCATCCTGCTCTACAAGAAGCCGCTGTCGGATGCGGCGCGGGCCCGGCTTGCGGTGATGCGCGACACCGAGGACGGCTTCGTCATCGCCGAGGAGGATTTGCGGCTTCGCGGCGGCGGCGAGGTGCTCGGCACCCGGCAGAGCGGCCTTCCCGCCTTCCGCGTGGCGCAACTGCCCGAGGACGAGGCGCTGTTACAAGCCGCCCGTGACGAGGCCCGGCTCGTGCTGTCGAAGGATCCGACCCTGACCGGTCCGCGGGCGGAGGCGCTCCGCATGTTGCTCTATCTATTCGAGCGGGACGACGCCATCAAGCTGATGCGCGCCGGGTGACCAGCGTCAAACGACGGGCTCTTCCTCGGGCACCGGCTTCGTCGCCTTCGCTCCCTCAGCGAGCTTTTGGAGCGCGTCCTGAGTCGGGGCGACGAGACCCGCGGACACGACCATCTTGGCCCCGTCCTCGATGCTCATATCGAGCAGCATTACGTCCTTCGCCGGCATGAACATCACGAAGCCCGTGGTGGGATTGGGCGCATTCGGCATGAACACGGTCATCAGCGCCTCGCCGTTCCCAACCTTCTGCTTCACCTCGGCCGGAGGGTCGCCCGAGACGAACACCAGCGTGTAGAGCCCGCGCCGGGGAAACTCGATGAGGCCGACGCGCTTGAACGAATAGCCGGTTTTGGAGAAGACGGTCTCGAAGATCTGTTTGAGCAGCCGATAGACGCCGCGTATGACCGGCATGCGGTCGAGCATCATCTCGCCGTAGCTGACGATGGTGCGCCCGAACAGATTGGCGGTCAGCGCCCCGATCAGCATCACCCCGAGAATGCCGAAGATCAGCCCCACCCCCGGCACCGGGAAGGGGAGATAGGTCTCGGGCAGATAGCTTTGCGGGATCAGCGGCTTCACCCAGCCGTCGACCAGGGTGATGAACCACCACACCACATAGATGGTGATAGCGACCGGCCCGACGACGATCAGGCCGGTGAGGAAATAGCCACGGAGCCGGGCCCCAAAGTGCGAGGACACAGGCCCCTCGCCCGCGGCCACGAGCTGGCGGAGTTGGTCCTCCTCGGACTTCGGATTGTCGCCGCCGGGCGGCGACTTGGGTTTCTCGGTGCTGGTCATGCGTTCTTCGGTGACACGCTGCAATTCGGGCGGCGCTTAAGAACATTAGACGCCAAGGCTGACGTAATAGCGATATTCACCTTCGCGTTAATAGAGGCCTTTCGACCTACCAACGCTTACGGCACGCGACTGGATGCTTAGGGGGCAACGAGGAAACAGTCTACTCCGCTACGCTTCAGCGTATTGCAGACCTTAAGACTTTCGGCCTTGTCCGGGAAGGGGCCGATCTGAAGCCGGTAGAAGGTGCCGAGATTGCCCATGTCGGTCCGCTCGATGCGGGGCTGGAGGCTGGCGAGCTGGCTGTTCGCCTTCGCGACCTGCTTCCACAACGCCTTTGCCTCGTCCGGCGAGCGGGTCGGGCTCAATTGCAGCAAATAACCCCCACCGACCGGCACCGTCGGGCTCGCCGCAGCGACCCTCGTCCCCGGCGCGGGTTCCGTTTGAGTGCTCCAATCCGACGAGATCGCCGGGGGTTTGGCCGGCGCTGGCGGCGGTGGCGCGGCCGGTTCGGAGCCGCTGGACGACCCCCTGATCGAGCCCCACCAGCGGCTGACGCGGTTGCCGCCGCTCGACGGCGCTTCGGTTGGCACGGTGGCGCTCGCGGCGTCGGCGGTGCGCGACGGCGCCGACGGCACTGGGCTGCTCCGCCCGGAGCGCTCCTCGGTGACTTCCGTGGCGAAGGCCGCGATCGAGGCGGTGCCGCCGGTGGCGCCCCCGCCCTCCGCAATGAGACGATCCACCTCGCCGCCCCTGTCCTCTTTCCGGGCAAGCGCGAGTTCCGCCTCGGCCTCACGCCTCAGCCCCGCGGCGTTATAGGCGAGGCTCCTGTTGACCAGGGCCTGGACCCGCTCCGCTGGCGCCAGCCCAAGCCAAAGGGCGGCGCCGAGATCGGCGATGGCGCGCGATGGTTGGCCGATCTTTTGATAGGCGATGCCTCTGAGATAGAGCGCCTTGCCGGCGCTCGAAGGCTTGATGCCGTCGCTCCGAAGCGCGGCCGAGAGCTGCTTGACCGCGGTATCGTATTTGCCTGCGGAGAAGGCCTTGGCCCCGGCGCTCAGGCTGCCGTCATCGCCCTCTTGCGCCCGCGCCGGGCCGGCAAGGCATAGCCCTGCCAGGGCGAGCACCATGGCGGCCGCGAGGAGCCGCCTGGGGCGCTTGCCTGATAACCGGTAGCACGGGAGTGGGCGTTTCCGCTGAACCGCCATGTCCTTGCTCAAACAAAGAAATCAGGCAAATCCGAGGCTTCAGCCTATTCCACCGTCACGGATTTTGCCAGGTTGCGGGGCTGGTCGACGTCGGTCCCCATGAACACCGCAGTGTGATAGGCGATGAGCTGGACCGGCACGGCATAGACCAGCGGGGTCACGAAGCGGTTGAGATGCGGCATCGGAATGTTGGCGGCGACGGAGCAGCCGACGCTCGCGGGATCGGCGTCGCTGATCAATACGATCTGGCCGCCGCGCGCCGCCACCTCTTGCATGTTCGACACCGTCTTCTCGAACAGGTCGTCGCGGGGCGCGATCACAATCACTGGCAAGTTCTCATCGATCAGCGCGATCGGCCCGTGCTTGAGCTCGCCGGCAGCATAGCCTTCGGCGTGGATGTAGGAGATTTCCTTCAGCTTGAGCGCGCCTTCGAGCGCGATCGGGTAGCTCTGGCCGCGGCCGAGATAGAGCACGTCGCGGGCACGGGAGAGAGAGAGCGCCAGCGCTTCATAGGGCCTCTCGTCCCTGAGTACCGTTGCCATGTGGCGCGGGACCTCGGCCAGCGCCTGCACCAGCTCCTGTTCCAGCGCCTCGCCGATATGGCCACGCGCCTTGCCGGCGACGATGGCGAGGCAGGCGAGATTGGTGAGCTGGCAGGTGAAGGCCTTGGTCGAGGCGACGCCGATCTCGGGGCCGGCAAGGGTCGGTAGGATGCCCTCGCACTCTCGCGCGATGGAGGACTCGCGCACATTGACGATGGCGAGCGTGTGCTGGCCTTGGGCGCGGCAATAGCGCAACGAGGCGAGCGTGTCCGCGGTCTCGCCCGATTGGGAGATGAACAGCGCGGCGCCGTCCCCGTCCATTGCGCCCTGGCGGTAGCGGAACTCCGAGGCGATGTCGACGTCGACGGGGAGCCGCGCCCAGCGCTCGAACCAATATTTGGCGACGAGCCCGGCATAGAAGGCGGTGCCGCACGCGGCGATGGTCAGGCGGTCGATCTTGGCGAAGTCGAACGGCAAGCCTGGCAGCTCGACGCGGGCCGCGGAGAGATCGACCATGCTCGCAAGCGTGTGGCCGACGACCTCCGGCTGCTCGTGGATCTCCTTGATCATGAAATGGCGGTGGTTGCCCTTGTCGACGAGGAGTGCCGTCGCCACCGATCGCGTCACCGGCCGCTTCACGGGATTGCCCTTGCGGTCGCAGACGGCGACGCCTTCGCGGGTCAACACCGCCCAGTCGCCGTCCTCGAGATAGGAGATTTCATCTGTGAACGGGGCGAGCGCGAGCGCGTCGGAGCCCACGAACATCTCGCCGTCGCCATAGCCGATGGCGAGTGGGCTGCCCTGGCGCGCCGCGATCATGAGGTCGTTGTAGCCGCGGAAGATCATGGCGAGGGCGAATGCGCCTTCCAGCTTCTGCAGGGTATGAAACACCGCACGCACAGGGTCGTTGCCGGCCCGCATCTCCCGGGTGATCAGATGGGCGATGACCTCGGTGTCGGTATCGCTGGTGAAGGCCGCGCCTTCGGCCACGAGCTCGTCCTTCAGCTCGCGGTAGTTTTCGATGATGCCGTTGTGCACCACCGAGACGTCATCGGTCATATGCGGATGAGCATTGGCTTCGGTCGGCTTGCCGTGAGTGGCCCAGCGGGTGTGGCCGATGCCGGCATCGCCGAGCAGCGGCGCCGACTTCAGCCGCGCCTCGAGGTTGCGCAGCTTGCCTTCGGCGCGGCGGCGCCCCAGCGTGCCGTTCTCCACGGTGGCGACGCCGGCTGAATCGTAGCCCCGATATTCGAGCCGCTTCAGCGCATCGACCAGTTGCCCGGCAACCGGCCCTTTGCCGAGAACGCCAACAATGCCGCACATGCAAACTGCTCCAGATTCGGTTCGAGACCTCTAGCTACCTATGACGTAAAAGCGGCGGCAATTCATATGCGATGTCGCATTATTTCTTAGGGGTACCTCCACGGCGCTGGCGGAAACGGGCGGCCCAGCCGGGTCGCTCCTCCTGCGGCGCGCGGGTGAGGGCAAGGGCATCGGCGGCGACGTCCTTGGAGATGACGCTGCCGGAGCCGATATAGGCCCCCTCCCCGATCTTCACGGGGGCCACGAGCGAAGTGTTGGACCCAATGAAGGCGCCCGCGCCGATCTCCGTGCGGTGCTTGGCGATGCCGTCATAATTGCAGGTGATCGTGCCCGCGCCAATATTGGCGCCGGGGCCAACGCTGGTATCGCCGATATAGGTCAGGTGGTTGACCTTGGCGCCGTCGGCGATATCCGACTTCTTGATCTCGACGAAATTGCCGACCTTGGTGCCCGGTCCCAGCACGGCGCCCGGTCTCAGCCTGGCAAAGGGTCCAACCTCGGCGTTCCGGCCGATATGCGCGCCGACGAAATGGCAGAAGCCGTGGATGATGGCGCCGTCCTCGATGACGACGCCGGGGCCGATAATCACATGGGGCTCGATCAGTACATCGCGGCCGATTTCCGTATCATGGCTGAGAAAGACCGTCTCCGGGGCGACGAACGTTGCCCCTCCGGCCATCGCCTTGTCGCGCAGGCGCTCTTGCATCAGCGCTTCGGCTGCGGCGAGTTCGGAACGGGAGTTGACGCCGAGCACCTCGGCGCCGTCGGCCGCGAGCATCCGCGTATCGAGCCCGTCGGCGTGCGCAAGTGCCACGGCATCGGTGAGATAGAATTCGCGCTTGGCGTTGTCGTTGCCGATCCGGCCGAGGAGAGCCGCGAGCGTCTTGGCGCTGCGAAAGCCCATGATGCCAGAATTGCAGAGAGTCAGCGCCCGCTCGCTCTCGCTTGCGTCTTTCTCCTCGCGAATGCCGGCGGGGCGCCCACGCGCATCGAGCAGCAGGCGGCCATAGCCCGTCGGGTTCTCCGTCTCGAAACCGGCGACGACGAGGTCCGCGCCCTTCGCGAGTTCCCGCGTCAGCCGGTCGAGGGTCGAGGGTCGGAGAAGCGGCGTGTCGCCATAGAGGATCAGCACCGGCCCTGCGGCACCGGCAAAGCCTGCCTCGGCGGCCTTGACCGCGTCGGCGGTGCCAAGTTGACCGGCCTGCACGAACACTTGCACGTTGGCATCGAGGTTTTTGGCGAGGCTTGCGACCTCTTCCATGCCGGGCCCGATCACGACTGAGATCTTGCCGGCCCCCGCGTCCTTTGCGATCGCGAGCACATGGGCCAGCATCGGCGCGCCGGCGAGCGCGTGCATCACCTTCGGCACGTCGGACTTCATCCGGGTGCCCTTGCCGGCGGCAAGGATGATGGCGAGAGTTGAACCTTCGGTCATGCCTCTATGGTCGCTCAAATTCGTGCTTTTCGGGTTACGAGTGCTCTTATCCCGGCCTTCACGCGGCCTCTGTCTAATGGAAAGAAAGGATCAGGGCTACAAGCCGCGTCTTGGTGCGACGCCGCACGCGGAAATTGACCCAGAAGTCAGACCGAGTAATCTCTGTCGCGCCGTTTCAGGACGCCGATTAGAGCCACATTAACGGCACTTTTTCGCGTAGATTCAGGATTTGAGGGGAGGCTTGTCGTAGCCATGGCTGTCAAGGAGCGCCGAGGCGGACTGCAGAGCTGGATACCGGGCATCTTCGCCGGCTTCTGGATTCTGCTTGCCGTGTTCTCGGCCGCTTATCTCTTCCGCGTCGTCACCACACCTCAAGCCGACCGCGCCGAGACGGCCGCCGCAGCGACGGCCACGGCGCCTGCGGCGCCGAGCGCGCCACCGCCTTTGTCCGAGGATCAAGCTCAAGTTTTGGTGCAGTCGAACGAGGCCAAGGACAAGGAAATCAGCGAGCTCAAAGCCTCGGTCCAGGATTTGTCCGGCCAGCTCGCTGCCATCAACACGCGCCTCAAGCCTTTGGAGAAGGTGCTGGGACCCGTCGCGGAGCTGACGACATCGACCGCGGTCACGACCTCGCCACCGGCCCCTGGAGCGATGAGGCCGCCGGATCCGCCAAAGCCGCCGCCCCCCGCGGCGAGCCTCGAGCCGCCGGCGCCGCCACCACCGACGCCGAAACCCTCTGAGGCCGAGGAGTCGAAGCCCGCCGCTGCGCCGAACCACGCCGTCGCCGAAGCCCCGGCCGCCGCGGCGGAGCCCGAGACGTCGTCATCGGCGGCGGCCACCACCGACGAGCCTGACGACACCTCCGGCGGCGCGACAGAGACGGCGGCGCTGAACCCGGCGACGTCGATTCCGCCAGGCACCACGCGGTTCGGCATCGAGATCGGCAGCGTCGAGAAGCAGGATGGGATCAGGGCCATGTGGCGCGATCTTCTCACCAATCACGCCGCGCTCGTCGCGGGTCTCGAGGCCCGTCGGGTGATGGCGCCAGACAAGAAGTGGCGCCTGGTCGCGGGGCCATTTGCCAGCGCCGCCGAGGCCATGCAGGCCTGCGGCCTGTTCAAGAAGGCGGACATGCCGTGCGAGGCGACGGTATTCGCCGGCGACTCGTTCTAACGAGAGCCCCTCACCCGCCGAGAAACAGCCGCCCCATGTCGGGATCGGCGAGCAGATCCTTCGCCTTCCCCGCCCGCACCACTTTGCCGGCGACGATCACATAGCCGAGATCGGCGAACTCCAGGCCCTTGCGCGCATTCTGCTCGACGAGGACAAGCGTCTTGCCGCCCTCGTCGCGAAGCTCCCGCAGCGTGTCGAAGATCATGTCGATGGCGCGAGGCTCGAGCCCGATGGAAGGCTCGTCGATCAGGAGCGTGTGCGGGTCCATGATCAAGGCGCGCGAGATTTCGAGCAGGCGCCGCTCCCCACCCGACAGCACGCGGGCCTTCTCGCCGCGGCGTTCCTTGAGACGCGGATAACGATCGAGGACGCGCTCCGCGGCCTCCTTGGCGTCGTCAGGCAGGTCGAGCAGATAGCCGCCCATCCATAGGTTCTCCTCGACCGTCATGTCGGGGAACACGGACTCCTTTTGCAGCACATACGCGAGCCCGGAGGCCTTGAGCTTGGTGCTCGGCTTCTCGCTGGTGACATCCTCGCCGGCGAGGCGCACGGCGCCGGAGAAGATGCGGGCAAAGCCGTAGATGGCGTGCAGCACCGTAGACTTGCCCGCGCCGTTCGGCCCCACCAGGCAGATCGATTGCCCCTTGCCCAAGCGGAGCGAGAGGTCGCGCAATACCCGCATGCGGCCATAGCCGGCATCGAGGTGATCGACAGCGAGGAACGGCGTCGCCCCGGCGAGGCGGTCCAACGCGCCGACTGGGACGCCCTGCCCCATTCCCCGCTCCTCCGACGCACGCGCCATCATGCTGCTCCGAGATAAGCGTCGATGACTTTGGGGTCGGCTCTGACCGCCTCGGGGTTGCCCGCGGCCAACAGCCGGCCATGGGCGAGACAATAGATGTGCTCGGCGAGGCCCATGATCACCGGCATGTTGTGCTCGATGATCAGGAGCGTCAGGCCGCGCTCCGTGTTGGCCGCGCGCAGCCGATCGAGCAGGCTCTCGATCAGCACCGGGTTGATTCCGGCGGTGGGCTCGTCGAGCAGCAGCATCTTCGGTTCGTTCATCAGGGCCATGGCGAGTTCGAGCAGCTTCTGCTGGCCGAAGGAGAGATCCCCCGCTTGCTCGCCGCGCTTATCGGCAAGGCCGACGAAGTCGAGCAGTTCCGCGGCCTGGGCGCTCTGGGCCGTCGTGTCTCTGCCGAACAGGCTAAGGAAGGATGCCTCGCGCAAGGATGGCGAGGCGAGCATGTTGGCCTCAACGGTCATGCGGCCATAGATGCGGGGCTGCTGGTAGGTGCGGATCAGTCCTTCGCGCGCAATGTGCTTGGTCAGAAGCTTGGAAATCTCGTGGCTCCGGAAGCGCACCGAGCCATGGTCGATGGGAAAGGCTCCGGTGATGGCATTGAACAAGGTGGTCTTGCCTGAGCCGTTCGGTCCGATCAGGCCGACGATCGCGCCCTCGGGCACCTCCAAGCTGACGGCATCGTTGGCGATGACGCCGCCGAAGCGCTTGGTGACGTCCCTGAGTTCGAGCAGAGCGGTCATCCCGGCATCTCCTCGCTGCGGCGAGACCGCACCCTGGCATAGCCGACAATGCCTTCGGGGAAGAACACGGCGACGATGATGATCAGAACGCCGAGCGCCACGCGCTGCCAGCCGAGGAGATAGGTCCAGAACAGCTCCTTGGTGATCTGGAACAGGATGGCGCCGACGATGGGGCCAAGCAGCGTGCCCTTGCCGCCGAGCAGCGCCATCAGGATCATCCACACGCCGATGGTGGCGCCGGCGAACGCCGTCTCGGTCGGATCGATGAAGCGCACCTGGTTGCCGTAGAGGGCGCCGGCGACGCCGAGAAAGGCCGCAGCGATGACCCAGGCCGCGATCTTGGTGCGGCGCGTTGGAAGCCCCATGGCCTCGGCCTTGTCCTCGTCGTCCCTGATGGCGTTGAGCACGAGCCCGAAGCGCGTTGACAGGAGCCAGGCGAAGGTGGCCGTGCAGGCGATCGCCAGCAGAAGCGCGAGGTAATAAAGCAGGAGACCGACATCGCCGAGGGTCGCCGGTGGATTTGGCGTCAGCATGCCGGACCCGCCGCCGATCCATGGAATCCCTGCCGCGAGCTGGCCGGCGGCGATGCCGAGCCCGAGCGTGCAGATAGCAAAATAATGCCCGCGGATGCCGAGCACGAGCGAGCCGAGCAGGAACGCGGTGAGCCCCGCGGCGACGGCGGCGACGATCAGTCCAAGGCCGAGCCCGACGAGGAATTGGCTCGCGTCGAACACGAACTGAGTGCCGCCGCCCTTGGCTTCGTTGTAGAGGCCGACGTCATAATAGAGGCCGACCTGAACGATCGCCGCCGCATACATGCCGACTCCGACGAACAGCACATTGCCGAAGGAGTTGTAGCCCATCTGACCGCCGACGAGATCCCAGGCGAGCGCGAAGACGATGAACAGCAGAAGCTCGGTGGCTTGCGACTGGTAGGCCGGGAACAGCAGCGGCGTGACCACGCCAATGGCGAGAACCGCGCCGATGCGCGTGAGCCTCGCCGGGTTCAGTGTGCGGGTGACGGGTGCTGACGCCGTCATCGCAGATATTGGCGTTGTCGCCTGAGCATCCAGTTGCGCAGCACGAGCACGAGCACAAGCAGCCCGAACACGAAGGCGATCTGATATTGCGGCCCGAGGATGAAGCCGGCGAAGCTCTCGGCAACACCGAGCGCCGCCGCGGCCCACACCACGCCGGCGAGGTTGCCGAGCCCGGCCACCACCACGATCATGAAGGAGCGGATGGTGTAGCTGAGGCCGCCGTAAGGATGGATCGGATAGGCCATGACCGCGAGCGCGCCGGCGCCCCCGCAGATTGCGGCGTTGAGCGCGAAGGTCAGGCCGTAGATCTTGTTGGAATCGATGCCGAGCACCTCCGCGCCGCGAGGCTCCTGCGCCACGGCGCGGATCGCCTGCCCTGCCCTTGAGCGCTGGAGGAACACCGTGAGCCCGGCGCCAAAGGCCACGCAACACACGAACACCAGCACCTTCACCTGCGAGATGCCGACGAGGCCGTCGAACAGGAACCAGCTCGAGAGGCCGCTGTCGACGATACGGTCACCGGCGCCAAACAGGCGCGCCATCAATTGCTGAAGCACGATGGCGATGCCGAAGGTGGCGAGCACCGAGATGAACATGTCGCGGCCGATGAGGTGGACGATCACGACGCGGAACAGAACCCAGCCAAGGGCATAAAGCACGGCGGCGGCGATCGGCACGGCCAGCAGCAGTGGCAGCCCGTGCTCGGCGCAAAGCACGGCGACGAAACCGCCAAGCATGACGAACTCACCCTGGGCGACATTGATGATGTTGGTGACGCCCCAGACGAGCGCCATGCCGTAGGCAGCGAGCGCGAATACTGCGCCGATCAGGATGCCGTCGACCAGGAGCTGCACGCCAAGCGCCGGCGCCTGATACAGAATGAGAAGATTCCCGATCACCGCCCCTGTCGCGCTCCGCATGCTCGAACCGACCGTAAGCCGCATTGCTTACAGAGGCTTGGGCGAGAGGTCGACCGTTATCGGGGCGGCCGTGGGATGACGGGCTCCACCTCCGCCCACGGCTTCGGCCACACCACCTCATATTTGCCGTTGCGGATTTGGGTCAGCACCATGGGCTTGGCGCGGTTCCGCCCGGTTTCGTCGAATTTGATCGGGCCGAAAAAGGTCTCGAGATCGGTCTCGGCGAGCGCATCGCGCACCTTCGCGGGATCGAGGCTCTGCGCCCGTGTCAGGGCGTCGGCATAGACGAGGACGGCGGCGGCCGATTGCGCTGCCTGGTAAGGCGGGTCCTCGCCATAGGCCGCCTTGTACCGCTCGGCAAAATCCGCCGCGGACCCGAACCATCGATCATGATAGTCGAGCGAAGCATGCCATTGCTGGGCGCAGAAGGTGTATTCGCTTGCGTCGGGGAGCGTCTCGGCGAGCTTCGCCGAGTCGCAGTGGGTCATCGCCAACACCGGCACCTCGACGTGGAGCGCTTTCAATTGCGTCACCGCCGTCAGCGCGCCCTTTTCGTGACCGGAGACCACAAGCACGTCGGGCCTCAGAGCTTTGACCTTGGCGAGCGTCACCGACATGTCGTTCAGTTCCGGCGGCAGCTGATCGTCGATCACCACCTGCATGCCGCGCTTGTCGATATCGTCCAACACACCGGCGCGCACGTCCTGACCGAAGGGGTCGTTCTCCATGGCGAGCGCCACGGTGAGGTCCTTCGGCTCCTTGCCGAGCTGCTTGGCGTGCACGGCGACGAGGTCGATGGCGCTGGAAAGATATTGGTCCGAGGTCGAGAGCACGGCGAAGATGTGCCGATAGCCTTTGGTGAACAGCTCGCGCGCGGCGCCGTTGCCCTCGACCATCGGCACCCCGTGTTTCTCGACGATCGGCAGCATCGCCTTGGTCAGGCCGGAGCCATAGGGTCCGAGAATGAACTTCACGTGGTCTTGCTGGATCAGCCGCTCGGCAAGCTCGGTGCCACGCGCCGGCGTCGAACTCGTCATCGTAATAGCGGATATGGAGATCGTGGCCGGTGCCCCCAATCTGGATGCCGCCCTTCTCGTTCACGACCTCCGTCGCGAGGTCGTAGCCGTTCTTGGTATTGGCGCCGTTCAAGGCATACTTGCCCGTCTGCGACACCGCGGCGCCGAGGGTGATCGGCTCCGCGGCGCCGCCACTTGTCGGGGCGACGCCTAGACTGAGAGCGCACGCAAGGATCGAGAGAACTGATTGCGACCGCCGCATTCATATCTCCAGCTGTTTTGAGCATTATTGTTGGTTTTGATTTAAGGATCGCTTAGCGGCCGCAAGGAGGCTCTCATCGCCTTCCAGCAATTCTTGGAGGATCACGCGCTATAGTTGCAAGAGAACCGCGAGATTGGCCTGAGGCCTAGATATCCTTCGCGTTAAACGTGTCGCATTTATTGATGTCGCCGCTCTCAAAACCGCGGCGGAACCAGCGCACGCGCTGCTCCGAGGAGCCGTGGGTGAAGGAATCAGGCACGACATAGCCTTGCGTCTGCCGCTGGATGCGGTCATCGCCGATGGCGCTCGCCGCCCTCAGAGCATCGTCGATATCACCCGGCTCGAAGATGTCCTTGGCTTCCTGCGTCTTGTTCGCCCAGACGCCGGCGAAGCAGTCGGCTTGCAGCTCGACACGGACTTGAAGCGCGTTGGCCTGCCTTTGGCTCAGGCGCTGCTGCAAGCTCTGAACCTGATCCATGATGCCGAGCAGCTTCTGCACATGGTGGCCGACCTCATGCGCAATCACATAGGCCTGGGCGGCATCGCCCGGTGCCCGGAACCGATCCTTCAGCTCCTTGTAGAACGACAGGTCGATATAAACCTTCTCGTCTTCCGGGCAGTAGAACGGCCCCATCTGCGCCATGGCGACACCGCAGGCCGAACGCACGCCGCCATTGAACAGAACGAGGGTCGGATCCTGGTAGGATTCGCCGTAGCGCCGGAACAGATTGCGCCACACATCCTCGGTCTCCCCGAGCACCACGGCGACGAAACGCTTGAGATCGTCCTGGCTCGTGGTCTGCGGCCGCTGGATCTGGGGGCCCGGTTGGCCGGGCATCGGGAAATTGGTGGTGTCGGGCCGCGATTGCGGGAAGTGGATGTCGGGGAAGTTATCCTGATCGCCGCCAGGGCCCCCCTGTATGAGCACCCGGGGATCGACCCCGAAGAAGAACATCAGACCGAGGATG
Organism: uncultured Alphaproteobacteria bacterium; assembly: GCA_963732955.1. Taxonomy (GTDB): domain Bacteria; phylum Pseudomonadota; class Alphaproteobacteria; order Rhizobiales; family Methyloligellaceae; genus Methyloceanibacter. The sequence goes on from CAVTBH010000004.1 coordinate 992,648, forward strand.
ATCAGCAGCCCGAAAATGCCGATGCCGCCGCTCCGACCGCCGCCCCCCGACGGGAACCGCATACCGCCCGGGAATGGAAAGCCAACCCGGCCGCCCTCGTCGCGCCGGTCTTCGACGTTTTCGCTCTCTCTTTGGCCACGCCACCGCATCTTTACCGCAACCTCGATGATGAGCCCGGCAGCCGCGCCGGAAATGCCCGGCTATTGTGCATGGGTGACGCCTGCGCACAAGCGCATGAAACGCCGCTCGAGAGCGGCGCGAGAGGGGCGGCGGGACCAACCATGGCGGGTGAGGCGAAACCCGCAAATCATTGTTGTCAAAAGCGAGATCGACACGAAAGCGTCGCAAAACTGCCATAGGCACAAGGCATTCTCTACGCGCCCAGTTGTAGAGTGTCTGGGTGGTAGTGCGTTCTGTGTAATGCGTACGAGCCCTGGCAATCCCCGCGCCGGGGCTCTTCTTTTATGGGCCCCCTGGTCGGTCCGCAAGGACTATTCGCGGCGGCTTCGCTCCCCTATCGCCTGCCATGGCGTTATCATGGCGCGATGAGCTCCGCCCCGCACGCCGAGCGGCCTCCCCTCGCCCAGCTTGCCAGCGGGATCGCGTTCGCCGCGCTCGCTTTTCTGCTCGTCCCTCAGGCAAAGCTCCGGCTTCCGTTCGAGGTGCTACCCGGAGGCGCCTATGTCGCCCTGCTCGGCTTACCCGCGCTGTGGCGTCACGGCGGCGAGGCTGACAGCGGTGCCGACCTGCAAGTCTCGGCTTACGGCGGCACGAATTACACCATGAGAAGCCGCCTGCACCTGACGCAGCCGGGGGGCACCGATCTTCGCTTCGGCAATATCGCCTGGGAGGGCGAGCCGTTCCGCGCGCCGCCCTATTACGGTCTCCGCGCAATCTATTGGTTGCCAGGGGCGCGGCTCGGGATCATGGGCGACTTCACCCACATCAAGGCGAGAGCCCTGAGAGGCAATGCCGTCAAGCAAGAGGGCCAGCGCGATGGGCTCGAGGTGCCGTCGCAACAGCCATTGTCGGCCACCTTCAAGCGCCTCGAATTCACCCACGGCTACAATCTCCTCACCCTCAACCTGGTGCGGCGGGGTGAGGCAGGCCGCGCGCGATTGATCCCCTATGCCGGCGCCGGGCTCGGCCTCGCTTATCCCCATGTCGAAGTGCAGCGCGCCGGCGCTCCCGACGCAACGCGGACCTATGAGTATCAGATCGCCGGTCCGGCGCTGCAGCTCCTTGGCGGCATCGAGTGGCGCTTCGGCCGGAGGCTCTCGGTGTTCGTCGAATACAAGGTGGACTGCGCCGTGATCGGCGGTGACCTCGTCGGCGGCGGGCAAGTCGACACCACGCTCTGCACGCATCAGCTTATGGCTGGACCCGCCTTTCACCTGCGTCCGCTGGTGGCGGCTGCGACGCCCTGACGCCGGGCGCGATCTATTCCGCGGCTTGGAGGCGCTTCCGCTCCGGCAGCGTCAGCGCTTCCGCAAGCGCGCGCTCCTCCTCCACACTGGCGCGATGCACATTGCGGCTGGTGAGGTAGGTGTAGACCACCGGGATCACGAACAGGGTGAAGAGGGTCCCGACCAGAAGGCCGCCGACGATGACCCAGCCGATATCTTGGCGGCTCTCGGCGCCGGCGCCGGTGGCGAGCGCGAGCGGTACGGCGCCGAGCACCATGGCGCCGGTCGTCATCAGGATCGGCCGCAAGCGCAAGGTCGCCGCCTCGACCACCGCTTCGCCGATGGGGAAGCCTTGGGCGCGGAGCTGATTAGAGAACTCGACGATGAGGATGCCGTGCTTGGTGATGAGGCCGATCAGGGTGACGAGGCCGACCTGGCTATAGATGTTCAACGTCCCGCCACTCCACCACAACGCCAGCAGGGCGCCGGTGATCGACAGCGGCACCGTCAACATGATGATGAAGGGATCTTTGAAGCTCTCGAACTGCGCTGCGAGCACGAGATAGATGAAGGCGAGCGCCAGCAGGAAGGTGAAGTAGATGCTCGAGCTCGTTGATTTGAACTCGCGTGACTGGCCGGCATAGTCGACATGGGCGGTCGGCGGCAGCACCTCCTTCGCCGCCTTCTCGAGAAAGTCGAGGCCCTCGCTCAAGGCGTATCCCGGCGCGAGATGCGCGGTGATGGTCGCCGAGCGCAGCTGGTTGAAGTGGTTGAGCTCCTTCGGTGCTACGGACTCCTTCACGGTCATCACGTTCGACAGCGGGATCATGGTGCCGCCGCGTCCGCGCACATGGATCCGCCGCATGTCATCCGGATTGCGGCGGTCGATGTCGGCGATCTTGACCACGACGTCATATTGCTCGCCCTCGCGTTTGAAGCGGGTCACCTGCCGGCCACCGAGCATGGTCTCAAGCGTGCGCCCGAGCGCGTCGACCTCGACGCCCATTGCCGCCGCCTTCTCGCGATCGATATTCACTTCGAGCTGCGGCGAGTTGAGCTTGAGGTCGGTGTCGACGTTGACCAGGCCCGGATTTTCCGCGGCCTTGTCCAGCATCTTGTCGACCATCACCTGCAGCTCGTTGTAAGGCCGCGAGGTCTGGATCACGAACTGGATCGGCTTGTCGCGGACGCCTTGACCGAGCGGCGGCGGGCTGCTGGGAAAGGCGATGACGCCGGGGATCGCCGTCATTTCAGGAGTGATCGAGGCCGCGATCTCTCTTTGGCTGCGCTTGCGCTCGCCCCACGGCTTGAGCTTGAGGAAGGTCGTGCCTTGCGACACCGTGGGCCGGCCCGAGACCACGAAATAGCGCTCGGCCTCGGGGACCTTGCTGAAGATCTCCTCGAGCCGCTTGGCGTAAGTATCGGTGTATTCGATGGTCGAGCCTTCCGGCGCCACGATGATGCCGACGAGAAAGCCTTGATCCTCGGTCGGGGCCAGCTCGGACTTCAGCATGCCGAACAGGAAGTAGCTCGAGCCGGCAACGGCGAGACCGATTAGCAGAATGAGCGGTCGCACCTTGAGCGCGCCGCGGATCAGGGCGCGGTAGCCCGAAGTGAGACCGCGCAACGCCGCCTCGATGGCGCGGTAGAACCAGCCGTGCTTCTCGCCGCGATTGAGCAGCTTCGAGCACATCATCGGCGTGAGGGTCAGCGCGACGAAGCCGGAGACGATCACGGCGCCAGCGAGCGTCCAGGCGAATTCGGTGAACAGTCTGCCGGTGGTGCCGGCCATGAAGCCGATCGGCGCATAGACGGCGGCGAGCGTCAGCGTCATGGCGAGCACGGCGAAGCCGATCTCCTTGCTGCCGACGAGCGCCGCCTCGAGCGGAGGATCGCCATCCTCGATATGGCGGTAGATGTTCTCGAGCATGACGATGGCATCGTCGACGACGAGGCCGATGGCGAGCACAAGCGCGAGCAGGGTCAGCGTGTTGATGGAGAAATCGAGCGCGTACATCAGCCCGAAGGCACCGATCAGGGACACCGGGATGGTGACGAGCGGGATCAGCGTGGCGCGGTACGAGCGCAGGAACAGGAAGATGATCAGGACCACGAGCAGGATGGCCTCGCCGATGGTCTTGTAGACGTTCTTCACCGACTCCCGGATGAAGATCGATTTGTCGTGGGCGACCTCAACCTTCATGCCTTCGGGCAGCGAAGCGAGGATGCCCGGAAGCGCGGCGGCGACTTCATTGGACACATCGAGCGGGTTCGCGGTTGCCTGCTTCACCACCCCAAGGGCGATGGCCGGCAGCCCGTTGGAGCGGACGATGCGGCGCTCGTCGAGGGCCCCGAGCTCGGCATGGCCGACGTCGGAGAGGCGGACGAGATAGCCCTTGGCGTCCTTCAGGATCAGATTGTCGAATTGCTCTGGGGTCTTGAGATCGGTCTCCGAGAGCACCGTGAACTCGCGCGCCACGCTTTCGATGCGGCCGGCAGGGACGTCGACATTTTGCCGCCTGAGCGCGTTCTCGACGTCCTGCGGCGTGAGGTTGTAGCCGGCGAGCCGCTCGGGATCGAGCCAGATGCGCATCGAATACTCGCGTTCGCCGAACAACCTGACATCGGCGACGCCGGGGAGTGTTTGCAGCTGATCCTTGACGTAGCGGTCGGCGTAATCGGTGATTTCGAGCGCGGAATGGCGGTCGCTGTGGAAGGCGATGTAGAGGATCGGCTGGGCGTCGGCTTCGATCTTCTGGATCACCGGCTCCTCGATCTCGTCGGGGAGATGGCCCCGCTCCCGCCCGACCCTGTCGCGCACGTCCGCCGCGGCAGAGTCGGGGTCGCGCTCGAGATCGAAGCGGATGCTGATCTGGCTCTCCTCCTCGCGACTGATCGAGGTGATGTAATCGATGCCCTCGATGCCGGAGAGCGAATCCTCGAGCACCTTGGTGACTTGGGTCTCGACGATCGGGGCGCTCGCACCCTGATAGGTGGTCCTCACCGTCACCACCGGCGGGATCGATGTTGGGATATTCCCTGACGGTGAGGCGGCTGTAGCCAACGAGGCCGACCAGTACCACCACGAGGCTCATCACCGTGGCGAAGACCGGCCGATGGATCGAGACCTCGGAAAGCTTCACGCCTTGGGCTCCTGGGCCGGAACCACGGTGACGGCGGCGCCGTCGCGGATCTTGAGCTGACCCGCGGTGACCACGAGCTCGCCAGCGCTCACGCCATCGACCAGCTCGACGCGACCGGCACGCCGGGTGCCGATCGAGACCTTGGAGAGCTGGGCCTTGCCGTCGACGATCTTGAACACGAACTGATCTTCGCCTTTGGGCACGATGGCGGCCTCCGGCACGGTCAGGGCGTCAGGCTTGACCTCGCGGATCAGGATGACGCGGGCGAACTGTCCCGGCCTCAGCTTCTGGCCCTTGTTGGGGACACGCGCGCGAATGAAGATCGAGCGGCCTTCGATATCGACACGGGGGTCGATGGCGTAGACCTCACCCTTGAAGGTCTCGCCGGGAAAGGCGTCGATCTTGATCTCGATGGGCTGCCCGGTGTGCACCGCGGGCAGATATTTCTCCGGCACCTTGAAGTCGACCTTGATCTGCTCGATGGCGTCGAGCCCGACCAACGCCTCCCCCGGCGTGATGTAGTCGCCGACGCTCACTTGTCTGAGACCGACGATGCCGGCAAACGGGGCGACGATCTTCGTCTTGTCGAGCCGGGCCTGGGCGAGCTCAGTGGCGGCGTTGGCGACGGCGAGATCGCTCTCCGCCTCGTCCATGGAGCTCCCACTCGCGATCTTGCGCGAGAACAGCTCCATAACCCGCTGATTTTTCTGCTCGGCGAGAACCTGCTTCGCCTCGGCCTGGTGCAACTCGGCCTGATAGACCGAATCGTCGAGGCTGATCAGCGGCGCGCCTGAGGGGACGCTAGTGCCCTCCTTGAAATGAATGCCATCGATCCTGCCGGCGATCTCGGAGGTGATCACCACTGATTCGTCGGATCTCAAGCTGCCGACCGCCGTCACCTGCTCGGTCAACGGGCCCTTCGTCACCGTCGCGGCTTCGACCGGAACCGACTTCGACGGCTCGGGCTTCCTCGCCACGGGCTTGATGGGCGATGGCGTGAGTTCGGTCGGGACCGCGACCTCGGTCGACTGGTGCCGCGGGTGGAAGAACACCGGCAGCGCCACCATCAGCGCGAGCAGGATGCCGGCCAACACCAGGCGCAGGCCGAGGGACAGACCGTGTCTGCGGCGTGGTTCTGCCATGAGCGCGAAGGCCTGCCTCTTCCTCCGAATCCGTTACTGTTGGCGCCGCCGGTCACCGAGCATTCGCCGTGGCCATCCAGCGGTCCTGCGAGCGGAGGCAATCGGCCAATGGGCGTCAGATCGCGAACACGGTGTATCGAGCCCGCAATCTACCACCAATTTGACGACAAGGAGAGTTTTGTCGGGCTGAGGTTTCCAGGTGATTGCGGCCAATCTTCCGCGAACGGCATCCCCTGTCCGTCCCCCCGAAACGATCAGGGCGGTCCGAAGACCGCCCTGATACTTGCGTTCGCCTACTGCTGCGGCGCCGGGGCTTCCGGTGCCGGAGCCTCGGGGGCCGGAGCCTCTGGCGCTGGCGTCTCCGGGGCTGGAGCCGCTTCTGGCGCTGGTGCTTCGGGCGCTGGCGCTGCCTCAGGCGGCGGCGACGGCGGTGTGGCCTCAGGTGCCGGCTCCATCGGGACCGGTGCTGGGGCGGCCTCTGGCGCCGGAGCCGTCTCGGGCGCCGGTGCAGGCGTTTCGGCTGCGGGTGGCTCGGCGGTGGGGGCCTCGGCCTTCTGCCCGTACATGAAGTAGGCAGCAATGACGAGGGCCAGAACGATCGCGCCTAGAATGATGGCGAGAAACGTCCTGCCGCCGGCCTGGTTATCGTTTGCCATGAAAGATCTCCCTCTCGAAGGGTCAGGTGAGTGGTCCAGACGCGGCGCACACTAGCCGGGAATGTCGTCAGGGTCGAGGCTTGGACCTCCCTATGGGGCCGTATGCACAGGATTCCAGGGCCTTAGGCCCCGTCGTGATGACCCATTATTGGTTCGGCGCCTCAAGCCGTTGCCCGCGCGCGTTGAAGAACGGGGTAAACAGAAGGGCCACCGCGATGTTGAGCAGCACGGAATAAAGTGCGCCGTAGCCCGGCACGGTCACGCCGAACACGGACAAGGGGTAGACCGGGGTGGTAAAGCCTTGTGCCGCCGCCATGTAGGTGCCGATGGCGGTGCCAATTGCCCAACCGATCAGAAGCGCCCAGCCGTTGGCGAAGCGGGTGAACAGTCCGAGCACGACGGCGGGCAGCAGCTGGATGATCCAGATGCCGCCAAGCAGCTGGAGATAGATGGCGTAGTCATGGGGCAAAACCAGGATGAAGACCACAGCGCCGACCTTGACCACCAGCGACACGATCTTCGCCATGCGCGCTTCCTCGGCGTCGGTGCAATCGGGGCGCAGGAACTCCTTGTAGAGATTTCGGGTGAAGAGGTTGGCGCAAGCGATCGACATGATCGCAGCGGGGACGAGCGCGCCGATGGCGATGCCGGCAAAGGCAACGCCGACGAACCAGGAGCGGAATGACGACAGGAACAGCGCCGGCACGGCATAGTTGGGGCCGTAGCGGGCGAAGCCTGCGGCATAGACCGGGTCGTCACCGACACCGGCGGCAATGGCCATGTAGCCGAGCAGCGCGATCAAGCCGAGGATGAAGGAATAGGCCGGCAGCAGCGCCGCATTGCGGCGGATCACATTCGCGCTCGACGAGCTCAAGATCCCGGTCATGGCGTGGGGATAGAGGAACAACGCCAAGGCGGAGCCGAGCGCGAGGGTAAAATAGGCGCTGTAGAGGCCAAGGCTTTCGCCTTGCGGTGCGCTAAGGATGAGCTTCTCGGCAGGCACCTTGGCGAAGATCGCGGCATAGCCGCCGAGCTTCGCAGGGATCACCACGATCGCCGCGATCACGGTGATGAACACGAGGAGATCCTTGACCACGGCAATCAGGGCCGGCGCCCGGAGGCCGCTGCGATAGGTGAAGGCCGCGAGGATGACGAAGGCGATGATCAGCGGCAAGTGCCCGAAAAAGCCTTCGTTCGGAAAGCCGAGCGCGCCGATCACCACCTCCATACCAACCAGCTGTAGCGCGATATAGGGCATGGTCGCGACCACGCCGGTAATCGCGAGGGCAAGAGCGAGAAGGCGGTTGTCGAAGCGGTCGCGGACGTAGTCGGCGATGGTGACATGACCATGGGCGTGGGTCGCGAGCCAAAACCGCGGAAAGATCACATAGAGCACCGGATAGATCAGGATGGTGTAGGGCACTGCGAAGAAGCCGATCGCGCCCTTGCCATAGATCAGCGCCGGCACGGCAATGAACGTGTAGGCGGTATAGAGGTCGCCACCGAGCAGGAACCAGGTGACGATGGTGCCGAAGCGGCGCCCGCCGAGGCCCCATTCATGGAGCAGGTTGAGGTCGGCCTTGCGCCATCGCGCAGCGACAAAACCGAGCCAGGTGATGAAGAGCAACAGCGCGACGAAGACGATCGTGGCAGTCGCGTTCACGAACGAAGCCTCCCCGCGAGTGCCGCTCTCAAGTCCGGTGCGTCAGCGCCATTTCGATGAGGTAGACCAGGAAGACCAGCGCCGCGCCGATCAGGATCCAGGCGAGCTGGTACCAGTAGAAGAAGGGAACGCCGGCGAGCTCCGGCTCGACCCTATTGTAGAACGGCACCCAGATCAGCGCCGCGAAGGGAATCAGCAACAACAGCCGCGGCAGATAGCGCAGCCGGCTCGTGCTCGGTGTTTGGCGTGGCATGGCGCTCCCCTCCCCGGCCCCCGAATTTGGCGTGACCTTAGCCAAAGCTTCGGGGTTTCGCGATGCCCTATTTTCGCTTAACGCGAGCTCTGACGGCTGGACCGCGAGGGTCGTCCGTGCCAAGAGAGCTTGGCGTCCATCCGTTTGACTTCCAGCACCGGCGGTACCCATATGGCCGCGACAAGGAGCCCGTAGCTCAGCCGGTAGAGCATCTGACTTTTAATCAGAGGGTCTCGGGTTCGAATCCCGACGGGCTCACCAATTAAACCAAAGACCTAGCCCCGCTTCGCGGTGTCAACGCGTCGGCTTGGTTCCTGGATTGAGTGGGGGCGTCGGCTTCCGGGTCGGCGCCCTTTTTTGCGTTTAATAGGTCCTATGCGCGGCGCCCTCTGGCGAGCAGTCTGCAACGTCAAACTTACCTCGCGCATTTTGCTCCACAGACACGCAATCGTCGCCTTTCACCGCGCTCCAGCGCGGGGATGCACGCCAAGTCAGCCGCCCTCCTGTCTCTGGTGCCCCACTCTCATTGGAGAAGTCTGTGTAGCGCCCCGAAGGAACAGCTGAAGTGGTATCGGGTGAAGGTGCATAGCCCTGCGGGGGCGGCAGTGGCGCTCGATCGATGTGTGCTGAACGCTCGTAGGCCGGCGCGGAAGCCGTCGCGGCCGCCTGGTCAGTAGTGCACGAAGGCAACGCCGCGCCAGCGGCCAACATTGCCACGACTGTGAGAGCTTTGCGCACAGTGGGTACCATGCTGCGCACGTTTGAACCTCTAACAACATAGGAGGAAGCGGTTACCAGAAGGTCACCCGCTAAGCCGCCCGATGGCCGAGACTGGGCCGAGCTCGGCTTCCTAACCCCCTAATGGCGAACGCGAGGCCAAGTCCCCGCGCCGTTTCGCTAGGTAGGCTAGAGTGCAGACCTTAAAGGAAACTCAATGCTGATGGTGGCGTCGGCTTCGGTCACGGCCAGAACGCTTCCTAGAGTATCCCGGCGAGGATCAGGGCGACGAGGATGAGCCCGAACAGGCAGAACAGCTTTAAGGCCGCGACATCTGCCTCGCGTTTGGTTGTCGGACGGGCAGCCAACTTTTCTATGGCCATGCTCCACCTCCCCTGCAATTCGGCTGACCCCAGCCGACGCCTCCTTATATGCGACTTGCTCGAAACAACCGAGATGACGGGCCCGTGGTTCCCCAGCCGCCCGGTATTTTCTCCATGCAAATCACGGTGCGACTACTCCCCGATCTGCCATTCGTCTGACATTGGCGGATCTATCAGCGTCCAGCAGAGGGGCCGACGCAAGTTAAGCCGCTGGCGGCTGTCGGACAGCTTTCAAACGTGGGAGGCGGAAGCGGCTTAGATGCGAGAGTTGCGCGCTGATGCTCTAGTTTGAGGCGACAGTCTGTGTAAGCGGGCGTGCCGGGAGTCGTCCCGTAGCTCATGCATTGCTCGTTGTCCGCAGCGGCGAGTCGCGCTTTGTCTTCTTGGCTCGTTGCGCAGCCTGTCAGAACGGCAAGGGAACCCATCGCTATGAAGAGAAGTCCCCTCACCGGGGCACCCTTTGCTGGCCGTCTTTCGGAACCCACGAAGTCTATACCGCACGAGGGGGTTGGTCTCGTTTGAAGTGGCTGGGTGAAGCAGGGGCAGCCTTATTGTAGGGGCTCGGCAAACCGATAATTACGAGCTACTCGCTCGTGTCTGGGAGAGGAATCATGAAGCGAACTTCAACTAAGCAAAAGCGCAGCGCAGGAGAATCTAGCAAGAATGAGCTTCTTGCGATGGCCGCCCTTAATGCGGTCTGGAGCGGCAGCATCGCGCGGCTTCGAATATATGCTTCAGATGGGACGGTTATTGCCTATAAGGCACCCGGCCATAACTCGGACGCAGTGGGGGATACCGACGATCCAAATATCATCCAGGCGCTCTTTCTGTCGCGGGACAACGGGCGTCCGGTAATGGGCTACACGGACAGCCATGGCCGCATAGGATGGCTTGATCATTAAGGCTTCCGCATCGCAGCAGCCGAGGGCGAACTCGCTACTCCCGGCGAAGCGGAACAACGCCAGGCGGCTCGTGCCGCGCATCGCCACTCACTCATACGGCTCCACGATCTCCCTCGCGCGCTCCTGCCGCAGGAAATTCCAAATTCGGACATGCTATGGTTTTAGGAGGCGAACTGACATGCGCACTCTGGTCATAGTCACCATCCTTTGCCTCACTTCCACTTCGGCATTCGCCTGCGCGTTCGACTCCGACTGCGCGTCCGGCACCATGTGCCTGGATGGTCTCTGCACCCGCTACCTTTCGGGTGACCGCCAAGATGACGTCCCGGTGAAGCCGTCTGGGAACACTTGCGACTACGACGGTGACTGCAACCCAGGTTCCCGCTGCGTCAAGGGCTCAGGCCCGTGGGGCGTCTGCCTGGGGCGCTAATCGACTGAGCCTTTGGTGAGTTTGGATTTCGGCCCCAGAGCCGGGGTGCCCCACTCCGAATCGGCCCTCAGCCCCAAGGACTACCACCCAGGCCGCATGGCGCCGAGCTCGCGTTCGAGCGGCGCGTCAGGACGTGGAAAAGCTAAGGTTGCGCCCCAGGTCGCAATCCCAGGGAAAGCTTCTCTCCGCGTTTGCCGCCCACCTTATTGCGGTGGAGGCGCGGCAGGCATTTTCGGCACCGAGATCGTCGCGTTGGGCTGCGCTCCGCTGGCAGGGGGCTGGGACTGTCCAACCTGCTCCTGGCTTTGCCGATCTTCCGCGGCCTTTTTTGCCGCCGCCAACATCCGAAGCCTGGTCTCTTTGTATCTCGCCTCGTCCACCGGGGCGCCGTCGAAAGTCTTGGAAAAACCGTTCAGCGGAACGCTGAAGGTCAATGGCTTCTGCCGAATGTCCAAGGCAACGACGAGTATTCGCTTGCCCTTCCGCATCATGTCCAGCACTTGCTTCGTCAACGTCGCATGAGCCTGACAGCCTTGTTTGATGCAAAGCTGATATTTCAGAGGGACGGGCTCACCCTCGTCGATCTTGATCTGAACGCCGGCGGGGATCACCAGCGTATGAGTACTCGGCACGGTGATGGCGAGGTCCTGCTTATCCTCACCCTCGGTGGTGCGTACGGCGGCGGCCACCTCGACGTCTCCAGTTTGAGGATCAAGTCCCTCGTACTTGATTAGGCAGACCTGTTTGTTTTCCGTCTCGTCGCGCGTCTCGCAAAGTTTGACCCAGGCGCTGTAGTCGACCCAGACCTTCTGTGTCGCCGTTTTCGGAGGCGCGTTGCTCGGCTGCTGCTGGGCGGCCGCCGGGGTTGTCCCAACTCCGAAGACACTGACCACAAGTGCAACCGCCAGACCCGCACGGCGGAGCCCACTCCATCGATCCATCGACCCGATCATGAAATGACCTTCTGTTGTTGGGCCCGGTTCAGGCTTGATCAACTCTGTCTCTTATCACTGCAGGACGGGGTCAATACCTGAAATGCGGCGCCGTCATGATTGGCAGAACAGATGTGAAGCCGTGGTGGTCCCGCCGTCAGTGGGCCTGCCAGCCCTGCCCCCGATCCCTGCCTGGGTTGCCGATAGGGTCGAGGCTGAACGAGCCGATAACCGGACCTTAACCGGTCGCGCCCAACCTCCCGTCAGGCAGCTTTCCCAAGGGGGTCGAGATGGAATTGGTTGCGGCCATGACGCATGTCAGGCTTGGGTGGGACCGTAAGTGGCAAGCCCTCTACCTTCTGATGGCGTTTCTAACGCTGATATTCCAGATCTACGTGCGGGCGCCGCAATGTGCTCCAGACTGCGGACTGAGCTACGCCAAGGCCGTCGTGTGGGCGGCGATCTGGCCCTCGTCCTGGATCGTGTACCTCGCTGGCATTCTCTAGGGCCGCGCGGCGGATTCCTATTTCTTGCGCATGTGGTACAGCAAGCGGAGATCCTCCTCGGATAGCCGCACCTTGTCGCCAGTCGGCGACCACCAAATGTTGCAGGTGATGCACCCTTTGAGGCGCAGGCCCCGGTTCTCTATCTCCGCGAGAGGGCGCTTGCATTCAAAGCAATAGTCGACCGTGCTTTCCTGGGCCATGTGCTGTGCCGGCGCGCGCCCGTGTGAGGCGGTTTCTGATGGCCGTAGAAGTCTAACAGAGCCAACAGGCCAAGACCGAGCCGGTTCCTGGCTCCCGCTGTCGCGCCAGGAAAAGCCCTGGGAGGGGGCCCAGGGCTTCGCTGAACTTGCCAGCCGGTTTTTGGGGTGCGGGGGAGGCGCGGTTGGAAGTGTACCCTCCTAACGTGCAAACCGAAGCGGGGTTCCAGAGTTGCCATTTGGAACCCTTCTCAAAGCGTTGACCAGCGCCGCGAGCCCGCGATCAGCGCCGCAAAGTGGGCGCCCGTTCACCGCAAGGCAATGAACGCGGCAAAGCCGTGGCTACGCCAAAACGACTGGACGTTGCCTTCCGGAAATCCCGCAGCCACCAGCGACTGGACGATCTGATCCTCAGACCACAGCTTCATGGTGGAGCGGAGAGATCTTTCCTTCTCGAGGATCTCCAAGTCGCTGAAGTATTGGCGCTTATAGTCGTAATGAATGAACGTCAGCATGTCGTGGAGCTTGGGGCATTTCGCCAATGTCTTCTCGGCGACGATCAACGCTCCGCCTGGAAGCAAGGCCCGATAAATCTCGTCCAGGATCTTTTGGCGGGCGTGCTGCGAGATGAACTGCAACGAAAAGATGCTGGTCACCAGCGAGCAGTTCGCCGGGATCGGAAAGGATCGGATATCGGCGACGTGGAGTTTTACGCCCTGCTTCTCGAGCTGTTCCCATCGGGTGCCGAAATTCGCCTCGATATCGATGCCGACATACTCGGCCTTGGGCGCCCGATCCTGATTTCTTTCTACGACGTGAGCGAGGAAGTTTCCGGTCGAGCATCCGATGTCGAAGACGGTGGTGTGATCCTCGACGAAATAGTCTGACATGGCGACGCAGTCGGAAAGAAGGTCCGTGTACCCTCTGATGCTCTTTTGAATATGCTCATCGAACCCCTCGGCAAAACGAGCGAACGAGAAAGCCAGTTCTGCGCGTGGCTGACGCACGATCAAACCCCCCGCCCTCAAGCCTGGTACTGCCGCCCGGCACGTTACGGGCTAATGCACCTTTTGCGCAACTTACACACCGTGGTTCGCGGATCGGCAAGGGTTACTCTATTGTTTTTATTAGGAAACAAAATTTCCTGGGACCCTCTAGACGCCTGAATGGGCGGCTAACCATATCCCACCAGCCGATTCTACTTATGCTGGAACATACCGGCCACCTAACCATATGCGCGATTCTCAATGACGACCCTGGGAGGAACACCATGAAATGGTCACAGGCGATCTGCGTTTCGATACTCGTCGATGGGCTTTATCCGGCACCGATCGTCGACGGTCGCAAGCCGCGCTTCGGTCATGGCCTTGCGGCGACGTCCTTGGGGTCGGTGCCTCCGCGCAATTTGCTCGCGCCGATTTGGGAGCCGCCCCCCGCGGCCGTCGATCTCTCGCTGCTCGAACAGGAGGATGGTGGCCAGGGCCTGCGCATCTCGACATAATCAGCGCCCAGCGGTTCGGAGGTCGTCGGGCCGCAGTCGACGAGATCCGGTTTCCGAAGCCGTCGTGGTCAGTCCCAAGTCAATCGCCATCCTTCAATCGAACTACATCCCGTGGAAGGGATATTTCGACATTATCGCGGCGGTGGACGAATTCGTGATTTTCGACGAAGTGCAGTTCACGCGGGGGGATTGGCGCAACCGTAACCGCATCGTCAGCAACGGCGTCAGTCGTTGGTTGACCATCCCCGTCCGCACATCCGGGCACTCGCGCGCGCCGATCAGCACGATTGAGATTGCCGATCCGATCTGGACGCAAAGACATCTGAGCCATCTCCAGCAGAGCTACAGTCGGTCGCGGCATTTCGGCTGGCTGCATCCGTATCTCGTCGACCTCTACCGGCGTGCGGCGGCCATGAGGAGGCTGACCGACATCAACGAGCTGTTGCTGCGGGGCCTTCTTGGGCTGATCGAGCTGCCAACGCGGCTGACGCGCAGCGAGGAGGTCCCGCGCATGGCAGCGACGGCCAATGGGCGGCTGATCGAGATTTGCCGGGCCAGGGGCGCAAGCGTCTATATCACCGGCCCCGCGGCGAAAGCCTATATCGACCCTCGGCAATTTGCCGAGGCCGGGATCGCGCTGTTCTACGCCAACTATGCTGGTTATCCGCGCTACGATCAGGGCACGGGAGCGTTCGACAATCATGTGAGCCTGGTCGACACGCTGTTCCAGTGCGGACCAGAGACGCGCCGCCATCTCAAATCGCTGCGGGATCGCTCCTCGTTTCTCGATGCGGCGTGATCCCGCGCCAGGCGACGAAATCCACCGCTAGAGCTTCACTCGGTCGCTGGGGACCGCCCGGCGCGTCGTTTCTTCCGCGGCATAGACCCCGCCGGGAGCCGCATCGGTCGAGACCACGGCATGCATGCCGATGATGCAGCGCTCGCCCACGGTTATGTGCTCGCGGATCGTGGCATTGACGCCGATGAAGCAGAAATCTCCGACTGTCACGCCACCGCTGATGACAGCGTGCCCTGCAACAAAGCAATGGGCGCCGATCCTCGAGTGATGCCCGAAATGGTTGCCGCTCCACACGATCGTGTTCGCTCCGATCGTCGTGAACGGTTGAACGTTATTGTTCTCGAAAATAAAGCTGTTCTCACCGAGCTCGAATCCCGGCCAGGCCCACGCCCGTGAGCTGAGAAAGGAACCGAGCGTGTAGCCAAGGGCCTTCGCAGCCGCGACCTTCTCCGCCCGATTGCGATTGAGACCGCTGTAGCCGATGGCGACGAATAGATCGGCGCTTCCCGGCGGGTAGGTGCCGGCCAGGTCCTCGAAGGGGATCACCGGCAGGTGGGAGAAATTCCCCTCGCGCATGAAGCTTCGGTCGACCGTGAAGGCAACCGGCGTGTAGTCGCTGTCGTGGTCGAAATAGAATTTGGCGACCTCGGCGAATTCGCCGGCGCCGAAGATCACGAGCGGTCTTATGGCACTAACGCCTGGATCAGGAGTGGAACGCTCATTAAGACAGCCTTTCCATTTCGCAAGGCGGCAAGGCCCCTCCCCGCGTGAGACTTGATCGCCACAGCGCCAGGGCGATGACTGCCGACATCACGGCTGCAAGCCAGATCGGCACGGTCGGCCAAGCGCCCCATAGCCACAGCGCGACGATGAGCACGCCGAACGCAAGTGTCCCGAGCACCAAAGCGAGGCGCCGCGGATTGAAGAGTAGCACGTTGCGGACGGCAAGCCGGTAAAGCTTGCGAACATTGTAGGACGAGACACCCTCTTGGCGCGGCTCCTTGCGGCTTGCCAGGAACGCTATCGGCAGTCCGAGTTGGAGCAAGGGCAGAAGGTAACTTAGACCGGCGAGTGGCGCGCCCACATAGGCCGACCGCGCCTTCTCGGACAGCACGCTGAACATGCTGAGCCTCGCGTCGTCCGGCCGCGGCGTCTCCAGCATCCAAAAATAGAGCCGGCTGCCCCAGCGGCGCCAAGCGGGATGAGCGCGATCGGAATAGCTGGCGATGACGATGTCGGACCCTTCGCGCGCCAGCGCTGCCAGGAGTCCGGGGATCTCTTCCGGCGGGTCCTCCAGATCGCAATCCATGACGACGGTGAACTGCCCCCTCGCGTGTTTGAGCCCGATATAGATCGCGTAGTGTTGGCCGCGATTGCGGTCAAGGCGGAGGCCGTGGATGCGATCGTCGGTGGCCGATAAATGCTTCAACACCTCCCAAGCACCGTCGGCCGAGGCGTCATCGACGAAGATCCATTCAGCTTGCCAACCTTGCTGTTGGACGACGGCGCGCGTGCGCTGGAAGAGAGGGTGCAGGCAACTTGCGCAGGCATAGACCGGAACCACGATGCTGATCTCGGGGACCGCGCTCGCCGCCACGGATGCACTCACCACTGTCCGGGCCGGTAGGGCCGCTGGTCAGCAGGCAGATAGAAATCTGCGATCGAAACCGGAAGCTGGCTGTGGGATCCGAGCAGCCGTTGGGTTCGTTCCGGCAGTTGCGCCAGGGCGTCGGGGCCGATGGCGCGGATATAGTCCGCATGCGGCTTGATGAAGGGCCGCGCGAACTGAACGAAGACGCTTACGGCGTCTGTGCCTGACAAATTGTGCCGTTCGCGGTGCCAGACGAAGGGCGTCATCAGCATGGCGTCCCCTGGCTCCCATTGGAGGTCGGTCGCGTTCTGCCCCAGACTTTCCGCGTCGGGGGGCGTCGGCAGCCGATGACTGCCGGGCAAGAGCTTGAATGCTTGCGCCGGGCTCGTGAGGGGAAACGCGATCTCGACGAATATCGGCGCGCCCTGCCCCGCATTCAACGCCACTTTGAAGTTCTGGTGGAACTGATCGGTCAAGCGAGCCGTCGGCTCGCCACTCTCCGGCGGCGTGATTATGGCGTTTAAAAAGCGCAGGATGGACGCCGGTCCGAGCACGGCATCGACGGTCGCGAGAACCTTGGGATCGGCGAGCAGATCGAAGAACACGGGTTCAAAAAGAAACGGCAGCCGGAGCTCGTTATAGCCGGACGCCAATACCTGTTCGAAGCGCTCGGCGCCGACCATTGCGATAGTCTTTGTCCGCACCCTGAAGACCGCTTCGCGGTACCTCTCGACCTGTTCAGACGTCAACATGCCGGCGATAACGGCGAACCCATCGGCCTGCATTCTCGCTATGGCCGCCGCCACCCAACCGGGGCCTGATCTCGCATCGATCTTGGCCCGCATGAGCATGGCCTCTCAAAACCCCTAATCTCACTAGGAATGTCGATCGACTATAAGCGGTGAGGCCAAGTCGCCACAATCGGCTCAGGCGCACATGGGCGCCCGGCCCGGGTGCTGCCGTCTTTCCTTCCCAAATCCGCCCGCATTGCTGCCGATGGTCGCGCCCATCGCCTCGATCATCAGACTTCGAGGCCGAGGCCACATCAAGCAAGGGGAACACGCCGATGAAGAAATATGTTGCCGCAGCGCTTCTGATCGCCGCCTTCGCCACGCCCGCTCTCGCCGAGGAGTTCTTCTACGTCGCCTATGACGGCAAGCGATGTGAGAGGATGAGCCACAAGCCGCCGGAGAAGATGAACGTGCTCGGCGTCTACAACAACAAGCATGCCGCCGACAAGGCGATGGAGAAGTTTGAGCAATGCCGGAAGAGCTAGCGATCTAGACGAGAGATGTCATTCGGGAAGATCCGGAGCAGCGCGCTCCGGGTCTTCTTGTCAGCCTGAAAATCGCGCGCAGGCACGCTTCCTGCCATTCACCACGAGCGCCCATTAGCGGTGGCGAGGCCCTGGAACCGTGATACAAGCGACCTCGCAAAATAAAGAGGGGTCTCCCGGATCATGACGCGTCATCACTCACGACCGCCAACCGCTTTCATGGTGCTGGCTCTCCTCCTGTGCGCGGCGCCATCCGCCGCGTTTGCGCAGGCAGGAACGATCACCAAAGGCATGCAGACCTATTGCGTCAACGACTACAAGAAATTCTGCGGCGACTACGGGCTGCAATCGAATGCCCTGAACCTGTGCATGCGCAAGGCGGGCCCGGGGTTGTCCCCGGCCTGCGTGCAAGCTCTGGTCCAAGCCGGAAAGATTTCGCAAGCCGAGGTGGACAAACTGAAGGCTAAAGCGAAAGGGCTCTGACGCTTGGTCAAGCCGCGGCGCACAGCGCCGTTCACCGATCCGCGCTCACTGCGACCAGGAACAAGGAACCCGTGCTCATGAAACGAATTCTCAGTCTCAGCCTGTTTGCTGCCCTCGCGCTCGCCGGCACTGCCGCCGTCGCCGAGGATAATTGCACCAAGATCACCGCCACGGGCCATCCGCAATATCCGGCAATCGCTTACAAGGATGGCGACATGATCGCCGGCGCCGCGCCGATGCTGGTCGAGGCCATCGCCAAGAACCTCAAGGTCCCGCTGGAATCGAAATATATGGGGACGTGGGAAGACGCCCAGGCCGCGGCGCGCGATGGCAAGGCCGATATGATTTTCGGCATCTACTACAACGACGAGCGCGCCAAATATCTCGATTACGTCCAGCCCGCCTTCATGTACGACGAGGTGGTCGTGTTCGTCGCCAAGGACAAGTCGTTCACCTACAAAGATGAGAACGACCTGATCGGCAAGAAGGGCGTCACCAATCAAGGCGAGAGCTACGGCAACGATTTCGACGCCTTCATCAAGGACAAGCTGACGGTCGCGCGGGCCAACGGCATCGACGCCGCCTTCAAGGAACTCCTGGCCGGTAACGCCGACTATCTGATCGCCGGCTACTATTCGGGTCTGGCCGAAGCCGCCAAAGAGGGCGTCAAGGACAAGGTCGAGGCGCTGAGCCCGGCCGTCCTCGAGGCAGAAATGTTCGTCGCCTTCTCCAAGAAGTCACCTTGCCGCTCTTTGGCTCCTGGATTCAGCCAGGGCATTACCGAAATGACGACCAACGGCAGTTTCGACACGATGTTGCAGGACGCGACGACGGCTTGGGAACATCTTCAAGCGAAGAACTAAAGCTCCGGCGCGTCGCCTCGTTCATTCCTCGGCGGCAGCGACCGTCGGGGTGCGGGTATTGCTCGCGATCTGCCTGACCGAGCGCTTATCGAGCTTTTCCTGCGTCTGCCCGTTAGCTCCTCTCGTCTGCACCGAGCGGCCCTCGAAATAGGCCCCGCTGTCGATGGAGAGCGACTGGTGGTGGATGTCGCCGACCACGTAGGCCTGCGACTTGAGGCTCACGTCGCCGCCCTGGATTGGGCCCTCGACCCTGCCGTCCACGACCACGCGGTCGGCGGCGATCGTGCCCGACACATGGGCACCGCGTGAAATGACGAGGGAGGTGCAATGCACTTCCCCGTCGATCTGTCCGTTCACCTCGACTAGGCCCTCGGCGGTTACGCTGCCGACGATTTTGAGGCCCTTCGCGATGACGGTCCCCCGTTGCTTCGATCCGAACATGCTTTCCTCCTACGCCAAACTGACCCCGACCAAGCACATCTAATCCGACTCGGGAAGAGAGCGGATGAAAGCTTTCGCCGGCCGATGATTGCGCCGCTGCTCACCCTCGAGCTGGGGTTGCGATCCGTTCTCGGCGTGCGGATCGGCCGAGCGTCGTGATTTTCCCTCGAAATAAGCCCCCTGCTCCATGGCGAGGCTCTGATGATAGAGGTCGCCCTCGACATGAGACGTGGCATGGAGCGTCACGCGCATGGCCCGGATGGAGCCGATCAACTGGCCCTTCACGATGACGTCGTCGGCTTTGACATTGCCTTCGAGCTTCGCGTTCTCGCCAAGGACCAGCGCGACGCAGGACACGTCGCCGCAGACATTGCCTTGAAGATGGATTTCGCCCTTGGAATCAACGTTGCCGGTGATGACCAAGTCTTCGCCGATGGTCGACGCTTCGACCTTTCCGGCGTCCCCAGATCGGGTGTTGTCGCTCAGTGGTGATGCCATCCTCTCCCCCCTAATGGCCTCAACCGTCTCAAACTGCCGAACCGGGAGACTGGTTCCAGCATTTAGTCGAAAAATTTCTCGGCTTGGTGAATGTCGAGCGTCAAATCGGGGGTGGAGAGGTGACGCCAATCAATTGCGCTCGCGGCGTGGGCCGTGCATTAATCGGGCGCATGCGCAATGGTCTCCTGGTTCTGGCTGGACTTGTCGCCCTCATCGGCGCCGCGCTGTTAGCTCCCGGCCCGGCGCACTCGGACTGCGCCCAGATCCAAAGCTCGTGCTTCGAGCACTGTGTCAACACCGAGACTAAATCGGCCCGTTTGAGCGCCTGCCGCAACCGTTGCGCCATTCAGTTCTGCCAGGACACCCCCTCGGTCTGCCGCGCCACCGATCAATCGGTGTGCAGTAACTCGTTCCGCTCCTGCAGCGGCGCCTGCCAGTCGCTCGCTTCGAGCACGTCGGCGATTGCCCAGAACGCGCTTGCCTGCTCTCAGACCTGTTGCGTGCGCTATAAGGCGTGCCTGCAGCAGCGCTCTTGTGACGTGACCACCATCGTTTGCCCCTAGGCCCTGGCACCGGGGCAGGCGGCGTTCAGTCGTCCTTGCTTTCCCGCTGCTTTTCGAGCTCCTTGGCGAGCTGAACGCGCAAGGGCTTGGGCAGATCGATCCCGGCGAGCTTCCACTTCCAGTCCGACAGGCTGAGCTTCACCTTGAACTGCTTGTCCTGGGGCCTATCCGGCGGGAGATATACGTAATAGTCCTCACCGCGATATTCGGAATGCAGCCAGGTGGCCCAGCCGCTCTTCAGCGCGGATTTGGAGAATGGCGCGAGCTCCGCCGAAATCTTGGCTTCGCCGCCGGCATTGCCCTTGCTCAGCAAGTCGATCAGCGTCTCTTCATTGACGAGCCGCGCCACGATCGGTTCGGCATAGGAGGTGCCGAGGCCGACGGCGATGGTCTTGCCGAGCAGGCCGAGCTTCTCCTCCTTGCCGGTCAGCTCGAGATAGGTGGCGACGATCTGCTTGGTCAGGTTCTTGCGCAAGGCGTGGAAGTCGACCCGCTTGCTCAAGGCGGCAGCGTCACGCGCCTCGATCGCCGAGGCAATCCGGTAAAATCCGACGACCGGCCAGATGGCGTAGGCGACGAGCAGGACCGCGAGGATCGCGGCTATGCGGAGGGTCCAACGCATGTCGACCTCATAAGCTCAGGCAATGGGGCCAAAGGGAGGCGCATCATAGCTTGCGGCACAACTTTGGCGCTGACACGTGAGCTCGCGGGGATGACGCGCCAAACGACATTGCCGACGTCATCCGCCACCAGCACGCCGCCGGTCTGGTCGACGGCGACGCCGACAGGCCGGCCCCGCGCCAGACCGAATGGACCGATGAACCCGGTGAGGATGTCTTCCGGCGCGCCCGCGGGCTTGCCGTCGGCGAAGGGCACGAAGATCACCTTGTAGCCGCTCTTCGGGGCGCGGTTCCAGGAACCGTGCTGGCCGATAAAGGCGCCGCCGCGATAGTGAGCCGGGAGCAAATCGCCTTGGTAGAACGCCAGCCCAAGCGAGGCGGTGTGGGCCCCAAGCGCATAATCGGGGACGATGGCCTTGGCCACCAGTTCCGGGCGTTGCGGTTCGATCCTGGGATCGAGGTGCTGACCAAAATAGCTATACGGCCAGCCGTAGAAACCGCCCTCCTCCACCCGCGTCATGTAATCCGGAACGAGATCGCTGCCGAGCATGTCGCGCTCGTTCACCGCGGTCCACAGCGCGCCCGATTGAGGCTCGTAGGCCAGGCCGTTCGGGTTGCGCAGGCCCGAGGCAAACAGCCGCGAAGCGCCGCTCTTAGGATCGACCTCGAGAATGGCGGCGCGGTCCTTTTCGTTGTCGAAGCCCTCCTCGCCGATATTGCTGTTGGAGCCGACGGTCACGAACAGCCGTGCGCCGTCAGCGCTGGCAATGACGTTCTTGGTCCAGTGCAGGTTGATCGGACCGGCCGGAAGGTCTGTCACCTTCACGCCCGGCGCATCGATCTTGGTGTCGCCGTCCTGATAGGGAAAGCGCAACAGCGCGTCGGTATCGGCGACGTAGAGATCGTGACCGACGAGCACCATGCCGAACGGTGAATTGAGCCCTTCGAGGAACACTGATTTCGTCTCGGCGACACCGTCTCGATCAACGTCCCGCAACAAGGTGATCCGGTTCGGGCTTTCCACGCCGGCACCGACAATCTTGAGCACGATGCCCATGACGATGTGCAACAGGTTGCGGCGTTTACCGCTCGGTGGGGCATTGGTCTCGGCAACGAGCACATCGCCGTTCGGCAACACATAGAGCCAGCGCGGATGATCGAGACCGGTGGCAAAGGCAGCGACGGCGAGACCCGCGGCAGGGGTCGGTGTCGTGCCTTCGGGCCAGCCCCAAGCCGGCGCGATGTTCACGGTCGGAAAGACGAATTCTTTCGGCGGCGGCAGCTTGGGGTCGGGCCCGGTCCCCGCCGCTTCGGGCAAGGTTGCCTTGTCGCCGCAGCCGGCCAGGCCGAGCACCGACAAGCCGGCGAGTAATGCGAACGTCATCTTGCGCATGTAGTTACCTGCCCGGGCCCGGCGTCTTGGAAGCGGTGCAACAACGAAGCTCTATCGCGATGCGTTCCTTGGCCAGAGCTAATTCGCCCGCTGACGGCTCTTTCTGTTTGCCACGCATTCGGCTAATTTGCCGCCTCGATAAGGGAGGGACAAGCACATGCGCCTGATTCTCATTTTGCTGATTGCCGTTGTCGCGTTCTGCGTGGTCCAGAGCTATCGCCATGGCTGCAAGTTCACGCCGGATTCCGTCTGGTTCGACTGCGTGATGGGCAAGACCACGACGGAAGCGACCACGCCGCCGGCCGCCCCGGAAACTCCGGCGCCAGCAGCGCAGTAATCGATTTTCGCTCGAACGTTGCCTCTATTTTGCACCGTGCCGGCCCGGAGGCCGGCCGGTGCCATCGACCATCGCGACGGCACCTTGACTGAATTCTAGGCAGGCCAAACCGGCGGTTTTGGCGTATCATGACTGCACCCAGGGGTGGGTCATGCCTAGAGATGTGCTTTCGCGCCGCCTTGCGGTGATCGTCGCTGCCGACGTGGTGGGGTATTCGCGCCTCATGGAGGCTGACGAAACCGGCACGCTCGATCAGCTCCGAGCGATCCGCAAGGAACTGATCGACCCCAAGATCATCGAGCATCGCGGCCGGTTGGTGAAGACCACGGGCGACGGCCTGTTGATGGAGTTCGGCAGCGTCACCGACGGCGTTCAGAGCGCGATCGAGATCCAGGAGGCCCTGTCTGAGCGCAACGCCGCGGTGCCGGCGCACCGGCGGCTCCTGTTCCGCATGGGCATCAATCTCGGCGAGATCATCACCGAGGGAGAGGACATTTACGGCACCGGGGTCAATGTCGCGGCACGGCTCGAGTCGCTCGCCGATCCCGGCGGGATTTGCGTCTCCGCCTCGGTGCATGAGCAGATCCAGAGCCTGCAAGGATTGGGCTTCGAGGATCTCGGCGAGCAGCTGGTCAAGAACTTGTCGCGCCCGGTGCGGAGCTTCGCCTTGCGGACGCTATCCTCCGACCCGATCGCCTATCAGCGCGTGTCGCGGTTCCAGGCGAGCGAAGGAGACGCCGAGGCTGCGGCGCATCGACGCGTGCCTTCGATTGCCGTGCTGCCGTTCACCAATCTGAGCGACGACACCGAGCAGGAATATTTCGCCGACGGCATCGCCGAGGACATCATCACCGCCCTGTCGAAGATCTCGAATTTGTTCGTGATCTCCCGGAACTCGACCTTCGCCTATAAGGGCAAGGCGCAGGACGTGCACGCGGTCGGTCGCGAGCTCAATGTCCGCTACGTGCTCGAGGGCAGCGTGCGCAAGGCCGGCGACCGGGTCCGGGTCACGGCGCAGCTCGTGGAGGCGGCAGGCCGCCAGCAGCTCTGGGCGGTGCGCTTCGATCGCGATCTCACCGACATCTTCGCGCTGCAGGACGAGATCACCTCCAGTGTGGTCTCGGCGCTCCATGTCCGCCTGGTCGAGGGCGAGCAGGCCCGCGTCTGGCATCGCGGCACCAAGAATTTCGACGCCTGGGAAAGTCTGATGCAGGGCTTGCAGCTGTTCCGGCATTTCACCAGGGACGACAACAGCAGGGCGCGGACGCTGTTCCGGCGGGCGGTCGAGCTCGATCCGGGTTACGCCATGGCCTTTGTCTGGCTGGCCTGGACCTATTGGGCGGAGGCCCGCTTTCACTGGACCAATTCACCCAATGACGCACTCGTTCATGCCGATGAGCTCGCTCGCTGCGCCAGCGCCATCGACGACAATCTCGCCGAAGGCCATGCGCTCCTCGGCGCCATCTATCTAATGAAGAAGATGTATGACGAGGCCGTGGCCCATGGCGTCCGCGCCATCGAGCTCGAGCCGAACGCCGCCGACGCCACCGCGACCTTGGCCATGACCCTCAACTGGTGCCGCCGTCCCGAGGAGGCCACCGACTACGTCAAGCGGGCGATGCGTCTGAGCCCCATTCCCTCGGCGTGGTACCTTTCGGTGCTAGCGCACGCCTATCGGCTGATGCTGCGCTATGACGAGGCGATCGAGGTCTACAAGCAGGCGATCTCGCTCGCGCCGAACCAGATCGCGGCGCATCTCGGCTTGACGATCTGCTACGTCCAAGCCGGGCAGCTCGATCTTGCGCGCATCCAGGGTCGCGAGATCCTGCGCGTCTCGCCCAAGTTCGATATGGAGCTTTACGCGCAGTCGCTGACCTATCAGGACCCCGAAGATTCGCGGCGCAGCGTCGAGGCCCTGGCCAAGGCGCTGGCCCCGGCGGTGGCGTTGGTACGCTCGGCCGCGGCGTGAGCTGCTGCAAGTCTACTGCCCCTGCCCCTGATCGGCATCGTCGCCCTTATCGTCTCCGTTCTTGCCGTTCCCGAGGCGCTCGACCTTTGCCGCCATGTCCGGGTCGAGGCGCACGCGATAGGTCGCGCCTTCGCAGGTCAGGATCCACACCGCCTCATCGGGCCTTGACGCCTTCTCGTCCCGCTCGGCGCTTTGCGGATCGTCGCATTGATAGCCCTGGTCCCGGATCTGGGCGGCGATGTCTTCCTTCGGCGTCTGTTGCGCGGCGGCCGTGATCGCGAAGGCGCCCGCCGTGCCAAGGGCCAAAACAAGACTGACAATGAGCGTTGGTCGCATGGTTCCTCCACGTGCCTACCGCACGGCCCCGATTGAAGCAAAGCAAGGATAACAAATTACCAGCAGCCGGGGGCTTGGTTGCGTTTTCGTCACTTGTGCCGCTTCGGCCACATCAGGTCATCACCTGATGCCATCTTCCGCGGCGCCCGGGTTAAGCTTCTCGCCGCGGCGGCGGAGAAAAACCGCATTGCTACCGGTGGTTAGGCGCAACCTCGCTTGCGCCTCAGGTTGCGGTTCGAGGAGGCGATCAGACCGATGCGTGTGAGCGGAGTTGTTGCGGGAGTCGTCATGGCTGCCCTCATGTCCTGGCCTGTCCTTGCCGCCGAAGAGGGTACCTCGGAGGCTCCGCCGCCGCAGGAACAGCTCCTTGGCGAGGCCGAGCTCGACCAGCTGGTGGCGCCGATCGCGCTCTATCCCGACTCCCTTCTCGCCCAGGTGCTGATGGCGTCGACCTATCCGCTCGAAGTGGTGCAGGCCGACCGCTTCGCCAAGGCCAACGCGTCCTTGACCGGCGACAAGCTCAATGCGGCGCTCGTCAAGGAGGATTGGGACGACAGCGTGAAATCGCTGGTGGCGACGCCGACGGTGCTCGCCATGATGAATGACGATCTCGACTGGACGCAAAAGCTTGGGGATGCCGTGTTGGCGCAGCAGGCCGACGTCATGGACGCGATCCAGCGCTTGCGCGCGCGCGCCGAGGACAACGGCAAGCTCGCCACCACCAGGGAGCAGACGGTGACGGTAACCAAGGAGGCGGACAAGGAGGTCATCGTCATCGAGCCGGCGACGCCGGAAACCGTCTACGTGCCCTATTACGAGCCGGCGGTCGTCTACGGCGCTTGGCCCTACCCCGACTATCCGCCCTACTATTTCCCGCCAGCGCCAGGCTGGGTTGTCGGGGGCGCCATCGCCAGCGGCATTGCCTGGGGTGCCGGCTTCGCCATCGGCAACGCCATCTGGGACGGCTTCGATTGGGGCCACGGCAACATCCGCGTCGATGTCAACAAGACCGTCAACATAAACAAGCACGTCGACCGCCATGACCTGAAGCGCGGCGATTGGCATCACGATTCCCATCACCGGCGCGGCGTCAATTACAAGAACGAGGATGTCCGCAACAAATATGCCAAAGGCCCTGCAAAAGGCGGCGACCGCAAGCTCGACTATCGCGGCCGGGGCGGCGAGCAGGTGTTGAAGCCCGCGGACCGTCCAGGTGGCGACCGTGGCCGGCCCGACGTCGGCAAAGGGCCTGGCGGCGACAAGCGGCCCGATGTCGGCAAAGGGCCTAGTGGGGACAAGAGGCCCGGTGGCGACAAGAGGCCTGATCTTGGGAAGGACAAAGGCGGTCCCGGGAAGCAGCCAGCGCTCGAGGGCAAGAAGCCTGATCTCGGCAAAAGGCCCGACCAGGGCCGGCCAAAGTCGAACGGTTTCGATCCAGGTGATGGTAAGAAGGCACGGGACTATTCGAAGCGCGGGCAGGCCAGTCTCGGCAACCGCAGCTCTCGCGACTTCGCCAAGCCGAAAGGTCCAAGCGGCGGTCACAAGGCCGGCAAGGGCGGCGGCGGTCCCAAAGTCGGCGGCGGTGGTGGTCGCGGCGGCGGCGGCCATGCCCGCGGTGGCGGCGGCCGCAAAGGCGGTGGCGGCCGGCGGCGTTAGCAGAAGGATGGCGGCGATGATCGAAGGTGCGACCGGGATGCGAAAACAAGCTTGGCTCTGGCTTTGTGCAGCGCTCGTCCTTTGGTCCGGCCCGGCTCTGGCGCAAGAGCATTTCAAGACGCCGGACGAAGCCGTCACGGCCCTCGTCGATGCCGCGAAGGCCCAGGACAAGAGCGCGATCCTCGCCGTGCTCGGCAAGGAGGGACGCGACGTCATCAGCTCGGGCGATGCGGTTGCCGACCGCGCCGCGCGGCACAGATTCCTCGCTGCCTACCACGCCAACCACACTGTCGACCAGAGCGGCGACAAGGCGACACTGGTCGTCG
This sequence comes from uncultured Alphaproteobacteria bacterium, assembly GCA_963732955.1. Lineage (GTDB taxonomy): Bacteria > Pseudomonadota > Alphaproteobacteria > Rhizobiales > Methyloligellaceae > Methyloceanibacter. Next base: position 1,019,630 of record CAVTBH010000004.1, read on the forward strand.
GGCCCGACGACTGGCCGTTCCCAATTCCTCTCGTCAAGAAGAACGACCTTTGGAGCTTCGATACCGCGGCTGGCCTCGACGAGATCCTCCGCCGCAGGATCGGCCGCAACGAGCTCTCGGCGATTCAGGTCTGCCTCGGTTACGTCCAGGCGCAGAACGAATATGCCTCACTCGACCCGGCGGGGCTCGGGCCGCACGCCTATGCGCAGCGCATCCTCAGCAGCCCCGGCAAGAAGGATGGGCTCTATTGGCCGAGTGCGTCCGGCGAGGAGCCGAGCCCGCTCGGCGAGTTTGCCGCCGAGGCGTCGGCTGAAGGCTACAAGGCCGGCCAGGCCCGGATCCCCTATCACGGCTACTACTACCGCATCCTCAAACGCCAGGGGTCGGGCGCGGAGGGCGGCGCTTACGACTACATGGTCAAAGGCAAGATGATCGGCGGCTTCGCCCTCCTCGCCTACCCAGCCCAATACGGCAATTCCGGCATCATGACCTTCATGGTCAACCACGACGGCGAGGTGTTGCAGAAGGATCTCGGGCCGCGCACCGACGAGATCGCTCGAAAGATCACTGAATACGCGCCGGACGGCACGTGGAAGAAAGTGGAGGTTGAACCCTAATGTTCAACGGGCTGGGGGAATTCGATGCAGAAGGCCATTCTTGTCGGGTCACTGCTGATCGCAGCGGCAGCCCCAAACGCCGCCAAGGCGCAGGCTGCGAGCGATGCGGCGCTCGCCGAGAAGCTCGCCAATCCGATCTCGAGCCTGATCAGCGTGCCGTTCCAGTATAATTACGATTGCTGCTTCGGCCCGAGCGACGCCGAGCGCCATCTCCTCAACATCCAGCCGGTGATGCCCACCAAGCTGAGCGCGGACTGGAACCTCATCATCCGCACCATCCTTCCGGTGATCGATCTCGGCGCCCCGGCGCCCGGACTCGACAACACCTTCGGCCTCGGCGACACGCTGCAAAGCTTCTTCTTCTCGCCCAGCAACACCCCTGGCGGCATCACCTGGGGCATCGGACCGGCGATCGCCTGGCCCACCGGCACCGACCCGCTGATCGATAGCGGCAAATGGAGCGCGGGGCCGACCTTCGTCATCCTCAAGCAGCAGTCGGGTTGGACCTACGGCGTGCTCGCCAATCAGATCTGGTCGTTCGCCGACGCCGGGGGCCCGAACCACAGGCCCGAGGTGAACCAGGCCTTCGTCCAGCCTTTCCTGGCGTATACCTGGAAGGATTCGACCACGCTCACCCTCAACTCGGAATCGACGTTTGACTGGATCGGCGACAATTATTCGGTGCCGCTCAATCTGATCGTCAGCCACGTCTACGATTTCGGCTCGCAGCCGGTCAGCCTTGCGTTCGGCGGCCGCTGGTACGCAACGACGCCGGACGACGGGCCCGATTGGGGCCTCCGCGCCATCGTCACGTTCCTGTTCCCCACGGGGAGCTAGGGTCGCGGGCTCAGGGCTTCTCGCAGGCGATCAGCCAATTGGGGTCGAACCAGCGGTCGGCCTCGCCGTCGTAAGGCAGCCGGTTGATGTCCCAATGGCGGATATACGGCGCGTAGGTTTCCCATACCGGCGGGCCGCCGCCGACGAACACCACGCGATCGGGAAACCAGGCGAGCACCTCCTCCGGGTGATTGGCGGAACGGATCTCGCAAATGGTCCGGTCCTCATAGGCGAAGGGTGGAATCGAGGCGACGGTCCTGGGACCGGCGATGATCACATGGCCGCGGGTCACTTCGAAGAAGCGCGCCACATCGGCAACATATTCGCGCCCCTTGTTGCCTTCCCACGGCAGCCGGCCGTCGAGCCCCAGCTGGCCGCGTTGGCCAATGGCACAAATGGCACGAATATCAGCCACACTGGTCTCCTTCGATGCGGCGCGCCAGACTGGCGCGACCTTATCGGGCGATGGCCTTTTGGCAAAGACTCATGCACAGGCTGTATCCATGACGCCGCGAGCCCCGATACCCCAGGCCGATCCACGCCACCGGCTGGAAGCCATCGGTCTGATGGCGCTGGCGACGGTCTGCTTTGCCGCGCTCGACGCCACCGGCAAATATCTGATCACGGTGAAGAGCGTGCCGGTGACAGAGGTGACCTGGATCAGGTTTGTCGGTCACGTCGTGTTCAGCGCCGTGGCACTGTGGCCGTTCGCCTTCAAGCCTTCGCTCAGTTCGAAGAAACCCCTGATCCAGGTGGCGCGCTCGCTCCTGATGGTGTTGACCACCGGCTTCAATTTCCTGGCGCTGCGCTACCTTCAGCTCGACCAGACCATCACCATCTTCTTCCTGACGCCGATGCTGGTGGCGCTGCTTGCGGGACCACTTCTACATGAATGGGTCGGCTGGCACCGCATGGTCGCCATCGTCGCCGGCTTCCTCGGCGTGCTCATCGTCATGCATCCGGGCTTCGGCACGCTGCACCCCGCCATGCTGCTCGCGCTGACCGCGACGTTCGGCTACGCCTGCTACAATCTCGCCACGCGCTATCTCGCCGCGTACGACCCGGCCGAAGTGACCCAGACCTATACGCCACTCGCCGGCGTCCTTATCCTCGCCCCGTTCGCGCTCGCCAACTGGACGTGGCCGCAAGATTCCACCGTGCTCCTGCTCTTGTGCTCGCTCGGCTTCTGGGGCGGCCTCGGCCACTGGTTCCTGATCCTGGCGCACCGCATCGCGCCGGCCCCGGTGCTGGCGCCGTTCATCTATCTTGGCCTGATTTGGATGTCGATCGCGGGCTATCTGGTCTTCGGCACTCTGCCGACGGTCTGGACCCTCGGCGGCGGTGCCGTGGTCATTCTCGCCGGCCTTTACCTGTTCGCGCGGGAGCGGAAGAAGCTCGGGCCAAAGGTCGTCGGCCCCGCGTCAGACATCGCCACGCAGTAGGCCGTGCGTCAGCGATCCCCACTGGATTGCGCTTCCTTTGTATGCTACTTTGAGTTGTATTGAGGCGGTCCAGATGGGGAAGAGAGATGCTTCGCTTAGCTCTGTCTGCTTTCTTCATTTTGGTTTTGACTTCACCGGCACCAGCGTCGTGGACATATCTCCTTTGCATTGGTGAAAAGAGGATCGAAGCTGAGAATAAGTGCGGATATTTCGACGTTCTGAGGCCCTGCTATACTAACCCACACAGCTGGGCGGAGAGCGCATGTCGGGTCCACGGCTCGCCCAATCCTCCGCAATATCAGGTGGCGCTTCTATCTGATGTCGGCGGCAACAAGTGCGGGTACGCCCTATTTCGCGTTACCTGCTACCCCTCATTCCTACAGCGCCTTTTTCCAAACATGGGTCCCGTACCAAGAAAATAGAATTGGCGGAAGCTAGCCCCTCACGCTTCGTCTGCAGAAAGGCGATACCTGTTACTCACGTCCGTAGCGAAGGCGGCGAACTCGCCGCGCACAATCGCGTCGCGCGCGCGACCCATCAGCTCCTGGTAGAACTGCACATTGGCCCAGGACAGCAGCATGGCGCCGAGCGTCTCGCCGGACTTGACCAAGTGATGGAGATAGGCGCGCGAATAGCCTGCCGCGGGGCACGCGCTTTCGGCATCGAGGGGCGCGGGATCGTCGGCGTATTTGGCGTTGCGCAGGTTGAGGCGTCCACCCCAGGTGAAGGCCTGGCAGTGGCGCCCTGACCGCGTCGGCATGACGCAATCGAACATGTCGATGCCGCGGGCGATCGCGGCGAGCAGGTCCTGCGGCGTGCCGACCCCCATCAAATAGCGGGGACGGTCCTCGGGCAGCATCGCTGTCGACACCGTGACCATGTCGAGCATCATGTCGTGACCCTCGCCCACCGCGAGCCCTCCGACGGCATAGCCGTCGAAGCCGATGTCGAGCAGCGCCGCGGCGCTCTCCTCGCGGAGGTCGGGATAGACGCTGCCCTGGACGATGCCGAATAGCGCCTGACCCGGCGCGCTCATGGCCCGGAATGCCTGCTTCGAGCGCTCGGCCCAGCGGAGCGACAGCTCCATGGAGGCTTTGGCCTCGTCGCGGGTCGCGGGGAACGGCGTGCATTCGTCGAGCACCATCTGGATGTCGGCGCCGAGCAGGCACTGCACCTCGATGGCGCGTTCGGGCGTCAGCTCGACGGTGGCGCCGTCGATATGGGACTGGAACGTCACGCCCCGATCCTCGAGGCGCCGGAGCTTCGCCAGTGACATCACCTGATAGCCGCCTGAATCGGTGAGAATCGGCCCATCCCAATGCATGAAGCGATGCAGGCCGCCGAGCTTGGCGATGCGCTCGGCGCCGGGCCGGAGCATCAGATGGTAGGTGTTGGCGAGGATGATGTCGGCGCCGGTCGCGCGCACCATCTCCGGCAGCATGGCCTTGACCGTGGCCGCGGTGCCGACCGGCATGAAGGCCGGCGTCCGGATCGTCCCACGCGGGCTCGCGATCTCACCCCGCCGCGCGCCACCGTCGCGCGCCTTGAGGCTGAAGGCGAAGGGCTCTGTCACGTCGCGTTGCATTCTGGGCTCAACAGGCAGGCGTCGCCATAAGAATAGAAGCGATACCGCTCCTCGACCGCATGGGCATAGGCGCGCTTGATCACATCAAGCCCGGAGAAGGCCGCGACCAGCATGAACAAGGTCGAGCGCGGCAGATGGAAATTGGTGACCAGCCGATCGACGAAGCGGAAGCGGTAGCCAGGCGTGATGAAGAGATTGGTGCCGCCGAAGAAGGGCTGAAGCGTCCCGTCCATGCTCGCCGCGCTTTCCAGCAGCCTTAGCGAGGTGGTGCCAACGGCGACGATGTTCCCTCCCGTCGCTTTGACCGCGTTCAAATCGCGCGCAGTCTCGGCGGAGATCATGCCCGTCTCTTCATGCATCACGTGTCCGACGGTGTCGGCGCTTCGCACCGGCAGGAAGGTGCCGGGGCCGACATGGAGGGTGACGAAGTGGCACGAGACGCCGCTTGCCTCCAGCGCCTCGATCAGTCCCGGCGTGAAATGTAGCCCCGCGGTCGGCGCCGCGACAGCACCCTCCTCGCGCGCGTAAGTGGTCTGATAGTCGATGCGATCGCGCTCGTCGGCCACGCGGCGCGAGGCGATATAGGGTGGCAGCGGCATCGCGCCCAATCGGTCGACGGCCTCGTCGAGGCTCGTATCGCTGAAGTCGAAGGCGAGCGTCACCTCCCCTTCGCGGCCGCGCTCCGCGACGGTCGCCGCCAACGATCCAAGCAGGCAGGCGCCGCTCTCCTCGCCGAAGACGATGCGGTCGCCCGGCTTCAGCCGCTTCGCCGGGCGCGCGAGCGCCTGCCAATGGTCGGCGTCCAGTCGCCGCGTCAAGGTCACCGAGATGTTCGCCGTGGTCCCGTCGCGCACCCGTTTCCCCGTGAGCTCGGCGGGAATGACCTTGGTGTCGTTGAACACCAGTGCGTCACCGGGCGAGAGCAGCTGGGGCAGGTCGGCGATGATCCTGTCGGCAATGGACAAACGCGCGCCAGGGGTCACGACCAGCAGCCGCGCCGCGTCGCGTGGGCTTGCCGGGCGGAGCGCGATCAGCTCCTCCGGCAGATGAAAGTCGAAATCGTCAACGCGCATGAATGGGATGCGTCAGAGATAGCGCACCATCAAGGAGCCGCCGATCACCAACAGCGCCCCGCCGACGCGGCCGACGCTGAGCTCGCGCTCGAGCAGCCCGAACATGCCAAAGCGGTCGAGCACGAGTGCCGCGATCAGCTGCCCCGTGATGCCGAGAGCGATCAGTGCCGCGACGCCGATGCGCGGCGCCAGCACGAGGCTCGCCGTCACGTACATCGCGCCGAGCAGGCCACCGGAAATCAGGATGTAGAGCGGCATGGTTTTCAGCGCCGCAAAATTGACGTCCTGGCGAAGGAACAGGCTCGTGATCGCGATCAGCGCCAAGGTGCCGACACAAAAGGACAGCGTCGAGGCGGCAATCGGATGGCCGAGGCGAACCGCGGCCTCGGCATTGATCGGCGCCTGCAACGAGATCAGGGCGCCGGCGCCGAGCGCGCAAAGGGTCAGCACCAGACCGAGCAGCGTCATCGGCATTCTCCTTGTTCGGCAATGCTAGACGTCGGATGCGACCTTCACCGAGAGCATCTTGTCCGGGTTGGCCGGCGGCTCGCCGCGCTTGATCTTGTCGACATTCTCCATGCCGTCGACCACCCTGCCCCACAGCGTGTACTGGCCGTCGAGGAAGGTGGCGTCGTCGAAGCAGATGAAGAACTGGCTGTCGGCGGAGTCGGGCGCTTGCGCCCGCGCCATGGACACGGCGCCGCGGGTATGGGGCTCCTTGTTGAACTCGGCGTCGAGTTTCTGGCCGGAGCCGCCGCGCCCGGTTCCGGTCGGGTCGCCGGTCTGGGCCATGAAGCCGTCGATGACGCGGTGGAAGACGACGCCGTCATAGAAGCCCTGGCGGGCAAGCTCCTTGATGCGCGCGACGTGCCCCGGCGCGAGGTCCGGACGCATCGCCACGGTGACCGGGCCGCAGCTCGTCTCGATGATCAGAGTGTCTTCCGGTTTCGCCATCATGAGTGCTCTCCCTATTGCTGCGCCTTGAGCACGGCGGTCGCCGCCTTCTTCGACGCTTCGTCGGCGTCGCTTGCGATCTGCATCTTGATGATCTTGTCCGGATTGCTCGGCGGCTCGCCCGGCTTGATCTTGTCGACGGCGCTCATGCCGTCGATCACCTGGCCCCAGATCGTGTATTGGCCGTTGAGGAACGGCGCCGGGGCGAAGTCGATGAAAAACTGGCTGTTGGCGCTGTTGGGATCGCTCGACCGCGCCGCGCCGATGGTGCCGCGCTCGAAGGTCGCCGTGTTGCTGAATTCGGCGGGAAGATCCGGATATTTCGAGCCGCCGGTGCCGGTGCCCGTCGGATCGCCGGTCTGGGCCATGAAGCCCGGGATGACGCGGTGGAACACGATGCCGTCATAGAAGCCTTCGCGCGTGAGCTTCTTCACCCGCTCGACATGCTTCGGCGCGATATCCGGCCTGAGCAGAATAGTCACCCGCCCGTCCTTGAGGTCGAGCAGGAGCACATTGTCGAGGGGATCGGCGGCACTGGCCGCCTTGGGCAGCACGAAGGCCGTGGCCAACAGCACGCCGGCAACAACGAGAACGCGATGCAGCATCATGCGGGATATTTCCTCCTCAAAGCGGCGGCAACTGGAGGCGGCACGAAGGCCGACACGTCGCCACCCATAGCGGCAATCTGACGGACAAAGCTCGCAGCGATGTAGCGCGTTTCCGGCGACGAGGCCAGGAACACCGTCTCAACGCTTGGGACCATGCGCGCGTTCATTCCGGCCATTTGCATTTCGTAGTCGAAATCGCCGGCGTCGCGGAGACCGCGGATGATGACGTCGGCGCCGAACTCGACCGCCGCGGTCACGGTCAGCGTGTCGTAGACGGTGACGTCGATCTCAGCTCCTACCTCGTCGGCCACGGGCCTGAGTGCGTCGACCACCATGGCCACGCGCTCGTCGGACGAAAACAACGACTGCTTGTCGTGGTGGGTGCCGACGGCGATGACCAGGCGATCGACCAGCGCGAGCGCGCGCTTGGCGATGTCGATATGGCCGTAGGTCACGGGGTCGAAGCTGCCGGGATAGAGGCCGATGCGCGTCATCGCCCTCTTCTAGACGCGCAGTCATGACGGCGGCAAGACTTGCCGGCGGCACCCTTGGCGGCACCCTTAACGGCAGGGAGGGCGCCGAAGCCCCCCTTGTTGCGAGCCCAATGGCGGCGGGCGGTCCGCTTGGCGCCTCGCCATTCCTTGATCCAGATCATCGCCGCGGCAGAAATTTCGAGGGCTGATATGGGGTTTTCCCTTGCTGCGGGCCCCGGCCCCCCGCCCCGACGAGGCTTGAGCGCCATTATGGCCAGCGACACCGACATCGACACCAGGCGGCCGCCAAGAGCGGATGCTGTCGGCGCCGCGACATCGCAGGATCCGAACGCGACATTCGCTGCCGTCGCCACGCAGGCGACTAAGCTCCGCCTTCGCCGGGGTCAGACCGTGGCGCTCAGCCCGGATGGTCGCGAGACGGCTTTCATCGTCCGCTCGGGCGCGCTCCTGCTTGACCTGACGCTACCCGGTACGGCCAGGCAGGTGGTCGATCTCCTGCTTCCGGGCGATGCCCTCAGATCGAGCTTCGCTCCCGGCGACGTCAATGCCCGCCTCGTTTCGGTGTCCGTGACGGAGGTCTGGCGGCTGCGCTGGTCCGCTTTGAAGGCGCTTGCCGGAGACGATCCCGCGCTCGCCGGCTTTCTCGAGACGTCGATGGCGGCGCAGATGGCCCGGCGGGCGCTTCACATCGCCACCATCGGCCGGCTCACCGGGGAGCAGCGCGTGGCGACGGTGCTGACGGATCTTGCACTCAGATCCGGGATCGCCCCGACCACGGGCGAGGTCGGATTCAACATGCCCTTCAGCCGGAGGGATATCGCCGACTATCTCGGGCTGAACCCGGATACCTTGTCGCGGATCATATCCGGCCTGCGCAGCCAGGGCATTCTCGCCCGCTCGGAACGCCGCCGCACCGTGGTGCGCGATCTTCGCGCTCTCGCCGCGCTCACGCCCGCGGCGCAGTCCCTGACGGCAAAGCCTCCAGCGATCGACGCAGTCTAAGCCTCGTCGTCGCCGTTCTCGACGTCGGGAATGTGCTCAACCGAGGCCACGCGCTCGTCCTCGGCGGTATCGAACACGATCACGCCTTGCGTCGAGCGACCCATGATGCTGATGCCGTCGACTGGAATGCGGATCAGCTGACCGCGGTCGGTGACGAGCATGATCTGGTCGCTCTCTTCCGCGGGAAAGGAGGCAACCAGCTTGCCGTTCCGCTGGTTGACGGTCATGGCGATGATGCCTTTGCCGCCGCGGCCCGAGATGCGGTACTCGTAGGCCGAAGTGCGCTTGCCGTAGCCGTTCTCGGAGACGGTGAGCACGAATTCCTCATGGGCGCTGAGCTCGGCGTAGCGCTCGGGGCTCAGCACCACGTCCTCCTGGCCGTTGCCCTCGCTCTCGACATCCTGCTCCTGCTCGCCGCCACCGCGGCGCATCATGTTGGCTTGGCGGACATAGGCGAGCCGCTCTGGGGGCGACGCCTCGACATGGGTGAGGATGGCCATGGAGATGACCTGGTCGGAGCCTTCGAGCTTGATCCCGCGCACGCCAGCCAACTCGCGGCCCTTGAACACGCGGACATCGGTCACGGGGAAGCGGATCGCCTGCCCGTCGGCCGTGGTCAGGAGCACGTCCTTGTGCTCGTCGCAGATCTCGACGCCGACGATGCGGTCGGCATCGTCGAGCTTCATGGCAATCTTGCCGTTCTGCCTGACCTCGACGAAGTCGGACAACTTGTTGCGTCTGACGGTGCCGCCATTGGTGGCGAACATCACGTCGAGCTTGTCCCAGCTCGTCTCATCCTCGGGCAGCGGCAGGATGGTGGTGATGCCTTCATCCTTGGAGAGGGGCAACAGATTGATCAAAGCTTTGCCGCGCGCCTGCGGCGCCGCCACTGGCAGGCGCCAGACCTTCATCTTGTAGGCCATGCCGCGCGAGGAGAAGAACAGCACCGGGGTGTGGGTGTTGGCGATAAAGACGCGGGAGACGAAGTCCTCCTCGCGGGTGGCCATGCCCGCGCGGCCTTTGCCGCCCCGGCGTTGCGCCCGGTAGGACGAAAGCGGCACGCGCTTGATGTAGCCCTTGTGGCTGACGGTGACGACCATGTCCTCGCGCTGGATCAAGTCCTCGTCCTCGACCTCCGCCTCGCTCTCGAGGATTTCCGTCCGCCGCGGCGTGCCGAAGTCGTTCTTGATCTTGTTCAGCTCGTCCTTGACGATGGCGATGATCCGTGCCCGCGAGCGCAGAATGGCGAGATAGTCGGTGATCTCGTCGCCGAGCTTCTTCAGCTCATCGCCGATCTCGTCGCGGCCGAGCGCCGTCAGGCGCTGCAGCCTGAGGTCGAGAATGGCGCGGGCCTGATCCTCCGACAGCCGATAGGTGCCGGCGCTCGAGACCTTGTGGCGCGGGTCGGCGACGAGCTCGACCAGAGGAACGATGTCCTTGGCCGGCCAGTCCCGCGCCATCAATTGCTCGCGCGCGGAGGCCGGGTCCGGCGCCTTGCGGATCAGCGCGATCACCTCGTCGATATTGGCGACGGCGATGGCGAGGCCGACCAGGACATGGGCCCGGTCGCGGGCCTTGCGCAGCAGGAACTTGGTGCGCCGGCCGACGACCTCCTCGCGGAAGTCAGTGAAGGCGCGGATCATGTCCTTGAGGTTGAGCTGCTCGGGGCGGCCGCCGATCAGCGCCACCACGTTGGCGCCGAACGTCGATTGCAGCGGCGAGAAGCGGTAGAGCTGGTTCAGCACCACATCGGCCATGGCGTCGCGGCGAAGCTCGATGACGACGCGCATGCCGTCGCGGCTCGAACTCGTCTCTGATGTCGGCGATGCCCTCGATCCGCTTCTCGCGCACGAGCTCGGCGATCTTCTCCACCATCGAGGCCTTGTTCACCTGATAGGGGATCTCGGTGATCACCAAGGCCTCGCGATCCTTGCGCAGCAGCTCGGTGGCAACGCGGCCGCGCATCAGGATCGAGCCGCGGCCCTTGTGATAGGCGGAGCGAATGCCGACCCTGCCCAAGATCAAGCCGCCCGTGGGAAAATCGGGACCGGGAACGATCTCGATCAACTCGTCGATGGTGATGCCGGGATTGTCGAGATAGGCGATGCAGGCATCGATCACCTCGCCGAGATTGTGCGGCGGGATGTTGGTGGCCATGCCCACGGCGATGCCGCCGGCGCCGTTGACGAGAAGGTTCGGGAACTTGGCCGGCAGTACCACCGGTTCCTGCTCGCGCCCGTCATAGTTCGGCTGGAAGTCGACGGTGTCATTCTCAAGGTCATCGAGCAGCGTCATGGCGGGACGCGCCAGGCGGACCTCGGTGTAGCGCTCCGCCGCGGGCGGGTCGCCGTCGACCGAACCGAAATTACCCTGCCCGTCGATCAGCGGCACGCGCATGGAGAAGTCCTGCGCCATGCGCACCAGGGCGTCGTAGATCGCCTGATTGCCGTGGGGGTGATACTTACCCATGGTGTCGCCGGTGACGCGCGCCGATTTGTTGTAGGCGCGGTCTGGCGTGTAGTTGTTCTCGTGCATCGAATAGAGAATGCGGCGATGCACGGGCTTCAGTCCGTCGCGCACGTCGGGCAGCGCGCGGGCCACGATCACGCTCATGGCGTAATCGAGATAGGACCGCTTCATCTCATCGACGAGCGAAATCGGGCGGATGTCGGACGGGCTTGATGCGCCCGATCCAGGGGGTTGATCGTTGTCGGCCAAGGCCGTTTGGACCCGTAAAAATGCGGTTGGTGGAAAGACCGGACGCGGCGTGTTGCGCCGGCGTCGGACCCTCTCGCGGTGCACGGAGAGGGCGCTTCTCTATAGCTGATTTGGAGGGTTTTGTGCAACTGCTCAGAGCGCTTTCCGAGGGATCGTTTCGTCCACAAATCGCTATTTAAAAACAATAGGTTGGCGGAGCCAGAGGCAGGCCAGGAACCGCCCGCGACGAAGCGTCTTATTCCGTATACAGATTATCGTTCCAAAGGTAAAAATCGGGAACGTTCGCGATGCCGTCTGCGTTGTTGCCCCAAGCGGCGCGGGACGGGTTTATCCCGTGCCTTTTGTGGCGAGACGACGAAAGGAGAACACCATGACCCGTTTCCTCACGACCACGGCTGTCGCCATGCTGTTGGGCATGAGCCCGGCGCTGGCGCAGAGCCCCGATACGACCGATATGCAGCCGCAGCCCCCGGCCATGAACGCGCCGACGCAGCCTTCGGCGATGCCCGCCGATCCGGGCGCCGAGCCAACCGACATCACACCCGGCCAGTCCTCGGAGATGACCACGCCAGGGAGTTCGTCGGATGCAATGAAGCCGAGCGAGCCAGGCAAGGCGACGGCTCAGTTTCTCAACGAGCAGCAGCCCGGTGACATTCTCGCCAGCACGCTGATCGGCCAGCCGGCCGTGAACGCTCAGAACGAGACCATCGGCGACGTCAACGATCTCGTCACCGACCGCGACGGCAAGGTGATTGCCGCCCTGATCGGCGTTGGCGGTTTCCTCGGCCTCGGCGAAAAGGATGTCGCCGTCCGCTTCGAGGATCTCAAACTGACCCGCGACGACGACAACAACGTCAAGGTCATGCTCGACCTCAACAAGGACACGCTGACCTCGGCGCCCGACTACAAGATGCTGAACGAGCAGAGTGTGGTCGAAGGCTCCGCCAAGACCGACACCGGCACCAAGACCTACTAGTTGGTGGAGGAGACTCCTTGGAGAGCCCGGCGGCGGATCGCGTCGCCGGGCTTTTTAGTCGCCGCGACGCGGGCGCCGGCGTGATCGGCGCTAGAACGGGATCTCGTCGTCGAGTTCCTTGTCGAAGGACCGCCCACCGCCAAGAGCACTGGAGCGGCCGAAATCGCCGCTGCCGCTGCCGCTGTCACGCCCCTCCCCGCCACCCTGGCGCCCATCGAGCATGGTCAACTGGGAATTGAAGCCCTGGAGCACGACTTCGGTCGAGTAACGGTCCTGGCCGGACTGATCCTGCCATTTGCGCGTCTGCAATTGCCCCTCGACGTAAACCTTCGATCCCTTCTTGAGATATTGCTCTGCGATGCGGCAGAGCCCCTCGTTGAAGATCACGACGCGGTGCCACTCGGTCTTCTCACGCCGCTCGCCGCTCGACTTGTCGCGCCAGCTCTCGCTGGTCGCCAGCCGCAGATTGACGATCGGCCGGCCATCCTGAGTGTTGCGGACTTCCGGATCGGCACCGAGATTGCCGATAAGAATTACCTTGTTGACCGATCCAGCCATGTGGCCACCTCCATCTTCGCGGCGCCGTCACCGCGCCGTCACTCTAGCGCCCGCATGATGCCGGATGCTACCCGCCGGGGCACCCCTTCCACAGGGTCCGGCCTCCTCAGGATTTTGTACACCTTTTGTTCTCTTTGGTCCATATTTGCCGCAAGGGGCTTGACCCCGCAAGCGTCTTGAGCTTTTTGCGGGTGCGCCCTATGGCTTACGAAACGGCCCGTTAGGGCCTGTCAGGTAGGTTGCCTGATCGTCATCGCGGGGCGCGGCGTCAGCCCCCGCCGGTAGATCCCGCCCCAACGGGACGAGCGAGACCCATGCAGCGCTCCGTCGAGCAACGACAGCACACGAAACGTCGGGTAAGTACGCAACGCCGCCGTCACCCGGCGGCGAAGACGTTCGGCTTCACCGAGCGCCAGCGGCCTTTCATCATCGTCCTGGTGGCGAACTGGATCTTCTCCGTCGCCTTCTTCATGGGGGTGAAGCTCTTCTGGCATTGGCAGCCGGACGATTGGGGCATCGCCGATCGTATCGCGCTCGTGCTCAAGGACGCGGTGTTCGCGCTGCTGCCTGGCGTGATCGGTATCTGCATCGTCGCGGCGCAGCGGCTCGATCCCTCGATGTGGGTCGGCCGCGTGGCCAAGCCGAACTCGGCGCTCGATATCAACACCCGCTTCATCCTCAACACCTTCGAGCAGTTCACCGCCTATTTCGTCGCCAATGCCGGCCTGGCCATGTACTGCCCGCCCGAAGAGGCGCGCTCGCTGCCGCTGCTCACCATGCTGTTCGTGATGGGGCGCATCCTGTTCTGGATCGGGTATCACAAGAACCCGTATCTGCGGGCCTTCGGCTTCGGCATCACCTTCTACCCGACGGTGGCGGCCTTCGCTTGGCTCGTGCTGATCATGGTGTTCGGCATCCGCGTGCCGCTCTGAGCGCGTCTATGTCCCCGACTGCCAGTCGAGGATCGACTGCATCGGCCACAGCAGCATCAGCACGTTGAGGGTGAGGTTGTCGCGGATCATGGTAGCCGACGGCGAGCTCGAGCGCGATGGCGACGAGGACGGTGAGCCAGACCGGCCACCACCGTGCCAGGAAGAACCCCAGCACCATGAACAGCGTGTCGCTCACCGAGTTGATGACGCTGTCGCCGTAATAGTCGAGGGCGACGGTCTGGCCGCGATAGCGGTTTATCAGCCAGTCGGTGTTCTCAATCACCTCCCAGCTCGCCTCGATGGCGATGGCAAGCATCAGTCGGGTGCCGAAGGACATCGGGATCCAGCGCGACAGCAGCCACAGCCCGGCATAGAACAGAAAGCCGTGGATGATGTGGGACGGCGCGTACCAGTCCGAGATGTGCTGGGAGTTCTCGCTAGACATGACCACGCCGTGCCACAGCTTGATATAGCCGCATTTGCAGATTGGCTCGCGGCCTATGGCGAGCAGGATCGTCGCCTGGAACGCAATCAGCCCGAGGCAGATGATGAGGATTTGGGCGCGGGTGAATTTCATTGGCCGCGCATCTATGCCGAGATTCGGTGCGCCGTCTCGGATTCTTCCACCAAGCGGCCCTTTGGGGTTGACCCTTCGCTCGGCTCGCACCTGAATAAGCCATGACCCAGGACGAGGCGCTTGCACTTCTCAAGACCGGCGCAAGCGTGTTCCTCACAGGCGAGCCTGGCAGCGGCAAGACCTACACCGTCAATCGCTACATGGAGTTGATGCGGCGCCAGGGCGTTGGTGTCGCCTTCACCGCCTCCACGGGCATCGCCGCGACCCATGGCCACGGCATCACCATTCACGCCTGGAGCGGCATCGGCGTGCGCGATGCCCTCACCCGCCGCGATCTCGACACCATCGCCACCAATCGGCGCATCGCGCAGCGGATCGAGAAGACGAGCGTCCTCGTCATCGACGAGATCTCGATGCTGCCGGCGCGCACGCTCACTCTGGTCGACGAGGTCTGCCGCCACATCAAGGACCCAAACGCGCCCTTCGGCGGCTTGCAGGTCATCTTCGTCGGCGACTTCTTCCAGCTGCCGCCGATCGTCAATCGTCAGCCCAACGACTCCGTGCTGCCCTTCGGCGGCGACAGCGACGGCTTCGGCGCCGCGTTCGCTTATGCCTCCCGCGCCTGGCGCGATCTCGCGCCTGCGGTGTCTTATCTCACCGAGCAGCACCGCCAGGACGATCCGGCGTTCCTGGGCGTCCTCTCCGCCATCCGCGCCAATGCGTGCTCGGCGCCAGAACGCGCCGCCCTCGGCGCGCGGCGCATCGACAGAGACCGGCTGCCGCGCGGCTGCCCGCGCCTCTTCACCCACAACGCCGCGGTGGACGACATCAACATGAAGGAGTTGGCGAAGCTCGAGGGCGAGGCCCATCCCTTCGCCATGACGGCCAGCGGGCCAGAGGCCTTCGTGCGCACGCTGCAGCGAGGCTGCCTTTCGCCCGAGACCCTCACGCTGAAAGAGGGTGCGGTGGTGATGTTCACCAAGAACGATCCCGGCGGCCGCTACGTCAACGGCACGCTGGGCACGGTGACCGATTTCGAGGACGAGGAGGGCTACCCCGTGGTCAGGACTCTGTCCGGCCGCCGCGTGACCGCCGAGCCCGCGACCTGGAAGATCGAGGAGAACGGCCGCGACCGGGCCAGCGTCACCCAGGTGCCGTTGCGGCTTGCCTGGGCCATCACCGTGCATAAGAGTCAGGGGATGTCGCTCGATGCCGCGGTCATCGACCTTTCCCGCGCCTTCGAATACGGCCAGGGCTATGTCGCCCTGTCGCGCTTACGGACGCTGTCGGGGCTGCACCTACTCGGCCTCAACGAGCGGGCGCTGCGGGTTCACCCCGAGGCGGTGGAGAAGGATGCGGAATTTCGCGCTGCGTCCGAGACCGCGCGCCAAGCACTGAGCCAGCTTGCCAAGACTGCGCCGAAGTTCGAGCCGCGTAGGCCCACGCCTTCCACCAAGAGCTACGATGTCGGCGCGCTTCGGGAGAGCCACGGCAACGCTTATACTCCGTGGACCAAGGACGATGATCTCAAGCTCCGGCGCCGTCATGAGATCGGCGACACCGTCGCCGCAATCGCCACGGAGTTCGGCCGCAAGCCCGGCGCCATCCGCTCCCGCCTCAAGAAGCTCGGCCTCGTCTAGCGGCTGGGCGCGAGCGGCTCGCTGAGGCAAGGCGAAACAAAGAGATCGCCGCGCCAGGCTCCGGCCAGCGTACGCGCGCCGATAATTGCCCAGAGCACCGCCAGAACAACAACGAGCGCGGTCCCATAGATCGCGAGCGCGCCGATGGGCAGCACCTGATGGAGCCGCAAGGTGCAAAGGGCGTAGACGCCGATCGGGAAGGTGTAGCCCCACCAGCCCATGTTGAACGGAAGCCCCTCGCGCAGATATTTCCACGTGATCAGGGCGGCCATGGCGAACCACCAGACGCCGTATCCCCACAGCAGTATGGCGCCGATCAAGCCAACGCCTTCGATGGCGCTGGCATAGGCGCCGAGGCCGTTCGCCCCCAATATCGCGGGCGCGGCCGCGCCGAGGACCAGGAGGCCAAGGGCTCCCGTTCCGATGGGGCCGAGCGCCAGCCAGCTCGACGACGCCATGTTTGCCGGCGGCAGGCTGTGCAACGCCATGCGCAGCACGAGGATGACGACGATGCTCATGGCCAGCGGCACCGAACAAGCCCACAGCACGTAGCTCATGACCAGCACCGTCAATTGCAAGTGCGCATCGGCGATATGGGGCGCGAGCAAACCGCCGCTCACGGCCGCGACCTCCGCAGCCACCACGGGCAATAGCCAAACCCCCGTCATCTGCTCAATCGAGTGGCTCTGGCGGGTGAACATCATGAACGGAATGAAGATGCCGCAAGCAATCGCCATGGCCGCATCGAGCCACCACAGCGCAGAGGCGATGTCGATCGCGACCGATCCGAGGCGGGCCAGCCCGAAGACGAGAAAGCCGTTGAGAATGGTCGCCATGCCCATAGGAATGCAGCCCAAGAACATCGACACAACGGGATGGCCGAAGATTCTGCGCGCCTCGTGGAAATAGAACATCCAGCGCGCCGCGTAGAGCGCGGAAAAGATGACGAAGAGGCCGATATTGAAGATCCATAGGCCTTCGGCCACGGCACGGAGGCCCGGAGCCTGGACGGGCAGTTGCACCAAGGCGAGGGCGAGGACGCCCGTGCCCATCGTCACCGCGAACCAGTTCGGTGTGAACTGGCGCACCACTTCGCGCGGATGCTCGAGACACAAGAGCGGCCTCAATCTCAAGGCAGTTGCGTGGGCGACGATCGTCACGGTTAGCTCCCTTCCAGCTTCTTCGGGCTACGGGGAGAAGTAGCTCGCCGCCATTAAGCGTTCCAACAGATTGTTTCTTTTATATTGATCGATATAATCGATTGATCAGGTCCGACCGCCATGACCCTCGAACAGCTCCGCATTTTCGTCGCCGTTGCCCAACGCGAGCACGTCACCCGTGCGGCGCAGGCGCTCAATCTCACCCAGTCCGCGGTGAGCGCCGCGGTGCGGGCGCTGGAGGCGGAGCATGGCGTCGAGATGTTCGATCGCATCGGACGGGGCATCACGCTCACCGAGGCGGGGCGCCTATTCCTGCCCGAGGCGCGAGCCGTGCTCGACCGGGTCGCCTCGGCGGAGCTCGCGCTCTCGGAGCTGTCGGGGCTCCAGCGCGGCAGCCTGCATATCCACGCCAGTCAAACGATCGCGAGCTACTGGCTGCCGCAGCGACTGGTCCGCTTTCGCGCCGCGCATCCGGGGATCGTCTGCCATGTTTCCATGTCGAACACCTTCGGCGTGGCGCAGGCGGTACAGGCCGGCGACGCCGAGCTCGGCCTGGTCGAGGGCGACGTCGAGCAGCCCGATCTCCTGCAGCGGGCCGTCGCCCGCGACCGGCTCGTGATCATCGTCGGCAGCAAAGCCAAGGCTGCCCGCCGTCGCAAGCTCACGGCTGCCGACCTCGCCGGCTTGACCTGGATCGTGCGTGAGGAAGGCTCGGGCACACGCTCCGAATTCGTCCAGGCGATGCGCCGCTTAGGGCTCGCGCTCGACCAGTTGCAGATCGGCTTGGAGCTTCCCTCCAACGAGGCGGTGCGCGCGGCGGTCGAAGACGGCGCCGGCGCCGCAATGGTCTCGGAGCTGGTGGCGAGGCCGGGGCTCGAGGCCGGGCGCTTGCGGAAGCTGGCGTTTCCGCCGACGACGCGGGCGTTCTCCGTGCTCCGTCACGACCAGCGCTATCTGAGCAAGGCCGCCAGGGCCATGCTCGATCTGTTGTCAGGTTCGTGAGGGTCAGGCTGCGGCTTGAGGCCCCTGCCCTTGCCCGGAAAGGTCTTGGGGACTAAGCCTTTGCGGGCCTTGTTGAAGGGGCCTGTACCCCCGACATTGCTAGGGCAATGACCTCCAAGTTCATCTCCATCCGCGGCGCCCGCGAGCACAACCTCAAAAACATCTCGCTCGATCTGCCGCGCGAGAGCTCGTCGTCATCACCGGGCTCTCCGGCTCGGGCAAATCGAGCCTTGCCTTCGACACCATCTATGCCGAGGGCCAGCGCCGCTACGTGGAATCGCTCGCGGCCTATGCCCGCCAGTTCCTCGACATGATGCAGAAGCCGGACGTCGATCATATCGACGGGCTGTCGCCGGCGATCTCCATCGAGCAGAAGACCACCTCGCGCAATCCGCGCTCGACGGTCGGCACCGTCACCGAGATCTACGACTATATGCGCCTCTTGTGGGCGCGCGTCGGCATCCCCTATTCGCCGGCGACCGGGCTCCCCATCGAGAGCCAGACCGTGAGCCAGATGGTCGACCGCGTGCTGGCGCTGCCCGAAGGCACCCGTCTTTATCTCTTGGCGCCGATCGCGCGCGGGCGGAAGGGCGAGTTCAAGCGCGACTTCGCCGAGCTGCTGAAGAAGGGCTTCCAGCGGGTCAAGATCGACGGCAAGTTCTACGAGATCGCGGAAGCTCCGGCGCTGGACAAGAACATCAAGCACGACATCGACGTCGTGGTCGATCGCGTCGTGGTGCGCCCCGACGGCTCCGCCCGCCTCGCCGATAGTTTCGAGACCGCGCTCCAGCTCGCCGACGGCATCGCCGTGGTCGAGCTCGCCGACAGCGCCGAGAACGAGCGCATCATCTTCTCGGCGAAGTTCGCCTGCCCGGTGTCCGGCTTCACCATCGAGGAGATCGAGCCGCGCCTGTTCTCCTTCAACAACCCCTATGGCGCCTGCCCCGCGTGCGACGGGCTCGGCACCGAGCTGTTCTTCGAGCCGGACCTCGTGGTGCCCAACGAGGATTTGAGCCTCGCCCGCGGCGCCATCGCGCCGTGGACGCGCACCAGCGCCACCTCGCCCTATTATCAGCAGACCCTGGAGGCGCTCGCCCGCGCCTACCGCCAGCCCATGACCAAGCCGTGGAAGTCGCTGCCGGAGGACTTCCGCAACGTCGTGCTCTACGGCTCCGGCGAGGACGAGATCACCTTCACCTATGACGACGGCGTCCGCCATTACTCCACCTCGAAGCCGTTCGAGGGCGTCATCAACAATATCGAGCGGCGCTGGCGCGAGACGGAATCGGCCTGGGTGCGCGAGGAGCTGTCGCGGTTCCAGTCGGACCAGCCGTGCGAGGCCTGCGGCGGCTATCGCCTCAAGCCCCAGGCGCTCGCGGTCAAGATCGACGGCCTCCATATCGGCGAGGTCACCGAGATGTCGATCCGCGAGGCCGGCGCCTGGTTCGCGGGCCTGCCCGACAAGCTCACGGCGAAGCAGAACGAGATCGCCGGCCGCATCCTGAAAGAGATCCGCGAGCGGCTCACCTTCCTCAACGATGTCGGCCTCGACTACCTCACGCTGGCCCGCGCGTCAGGCACACTGTCCGGCGGCGAGAGCCAGCGCATCCGCCTCGCCTCGCAGATCGGCTCGGGGCTGACCGGCGTGCTCTACGTGCTCGACGAGCCCTCGATCGGGCTGCATCAGCGCGACAATGCGCGGCTGCTCGAGACCCTCGATCGCCTCCGCGACCTCGGCAACACCGTCATCGTCGTCGAGCATGACGAGGAGGCGATCCTCGCCGCCGACCACGTGGTCGACATGGGCCCCGGCGCGGGCATCCATGGCGGCGAGGTGGTGGCCGAAGGCACGCCGGACGAGGTCATGGCCAACCCGGAGAGCCTCACCGGGCAATATCTCACCGGCTTCAAGCAGATCCCCTCCCCGAAGGAGCGGCGCAAGCCGACCAAGGGCCGGCGGCTCACCGTGATCGGGGCGCGCGCCAACAACCTCAAGAACATCACCGTCGACATTCCGCTCGGCCTGTTCACCGCGATCACCGGCGTCTCCGGCGGCGGCAAGTCGACCTTCCTGATCGAGACGCTCTACCGCGCCGTGGCGCGCAAGATCTCCGGCGCCCGCGAGCATCCCGGCGACCACGACGCGATCGAGGGCCTGGAGCATCTCGACAAGGTCATCGACATCGACCAGTCGCCGATCGGGCGCACGCCGCGCTCCAACCCCGCGACCTATACCGGCGCCTTCACCCCGATCCGCGAATGGTTCTCCGAGCTGCCCGAGGCCAAGGTGCGCGGCTACAAGCCCGGCCGCTTCTCCTTCAACGTCAAGGGCGGGCGCTGCGAGGCCTGCCAGGGCGACGGCGTCATCAAGATCGAGATGCACTTTCTGCCCGACGTCTACGTCACCTGCGACGTGTGCAAGGGCAAGCGCTACGACCGCGAGACGCTGGAGATCAAGTTCAAGGGCAAGTCGATCGCCGACGTGCTCGACATGACCGTCGAGGAGGCCGCCGATTTGTTCAAGGCGGTGCCGTCCGTGCGCGACAAGCTCGAGACGCTGAAGCGCGTCGGCCTCGGCTACATCCATGTCGGCCAGCAGGCGACGACCTTGTCGGGCGGCGAGGCGCAGCGGGTCAAGCTCTCCACGCGAGCTCGTCGCGCCGCGCCACCGGGCGCACGCTCTACATCCTCGACGAGCCGACCACCGGCCTCCACTTCCACGACGTCGCCAAGCTGCTCGAGGTGCTGCACGAGCTGGTCGACCAGGGCAACACCGTGGTGGTGATCGAGCACAATCTCGAGGTGATCAAGACCGCGGACTGGATCGTCGATCTCGGCCCCGAAGGCGGCGACGCCGGCGGCCATGTGGTCGCGGTCGGCACGCCCGAGGAGATCGCCGCGAACCCCGCAAGCTACACCGGGCACTATCTCAAGCAGGTGTTCGAGCGGCGGCGGCAAGCCGAAGCGCGCCGCGCAGACCGAGGCGGCGGAGTAGCTACCTCGCTACGACCGAAGCAGCGGAGCGATTTGGCCTTCGTCGAAAGACATCTAGTCATCCGCGCCCGCGCCCGCGCCGACCACATCATCCAGTTTTCCTCTGATTATTCGCTCAACCCGCGCGTCTGCAACAACGTAAAGGTAGGGTGGCTTGCTACCAACTTCGCTAGGAGCAGTTCCACTTTGTTTAACTAGGCCCGCATCTTGCCAACCATTGATTTTGACGCGCGCTGCTTGATCTCCAATCTTGAAGGCAGCTTGCACGTCCTTATTCACGAAAGAGTCCTTTCCCAAACGCAGGACCGGTTGCAGGGGCTTCTCGGCAAACCAGCCATCAATGGTATCAACAGCATATTTGTCCTGCCCGATGTCTAATGAACTCTTGATCGAGAAGAGCCGCCGCTTCGTCTCCTCTTGCATCATGCTCGCGAACAATGGTGTCGAGCAATCTTATTAGCTCTCGGGGCGAATTAATGGACAAGCGCACTAATTCATTGAACGTAGTGTCGGGATCGACACCATCTTGCAAAATGTCTTTGAAGCTTAACTTACCCTCCGAGTAAAATCCCATTCGAGCATCTATCATTGCTCTCAAATTTTCGAGATTCCATGTGATATTGGCGTTCGCGATCTTGTCTAGTCGGACAGCGTATTTTCCACTGAAATGGTCCTTAACATTGCTCCACAGAAACAGGACCCAGGAAAATCCAGGCACCTCCAATAGTTGGACGTGAGCGAGGAGCGGGTGAACAAGTCGGGCGGTGGCTTCCGCTGAGTTTGAAGTCGCGGGGGTTTCGTCTACTTTATCTACGAGTACCGATACCCCAGAAAAGCCGAAGGCTGTCGCGAGTTCAACGAGCCTTGTTAAAATCGCGCGTGGCGCATTGGCTCCCTCGCCCGTAAGTGACTTAAGAAGCGCTTCTGCAGCGCCGGAAATGTCTATTGACGGATCTATTTCTTTCTTGGTTAGCGCATCAGCGGCCGAGGCTATAATCTTCGCGAGCGCATCCCAGCGCCGAGAAACCCAGATAGCACTTTTGGTTGTCCAAGCACTACTGAGTAATCTAAGCGCCTCGTTTGTAGAAACTTGTCTATCGCCTTCAGGGACTGTCAGGTAAAATCCTTTTATTAGCGCAAGCGATAATGTTCGCTCATCCTGATCAAGTCCTTCGATATAAATATTTCGATCAACATCCTCCAGAGAGGCAAGCCAAACCAGGATTTGTTCTACAACATTGAATGCTACAATTAATACTATATCGCGATCTTGAAGACGATCTTTCCGAATTTTTTCTTGTATAGATGAGTAGTCCGTAAGATTAACGACTAAAGGTCGCTTGAAGTCGTTACTTTCCACCGCTCCCCATATCTCTGCATACACCGTTATGCGCGTTGCGCTTTTACCGGCTCCGCGGTCGCCGAATAATATGAACGAACTAAGCCCCCGCACCCTATCAGAGATTGCCTGCAAATAAGGCGGGCGGACAGCATAATCCGCTAGTTTCGGTTCCGTTTCTGCGGTGTAGTGCTCAAACGGATTGCCAATAAGCCCTAGAGTCTCAACAAGTGTCATTCTTAAGTACCCGCCCAGTTGTGTGGCGGAACTTATACACTTTCTGAAGGCTGAATGCATTCGGTGGATTGTAAGTCCGAATTCCCTCCATCCCGTCTGCAGGCTCGGACCGTGCTAGCCCCTCAAATAGGCCGGATCGAGTAGATCAGCTCGCCTTTGAACTTCTTCTCCTCCGGCACCCACGGGAAATAGATCACCCATTGCAGGTGGACCGTCTCGCCGACTTGGGTAAGGCCGGCGAACGGCTTGACCACCTTGCCGGTCATGTTGACCACGTCGAGCACCCCTTGCGGGCCGATGACCAGCGCCTGCGGCTCCCATTCCATGCCTGCGAGCGAGCTCAGGAACACGCGGTAGAACGCGGTCGCCTGCTTCGTGGCCCACCCAGCGCTCGCCGGTCGTCACCAGCTCCATGACGCAATCGGCGGTGAAGACGCTGAGCATGATCTCCATCTTCGCCTGGAACACATCCTCGGTGAATGGCTTGAACAGCACCTCCTCGGCCTGAACGTGGGTCAGGAAGGCGCGCCTGACGGCGTCGTACTCTTGCGGCGTGACCTCCCAGGTGACGGGCGAGCCCTTGAAGCGCGGATCGTTGAGCAGGTCAGCCACTGGATCTTCGGTCATGCGCGCATTCCTTTCGGAGGTTCCCATCAACGGTGCCGCCCGACCCTACACCTTCCGGCGCGCGAATGGGGTCAGTCCCCACGCCTCGGCTGGAATGCCGGGGTCCATAACAGCTCGCGCTTTCACAGCCAAAGCAGCTGAGGCGGTGATAGCTTCACGCCGGAGGTGACGATGCCCAACATTTTCCGGATCGCCGCTCTGCCGCTGATGGCCGCGCTGCTCATCGGTGCTCCCGCGCCAATCGCCTTTGGCGAAGCGACGAATTCGCCGGTTCAGGAGAGCGGGTCCGCGCCGCCGGCCGCTTCGCCGCAAGCCGCCTCTGGAGTCGCGACGAGCGGTGACTTCGCCGGCTTGGTGGATATCGGCGGCCGCCGGCTCTATCTCGCCTGCAAGGGGTCTGGCACCCCGACCGTCATTCTCGAGGCCGGCGCCGGCAACGATGGCGACATCTGGAGCATGGTGGAGCCCGAGGCGGCGACAAAGATTTCGGTCTTTGACGGGGTCGCCCAGTTCACGCGCGTCTGTGCTTACCACCGGCCAGGGACGATCGCGGGCTCCGAAAAAAGCCGCAGCGACCCGGCGCCGATGCCGCGCAACGCAGGCGACATCGTTGCCGATTTGCGCGCGCTCCTTGCCGCCGCAGGCGTGCGCCCGCCCTACGTGCTGGTCGGCCATTCGTTCGGGGGCCTGGTCGTCAGGCTGTTCGCGAGCACCGTCCCCGCCGACGAAATCGTCGGGCTGGTCCTGGTCGACGCCGCGCAGGAGGAGTTCTGGACGAAGCTCAAGGCATTGGTGACGCCCGAGCAGTGGGAGGGCGTGATCACGGCGACGCCGCCTGAGCTCGCTGACGACCGCGACATTGAAAAACTGGACGTCGATGCGAGCGCGGCCGAGATGCGCTCGCGTGCGGCCGCGAGGCCGTTGCGCCCGCTCCCTCTCATCGTGCTTTCCCGCGGGCTTCCGATGGAGTTATCCCCCGACATCGCCGCCAAGCTGCCGGCGAACTTCTCGGCCGATCAGGAGAGCGTGTGGCGGAGCTGCCAGGACGCCTTGGTTGCGCTCGTGCCGGGCGCCAAGCACGTGATCGCCACCAAGAGCGGGCACTACATCCAGACCACGGAGCCGGAGCTGGTGATTGCCGCGGTGCGGCAGGTGGTCGAGGCCGCCCGCCGGGGCTCCTCGGCGGTCGTCACCCCGGATCGTCCGTAGCCAACTTATCCCCGCCCCTCACGCCTCGCTTAGACTTGGCCCCATCCCTCGTCCATGAGGACGCGAGCTGCAGACCGTCTGTTTCTTGGGGCGAGGGACGCGGCGCCTGAGGACGCCGGCGGAACGACACGGACGGGTCCGCCCGATCCGTGCCGCCGGCAGGACAACGGACCGGCCTCAGGGGTCTTTGCTCCACTCACCGCCGTGGGAACCGGCGGTCGTCGGGTGAGGTCTCGGCCTGATTGAGACCTGTGCCATCTGCGAAGAGAAGAAGTGGACCAAGGCTTCAATATCGCCGCCAAGCGGGGCGCCGTGTGGCTGCCCAAACACAATAGGATCGCGGCCACTCGGTGCCCCGCAGTCCTCTTGATCTGATGCGCTACCGGCCTTCGGCCTACTTGAGCGCAGGATTTGAGCGCGCTATCGCGCTTCCCACGAGTGGGTTCGCGCGACTTGAGCGCGTGATCGATGCGCTACCGGCCTTCGGCCTACCTTGAGCGCATGGATTAGCGAGTCTGACAAACCTCGAGCGCCGGCGCGCTGCGAGAGGCTCAGGCACGCCTGAACGCTTTCACCCGTCATGCCCGGACTTGATCCGGGCATCCATGCCGTTGCCTCTTAGTGCCGCGCGTGGAGTTTCGGCTTCTCGCCGGGATGGGTGTGATAGACGATCATCAGCATCCCGGCCAGCATCGAAGCAAACAGACCCGCCAGCGTTGCGATCCAGACCGCCGAGGAAACCCCGCTGAGGTCCGAGACCTCCTTTGCCCCCATGCCGGCTAGGAGCGAAGCCACGGCGGCAAAGAGGATCACGGTTCCGGGCGTGCGCGACGTGTCGGGGCCGACGCCTGCACCGCGGGCGACGATGAAATTGCGAACCACGGCGGCAATGACGGCGCCGAGAAACCCGGCGAGGATCGCAAGCAAGTCGGCGTTCACGGCATCGCCGACGAACAACCCGGTCACCGCACCGACCACTGTTCCAACCAACAGAACGATCAACAAGCTCGCCGATGTCATGTGGCATTCCCCCCTTGATTGCCAGGCCCGTCCGTAAGTCGGCGGACGATACCAGACGGCGTGATTCCCCGTAAGCCCCCGGGGGGACGGTGCCGGGGGCGGCGGGGCGGCGAGCTAGGGGGTCTGGGGGGCTGGCGCCGGGACCGCCGGCTCAGCCGGGGGTGGGGTCGGTTCGGGCATAGGCGTGGTCGCGGCCTCTTTCGGCGCGGTCGCCTCGTGCACTTCCTGGCGCACCTCGTCCGATGCCGAGCCGAGCTTCTCCGCCACGACATTCCAATTCACGATATCCTGGGTGCCGGGTTGAGACCCGACGTGATCGATGAGATAGACGGCAAGGATGGTGACAAGAATGCCCGTCAGCACGCCCGACAGATAAGGCATGTCATGGTCTCCCTCGGTGGGTTCCGGCACAGGCGAAACGCGGCAGCGACAGCGACGGTTCCCGGCTTTGCATGCCGCCGGCAGCGGCGCTCGCTCCGCCCCTTCGCACCTCACGTGAGGAACGCGCTCGCGGCGGCGGTCCTCGCCGTCTCCTTCGTCTCGGCTCATGCGGTCGGCGATGATACGGTGGCGGAGATCAAGGCCGCGCTCACGGCATGGACCAACGATTTCAATGCGCGCCGCGCCGACAAGGTCTGCGACCTGTTCGAGCCCGGCCTGATCTACGACTTCCAGGGTCTGCCGGAGCAGCGCTACGACAACATCTGCCCCCGGCTGAAGCGCGCGCTCGGCGACGAGACCCGTAGCTGGACGTACGCTCAGCCCGACATTAAGGAGATCCTTGTCTTCGGCGATTTGGCGGTGGTGCGCCTCACCTGGACCTCGACGGTCAGGGGCGGCCCCGAGGGCGAGGTCAAATCCGTCGAGCCAGGCATGGACATCTTCCGCCGCCAGCCCGATGGCAGCTGGAAGATCATGCGCTACATGGCCTTCAGCCAATAACAAGGGTAACGCTGGGCCTGGGCGCCATCAATCCGGGCCAATCTATGCCATTATGCGCGTGACGTGATCGGACGGGGTTCCATGCATCGGCTTTCCCTCTTGGCCTTGGCCTTAGCTCTTTCATTGCTGCCGCTCGCGAGCGCCGATGGGGCCCCGGCGGCGGCGCAAGTCGCCCGTCCGCCATCAGCGATCGAAGCGGCCTTGGTTAGGCAGGCCAAATATGAGTGCGGCACGTTCGACGGGCACTTCACCTGCAGATCTGTTCCCGGCGAGGCGGGGCCCGGGGGCAAAAGCGCAATTCCAAGGATCACCGAACCTCCATCTTCGGGTGAGGCGCCCGCACCCATTCCGGGCGAACCAGGCGCGACGGCGCCTGGTGCGGGCGGGGCGAGCGCCACCGGCTGCCAGCACGGCATGGTCGGCACGCCGCCGGATTGCCGCTGTCCCGAGAGCTCGGAGCTCCTCGGCGGCAACTGCGTGCATTACACCGCGCGCTGCACCAACGCGCTTGCCGCCAGTGCCGTGCCGCAGCCCTGCCCCGGGCCTGAGGAGAAGCTCTCCTGCAAAATGCGCCAGGACGGATTGAAGGACTGCTGCTGCATCACCTACGACAAATGGTAGGGATGGCTTCCTGATCCACCCGTCATTCACGAACCGAGGAGCTGACCATGGCCGCCGCCGACCCCGCAGCGCTTGCAGACATCGATAAGCGCATTCAGATCGTCGAAGACAATTTGCGCGAGCTGATCGAGCAGGCTGCGGCCTATTCGGGGGCTGCGGACGAAGAGCGCAACGCCGATCGCATCGCCGACCAGCAGTCGAAACTGGACGCGCTCCTCGCCGAGCGCGCGGCTCTGCTCGCCAAGGGCTAGCGCTGCGCGCAGAGGTGGTGCGGGCTGTTATCCGGGATAATTTGGCGAGTTGCGTGCAATGTGGCCTCATGCGCACTGACTCCAACTGAGCGGCAGGAGGCATCCATGGCTGCGGCATCCACCATCGAACCGACCCCTCCATCGCCTGCCTCGTGTTTCTCGCTTCTGGCCCTCGTCCTGCTGGGCACGCGTTTCGTCCAGGGCTTCATCTTCTGGGGCGGGGCGAGCCGGCGGCTGTTCTACGATTTCCATGAGATCGACGGCATCGATTTCGCCGTAAAGCTCGACTTCAATTCGGCCGGATTTGTCGCCAACAAGCTCACCCATGCGTTGCCGGGCGCCCTATGGGTCCAAGGCCCGATCGAGTGGACCTTACAGCATCCGGACCTGATCCTGACCTCGGTCTGGATGTGGACGTTCGCCGAGCTTGCCGTTGGCCTTGGCCTGATCTTTGGATTTGCAACCCGACTCGCCGCCCTCGTCAGCATCGGCCTCAATGTCGCGCTGATGTTGATCTTCGGCTGGATGGGCTCGACCTGTCTCGACGAATGGACCATGGCCGTGTCCGGCGTCGCCATGAGCAGCGCAGTGTTTCTCGCCGGCGGCGGCGCCTGGTCGCTCGACAGCCTGATCGAGCGCAGCGGCTGGGTTGAGCAACATCCCTGGGTGGCGTGGGTGTTCAGCGGGCCGCTCCCGGCGGAGCGCGTCAAGGCCGCCGCGCTTGCGCTCGCGGCCGTGGCGGTCGTGTTCACCGTCGGCAGCTACAACATCCTGTTCGGTGCCGTTGTGTCGCCGCTCCATGCCCGGGTCACCTTCCATCGTCACCACGTCGCGTTGTCGGATGTCACCACCGCAGCGGACGGCGCGGTCACCTTCAACGCCTATGTCGATGCCGGGCCCGATACCGGCGCGGCCTATATCGTCGCCGCCCGGCTGGTCGATGCGTCCGGCGCGGCCGTTGCCGAATGGGACGGAGCGGCGCTCGCCGCCCTCCCTGCGACCGCCATCCGCAACGCCTACCCCAATGTGTGGGCATCGCACTTCAAGACCGAGAAGATCGGCTTCAGCGGCGAGACCGGCGCGCGGGCGACGATCACCCTCCCGCCGCCTACGGCCACCGGCACGGGCGCGCCGCACGAGATCGTGCTCGAGGCGATCAACGGCGCGACCTGGCGAGCCCAGGCCGGGCGTTAGGGATACCAACAGCATCATTGACTTAGGTAGAGACAATTCCGTCAGAATCAGCCATCGGTCATGGCCGATTGGACCGAGCCAAGGCCTTTATGGCGGCCAAGGGGGTCCCCCTTTTTTGGAAGGTACCAAAGCGATGATGTCAAAATCCGAGCTCATTCAGAAAATCGCCGACGAGGTGTCTGTAGCGAAGAAGGACGTCAAGGCCGTCATCGAGTCGCTGGCCGCCGTCGGCTACAAGGAAATGAAGAAGTCGGGCGAGTTCCTGCTGCCGGGCTTCGCCAAGTTCACCGTGGTCAAGAAGCCGGCCACCAAGGAGCGCAAGGGCATCAACCCGTTCACCAAGGAGCCAGCCGTGTTCAAGGCGAAGCCGGCCCGCAAGGTCCTCAAGGTGCGCCCCGTGAAGGCAGCGAAGGACGCCGTCTGACGGCAGCGGGCTCTTCAGCCGGCGCAAGCGGTTGTGGGCGGAAAGGATTGATCCGACGGCGCTTTGACCCGTTCACCCCTCCCCCTTTGGGAGGGGAATCATTCTTCGTTCGCGCCTGCAGGCGCGGCTGCACGGCCATTCCGAATGGAGCCCTCGAGCGGCCGCCTATTCGGCATCAGCGAGAACACCAGGAGATTGGCGAACACGCCGACGACCAGCCCTGCGATCTGGCCAGGCTGGTGCAGAACGTTGTCCCAGACCATGGCAACGAACAGCCCGGAGAGCGCGCCGGCGACAAAGCCAGCAACGCCCTTGCGCACGCCATAGATCGTGGCGACCAGCGGCACGAGCACCACCGGCGCCCAATAAGTGTAGGCATAGATGAGGATGTCGAGGACGCTCTCGATGGCCAGCGCAAAGAAGACCGACATCACGCCGACCACGAAGGTGACGACCATGGCGAGCCTCAGCGCCTGACGCGAGCTGAGCGGCTTTGGGCGCAACGGCGCCAGCACGTCGTTGATGAAGGCGATCGATGCCGAGTTGAGATAGGAATCGGCGGACGACATCACGATCGAGATTACCGCGGCGATGACGAGGCCTTTGAGCACGGGCGGCATCACCGTTACCACCACCTGCGGCATCGCGAGATTGGAATCGAGCGCCGGGTCGAGCGCGAGCGCCACGAGGCCGATCAGGCCGGTCACGGCAAAGAACGGGATCGAGAATAGCCCCGACAGCAGCGTCCCTCGTGCCGCCTCTGCCGCCGTCTTGCCGATGCACAGGCGCTGCACGTAAGGCGGCACAAGCGTCTCGCCGAACATGAACACCAGGATCAGCGCGAGCAGACCGAGCCACTGATAATGGGCGCCTGGGATCTCGATGCGGTCGGCCGGGATTACCGCGACCAGGGCGTCCCAGCCGCCGACATAGTTGACGCCGAAATAGAGGACGAGCGGCATGCCGATGGCGAGGATCACGAACTGGACGACATCGGTCGCGACCACCGCCCGCATGCCGCCAAAGGTCGTGTACAGGATGACGATGCCGCAGCCGATCAAGATGCCCCAATCGCGATCGATGCCGTAGAACACGTTGAACACGATGCCCATTGCGCCCACCTGGGCGCCGACGATGCCGGCGCAGAGGAACAGAGCACAGAGGCCGGTAATGACGCGGCCGATCTTGCCGTACGCCGTCGCCATGATGTCGCCGACCGAGATGGCATTGGGAAACCGGTCCATCTTCGGCGCGATGTAGAGCGCGACCAGGATTTCCTTCAGGCTGAACCCCCAAAGCCCGATGATATTGGCGATCCCGAACAGAAACACCTTCTGTGCGTTGCCGGTCGAAAAGCCGCCGCCGATGAAGGACGCCGACATGGTGGCGAAGATGATGAGCGACCCGTAAGACCGTCCGACAACGGCGTAGTCCGCCAAGTCCTTTTGCTGGCGCCCCGCCCAGAGACCGATGCCGAGAATGACGATGAGGTAGACGGCGACAATGATGATGTCGATCATGGTCCGCGGTTGCTTCCCCCTGCCCCCGAGCGCGCCGCTCTGTCTACCAGATCGCCGCTCAAAGGCGCCACTGGTGTCTGCCCACATCGAGGCATGACGCCGGTGGTCGAGGCCTATACCGGCGACGAATAACCGGTAGACTGGGTTTCGTGGCCGTCCTCATCACCCTCCATGTCCTTGCCGTCGCCGTGTGGGTAGGCGGCATGTTCTTCGCCTACATGGTGTTGCGTCCGTCTGCGGGGCCTTTGGCTTCTGAGGCGCGCCTTGAGCTCTGGCACAGGGTCTTCCGCCGCTTCTTCCCGTGGGTGTGGGCGAGCATCGTCGCTCTTCTCGCCAGCGGGTACGGCATGATGATTCGCTTCTTCGGCGGCTTCGCCGGCGCTGGCCTCTACATCCAACTGATGCAGGGCATCGGCATCGTGATGATGCTGCTGTTCCTGCACCTCTATTTCGGACCCTGGCGCCGTTTCAGCGCTGCCGTGGCAAGGGGCCATTTCCCCGAAGCAGCCACGCGCTTGGCTCAGATTCGTCGCATTGTCGCGGTCAATCTGGCACTCGGCCTCCTGACAATAGTCGTGGGCGCGAGTGGCCGCTTCTGGTAGAGGCAGTTGAGGCAAGAGGGCGTGAGTCTTCGCTGACACGAACTCTTATCGGATCTCCGCCCAACCCCTGCCGCAGTCTTTGTCGATGTTCGCGGCGGACACGAACCAGTCGCCCTGCCCCGCCCTCGGCTTGAGGACGGATAGACATTTCGGAGAGGATCTCGATGAGCGCAGATAAGACGAGGCGACCCTATGCCATGCCGAGGACCAAGCGGGTGCTGATCGGCGAGACACGGGAAGAAGAGGCCGCTCGTCTCGAACGTGAGATCGCCGCCCATCCCGTGACACGCTGCGAGCCTGGAGAGCGCGGCCCGTCGCTGTCACGCCCTGGCTGGAACAACAAGCCGTTCATTCCGGAGGTCGAGCGGACGGCCGCCGAGAAAATTGCCAAGAAACTGATGCGCAAGCCCTGATTTCGCGGCGCGCGCGAGGACCAGCAAGCGCGCAATCTCCGGCAGTACCGGCCGTCTAGTCCGGCGGGACCGCAGTGATGCCCCGCCGGATCGCGGCAAGCGGCGCGCTGTCGTCGAACGTCACCTCGCCATTGGACACGAAAAT
This sequence comes from uncultured Alphaproteobacteria bacterium, assembly GCA_963732955.1. GTDB lineage: Bacteria > Pseudomonadota > Alphaproteobacteria > Rhizobiales > Methyloligellaceae > Methyloceanibacter. Next base: position 1,051,343 of record CAVTBH010000004.1, read on the forward strand.
ACCGAGCTCGTGCCAGAGCGCATCGAGATCGGGCGCGGCGGGCTTCGCGCGCATCTTGGCGTAGAGATCAGCGAGCACGGTGGTGCCGGTCGCTTTGTCGGCCACAGCGAAGATGCGATCCACCGGCCACTCCTCTTCGTGATTGCCGCCGGCGGCGAGTATGCCGCGGAGCGCCTGCTGCAATCCGATCTTGTTGCCGGTCTTCTTGCGGATGTCGATGTCGGCGAGCAAGCAGAACATGGCGCCCCCCCAATAGGTCCGCCCCCAGGTCGGCGTGCGGTCGAGCCCGTGATCGCCCGGTCGCGGCAGTCCCTGCGTCATGTCGCGCACCATATCGCCCCAGATACTCTTCGCGGTCAGGTCGCCGGCCTCGACGCGCGCAATCGGTTCGACATAGACGGCGATGCCCTCGGCGAGCCAGAGATGCGGCTCATGCACGTCGGGGAGCGCGAGATGCGTCATCTCGTGCACGGCTTTCCAGTCGTCGCGGAGCTCGGCTTGGGTCACGTCATGCCCGACAACCAGGCGGATGGCAGCGCCGCGATAGCCGAAGGTCGTGCCGCTCTGCACGCCGCGGCCGGGAACAGGGACGATGAGGATCCGCGCCGAGGCGACCGGAAATTTGCCGAAATAGACCGACACCGCTTTCGCCGATGTCTTGAGCCAATCCATGATTGCGCTGCGCGGCAGGACCAAGTCGCCGGGCGCGAAGGCGACATTGAGCGTGCCGCCGCTGGCGGTGATCGGCGTCGCCGACAGGCGATCAAAGGCCGCGTAGGGAAAGCGCTCGCCTAGGAATTCGGATTGGGCTTGCGCCGGGAAACACGCGGCGCCGAGCAACATGGCTTGCGCCACCAACCACGCAACGAACTTGATCATGCCCGGACCCTCGCAAATCGGGTTCGGGCGAAACAAGTCACGCTTCTGTGTCCTCCTGGCGTGACCCCAACGCGGAGAAGACCCGTATAATGCATCTGTATTTTTTCAGCGTTCTTGCAGGAGGAAAGAATGATTAGGCTTTTCGTCGCGGGGCTCGCCCTTGCGGTCGCGGCATCGACACAGGCCGTGGCGCTTGATCCGCTGCACCAGCGGGACGCAAAGATGGCGAGGAAAGCGGTCGGTGACGGAGGATGCGGAAAGGGATTTCACCGCGGGGTGGGTGGCAACTGCATCCTCAACCCGACAGACGGACCGTACCGGCCCGATCCCTACTGGACGCCGTGCGACTACTCGCTTGGTCCGCAATATCCCGAGGGCTGCGGCTTCTAGCTAGCAAGCTAAGGCGATTTGATCTGACAGACCTGGAAGGTTTTGTTGTCGCAGTACGACCCGGAACACGACATTTGGGTCGCGACGAAGATCCCGCTTTGAGTCCCGTCATGAAACGAAAGCGTGCCGCCGTTCTCTTCGGACACGGACTTCGTCGTAAAGCAATGGATCGGCACCAAGTTGACTAAGGGTACGCAGTAGAGGGAAATGTTGTCGCAGTAGCTGCCATTGCACGCGAAGCCGGCAATGAGATTCGGTCCCGGACCGCACCACGCCGTCGAGGGGCGCTCCTCGGAAACCCAAGGCGTCCAGCGGTGATCTGCCCCAACGGTTGCGCCGGGAATTTTGGTGCAAGTTATTTCGATGTTGTCACAGTAGCGGCCAGTGCAACGGATGCCGCTGACAAACCAACCGGCCCAGCAGACGGCCGGCGGCGTTTCCTCGGAGATCGGGCCAAGAACTTGGGTTTGCGCTGCTCCAGGCCCGCACGCCAGAAACGTGACCAATATGGTCAGCAGCGATAAGAAGGCGCGGCACCCAGCCATCCTGATGCTCCCGCAAGAAAGCCACTATAGCCGTTAGCGAGAATACGGGCAGGTGAATCGCTACGGCTTGTCGGCGACGGTAGTCGCCGGGAACGCCTTGCCGCCCATCACCGTCCCCAACACCTTGATGTCCCGGAGTTCGTCGGGCGATGTGACATCGAGCGGGTTGCGGTCGAGCACGGTGAAGTCGGCGAGCTTGCCGGTCTTGATCGAGCCTTTCTTGTCGTCCTGCCCGATGAGATACGCCGCGCCGAGGGTCACCGCGTGCAAGGCTTGCGGCACGGTGATGCGCTCATTCTCGCCGAGCACGCGGCCCGACATGGTCTTGCGCGCCGTCGCCGTCCACATGCAGAACAGCGGGTCGACCGGCGTCACCGAGGCGTCGGAATGCATGCTGAATGGAATCCCTAACCGCTGCGCACTTCCCGCCGGGTCCATGTCCTCGGCCCGGTCCGGCCCCACGAAGGTCGAGTAGTGCAGATCGCCCCAATAGTAGATGTGGTTGGTGAACAGGTTTGTGGCCATGCCAAGCGCTTTCATCCGCAGCAACTGGCTTTGCGACACGTACTGATTATGCTCGAGCCGGTCACGGGTCGCCGGTTGCGGATATTGCCGCTGGGCCTCGGTTAGCGCTGCGAGCGCCATTTCGGTGGCTTCATTGGCATTGGTGTGGATCACCGCCTGGAACCCGCGCTTGTGAACCTCGCCGACCCATTTGGTGAGATCGTCCTGGGAGATGTTCGCAACCCCGTTGGCGAACGTCTTGTAGTAATAGGGCCACTGGAACAGCCCGGTGTAGCCCTGGATCGATCCGTCGACGACGAACTTGACGCCGCCGAAGCTGAGCCGGTCGGTATCGGATTTGTGCCACTCGGCGAGGGCATCGAGCCCGCCCTTGGCCGCGATCTCCGGCTTCTGAAAGACCTGGATGATCGGGTTGAGAACGGTGCGCACCGGAAAGTCGGGGTCGGCCTCGGCGTCGTGGTAGGCCTTGTAGCCGCCCGGAATGGTGCCGAAGGACAGATCGGCGAAGGTAGTCACGCCGACACGATGGGCGAGCTTGGCGGCGTCCCAGGTCGCCTTCAGCACCACCTTGTCGCTGAGCGGCGGCAGCTTCTCGGCGAAGGCTAGAGCGGCCGTGATCTCCTCGATCTCGCCGGTCGGTTTGCCGTCCTTCTTGACGATCCCGACGATGTTGGTGTCGTCGCCGATGCCCGCAATCTCGAACGCTTTGCTGTTGGCATAATAGATATGCATCGACAGGTTCTCGATCAGCATCGGATGGCCGTTCGAGATCGGATCGAGATCGGAGCGGGTCAGCGGCGAGTTGTCGTAGAACTCCGGCTGATAACCCCAGGCGACCAGCCAATTGCCGTCGGCGGGCATCTTCGACGCGGCTTCCTTCAGTCTCTCGAGCACGGCTGCTTTGGTCTCCAGTCCCTTGTTCAGCGTTCCTCCTGGCGAGGTGCGGTCGAACCGGCCGACATAGGTTCCCAACCACAGCACACCCGTGATCTGCGGGTGCATATGCGCCTCGATGAAGCCAGGCACGATCACCGCATCCTGGAACTGGCGGTCGATCTCCACCTCCTCGTCGGTGACCCAGCCCTTGACCTCGTCGAGGGTGCCGACGCCGAGGATCTTGCCGTCCATCACCGCCACGCCCTCCGCGGTCGGCGTGCCCGGATCCTCCGTCACAATCGTTTTCGCCGTGTAGATGGTGATCTTCTTGGAAGGCGGCGCCGGCGGCGGGGCCGGTTCCGGATTGGGCGCCTCGATGCCGTGCGGTTCGCGGGCAAGCTCGTGATAGGCGTCCCCCAACGCCAAACTCGGTACCGCCGCCAGAACGGCGACGGAGAGGATACGGTGAATCATTTGCATGGGTTGCCCCTTTGGCCTCGAGCAGGGTTGCCGGGGCGCTCACGCCCGACGGATTCGTATAGCCGATTGAAAGCGAGCGGAGACGAGCCGTACGCGGACATCGTTAAGTGTCGCTTATCGGGTAAGGTCGCGTGCCCTAAATAGGCATCCGCCACCCGTCACAAAGGCATTTGATGTCGCCACGTATCGACCCCGTGCTCACCACCTCGGAGCTTCCGGCGAAGGCCGATGTGGTCGTCATCGGCGGCGGCATCGTCGGTGCGAGCACAGCGCTCTGTCTCGCCGAGCGCGGTGTATCGGTGGTGCTGTGCGAGAAGGGAACCATCGCCGGCGAGCAGTCGAGCCGCAACTGGGGCTGGTGCCGCAAGATGGGGCGCGACCTTGCCGAGGTCCCGCTCGCGGTCGAGAGCTTGCGCCTGTGGTCCGGTATGAATGCGCGGACCGATGCCGAGACCGGGTTTCGCCAGACCGGGATCGTCTATCTCTGCGCGAGCGCCAAGGAGGCGGCGCAGTACGAGGCGTGGCTCGCCGAGGCCGGCGCATTTCAAATTGACTCGCGCCTGATCGGGTCTGACGAGGTCGACCGACTCCTGCCCGGGTCGTCGCGGCGCTGGCCGGCAGCCCTCTATACGCCGAGCGACGGCTGCGCCGAGCCTGAAAAGGCGACCTCGGCCATCGCCAACGCCGCGATCAGAACAGGCGCTGTGATCCTCGAGAGGTGCGCCGTGCGTGGCATCGAGACCTCGGCCGGTGCGGTCAGCGGTGTCGTCACGGAACGGGGACCGATCCAATGCAGTCGGGTGGTGCTCGCCGGTGGTGCCTGGTCCAGGCTCTTCTGCGGCAATCTCGGGGTGGAGCTGCCGCAACTCAAGATCCTTGGCTCAGTGCTGCGGACGGCTCCTGTACCCGGGGCGCCGGACCGCGCCGCCGGTGCCGACGACTTCGCCTTTCGCAAGCGGCTCGACGGCGGCTACAGCATCGCCCGCCGCAATGCCACCGAGGCCGAACTCGTGCCGGACAGCTTCCGGCTGTTCTTCACGTTTGTTCCCGCCCTCATCGCCCAGTGGCACGAGTTACGGCTCCGCATCGGCAACCGATTCCTGGACGAGTGGCGCGTCCCGCGGCGTTGGGCGCTCGATACGGTCACGCCGTTCGAGACCGTGCGCACTCTCGATCCGGCGCCGTCGCGCCGCATTCTCGATGAGGGCAGCAGGAACCTCGCGCGGAGCTTTCCGGCGTTCGAGGGCATGGGGGTCGTGGAGCGCTGGGCCGGGCTGATCGACGTGACGCCGGACGGCGTTCCTGTGATCTCGGCGGTGCCATCGCTCCCCGGCTTCTTCATCGCCAGCGGCTTCTCCGGACACGGCTTCGGCATCGGTCCGGGCGCAGGCCATCTCATGGCGGATTTGGTGATGGGTGCGGTGCCGCTCGTGGATCCAAAGCCCTACCGCTACGAGCGCTTCGGCAAGATGTCGCGCCGCGCGGCGGGAGCGCGGGATGCCAATGCTCGAAGCTAAGCGTCGGGGAGGAAGCCGAACCTAGGGAAGCCGAACCTACTCGGTATCAGGCTGGGCTGAAGGCGCGATTTGCACTTTCAGGTCCTTGCAGTCGCCATAGGCGGGGGCGCCGGCATATCGGAGGCAGGAGGCCTGCGCGGTGTCCGCGGGTCCGAGGGCGAGCGGCAATGCTGGGCCCTGGTCTGCCACGCAGCCGGCAAGGGCCACGGGCACCAACGCAATCAGGAACCACTTCACCATTGCTTTCCCCCTGGCTGGCGGGTTTTGCGGACCCCTAAGAGATATGGCCGGCGAGGCCGATTGCAAGGGTTGAGCCAGCGGAATCGGCCTGGCCACGCTCTCGCCACAGCGTCAACCCATGGAGAGTGGTGCTCCCGCAAAGGGAAAAACTTTAGTCAAATCATGAACCTGCCCTTCGCGGCGGCGATCGCGGGTCCAGACGAAGGAGGCATCGACATGAGTCCATGGGTCTCGAGCTTGCTCAGCGTCACCCTGTTTGCGGTGAGCCCGGCGCTCGCTGCTGAAGACATCCGCAAGGAGCCGGTCCATTTCACCAAAGGCGCGACGAGCGCGACCATCAAGGGCCGCATCACAGGCTATGAGACCGTCGACTACGTGGTCGGGGCCAAGGCTGGGCAGACCATGGCGGTGACCTTCAAGACCTCGAACCGCTTGGCCTATTTCAACGTGCTGCCCCCCGGCAGCGAAACAGCGTTATTCGTGGGCTCCATGGACGCAACCGGTGAGCACTACGAGGGCACCCTGCCGGCGGACGGCGACTACGCCATCCGCGTTTATCAAATGCGCGCGTCAGCGCGGCGGAAGGAGAGCGCAACCTATACCCTTGACGTGTCGGTGACGGGCGCGGCAGCATCCGCCTCCCCTGCCCCCGCTCTTGCGGCCAAGGCCAGGTCGGCGCTTCAGGCGCCATTCGACCAGACGCTCAAGCTCCTCGGCATCAGCTTCCGCGTCAGGAGCGCCAATAGCGGCGCCGGCAATACGCTTGAGATCGTCCCCGCGGGGCTTGCCATCGACAACTCGCCCATCAGCCGCAGCATCGACGGCGCCGTCACCGGCGCCGAGGTCGACGACCTCAATGCCGACGGCTCACCGGAGATCTATGTCTATGTCAAAGGGCCGGGCGCGGATGCGCGAGCGTCGCTCGTCGCCTACAGCGCCAACAACAAGAAGTCGCTGAGCGAAATCTACCTGTCGCCGCTGGACGGCACGGCGAACGCCAAAGGCTACCAAGGTCGCGACGAGATGGCGGTGGTCGAGACCGTGCTGGCGCGGCGGTTTCCGATCTATGGCGCGGGCGATCCGCCAGCGCCGACCGGGCGCACCCGGCAACTGCAATATAAGCTCAAGCTTGGCGAGGCCGGCTGGCTGCTCGCCATCGATCGGGTCGTTGAGTATTGAACCTCAGGCACCCGCCGTCTGGCGCCTGTGCAGCGATTGGTCTTTCAGCTCGTATATCCACAAGCCTACGTGGAGCAGCGCCACCGGGAGCGCGTAAGCGATAGCTGCACCGAACGCGCCATAGGAATTGCTGAGCGGGACACACAACGCGAGGTTCAGTACGGCGGTCGCCACGAGGGCAGTCAGCACGATACTGTCCCTATTGGTGAAATGCATGTAGATCGGCGCGAGCGAGAACAGAGTGCTGATGGAGGCGCCAAGCGCGACGAGACATAGCGCCGGATATTCGGTGGCGTATTGAGCGCCGAACAGGGACAGGATCGATCGGCCGTAGACGATAACCAAGACGAGGTAGGAGAGCGTCAGCGGGCCGATAACAAAGAGGCGATTCACGGCCATGGCACGAAGACCCGGGAAATCCTGACGATCCAGCAGCGCGGAGATTCGTGGTGCGTAAAGGCGGTTGGTCGCCGTGGCAAGAGTGACGACGAAGCTGCCGGTCTGAAAGGCGACAGCGTAAGCTGAGACCACCGCCTCGTCCGGGTGATTGAGCTCGAGGATGATCACGCCGGTCTGAGCCAGCATCGTCAGCACCAGGCTCCCCACCGCCATGGGCAACGCCCCTTTGATCCAGGTCTTAGGCTCGGCGATTCGCGTTGCTCGGCGGACTTCCCGTGGCACGTAGCTCCTGGTCCAGGCGTGGAGCGCAGCGATGGCGATCAGCCAGGCGATGCCGTAGCACAGCGCGGCAGAAACTCCGCCTGAGGCGAAGGAGAGCCAAACGCCAGCATTCAGCACCAACACCAGAATCGGAAACAGCAGGCGGTAGACGGCAACGCCGCGCAACTGCCCTCCATAAGCCGCGGCCACCTCGAGGAGGAATTGGAACAGCGCCGTCGCGGGAAGAAACCAGGCAACGATGACGATGGCCACATGGTAGTCCTTCCCGCGCAAGGTCAATGCGAGTTCAAGGCCCAGGCAGAACAAGACAACGAGCGCGATGCTCGTGGCGAGGATCAGGCGCTGGCCAAAGCGCAAGAAGCCTTGCGAGCGCCGCCAGTCCTTGTGGTTCTGCCAAGCCGGCAGGCAGCGGAGGGCATATTTCTCTAGCCCAAGCGTCGCGAGCGACGTCATCACCAGAACCGCGGACACTGCGACGTTGTAGTCGTCGAAGTCGGGAACGCTGAGCGTCCGCGCCAACAGAATGCTGGTGAGGTAGAGCAGCAGGTAGTTGGTGACCGAAAAGCCACACAGCGCCAGCGCCTGGCCGCGCTGCCGCTGGAAAGGCGCCGCGTCCTCGCCGGGACGTGAAGGGGTCGCGAGACTCTTGGCGATCTCCGGGATCCTACGAAGCGTGTCGGGCGCCCCCTGTTACACCCGCGTGCTGAAGGAATGCTTAGCGGCGGAGCGCGCGCTATCGAAGCCACGCGCTCATCAGCCCGTGAACCAAGATCAGGCCGAGGCCTTGCCATCGCGGTGCCGCACCGCGAACTCTTCCTCGGGCGACAGCACCAGCGTCTTCCGGCCGTAGGCTGCGAAGTAGAGGATCGCCAGCGCATACCAGATGGCCACGCCGATGACGCCGGTGCGGTAGAGAGGATCGGCGAGCTGGAAGCCGAGGGTCACGAGCGCAATGACCACCGTCAGCACCGCGCCGGCCACGCCGAGTGGGCTCCGATAGGGACGCTCGATCCCTGGAAAGCGACGGCGCAACCGGATGAAGGTGAGCGCCTGCAAGAGATAAGAGAACATCGCACCAAACACCGCCATATTGAGCAGGACGCCGCCGATGAACGACCCGGCCCGCTCGCCGCCCATGGTGAACCACACGACCATCATCACGGCGAGACCGACCAGGGCCGCGGTGATCAGGGCCACGTTCGGCGTCTTGTGCTTGCCGTGTGTCAGCGACAGGAAATGGGGGAAATATCCGGCCCGCGACAGCGAGTAGATCTGCCGCCCGGAGGCAAAGATGATAGCGTGAAAGCTCGCGATCAGACCGATCACCGCGGCGAGCGACAGCGCGCCAGCGGCGTTCTTGGCGAAGATCGCCCGGAAGCCGTCGAGGATGGGTTCGCCGGAAGTACCGAGGGCGAAGGCACCGTGGACCAGCGCCGTGGCGCCGCTCGCATCGGTGACCTCGCGCTGGACCGGGATCGACGGGTTGATCAGCAGCACCAGAAAGCCGAGGACGATCAAGGTGAACATGCCGAGCATGATGCCCTTGGGCATATCCCGTTTCGGATCGACCAACTCTTCGGCGGCGAGCGGCAGCTGCTCGATGGCTAGGAACAGCCAGACCGCGAACGGCATGGCGGCAAGAACGCCATAGATTCCGAACGGTAGGAACGGCCCGTTGCCCTCCGGTAGCTCGATCGCCGCCCCGGTGGCGGGGTCGACGCCGATATTGAGCGCGTATTTGCTGAAATCGAACAGCGGTATGGCGCTGACGAAGAAGATCACGAGCACGGCGATGGCCATCAGCGTGACGAGTGACGTCACGGTGAAGGAGAGCTCGACACCGCGGGCATTGAGGGTGACGAACACCGCATAGCCGAGCACCCACCACAGCGGCATCAGCGCGGCGGGCGTGTGAAAGATCGCGGTGAGATAGGCGCCGATGAAATAGACGATCACCGCCGGCGTCAGCACATATTCAACGTTCTCGGCGACGCCGGTGATGAAGCCGCCCCAGGGCCCGAAGGCGGTCCGGGCGAACGAATAGGCGCCGCCGGTGTGGGGTAGCGCCGGGCTCATCTCGGCGATGGAATAAGTCAGCCCGAGATACATGATGGTGATGATGATGGTGCCGAGGAACATGCCGCCCCAGCCGCCCACGGCAAAGCCGAGGTTCCAGCCGGAGAAGTCGCCGGAGATAACCGCGGCGACGCCGAGCGCCCAGAGATAGAACACGCCAGCGTGGCGCCTAAGCTCGCGGTCCTCGAAATAGTCGAGGCCCGGCGTGTGATAGGAAACCCCGCCTTCGTGCTGCTTTTCCGCCATTTTCCGCGCCGCCCTCAGATTCTGGACCATCCCAAGCAGAGTTGGCGCTTTTGTCAATCGCAGTGGCGAAATTTAGCCGATGGACGGCGCGCAGGCGCGGCTATGATCCGACTCAACTCCGACGTCCGCCGAACGGAATCACGCTTTGCGCAAGCTCGAAGACGCCACTCTCTTGTTGCTCGTCGTCCTGGTGTCGCTCGCCTTCGCCTGGATCCTGTGGCCGTTCTCCGAGGCGATCCTCTGGGCAGCGGTGCTGGCAACCGTGTTTGCGCCGCTCAACAGGCGGCTGGTCGGTGCGCTTGGGCAGCGGCGCAATCTCGCCGCGCTCGCCACGGTCCTCATCATCCTGACGATGGTGATCCTGCCTCTGACACTAACAGCGGCGTCCCTGGTACAGGAAGCCACCGGCCTCTATCAGCGAATTCAGTCAGGAGAACTAAACTTCGGCACGTTCTTTCATGAGTTCCTCAACGCGCTTCCAGCGTGGGCGACCGATCTCCTCAACCGCTTCGGGCTGACCAATCTCAGCGCAATACACGAGAGGCTGGCGACCGCGCTGTTGCAGGCGAGCAAATATCTCGCCTCCCAGGCGTTCGATATCGGACGCGGCACGGCCAACGTCGTGATCAACCTTTTCCTGGCGCTCTATTTGTTGTTCTTTTTTCTTCGCGATGGAGGCAGCCTATCCAGGCACATCGGGAACGCGATCCCGCTCCGTACCGAACAGAAGCGTGCGCTGCTCACCAAATTCACCGTCGTCACGCGCGCCATGTTCAAGGGCAGCCTGCTCGTGGCCGCAGTACAAGGAGCGCTCGGTGGCCTCATATTCTGGTTGCTCGATATTCACGCCCCGGTGCTGTGGGCCGTGGTGATGGGCTTCCTGTCCCTGCTGCCCGCAGTCGGCGCGGCCCTGGTCTGGCTCCCGGTGGCGGTCTATTTCCTCGCGACCGGGGCCCTCTGGCAGGGCGTGGTTCTCATCGCCTACGGCGCGCTCGTCATCGGCCTCGTCGACAACCTCCTGCGTCCGTTCCTGGTCGGCAAGGACACCGAGATGCCGGACTACGTCGTGTTGATCTCGACGCTGGGCGGCATCGCCATTTTCGGCCTCGACGGTATTGTCATCGGGCCGGTGATCGCATCGATGTTCATCGCCACTTGGGATATCTTCTCGGCGTCGCGGCAGGAGACCGAGAGTGGCGATGGGCCGTAAGCGGCGACGCCGAAGATCTGTCTCGCTGCCCGCGGCCTAGGCGGTGATCTGTTTGAAGACCTTCACGATTACGAGCAGGATCACGGCGCCGATGAAGGCGAGGATGATGGCACCGAGCACGCCGCCACCAAGGGTGAGCGCGATGCCGAGAGCCGGAAACAGGAAGGCCGCGAGCAGCGCGCCTAGGATCCCGACGACGATATCCCCCATCAGACCGAAGCCGGTCCCCTGCACCAGGAGACCCGCGAGCCAACCGGCAATGGCACCGACCACAAGGGCAATTATGAGTGCAGTCAGCATGGTTTCCCCCCTTCGCTGAACGACGGGTGGCACCCTAGCACGAGTCTCCCCCAGCTCTCCCGCGAACTTTGCGGCCCGCCACGCACTTGCAGGTCGAGGGGCCGGGGGCCCTATTTCAGCTTGTAAATGAAGGTGTAGGCTTTGCCGTCGGTGCCGATCGCGCTGAGCGCCATCTCGCCCTGCGCTCCAGCATAGGCGCCGGTGCCGCCAGTGACCGCGAGCGCCGAATCGCCGGTGTCATTGAATGGCCCCTCGACGGTGATCTGGCCGTCGTCGAGGCTGAGCGTCCAGAAGCACTCCCAGGCCTTGCCCACAACGGTGCGGAAGCAGATGCCCTGGTCGGTGCCGATCTTCGCCTTGTCGTCGGCGTCGAACACCTCGTTGGCGAAGGTGAGGATGTCGCCGGCGCTATCGCCCGAGGCGCCGGTATCGGTGACGGCATCGGTGGTGGCGTGCTCGATCATCTTCATTTCCCGGGGCTCAGCGCCGGCCGGGCCGGTCGCGAGGGCGCCGGCAAACGCAACAGCTAGGAGGAGAAGCAGAGATAGCGGCAAACCAGACTTGCACATGACGAGCTCCTTCGGCGCGGATCCCCGGAACAAAGCAACGGATGCTAGCACCGTCCGATAGTGCTGAGAAGCCGTTGCGGCGGGCGCCGGTCACTCAAGCCCGAGCCGCGCGCCGCGGCGTCACGGCGCCTCGATGCTGATGGCGTCGATGGTGCGCTCTTGCTCGCTAACGCCATCCACCCTTTCGATCCAGACCTTGGGTGTTCCGGTTGTCGTCTTGCCGAACACCGTTGTGAACGCAACCTCGGCGGCGTCGCGCCCCGACGCCGATCTGCAGCCGGGGGAAGCTGCTTCGTTCCCAAACGTACGCGCTGCGGTGTTGGGTCCCTCGATCGCACATCTCAAGCTCAACGGACACGTCTCGGCGACGGCCGGCTGACCACGCCTATGCGTTGCAACCTCACAATATTCCCGTATAAGTAGTATATTGGCGAAGATGCTCTGAGTGCGGGAGGATGCCATGACCGACGGTGAGAAGATGCTGAAATTGGCCAAGTCGCGCATCGGCGAGAAATACGTCAACGTCTGCGTGCCGAAGAACAACAAGAACTGGCACGGGCCTTGGGACTGCGCCGAGTTCATGTCCTGGCTGGTCTATCAGGTGGGCGGGTTCCTCTATGGGTGCGTCAACGATGGCGGCGATCCGGCCACGGTCGAAGCCTATACGGGTGCGTGGCAGACGAACTCGAAGAAACTCGGGAAACGCGTGCCGACGACAACGGCGGCGTCGACGGTCGGCGCCATTCTTCTCCGCTACCCGCCCGCGCCGGGCGCCATGGGTCACATCGTGGTCAGCGATGGCAAGGGCGGCACCGTCGAGGCGATGGGCAAAGCTTACGGCGTGCGACGAGGCAAGGTCTCTGGCCGCGTTTGGAACACCGGCGTGTTTCTGCCCGACTTCTCCTACGGCGACGGCGATGGCGTCGTGACCATCAAGGAGCCGGCGGTGATCTATGCCGTCGGGCGTCCGGGCATGAAGCCTTCCGTGGTCAAGGCCATCAAGCGCGCGCTCAAGGAGTTCGGGATCGATCCTGGGCCGATCAACGGCGAGTATGATGCCTTGACCGCCTCCGCCGTCGGCGCTTTCCAGGCGACAAAGGGCATCATTGTCGACGGTCAGGTCGGGCCGCAGACGGTCAAGCGGCTCAAGATCGATCTGAGCGCCGCGTAGCCCCTGAAACGAGCCACGCGGCGAGCGTCTTTAGTGGTGTTGGCGATCGTGCTCTTTGCGCGTTTCTGCGCCCTTGCGCGCGGACTCCCGCCGGTCGGCAGCGGTCCGGCCGGTGCTCGGATGGCGGCCGAGCTCCTTCCAGCTCAATTCCGACATGTCGATGCCGTAATGCTTCGCCGCCTTCTTGATATTGGCGAAGGCCAATTCCCGATCTTGGTCCGAGACGCCGGTGGTCTGATCGAAACGCGCGATCGCGTTTCTGACATGGCTGGCGTCGGTCATCGGCTCTTTGCGCTGGTTCGGAAAGGCGAAGACGCTGTCGGGCAAATCGCTGCGCTCGGTCAGGTCGCCGTGCTTTTGGTGGGGTTTCCAGGTTGCTTCCATTGCTTAACCTCCAGGGCAATCGGGCGCCCTTCCGTCACTGAACGAACGGATCTCTATGCGGCCCGGTTCCACCGGTGCGACAACGTTCCCCAGTAACGCAGACGGTTGCGCATGCCGGCCTCTCCCCGCGGCCCAGAGGCCGGGCCACGGGGAGGGAGGCTTATCGCAATAAGCGGGTCGAGGTCCCGGCCGCCGCTATCCCAGGACCGCGACGGCAGACGCCGCCGCTACCGCCATCAACGCCGATGACGGCAAATCTTGAGCGTGCAGCGCAAAATCGCCGATCAGGCCGAGCGCCGCCGCCCAGATGCACAAACTCACGACTATCCGAAGCATCGTAGCCCTCGTCATGTTCGAAACCATCCCTAGAGAGGGGGGCTCAGCGCGCGCCTCGCGCCCCTCAACGCCTTGACCACGATGTAGGTGACATCGCGTGGAGGCGTTCTTGGTCAGGGCTCCACTAGACGCGAAAACCTTGATGAAAGTTTGCCGACTTGATGGAATGAGGCGCGGCAAAACGGCGCTCACGTGCAGCGGCGTTCCCCCTCCTCCCTTGTGAGGAGAGCAGGGCGAGAGCCAGTGCGCTACACTTCGGCCGGACATTTGACATAAAGGAGAGGAAACGAGCCATGGCGAGCCCTACCCTTCGCGAGCTTACCGGCATGAGCCCCAACCCCGCGCCGATCTCCGACAGCGCGCTGGTGCTGATCGACTGCCAGCAGACCTATCGCGAAGGCGTCATGCAGCTCGAGGGCGTCGAGCCGGCGCTCCAGGAGGCTGCGACGCTGCTGCGCCGGTTTCGCGAAGCGGGACGGCCTGTGATCCACATCATGCACGATGCTGGCCCCGGCACGCCCTATGACGTCTCCGCGCCGATCGGGCAGATCGCGGGGTCGGTGGCGCCGATCGAAGGCGAGACAGTGATCGTCAAGAATTACCCGAGCGCCTTCGAGCAGACCGCGCTCGACGCGGAGCTAAAGAAGCTCGGGGTCAAGAACGTAACCTATGCCGGCTTCATGACGCATATGTGCGTGAATTCGACCACACGCGCCTCGTTCAATCGCGGCTACAACAACACCGTGGTCGCGAGCGCCACGGCGACGCGCTCGATCCCCAACCCAGCGACCGGCAAAGACGTCTCGGCGGCGGAGTTACAGGATGCGAGCCTGTCGGCACTCGGCGACATGTTCGCCGTGGTGGTGCCGCGGGTGGGCGATCTTCCCAGCTCGTCCTGAGGCCTCAGCTCACGCGGAGGCGGTCGTTCAGCCACGTGGCGATGTGCTTCCGCGTTTGCCCATGCGCCCGGCGCAACACCCGGCCCATATTCATGAAGCCGTGGATGGTGCCTTCGCAGCAGTGATAGTCGACCGGAACCCCGGCAGCGGCGAGCGTCTCGGCGTATTCGGCGCCCTCGTCGCGCAACGGGTCGTGGCTTGCCGTGATGATCAAGGCGGGTGGCAGGCCGGTATAATCCTCATAGAGCGCGGGGATCGCGCGCGGGTCGGCGATCGGCCAAGCGCGACCGAAATAATGGCCGAAAAACCATTGGATCAGGTCGCGGGGAATCGGGAAATGGTCGCCGAGATCCTGCCGCGACGGCAGGCGGCCGCGAAGATCGAGGGCGGGATAGATCAGGACCTGGCCGCGAACCGGGGCGACCAAGCGGCCCTTGGTCTCGTGCAGGGCCACGGCGGCGAGCCCGCCGCCAGCGCTGTCGCCGACGATGACGATGCGCTCCCGGTCGAGGCCGAGGCTCGGTCCTGCTCCGGACAGCCATTGCAACGCCGCGACCGTATCGTCGACCGCCGCCGGGAACCGGTGTTCGGGCGCCAGCCGATAGTCGAGGGAGAACACCGTGGCGCCAGTGTCGTGGCACAGGGTCCGGCACAGGACGTCGTGGCTTTCGATATCGCCGATGACGCAGCCGCCGCCATGAACGAACAGGATCGCCGCTTCGGCGCCGCTACCCCCGGTGGCCGGAACGTAGCGGCGCAGGCGCAAGGGACCCCCCTCGCCCGGCACGACGAGGTCGATCGCCCCTCGGATTTCCGGCGGCTGAATTTCGGTCTTGGCGAGCGCGCGGCGATATTCGTTCCGGGCTTCGTCGGGGGGAAGGCTCCATAGCGGCGCGCCGGGCGCCGAGGTGGCCCAATGCAGCAGCGCCTCTGCCTCGCGATCGAGCTTCAAGCTAGGCGATGCCCTCCCATCCTCGCTCGCGCCCGACCTTGAACTCGGCGGGTCTGGCGCCGCGGCGGCCCCGGTCGACGAGCAAGGACCTCATAATGTGCCGCCACAGCGGCGGAGTCAGCGCGATGAAGGCCATGGTCAGATACCATAAAGGCAAGGTGACAGCGTCCTCGCGGGTATTCAACTGCCAGACCGCGCGGCAACGGTTGTCTGTAACAATTCCGCAACAGAGACAAGGCTCCTCAACTACGATGCATTGCTCAATGGTTAGGCAGCACTGCTGCCGGGAGGGCGAATGGCAAGCGTCCTGATTACGGGAACGTCTACCGGTTTCGGCCGCGTCATCACCGAGGTTGTGGCGTCAAGGGGATGGCGCGTGTTCGCCACCATGCGCGACCTCACGCGGAAGGATGCTCTCGCAGCGGCCCTAAGCGCGGCCGGCGTCGCTGACCGCGTCACCCTCCTCCAGCTCGATGTCACCGACCCGTCCTCGATCGAGGCGGCGGTGACGTCGGTCCTCGCCGAGACCGGCAACAGCCTCGACGCGGTGGTACACAATGCCGGTGTTGCTGCCGCAGGCGTGCTGGAGGATCTGCCGGACGCCGAGATCAGGCGGGTGATGGAGACAAATTTCTTCGGCGTGCTCGGGCTGACGCGGGCGCTGTTGCCGGCCTTCCGCGCGCAGGGCCACGGCCGCATCGTGCTGATGTCGAGCCAAGCCGCCTTCGCTGGCCAGCCTGCAAACTCGATCTATTGCGCTTCGAAATGGGCGCTCGAGGGCTGGGCGGAATCCCTCGCATATGAGGTCGATCCATTCGGCATCGACGTCATCGTCATCGAGCCGGGTCCCTACCGCACCGAGATCTGGAACAGCACGCCGTGGATCACGCCGCCCGACAGCGCCTACCTCCCCTGGCTTCGCCTGCTCGAGCGCGCCGCCGACGTCCATCAGGCCAAGCGGTCGCGGGATCCAAAGGAAGTCGCGCTGATCGTGGCCGACGTGCTCGAGACACCGCGGCCGCGCTTCCGCTACCCGGTCGGCTTCTTCGCGCGCTTGGATTATTTCCTGCGCGGCAAGTTGCCGACGCGCCTGATCCGCAGAGGCACCGCGCGCTATCTGGGCCTGCCGCTGCCGCGCTGATTGTCACGGGAGCAGCGCACATAGGAAGGCTCTTGCCTTGGCATAGATGCCAGGCGCTTCGCTCTCGCGCGGACCGCCGATCCCAAGCGCGATGGTCCCCTCGCCTGCGCCGAGGAATGCGCGCGCTTCTGCCAGGGCGTCGCCGTCAGCGAGATCGACCACGATGCAGGGCTTGGATAGCGCCGCCGCGCAATCGCGCGCGAGCGCCGTTCCCTTCGACGCCTCGGTGCCCCCTGAATTGACGAGGATGAGCAGGCGGTCGCTGTCGCGCACATTCCATGCGGTCCGCTGCGCCGGATCGGCGTCAGGCGTTTCGCGCAGATTGGGATAGAGCGCGAGCAGTCCCGGCGGCGTTGGCAGATCCTCGGCCCAGCCTCCCTTTGGGCACCAGCCGCCATACGGTATGCCGAGCTCGATCGCCGCATCGAGGGCGGCGCGATCGACGCCAGTCTGGCCTCCTGTCACGATCTTCAACATCTCGTGTCCTACGCGCGAGGCTCTTGCGTCGCGGCCAACGGGTCCGCTTTATCCCCGCATGACCTCACTCGCCGCCCCGCGCTCAATCGCGTTGTGGAAGCTGCTCGCCTTCGGCTTCGCCGCCGGAGCGCTGTCGACACTGATCTTCCATCAAAGCCTCTGGTATGTCCTCAACGTCGCTAGCGTGATCCCGTGGGAGCGGCCGGCGTGGCCCCTCGATCCAATCCCTCCCTTCGGCGTGCCCGCGGTAATCTCCAAGGCGTTCTGGGGTGGGCTGTGGGGCGCAATACTCGCCCCGATGCTCGTGCGGCTCCGTGGCAGCAGCTATTGGGCGGGCTGGATTCTGGTCGGGGCCGTGGCACTGCCATTGGTCGCCTTTTTCGTGGTGCCGCCGCTCAAGGGGCAGCTGATCCCGGTGCTGTGGCCGCGCATGCTCGTATCCATCCTCGTCAATTCCGTCTGGGGCTTCGGCACCGGACTGTTCCTGAAGTGGTTCGGCGCCGCGCGATCTCTAGGTGGCAAAGAGGCGTAGGTTAGTGGCGAGAAAGGCCACGCCCGATGGCCAAGTCGGAGAAAGCGAAGTCAGAGAACAAGAAGCGCTGGTCGCAGGACGTCACTGAACACTCCGACGCCTTGACCCTCGAGCACGGCGTGTTTGCCCTCGACGACCCGAAGGAGATCGCCGCGTCGCTGAAGCGCTCGGCCGAGGCGAGCCACCGGCGCAAGGCGGAGCCGTTCCGCTCCGCCATGTCGATGCTCACCTTCTACATCAATCGCGCCGGCAAGAATTTGTCGAAGGCCGACCGGGAGCGGCTGGAGCAGGCGAAGGACGAACTGCGCAAGGCCTTCGGCAGGCCGCCCCGCGACTGAGCTTCTCAGCCTTCGCGATTTGGCGTGCCGAGGATATGGCTCTTCGGCGGCAGCATCACCTGATCGAAATTCTGGGTAAACATCGCCGCCGCGAAGAATGCCACCGCGCGCAGCGTCTCCTTGCCGGTGTTTTCGAGATCGTGGCGCAGCGGTGTCGGCAGCACGAACACGCTGCCCGGCCCGACCTGGTGCGTCGAACCGTCTTCGAGATAGAGCTTGCCCTCGCCGGCGATGATGTACTGCGTCTCCTCGGTGGCGTCGGTGTGCCAGCCGAGACGCTTCCCCGGCTCGATCTCGTAAACGATGGTCGAGGATGCGGTGGCGGCGTGGCCGCCATAGACGGCGAAGGCGCCGGCCCAACGGACGGCGGGATCGGTCTCGCCCCACACTTCGGTGCGCTTCAACTTGCTGGTCTCGACGACGGGGACGTCGGTGCTCATGGATGGCTCTTTCTTGTTGGGGGAGCGGCGCGCCGCGCGCTGGCTCAGGACGGAACCTTGTACCACGGCGCGCCTACGGCCGATGCCGGATCGCGAAGAGTAGGTAAGCGGCGTGTTGCTATGCCGCAGCAAGCTCCTGATCGAGGGCGGTCGCGCGCCGCAATGCCGGGCGGTCGCCGAGCCGTCCTACATAGACCACGAATTCTGGCCGTTCCGGGAGAAGCTTGAACATCAGGCCCCAGCGGAGCGTCGAGCCGAGGACGACGTCGGCAGCGGTGAACTGCTCGCCCATGAGGTAGGGGCCTTGGGCGACGGCCTTGGCCACGACATCCATCACCGTATCGAAATCGCCATAGCCGAGCATGCCGCGCCGGGCCGGCTCGGCCCGCGGCGCCGCGCGGTCGATCATCGCGGGCTCGATACATCCCGGAGCGAAGAAGAGCCATTTGAGATAGACGCCCCGGCGCGGATCGCCGATCGGCACGCTTAAGCCCGCTTGCGGGAAGGCGTCGGCGAGATAGGCGCAGATGGCGGCGGCTTCGGTGATGACCACGCCGTCATGCATTAGCGCCGGCACCTTGGCCATTGGGTTGATGGCGAGATAGCCCGGCTTGAATTGGTCGCCTTCAGCAAGACTCAGCAACTCGACGTCATAGGGCTCGCCGATTTCCTCGAGCATCCAACGCACGATGGACGAGCGTGAGGGCGATGCGTGGTAGAGCTTGAGAGCCGTCATGGCCGTTCTCCTAGCGGGCGAACGCGGTCGCTGCGCTTGCGCCTTGCTGGTACACATAAGGGCGCGCCGGAAGGCGGCAACGCGCTTAAACAAATGCCGAGACTGTGGTGAAGACATGGCCACGCGTAACGCCGCAAAGACGAAGCCCGCCGCCAAGAAGACGGCGGCGCCATCCTCTGCGCGGCGGGTGGCCAAGGCGCGGCCGGACGGACCGTCCTTCCGCGAGCGCTTGCGCGAGCTCTATCTTGGCAAGAGCCAAACCGCCAATCGCTTTCGCTATGGACTGCTCGCGCTCGACATTCTCACCATCCTGTTCGTCATCGGCACCTCGTTCACGCCGCGGACCCAAGCGATCGAATATCTCGACGCGGTTTTCGGCATCTTCATCCTCGCCGACTTCCTGGCACGGCTTTATGTGAGCGATCATCCGGTACGCGAATTCGCCCATCCCGCGACCTGGGCGGACATGGCGGCGATCGTGTCGTTCCTGGCGCCGGTGGTCGGCGAAGGCTTCGGCTTCTTGCGCATCCTCCGCACGCTGCGGCTGCTGCACACCTACCAAGTCGTGGCGCGGCTCCGCAGCGACAGCCCGTTCTTCCGGCGTAACGAGGAGCTCGTCAACGCCGTGGTCAATCTCGGCGTGTTCCTGTTCATCATGACCGGGTTCGTCTACGAGACCCAACATTGGCGCAATCCCGGGATCGCCAATTATGTCGACGCCCTCTATTTCACGGTCACGGCGCTGACCACCACGGGCTTCGGCGACATCACCCTGGAAGGCACCCTCGGCCGGCTGACGGCCGTGATCATCATGATCTTCGGGGTGACGCTGTTCCTCCGGCTGCTACAGGCCCTGCTCCGTCCTCACAAGGTCCGGTTTCCGTGTCCGAGTTGCGGTCTTCAGCGCCACGAGGTCGACGCCGTTCATTGCAAGGCCTGTGGCACGCTGCTCAACATTCCCGATGAGGGCCGTTTCTGACGGAAGCTGCCAGAGTTGCGCCGTTTTTTGTCCGGCATTTTCCACGTTATCGCCAGCTGGCCAAATTCCCGCCATGTTCTCGCGTTCCCAGTTGCTGGTAAGCTCCAATCTTTAAGCGCCAATCGACCGGGGGGCGGTCGTTCGACCGATTGTCCATGGCCACTGACCAGCGCTGGAAATGGGCGGGAATCGTTTCCCTCGTCAGCGTCGCCGGTGTCCTGATCACGGACATCGTTGCCAATGTCGTCGGCGGCTATATCTCCGACCAGCTCAAGGCGTCGTGGCTGATGCCTGGGGACCAGCCCGCGCCAACCCAACCGGCCGAGCCCGACCAGGACATGGCGGTGTCGAGCATCCCGGCGGCGCCGAAGCAGGCTCCCAAAGCCCAGTTGGCCGCCGTGACCTCAAAACCGCTCGCGAGCGAGACGGTCGCTATCAGGGAGGCGGAGCCGGTCCTTGAGCCGGAGGCCGCGCCTGAGCCCGAGCCCGCCCCGGACGCCGCCGGCGCGCCGGAATCCATGCCGCTGCCGCCGCCCCCGCCCATCGAACTCAGCGGCACGGTGGAGAAGGTGATCGACACCGGGACGCTCAAGATTGAAGGCGAGACCATCATGCTTGCCGGCGTCCAAGGTCTCGGCTCCCCCTATCGCGACCAGCTGGCCAAGTTCATCGAGGAGCAAGGCTCGCAAATCCGCTGCATCGCGGCCGGTGAGCGCCACGTTTGTTATGTCGGCAACATCGATCTCGCGCTCGCCGCCCTCACCAATGGTGCGGCGCGGCTCGCGAGCGACGCCGCGCCGCAATATCAGAAGGCCGCCGAAGAGGCCCGCCGCCACCATCGCGGCATCTTTCAGTAAGGCAGGTGAGCGTTGAGGGTCGTCACCATAGAGTTGAAGTCATGGCGTAGGACACTGCTCGTGCTCGTTGCCGCGTCGAGCCTGCTTGCAGGCTGCGGCGCACCAGGTTCCCGGCAACAGGTGGGAGCCGGCATCGGCGCCGTGGCTGGCGGCGTCACGGGCGGTCTGATCGCGAGGCGCAACCCTGTTGCCGGCGCCGTCGTCGGCGCCGTCGCCGGTGGTCTCATCGGCAGCGCCATCGGCCGTCGGCTCGACGAGGAGGAGCGCCGCCAGCTTGCGCTTGCGAGCGAGCTCGCCGCGGAACAGCCGGTGGTCAAGCAGGTACCGCCGAAGAAAGTGCCGTGGAAGCGCACGGATCCGAAGACCAATACGGTGACGGCCTCGGGTTGGGTCGTGCCCAAGAGCGAGCCGTACCAGCACGATGGAACCACCTGCCGCGACGTCACCCAGAGCGTCAGCAAGAACGGCCAGACCCAGAGCCAGGACGTGACGCTGTGCCGGACGCAGGTGGCGCAGAGCGACGGCTCAAACTGGGTGATCCCGCAATAGTCGGAAGCGTCTCGCGTTAGCCTGCCGCGACCACCGTGCCGCGGAGATGCTCAGCGTGCTGGGCAAAGGTGGCGAGGATGGCGTCGAAGGTCGCCTGCTCGGCGCGCTCGGTGCCAAGTGTCAGCTGCACGTCGGCGAACACCGCGCGATAATCCTCGTAGGTCTGCATCTCTTCGAAGTTCCGCCACCAGAGATCGCCGACGAAGAAGAACTTCACCCAGGAGAACAAGAGGTCGACCCAATCCTCCAGAGAGCAATTGAGGTAGGCCTTGGGGCCGCTCAGATACGCGCTCGCGCCGCGGATGATCTCAGCATCGTGCTCGCGGCAATCGGCTTCGCCCTCGACTTGAACCAGCCTGCCGTCGAGGAACGGCGCCGCGGCGGTCTCGAGAAACACGAAGCTCACGCGGTCGGCTCCGGGGTGGAGTTGGCCTGAGCCGAACAACCGGAAATCGATGCCGCTGAGGCGCGCGTTGGGCACCGAGGTCATCGACGCATGTTCGATCTCGGGATGGGCGAGCGCGGGAAGATCAGCCTCGCGTGTGCCGGCGATGAACACGTTCGGATCGGACACTATCCCGCTGGAGACCAGAATCTGACCAGAGATCGAACGGCTCACATGCTCGATATTGGCGCGGGCGCGCCGTAACCGCCCTGCCCGCTCGCCGCTGCTGTCGGCAACGATCGCGAGCTCGGGTGCTCGTCCGCGCAAATAGCTGTCGCTGAGCTCAGCCAGCCGGGTGAGATGCGCGACAAGTCTGGCGCGGGCGCGAGGATCCGCACATCTGCCAGTCCAGCCAACCATGACAGAGGACATCGGGGAACCCCGCTACGCACAACATCGACGACAGCCACGGACCTTGCGCCAGCATCGGGCATCGCGCAAGGGCTGTTGGAAAGAAGCTTGCCCAAGTGGCAAACACTCCCTTTCAAGAAAGCATAAGTCCCTGCGCAGTAACCTCAACGGAGCCTTGAGGGATGTTAACGAGCCCTTGCGCCGGCTGGCGCCTCAGGCTGTGATGGCGACAACGTATTGGGAGAAGACATGGCCGAGTGGCATGAATTCTATGCGCTTGTGGGCGCCACCGCAGGAATGCTGATCGGCCTGCTCTTCGTCGTCATAAGTCTCGGAGCCGATCACGCCGTAAAGGGTAATGAGCATCGCGCGCGTGTATTCGTGACCCCGGTGCTCGTGCATTTCGCGGCGTTGCTGTTTCTTGCCCTCGCCATGGTAGCCCCCGTCACCGATCTCGTGCGCGCCGGAGCCCTCGGGCTGATCGGGTGCGCCGGGCTCGCTTATTCGGCCAATGTTGCGCTGCTCGCGCCGCAGGTGATCACGGCCGCAGAGCGTCAGCCGCTGTGGTACGCGGGCCTTCCGATCATCGCCTATTCCTGTCTGCTGGTGTCGGCCGTGGCCTTTGCCGCGGGCGCCGGGCTTGCCGACGAGGTCGGGGCCATCGCGTCGGTGATCCTCTTGATCACAACGCTCCGCACCAGCTGGATGGTCACGCTGGCGGTGCTGGACCGGCCGAAATCCGGGTGAAAATCGCCTGACGTCCCTTAATGGAAAAGGGCGAAATAGATCACATAGAGCCAGCTGAAGATTCCGTGGATGATCGCCCACAGGATCGAATGGTTGTTGGTGTAGGAGATGGCGATCGCGAGCGCGGTGCCGAAACTCACGCCATACTTAACGCTCTCGGCGCCGTAATTGTACGGTCCATTCATAGCGATACCCTTCTTCAATTAACGCTGCTCATCACACAGGAACGGCGTGACGTTTCCTTTAACGTCACGCCGCTATCGCGCATCAAAAACGGGCGGGGCCACGGCGACCCGGGCCCGCTCGCAAGCGTGTTCGCGCCTAGGCGCTATGTTCTGACGCGATGCTTACGCCTTTGCCGCAGCATGGTGGTTTGAGCCAACCAGCATGCCTGCGACTTTTTCCGACACATAGCCAAACACGGCGCCGATGACCATCGACAGGATGATGGCGATCACCGGGTTGGTCAGCGAAATGCCGGTCAGGTTCGCGGCCCCATTGCCGAGGAGCACGAGCGCAACCACGGCGGCGAAGCCATAGACCTGAGCCGGAATGCTCGAGAACATCGGAACATTGGCGAGCAGCACCATGGCCGCGACGCCAACGCCGACGCAAAGCGCCGCCCACATGGCCGGCGGCAGGCTGTCGGCGATACCGGCACCGGCGACAATCAGCGTGATCGCGGCGATAACGGCACCAGCAGCCGTGTTGAGGATTGTCGACTGCAGCCCGGCTTCCTTGCCACCGCAATGGTAGAAGCAACCCCAGGCAATGAAAGCGGCCCAGATCTGCAATGCCCCGCCGAGTGGCCCAAGGAAGAGCCACGTGGCGACGGCGCCGAGAACGCCAAGGCTGATAGCTAAGGCTGTGTTCAAGGACATCTCACCCCCCTTTCTGTTGGCGAGCGGGTGGATATCCGCACTGCCGGCGGTCCACCGGCTCTATGGAGCAGAAGCCTATTTTTACGCCAGGTCGATTCGGCTTCCGCCCAAAGTATAATCGAAAGTCACCTCCCTTTGAACGCCGATTTCATAATTTTGCCCAAATTCAGATGGCCTTGCCCAAAGAATACGCAATAGCCAAGCGACGACGGCAGCCGCCACACGTTGAAATTTCAAAGCAAAACGGATCAGTGGGTCGATTGCGGCAGGCTGGCGAGGTCCTTGATGTACCAATCCTCGACCTTGACCACGGCCGGATTCTCGCCATTGGCATAGATCCAGGAGTCCACGGCGTAGCGTTGCCCGGTCTTGTTCTCTTGGATGACCGCGGTCCAGTGCGGCCAGTATTTTACGGGATCGCCCTGCAAGGTCGCCTTCAGCAGATCCCCCTTGGAGAACGGGATCTGCACGGTGTGGTATTTGAGCAGACCGTGGGACTGCAGCACGAGCATATAGCTCGTGGTGTTGGTGGCCTCGTCGACACAATCCTCTTGGGTGGGATCGCCGCTTCCGGCGAATTCCATGCCCGCCCTGTCGTTGATCCCGAGCCTGGCGCCGACCTTCGTTTCGATCAGGGCGATGGCATAAGCGATGGCGCGGCGCTCCTCATAGGGCGTGTCGGCCTTCTTGGTCTTCTTCATCACCGCCGCGATGTCCCGGATGTCCTTGGCGTGGAAGTAGAACGTCGTCTTCATCTGGCAGGTATAAGCGTGGCAAACCTCGACCGCGTCGCCCTGGGGCGGTGATACGCCGAATTCGGCGAAGTGCATTGCCGGCGGTCCGGAGCGGTCATGGGTGCAGCCGGCGAGGCTCACGGCCGCGACGAGTAAGCTCAACAGAACGCGCAGCTGCCTCTGTCTCATTGAAAAATCGGCCGAATTTTAATTCACCGGACCTTGCTCTATAACTTGGCCGCGATGGGGAAACCAGATCGAGGCGCTGGTCAGGGCCCATTTCTTAGGCGGCTGTCTCCCTGCGGCAACAGCCGATCCGACCGGTTTTCAAGGCCTTCCCGCTTCGTTCTGCCAATCGGCCATGTGTCTTGAAGCAAGAGCCCTTGGGGGCTAGCTACGATCATGGCCAAGGAGGTTCACGTCATCGGCGGCGGTCTTGCCGGCAGCGAGGCCGCCTGGCAGC
The DNA here is from genome assembly GCA_963732955.1 of uncultured Alphaproteobacteria bacterium. Lineage (GTDB taxonomy): Bacteria > Pseudomonadota > Alphaproteobacteria > Rhizobiales > Methyloligellaceae > Methyloceanibacter. The sequence goes on from CAVTBH010000004.1 coordinate 1,076,468, forward strand.
TCGCCGCGGCGGCCGTGCCCGTCACGCTCCACGAGATGCGCCCGACGCGGGCGACGGAGGCGCATCAGACCGGCGCTCTCGCCGAGCTCGTCTGCTCCAATTCGTTCCGCTCCGACGACGCCGCCAACAATGCCGTGGGGCTGCTCCATGCGGAAATGCGGCGTGCGCATTCCCTGATCATGGCGGCCGCCGACCGTCACAAGCTTCCGGCCGGTGGCGCGCTCGCCGTCGATCGCGACGGCTTCGCTCGGGAGGTCAGCGCGGCGCTCGAGACCCACCCCCTCGTGACCATCGTCAGGGAGGAAATCGACGGGCTCCCGCCTGCCGATTGGGACAGCGTCATCGTGGCGACCGGCCCCCTCACCTCGCCGGCGCTGGCACAAGCGATCCAAACGCTCACCGGCGAAGCCGAGCTCGCCTTCTTCGATGCCATCGCCCCGATCGTGCATCATGACAGCATCGACATGGGGGTGTGCTGGCTGCAATCGCGCTACGACAAGGTCGGGCCCGGCGGCGGCAACGCCGATTACATCAACTGTCCGCTCGACAAGGCGCAATATGACGCCTTCATCGACGCGCTGATTGCCGGCGAGAAGACGGCGTTCAAGGCGTGGGAGGCGTCCACCCCCTATTTCGAAGGCTGCCTGCCGATCGAGGTCATGGCGGAGCGCGGGCGGGAGACACTCGCCTACGGCCCGATGAAGCCGGTCGGCCTCGCCAACCCCCATCGCCCGGGCACGCGCTTGCACGCCGTGGTGCAGCTCCGTCAAGACAACGCGCTCGGCACGTTGTGGAACATGGTCGGCTTCCAGACCAAACTTAAGCATGGCGAGCAGGTCCGCATCTTCCGCACGATCCCGGGGCTCGAGCAAGCCGAGTTCGCGCGGCTCGGCGGCCTGCACCGCAACACCTTCCTCAACAGCCCGGTCCTGCTCGACGCGAGCTTGCGTCTCAAAGCCGAACCGCGGTTGCGCTTTGCCGGCCAGATCACCGGCGTCGAGGGCTATGTGGAGTCAGCCGCGATCGGGCTCCTCGCCGGACGCTTCGCCGCGGCTGAGCGGCGTGGCGACCCTCTCGCATCGCCGCCGCCGACCACCGCGCTCGGCGCGCTTCTCGTGCACATCACCGGCGGCCATTTGAGCCAAGGCGACGGCGCATCGCGCAGCTTCCAGCCCATGAATGTGAATTTCGGTCTGTTTCCGGCGCTGCCCGCAGGTGAGCCAAAGCGGACCAAGGGCGTCCGCGGCAGCAAGACCCTGGCGCGCAAGCAGGCGATGAGCGCAAGAGCCCTTGCCGATCTCGAGCGTTGGCTCGACGGCGACGCCACGACCGCAGCGGCCTAGGGCTGAAATCGATACGTCCCGAGCCGCCACAAGCGGTAGAGCGGATTGATGTCGGCGATCCGATGCAAGGGGTCGCCACTCTCCAAAGCACGGAGATAGGGCTCGACCAATGCAAGCGGCCGAAACGCGGCGCGCTCTCCTCGAGACAGTGGCTCGCGAGAGGTCAGCGCCTCGCCCAATGAGGCCCTCGCCTCGCGGCGTAATTCAGCAAGCACCTGCTTAAGGCCCTCGGTCGTCTTTCCCTGCGCCAGCTCGGCTTGAGAGGTGCCCCGGTGCAGCAACACGTCGGCGGGAACATCGATCCGCCCCCGTGCCGCATGCACCGGCAACGCCCGCATCAAGCCGGTGAGCCCGTAAGCGAGCCCGGCGGCCTTTGCTGCCTGGCCGGCAGCCTTCGCAGCCTGGTCGGCCTTGCGACCCTCGTCGGCGATCCCGGCGCCAAGCCGGAACAGCGCGCCCGCGGTCTCGGCAAGGTAGGCGTCGAGCGCGTCTCGGTCCGGCATCAGCTTGACCGAGACATCGAACTGCCTGGCGTCGATCAGGCGGCCTAAGTCCTCGCGCGAGACGCCGCGCTCAAGCATGATCTCGCCAAGGGCGTCGATGACAGGATGGCCGGTGCTCTCGCCTGCAGCTGCATGGTCAAGCGCGTCACGCCACCATTGCAGGCGGATCTCGCCAAGCTCGGGCTCGGTGACCTGCTCGGCAATGCGGGCAAGCTCGGCATTGAACGCGTAGAGCGCGAACAGCCCCTCGCGCGCGTCAGATGGAGCGAACAGTGCGGACAGATAACGGTCGGGGTCGCCCTCGCGGGCGATGGCGCGGACAGCGGCGTTTCGTTCGCGTTCGTCCAAGGCCGTCCCGTTCCTGACGGACCGGGCGCGCTTGGGCTCAAGCGCGCGCTGCGGCTCGCTCCTTCGCCTTGGCCGGCGCCACCATGTGGCCTTCGCGCTTGACGCCAAGGATCAATTGCAGCGGTGCGGCGACATAGATCGATGAATAGGCGCCGATGACGATGCCCCAGACCATGGCGAGCGCGAAGCCGAAGATCGCCTCGCCGCCGACGAGCACGAACGGCATCATGGCGAGGAAAGTGGTGACGTGGGTCAGCACCGTGCGCGACAGCGTCTCGTTGATGGATAGGTCGAGCAACTCGGTCAGTGGCATCTTGCGGTATTTGCGCAAGTTCTCCCTGATCCGGTCGAAGATCACGACCTTGTCGTTGAGGGAATAGCCGATGATGGTGAGGATCGCGGCGATGCTCGACAGATTGAATTCGAGCTGGAGCGCGGAATAAAGCCCGATGGTGCCGGTAACGTCGTGCACCAACGAGGCGATGGCCGCCACCGCGAACTGCCATTCGAAGCGGAACCAGATGTAGATCAGGATCGCGATCATGGCGATGACGACGGCGACGGTGCCGCCGGAGATGAGTTCGCCCGACACGGTCGGCCCCACCACCTCGATGCGGCGGTATTCGACCGTGTCGCCGAGCGCGCCCTTCACCTTGGAGATGGACGCTTGCTGCGCCTGCTCCGTCGGCTGCGCTGAGATGCGAACGAGAATATCGTTCGGCGCACCGAACTCTTGGATCTGGACCTCGCCGAGATCGAGGCCACTGAGTTTGGCGCGAATATCGGAGAGATTGGCGACGCTCTCCTTGGTCTGCACCTCGATCAGCGTGCCGCCCACGAAGTCGATGCCGAAATTGAGCCCGACCTTCCACACAAGCAGCAACGGCACCACCGTCAGCAGAGCCGAGACGACCCAGCTGATGGTGCGCAGTCTGACAAAGCCGATCCGGGTATCCGGAGGGACGAAGTGGAAGCCCGTGAACATCACATCTCTATCCTAAATCGGAACCAGGGTGGGCCGGGTCCAGCGCAGCCAATAGGACACCATGAGCCGCGTCACGGTCACGGCGGTGAACATGGAGGCCAGGATGCCGATGCTCAGCGTCACGGCAAAGCCGCGCACGGGACCGGAGCCGAGCCAGAACAGCACAAGCGTCGAGATCAAGGTGGTGACATTGGAGTCGACGATGGTGGTCATCGCCCGGGTATAACCGGCCTCGATCGAAGCCACCGGCGACTTGCCGGACCGGATCTCCTCGCGGATGCGCTCGTTGATGAGCACGTTGGCGTCAACCGCAATACCGATGGTGAGCACGATGCCGGCGATGCCCGGCAAGGTCAGCGTCGAGCCGATCAGCGACAGCACGGCGAAGATCAGCGCGATATTGATCAACAGGGCGATGTTGGCGAACACGCCGAACAGGCCATAGGCGGCAAACATGAATATCACCACGAGCAGGAGACCGAGCCAGGTGGCCTTCTTGCCAGCAGCGATGGAATCGGCGCCGAGGCTCGCGCCCACGGTCCGCTCCTCGATCACGGTGAGCTTGGCGGGGAGCGCGCCGGAACGAAGCAGCACGGCGAGGTCGTTCGCCTCCTGCACGGTGAAATTGCCGCTGATCTGCCCGGAGCCGCCGAGGATAGGCTCACGGATCACAGGGGCGGAGATCACCTTGCCGTCGAGGATGATGGCAAACGGCAGCCCCACATTCTCCTGGGTCACCCTGGCGAAGCGCTTGGCGCCGGTGGCGTCGAAGCGGAACGTGACCACCGGCTCGCCGCTCCGCTGATCGAAGCTTGGCTGAGCGTCGACCAGATTTTCGCCGCTGACCAAGGCCTGGCGCTTGATGACATAGGGCACCGGCGGCTTGTCGGTCGAATAGAGCAGCTCATCTTCTGGCGGGACCTGCTTGCTCTGGGCAATCTCCTGCGCATTGGCGCCGGCATCGACCATCTTGAATTCAAGCTTGCCGGTCTCGCCGATCAGCTTCTTCAAACGCTCCACGTCGCTGATACCAGGGACCTGAACCAGCACGCGATTGCGGCCCTGGCGCTGAATGCTGGGCTCCGTGGTGCCGAAGGCATCGACGCGCCGCCTGATGGTCTCGATCGAAGCTTCGATCGCCGAGCCCATGCGCTGATTGAGGCCGGGTTCGGTGACCTTCAACATGATGCCGTCGTCGCCGCTGTGGTCGATATCGAGGTTGCGGGCGCCGGACATGCCGAATGTACCGCCGACCGGGACCGAGAGCTTGCGTACCTCGTCATAGGCCTTATCGTACTGGGACGGCTCGCGGATTTTGACCGACACCGTCTCGGCGGCGACGTTCTGATTCAAATCGACATAGGGAATGCGTTCACGGCGAAGGGTCTCGCGCACGTCGGAGCGAATGGTGCCGAGCCAATCGTCGACCATCTCCTTCTCGTCGAGCTGATAGAGGAGATGGGCGCCGCCTTGCAGGTCGAGGCCAAGGTTGACCTGCCTGTGGGGAAGCCAGCTCGGCATGTTCTCCATGCTGGCGCGCGGAAACAGGTTGGGAAGCGAGAACACGATGCCGGCGAGGACCACGCCGATCACCAAAATCACCTTCCATTGGGGAAAATGCAGCATCGCCGCTTATTGACTCCGCTTTGCACTCAAGGCCAGGACTTCGGCCCGAGCCAAAATGACGCTCTCGCTCATTCGGTTGTTGCCTTGGACGCCTTCGCGGGCGCGGTCGGCTCGCCCTTGCCCCGCACCTCCGACACGGTCGACCGCACCACCTTGATGCGGACGCCCTCGGCGATCTCCACCTGGAGCTCCTGGTCGTCCACCTTGGTCACCTTGCCGAGGATGCCGCCTGAGGTGACCACGGTGTCGCCCCGGCGAATCCCGGCGATCATGGCCTGATGATCCTTCAAGCGCTTCTGCTGCGGCCGGATCATGAGGAAATACATGATGCCGATGATGAGCGCGGTGGGGACGATCAAGCTGTTCAGGGCACCGAACAGCCCGTCTGGGGCGGCGGCTTGAGCGAATATGGCGTCGGTCATTGCTCCTGGTCCCGGCTTGTTTTAAAGCTGGCCGCCTTTAGGCCCTTTTGGCGCTTGATGTCCACTGGGCGCGTCGGCTCATGGAAAGTGCCCGGACTATAGCGGCCCGCCTCGTCTTTGCAACGGGGGGCCTTGAGCCTTAAACGAAGTTGCCATGAACTTCCAGGAACCGATTGGCGGGCTTGTCGAACGTATCGCGAGAGCCTTGGAACGGCTGGCCCCGCCCGTGCCGCGACAGCCCGGTTTCGACCAGGCCGAGGCCTTCATCTGGCAGGCGGAGCCCGAGGCCTTCTTGCCCGTCACCGAGGTCAATCGCGTGCCGCTCCGGCTGCTCAAGGGCGTCGACCGGATGCGCGACACGCTGGTGGAGAATACCTCGCGCTTCGCGGGCGGATTGCCGGCCAACAATGCGCTGCTCTGGGGCGCGCGCGGCATGGGCAAGAGCTCGCTGGTCAAGGCGGTCCATGCCGACGTGTCTCGCCGGCGTGCGCCTGCGGCGCTGAAGCTCATCGAGATTCACCGCGAGGACATCGCCAGCCTGCCGCATTGCCTGAGTTATCTCCGCCGCGCGCCGGAGCAGCGCTTCATCCTGTTCTGCGACGATCTTTCCTTCGAAAGCGCCGACGCCTCCTACAAGTCGCTGAAGGCCGTGCTCGAAGGCGGCGTCGAAGGGAGGCCTCGGAACGTGCTGTTCTACGCGACCTCGAACCGGCGCCATCTGATGCCGCGCGACATGCTCGAGAACGAACGCTCGACCGCGATCGCGCCGTCGGAGGCGGTCGAGGAGAAGGTGTCGTTGTCAGACCGCTTTGGGCTTTGGATCGGGTTCCACAACTGTAGCCAGGACGACTACCTCGCCATGGTGCGCGGCTACGCCGAACATTACGGCCTCGGCATTAGCGATGACGAGCTTGCCCGCGGGGCGCTGGCCTGGGCTCTTGGCCGCGGCGCGCGTTCAGGACGGGTCGCCTACCAATATATCCAGGATGTCGCCGGGCGCCTGGGCGTGCGCATCGACGGCAAGGACGAGGGCTAGTCGGCGCTCGCTTGGGTCTGGCTCATGTACTTGGTGGGATCCACCGGGCGCGAGCCCTTGCGCAGCTCGAAGTGAAGCTGCGGCTGGCTCACCTGGCCGGTATTGCCGGCCTTGGCGATGACCTGGCCGCGGCGAACCTGATCGCCGCGCTGCACCAGGATCTCCTCGTTATGGGCATAGGCAGAGACCCAATTATTGGAATGCCTGATCAGCACCAGATTGCCGTAACCTTTGAGCTCGTTGCCGGCATAGGCGACGACGCCGTTCTCGGCGGCCTTCACCGAAGTGCCAGTGGGCACGGCGACGTTGATGCCATCATTGTGACCACCATCAGGCTTGGTGCCGAACGCCGAGATGATGCGGCCCTGCACCGGCCAGCGGAAGCTGTTGCCTGACATCGGCTCCGGGGCCGGTAGATGATCGACGCTCGCAACTTGCTGGTTCCGGCCGCCGATCACCTCGTCGGAGGCCGCGACCGCAGGCTTGGACGCCCCCGGAGCCGGGATCGACGTCGTCTTGACGCTACGCACCGCAGGCGCATCGGGCTTCGGCGCCGGACGCGTCTCGCGGGCGGCGACCCGCGCCGCAGAACGCGACTTGGTGTAGCCCGCCCCCGGGATGACGAGATGCTGGCCCACATGGAGCCGGTTGTCGGTCAAATCGTTGGCGCTTTGAATCTCGTCGACGGAAACGCCGTAGCGGCGCGACAGCGAGTAGAGATTATCGCCAGAGGCCACCGTCACGGTCTCGGTGCGGGCTGGCGTCGCCGTGCGCAGCACCGCAGGCTGCGCCCGCGGATATGACGGCGGCGTATAAGCTGCCTGCTGCGGCTTCACGCTCTGGGTGGTGAAGTCAGCGCTGGAGGACGAATAGGCCGGAGGCGCTGGGTTATAGGACCCTGCCGCAGGCGGCAGGTTGCTCCGCGCATAGCTGCCGTTGCCATAGCCTTGCGCGCCGTTCTGGGCGTAACTCGGTCCGCCAGAGCCATAGACCGGCTCAGGCGGCACCGGCAGCGACGCCGTGGCGGTGCCGTCAGCGAGCGGCGCATCCTGGGAGCGCGTCAGGCCGAAAGTCGGGAAATCGAAACGTGAGACGCCCGAACTGCATCCGCCGAGGCTGATCAAAGCCCCGGCCGCCGCGGTCACGAGAGCGCAACGGCCAAGCCCCGACCACAATACGCTCGTATGCATTCCCCCGAGCCCCCTACGCACACTAAACCCCTACTCCGCAAAGTGAGTTAAGCGCGCGATCGGTAAAGAAGGCTTTAACGATCTTTGGCGCCCAAGCAAAAGAAACTCGGCGTTGCCCCAGGGCACCAATCAACCGCGCTCGTCGGGTTTCACCCGGCCGCGCATCAGCGGCACGAAGCGCACCGGCAGCACGGAGGACTCGGTGAGGCCATCGGCGTTCTTCTCGATCAGAACCAGAAACTGCCGGTCGCGGTCCTCGCCGAGCGGAATGATCATGCGGCCGCCGACCTTCAACTGCTCGACCAGCGCCTTGGGCGCCTCGGCGGCGGCGGCAGTGACGATGATGCGATCGAACGGCGCCTGGGGCGGCCAGCCCAACCAACCGTCGCCGATGATGGCGGTGACATTGGTGATGCTGAGCGCGGCCAAGCGGCGGTCGGCGGATTTTTGCAGCTCGCGCCAGCGCTCCACGGTGTAGACGCGGCGGCAGAGATGCGACAGCACCGCAGCCTGGTAGCCGGAGCCGGTGCCAATCTCGAGCACCTTGTGGGTCCGGTCGAGCTCGAGCTTCTCGGTCATGAAGGCGACGACGTAGGGCTGCGAGATGGTCTGGCCGCATTCGATCGGCAGCGCGATGTCCTGGTAGGCATGGCCGGCGAAGGCCGGATCCACGAACAGCTCCCGCGGCACCCGTTCAATCGCCCTGAGCACCCCGGTGTCGCGGATGCCCCGCCGCCTGAGCTGCATGATCAGGCCGATCTGGTCTGGCGCGCTCGCCATGGCTGATGGGCCCCTGAGGTAAAGTTCGCGCAGATAACCGGTCAATTCGTAGCTTCTATCGGCGTGCCGTCCTAGAGCTAGTGCTCGAGCGCCTCGGCAAGCTTCCGCCGCGCCTCCTCGTCGGTGAAGTCGAGATGGAGCGGCGTCACCGAGATGCGTCCAGACTGCACGGCCCAAAGATCGGTGCCCTTCGGCGGCCTGGCCTGGCGGCGCTTGATGCCAACCCAGTAATACGGCTTGCCGCGGGTATCGAGACGGTTGTCGATGCGGAGCAGGCCGGGGTCGCGTTGGCCTTGCGTCGTCGCCGCCATGCCTTTGACCGCATCCGGCGCGCAATCGGGAAAATTGACGTTGAGGACGACGCCGTCGGGCCAGCCGGCCTTCAACAGCTTGCGCACGAGGTCGGCGCCGTGGCGCATCGGCGTATCCCAGATCGGCTGGCCGGTCTCCATCGGCCCGGTGACGAGGCTCATGGCGATCGACGGCACGCCAAGCATCACTCCTTCGATGGCGCCGGCAACGGTGCCGGAATAATTGACGTCGTCGGCGAGGTTCTGGCCGCGATTGACGCCCGACAGCACGAGGTCCGGCGGATTGTCGACGAGGAGATAGCGCACGCCCATGATGACGCAGTCGGTCGGTGTGCCCTTCACGGCGTAGCGGCGCTTGCCGAGCTCGCGCATACGCAACGGCTCGGCGAGGGTGAGCGAATGCGAGGCGCCGGACTGATCCGTCTCGGGCGCGACGATCCAGACCTCCTTGGCGATCTCGTTGGCGATGTGCTCGAGCACATCGAGACCCGGAGCCTCGATGCCGTCATCGTTGGTGAGGAGCACGCGCATCTTTCTAGCTGCGCCGGTCATGCTGCGTCATTACCCGCGAGATGCTCTGTGAACCAGTCCGCGGCGAGGCCGATGGCTCTCGCGAGGTCCGGTCCCGCGTCGAGCTCGCCGTGATCGGCGCCGGGCACGATAACCAACTTCTTCGGCCCCGGAGCGTTCGCATAGACCGGCGCGGCGCTTTCGATGACGGCGGCGCTGTCATCCTCGCCATGGACGAGCAACAAGGGGCGCGAGCCCAGGCGGCGGGCGGCATCCTCGGGATGAAAGTCGAGCATGGCGTCGACGCTAGCGAGCCTGAACACGGTCGAGCCGACATCCGCGGGCGCGCCTCCCGCCAAGACCTTGAGCTTCTCATTGGCGGCGAAAAACGCCGGACTGAAGGGGAGGATCTCGGTGATATCGACCAGGGTCGATTGGCCGGTCGCGGCAACCTTGGCGCGTTCATCCTCGATGCGGTGCTTGAACGCGATCCAGTCCCAGGAGGTTCTGATCGAGGACAGCATCCAGGCGCCGTCACCGGGTCCGGAGACCGACACAACAGCCCGCACGTCCGGCTCCCGCGAGGCGAGGATGATTGCCACCGGACCTCCATAGCTGTGTCCGTAAACGCCGACGCGGCCCCCATCGACGCCCGGCTGGCCTCTGAGCCAGGCGAAGGCGTAAAGCGCGTCATTGACCCTGGCCGGAGGATCGATCCAGCCCCGTTCCCGTTCGCTCTCGCCATAGCCGGCATAGTCGAAACGAAGCGAGGCGAGACCTTTCGCGGCAAAGCCGGCGGCGATCTCCGGGAGAACGAGGTGCTTCACCCCGGACAGCCCTTGGCAAAGCAGAACCGCTGGACCCGGCGAGGCCGCGGTCGCCGATGCGGGCAGGTTGAGCACGCCCGCGAGCTTCACGCCATGGCGGTTGAAGAACGTAACGTCGGTCTCCGGCATCACGCCGCTCGCTCGATCTTGTCGATACCGCCCATATACGGCTTCAAGGCTTCGGGCACGGTGATCGAGCCGTCGGCTTCCTGATAGTTTTCCAACACCGCGATGAGGGCGCGGCCGACGGCGACGCCGGAGCCGTTCAAGGTGTGGACGAACCGATTGTCTTTCGCGTTCGCGGGGCGATAGCGGGCATTCATGCGGCGGGCCTGGAAGTCGCCGCAGTTGGAGCACGAGGAAATCTCGCGATAGGCCCCCTGCCCCGGGAGCCAGACCTCGAGGTCGTAGGTCTTCTCGGCGGCGAAGCCCATGTCGCCGGTCGACAGCACCACGACGCGATAGGGAAGTCCGAGCCGTTTCAACACCGTCTCGGCGCAGCCGGTCATGCGCTCATGCTCATCCGCCGATTGCTCAGGGGTGGTGATGGAGACGAGCTCGACCTTCTGGAACTGATGTTGGCGGATCATGCCGCGGGTGTCCTTGCCGGCGGCACCAGCCTCGGCGCGGAAGCACGGCGTCCAGGCGGTTACACGTATCGGGAGCTTGGCTTCCTCGGTGATGTCCTCGCGCACGAGATTGGTCAGCGGCACCTCGGCGGTGGGGATGAGCCAGAGCCGCGTCGTTTCCCCAAGGCGCATTGAATTCCTGACGAACGCTCGGAGTCTCATTCCCATCGACGTCATCCGCTAGCGCGTCTCATCAAGACTCGTTGGCTCGCCTGATCGGCTCGCCAGCAAACTGCTTCGGCCGGACCGAGCAGGCGTTCGAGACTCGATTGTGTCGTCTCGGCCGCTCCTTTCAGGTGGGCGAAACTGATCGTCAGCGAACTTCGGCAACTGCGCCGTGCCGAACATGGTGTCGTCACGCACCAGCAGCGGTGGATCGATCTCGGTGTAGCCGTGGTGCTTCGGTGTGCAGGTCGAGCATGAATTGCGCCAGCGCGCGTTCGAGCCGCGCCAAGGGTCCCTTCAAGACAACAAAGCGCGCGCCGGACATTTTGGCCGCGGTCTCGAAATCCATGAGGCCGAGATCCTCGCCGAGCTCGAAATGCTGCTTCGGCAGGAAGTCGAACTCGCGCGGCGTGCCGATCTTGCGCAGCTCGACATTGGCGCTGTCGTCGGGTCCGACCGGCACGTCGGCGGCAGGAATATTCGGAATGGCGGCGAGCAGGTCGAGCAGCTCCTGGTCGAGCCGCTTCTCCGCGGCCTCGCCGTCCTGAATGGTGGCCTTGAGCGAAGCGACCTCGTCCATCAGCCGCTTGGCGCCGGCCTCGTCCTTCCCCTGCTTCGCCTTGCCGATCTCCTTCGACGCCGCGTTGCGGCGGGCTTGCGCCTCCTGCAATTGTTGAATTGTTCCGCGGCGTTCCTCGTCGAGCTTCAGAATTTGAGTCAGGAGCTCACGCGGCGCCGGCTCGAAGCCGCGGGCTTCCAGCCCCGTCACGAAGGCGTCCTGATTGTCGCGAATCCATTTGATGTCGAGCAAAGCGAAGTCCTGCGGACGGCGTTGGTGTTGTGGCCCCGTATAGGGCTCTCTCCCGGCTTTGTCATCGCCCGCCGTGGCCGGCTCGATGCCTCCGTACTCATCCTTCCCGCAACGTGCTCTTTTCATACCTCGCCCTTGTGGGGAGGTCCGACGACGCTTTTCGCGGCGTCGGGGTCGGGGCAAGCGCCTCACCCCACCCGGCGATCCCGACCTAAGGCCGGGCTCGCCACCCTCCCCATCAAGGGAGGGACGAAAAAACGCACGCCCGTTCCGTGCATCGGGCAAGACTCATCGTTGCCGCGACGCGGGACGTCCGGGGTTTGCTGTTTCTCCCATCGGGCTTGCGCCCGAAGGGAGTGGCGCGCCGAAAAGCGCAAACCTGTTGGTGTCCGCGTCCGTTTCCGGACACGGCGGGCGCCTCTCGGCGCGCCACAGCGGCGATTTGCCGGCGCCGGGCCGCGCTTTCGCCGTCAGTGCCCCGCTTCCCCTGCAACGGACGTAAGTCAAAGTGACGTTGGGGGCCTGCGTTTGGGATAGACCTGACGGTCGTCAGCCAGCTCCTGGCAGGGCCTCGTAGTGGGCACGGGCGGAGCCCCGGCGCCGCCCGAGTGTCCGATTGCGAACCGAACCCGCGGGCGCCGCGCCTCGTCCCGCCTCACGACGCCTCATGAGCACGCCCCTTCGGTGGACGAGGTAGGGGCAGCATAAGGGCGGATCGCCGCGCGGGGATAAGTTCAGCCCGCGTCTGCCAGGCGCAGCAGGACGACCGCCAGGCGGCCGTCAGTGTGCCAGGGGTCGCCGCCACCATTCCTGCCCTGGCATTCGGTATGGAAGCCATCGATCCAGTGGACCGTCGGCACCGCCCCCGCCTGCTGCAGACCGGCAACGAGGCGATCGCGCTCGGCGTCGATGTCGGGAGCGATGTGGTGGGTGACTTGGCCGGTGGTGTGGCTGAGGCCGACTCCCTTGTCGAAGGTCGCGGCGCCGAACCAGGCCGTGCGCCCCTCATAGGGCTGATCCCAGCGCCAGAAACGGACATGGTGACGTTGGGACGGGCTGCCGCCGTGGGGCTGCTCGAAGGCGAGGTCCTGCTTGTGGCCGAACAGGAAGAGATTGCTCACCGGCGCATCGTCGTCGGGCCGGTGCAGCACGGTGTCGGCGGCGATGCGGACGCTGCTGCCGAGCGTGATCGGGTTCGCCGGGAACCAGCCCGCCGCGGTCATGGCCCCGTTGAGCTCCTGCTCACTGCCGACCATACCGACATTGATGGGATCGCCGGGATGGCCGTCGGCGGTCTGGGTCAAGCGGGCAATCGCGTTGAGAAGGGGATGCCTGCGGAAATATAACGCCCACAGCCGCGGCACGATGAGATAGGCGATCACCGCCCAAACCAGCGTGATCAAGAGCAGCGTCTTGGTGTCCGGAAAATGCACGTCGCCCTACCCCGCGAACCAAGGGGCAGTCTGGATACTGAGCTCGTCGAGAAACTCAAGCCAGATGCCGAAATAGAGGAAGGATGCAATGAGCGCGAGAACGGCTGCGAGGATCAAGAGGTGTCCAGACTTGGCAAGAAGACAGGCGGGCATACTGAAGGGCAGAAAGATCAGCATGAAGGCGGCGCTGGCGCCGACCATCTCCATACCGTCGCCCATGGGATCGGCGTGCTTGAACAGAAATACGGTGAAGAAGACGAGGAATAGGATGTGCACCCTGACAGCGAACAACACGCTGGTGCGTAGATCCGTGTCGCCTTGAGACAGCACTCTCTCGGTTGCCATGCCGCCATTCTTATCCGTCACGGCCAAGCTTGTCCCTCGGATCGGGCGCGGGAAGCGACCAAGCTACCCCCTGGAATTGCAGGCAATCTACCGCCAGGGCGCCGCCTGGATACCGAGCTCGTCAAGGATCTCAAGCCAGAACAGAAAGAACAGGATCGCCGAGAGGCCGGCAAGGAGGGCGGCAATAATGAGGAAGCGCCCGTTCTTGGCGAGGAGATAGGCCGGCAGGCTCACCGGCACGAAGATCAGGGTGAAGGCCGCGCCGACCGCGACCATCTCCATGCCGTCGCCCTTGGGATTGGCGTGGTTGATGAGAAACACCGTGAGGAACACGAGGAACAGGCTCTCGAGGGCGACGACGAGCAGGATCGCGGCCTGAAGCCGCTTATCGCCGAGCGAAGGCGTGCTCACGGGACGAGCCTCAAGCCGGCTTGCCGGCGGGCTTTGAGGCGGCCGATTGGGCGTGGCGCTTCTCGGCGAGCCTCACCGCGTAGATCGAGACCTCGAACAGCAGAATGGTCGGCAGCGCGAGCGAGATCTGGCTGATGGGATCGGGGGGCGTGAGCACCGCGGCGACGATGAAGGCGATGAGGATGGCGTGGCGGCGCTTCTTCTTCAGTCCTGCTGCGGTGACGAGGCCGGCGCGGGCGAGCAAGGTCAGCAACACCGGCAGCTGGAAGCAAATGCCGAAGGCGAGCATCAAGGTCATGATCAAAGAGAGATATTCGCTGACCTTGGCGGTGAGCTGGATGTGGACCTGATTGTCGCCGGTCTGCTGCATCGACAGGAAGAAGGTCATGGCGAGCGGCATGACCACGAAATAGACCAGCGACGCGCCGATCAGAAACAGGATCGGGGTGGCGACGAGGAACGGCAGAAAGGCCTTGCGCTCGTTGCGATAGAGCCCCGGTGCCACGAACATATAAAGCTGCGAAGCGATCACCGGAAAGGCGAGGAAGATTGCGCCGAACAAAGCGAGCTTCACCTCGGTGAAGAAGAACTCCTGCGGTGCGGTGTAGATCATCTCGATCGGCGTATCGATGCCGGCCGCGAGCCGGTAAGGCCACAGCAGGAGATTGTAGAGCGGCTTGGCGAAGGCAAAGCAAAGCGCAAAGCCGACCGCGATCGCCGCGAGCGACCAGATCAGCCGCTTCCGCAGTTCGACCAAGTGCTCCATGAGCGGCGCCTTGGTGGAGTCGATGTCCTCCTGGCTCACGAGGCCGGCTCCTTGGGCTTCCGCGGCTTGCGGGGCTTCGGCGCTGCACTTTTCGCCGCGGCAGTCTTCGGCGCCGCAGGCTTGGGCCGCTGCCGCGGTCTTGGGCGCTGCGGACCGGGGCGCTGCCCTCTTGGCCGCTGCAGTCTTGGGCGACTGCAGTCTTGGCCTTGGCCGGCGCCCGCTTGGCGCGCGGCTTCGGCGGCGTCTTGGCAACGGGCTTAGTTGCGTCAGGCGGGGACGCCGCCGGCGTGCTGCCCGGCGTTTCCATATAGGTCTTGGTCATCAGCGGCTTGTCGATCGCGGCGGTCGCCGACGATGCCGTGGCGCGGACCTCATGCATGGCTTTGCGCACCTCGTCGAGCTCGCTGTCGCGCACGGCTTCTTCGAATTGGCGCTGAAAGTCGGAGGCCATGCGCCTCACCTTGCCCATGTAGTGGCCGAAGGTGCGCATCAGCCGCGGCAGGTCCTTCGGTCCAACCACGACGATCGCCACGACGGCGATGACGAGGAGCTCAGACCAGCCGATGTCGAACATGGGACCTAGAAGGCAAGTGTTGCCATGGCTTTCGCCGCGAAACGCCGGAGCAGCAGGGAGGGCGGCGTCAGCTCGACTTGGACTTGGTCGCTGCGCGCGGCGCCTTGGCCCGGGTGGCCGTTCTCGGCTTGGCCGCAGCGGGCTTCTCCGTGCGGTGCTCGATCACCTTGGGCTCGGGCTCAGGCTCGGGCTCGGCTTCGGGCTCGGCACCGTCCTCGCTCATCTCTTTCTTGAAGCTCTTGATGCCCTTGGCGAGGTCGCCCATCAGCCCTGAGATCTTGCCCGAGCCGAACAGGAGCACGAGCACGAGCACGACGAGAAGCCAGTGCCAGACGCTGCCAAAACCCATGAAAACTCTCCCTGGCCCCCGGCGAGCCGCTTGGCCGCACTATGGCAGCAAAGCTTGGGCGCTCGCAAGATGCGGAGGCGGCTTCGAAACTTAGGCCAAGGCGGCGCCGTTCTCGGGGGCGAAGACGAGGATCGCGCTCGGATCGATCCTGACCCCGATCTCGGCGCCAAGCGACGGCGCGCCGTTTTCCCGCACGCGGGCGAGCAGCGGCTCATCGAGGCCCTGAACCGCCATCTCGACCAGGGCGACGTCGCCGAGGAAACGGACGTCGAGCACGCGCGCGGCGATGCCCTCGCCCCGAGGCAAGAGTGTCACACCTGACTGGCGCACGCAGACGATGGCGTCGCCGTCTCCCGCACCGTTGGCGGGAAAGCGCCCGAGGGCGGTGTCGGCGATGCCGGCGGACACCTGCGCCGGGACCTCGTTCAGATCGGAAAAGGTGCGGGCGGCGAGGATGTCCTTCGGCGCGCGGTAGAGGTCGAGCGCCTTCCCGGTCTGGACCAGGCGGCCGCGGCGCATCAGCGCCACCTGATCGCCCATGCGCATGGCCTCTTCCGCGTCATGGGTGACGACGATCGAGGTCGCGCGGGTCTCGTGCAGGATGGCGAGGGTCTCCTCGCGCATCTTCTCGCGCAGCCGCGGATCGAGGCCTGAGAACGGCTCGTCCATGAGCAGCACCGAGGGCCGCGGCGCGATGGCGCGCGCGAGCGCGACGCGCTGCTGCTCGCCGCCGGAGAGGATGTGGGGATAGGCGTTGGCATAATGGCTAAGCCCGACGCGGGCGAGCGCGGCCATGGCCTCGGCATTGGCTTCGCTACGGGACAACGAGCGGAGCCCAAAGGCGACGTTCTGACGAATGGTGAGGTGCGGAAACAGTGCGAAGTCCTGGAACATCAGCCCGACGCCGCGCTTCTCAGGCGGCACGAAATGATCGGGGCCCGCGACCTCCTGGCCGTCGAGCAGCACGCGGCCCGCGGACGGCCGCTCGACGCCGGCGGCGATCCTGAGCAAGGTGGTCTTGCCGCAGCCGGACGGACCGAGCAGGCATAAGACCTCTCCCGGCGATACATCGAGGGAAACGTGGTCGAGGGCGAGGCCGTCGCCGTAACGGCGCGAGACGTCCTCGAAGGTGAGGCGCGAGGCAAAGGTGACGCCGGCCTTGCCGCGCCCTTTCGTCGCGCGCTTCTGCGCGCGGGCCTCGCGGCCGTCTTTCAGGAACTCGAGCACCGGGCTGATCTACGATCTTTGCCCAGCCGTGCGCAACCGCAAGCGGTCTTAGACTTCCGGCTCGCCCTCACCGGACTCGCCGCCGCCGTCACCCTCCTCCTCGGTGTGGCTCTCGTCATCCTCGAGCGGATCCTCGTCCTCGCGGAGATCGGGGGCGTCATCGGGGTTCGGCATCGAGAAGCCAGGCGGCAGGCTCGAATCGAGCAGCCCGGCGCCCTTCAGCTCGGCGAGACCCGGCAAGTCCTGGATCGAGTCGAAACCGAAATGGCCGAGGAATTGCTCGGTGGTGCCGTAGGTCACCGGGCGTC
Source organism: uncultured Alphaproteobacteria bacterium (assembly GCA_963732955.1). GTDB lineage: Bacteria > Pseudomonadota > Alphaproteobacteria > Rhizobiales > Methyloligellaceae > Methyloceanibacter. Next base: position 1,093,367 of record CAVTBH010000004.1, read on the forward strand.
CAGGGGCCCGGCGCCGTCCCCTCATCTTGATCCAGCCGGTCTCGAGCAACACGTCGAGGGTGCCCTTCGAGGTGCTGACGCCCCTGATCTCCTCGATCTCGGCGCGGGTCACCGGCTGATGATAGGCAATGATCGCAAGCGTCTCGAGCGCCGCCCGCGACAGCCGCCGCTGCTCCACCGCCTCGCGCTCGAGCAAGAAGGCGAGATCGTCGGCGGTGCGGAAGGCCCACTTGCCCGCAACCTTGACGAGATTGACGCCGCGGTCGGCATAGGCGGTCTTGAGCTCCTCGAGCAGCGCGGCGATGTCCTCGCCTTCGGCGAAATGCTCGGCGAGCGCGTCCTCGCCCAGAGGCTCAGGCGCTGCGAACAGCAAGGCTTCGAGGATACGGAGCTTCTCGCGCTGATCGACCAAGGGCAACGGCCTCACCTTCTTCGACGGAAACGGCAGCAAGAGCGAAGGGCCGCGGCCCTCCCCCTTCCGCTCCTCGTCGCCGGCATCGAGCGGCATCACCCTATCCAGATTATTCGCTGTCATTCACGACCTCTTTGTTGTTGTCGGTCCGCTTCAAGCGGCCTTCGTCCGTCGGCGAATGAGAAGTGGCGCAAACAGTTTCGCCTGTCTGATCTCGAGGGCCCCCTCCCGGGTCATCTCAAGCGTTGCGGTGAAGCTGCTGGCCAAAGCGGTCTTGCGCAGCTCCGGTCCAACCAGGAACTCGGCCAGTATCTCGTCGAGCGGCGCCCAGTCGCACGACATGCCGAGCAGCCGCTCGAGCTCGACCCGCGCTTCCTTCAGCGACCATACCGTCCGCGTTCGCATTTGCAGGGTGCGTACCGAGGTGCGCTGGCGCTGCTGGGCATAGGCCTTGAGCAGATCGTAGAGATTGGCGTCGTAGGTGCTCTTTTTGGTGATGCGCAGCGGCTCGGGCATGCCGCGCGCGAACACGTCGCGGCCGAGGCGCTTCCGCGTCATCAACTGGGCCGCGGCATCGCGCATGGCGCCAAGGCGCTTGAGACGGAAGGCGAGCAGCTGCGCGAGCTCCTCGCCGCTCGGTTCGCCGTCTTCGTCGTGCTCCGCCGGCAACAGCAGCTTCGATTTGAGAAAGGTGAGCCACGCCGCCATGACGAGATAGTCCGCGGCGATCTCGAGCCGAAGCTTCCGGGCCTCGGCGATGAAGTCGAGATATTGCTGGGCAAGCGCGAGCACCGAGATCCTGGCGATGTCGACCTTCTGGGTGCGCGCCATGGCGAGCAGAAGATCGAGCGGTCCTTCGAAGCCCTCGACGTCGACGACCAGCGTCTCGCCTTCGGCTTCGACGGCAACGGGGTCGAACTCCCAGTCCGACCCATCCGCCGGACGCCCCGGCTCGTTGATGGGGTCTTCTGTCGCGCTCATGCGACGCTGCCGCTCCCCGAAGCGGCCTCCGTCACCAGCACCAGCGCCTCATCGGCATCGAATCGCTGCGGTTCGCCAAGCTCGGCGATGGCCCGGGCGAAGCGTTCGGCGCTCTCGCCCGCGAGCGGCGGCACCGCGCCGGCAGTCTCCTGCATCTCGGCGAAATCGCCGCTACAGTGCAGCGCCACGTCACAGCCGGCCGCGATGACGGCTGCGGCGCGCTCGGCCATCGAACCGCCAAGAGCCGCCATGCCGATGTCGTCGCTCATCACCAAGCCCGTCAATCCGATCAGATCACGAATCACTTCGCTCATTATAACGGGGGAGACGCTTGCGGGTCGCTGATCATCGAAGGCCGGCAACAGAACATGAGCCGTCATGGCGAGAGGCGCGTCCGCGAGCGCCATGAACGGCTGGAAGTCGACCGCGATCAGCTCCTCGGCGGGAACGTCGATGGTCGGCAGCGCGAGGTGGCTGTCGGCGCGCGCGCGGCCGTGTCCCGGCACATGCTTGATCACCGGCAACACCCCGCCGGCGAGGGTGCCTTCGACCACGGCGCGACCGAGGTCGCTCACCACGTCGGGATCGCTGCTGAAGGCACGGTCGCCGATGATGTCATGGGCGCCAGGCTCCGGCACGTCGAGGCACGGCGTGCAATTGACGGTGATGCCGGCCTCGTGCAGCTCGTCGGCAATCAGTCTCGCGCCGGCATAGGCCGCGCCCCTGGCAAGGACAGGGTCGTCCTCATAGAGATCGCCGAACACCTTGGCCGGGGGCATCTGGCGCCAATTTGGCGGCTTCAGCCGCTGCACGCGGCCACCCTCCTGGTCGATCAGCACCAAAGCCTCGTCGCTCTCGACCGCATCGCGAAAGTCGCCGATGAGTGCGCGGAGCTGCGCCACCGACCGGCAGTTGCGGGCGAAGAGGATGAGGCCGCAAGGCCGCGCCGCGGCGAAGAATGCGCGCTCCTCATCGCTGAGGGCGGTGCTGGCGCAGCCGGAGATGAAGGCGTTGAAATCCACCACGCGGGGCTAACGACCGATCAGCCGAAGGTCAAGCGGTGGCGGCACGGCCGCTATTGCGCGGCCATCACCAGGCAGTCGGGGTGGCCCTGAGATTTGAGGTCGCCACAAAGCTTGTTCGCGGCCGATTTGTCGGCAATCGGGCCAATGCGCAGGCGGTACCAGATGCCCTTGGCGCCGAGATTGGCCTTCTGCACCATCGGCCGATAGCTCGCGAGCAGCGACGGATATTTCTGCTGCATGTCGGCGAAGGTGGCGAGAGCATCGGTCTGATTCTGCTTCGATCCGACCTGGACCACATATTTGCTCGGCGCTGCCGGCGCTGGTGCCGGGGCCGGCTTCGGTTTCGGCGTCGGAATTGCCGCAACCGGCTGTGGGTCGGCTACGGGTGCCGGAGCCGCGGCTTGCGGCGGGGGCGCCGGCGCTACGGCAGCCAGCTGCTGCTGCTGTGGTGCTGGCGCCGGTGCAGGCTCGGCCGCAGGCGCGGGCGGCGCCATCACGGAGCCATCAGGGCGAACCACGAGGGTCTTGACGCGGCGCGGCCCGCCGTCGGGATCATCGACGGTGGCCACGGCGGGCGGTGCGGCGACGGGACCCGCGCCGGGCATCGCCGGCATGGCCAACTCCTCCTGGCGGGGGACGATTCGCTCAGCCTCGGGCTGATCTCCATTCTGAAGACGCTCGTAGATCAGCTTGTTTTTGTGAGGAAATTCCTTGCCACCGGCATCCTGCGGGGCTTCCTTGACGGGTCTCGTATCGGCTTGCACCACAGGGGTCTCGCCGCTGCTCATGGAGCCACCGCTTTGCTTATAGGCAAAGGCAAGCGCGCCGCCCAAGGCCACGGCGCCAAGCAAGGCGCTGCCGACCATGAACATGCTGCGGCTTCTCAAGCCGAGCTTGCGCCCGGGTTGAGGCTGAACGCTCTCCATCCCCGGCTCGAACTGGCCGTCATCGAGGAAGTCCGCATCGGGCTGCTCGCCCTCATAGAAACCCTGGGTCATGCCGGGGGCTGACGTGCCTCCGAGCGCGATCTGCGGCGGCTGGTCATAGACGGCGTCGAACGATTGCAGCGCCTGGTTCGACGGAATGGCGGCGTAGCCCTGGGACGCGCCTTGATGGCCGGCATGGGGCTGATAGCCATCGCCGCCCTGGTCGGCCATGGCGTCGTAATCCTGGTCGACGTCGAAGGCGGCATCCTGAACGCCGAGGTGAAGGGGCTCGGCTTCCTCTTGGTACTGCGAGGCGTCAGAGGATCCGAACTCGGCATCGGCCGTTAGCTCTTCCGGGAAGCTCGCATCCTCGTAGCTTGCGTCCTGCAAGCCCGGCTCTTGATAGCTGGGCTCCTCATAGGCCGGCTCCTGGTAGCCCGTCTGCTGGTAGCCCGCCTCCTGGTGGCCCCCGTGGAACGAGGTCTCGGGGAAGCTCGCGTCCCCAAAGCCGGCCTCGGCAAAATTCGTTTCGGGGAAGCTCGCGTCACCAAAGCTCTGGTCGCCGAAGCGGGCGCCGGGCGCAGGGCTCGGAGCGGCTGGCTCCGGGAAGATACGGTCAGGGAACCCGTCATGGTTTGCCGGTGTGGGCGTGGCCGCGGGCTGGAAGGAATGGGGCTGCGGCGCGGGGCGGCGCGCGGCCGGGCTCGGTTGGCTCGGACGGGTCCAGCTCGGCTGGGGCTGCGCTGCTGGTGGAATGTTCGGGGCTTTCGGCCGCGGCTGCGACTGGGGCGGGTAGCCTTGAGCCGGCTGGGCGCTCGCGTAGTCTTGGCCGGGAAAACTTTGGTGGCCGAAGTCTTGACTCGGGAAGTCTTGGGTCGAGAAATCTTGGGTCGAGTAATCCTGGTTCGCGTAATCCTGGTTCGCGTAATCCTGGGCCGGGAGGCGGTCATTGTTCTGGCCCGGGAAAGATTGCGGCTGAGAATAGCCAGACCCGCGCTGGGGATTACTTACCGGTCGGGGCTGCGCGGCCCCCGGCCCAGCATAGCCGCCAAAGTCCTGCCGCGGCGGCTGTGGCGCCCGGGGCTCCGGTACGTCAGGGGCACGCGTGACGGGCGTGTAGGTGGGCATCTTGGCGAAGACCGGCCCCCGGCCGGCCCCGAAAATCGAGCGCTGTCCCATTGCCGGCTGAGCCGGCTTGCCTGATCCCGAGCTCATAAGGGGGTCCCCGCTCCTGTGCGAATGATGCTGTTCGGCACCCCAGGACTGATCGCCCGTGGCGCTTACACTGCTGAACTCATTGGCGAAATCGGACTCGTACTCAAGCGTCGGACCGGCGTTGCCGCCGTATCCCTCATCCTGATCGGACATGGTACTTCCCTCGAACCATCCCCCCGACCCCGATTACCCCGATAAAGCACTCTCAATGCATTTCTTGCATTGCACTGACGCCGAGAATGCCCAAACCCGACGCCAAGACTTGTTTTGTTGCGGCCACAAGGGCTAAACGCGCGCGCGTTAACTCTCGATCCGTTTCGTAAATAAATCGTAATTGTGGCGAGTTTTTGCCTCTATTCCACAGGCCGTGAAACTCTGCTGCAAGATCATAGAGATAGAAGCCGACCCGATGAGGCTCGTGAACTTCCGCGGCGCCTTCGACGAGGCGCGGGAACTGGGCGATCTTGCGGATCAGAGCGAGCTCGGCCTCATCGGTGAGTCGGTCCAAATCGCTGCGCGCCAAGGCACTCCCCCCTAGATCTAGATCGGGGAATACGTCCCTCACGTTACGCATCACGGAACACGCCCGGGCATGGGCGTACTGAACATAAAACACCGGGTTATCGCGCGACTGCTCCGTGACCTTGACGAAATCGAAGTCGAGCGGCGCGTCGTTCTTCCGGTAGATCATCATGAAGCGAACGGGTCCAGGGCCCACTTCGTCCACGACGTCCCGGAGCGTGACGAACGTCCCGGCACGCTTGGACATCTTGACAGGCTCGCCGCCCCTAAACAAGCGCACAAGCTGGCAGAGCTTGATGTCGAGGTCGGCTTTGCCGTCGGTGAGCGCCGCGAGCGCCGCCTTCATGCGGCGGACGTGGCCGCTATGGTCGGCGCCCCAGACGTCGATCATGGTGTTGAAGCCGCGCCTGAACTTGTCACGGTGATAGGCGATGTCCGAGGCGAAATAGGTGTAGCTCCCGTCAGACTTGACCAGCGGGCGATCCATGTCGTCGCCGAACGCCGTGGAGCGGAACAGAAGCTGCTGGCGATCCTCCCAATCCTCATCGACCTTGCCCTTGGGCGGCGGCAGGCTGCCGGTATAGATCAGGTCTTTGGCCTCGAGGTCGGCGATGGTCTCGGCGACCTCGTTGCGCGGGCCTTCGGTCAGGGAACGCTCTGAGAAGAACACGTCATGGCGGATGCCGAGCTCGGCGAGATCGCCTTCGATCATGGCGAGCATCGCCGTAAGCGCCGTCTGGCGCACGATCGGCAGCCATTCCGTCTCCGGCAAGGCGAGCAGCGCGTTCCCGTGCTGCGCGGCGAGCGCCTCGCCGACCGGCTTCAGGTAATCGCCGGGGTAGAGGCCCTCCGGGATCTCGCCGATGTCCTCGCCGAGCGCCTCGCGGTAGCGAAGGAACGCTGAGCGGGCCAACGCATCGACCTGGGCGCCGGCGTCATTGACATAATATTCGCGGGTGACGTCGTAGCCGGCGAAGGCAAGGAGACTGGCGAGCGCATCGCCGAACACGGCACCGCGGCAATGGCCGACATGCATCGGCCCGGTCGGGTTCGCCGAGACATATTCGACATTGACCACGCGTCCCTTGCCGATGGCGCTGCGGCCATAGGCATCGCCTTGCTCGAGCACCATGCGCAGCACCCTCGGCCAGAAGCTCGTCTCCAGCGTGAGATTGATGAAGCCGGGGCCGGCGATCTCGGCGCGGGCGATGTTGGGGTCCGACGCAAGCAGCGGGACGATGCGCTCGGCGAGCACGCGCGGGGCGAGCTTCGCGGGCTTCGCCAGCACCATGGCCGCATTGGTGGCGAGGTCGCCGTGGGAGGCATCCTTCGGCGGCTCCAGCGTGACGCCGTCGACGCTCGCGTCCGCCGGCACGACGCCGTCATGCTTGAGCTGCTGCACCGCAGCCAAGACATGTCCGTGGAATCCAGCAAAGATGTCCATGGCTACTCCCGGCGAAACGTAGCGGCGCGACTAACGCAATTCCGGAGTGGCGTCAAACAGGCGGCGGTGCTCGGCAAGGGCGTAACGGTCGGTCATGCCGGCGATGAAATCCGAGACATGGCGGGCGTAGTCATCGCCGGGCGCCTGCTCCTGCCATTCAGGCGGCAACGCCGTCTTGTGGCCGAGATAGAGGCCGAACAGATCGGCGACCACGCGCTCGGCGTCGGCCATGATGCGCGCGATGCGCTGCTCGCGGTAGACGCGCTCGCGAGGAAGGCGCGAAGCGCGTCGAGCTCGCGCTTGCATCTCCGCCGAGAACGCGGCGACGGGCTCCGCGGCGTGGCGGATGTCGTCGGCGCTTTGCGGCGCCAGCGCCACGAGCCTCGCTCGCGTCTCCGTCACCGCATCGTCGATCAGCGCCGTGATGAGACGGCGGTTGGTCTCGTAGAGCGCCCGTGTCGCGTCAATGTCGGGATACGTCCCCCTCACCTCGGCCACGGCACGACCGACGAGCGGAACTTCCGCGAGGTCGTCGAGGGTGAACAACGCGGCGCGGTAGCCGTCATCGACATCGTGATTGTTGTAGGCGATATCGTCGGCGAGCGCGGCGAGTTGCGCCTCGAGCGAAGCATAGGTCGAAAGCTCGAGGTCCTGCCTCAGGCAATAGTCGGCGATCGGACGCGGAACCGGCCGCGTCACGGCACTGCCGGTGAGCGGGCCATTGTGCTTGACCAGGCCTTCGAGCGTCTCCCAGGTGAGATTGAGCCCGTCGAAGCCCGCATATTTCCGTTCGAGCGCGGTGACCACGCGCAAGGATTGGGCGTTGTGATCGAAGCCGCCCTCGCCCGCCATGGCGGCGTCGAGGGCACGCTCGCCGGCATGGCCGAAGGGCGGATGACCGAGATCATGGGCGAGCGCCAGCGCCTCGGTCAGGTCCTCGTCGAGTTCCAGCGTCCGCGCCATGGAACGCGCGATCTGCGCCACTTCGAGGCTGTGGGTCAGGCGGGTGCGGTAGTGATCGCCTTCGTGATAGACGAACACTTGCGTCTTGTAGGTCAGGCGCCGGAACGCGGTCGAATGCAGGATGCGGTCGCGGTCCCGGGCATAAAGGCTGCGCGTCGGGCTCGGCGGCTCGGGCACGAGACGTCCGCGACTTTCGCGCTCATCCACGGCAAATGGCGCCAAATTGCGGCTCCGGTCGATTGACAAGCCCTGCCGCCGTCCTATCTTCAAGTTATAACGTGCATGCCTCAACGCCCGCGAGGGACCAAGAGCGCCTCGGAAAGTAGCTATACCGACATGACTGAACCGTCCATCACCATGAGCCAAAGCGCGGCGAAGCGCATCCTCGAGATCCTCAAGACCGAGGACGCCGAACTGATGCGCGTGAGCGTCGAAGGCGGCGGTTGCTCCGGCTTCCAATATCGCTTCGAGCTGATCAAGGCGCCGGCGCCGGACGACATTTTGATCGAGCGCGACGGTGCCACGGTCGCGGTCGATCCAATCTCGCTCGGTTTCGTGCAAGGCTCGGAGATCGACTTCGTCGACGACCTGATCGGCGCCGCGTTCAAGATCAAGAACCCGAACGTCACCGCGGCCTGCGGCTGCGGCACCAGCTTCTCGATTTAGCCCCGGCGAACTGCTTTACCTCACCGTCATGGCCGGGCTTGTCCCGGCCATCCACGTGTTTCTCGGCCGATCCGCATGAAAATTCGTGGATGCCCGGCACAAGACCGGGCATGACGCGAGGCTTTGGGTTAAATGGAGCCCCATGAAGATCGCCACCTGGAACGTCAACGGCATCAAGGCCCGCATCGACGCGGCTCGGATCTGGCTGAAATCGGCGGCCCCCGACATCGCCTGCCTGCAAGAGATCAAATGCACCGAGGACGCCTTCCCCCGGCTCGAATTCGAGGAGCTCGGCTACAACATCGCCGTGCATGGGCAGAAGGGCTTCAACGGCGTGGCGCTGTTGTCGAAGCTTCCGTTCGACGAGGTCAACCCTCACCTCGCGGGCGACCCTAACGACGTCCAGGCCCGTTACCTCGAGGCCGTGGTCTCGGTGCCGTGCGGGGCGCTCCGCATCGTCAACATCTATCTGCCGAACGGCAATCCCACGGGCTCGGAAAAGTTCGCCTACAAGCTCGCCTGGATGAGCCGGCTCAGGGAGCGGGTGAAAGGCGTTGCTGGCGCTCGAAGAGCCGATGATCATCGCCGGCGACTTCAACGTCATCCCGACCGCCGCCGACGTCTATGCGCCCGCCGCCTGGGTCGAGGATGCGCTGTTCCGCCCGGAGACCCGGGCGCACTTCCAGGCGCTCATCAATCTCGGCCTGACCGACGCCTTCCGCGCCTGCCACGACGAGCCCAACCAATACACCTTCTGGGATTATCAGGCGGGGGCGTGGCAGAAGAACCGGGGCTTGCGCATCGACCACATGCTGCTGTCGCCGCAAGCCGCCGACCGCTTGCAGCGCTGCGAGATCGACCCGACGCCGCGAGGCTGGGAAAAGCCCTCAGACCACGTTCCGGTGTGGCTCGACCTCAATTGCTCGGGGTGATGATGGGGGTTGCCCCGAAGCCGAGCGGTGACATGAGCTTGGACGGAGCGGTGGTCGAGACCTCGCCGGCGGCGACGTTGTCTGTGGAAGCCGGCGCGTTCGTCTTTGGCGGCGCCGTCTCCGCGGCCGGGAGCAGCAGGTTCTCGGCCGGAGGCGCCGTCACGGTCTCGGGCTCGAGATCCAAGGTGCGGCCGCCAAACTCGGGGGCCAGGGCTTGCGCCTGCTTGAGCAAAGCCGGAGTTGAGGCGCCCCGCACCTCACGGTAAAGCTCGACGATCCATTCGGGCTCGGCGCCCGCGGCACTGGCGTTGGCGTGGGCCAAGAGGATCAGGGCAAGACCACGCGCTTGCCGCTGGCGGATGTCGTCGCTGCCGCGCCACAGCAACTCGCCGAGCTTCGCCTGCGCCGCCACGTGCTGCTTCTTCGCGGCCATGGCGAGCCAGTTCACGGCGAGACTCGGGCTCTTATCGACGCCGGTGCCGTCGAGATAGAGCATGGCGAGATCGTATTGCGCCTCGGCGCTGCCGAAATAGCTCGCGGCATGGCTGAACAAGCCGGCTGCGCGAGCCGGGTTCCGCACCACCTGAGCATCGGGAATGCCTTGCAGATAATAATTGCCGAGCGAGACGAAGGCCTCGGCGACATATTTCGCCACCGGGCTCGACGGCGAGATATCGGCGCGCTGGTTCGCGATCTGGCGATAATAGATGTAGGCCTTGGCCTCATCGCGTTGGGTGCCGTTGCCGGTGGCATAGATGCGCGCCAGCTTGAGCTGGGCGCCGAGCACGCCGCGATCAGCGGCGTATTCGAGCGCGGGGAGCGCGGTCTTGGTATCCCCGGACTTGAGCGCGGCAATACCCTGGCGGTAGGCCTCGGTGGCGGAGGCATAGGGCGCCGCCTCGATGGCGCCGGCCGCTACGGGCACCATCACCGTCAACGCCGCCATCAGGGCGACAACGCAACTCTTACGAATCCGCATAGCACTTCACTTCCGCGCCAGCGCCTGGGTGGGTGATGGCGCCCGTCCGCGCCGGCCCAACGTCGTTGGCGTATTTCCACAGGACGCCGCTCCCGAACGGGCTCGGACGTGCCTTCCAGGCCTCGGCTCGCTTGGCGAGCTCGCTCTCGCTCAACTCGACGTCGATGGTGCCCTGCTCGGCGTCGAGCGAAATCATGTCGCCGTCACGGAGCAGTCCGATCGGACCGCCCACCGCGGCCTCGGGACCGACGTGACCGACGCAAAAACCTCTCGTCGCACCGGAGAACCGGCCGTCGGTAATCAGCGCCACCTTGTCGCCCATGCCCTGGCCGTACAGCGCCGCCGTGGTCGACAGCATCTCGCGCATGCCGGGGCCGCCCTTCGGCCCCTCGTAGCGGATGACGATGACGTCGCCTTCCTGGTAGCGCTTGGCGCTGACGGCGGCGAAAGCGTCCTCCTCGCAGTCGAAGCAGCGCGCGGGCCCACGGAACTTGAGCCCGGCCATGCCGGCGACCTTGACGATGGCGCCATCGGGGGCGAGCGAGCCCTTGAGGCCAACGACGCCACCGGTCGGCGACAGCGGCTTGTTGGCGGGACGGATCACGTCCTGATCCGGGTTCCACGCCACCTTGGCAAGGTTGTCGGCGATGCTGCGCCCGGTCACGGTGAGGCAATCGCCGTGAAGATAGCCGTGGTCGAGCAGCGTCTTCATCAGCAGCGGAATGCCGCCCGCCTCGAACATGTCCTTGGCGACGTAGCGGCCGGATGGCTTGAGGTCGGCGATATAGGGCGTGCGCTGCAACACCTCGGCGACGGCGAACAGGTCGAAGTCGATGCCGCATTCATTCGCGATTGCCGGCAGGTGCAGCGCCGCATTGGTCGAGCCGCCGGTCGCCGCAACCACGGCAGCCGCATTCTCGAGCGCCTTGCGGGTGACGATGTCGCGCGGGCGGATGTTGAGAGCGATCAGGTCCATGATCTTCTCGCCGGCGGCGAAGCAGAAGCGGTCCCTGATCTCGTAGGGCGCGGGCGCGCCGGCGGAATAGGGCAGCGCGAGACCGATGGCCTCGGACACGGTAGCCATGGTGTTTGCCGTGAACTGGGCGCCGCAGGCGCCGGCGGAAGGACAGGCGACCTGCTCGAGCTCGGCGAGGTCCTCGGATCGACATCTTGCCGACGGAGAATTGGCCGACCGCCTCGAACAGATCCTGCACCGTCACGGGGCGGCCCCTGAAGGAGCCCGGGAGGATAGAGCCGCCATAGATGAAGATCGACGGCACGTTGAGGCGGCACATGGCCATCATCATGCCGGGAAGCGACTTGTCGCAGCCGGCCATGCCGACCAAGGCGTCGTAGCAATGGCCGCGAATGGTGAGCTCGACGGAATCGGCGATCACCTCGCGGGACGGCAGCGAGGACTTCATGCCCTCATGGCCCATGGCGATGCCGTCGGTGACGGTGATGGTGCAGAACTCGCGCGGCGTACCGCGGGCAGCGGCCACGCCCTGCTTCACGGCCTGGGCCTGGCGCATCAGCGAGATGTTGCAGGGCGCGGCTTCGTTCCAGCAGGTGGCGACGCCGACGAAGGGCTGATGGATCTGCTCGGAGGACAGACCCATGGCATAGTAATAGGAGCGATGGGGCGCGCGTGCGGGACCCTCGGTGACGTGCCGGCTCGGCAAACGCGACTTATCAAACGTCTTGGCGTCCATCTCCCATACCCGGATAAGCAGTGAAAGAGAAACGGGGCGGATCGCTACCACCTGTTAGCGGTACCGGCTCCGGCGTCCGGCTCTCAACCCCGCTAAAACCTTGGAACGGTGCTTAGCCGTTGCTCTTCGTACGAGCCTGATGTCACAAAGTTTTATGGCGCAAACGGGGCGAAAATGCCGCAGTCTGTGGTATTTGCGATACAGCGGTGAAGATTTCGTTTCAACGCCTAAGTCGGGTCGGCGGCAGACGGATTCAAGAGGCTAGAGGACGGCCTCGAGGCGCTTCAAGGCCTGCTCCAGCCGGGCGGCGACGGCCTCGGCATCGGCCTTCCGCTCGCGCTGCTCCTCGACCACATGCTCGGGCGCCCGGGAGACGAACTTCTCGTTGGCGAGCTTGGCGTCGAGCTGCTTGATCTCCGACCCGATCTTGTCGATCTCGCGCTTGAGGCGCTTCGATTCCGCGGCGACGTCGATGACGCCGGCGAGCGGCAGCGCCAAGGTCGCCTCGTCGAGCACGATCTGGACGGCGCCGGCGGGCGCCTTGCCGAAGCTCATGGCATCGATGCGGGCGAGCCGAAGGATGGTGTCCTCGTGGCGCTTGGCGCGCGCCGCCGTCGCCTCGCTCGCGCCGGAGATGACGAGCGGCACCTTGGCGCCGGCGGGGACATTCATCTCGGAGCGGACCGAGCGCACCTCGGAGACGAGGCGGATCACCCAGCCGATCTCGGCGTCGGCGTCGGCATATTCGAGGCCGCGATGGCGTGGCCAGGGCGCGAGCGCGAGCAGCGTCTCCCTGCCCTCGCCTTCGGCCGCCAGCTTCGCCCACAGCTCCTCGGTGACGAAGGGCATGAACGGATGCAGCAGCTTGAGAGCGCGGTCGAGCACGAATGCGGTCATGGCGCGGGTCTCGGCGGCGGCGGCTTGGTCGCTGCCCCCAAGGATCGGCTTCGACAGCTCGAGATACCAGTCGCAGAACACGTGCCAGATGAAGCTGTAGATGGCGCCCGCCGCGTCGTTGAAGCGATAGGCCTCGAGTGCCTCGGTGACCTGAGCCAGCGCGCGCTCGCTCTCGCCGGCGATCCAGCGGTTGAGCGTCTCCTTCGCCGAGGCCGGGTCGAAGCCTTTGACCGGCGCACATCCATTGATCTCGGCGAAGCGTGCCGCGTTCCAGAGCTTGGTGGCGAAGTTGCGATAGCCCTCGACGCGGGAGGCGCTGAGCTTGATGTCGCGTCCCTGCGCCGCCATGGCGGCAAGCGTGAAGCGGAGCGCGTCGGCGCCGTAGGCGTCGATCAGCTCGAGGGGGTCGATGACGTTCCCCTTCGACTTCGACATCTTCTGCCCCTTCTCGTCGCGGACGAGGGCGTGGATGTAGACGTCGCGGAACGGGACCTCCTCCATGACGTGGAGGCCCATCATCATCATGCGCGCGACCCAGAAGAAGATGATGTCGAAGCCGGTGACGAGGACGTCGGTCGGGTAGTAGCGCTTGAGCTCTTTCGTCTCGTCGGGCCAGCCGAGGGTGGAGAACGGCCACAGCGCCGATGAGAACCAGGTGTCGAGCACGTCTTCGTCGCGGATGAGCGCAGTCGGCTTGCCGTAGTGCTTGTTCGCTTCCGCTTGGGCCGCGGCCTCGTCCTCGGCGACGAAGACTTTGTCGTCGGGGCCGTACCAGGCGGGGATCTGGTGACCCCACCACAGCTGGCGCGAGATGCACCATGGCTGGATGTTTTCCATCCAGTGGAAATAGGTGTTCTCCCACTGCTTCGGCACGAAATTGGTGCGGCCGCGCTTGACAGCGTTGATGGCCGGCTTCGCCAGCTCCCGCGCGTTGACGTACCACTGGTCGGTGAGGAAGGGCTCGATGACGACGCCGGAGCGGTCGCCATGGGGCACGGTGTGGACGTAAGGCTCGATCTTGTCGACGAGACCTGAAGCCTCGAGACGTTCGACGATCTTCTTGCGCGCAGCGAACCGATCGAGGCCATTCAATTCCTGAATCGTCTGAAGTCAGTTCTGTGCTCGGCGCAACATCCTGGGTGAACTCCGGATTGGGCTCGAGCAGGAGGTTCGCCTCGGGATCGAGGATGTTGATCTGGCCGAGCCCATGGCGCTTGCCGACCTCGAAGTCGTTGAAGTCGTGCGCCGGCGTGATCTTCACCGCGCCCGAGCCTTTCTCGGGGTCGGAATATTCGTCGGCGACAATGGGGATGCGGCGGCCGACGAGCGGCAGGATCACGTTCGTGCCGACGCGCTTGGTGTAGCGCTCGTCGTCTGGATGCACGGCGACGGCGGTGTCGCCAAGCATGGTCTCGGGCCGCGTGGTGGCGACGACGATGTAGGTCGCAGGATCCTCGGGATCGAAGCTGCGGCCTTCGAGCGGATAGCGCAGATGCCAGAGATGGCCTTTGACCTCGACCTGGTCGACCTCGAGGTCGGAGATCGCGGTCAAGAGCTTCGGGTCCCAATTGACGAGGCGCTTGTCCTTATAGATGAGGCCGGCGCGATAGAGATCGACGAACACCTTGCGCACGGCGCGCGACAGACCCTCGTCCATGGTGAAGCGCTCGCGTGACCAGTCGCAGGAGGCGCCGAGCCGCTTCAACTGATTGATGATGGTGCCGCCGGACTCCTCTTTCCATTGCCAGACGCGGCGGATGAACTCATCGCGGCCGAGATCGCGGCGGTTCGGCTCTTGCCGCTCCATGAGCTGGCGCTCGACCACCATCTGGGTGGCGATGCCGGCGTGGTCGGTGCCGGGCTGCCACAGCACGTCGCGGCCACGCATGCGCTCGAAGCGGACGAGTGCGTCTTGCAGCGTGTTGTTGAGGGCGTGCCCCATATGCAGCGAGCCGGTGACGTTCGGCGGCGGGATGACGATGGCGAAGGGGCGGCCACCGGCGCGATCCTCGCGGCCCGCGGCGAAGGCGTTCGCCTCCTCCCAGAGCCGGTAGATCGGGCCCTCGATGGCGGCAGGCTGATAGGTCTTGTCGAGCATCGGCGGCTTAAGCGTGGTGAAGGAGGTGGGCGGACGCGCCCCGCCTCCTACGCTTTCGCCTTCCGCGCTGTCAATAAAGGAGGCTTGGAACCCACGCCGGCGGCCCGGCTGCTTTCACGCCGGGCCGGACGCGCGAAACGGACCGCTAGTTGCCGCGGCGCTCGAGGTTGTTGAGCTCCTCGCGCAAGGTGGCGTCCAGAACCCGAGGCATGTTCTCCTCAAGCCATTCCCGAAGCATCGGGCGCAGCATCTCCTTGACGCTGTCCTCGAGCGACTTCGCCCCCAGCGGCGACTCGTAGTCATGCGCCTTGTGGGCCGAGCCGCCATTGACGTGGTACGCGCCAGACTCGTATGCGGGTTCGGGCTCGGACTCTGGCGGGGCTTCAGGCTCCGCCGCGGCCCAGGCTTGCTCCTCCTCGATCTCCGCCTCGATCGCCGCTTCGGCGGCCGGGGCCTGATCGGGCTCAGGGGCAAGCTCCATCTCGGGCTCGGGCCAGGAGGTGCTCTCCTCCGACCACTCCTCGGGGCTCGGCTCGACTGCCTGCTCGTCGAGGATCAATTCCTCTTCAAGCGCCAAGGCTTCGACTTCAGGCTCAGCATCGGGCTCGGGCGCAGGTTCCGGCTCGGCAGCCGCAAGCGGCGCCTCCGCCTCAGGCGGCGGCTCAACCGCGGCCGCCGGCTCGCCATAACCGGATTGCGCCTCGCGGGCGAAGGCAGCAAGGTCGCCGGCCTTCAACGCGGCGATGGCCCGCTCCAAGGCGGTGGTCGGATCGTCGAGCGAGGGGATCTCCGGCGCCGGCGCGGGCCGGCTCTTCCATCGGCGGCGGCATCTCCGCGACGGTCTCTTCCGCCGCAGGCATCTCGATCGCGACCTCGTCCGTCGCGAACATCTCGGCGCTTTCGGGCGCCTCGACCACGATCGGCTCCTCGGCGAGCTGCTCGGCAGCACCCTCGTCCTCGCCGGCAAAGCCCTCCGCGGCCTCGCTGTCAGAAGCCGGCGGGAACGCCGCGGTGAAATCCGGCGACGGCGGCGCCTCGGCGTAAGCCTCGGCCGCAGGTTCCGCCTCGGTATAGAACTCGGTGAGAATGACTTCCTCAGTGACGAACATCTCGGCGTCAGCCGGCGCCTCGAGCAAGAGCTCCTCGGGCTCCGCCAGATCGAGAATGTCCTCCTCGCTCTCGACACTCGATGGCGCGGCGCTGCTCAGCACCCGCGCAATATCGTCGATCATCTGGGTGTCAGCCGCACTGTCGTCGGTGTCTTCCACCGCGACGGGTCCGGCATAGTCCGATGATGTCGCCTCTTGATGGTTCGAATTCGCTTCGTCGTCAGAGATGATCCGACGAATGGAGGCCAGAATCTCCTCCATTGTCGGTTCGGGAGCCCGTTCCGTGCTGTTCATGTTGGGATTCCCTTGCCGCCAATACCCCGCTGCACCCCGCGGTCATCACCTGGGTGGCCCTCAAGCGTCCGCAGTTTAACACACGGTTAACGTACAAGTCTCGGCTTGGTTCGGGCAGGGGTTAGTGAATGTAACGTTAACTGGCCGAGATATCACTCATCGGGCGCCGGAGGCGAAGGTGGCCGTAAACCAAACCATTTGTTCTGTACGATACCATAGTGCTCCAGCGGATCATAGTAAGGTACTGACAAATTGAGGCTTTGGGCGTCCAACCGACCGACGGAGGCGTAGAGCGCATATTCGGCGACGACGCGGTCACGCTTCGCTGTCACCAGCTGGATTTGCGAGCCCAGATATTCGAGCTGGGCATTAAGGACGTCGAGGGTGGTCCGCTGGCCGACCTTCTCCTCTTCCTTCACGCCTTCGAGGGCGATGCCGTTGGCCTGGAGAGAATCTTGCGCGGAGCGGATCTCCGAGGCGGTGGCTTGGAGCTGGCCCCAGCTCGAAATCACGTCGGCATGGATCCTGAGGCGAACGTCCTCGACTTCCTTCTTGAACTGGTGATTGGTCTCCTTCGCCTGGCGCACCCGCGCGGCAACGCCGCCGCCCTGGTACAGCGGCACGTTCACGCGCCCCATCACCGTGGTGATCTGCTGCTCCTTCAGCACCCGGCTCTCACCGAAGCGCTGTTGATATTGCGCATCGAGGGTCACCGACGGCAGCAGCTCGCCGAGAATTTGATTGAGGTTATAGAGCGACGCCTCCTCCTGATAGACGGTCGCGAGAATATTCGGGTTCTCGCCGTCGCCGAGGGTCATGGCATCTTCGAGGTTCGTGGGCAGAAGGCTGACGATCGACGGCGGATGCACGAGGTTCGACGGCGGGTGACCGATCACCTGCTCATAGACCGCCCGGCTCGCCTTGAGGTTGGCCTGGGCGGCGTAGAGCTGGGTCACGGCATCGGACCTGCGGGCCTCGGCCTGGGCCACGTCGGTGCGCGTGACCTCGCCGACATTGAAGCGGTCCTTGGTCTGCCGCAGTTGCTCGCTCAGCACGTTGACGTTCGATTCCCGCAAACTGACCACGGCGAGGTCGCGGACGACATCGACATAGGCGGTCGCGGCGTTGAGCAGCACGTTCTGCTCCGCGGCGCGAAGCGTCTCGCGGCTCGCCTGCACCGAGGCCTTGGCCTGGCGAATGGCGTTGATGTTCTGGAAGCCTTCGAAGATTGGCTGGCTCAGCGTGACGGCGTAGCCGCGCGGATGGGTCACGCCGTCGCTGGTAATGGCCCCGGTCTGGCCGAAATCCGCCTGCCCGGCTTGTAGCGAGGCGCAGAAGGCCGGCTCCGCCGCCGCCGTGGCCGCGTCGCATTTTTGCGTCGACGACTTGGTGCTAGTGCCCCCCGCCACGTCGCTCTCGGAGTTCTGAAAGGAAAGGTCGCCGGAGGCGCTGACATTGGGCCGCAAACCCGATTTCGCCACCGCGACCTGCTCGTCGGTCGCCCGCAGCCTGGCGCGCTCGGCGTTCAATGCGGGATTGATCAGATAGGCGTTGGCCAACGCCTCATCGAGCGTCTCGGCCCGAGCCGGCTGGGCGCAGAACAGCGCTGCCACAAACAGGCAGGCGATAAGCGCCCCGCCACGCAGCCACGAGGTCTCCGCGCAGGGCAAGCGATGCCCGCTCAGGACGCAAATCACAGTCATAGCCTCCGCAGTTGGGATGGCCCCCTGCCCCCATCTGCCCCAGGAATGATAAAGCACCACGCCCGTCGGGGACACCAAAGGACGTCATTAGCCACCGATTCTGGCAAAAAACTCAAGGCACTGTGGGATCAGTGCAACAGTCCCCAGTTATCTTTCGCCGCTACAGGGTGAAACAGGCCGCTTGCGCAAATCCCGGTAGCGGCTTGGCGTTGGCATCGAAGTGGAAAACTCCGCTGGTCTCGCCTTCGACCTTGACAAACAGAGACGCCTTTGGCTGCCCCGGCCGGCCTTCTCCGCCGGCAACGATCGCGACGAGGCGGCCCCCATCCTTGAGCTGAGCCGGCAGTCCGGTGGGCACATCGACGATGCTGCCGTTGATGAAGATAACGTCGAACGGCGCAGCGTCGGGAGCGCCTTCCGTCAACGCGCCTTCGACGACCGTGGCATTGCCGATCCCGAGAGCGGCGAGGTTGGCGCTGGCGGCAGCGACAAGCTCAGGCTCGACCTCGACCGCGGTGACCGAGCTCGCGAGACGCGAAAGCACGGCGGTCGAGTAGCCGGTGGCGCAGCCGATATCGAGCACGCTGTCGGTGGCCTCGACGCTCGCGAGCTGGATCAATCGCGCCAGCACCACCGGCGCCAGCAGATAACGCGGCATCGCTCCGTCGATCGCGGGCCAGACCTCAAGGGCGGCATCCATATAAGCAAGAGGCTGTCGCGAAGGCGGCAGGAACAGCTCGCGCGGCAACTCGCCCATCGCCGCGAGCAGCCGCGGGTCCGTCACCTTGGTGGGACGGAGTTGGCTCTCAACCATGGTCCGCCGCGCCGCCGCAAAATCGATCATCCCCACCATCGCGCCCCGCTCTCAACTTATGCCGCCACGCAGCCCGGAGGACATCCGAGCCATATTGACGCAAAGGCCATTCCGCACCTAGTTAGCAGCTTTCGGGGACCTCCCCTACCATAGGCCACGTGGCGGAGTGGTGACGCAGCGGACTGCAAATCCGTGCACCCCGGTTCGATTCCGGGCGTGGCCTCCAAAATTTTCCGATCCCAATCGCGGCACGCTAAAGGCATCCCGCGGCATCAATCCTGCCCGCCGCAGCCATGGTGACGCGGTCACGACCCCTGCGCGGAAATTGGCGTAAACCCAAGCGCACAGCGCTTAGCCATCAATTCACAAAAAGTGCCCCGCCTCCCATTGACCGTGAAGACTTTGTCCGGCTCTGCACGCGTCGTGAAATCGAGTGGACCTGACATTGCGCTCCTTGTCGGTCGTCGAAACAATATCGAGCAGGTCGCGCAGTTTTGCCGGGGACTTCCCCTCCGCGCTATCCGCGTCCGCAGCCGCACCGCTCGGCCCGTGACAGGGCAGCAGGTCAGACAAATCCTCCGCGGCCTCGGCCAGTGACACGCGCTGCCCAGAGGCTCTGCTTATCCAATACACATCAAAGTCAGGATCTTGGGTCTCCCACTTCCCTGTCTTGGGGTTCAACACGTCGACAAAGGAATGAGACCGAAGCGCGTCGTCGCTAGTATCGAAAATGGCGACGATGCGGGTCTTGAAGCCGAGCCGGCGTAGCACGGACGCCAAGAGGTTGGAGCGCGTGCTGCATTCGAGATGGATGGGGCTCGAACGTCTTCCTGTGGTGTGAGCGATAACGCCTTCGACAATGAGATTCCTATCGCCCTGCACCTTGCGGAACTCGGCATCGACGGCATGACGGCTGTGACCATTGACAAAGCGGCGCGCCGCATCGAACTGCGTCGCGGGATCGGCTTGATCCGGAATCGCCAATAGACCGACCAGCTTTTCAAGATTGGCGTCGAAACGCTGCTCCTGCTGTCGCTCCAACGTCCAGCTAACCGCAAAGGATCCCGCCAGTCCGAGCAGTCCAGCAGCAGCGATGATGCCTAAAGCCTTGCTGCCGATACCCACCATTCGTAGCCTCAGTGCAGCCGGTGCTCGTGCCGCGCGGACAGCCCTGCATCCCCGAGCCGCAGCTCGTCCCGGCGTTATGACTTCCTCGGGCAGACCACCGCCGTCACCTTGCACACAAACCCGCGTCGATCTTTTTGCAATTGGTCGACTGCTGCGAGATCTTGCCGCCGAAGACGGGCGGCCCGCTGAATGAGCTCGTGCTGCGCACGTGTGGTCGCCGTGGCGGGATCGGCGGCGCGCCCCTTCCCCATCACCGGCGAACACGTTCCGGCCTCGGCCGGCAGAGCGAAAGCTAGAATGGCGACAATGACGCTGATCGCTGCGCCCGCAACCAGCTGTGTTTCGCGGATCATGTCTGCTCCCCTATATTGGGCTCCTCCCCGCTCCGTCGAACTATGAAGCTAGTTGCGGCGCCTTGCCTAGCACCTTTGTTGGCCGCTTCTTCCACCGATGAGCGTCGGCGCGCTCGCCGGTTGCGACCGCAGCCTCAGCTCGAGCATCATGTAGGGTAGGTAATTCTCCAGGGCGTCCGTCTTCAGAAGCCTGGTCAAGCCAAGCTTCTTCGACCAAGCGCCCAGAACACCGATGCTCCTTTGCCTCGCGGCGAAATGCTCGTCGGACGACAATCGATCAATCAGGTCGTCGAGAATTTGGTGGCGCACCCGGAGCTGCAAGGGGCGCCCTCGCACTTCATGTTTCACGTCTCGCAGTTTCACGAAATTGAGACTGCGCCAAAGACCGGTGCTGCCGTGCTGCACCTCATGGCGCTCGATTGATTTCGCGAAGACGCGGCCCGTCAGTCGCTTGTTGACCAAGATCGGAAGTCCAAAATGCGATTCGTATGGGAAGCCGTAATTGGGGCACAGGATCAGGCAGACACCACCAGGTTTGAGGTTGCGCTCAACGAAACCGAGGAAATCCCTCCATACCGGCAGGTGCTCGAAGACGTTCACCAGATAGATCAGATCGAACTTGTTGTTGGGCCGGTATTGCTCGTAGCCCACGTTCTCGATCCGAAGCCCATGCTCCTGGAAGAACGTGTTCAACTCCTTGGACGAACCGAAGCCGTCGCCAAAGGGCTCGATCCCTTCGAGCTTGAGGGTCTTGAAGGACTCCGCCAGCATTCCCAGCAAGATGCCGCTGCCGCAGCCAACTTCGAGCACCGAGGCGCCGTCGGGCAAGCGCCCGCAAAAATCGCGAAGGTAGCGAAACCCGAATTTGGCTTCATTGAGCCACACCCACTTGTGAGGGGACGAGGAACGCTCGACAATATCGTCGATGCTGCTCACGACTTCCCGCCAAGGTGCAAAGAGCAGAAGCTTCGGCGCCAATTCTATCCCGGCTCGGTGGAAATCGAGGAGTCGATCTTTCACCCCTTGCCCTCGACGGAAATCGGCACTGCCTTCAATCGGCCTTGGCGCCTGGCGGGTTCTCCGTCGGTGAAGCGGGCTGTTCGCCATTCTTGCGGTCGCGGTGCCACCACAGTGCGAGCTTGCGGCGCCAGCGGCGAACGACCGGAATATCGACGGAGAGAACGAGGAGCCCGAGAGGGATCATCCAGAAGCCGACCACGGGGAGAAAGCCGACGAGGCCGCCGGCAACGAGCAGAATGCCGAGCCCAAGGCGGATCGGCTTCGACTCCGGCAGGTGGAATTCGCGATTGGCGAAACTGATCTTCTTGGCCATGGCGACCTTTCGGGGGGCCGTCACCACATAGGGCCGGCTGGGAGCGCGCGCAACCGCGCGTGCTGCCGCGGCCCCCTGCCCCTAAGCAAAGGTCTGGCATGGCCTCCTGGCATTTGCTATGACCCCCCGAGCTAGCGCCTTAGAGCGCGCTCTGGTCCCCGGTAGCTCAGTTGGTAGAGCAAGCGGCTGTTAACCGCTGGGTCGCTGGTTCGAGATCCGGCCCGGGGAGCCAAATTTTCCTTATTTTGACCAGCAGATTGAGCTCGGGGCTACAACGGGGCTACGCGGCGTAGGCCGTATGCGCCGAGCCCGTACCCTCAAGTCTTGGGGATCGCTATTCTTGCTTCCTCGTCGGTCATGACGTGCGCGCTCGTCTCAGGCTTCTGGCCTCGATCCGGAGAGGCTCTCCTTTGCGGGTAAACTTCTTCACTCTGTTCTCAAGCTCCGGATCGCCACGCCGCCGGTTCCATCGGTCTATCGTTTTCAGCGAGTGATAGTAGTGCTTGAAGGGACCCCTCGCCGGGTCGAACGCCACCGTGTAGACGTGCGGCCTCTTAGCCCACTGATCCCCCTGCTCGTCGATGTCGATAATGGAGTTGAATGACACGGCCCCGCTAATCTCGAACCAAGCACGATTCTGCTCGGGAAGCGCGTCCCACTCCTCCATCGCCACGCTTCGGCTTACCCAGTCTTCCTCGTCTTGCCGCCACGGGTTGTCGTGGTGACCGATCGCTCCATCGTCCATGATTTCGGAGTAGTCCCACTCCTTGTCGTCGTCTCCCAGGTAAGCGAAGTGCTGGTGCACAACAAAGCGGAGTCCATCGTGATAGACGCCCTTGAAGATCAGAACCGTCCATCTGCCGCGCTCGCCCCTCCCCTTAGATGCGTCCTCGTCGAGGAAGGGATATCGGTCGTCCGTCGCGTCGCGGAGTACCACACGGTCACCTCGGCTAAGCAAGCGCACCGCCTTACGCTTCATCGCAAGTCGAGCGCGCACTTCAGTCTTGACGCTGCGCTGGCGCGTCTTCAACGAGAACCCAAAGAAGCCGAACAGCAGATGGTCGTTCTTTGGCTGGTAAAGCTGATCCTCGATGGCGGCCTTGCCCCATAGATGCGCCTCGGCGAAGCCGAGCTCACGCGTCTTAGCCCTGAAGAGGTCATGCGCGGCCTTCGAGAAGTCGCATGCGGCGGCGAAGATCAGGCCGTAGAGCCCCTCCTTGCTCGCGTCGGGCAAGTCGTCGAGATACTGCGCTAGTTTCTTCGGGTTGATCACCTTCTCGCGCTTACACTGGATCAGCCAGACCTTTCCCTCGACTGTCGATGCGCCGGCCTCGTCGTCGTCATCATCATCACGGTCATCATCATCATCGCGGTCGCGGAGAAGCTCGGCGGGGCTGGCAGCCTTCTCGATGCCCCGAGCGTCGTAGCCATCGTCGGCCCCACCCCGCCCCGTCGGCTCGAGATAGCGCCAATCGCGAAAATCATAGATCAGCGATCGCACCAGGTCCTCGAACCGGTGAGGTTCGAGGTCCTCAAGATGCAGAGGGCCATAGGTTCGGGTGGTCGCCATTCCGTCGAGGGGCTTGACTGAGGTTCATGGTTCGTTCTCTCATGTCACCCATGACGGGTCAAGAGGAGTATCTACCTGGAAGGATCGTTACGCTGCGGCAGAAAACGCGGCTGTTAGCAGATAGCAGGCATCGAGCCGAAGGTTATGGTTGGCTGGGGTACACACAGACAGTGCAGTCATTTTGGGGCCTGCTACACTACCTTCAGGGCCTAGCCTCTCTGGCAGGATGGTCCGGGAACACTAGGCTTTTTCCGGTTGCAGAGGGAGGATGTCTAGGTGGCCAAGGAGATGCTGCTCATACTCCGTGTGAAGGAGTGCAGTAAGGACGTTCCGACTCCCGAAGGGCTATCCGTGATCAAGTTCGAGGCCGAAACGGACAGCGGCCCTCAAACTCTTCGCTTCACGTTGAATGCCGCGCACGATCTGAAAGTCTTGCTCGGGGACTTGCCGCGGAGCGCCGCAAGGCGGAACTGAGGGCCTCACGGCTGCTTACCTTTACCCGCGCCGTATGCTTATCAACGTCGGAGCGTTAGCTCAGCTCGGTTAGCGTCTCGCACAAAAAAAGGAAGCCTGAGAACCCCCCAGGCTTCCCCCCGTTTTTTTCCCTCTTTCCTCGCGCAAATTCCAAGTGTGAGGTCATCGCCGAAGCATGGCAAATCTCAGGCAGTCCTGAGATGTGCACAAAATAAAGCGCGGCGTTACCGGAATGCCACACCTACCCGATTTGGCGGCTGAGCAAAAAAAAGCGCCCAACCGCTTGATGCAGTTGGGGCGCCAGAAGCGCTTTTTGCGCACTGCGCCGGGAGGGAAGCCGGCGCAAAAAGGGTAACGTCACGGCTAGACGGGGGGCACTAGACAACAAGGACGTCACCCCAAGCCCCTAACTTAGGGAGCGCGGGTGCCGCATTCAAGTAGGGGGCGGTGCGGGCTCATTGCCTTACCCAAACCGTGGCGCATGACACGAGGGTGATTTGCTCGTCCCAGGGGTGTCCAAAAGGCGCGCGAACTCGGATGGATCGTCTGACGACCACGAGCAGGCGGTCATCCAAGCGAAAGTTGTGGCTCGATACGCCCTTTCGACTCGCCACGTTGATAACGCGACCTGCCGGCAGCGGAGTACGGCAAGGTGGGGAGCGCAGCTAGTAGAAGGATGGCAAGAGTCGCGAGCAGGATGGTGTGCATGACTATCGTCCCCCCTCGGTCACACTCCCATCTTAACGTTCGCCATGTGGCTTGCCTTGGGCAGCTATTGGCTCTTTCTGTGGCGAGACCCTGCTAGAGTGTAGGACCGCAAAGCCCTTGCGCGAGAGATTGGGAGGCAGCGTCCCCGTTGCTGCGCGGAAAGGTCACCGCGCGCATCAGTTCACTTTCGTCGGGCATGACGCAACCTCGATTGCGTCGTGCTGTTCGCGAGTCGGACGGCCCTCGAAATCGAATATGGCCTCAAAAAGCCCATCCAACTCCCTTACGGTGATCGCCGCGAAGGGAGGGGCAATGAAGCGCATCCTGGCCGGTGTGGTTGTCGCAGCGATGTTTTGTGGCGGCGCGATTGCTGGCCCTTCCGAGGAAGGCTGGGCCGCTTACCAGCGCGGTGACTATGAGACGGCGCTCAAGCTGTGGCGGCCTCTTGCCGCGCAGGGCAATGCCTTCGCCCAGAGCAATCTCGGCTTCATGTATGACAGCGGCCAGGGCGTACCGCGGGACTTGAGCGAAGCCGCGAAGTGGTATCGCCTCGCCGCCGAGCAGGGCAACCCGCGCGCTCAGAGCAATCTCGGCAGCATGTATGCGGCGGGCGAAGGCGTGCCCCAGGACAACGTCCAGGCTTATGTGTGGGCCAGCCTCGCCGCCTCGCGGTTTCCGGCCTCGGCGAAAGAGGACCGCGAGCAGGCGGCGGCCAATCGTGACCACGTCGCCAGCCTGATGACACCGGAGCAGTTGGAACAGGCTAAAACACTGGCGAAGGCGTGGACGCCAAAATCACCGAGCGCCGTGCCGAGCGCGCCCTGAGTGTGACGGATGCTTGCGGCGCCGGACGCGCCGTTAAGCTTTGTTCAATCTCTTTTAAAGGTTTCTTCCTCTGATTCGCTTCGCCGGCTGGGGCGGGGGCTCCTTGTTGGCGTGAGATGCGGCAAGAGGCTCACGCCACGCATTCGGTGAAGAGGGAAGATGAGAATCGTTATTGGTACCATCGCACTCCTCGTGCTTGGCGCGATCTTCGGGTCGATGGCGGGCGTGTTGTTGTGGCCCGATGTGGGCTCGGGATCCTCAGCAGGCGTTCACAGCGCCGACACGCGGCAACAACCGCGAAGCTGGTGATCGCTTCAAGCCTTGCGCGGGGACGCGAACCGTCGCAGGTGACGGGTTCGACGTTGGTCGTATTCAGGCCCGGCTGCGTCAACGGCTAGAGTTCGATCGGATGGACGCGCTCAGGAGCCTCGGCCGATGACGGTGCTGAGCTATGGTGGCACGGCTGCCGTGGTCCTTGCGTTGTGCTGGCTTGCGGCGCGGGTGACGCCGCTGCCGCTGCGCAACCCTTCGCTCGCGGCGCTCGCCGTCGTCGCCGTATTTGCCTTGATCGCGATCACGCCGCTCTGCGGCTTGATGTTCGATTGCGGCTGCGACTGGCCGTGGAACGGGCTGCATCACCACTGCAACGTGTTCGACGCGCACGCCAAGCTCAAATGCCCGTGGTGCGACAGCAAGGTCGCGGGCACCCTGTCGATGCTTGCGGTGTTCGGTGTGAGCGGCGCCGCGGCCTGGGGTTTCTCCGCCACCGGCGCGTTGGCGGCGGCAAGCGCGCGCACCCGCTTCACCCTCGGCGTGCTTGCGGGCGTGCTTGCCTTTCATCTCGTGTCGCTGGCGACGGCGACGCTCGCCGCGCTCGCCACGGGGTATCCGCTGCCGTTCACCGCATAACGGTCGCAAGCGGCGGTCGGCCGTGACGATCTGGTAACCACTTCGCGATTATTGTTTGCGCCGGGGTCAGGGGATGCCGGCGACGCCGCAGTCAAGGCATCCCCGGCCTCGGATTGGCCAGCCCAGAGGCTCTGGGCGCTTCGGGGGAAGTTCGAAAGTCATGGTCATAACAGCAAAGGCCGCCGTCACCGCCAGCCTGATCGGAGCGGCGATATTGCTCTCAAGCGCTCCGGCCGAGGCAGGACGAGGGAGTGCCGTCGGCGCCGGCTTGCTCGGCTTCGGCGTCGGCGCGGTGGTTGGCAGCGCGCTCGCGCCGCGCGACGTCTATGTGGTGCCGCCGCCCCCGCCGCCGCCGGTCTATTACGGCCCGGCCTCCTATGGGCCGCCGCCATGGACGCCGGATTGGTATGCGTATTGCGGGCGCCATCCGAGCTTCAATCCGCACACCGGCTACTTCGTCGCCCCCGACGGGCGCGCTTATTTCTGCCGCTAAGTCGGACTGCCGCCCAAGCGGGCGATAGCGGGGAGCGTTCGCTCCCCGCAGCGCATGCGCTCTTCCGATCCCTTAAGACCGTCGCCTATTCCGGAATCACCTTGATGGTCGCAATTCCCGGCACGTTCATCGTGTCGCTGGGCGGTGGTGGTACCGCGGCCTGAGCCGGTTGCGCCGGTTTTGGTGGCATTTTGGCTTGCGTCGTCGACTGTGGTGGCGCCGGAGGCGGCGGCGGTGCCGCCTTCGCTTGCGCCGGTGGCGGTGGTGGCGGCGGTGCGGCCTTGGCTTGCGCCGGTGCAGGCGGTGGCGCCGGAGGTGGTGCGGCCTTGGCTTGCGCCGGTGCAGGCGCCGGTGGTGGTGCCGCCTTGGCTTGCGCCGGTACTGGCGCCGGTTTCGGAGGCGGTGCAGCCTTAGCTTGCGCGGGAGGTGGCGCCGGAGGCGGCGCCGCTTTCGCCTGTGCTGGCGCTGGCGGCGGCTTCTTCGCCGCGACAGGCTTCTTCGGCGGCGTCAGCTTTTCCGGAGCGCCCGCGGGACCGGTCGAGGCAGTGGCACCAGCGGGGTGTCCCGATCCGTCCGGTGGATAGGGCGCCAGCACCTTCTGGGATTCGCGCGCCGTGGCGCCCGGCGGCACCGACCCGTCCTCCGGCATTGGCGGCAGCAAGGTCTGAGATTCCGTCAGTCCGGGACCGCCCGAGTCATACTCGTTGGCGCAAGGTTTCCAGACCCAGCAGGCGGCCTCCGCGGAAAGCGGCGCAACCGCCAGCATCGAGATTGTGACGGGGACCGTCAGAAGCAAAGATCGCGTGTTCATCGACCCCTCCCCTCTACCCTCGGTTCGCGTTTCGAACGGGCAAGCCACATCAATCCAGGTGGCGGCTTGATCGATGGCGGGCGGTTCCCGGCGGCTCTTTGTGACCGCACTCGGCCCGTCATCCCCGTTCGGCTTCCGGGCGCTTGGTCTCGCCTCCCCCGCCGCGGAGCCTCGTCTGGGGGCATCTTAACTCAATTTCCGGGGGTAATGTCATGTGGTTTTACTCCTTCCGGCTGTGGCTTCTGGGCACCAATCGCCGCCACAATGTCCCTGGCGAGGCCGGTCAGCGTCGGATCCCGCGCGCCCATGACGAGGACGAGGTCGCCGGGTTCGGCCTCCGCCGCAATCCTGGACGCAAGCCAGCTGCGCGACGGCGCGAATTCAGCCTCGGCACCTTGCGCCGCAATCTCGGCGACGATGTCGGCGGCGGAGAAGTCGCGCGCCGCGGTGCCGCCGGCATAGAACACTTCAAGCATGAACAGGCGATCGCGCGGCCGCAATTCGCGGGCGAAGGTGGTGACGAAATCGCGGCGGAGAAAGCGGGTCGGCCCATAACCGTGAGGCTGATAGATCGCGAGCACGCGCTTTGCCTTAAGCTTCGCCGTCGCCAGCGCCGCGGTGATCTTGTCGGCATTGTGGGCGAAGTCGTCGATCACGGTGACGCCATGCGCGACGCCCACGGTCTCGAAGCGGCGGCCAACGCCTTCGAAGCGCGACAAGGGCGCGACCATGTCGTCGAGCGGAACGTCGACGGTGCGGCAGGCGGCAATGGCCGCGAGCGCATTGGCGACATTGTGGCGCCCCGGCACCGGCAGGGTGAAGCGGACCTGGCCGACGCGGAAGGTGCTGCTCGATGGCGACAGCACGACATCCTCGCCGCGAATATCGGCGCGGGGACCGAAGCCGAAGCGCAGCGCCCCGCCCGCAAGGGCATCGAGATTCGGATCCTCACCCACCACCAATGCCTCGCGCGAGCGTGCCCGCAGCACCGCGAGCATGGCTTCGACTTCCTGCATCTCCTTGTGGTCGCGCTGGAGATTGAGGATGACGCCGATGGCGGGCGCATAGCGCACCAGCGAGCCGTCGCTCTCGTCGGCCTCGACGATGAGAAGGTCGGAGGCGCCGGCGAAGGCGTTGCCGGGGAGGCCGCGCGCCTCGAGCAGGCGAAGGTCGCCGCCGCTGATCACCGAGGGATCGCGCCCGGCGCCTGCAAGGATCTCAAAGATCATCGCCGTCACGGTCGACTTGCCGCTGGTACCGCTCACCGCCACGGTGCGGCGCGAGGCGACGAAATGCGCGAGCAGCTCGGAACGATGGATGACCGGAAGGCCTCGCGCCTGCGCCGCGGCAAAGTCCGCGACCTCCTCCTCGACCGCCGTCGACACCACGAGGGCCGCGCAGTCGCCGGCTACGCCGCTGCCGTCCTGCGGCATGACGACGATGCCAAGCCGCTCGAGCTGGGCGCGAAGCGTGGCACGCTCGCCGCGATCGAAAGCGCGGTCGCTGCCGCTCGCGCGCCCGCCGGTCATGACCTGAAACTGCGCCAGCGCGCTCATGCCGGAGCCGCCGAGGCCCGCGTAATGAAAGCGGCCGCGGGACCCTGGATCGGGTATCTCCCGCTCTCCCGGTTCGGCGATCAGGACGAAATCGCCCTCGCCGATCTCGTCGAACAGACGGCAGACGTCGGCATTGGCCATGCGCACGCAGCCATGAGAGGTGGCGCGGCCGAGGAGGGCCTCGTGATTGGTGCCGTGAATATAAATGTAGCGCTCGAGCGAATCCCGGCCCTGGCCGCGGTTCACACCGTCTTCCGCGCCGTCGAGGGTGAGGATGCGGGTGAGGATCAGATCGTCGTCGCGCAGCGCGCCGGTCCAGACCTCGCCGGTCGGCTCGCGCGATATGAATACGCTGCCGGCCTCGGCGTCAGTGCCGATGCGCTGCTTGACGCGATGCCAGCCCTGGCGGCGTGCGGAAGGAGCCCTCCGCGCCGCCAAGGCCCGCCCGCGCCGTCGACACCGGCCACATTTCGACCGGCTTCCCATCCGCGACCAATACCGCGCGCTGGCGCTCCACATCGACGACGAGGAGGCGCGGCGGCAGTGCCGCCGGCGCTCCCGGGCGCGATAGCGCTCTTCGCGCAAGCTCCAAGGCGCGCGCGGCCAAGGCAGGGTTTGGATGCTCGTTCACGGCCCGCACTCTGCCACAGCCAAAGGGCGAGAACAGGCCTCAATCTCCGAAACGACGCCTAGCGGTTGGCCCGGAAGGACGGCGTCGAATAAATCCAGTTCGGCGTTTCCTGCTCGGGCCCGGGAATATAGTTGGGCCGCATGTTGCCAAGGCTGCCCCCGAAGGCCTCCAGGCTGATTTCCGGCAGAACCTTCGCTTGCACAGGATCGGAGAAGTGCGTGGTGTCGTTGTTCAGCATCAACGCCGACGGCGACGCCGGATCCTCCATCTCGAATGCGGACGCCGCCCCCGGCGCAACAAGCGCTAGGGCGAGCACGCCCACGAGCGTCATCATTGGTCGCATGGTGTTCCCCCGAGTTTTCTTGGTGCCCCAATCAACTCTGAGCCCAGTTTAACGCGCAATGGGTTTGCGCGCTAGACCGTGCCTCCGCGACAAAGCATGCCGATCCTCGCCCCCTCACTTGCCAGATGGCGCGGGCGGAGGGGGCGGCTCGCTCGTGACCGGCGGCGCTGCTTTCGGCTCACGCGGCGCGCCCTCCGGTTCCACCACGGGAAGCCCGGCGCGAAGATAGGCCACGATCTCCCAGATCTCGTCCTGGGACAGCACTTTCTTGAACGCCGGCATGGCGGTGCCGAAGGCCTGGCCGCCTTCGGAAATGGTCCACAGCAGATATTGGTCGACGGCGATCGGCTGTTGCACCAGATAGGCGAGGAGCGCGGGCGACGGCGTCAGGCTCATAGCGAGCTCGCCGTTGCCGAGGCCGCTTTCGCCGTGACATTGCTGACAGTGGGCGAGATAGAGCGGCCCGCCGGCGGCGATGGCCCGCGTGGTGTAGCCGACGTCATTGGTAGTGGCGAGATAGCCTTCCGGAACCTCTCTGTTCATGAAGGCTTGATGGCGGAGCAGACGCTGGCGCTCTCCCGGCGTGAGATTGTCGACATTCCACGGCTTCGACTTGCCCGGCTCCCAGGGATTAGCACCCCAAGCCGGCTGTTCGCCTTGCTGGGCGAAGGCGCTTAACCCACCGGGAACCATGAGCAGCAGCGCGGCGACAACGCTTGCCCAAGAGCGAAGTGCGCGTAGCCGAGGCTTATTGCGATGTGACGGCATGAGTCCTCCCCGGGCGAAGGCCCGCATGGAGCAACGGTTACCGCGTTGTGGAAGGAAAGGCGCGCGGTTGCCTTGATGCCGATCAAGGCTAG
This sequence comes from uncultured Alphaproteobacteria bacterium, assembly GCA_963732955.1. Classification (GTDB taxonomy): domain Bacteria; phylum Pseudomonadota; class Alphaproteobacteria; order Rhizobiales; family Methyloligellaceae; genus Methyloceanibacter. Next base: position 1,124,053 of record CAVTBH010000004.1, read on the forward strand.
AGAGGATGGATTGCCGGGATTAGCCGGAGGTCTGGTCGGTCGCCGGGACGAATTTCAGCGAGACACCGTTGATGCAATAGCGCAGGCCGGTCGGGGGCGGCCCGTCATTGAAGACGTGGCCGAGATGACCGCCGCAACGGCGGCAATGCACCTCGTCGCGAACCATGCCGAAGGTGTAGTCGGTGTCCTTGAGCACCGCGCCTTCGATCGGGGCGTAGAAGCTCGGCCAGCCGGTGCCGCTGTCGAACTTGGTCTCGGAGGCGAACAACGGCAGGTCGCACCCCGCGCACGTGAAGGTCCCCTTCCGCTTCTCGTGATTGAGGGGGCTGGTGAAGGCGCGCTCGGTGTCCTGCTCACGCAGCACCGCATATTGCTCGGGCGTCAGCAGCTCGCGCCATTCCGCGGGCGTGTGTGTCACCTCGAAGGTGCCGGCGACGGCCGAGCCCTCGCCACCGAGTGCCCGGAAGAGAAGCGCCGCCGCTCCACCGGCCCCCGCCCCAAGGGCAGCAAAAGCGACTGTACGGCGTGTCAGCATGTCCATCTCCTCGGCGTCATGGCGTGGTCGAAATCCACGCTTTTCTCCTAGTTGCAAGTAGGAGCTTGGAGCAGCAACGGCAATTCAACTTAACCGCACGGGACGTTCACACTGCGTTGAGGCCGCCGACGCCGTCGCTGCGCCTTAGCGAGACGCGACCTGTGCCGCCGGAATTTCGATCACGCAGCGGACACCTGAGGTGGGAAAGGATAATTTGACGTCCCCTTCCAGCGCGCGTCCCACCACATTCTCGATCATGGCCCGGCCGAATCCGGAGCGCTCCGGCGCCGTCACCGGCGGGCCGCCCAGCTCTTCCCATACCAGTTTGAGCTTGGCGGCGTCGCCGAGCTGCCAATGGATGCGAACGCGGCCGCTGTCTTTCGACAGCGCTCCATATTTTTGCGCGTTGGTGGCAAGCTCGTGCAAGGCGAGACCGATATTCTGGATCGCCTCCGGCTTGAGCACGATGTCCTCGCCGTCGATGACGATCTGACCGCCGAAACGGTCGGCATGGGCGCTGAGCTGCTGCTCGATCAGCGTCCGCAGCGAGGCGCCGTGCCAATCGTCGGCGACGAGAAGGTCCTGCGAGCAACCGATGGCCACGAGCCTCGCGCTGAAGCGCTGCAGGAAATCATCGACCGAGCGCGTGCGGGAGGCGGTCTGACGGGCGATGGCGTTGATGACGGCAAGCAGGTTCTTCGAGCGGTGGGTGAGCTCGCGCAGCAGCAGACGAAGCTGATCCTCCGCCTCCTTCCTCTCGGTGATGTCGACGGCGACGGAGGTGGTTCCGACGATGCCGCCGCGATCATCGCGCAGCGGCTCGATCACGAGGTAGAACGACCGCTCGCGGCCGAACAGCGCGAACTTGCTTTCGATGGTCTGCGGATTCGCCCGTCGCCATGGCACGCTCTTTCGCCGCCACGATCGGCGCCGCAGCATCTTCGGGCAGCACCTCGTTTTCGGTCTTGCCGATGAGGTCGGACGGCTCGATGCCGCTCGGTGGATTGTGCACCCAGACATAGCGCATGTCGCGATCCTGGCTGAACACCGTGATCGGCGACCCTCTGAGCGCGATCTCGAAGCGCTGCTTCGCTTCCGCCAATTCCTTGGTGCGGGTGTCGACGCGCTGCTCGAGTTGTTGACGCGCCTCCTTGAGCTCATCCAAGGTCCGCAGGTGCGCGGCGATCTCCGCCTCTAGCCGACCGCGCGACGGACGCGTCAGCAGCGACGGCAGCAACTGCCAGAACACGATGGCCGTGATCAGGGCGAACGCGGCACTCGCCGCATTGAGCACGCCCTCCAATCTCGGGTCTGGCATCCACAGCGCGAAGGCCGAGGCGAAATGCGCAAGACCGGTGGTGGCCAGGAACAGTGTAAACAGCGAGAGCAGAATGCGCTCGCGCCGGCTCCCCTCGCCGCGGCGGTAGTAGAGGACAAGAAGCGCTGCGGCGACGATGAGGAGCGACGCGGCGATAATGCCGTCGGCGACGGCATGGACGCTCCCGAGGTCGAAGCCAAACGCTTGCGCTTGGGCGTCTGGGCCCGAAGTGCCAAAGAGGAGTGAAGACCAGCTCGCCATGTTCCGAATAAATCGATCATCAAATAAGGCGGGGGCCAAGACGAGCCCGCCCCTCCAGCCTCATAAACCTACAACCCCATGCTGGAAAGTTGGTTCGCTGATTCCATTGGTATTTTGAGGATTGCCGCGCTTGTTCAGGCGTCCCTCGGGGCGAACGGAGATTCCACCAGCCAGCGTGGAACCTTTCCCTGGGGCAAATGGTTTCACCGGCGTTCGAGCGGACCCCTCCCACCCCACCCCGCGGACGATCGAACCAAACGCCCGTAGCCGCCCCCCGGCTACGGGCGTTGTTCTTTCGGCGCCGGGCCAGCGAGCCGTCCCGAAGGGCTCGCTGAGGCCGCCGGCGGCTATAGCAGCGCCATGACCAGGGTAACGAGAAAGACGACAATGAAGATAAAGAACAGGATGCGAGCGACCCCTGCGGCAGCCGAGGCGATGCCGCCGAACCCGAACACGCCCGCCACCAAAGCGATGACGGCAAAAACAAGCGCCCAATACAGCATGTCCCTCTCCCAAGGTTGGGCGGCCGGCTCATCGGGAGCGCAGCTCACCACACGCCAAACGCAGTTCTTCTGATTCTGTTGCGGACCGCGCCAGGAGAGCCGGAAGGCCGCCTTGGCGTCAAGGGTCTGTTCGGCTAGAAGCGCGCCACCACGGCGAGCAGATCCTCGCCGGTGAAGGGCTTCGCAATCAGCGGTGCCCCCTTGTGCTGCGCCGGCAATTGCTCACGCCCATAGCCGCTGACAAAGGCGAACGGGACGCCGCGTGCGAACAGCGCGTCGGCAACCTGGCCGACGAACTCACCGCCGAGATTGGCGTCAAGCAGCGCTCCGTCGACACTCTCCCGTTCGATGGTCGCAAGCGCATCGCGAACCGAGGCAAGCGGCCCGATCACGACCAAGCCGCCTTGCTCAAGCGCGCCGGTGATATCGAGCGCGATCAGGAATTCGTCTTCGACCACAAGGATGCGTTTCGCCGCCATCAGTGCCGCCCCCATGAAGTCCGAGCCAAGCTTTACGTAGTGTTTTCGCCGATCCGTCGATTTGATCCAAGCCTATTTGCACCGGGCCTCAAAGGCTTGAAACGGAACCAGTTCGGTGACGACGGCGTTTGACCACCACATCTAGGACAATCTCGCGGTCGGGTTTCGGGCCGTCAACAAAAGGAGCAATCTCCATGAATTGGGATCGCATTGAAGGCAATTGGAAGCAGTTCCGCGGGCAGGTTCAGCAGCAGTGGGGCAAGCTCACCAACGACGACCTCGACACCGTCGAGGGGCGCCGCACCGAGCTCGTCGGCAAAATCCAGGAGCGCTACGGCATCGCCAAGGACGAGGCGGAGAAGCAGGTCGACAGCTGGATGCGCAATATTTAGCGAACACGCGCGCCGCACGCTTTTCTCATCACGAGAGGCCGTGCGGCGCGCGGATGAATTGGATTAGCGACGAGGCCTGGGCATCGTCCCGCCTCATCCGAGGTTGCTCCGCACACTGGAGCCGTTAGGAGGATAGGATGCTCGGCACAATTCTCATCATCATTCTGATCTTGATTCTGGTCGGCGCCGTCCCGTCATGGCCATACAGCCGGGGTTGGGGTTACGGCCCGTCCGGCGTGGTGGGGCTGATCCTCGTCATTCTCATCGTTCTCGTACTGATGGGGCGGATCTAGCCCCGGCGCTCGCGGCCTCAGGCGCCGACGGACGGCTCGTCCTGGGGCTGCGCCTTGCGCTCGAAGAACAGCGCCTGGCTCACGATCGCCTTCACCGTATCCGGCTGATACGGCTTGGTGATCAAGAACGCGGGCTCAGGCCGCTCGCCGGTCAACAGCCGGTCGGGATAGGCGGTGATGAAGATCACCGGCACCTGGAACGACCGCAGCATGTCGTTGACGGCATCGAGTCCCGAGCTGCCGTCGGCGAGCTGAATATCGGCGAGAACGAGGCCCGGCTGCTCTTTCGCCGTCGCCTTCAACGCCTCGGCATGGGTTCGGGCGACGCCCATGACCCGATGGCCGAGCCCTTCGAGGATGCCTTCGAGATCCATGGCGATCATCGGTTCGTCCTCGATCACGAGCACATCGGTCGCGACCTGCGCCGCGATTTCCCGACCGGCCCGATCGATCAAGGCCTCCACCTCGCCGGGATCGCGGTCGAGAATGCGGGCGACATCCTCATTGGAAAAGCCTTCGACCGAGCTCAGCAGGAAGGCCTGCCGCGGCAGCGGCGTGATGGATTCGAGCTTGCGATCGGCCGCCGTCAGCACGCCGGCTTGCACCTCCGGCTTGAGGTTGAGGCCGATCGAGCTCCACAGCCCGGTGAAGATGCGGAACAAGGCAATGCGCGGATCCAAGGTGCGGTCGAACAGCGACGGGTCCTCGATCAGGACTTGAAGCGTCGCGGCGACATAGGCATCCCCGGCGTTCTGCGTACCGGACAGCGCCCGGGCAAAACGCCGCAAATAGGGAAGATGTGGTGCGATCGCCTTCGATATGGACATACGCATCTAGCTTTCGTGAGGGCCCGGCAGAACGCTTTGCACCACCGGGCATGAGGTTGGCAACTGGAAACCCGCACTCCTGGCGGCCACAACGCCGCAAACGAGGAAAGGTTTCCTCGAAGGTCGGGAACCAATTGAGGTTTTGGGCGTTTTCCCGGACCCAGTATAGAGTGTATCCGCCGACATTGCGACGCTGAGCCCGGCGGATAGGGGATCACTGTGGACCGAACCGAGAGCAAGGAACGCCGGCGGAAAATGCCAAGCGCCGGAACCGGAAAGAGAATGACGCAATCGACCGCTATCACCGAGCGGGAAGGGCTGCAGCCGCACGCTGCCGAGGAAGGTTTGTCGCCCAACCTGCAAGCGCATATCGGCCGGCATCTTCGCGCCGTGTTCGACGAGGTTGCGAACGAGCCCATTCCGGACCGCTTACTGCGACTTTTGAAAGACCTCGAGCGAAGCGGAGACGAATAGTGCCGCAAAAGGTGTCCGCGAGCCTGCGAGACGCTCTCGTCGGCGAAATGACCAATCTACGCGCCTTCGCCGTGTCGCTGTGCGGCGACCGCGAGCGCGCCGACGACCTGGTGCAGGAGACCCTGTTCAAGGCGTGGAACCATCTCGACTCGTTTCGCGAAGGCACCAATCTGAAGGCCTGGCTGTTCACCATCCTGCGCAACACCTATTTCTCGGAGCGGCGGAAACGCCGCCGCGAGGTCGAGGACGCCGATGGCAGCTATGCCGACCAACTCGCGAGCCGCCCCGAGCAGCCCGGCCACATGGAGATGCAGGACTTCCGCGCGGCGCTGACCCGCCTTCCCGACGACCAGCGCGAGGCGCTGGTCCTCGTCGGCGCGGCGGGATTTTCCTACGAGGAGGCGGCGGAGATCTCGGGTTGCGCCGTCGGCACCATCAAGAGCCGCGTCAACCGCGCGCGCAATCGCCTCAGCGAGATGCTGGGCCTCGACGAGACCACGGATAGCGACGCGCCCCTGACGAAGAGCGCCTAGACCGGCGACCCCGCGATGCCCACCGTTTCGAATATCGACCTCGACCAAGCGTTGCTCGATCCTGCTTCGGTCTTCAAAACACCCGACGACGTGCTCGAAGCCCATGGCCTGTCGCCGGAAACCAAGAAGGCAATCCTGGTGCGCTGGGAGGAGGACGCCGAGGCGCTGATCCGCGCCACCGAAGAGGGCATGCCGCCCGAGGACAATCGCCGCAATCCTGGCGAGTTGCTGCGCGCCGTGCAGGCGGCGCTCCAGGCGCTCTAGGCGAGCCCCCTCCGATCCGGCGTCGGAACAAAACCCAGATTTCTGCGTTTTTTATAGTGAAGGGGCGCGGAATCTGCGCCTCATTCCCCCAAAACCGCTGGAGAAAGGAGGCTTGCGATGGCTACTCAGATCAACGCCACCGAAGCCCGACAAGCAACCAAGCGTCCGCGCGCCATGATTTGGGTGCTCGTGGTGTCACTCATGCTTTGCATCATTGCCGGCCTGGCGCTCGGCGTCGGCTGGATCAGCCTGCCTTGGGGCAGCTAGCGGCCTCGTTCCGCAACGCCCTGTCGCGGCTGAACCGCATCTGAACGCCGGTCTCAGCCGGGGTTCAGGCCCCCTCCCCTAAGAAACTGTCCATCTATTTCGGACAGATTGGCTCTGAAGGAGGAGGTTCCCCCCATGACATGGTTTCTTCGCCAAGCTTTCCTCGTCCTCGTTGCCTTCGCCACGCTCGCGCTTATCGTCATGATGGCGATGACCGTCGAGGCGAAGACGATTGACGCACCGGTCGCGTCAGTCGCCGACGAGTTCGGGCGCCTTGCGGCCCTCGACCGCTGACGGGATCAGCTCGGCTTTGACGAGGCCCCGCACCGAATTGCCGAGATAGACACGGTCGGCCCGGGCGAGATCGGCGATGGTGAGCACGGCTTCGCTCGCGTGCGCCCGCGGTAGATCGATCAGCTCTTCACGCAAGGTTCCAGGCAACAGCCCGCAGGTCAGCGCCGGCGTGAACAGGCGGCCGTCGAGCTCGATGAAGAGGTTGGTGCGCGTCCCTTCCGTCAGTTCCCCCTTCTTGTTGAGGAACACCACCTCGTCGCAGCCGGTGAGCGCCTTCTGCCGCTCCATCTCGCGGTCATAGAATTGGCGCCGCGTGGTCTTGTGGAAGAATAGCGGGTCCTTCTCGTCGACGCGCTGATCGGAGATGGCGAAGCGCCACACCGTGCCCTTGGCCGGAAGCTCGATCCTGGTCGAGGTCAGAGTCAGCACGCCGTCCTCGGCAAGCAACAGCCTCAGCATGTGGACATCGCCATCGAGCTTGGCGATCTCGGCGATCTCGGCGTCGAGCGCCGCGAGGACCTTGTCGCGATCGAACGGATAGCCGAAATGCGCGGCGGAGGATCGCAGCCTTCCCAGATGGCGCTCGAGCAGATAGATGCCGAGGCCCCGTTCCCAGCGCATGGTCTCGATCAGGTCGAAGGGGGCGTCGACCTTGGTGAGGAACTGACCCTTGAGCAGGCATTCCTCGAACTCGGCGTCGGCCTTGGAGTCGGACACGACGCCGGAGCCGATGCCCATCTCGCCGCCATTTTCGTCGATATAGAGCGTGCGGATGGCGACGTTGAACTGGGCGTCGCCGTTCGGCGCGATATGGCCGATGGCCCCGGTGTAGACGCCGCGCGGCAACGCCTCTAGCTCGCGAATGATCTCCATGGCGCGAACCTTAGGCGCCCCGGTCACCGAGCCGCAAGGAAACAGCGCGTCGAGCATGTCCTCAAGGCCCATGTCGCCGCGAAGCTCGGCGGTGATGCCGGACGTCATCTGGTGAACCGTGCGGTAGGTCTCGACGGTGAAGAGATCGGTGACCTCGACCGAGCCGATCTTGGCGATGCGGCCGAGATCGTTGCGGAGCAGATCGACGATCATCAGGTTCTCGGCCCGCTGCTTCTCGTCGACGGTGAGCCAGGTCTTGAGGCGGGCGTCCTCGCGCGGCGTCCGTCCGCGGGGCGCGGTGCCCTTCATCGGGCGCGCAAAGACGCGCCTTCCCTCGCGGCGGAAGAACAGCTCCGGCGAGAGCGACAGCACGTGGAAGTCCGGGGTGCCGATCAACGCGCCGTATTCCACACGCTGCTTGCGCCTGAGCGCGGCGTAGAGGGCGACGGCGTCGCCGGCAAATTCGAACAGGTATTTGAGCGTCAGATTGATCTGATAGACGTCGCCGGCGGCAATATAGTCCTGCACCTTGGCGAAGGTGCGCGTGTACTCATCGCGGGTCCAGGACAGCTTCAAGCCGGAGATGGTCGAACGTTCGAGCGCACCATTGGCATCGAGCCACGCGCGCGTCGCTGCTTCGTCGAGACGGCGCGCCTCACGGAACAGGCCCATCCAGATCAGCGGCCGCCGTCCGTCTTGCGGCAGCAACGCGTGCAGCTTGGGTTCGAGGCAATAGCCGAGCTCGTAGCCGAAAAAGCCGGCGGCGTGGAGCCCTTGGGCGAGCCCTTCGGTGATGGCGGCAAGTGCGCCGTCGACCTCACCCGGCTCGTAGGCGGCGACGATCCGTTCCGGCGCCTCGCACAAGAGGCTGTGGCCTGGAGCCCCCGCAGGGCTCAAGCTGTCGTCGAGAAGAATGAAAGGCGTTGCGGTCATCTTCGAAAGGCCGTTCGCGGGGGCGCCAGCATAGCTCATATGGGAGGAGTCAGCGTCAACATCGACAGGGCCGGCAATCAGGCGAGGATCAGCATTTCGCCTTTGCCGAGCACGGCCATGTCGCCCATTAGTCTGCGGGCGCGCGCCTTCACCTTGACGCGGGCGCCGGTCTCCCGGAGGTAGCCGTCAAGCACGCGCAGCCAGTTGAAGTCGAGCACGCCGCAATCGCCGAAGGTCGGCAGCAGCTGGTCGGGCTCCTTGCCGAGGATCAAAGAGCCGCGGCGGAGCCCGTAGCCAGCGTAACGCCCGACCTTGCCTTTGAGTAGGATGGTGCCCGCGATCATGCGCGCCCCGGCATAGTCGCCGGCACCGCCGGCGACGACCACGAGGCCGCGGCGCATGCGCTCGCCGAGCATGGGACCGGCCTTGCCGCCGATGTAGAGCCGCCCGCCGCGCATGCCGAAGGTCTCACCGACGATGACACCCGCGGCGCGCTCGCCGGCACTGCCGGCAATGTCGATGGTGCCGCCGGCCATGCCGCCGCCGGCGAAGGGACCCGCCGAGCCGTTGACGATGAGCGTGCCGCCGCGCATGGCGGCACCGAGATAGGCCCCGGCATCGCCATCGACGACGATCTCGCCTTCAGTAAGGCCCTGGCCGATGCGGTCGCAACGTCCATCGGTGCCGATGAGACGGACCTTGGCAGCGTCGTTGCCTTTGACCTTGAACATGTCGCCGACGGTGACCGGCTCGCGCGTGGTGCCGATAGCAAGCGCCTCGATCTCAGGCGTAGCGAGACCCGCAAGCTTGTTCGGCGTGAGCGGCGAGAGATCAAGCCGCTGCTCGGGCTTGGCCGCGAGCCTGAAAGAAAGCGCCGTCACGCGATGATCTCCTTGAGATGGAAATGATGCGGGCCGAGATTGCCGCCGTAATTGCCCGCGGTGATGTGAGTGATGCCTTCGGCGGCACCCTTGGCGCAGATGGCATGGATGCCGGCGCGCATGGCCTTGGCGATGGAGTCGGCGGTGAGACCGTCGATGACGATCTCCATCACCGCCTCGACTTCGAGGGGAAGCTCCGTCTTCACCGCGGCCTTGAGCGTCGGGCAATAGGCGTCATTGGTCGAGGCGATCTGGCCCTTGTATCTGGAGCCGACCTTGGAGCCCGAGCGCACGATGCCGCCGGGGAACGGGGTGATGACGTCGGGGACGGCGTCCATGGCCTTGACCGCGCGGGTGCAGGCCGCGAGCACCGCCGCGTAGGAGCGGCCGAGCACGAGGAGATTGCCGCCACCGACCGCCTTCTTGGTCAGGCCGGTCTTGTCCTCGCAAACGAACTCGCCGTCCATGACGGGGACGCGCCAGAACCGCCGGCCGCCGATGAGTTTCGACATCTGCCAGCCGTCGCCGAAGAAGCGGAGCGAGGAGCCGAGCTTCAGCTTCTTCTCGCCGTCGAGGCCGGCGAAACAGGCGGACCCCGCGCTGGTCAGCACGCACTGGCCGACGCGGTTCAGGAGCTGCTTCTGCAGCTTGCCGGTCTCCATGGCGAACAGCAGCACGGCGACGCCGGGGCGGCCGTCGAGGGTCTCGTTAGGCTTGAGGGTCCGCTCGATACCGGCCTCGGCGCCGCACGCGATCACCGAGGTGGCAAAGCCGGTCATGGTGCGCGCCGCGATGAGCGCCCATTCCAAGGTCGGCGCGGTGATGATCACGCGCGTGCCGACCATGGGAAAGGCCTCGGCGAAGGTCTCGACAATTTCGACGCCTTTGAGCTTCAACTTAGACATGGCACCGTCTGGAACCGATCGGGACGCGCGGCAATCGACACCGGCACACCGAAGCTTGAAGGATTGACACCGTAATAGCGGTCATAGAAATGCGCGAGCTTGCGTTCGATGGCAACATCGAAGCCCGGCGCAACCTGGAAGGCCTGGCCCCAGCTGACATCTACCACCTCGCCGTCCTTGACCACGAGACGGCCGTTCTTGAAGACGAGATCCGCGCTTCCGAACATCGCGGTCTTATCGGCCTGATCGGTGTAGACCGCAACATCGGCGACCGCGCCTGCGCCAAGATGACCGCGATCGGCAAGCCCCAAGCGCCGCGCCGGGCCGGCACGGGTGACGATGGCAATCTCCGACAGGCTCAGCTCGCGGGCGATGCCGGGCAGGTTGGAGAGGTCTCGCGCCTCTTGCGGCACGCGATCGAGCATGCGCGCGCGCTCATCCTTGTCCATGAGCAGATGGATGATCTCGGGATAGCGCACGAACAAGGCGCCGTTCGGATGATCGGTGGAGAACAGCACCCGCCACAAATCCTCGGCGAGGAGCATGATCTCCAACCCGATCGCCCATTGCATCGCGTTCACGAAATTCTTGGCGCGGTATTTGTAGGGCACGATGCCGGTGCCGTTGCCCTCGCCCTGGATGATCTCCCATTTGCGTGGGCTTGCGGCGCGGCGGCCGTCGAACTGGCGCAAGATGTCGGCGGACAGCGTCAGCGTCTGTCCGAACAGAACCTGGCCGATATCGACGCTGATGTTGTCGTGACGCTTCAGCGCCTCGGCAAGACGCGGCGCGGCGGAAGACAGGCCCTTCGGCCCCTCGGCGCCATACGCGTAGAACTGGATATGGGCGAGATGCATCGGCAGACCTTCGGCCGCCTCCATGGTGGCGACCGCAGTGTCGACATTGCCGGCAATGCCGAGATTGTTGCAGTGGACGTGGATCGGGTGCGGCACGCCGAGCGCCGTTACCGCGCGCTGCAAGCCCTGGAGGATGGCGCGCGAGGTGACGCCGTAGGCCGGCACCTCGTCGTCGAGACCGAAGGTGCGAGCATTGAACTTGAAGGCGGCGCTGCCGCCGGCATTGATGAGCTTGATGCCGAGGCACTTCGAGTGCGCGAGCGTCCAGGCGGCGTAATCCTCGATCGCGCTCGGACCGGCGCCATCGTGCAACAGGCCGAGGGTGAAATCGTCGTTGCCGAGGATGACGAGGCCGCCGACGTCGATGATCGGGATGCGCGACAGCTCGCGCTGGGCCTCGATGGCATGGGTCGGGATCACCGCCGGCTCGATCACCGTGGTGTAGCCCATCTCGGCGTAGCGGATGCCGGTTGCGAACGCGCTCCAGGCAGCGGGCGTCGGCGCGATCGGAGCGCCCTTCTTGGCGGCAAGCGCCGGCAGCTCCGGCATCAAGAGGCGCGCCATGGTGACGTTGGACCCGGCGATATGGGAATGGACGTCGACCGCGCCGGCCATGACGATCTTGCCGCTGACGTCATAGGTCTCGTCCGGGGCGCGGCCGGGTGCCGGCACGGCGGCGATGCGGCCATCGTCGATAAAGATGTCGCCGACCGCGTCGCGGTCATGCGCGGGATCGATGACGCGGCCCCCCTTCAGACGGATCAGCACCGGCCCGCCTCCCCCGACGGAACGAGATCGGCGATGCGCGCGAGCGTGGCGGCGACGGTCGGCGCGGTCGTTGCCGCTTGCGTTGCCTTGACCACGCCGATGCCCGAGATGCGCGGCAGATAGAGCTCGGCGTCATGATCGCGCGCAGCACTTGCGACCTCGATCACGATCTCGGCCGCAGCGGTGCGGCCATGGTCGCGGGTCAGGAGCACGGTCGGCACGCCGCGGGGCGGCGCCGCCCCCTCGGCCTCGAGGGCATCGACGAAGAGGAGCACGTCGGCCTCGCCGCTGCCGATCAGGCGCTCGCTGGCGTAGAGCCAGGGATCATGTTCGGGCAGGCCGTTGACGAAGCGGGTGCGGACCGGCAAGCCGCAGGTCCAGGCCGAGCAGAGATTGACGCCGTCGCCGTTCCCGGACGCGGCAAGGTTCAGCGTCGCCGCGCGCGTGGTGAGGCAGAGATAGCGAACCATGTCGAGGACGACGTGGATGACCGGCTCCTCGAGCTCGCCGGCGGAATAGACGAAGGCCGGAAAGGCCGCGCCGCGGAGACGCGCTGCGAGGCGAGCGATCTTCGCATCAGGCTTCGGCTCGCCGCTGACGGGGCGCCCGGCGACGGCCATGGCGAGGCGTCCGATTAAGGTCGGCAGATCCTCTTCTTTCAGGGGCAGCGCGGTCACCGCGACATCGCCAACGCCCCTCGGCTTTGTGCCGCCAAGCACCACCAGCTCGCGCGGATTGTCGCCCGGGCGCGGCAGGCCTTCCTCGGCGGGAAATAGCTCGTTGATCAGACCGGGATCGCGCGCGACTGGCGCCTCGCCAATCAGCACCACGATGTCCGCGCGGTTGCGGACCTCGCCGAAGCTCGCCGGACAGGCACCCGTCTCGCGCATCAGGCGCGTGGTTCGCGTCAGCGCTTCCCCGGCGTCATGATCGATAACGCCCCCGAGCTTCTGCGCCAGCGCCAGCGCTGCCTCGGCGCCGGCGATGTCGGTGAGAAGACCGCCAATTACGGGCAATCGCGCCTGGCCGAGCAGTTCGGCAGCGCGTTCCAGCGCGCTTGCCTCGTCGGCCCTCTCCCCCTTCAGGTACATCGCCATGGGGGCGCACCAATAACCAGGAGGCGGTGGGCACGCAAGCGCGCAAGGTGCGGAACGCTGAGCGAGGTGTAGGAGCGGCGACGGCGAAGGTTACGTCTTCGGCTTATCGTATTTGATGTAGGCGAAGCGCATGTCGTCGGCGGGGGTGCCCTCGAGTGCACCCTCCTCGGTACCCGGCTGCCAATGCACCACTTCCTCGATCTTCTTGGCGAGGGCGAAGTCCTTGTCGGTGATGCCCTTGGCGGCGTGATTCATCAGCCGGACCTCGACCCAGGCATAGGAGGCGGTGATGTCGGGATGGTGCCAAGCGGCCTCGGCCAAATGGCCGATGGTGTTGATCACCATCAGCGTGCCTTTCCAGCTGTTGGTCTTGTATTTGCGCCTGATCCAGCCGCCCTCGAGATGCCAATGGGGCAGCTCCTTCTTGAGCCGCTCCTCGACTTCGGCGTCGGTGTAGGTCTTCTCGGTCGTTGCCATTCGGCCCGCCTTCATGGAAAAGTGAGGCATATCCCTATATTTCGCTTAGTCTATCCCAGAGGCTCCGGACCAACAATGCAGGACGCCTTCAGTTCCGTGCGGGCAGGTGCAGAAAGCGCTGCGGAGACTTGCGACCAGGTTTCGGTCGCAACCAGCGCGCGGCTCCATTTCGGCTTCCTCGATCCGAGCGGACGCGGTCCGCGGCCCTTCGGCAGCTTCGGGCTTGCCCTCGACCGGCCGCGCACGCGGCTCACGCTCCGGCGCGGGGAAGAGCTAAAGGTCACCGGCGTCGACTGCGCCCGGGCGCTGCCCTATCTCCGCTCCATCGCCTGGAGCTTCGGGCTACGCAACGCCTATCATCTCCATCTCGACGAGGCGATCCCAAGCCATGCCGGGCTCGGCTCGGGCACGCAACTCGCGCTTGCCATCGGCTCGGCGGTCGCAGCACTCGAAGGCCTTCACCTCGATCTGACCGAAATCGCCAAGCGGCTCGACCGCGGCAAGAGATCCGGGATCGGCATCGGCACGTTCGGCCAAGGCGGCGCCGTGCTCGACGGCGGTCCCGGCGATGGCACCTTGCCACCGATGCTCTCCCGCTTGCCGTTTCCGGAAGACTGGCGCGTGCTGCTCATCTTCGATCCGGCGGTAAAGGGCCTCCACGGGCAGCGCGAGATTTCGGCCTTCGCCTCGCCGCCGCCCTTCCCTGAAGCCGAGACCGCCGAGCTTTCCCGCCGCATCCTGCTCGAGGCGTTGCCGGCCCTTGCCGAACACAACTTCAAGGCCTTCTCGGAGCAGATTGGCTACCTCCAGCTCCGCATGGGCGCCTATTTCGCGCCGATGCAGGGCGGCCCTTTCGTCAGCAGAAGCGTCGCCAAGGTGCTCGAGCGGCTGATCGACGAGGGGGTGACCGGGCTCGGGCAAAGCTCCTGGGGCCCGACCGGATTTGCCTTTGCCGCATCTCCTGCCGACGCCGAGGCCTTGCTCGAAATCGCGCGCGCGGTTCCGGAAGCGGCCAATCTTAACTTTGATGTGGTCCGGGCCAGGAACGAGCCGGCCCTGATCGAGACGGCCTGAAACCGCGGTTGGAGGCGGCGTCCGCCCCTCCCCCTTGCGCTCAAGGGACGCTTCGCGGCATATCGCGCGCAAAGCCCAGCGACACGACGGAGACCACTGGACCATGGCGCATCCCCGCATCCTGCACATGATCACGCCGCTCAAGCATATGAGCCCGTTCGATGTGAACATGGCGCTGGACGCGGGCTACGATTCCGTCACGCCCTACACCAATGTCACCGTCGAGGACGTGACCGGCCTCGTTCAGGACGCGATCTTTTCGCGCGGGCCCGAGGGCGTAAAACGGACCGGCATGTTCATCGGCGGCAAGCGTGCCATCGAGGCCCTCGACATGATGAAGCGGGCCAAGGCGGCGATGGTGCCGCCGTTCGAAATATCCGTGTTCGCCGACCCCGCAGGCTCCTTCACCACCGCCGCGGCCATGGTCGCCTGCGCCAAGAAGGCGCTCAACGACACGTTCGACACCGAGCTCAAGGGCAAGCGCGTGGTGGTGTTCGGCGGCACCGGCGTCGTTGCCTTCGCCTCCGCCGTGATCTGCGCCATCGAGGGCGCGAATGCGGTGCTCGTCGGCTATGACGGGCCGGAGCGCGTGCGCAAACTCGCCGAAGAGGCGAATGCGCGCTTCTCCGTCGAACTCGGCTACGCCGATGGCTCGACCGAGGAGCAGAAGACCGAGCTTGCCGCGGGTGCCGACGTGATCTTCTCGGCCGGTCCCGCGGGGCGGAGGCTGCTCACCACCGACCAGCTCAAGCAGGCGACCCACCTCCTCGTCGCCACCGACGTCAACGCCGTGCCGCCGGCCGGTGTCGAAGGCGTCGGAGTCAATGACGACGGGGTGCCGATCCCCGGCACCAAGGCCGTCGGCATCGGCGCGCTCGCGGTCGGCAACGTCAAGTACCGCACCGAGGCGGGCCTGTTCGAGCAGATGATCGAGTCGGAGAAGCCGCTCTATCTCGACTTCCGCGACGCCTACGCCCTTGCCCAGAAGCTTGCCCGCTGACGGCACCTCGATCCTGATCGCCGCGGTGTCCGGCCGGGCGCTCGCGGCCTCGGCGCGGCGCGCGGGGCTGATCCCGCTGGTCGCCGATTTCTTCGCCGACGCCGACACGGTGCGCCTTGCTCACGCCTGCCTGAAGCTCGACGGGCCGCCTCAAGGACGGCATGCGGTGGAGCAAGCTTGGAGCCCGCGCTCGATGCGCTCGCGGCCAAGGCGCCCTCCCCGGTTCTCGGCCTCGTCTATGGCTCGGGCTTCGAGGACCGCGCCGAGGTCCTGGCGAAATGCGGCGCGCGGTGGACGCTGCTCGGCAATGACCCGAGCGTGGTGGCCAAGGTGAAGGCGCCGGAGTCGTTCTTTGGCGAACTCGGCCGCCTCGGCATCGCGCACCCGGCGACGGTGTCGACGCGGCCTGCCGCGCCCGAGGGCTGGCTCGTAAAGCGCCGCGGCGGCGCCGGCGGCAGCCACGTGGCCCTCGCGGGCCGGCCGACATCGGCCAAGGGGTCAGGTCCGGTTTACTTCCAGAGACAAGTCGACGGCCGTCCGGTGTCGGCCTTGTTCATTGGCAATGGCCGCGCGGCGCGCGTGCTCGGCTTCAGCGAGCAATGGGCGGCGCCCTCGGCCACGTCGAAATGGCGCTATGGCGGTGCCCTGTGTCCCGCCGACCTTTCCCCTGAGAGCGAACGGCTGATGACCGAGGCAACCCTGCGCGTGGCCGCGGCGTTTCAATTGACGGGGCTCGGCAGCGCCGACTTCCTCCTCGGCGACGGGGAACCGCTCCTCCTCGAGATCAATCCGCGGCCGGGCGCCACCCTCGACATTTTCGACAGCGAAGACATGCCCCTGCTCGGGCTGCATCTCGAGGCCGTGCTGTCGGGAAAGCTTCCGAGAGGCCCGCTTGCCGTTAACGGTGCGCGCGCCGCGGCCATTGTCTACGCCCCTGAAGCCGTCCAAGTATCACCCGAGATGTCCTGGCCCGACTGGGCCGCCGATCAGCCGAAAAGCGGAGAATGGATCGACAAAAACCGCCCGATATGCACTGTGTGGGCGCGCTCTAAGACTAAAGTCGAAGCAAGACGCCTGGTCGAGGAGCGAATTGCTAGGATTTTGAACGCGTGCGCCGGAAAACAACGGGAGACGACGAGAGCGCGATGAAAGAGCAAGCCTTACGTGCGGTGAGCACAAACGAGTGGCCGAGCGTCAACCAGGAGGTCAAGCCGCTGGTTGAGGACCTGATCCGCGACGCTTTGCCCTTGCGGGTCGAGGTGACGCGTGGCGCGCTCGGCGAATGCCTGATCGATTGCGGCGTGCGCGCCCTTGGCGGGCTCGAGGCCGGACGCCGCATGGCCGAGATCTGCCTCGGCGGCCTCGGCCGCGTCTCGCTGCAAACCGTCAACCCGGAAGCCGCGTGGCCGTTCATGGTGACGGTGCATACGAGCCAGCCGGTGATCGCCTGTCTCGGCTCGCAATATGCCGGGTGGAGCCTCTCGGTCGAGGAAAAGGGCAAGAAATTCCACGTGCTCGGCTCAGGCCCTGCGCGCGCGCTCGGCTCGTCGGAGAAACTGTTCGAGGAGCTTGGCTATCGCGACCAGGCGGACAGCGCCTGCCTCGTGATCGAGGCCGACCGCGCGCCGCCGACGGCGCTCGTCGAGCAGGTGGCCAAGGCCTGCGACGTCAAGCCCGACCGCCTCACCTTCGTCTATGCGCCGACATCGAGCCTCGCCGGCACGGTGCAGATCGCGGCGCGCTGCCTCGAGGTGGCGCTGCACAAGTCGCATGAGCTGCACTTCCCGCTCGCCGACATCGTCGACGGCATCGCCACGGCGCCGGTGCCACCGCCGGCGCCAGGTTTCGTCGAGGCCATGGGCCGCACCAACGACGCCATCATCTTCGGCGGCCGGGTGCAGCTGTTCGTCTCGGGCGACGCCAAGGCCGCGCGCGACCTCGCCGAGGCGCTCCCGGCCATCAAGTCCAAGGACTACGGCAAGCCGTTCGCGGAGATCTTCGCCGCGGTGAAGGGCGATTTCTACGCCATCGACCGCATGCTGTTCAGTCCCGCTAAGGTCACGGTGACGGCGCTCGACTCCGGCGAAAGCTTCGAGGCCGGTCATATCGACAGCGCGATGCTCGCCAGATCCTTTGGCTGAGCCATGGCCGCCGACGTCCTCCTCTTCTGCGAGCGCAAGAAGTGGCATGGGCGGAGCATCACCCGCGCGTTTAAAGCACGCGGGATCACCCCGCTCACGGTGTCGTTGTCGGCATGCGGGTTCTCGACCGCGACGCCGACGGGGCTCGCCATCCCAGAGCTCGGCGACCATCTGCCGCGCGGCGCGCTGGTGCTGTTCGTGCCGGGCGGGAGCTTCGAGCAGGTCACGCTTTATCTCGGCGTGCTCCATGCGCTGCGCGAGCTTGGGGTCAGGGTGTGGAACGACGCCAGGGCCATCGAGCGCTGCGTCGACAAATCCACCACCACCTTTTACCTGCAGAAGGCGGGCATCCCGACGCCACGGACCTGGAGCGGGAGCACCCGCGATGAGGCCGAGGCGATCGTCGAGGCCGCGCGCCGGAAGGGCGTGACCCTGGTGCAAAAGCCGTTGTTCGGCGCGCAGGGCGAAGGCTTGCGCCTGATCGAGACCGTCGGTGATCTCGCGCCCGACGAGGAGGTGAACGGGGCCTACTATCTGCAAGAGTTCATCCCGCGGGCGGACGGCGTCTATCGCGATTGGCGCATCTTCGTCTCGGGGCGCCGCATCATCGCCGCCATGATCCGCCACGGCTCGAGCTGGATCACCAACATCAAGCAAGGCGCGCGCGCCGAGGCCGCGATCCCCTCGCAGGAGATCGCCGATCTCGCCTTGGGTGCCATGGCCGCGGTCGGCGCCGACTATGCCGGCGTCGACATCATCCAGGACGGCGAGGGCAATCACCTCGTGCTCGAGGTCAACAGCATGCCGGCTTGGCAGGGGTTGCAGCGGGTGACGCGGACGCCGATCGCCGACAGCATCGTGGTGCCGTTCCTCGATGCCTGCCTCGCGCGGCAACCCGCAAGCGGCGAAGAGGGCGCGTGAGCCCTGCGCTCGCCGCGGCAGACGTCGCCAAGGCCTTCCACGATGCCTGCTTCGCCGAGCTCGACGCCCTGAAGCCCGGCAATGTCCATCGCTATGGCGACGACCCGCGCATGACCTTGGCCGATTTCGAGGCGAGCGCGCGGGCAGCGGCTCCCGCGATCGGCATGCCGATGATCTCGGTCGGCCCGCGCATCAGGCTTGCGGTCGAAGCGACGATCGGCGTCGTCGGCCACAATACCAATCTCGGCATCATCCTCCTTGCCGCGCCGCTCTCGCAGGCAGCACTGTTGGATGCGCCCGGGGACTTGCGGGCAAAACTCGCTCGGGTGCTGGCCGGGCTCAGCATCGAGGACGCGCGCGAGACCTATGCCTCGATCCGGGCGGCCTCGCCAGGGGGGCTCGGCGTTGCACCGCGCCACGACGTCGGCACGGAACCTACCGTCACCTTGCTCGAGGCGATGCGCGAAGCCGAGGGGCGCGACCGCATCGCCTGGAACTACACCCACGACTTTGCCGATATTTTCATCACCGGCCTCGCCCTGCTCGATCAGGCGCTGGCGCAGCGGCCGTCACTCCCCTTCGCCACCACGGTTACCTATCTTGGTTTCCTTGGAAGCATTCCAGACACGCTGATCGCGCGCAAATTCGGCGCGGAACACGCTGAGCAGGTGCGGCAAGAAGCAGCAATTCTTGCGAAAAAGCTGGCCGAAGCCGCCGACCCGGATGTCCTCGTGCCGGACCTCATGGCGTTCGACCAGGCGTTGAAACAGCGCGGACTCAATCCCGGCACCAGCGCGGACCTCACCGTTGCCACTCTGTTCGCCGGTTCATTGCGCAACTTAGAAAAATTCGGCTAAGGGCGAATTTAAAGCGCATAATCGACTTGCCGATCATCGGAAGCCCGGACTATCTTCTGCCCGCGTAACTCCGACCTGGAGTTGCGGGCGGAGGCGCGCTCAGCCAAGGCACTTTCGTCTATATGCCGTCGGCGTAACGTCGTCACGGCGTAAGGTTTTCATCCGAATTAGGGAGGGCTTGGTTCATGGCCAAGATTAGTGGTGTTTGTGTAGGTGAATCGCTCGTCGGCGATGGCAACGAGGTTGCCCATATCGACTTGCTCGTAGGGCCCCGTGGCAGTGCCGTCGAGCAGGCGTTCTGCAATGCATTGACCAACAACAAGGACGGCTTCACCACCCTGCTTGCGGTGATCGCGCCGAACCTTTTGTGCAAGCCCCCGACGATCCTTTACAACAAGGTGACGATCAAGGATGCGCGCCAGGCAGTGCAGATGTTTGGTCCGGCGCAATACGCCGTAGCCAAGGCCGTCGCCGATTCCGTCGCCGAAGGCGTTATTCCCGCCAACGAAGCCGACGATCTCTATGTCTGCGTCGGCGTGTTCATTCACTGGGAAGCCAAGGACGACAAGAAGATCCAGGACTTCAACTATCGCGCCACCAAGGAAGCCCTCGCCCGCGCCGTCAAGGGCGAGCCCAAGGCCTCCGAAGTCACCGCGAAGAAGGACTCAGCCCACCACCCGTTTGCCGCTGGCTGAAAGGGAGAACCCCCAGGTCGGGAGAAGACCGGCAAACCACCGGGCCCAATTCAGCGGTGGCTCGCAAAGTTGGGTTTCTAGTCTGATTGAGATCGCCGTCTTCCTTGGAAGGCGGCGATTTCTTTTTGGCCGATGGCGCCCTGATGGAGCGCGGTAGCGGCCAGCGCGCCTATGGCACCGATCGCGGCGATGGCGTCGAGGTCGCCGACGGAGCGGACCCCGCCAGCGGCGTAAACCGCGCACGATCCGCCCCTTTCAACCACGTCCTGCAGGCGCTCAAGGTCCGGACCACCGGCGGCGCCCACGCGATCAAGACTCATGGCGATGAGGCGATCGGGCCAATGGGCCGTCTCGGCGAAGAGCGCAGCCGGTCCACGCGACCCATCGGCGCTGAAGTCGAGGGACAGCATGAGGCTCTTGCCAAAGGCGGCGCGAAGTTCCTGCCACTGTTCGACGAATTTCAGGCCTTCGCTACCGATGACCAAGGTCGCTCCGAGCGGCAGCCAGAAGGCGCAATCGGTGACGTTGGAAAACCCAGCGTCGATCCAGAGATCATGGCGTGGGAGAGCGCTGGCGAGATCGCGGCACAGCTCGAAATGATTGCCGATACCTTCGATCGCATCGAGGTCGGCGATGTAGAGCATGGGCGATCCGGTAAGGGCGACCAGCGCGCGAGCGATGGCGACCGGGTCGTCTGCGGATCCGAGCGGGGTTTTGATCGGCCGGTAGGCGTCGCGCGCGCCACCGCGGGCATGGACCACGGCGCCGCCTTTGAGGTCGATCACGGGAATGACGGCAAAGTCGTTCATTGGCTCTTCCATTTTATCGTCATGCCCGGCTTTATGCCGGGCATCCACGGCTTTTTTTGGCGCGACGCGTCTAAAACGTGGATGGCCGGGACCAGCCCGGCCGTGACGAGGACATTGGGACGCGGGTGAGCCGGCGATGACACGCGTAGTTGTTGGCTGGGATGTGGGCGGCGCCAATGTGAAGCTCGCCGTCGTCGAGGCGGGCCGCGTCGAGACCGTGGCACAGATCCCCTGCCAGCTTATCCCCGATCGCGCCAAATTCGATCAGGCCGTCACGGCGGCGCTGCCGCTGATCGGGGTGCCAGCGGCCCACGCCGTGACCATGACCGGCGAGTTGTCCGATGTGTTCGAGAGCCGCAAGGACGGCGTCGCCTATCTCGTCGACCTGATGGTCAAGACCGCCGCTGCGGCGCCCGTGCTGGTCTATGCCGGGGATGCCGGTTTCCTCGTGCCGCCCGAGGCCAAGCGGCAGACGCTGAAGGTTGCCTCGGCCAATTGGCACGCAAGCGCGGCGCTTGTAGCCAAGCGTCATGACGAGGCGCTCTTCGTCGATATCGGCACCACCACCACCGACCTCATTCCTGTCAAAGGGGGCAAGGTTGCCGCGTCCGGCGCGACGGACAGCGCGCGGCTCGCCTCGGGCGAGCTCGTCTATAGCGGCGTGGTGCGCACCCCGGTGATGGCGCTCACCCAAACCGCGCCGTTTCGCGGGCGCAGCCAACGGATCGCCGCGGAGCGGTTCGCCACCATGGCCGACGTCTATCGCCTCACCGGCGACTTGGCTGACGATGCGGACCCCTACCCTGCCGCCGATCAGCGCGGCAAGAGTCCCGAGGATAGCGCCGGGCGCCTCGCGCGCATGCTCGGACGCGACGCGGCCGACGCCGCGCTTGCCGATTGGGTGGCGCTCGCCTGTCATTTCGCCGGCTGCCAGCTCGCGCTTATCGAGGAAGCGGCGCGAGAGGTGGTGATGCAGCAGAACCTCCCCGACACGGCACCGGTGATCGGCGCCGGCTGCGGCCGCTTCCTCGCGCAGCAACTCGCGGCGCGGCTCGGCCGGCCTTACGTCGATTTCGCCGATCTGCTCGACGCCGCGCCGGGGGCGCGGGAGGCCGCGGCGCGCTCGGCCCCGGCCGTTGCCGTCGCCCTGCTGGCGCCGGCGTGCTAACGCTTCACGCTCGCGGAACCAAAGGCGGAAGCTAGGGTGTCTGAGGAGAGCGCGGCAAAGCCAAGGGGGAGCCGGGACGCGCTGACGGCGGCGCTGCTGTTTCTAGCTTTGGCCGCGATCTTCGCGATGACGCGGTCGCGCTGGCTCGACGACTGGGACTCGGTCAATTTCGCGCTCGCGCTCGACCGCTTCGATCTGCTCAAGCACCAGCCGCATCCGCCCGGATATCCGCTCTATGTCGCTGCGGGGAAGCTGGTTCATCTCCTCGTTCCTAGCCACGCCGCGGCGCTGACGCTGGTGTCGTCGCTCTCCGGCGCGGCGGTCGCGGCGATGGTCTTCATGCTGCTTCGCCGCTTCGTCGACTGGGGTGTCGCACTCGTCGCGGCCATCGCCATGGCACTGTCGCCGTTGTTCTGGCTCCAGTCAGGTCTCGCCCTCACCGACATGTTCGCCATGCTGTTCGTCGTGGCGTTCCTGCTGGTCGAGGATTATCCGGTCAGCACGGCGCAAGGCGAGCGCGCTAGACGGATCGCCTGCGGCATCATCGCCGGGCTGTCGCTCGGGGCACGGCCGCATGTCACGCTCCTCATCATCGCCTATTGGGGCGTGCGCGCCGTCTGGTCGGGATCCTTCAGCTGGAGGCATCTCCCGACGGCCATGCTGTCGTTCCTCGCCGGAGGCCTTGCGTGGCTCGTGCCGGCGGCAGTCGCGACCGGCGGCTTCGACACCTACGTCTCGGCTTGCCTCGCGCAATTTCAATACCGTCTCGACAAGCCGGCGGTGTCCGTGCTCGGCGGTCCCCTCAGCCTGTCCTACCTCGGCGCACGCGCCGCCTCGCTGATCGGCTGGCTGGGGCAGACTTTCGCCCCGGCGCACATCACCAATAGCCGGCAAGCGGCGCTCGGCTTGTTCGTGCTCGCGCCTTACGTCTACTTCGCCTGGCGGAGCCCGGCGAAGCCGGTGGCGAGGCCCTATCTCATCGCCGCGGGGCTCTATCTGCTAATGCTGTTCCTCCTGCTGCCAACCCAGCACCAGCGCTATTTCCTGCCATTCAGCCTAATCGTCGCCTTCGCCGTCACCAGCGTCCTGGTCCTGTTCCGGAGACCCGTGGTCCAGACGGTGGCCATGGCGGCGCTTGTCGCGCTTAGCGTGGCGCCTTCGCTCACCCTGATCGGAGGTCTCGCCAAGCCGCCGCCGCCAGTTGCCGCCATCGCGTGGATCAAGCAGACCCATCCGAATGCGATCGTGTTCTCGGGAAGCCTGTCGCGGCACCTGACCTTCTATTGGCCCGAGGCGGATTCGCGGCCGCGGCCGGAGACCGAAGCTGAGTGCGCCGCGTTCGCCAAGGCCCTCGCCTCGGGGCGCCCGGTGCTGGCGACCAGGGGCGACATCTGCGGCGCGCAAGGCAGCAAGGTGGCCGCATTCCGGCGTTATCGGCGCATCCACGACAAGCACCACCAGATCACGCTCTTTGCGTTTGGGGGCAGCCCCATTAGATAGAGTCCGGCGCGACTGCATGAGGAGGATGGCGTGACCCTGGATTTCGATATCGCCATGCCCGTGGCGCTCGGCATCGGCCTTGCGGCGGCGACCGGCTTCAGGGTGTTCCTGCCGATGCTGGTCATGAGCGCCGCCGCCTATAGCGGCCACCTCCCCTTGGGCGACAACTTCGCCTGGCTCGGGACGCCGCCGGCGCTGATCATGCTCGGCGTCGCGGCGGTCGCCGAGGTTCTCGCGTACTACATCCCGGGCGTCGACAATCTGCTCGACACCTTGGCGACGCCTGCCGCCTTCGTCGCCGGCACCCTCGTCTCGGCCGCGGTGATCACCGACCTGCCGCCGATGCTGAAATGGACCACGGCGGTGATCGCCGGTGGCGGCGTCGCCGGGCTGACGCAGAGCGCGACCGCGCTGCTCAGGGCGAAGTCGACGCTGTTCACGGGCGGCATGGGCAACGCCCTCCTGGCGACCAGTGAGCTTGGCGGGTCTCTACTGCTGGCGCTGCTGGCGCTCGCGGCGCCGATTGCGGCCCTCATCCTCGTCGCTCTCTTCCTGTGGCTCGCCTTTCGCCTGGTCCGGCACGTCACGCGCCGAGCCGACACATCAAAGGGTTGAGGCAAGTCCTTTACTCTCCTTGCGAAATTATTGGCCGCCGCGGAGCCTCCCTGGGCTAGAATTGCGTTGAACCCTCGAAGCCAAACACGAACGGAGCGTCACATGCGTCACCTCACCCTCGCCGCGGTCGCTGTTGTTGCCGGGGTCTCAAGCTTTGGCTCATCGGGACAGGCTGCCCCTGGGCCGAGCCTTTCGGCTAACGCCGCCGCGGTGGAAGCCGGCATGATCCACGAGGTGCAGCTGTTCCCGCGGCGCTACTACCGGAATCACCCTTATGCGGTGCCGCCTGGCGCTGTCGTGGTGCAGCCGCCTATCGTGGCGCCCGTCGTTCCCGAGGGCGCTCCCGTGGTCGAAGGAGTTCCAGTGGTGGTGGTGCCTCTCCGCCCGGCGAGTTGCGGCGAGTACCATTATTGGAACGGCGTCGCCTGCGTCGACGCGCGCTACAACAATCCGTATATCGGACCGCGGTAGTCGCTGGCGCCAGCGCGCCGCACTCTTGACAGTATAGGCTGGGGGCATGACGGCCTTCGTCGCCCTGTTGCGCGCCGTCAATGTCGGCGGCACCGGAAAGCTCCCCATGAGCGAGCTCGCGCGGATGTGCGCGGACGCGGGGCTCACCTCGGTGCGGACCTATATCGCCAGCGGCAATGTGGTGTTCAAAAGCCGAAGCACCGAGACCAAGGTGAAGGCTCTGCTGGAGCAGGCGCTGCGCGCCTATGCCGGAAAGCCCGTCGGCGTGATGGTGCGCACGGGCGTCGAGATGGCGGCGGTCATCGCCAACAATCCGTTTCCAACCGCGCCACCGAACCGGACCGTCGCCATCTTTCTCGATGCCCCGCCGCCGCCGGATACGCTGAGCACTCTATCCGGACAGAAGGACGAGGTGGTGCGGCTCGGGACCCGCGAGATCTATGTCCATTACGGTGAGGGCATGGCCGGCTCGAAGCTGAAGATCCCCGCCGCCAAGACCGGCACCGCGCGCAACATGAACACCATCGCCAAGCTCGCCGAGATGGCGGCCGCGCTCTAGGTCGCTTGGTCTAGGCCGTGAACTCATAAACGCGCAGCGAAAATGGGCGGCCAGAAGGCCGCCCATTCAAGTGCAACCTTAATACACCTGTACGCGGCAGCCCCGACGGGCGAGGTCGTTGCCCAAGATCGGGTTGGCCGCGATCAAGGACGGCTATTTCGGCACAGCCACGAACAGAGCGCCGGTCATTTTGCCGTCCGCACCGACGAGCGGTGCGTAGTTGGCTTCGTAGTCTTGGCCAAAAAGGGTCGCCGGCCCAGTATAAGACTGTTTTTGCGACAACGCTTTGTAGGCCGCGCTATCGTGGTCAAGCTTTGTGTTGACTTCGGATTGTCCGTCTTGCGTCAAGGTAGTTTGGGTTCGAACGAAGTCCGTACCATCATAAGAAAAGATAGTCGCTGCGAGGTTGGTTTCCGCCGATGCAGCGCTACTGACAAGCACCATGACGGGCAACAACAGGCTCAGGATCAGGAACAATCTTCGCATTGAATCCTCACTAGGTTAACCGGTTGGCAGGCGAGTACGCTGGTCCCTGCGCTTACAACGCGGGATTGTTAGATCGCGAAGATTTGGGAGATGAGGCAATACGTCTCTTGCGCGAGACACTATAGCCCTGACTTCCATGCAGGCCAGACACATGAACAAAATATGACAGATCGCTTCACGTCAACCCTCTGAAAAGAGCAGACATCCGCATGGTGCAACTGATAACTTTATGAAAATACAGCCTAGGCGCCTTTGTTGAGCGTGCACAGGAAGTAGTGCCCGTCGATGACCAGATCCACGGGCCAGTGCGGCCAATGCGTGCGGTGGAGCTCTGCAAGCGACACCACATCCGTCACCGCCAGCCCTGCCTCGGCGGCAAGCGCGCCGAGGTCGTTGAGGCCAAAGCTCCACGGTGCGCCCATGGCGGCGAAGCGCCCGACGAACTCGGTGGTGGGCTGATCGCCGGTGGTGCCGGCGACGACTTCCTCGCTCATATAGTCGAAGGCGATGGTAAAGCGGTCGACCCTCGCGATGTCCTTCAGGACAGCCATCACCGCTCCTCTCGTCAGGTACATGCTGTTGCCCTCCCAGAGGAAGAAGGCCGGCTCATCGCGCCTGAAACCGTTCTTCTCGAGGAGCGCCAGCACGCCCTCGGCCACATAGTCGCCGGGGATGAAAACCGCTGGGTCGACGATGCCGCCCGCGGCGAGCCGCTCGCGCTTGAAGCTCAAGGTGCCCGCGTCGTCGATCTCGAAGAAGACCACGCCAGGCGTTTGCTTCCGCACGGCCCTGGTGTCGAGACCGGTGCCGAGGATGACCACCTGGCGGCAGCCTTGCGCGATCGCTTCATCGAGGCGGTCGTCGAAATAGCGGGTTCTCAGTCTCAGATTCTTCCCCGCCGACGGGAATCCGGCCGCGACGGCAGCGGCCGCGTCGCGCGTCGTCTCGTCGAGAAACAGGCCGACGATCGGATCCGTGTAGAGCGGATTGGCTTCGGCATTCTCGGCGGCGCGAAACTCGGCCACGACGAACGCTGTCCCCGTCACATACCTGATCGCCGTCATGCGTCAGGCCCCAGCCTTCGGCGCATGCTTGAAATGGTCCTCGATCTTCTCGACGATCAGGCGCCAAGCTTCGTGCTCGCGCGGCCCCGCGGTCTTCTCCACGGCGATCTGGAGATAGCCGAGCTCGCGCTCGATCTTTTCCCGCGGCAGCATGTTGAGGCGGCTCGCCAGGATCGCCGCCTCGATCACCGCCGCCTTGGCCCGGTTGAAGCCCTGGAACGGCGCATGGTTCG
This sequence comes from uncultured Alphaproteobacteria bacterium, assembly GCA_963732955.1. Classification (GTDB taxonomy): domain Bacteria; phylum Pseudomonadota; class Alphaproteobacteria; order Rhizobiales; family Methyloligellaceae; genus Methyloceanibacter. Next base: position 1,150,877 of record CAVTBH010000004.1, read on the forward strand.
CCTCGAACACAACCTTGCAATGGAAGCGCGGCCGCTGCTCGTCCTCCTCGATATGGCTGACCTTGAGCTCGGCATGGGCGAGCGCGGCATCGAGAACGCGCCCGGGGACGCGGGTCGCTGCCCTCGTCGGCCAGTCGCGATTGCCGGTGAGGCAGCCGGCGAAAACAAGCGCGTCATCGGTGAAGTTGGCCACGGCGTAAGGATTGGCGCGAAGGTTGTCGAGGGTCGTCGACGGGCGGAACGGCGCGATGATCCAGCCGTCGCCCTCGCCGCCGGCGGGGTCGGCGATCAGGCCGAGCGGTGCGATGTGCACCTCGCCTTCGGCGCTGATGGTGGTGACGATGGTCTCCCGGATCATCGGCATGGGTTGGTCAGCTCCGTCCTCAAGCACCGGCTCAATTGCCGTTGCGCTTCCTCTTGGTGATGAGCGTATGCCCCGCCTCTCTCAGCTTGGTCTTGTCGTCGGCGGGGGCGTCGGCGGCAACGCCCCAATCGAGCGGCTCGTCCTGAGCGTAACGCTTGGCGAGCCGCCAGGCGATCTCGGCGCGCGCAAGCTCGACGCCGAGGTAGAAGGCATGTGCGCCGTCCGTCTCGATGTCGAGCTTGGGGTAGAGCTCGAACACGTCGTCGGCGATGTGATGGCCGTCGCGGTTGTAGATGTGAATGCCGTCGTCGGCGATCTCGATGCGGAAATTCTTGTCGCGGACCGCGCCGGCGTTCTCGGCGATCTCTTGCGGGGTTTGTGGGAAGGGGTCGCGGGCGTGAAGGGCGAGCAGCCCAGAGGCATAGTCCTTCGGCAGCCCATGTTCGGCGCGGGCGGCATACATGATGCGGCGGGCGAGATCGTGCTCCTCGACGGTGCGACGAGTATGCGGGCTCACTTGCACCACGAGCACATGTCTGATGTCGAGCTCGGCGGCGATGCCGAGCAGCACCGCGGTGATGCCGGTGGTGTCGGCATCGGTCAGCTCGGTGAGATTGCCGGTGCCCATCAGGATCTCGGCCTTCGGCCGCTCGCGCCTGAGCTCGGCGTAGCGCTCGAGCGAGGCCATGAAGCCGAAATTGATGGGGTCGAGCACGGGGTCGGCGAGATAGGGCCTGCCCTTTGCCTCAAGCGCGTCCATGGCGCGAAAGAGCGAGGCCATGTCGCCGTGATCCTTGGGGATCAGCACCGGGGTCGAAGCCACCTCGCCGGCGATGGCGAGCGTCTCCTCGTTGAGGCTGAGCAGGAAGTCGGCACCAGCCTTGCCGCCGCGGAGCAACTCCTCGGGGTCGGCGGAATCGACGCTGACCTTGTAGCCCTTCGCCTTCAGCGTCGCGACCGCCTCCTCCAAATGCGGGAACGGCGTGTCGGGCAGGCAGCCGAGATCGATGACGTTGGCGCCTTTGCGCACGTAGTCCTCGGCGCGCTTGAGGATTGCCTCCACGGGCATGGCCGAGGCATCGACGATCTCGGCGAAAATCTGGATGTCGTATTTGGTCATGTCGGTCGCACGCGCGGCGCGGCCGAAGTAACGCGGGATGTCCTTGAGCTCGTCGGGTCCGCGCAGGAACGGCACGCCAAACCGCGCGCTCAAGCGGTCGAGATCGGCGCGGCAACGGCCCGGCAGCATGATCCTGTCGGCCTCGACCGGCTCAGGCAGGCGTCGCGAGATGATATCCTCGGTCATCAGCGCCGCGACCTTCACCCCGATATCGAGGATCTTCCAGTCGAAACCGGGCTTCATGCCCTCCAGCACCGCCTCGAGGCGGGGCTTGGCGAGGTGTCCGGTGAGAAAGAGGATGTTCTCGGCCATCGGGGGTTCGGGGCTGCAATGACAGGCACGACTTCTAGCCCGCCGCGCACCGAAGCGCGAGGGGCGCGCCCTCGTCTTACGCCCTTAGCCTTAGTCGATGGTTGCGCCGCAAGCGCAGTCACCGGCCGAAGCGAGGCTCGCGGCAAACGCCGCCTGGTCGCCGCGGCCGAGCAGGAATACGGGGAGGCCGGCGTCCTTCAGCATGTCGGGAAACGCGGCATCGACCACGCCGTCGCGGGCAAGGCCTTCGGCGCCGAGCGCGGCGCGTTGCCGGCGCACCGACTTGACGATGAAGCAGCGCTCGGCGTCGAGCCGCCGCGCGAGCCAGAGCGCGAGGCTGTCGGAGGTCACGGTCCAGGATTCCGGGATGTCGCTCCGGCCGGCGACAAGAGCGTAAGGCGCCCAGACGGCGACGCGGCCGTCCGCGAGCGACCGGCGCAGCGCGGCCTCGGTGTCGCCGACCTCGAAGCCCGCCCGCAAGCCGGCGACCGCCCAGGCGAGCTGATCCATGGCCAGCAGCGCCATGCGATGGGCGGCGGCGTCGCCGAAGCCGAGGTGGCGTTGCGAGGCGCGCACCTCATCGGCGAGCGCGCCGCCTCCGGGCACCACCACGATCGGGCGGGGGCTCGCGGCGATGGCGTCGAGCCAGGCGGGAAGTTCCGGTGAGCGGACGACGCTACCGCCGAGCTTGACGACGATGGGATGCGGCGCCGAAGCGGGGGCCGCCGCGCCGCGCGCCGCCGGGACCGGCCGGCCGGACATGGGCTCACCCCCTCCCCTTGCGGCGCACGATCTCGACGCCGACGGCGCCAGGCTCCTTGTCGAGCTTTTCGATCTTGACGCGCACCAGCGCCGCGCGCGGATGGGCGAGGCAGCTTGTGGCAATCTCGTCGGCCAGCGTCTCGACCAGATTGATGTGGCCTTCGGCGAGGATGCCTTTAATAGTCGAGATGATCATGTCGTAGTCGAGCACGCGGGAGATCTGGTCCTCGACCGCCTCGTCGATCGGCGCCACCTCGATATCGACGGAGAAGCGAGCGCGCTGGGTGACGCCCTTCTCGTGGCTATAGACCCCGATCTCGGCATCGAGCACGAGGTCGTGCACGAACACGCGGTCATAGGGCGCATCGGTGCTGGTGCCACTGCTGGAGACGACGCCGGCGCGCGTCATTCGCTCTGCTGCCATGGAACGCTGAACTCCACGAGGACCTCGACGGGCCCTCCCTAGCACAACGCCGGAGCCTCTGCTTCCGGCAATTCCGCGGCCGGCGCGCGCGGGCCCGCGTGGGGAATCAAGGCGCGGATCGCGGCGCAGGCGTCAGGATCGAGAGCCGCGTTGCGCGAGCCCTGGCACAGGGCGCCGCGGAAGCCAAGCAGGTCCGGGCGGAGCGCAAGCAGCGGCGCCACGTCCTCGCTGGCGAGCGAGCCGGCCAGTCCCACCATGAGGCCATGGGCCTTGGCATGGGCGACGAAGGCGGAAAGGGCTCTCACGTCGAGATGGGTGCGGAGCGACCCAAGGCTCTTGTCCGCGGTGTCGAGCATGATGCCTCTCACGCCGATGGCGGCTGCGGCAGAGACGGCGTCGAACGCGGGCACCGCATCGGCGAACAGCACGAGCACAAGAGGTGTGCGCGCGACGAGCGGACGAAGCGCGGCAAGAGAGGCGCGCGGATCGCCGCCTGGGAACAGCCCAATCTTGATGAAATCGACGCCGAGCGCGATGCGGTCCGCTACGGCCTCCCGAATCCGCGCCGGCTCCATCGGCACGTCGCCGATGGTGGCGCTGACCGGGCGGCGCCCGGCAACGGCCGAGACGATCGCCATGCTGGTGCCGCGATCGACGGCGCCAAGAGCACCTTGCGCCGGATCCTTCATATCGATGACGTCGGCGCCGGCAAGAAGGGCAATCTCCGCCTCGGCCGGATCACGAACGCTCGCCAGGAACAAGGCCATCGAGCGCTACCGGAACCAACCGAACAGCCCGCCGCCGCCGCCGCCCCCCCCACCGCGGCGCGGCCGGCTTTGGCCGCCGCCGGGGCCACCCCAGGGCGAGTTGAAAAAGCCGCCGCCCTCGTCGCGGGCGACCGGCCTCGTCTTCGGCCGTCTCAGCTTGATCTCGTTTGCCGTGCCGTCCGGGTCCGTGACCACCACGGAATAGGCCTGCCAGTCCCACTTGGCTTGGTTCGAGCCCCAGCTATAGGGCTCGATGGTGACGACCTTGTTGGACCAGAGGTCGAGGATCGCCGTGTAGACGAGGTCCTGATCGGGACCGTCGCCGAGACTGCCGGCGTAGTAGCGCAAGAGGCCAATGCCGGAGAGCGAGTCCTTTCTCAAGCTCCATTCGAGGATCTTTGGCTTGCCCGCACCGAACATTTCCAGCTCGGTTCGAATCTTCGGATATTTCTCGCTGCTGGCGACGTAGCGGCCGGGCGACGGCTCGTTGATCACCCAGTCCTCGACCGGCGGGGCCAGAGGTTGTCCCTGTTCAGGGGGCACCTCCTGGTCGAGCTTGACCAGGGCGTCACGGCTCTCGGACTGGAACGGATCGAGCTCGAGGGCCCGGCGGTAATCGGCGATGGCCTCATCGGTCTTGCCCATGGCCTTGTAGATGTCGCCCCTGACGCGCAAGGCGACCGCATCGTCGGGGGCGATGGCGAGCGCCTGATTAACGTCGGTGAGCGCCGCATACTCGACCGGGGGAGCCGGCGGTTCAGGGGCGGCTTCCGGCGGTGTTGCCGCCGCTGCGTCCGGCGCCGCGGCGCCGGGTGTGGCGGCGTGTGCAGCGTTGGCATCTGTGGCGGTGGCGGACGCATCGGCTCCAGGGGGTGCTCCGGGCGCCGGTGAGTTCGCGGCATCGGGCTGAGGCGTGGCGTCGGCCTGAGGCGTGCCATCGGCCTGGGTCGTCGCGTCGGCCGGGGCGGTCGCATCCGCCGGAGCAGCCGCTGCATCGGTCGTGGCGTTGGGATCAGGCACTGGGTTGGCGTCAGCTGTAGCTGCGCCGTCAGCGGAGGCCGTGGCGCCGGCTTGGCCTGCGGCAGCGTCAGGTGGAGCAGCAGCGTCGGGCGGCGTCGCAGCATCGGGCTGCGCCGTAGCGTCGGTCGCGGCAGTGGCTTCAGCGGGCGCGTTGGCGTCGGTAGAAGCGGCAGCGTCCGTAGGCGCGGCGGCGTCGGCCGGGGCTGGCTGCTTGGCGACGACCGACTCGGGCTTCGGTATCTCCGGCGGATTTTTTTGCAGCTTGACCGCGGCGCGCATGGCATAGGCCGTGGCATCTTGCGGGGAGAGCTCGATGGCGCGGCTATAATCGGCGATGGCGTCGTCGTAGCGGCGCACCTGGGTGAAGACGTCGCCGCGCTCCAGATAAGCCTCGACAAGATCGGGCTTGAGCTCGATCGCCTTGTTCAGGTCGTCGACCGCCGGATTGTACTTCTTATCCCCGGCCAAGGACTTGGCGCGCTCGAGCAGAATGTCCGGCTGGTCAGGCTTGGCGCCGAGCGCCTGGCTGAAGTCGTCGGCCGCCTCCTTGAAATTGTCAAGGGCGAGGTTGGCCTCGCCGCGGTTCTCATAGGCCGCTTCATATTTGGCGTTGAGAGCAAGCGCGCGCGAATAGTCGTGGAGCGCGGCGTGGTATCGCTTCAGCGCAGCGTGGGCCTTACCGCGGCCGTTGAACGGCACGGCGCTGGTCGGCATCAGCTCGACCGCCTTGCGGAAGTCCTGGAAAGCCGCCTCGTATTCGCCGAGCGCCGCGCGGGCGTTGCCGCGATTGTTGTAGGCCGCGCCGTAATTGGGCGACAGCGTGATGGCGCGGTCGAAATCCTTCACCGCCTCCTCGGGATGGCCGAGATCCATGAGCGCATTGCCACGGTTGTTGTAGACATTGGCGCTCTCGGGCGAGATCTGGATCGACTGGTTGAAGTCGTCGACCGCTTCCTTGGTCTGCTTCAAGCGCCACTTGGCAACGCCGCGATCACTGTAGATGCTCGCCTTGACGAAATCGGCGATCTCGGGATTGGACAGAGCCTCGTCGTAGGCCGCGACCGCCTTGTCGTATTGGCCGCGGATCAGCGCCGCGGCGCCCTCCCGCGCGCGGAGCAGCGTCACGTCTTCGGCGAAGGCCGCACCCGCACCCGCGACGAGCACGAGCAGAGCCCCGCACAGCTTGAGCCACCTTGGCGTCATGAATCCCACGAAACCAGGCCGATTCCGGCCCTTTCGATCTCATTTCCCCATAATAGCGGACTATGTCAACAAAGGGTCGTCGCATGGCCTTCGGGCCGTCAAAAAAGGGCCTTCAGGACGACCGGCGCCTGAGCTCCTCAAGCTCGCGGAGCACAGCCGGGAGCACGGGCGAGAGGTCTTCGCTGATGAGGCCGGGGCCGAACAGCTGCGCCGCGCGGCCATGCATCCATACAGCGGCGGACACCGCCGCGAACGGCTCCATCCGCTGAGCCAACAGGCCGAGCACCATGCCGGCGAGCGTGTCGCCGGTCCCCGCGGTGGCGAGCCAAGGGCTTGCGGTGGCGTTGATTGAGGCCCGGGCATCGGGTGCCGCGACCACGGTGTCGGGGCCCTTGAGCAGAACGATGGCGCCAGAGCGTGCCGCAGCGGCGCGGGCGGCCTCGAGCTTTTCGCCTTCCCCCACCGGACCGAACAGCCTGGCAAACTCGCCTTCATGTGGCGTCATCGCGACGGGAGCGTTCCGTCCGGCGATGGCCGCGAACAACTCCTCCCGGTCTCGAGCAAAAGACGTGAGCGCATCGGCATCGAGCACCACCGCGGCCTTGCTCGCGAGCGCCGCGCGGACGAGCGCCTTGGTGTTGTCGCCAACGCCGATGCCGGGGCCGATGAGGACGGCGTTCTTGCGCTCGTCCGCGAGGAGATCAGCGAGACCTTCGGCATCGTCCGCCTCACGCACCATGATGGCCGTGAGGTGGCTCGCATTGACGATGACGGCGTCCTTCGGCGAAGCGACGGTGACGAGACCGGCGCCGGCGCGAAGCGCGCCCATGGCAGCGAGCCGGGCCGCGCCGGTCGAGAAGGCTGGACCGGAGACGACGACGGCATGGCCCCGCGCATATTTGTGGTCCTCGACCTTCGGCCAGGGAAACTGCGCGAGCCACAAAGCGGGCTCGTCGACGAAGGTGCGCGGCTTGATGGTCGCGAGCACGTCTTCGGGAATGCCGATGTCGACCACACTCACCTCGCCGCAAGCCTCGCGTCCGGGAACAAGGAGATGGCCTGGCTTCAACCGGAAGAAGGTCACGGTCGCGCCCGCGCGCACGGCGACGCCTCTGACGGCGCCGGTGGTGCCGTCAATACCGCTCGGCACGTCAACGGCGACGACGGGGCGCCCGCTCGCGTTCAGACCCTCGATCAGCGTGGCGAAGCTTCCCTTCGATCGGACGGGCGAGCCCGGCGCCGAACAAGGCATCGACCACCACATCGGCCTCGGTGAACAAAGCTTCGCTCAGCGGCGCGACGACACCGGTCCAGTGCTTGGCCATGGCGCTTGCGTCCGGCGGCAGACGGTCCACGTCGCCATCGAATCCGAGCCTGACGGCGTAGCCCTTCTCATGGAGGAGCCGGGCCGCGACGAAGCCGTCGCCGCCATTGTTGCCGGGCCCGCAGAGCACGGCGACCGCGCCGGCATCGGGGAAGCGCCGTGCCACCTCATCGGCGACGCCGCGGCCAGCGTTTTCCATGAGGACGAGGCCGGGCACCCCGCCCTCAATGGCGAGACGATCGGCCGCTCCCATCTCTTCCGAAGTCAAAAGCTCAAACATGAGGCCAAGGATAGCGGCAAAGGCAAAATGAAGGGAAAAGACGGGCCAAATTCAACTTTAGTGCCTTAATATTGTGCATTGTGCCTATTTATTAGGCTGTGGCTCCCGGCGCCTTCCGGCGCTGCGAGGGCGCCTTGCCCCACACACATAGAAATGCAAGGAAAACTCACCGCCCAAAGATTGGCATAGGGCGTGCTTAGGCGCCACTGGAGTGCTAGCAGGCTACGTGCGAGAGCGCGCAGCCAAGGCGTTTTCGTTTGTTTCAACGGGGAGGTGCGGTGAAAAATATGAAGAAAATCGAGGCGATCATCAAACCGTTCAAGCTCGACGAAGTGAAGGAGGCCCTTCAGGAAATCGGATTGCAGGGCATCACCGTCACTGAAGCCAAGGGGTTCGGACGCCAGAAAGGCCACACCGAGCTCTACCGCGGCGCCGAATATGTGGTCGATTTCCTGCCCAAGGTGAAGCTAGAACTCGTGCTTGGCGACAACATGGTCGACAAGGCGATCGAGGCCATCATCGGCTCGGCGAAAACTGGCCGCATCGGCGACGGCAAGATTTTTGTGTCCAATGTCGAGGAGGCGGTGCGCATTCGCACCGGCGAGACTGGAGATGACGCCATCTGACGCATACCGGCTAGCAACGCCGGCCGCGACGCGGCCGGCGAAATCGAACACGTTTCCGGCCGCCGAGCTCTGGCCTGCAAGGCGGTCATCAATCATGCCTAGAACAGGGGAGTGAAATGGCTGACGCGAAAGAGCTAGTGAAGAAGATCAAGGACGAAGAGATCAAGTACGTCGACCTCCGCTTTACCGATCCGCGGGGCAAGATGCAGCACGTCACCATGGATGCGAAGGTGATGGACGACGACGCCTTCACCGACGGCATCATGTTCGACGGCTCGTCGATTGCGGGTTGGAAAGCCATCAATGAGTCCGACATGAAGTTGATGCCGGACGTGGATTCGGCGGTCATAGATCCTTTCTTTGCCCAAAGCACGCTGGCGGTGTTCTGCGACGTGCTCGAGCCTCTGACCAACGAGCCCTATGAGCGCGATCCGCGCTCAATCGCCGGCAAGGCCCATGCCTATTTGCAGCAGACTGGCATCGGCGATGTGGCGGTGTTCGGTCCCGAGGCCGAGTTCTTCGTGTTCGACGACGTCCGCTTCGCCGCCGAGCCGTTCAATTGCGGCTACAAGATCAACTCCGCCGAGCTACCGTCGAACATGGACACCGAATACGAGATGGGCAATCTCGGTCATCGTCCCCGCACCAAGGGCGGCTATTTCCCCGTGCCTCCCGTCAATTCCGCGCAAGACCTCCGCTCCGAGATGCTGTCGGTGATGGCCGACATGGGCGTCACCACCGAAAAGCATCACCATGAGGTGGGCGCCGCCCAGCACGAGCTCGGCATCAAGTTCGGACCGCTCGTCAAGCTCGCCGACGGCTTGCAAATCTACAAATATGTGATCCACAACGTGGCGCAGGCCTACGGCAAGACCGCGACCTTCATGCCGAAGCCCGTGTTCGGCGACAACGGTTCTGGCATGCACGTCCACCAATCGATCTGGAAGGGCTCGACGCCCGTGTTCGCCGGCGACAAATATGCCGACCTATCGGACACGGCACTGCATTACATCGCCGGCATCCTGAAACATGCCAAGGCCATCAACGCCTATACCAACCCGACCACCAATTCCTACAAACGACTGGTGCCGGGCTACGAGGCGCCGGTGCTGCTCGCCTACTCCTCGCGGAACCGTTCGGCGTCGTGCCGCATTCCGCTCGGCTCGGGCCCGAAGGCCAAGCGCGTCGAGGTCCGTTTCCCGGATCCGGCCGCCAATCCCTATCTCGCCTTTGCCGCCATGCTCATGGCCGGGCTCGACGGCATCGAGAACAAGCTCAATCCCGGGGATCCGATCGACAAGAACCTCTATGATCTGCCGCCGGAGGAGCTGGAGAAGGTGCCGACCGTCTGCGGCTCGCTACGCGAGGCTTGCGAGTCGCTCGACCAGGACCGCGCCTTCCTCAAGAAGGGCAACGTCTTCACCGACGACGCCATCGACGCCTATCTCGAGCTGCGGATGGAAGAGGTCGAGCGCTTCGAGATGATGCCGCACCCGATCGAGTTCGACATGTATTACAGCGTCTGACGCTGCCAAGGGCAGCAAAGCGAAAATGGGGCGGCCGCGATTGGCCGCCCCATTTTTTCGCCCGGGCCCGTTCGGTGCCTTGGCGCGTCCCGCCTCCCCCCGGAGATATGCGGAACTCCCTCGCCAAAGCCCGCGCGAGGCTCCCCCGTCAGCTTCCACCCCTCAGAAAATAGAACACGCCCCAGATCAGACCCCCGAGCAGGAGGGTGTAGAGCCACTGCCGGTTGGTCTGATACCAGTTGCCCAACATCGACGGGATGCCGAACACGACGAAGCGGCCGAGCGACAGGCTGGTGACGAGCGCGATCCCGGCCAGTAGCCACAGGGCGACGTTTTGGGGGTCAGAGCCCCCGTGCCCCGCATCCACCAGAAATCTCGCGCCACTTTCGGCGCCCGCATTGATTACGGCCCAAATCGCCGCCGCCGCAAGCGCGATGAGAATGACGTAGCGCGTCACCGTCATGTCCGACCTTCCCCTTCTGAGGGAAAGTCTAGGCAGCGCGCGTAAACAAAGGGGAAAGCGTTAGGCTTAATGCGGCGTTAAGAGACTAAGCCGCCTTCCATTTGATGGAGCAGCCCATCGACGGGATCTGGTCGCGCGGGCCCTTCCCGGTCCTCGCGATCTCCTTCATCGCCTCGAACAGATCACGGTGGGCATCGGCCGGCCCAGCCTCCTTGCGGCTCGCGTCGAGCCGACCACGGTATTGCAGCTCGAGCTTGTCGTTAAAGCCGAAGAAGTCGGGGGTGCACATCGCGTCATAGCGCCTCGCCACCTCCTGGCTCTCGTCGTGGAGATAGGGAAAGGTGAAGCCATGCTCTTCGGCGAAGCGCTTCATGTTGGCAAAGGAATCCTCGGGATAGTCCTCGGCGTCGTTGGAGCAGATGGCGACGGTGTTGATGCCATAGGCCTCAAGCTCCTTGGCGTCGCGCACGGCGCGGTCAATCACCGCCTTCACATAGGGGCAGTGGTTGCAGATGAACATCACCAGCGTGCCGTTCTCGCCCTTGATGTCGTCGAGGCTATAGGTGTTGCCGTCAACGCCCGGAAGGGCGAAGCCAGGCGCCTTCCAGCCAAAGTTGCAAACCGGTGTTTCAGCCGCCATCGGAAACTCTCTCGCGTCGCAAATGTGTCACTCAGGGCCCTTAGATTTGTGGCCCGCTTCCACCATGATGGGCATATGGCGAACAGAGACGAATTCCGCAACAGGGCCGCGGCGTGCGAGGCCCATGACGATGTTCCCCGCAGCCCAGCCGAGGGCGAGACCATCGGCGAGGTGATCGTGCGGCGCTATAGCCGCCGCGCGGTGATGCGCGGCACGCTCGGCGTGACGGCGGCCGCGGCGCTGTTCGGCCCCGCCGCACTCGCTGCCGGTGACGCCAAGGCTGGGACCACCTCCGATCGCTTCGATTTCGCCGAGATCGATGCCGGCATCGACAAGACGCATCATGTCGCCCCTGGCTATCGCGCCGACGTGTTGCTGCGCTGGGGCGATGCTCTCGTTCCCGACATGCCCGACTTCGATCCCGAGGCCCAGAGCGCGGTCGATCAGGCGAAGCGCTTTGGCTACAACAACGATTACATCGCCTACTTCCCGATCGACGGCAGCAGCCGTCACGGGCTGCTCGCGGTCAATCACGAATACACCAACGAAGAGCTGATGTTCCCGGGGCTGAAGAAGCGCCAGGATACTTCCGGCTTCGAAGAGATGACGGCCGAGCTGGTCGATATCGAGATGGCGGCCCACGGCGTGACCATCGTCGAGATCGAACGCGACGGGGAGGATTGGCGCGTCCGCGGCGACAGCAAACTCAACCGCCGCATCACGTCGAACACGCCGATGACGGCGGACGGTCCCGCGGCCGGCGACGCGCGGCTCAAGACCAGCGCCGACGCGACCGGCATGACTATCCTCGGCACCCTCAACAATTGCGCCGGCGGCCAGACGCCGTGGGGGACCTACCTCACGTCGGAAGAGAACTTCCACGGCTATTTCTGGACCAATGTCAGCCTGCCCGGCGGCGCGCGGCCCAAAGGTCTCGGTGGCGATCAGGCCAAAAGCTATGCGCGCTACGGCATCCCGGGCCTGTGGCAGGCCTGGGGCAAATTCGTCGACCGGTTCAACGTCGATATCGAGCCGAACGAGCCGAACCGCTTCGGCTGGATCGTGGAGATCGACCCGTTCGATCCCGACGGCGTCCCCGTCAAGCACACGGCGCTCGGGCGCTTCTGCCACGAGGGCGCCGAGACGGTCGTCAACAAGGATGGGCGCATCGTCATCTATTGCGGCGACGATGGCCGCGGCGAGTACATCTATCGCTACGTCTCGAAGGGCCGCTACGATCCCGACGACAAGGCTGCAAACAGGAGCCTGTTGTCCGACGGCACGCTGTCGGCGGCGCGGTTCGATGCGGACGGCAGCCTGCACTGGCTGCCGCTCGAGCATGGGCGCGGCGGTCTCGACGAGGATGCAGGCTTCGCGAGCCAGGCCGATGTGGTGATCGATGCGCGGCTCGCCGCCGACCTCCTTGGCGCCACGCGCATGGACCGGCCCGAGGACGTGCAGCCGAACCCGGTCAATGGCCGTGTCTATGTGATGCTCACCAACAACACGAGCCGAAAGCCGGATCAGGTCGATGCCGCCAACCCGCGGCCCGACAATGCCTTCGGCCATATCATCGAGATGACGCCGCCCGACGGCGATCACGCCGCGGAGACCTTCGCCTGGGACATCCTCGTCAAATGCGGCGACCCCGGTATCGGCGACGTCGGCGCCTTGTGGAGCCCGGACGTGACCAGCGACGGCTGGTTCGCTTGTCCTGACAATGCCGCCGTCGACAAGGACGGTCGCTTGTGGGTCGCCACCGATCAGGGCGACAACTGGCCGCGCACGGGCCGTGCCGACGGGCTGTTCGCGCTGGAGACCGAAGGCCCCGGCCGCGGCACCCCGAAGCTCTTCTTCCGCGTGCCGGTCGGGGCCGAGATGTGCGGTCCCTGCTTCACCCCTGACGGCGAGACGCTGTTCCTCGCCGTGCAGCATCCGGGCGCCGATGGCGCGGAGGCGCTGATCGGCTTCGGCCGTCCCTCCACCTTCAACGATCCGGTGACGCGCTGGCCCGATTTCAAGGACGGCATGCCGCCCCGGCCCTCGGTCGTGGTCATCACCAGGGCGGGCGGCGGCAAGATCGCGTGAGTTGGCTGAAGCCGAAGGTCTCTTGAAAAAGCCGCAGACGCGTGCGAGCTAACGTCAGTCCCACTCTTTCAGAGATTCGTTTGTGGTCGCCGGGATTCGCTCCATGCGCAAAGCCGCCGCATCCTCACGCGACCTGTTCGCCAAGGTCGAGGATGAGCTGAAGAAGAAACCGCTCGCCGCCAAGACCTCCCGCGGCGGCAAGCGCGCGCCTGCGTCCGGCGGCGACGGCAGCTACACCGCAGCCGACATCGAGGTGCTGGAGGGGCTCGAGCCCGTGCGCCGGCGCCCGGGCATGTATATCGGCGGCACCGACGAGAAGGCGCTGCATCATCTCTTTGCCGAGGCGCTCGACAATGCCATGGACGAGGCTGTCGCGGGTCAGGCCACCCGCATCGAGGTGACGCTCGAGGCCGACGGCTTCTTAAGCGTGACCGATAACGGCCGGGGCATCCCCGTCGATCCGCATCCCAAGTTCAAGAAGAAATCCGCGCTCGAAGTGATCATGACCACGCTGCATTCGGGCGGCAAGTTCAACTCCAAGGTCTACGACACGAGCGGCGGTCTGCATGGCGTCGGCATCTCCGTGGTCAATGCCTTGTCGGAGACGCTCGAGGTCGAGGTGGCGCTGGGGCAGAAGCTTTACCGCCAGACCTATACGCGCGGGGCACCGGACGGCCCGCTGAAGAACCTCGGGCCGGTGAAGAACCGCCGCGGCACCACGGTCCGCTTCAGGCCTGATCCGAAGATCTTCGGCAAGGGCGTCGCGTTCAACCCGGCGCGGCTGTTCCGCATGTCGCGCTCGAAGGCCTATCTCTTCGGCGTGGTCGAGATCCGCTGGTCATGCGCGCCGGCGCTTCTCGTCGGCGACAAGGAGACGCCGGCGACCGCGGTGCTGCATTTTCCCGGCGGGCTGAAGGACTTTCTCGCCTCCCGCATCGAAGGACAGGAGACCGTCGCCAAGGACGTGTTCACCGGCCGGACCCACAAGCGCGAAGGCCATGGCGCCGTGGAATGGGCCATTGCCTGGGTCGCCGACGCCGACGGGTTCCTCAATACCTACTGCAACACCGTGCCGACGCCCGAAGGCGGTACCCATGAGGCGGGCTTGCGCGCGGCGCTGGTCAAAGCCTTGCGCGCCTATGGCGAGCTTACCGGCAACAAGCGGAGCGCCCAGGTCAGCGCCGACGATGTGCTGTCGACGGCGTGCGCGCTGCTGTCGATCTTCATCCGCGAGCCGGAGTTCCAGGGCCAGACCAAGGATCGGCTGGCGAGCCAAGAGGCGGCCCGCCTCGTCGAGGGCACGATCCGCGACGCCTTCGACCACTGGCTCACCGGCAATCCGTCCCAGGCCACCCGGCTGCTCGACTGGGTCGTCGACCGCGCCGAGGAGCGGCTGCGGCGCCGGAAGGAAAAGGAGATCGGGCGGCAGACGGCGACGCGCCGCTTGCGCCTTCCCGGCAAGCTCGCGGACTGCGCCATGAGTGCGGCGGAAGGCACCGAGATCTTCATCGTCGAGGGCGATAGCGCCGGCGGCTCGGCAAAGCAGGCGCGCGACCGCGCGAGCCAAGCGGTGCTGCCGCTCCGCGGCAAGATCCTGAACGTCGCCAGCGCAAGCTCGTCGAAGCTCGCGGACAACCAGCTGCTGTCGGACCTGGTGCAGGCGCTTGGCTGCGGTACCGGGGCGCAGTATCGCGAGGAAGACCTCCGTTACGAGAAGGTCGTGGTCATGACCGACGCTGACGTCGACGGCGCGCACATCGCCTCGCTGCTCATCACCTTCTTCTACCGGGAGATGCGCGGGCTGATCGAAGGCGGCCACCTCTACCTCGCGGTGCCGCCGCTCTATCGCCTGAGCCAGGGCGCCAAGATCGCTTACGCCCGGGACGATGCCCATAAGGAGCAGCTGATGAAGTCCGAGTTCAACGGCAGAGGCAAGGTCGACGTATCCCGGTTCAAGGGCTTGGGCGAGATGATGCCGAAACAGCTCAAAGAGACGACCATGGATCGGTCGAGCCGCACGCTGCTCAAGGTCGAGATCGCCGAGGACGAACGCGCCCTCACCACCAAGGTGGTCGATCAGCTGATGGGCAACAAGCCCGACGCCCGGTTCCGCTTCATCCAGGAGCGCGCGGAGTTCGCCACGCCGGACGAGCTGGATATCTGACGTTCACAGCCAGCGCGGCACACGGGCCTGAAACTGCCGGTAGGCATCGCCGAATTTCGCGGTGAGGTAGGTCTCCTCGCGCTCGACCACGCCGCGCTGGAGGACGATCAGCACCGGGATCAGGAGCAGGAGCATCCAGGCGCTGGTCAGCATCACGGCGAGACCGAAATAAAGTATCACCATGCCGATATAGATCGGGTTCCGCGTGAATTTGTACGGGCCCCGCTCGATCAGCATGGTCGACGGCTCGCCGGGGACGACGCTGGTGCCGGCCTGCTTGAACTCGCGGATCGAGAAGAGCCCGAGCGCAAGACCGGCGATCGCAAGTGCTGCGCCAGCAGCAAGGGCTCGCAAATTCGCTCCGCCAAGACCGGGGCCGAGCGGAACGAGCCAGCTCAACAAGCAGCCGAGCACGAGCGCGCCGGCAAACAAAATCGGCGGCTTGACCACGACATCGGCATAGTCCTGCATGGCGCGCTCTTCATCGCTCGACTGGGACTGGCGGCTCACACTCTGTCACAATGGAATGCCATACTCTATAGCGCCAAAGTGCGGCCGCGCTCGCGAAGCCGCCTGCCCGCCGGCCTGAAGCAAGAGGGACCCGATGATGCTCAAGACCATCCTGCGTATGACCGCGATTGTCGCCTGCTCGCTCGTTCCGCTTGGCCCCGCCGCGGCCGAAGACGACGCCAAGCTGGTCGAAAACGTATCGCCGCAGATCGCCGACGTGGTCACCGGCGGGTCGTGGTCGGACGGCAAGCAAGGCGGCCTCTACCGCGCCATCGCGGTCATGTCCGGCTCTGGGGACAATTTCGGCGCGAGACTCTATGTGCAGTGGCTCGCGCTCAGCGACGACAGCCCGATCCCCAGCGTGGTGAAGACTGTCGCCGTCAAGGAGATTAACGACCAAAACTTGCCGAACGCCTCGATCCAGGTCGACGGCGAAGAGAACAAGGACAACGAGGTCTACGTCGTGGTCAGCGCCTATGACTTCGAAGCCGACAAGGACATCCTGTTGTTCGTCAAAGCCGGAAAACCGGGGACTTACAGCGTGGAGAAAACCCCGCCAAAGAGCCTCTCCGGCCCCACTGAAGATGACGGCGGGAAGCCCGGGGACGCAGAATAGGTGGGGAGGACATGTCGCGAACGCCAAGGAAAGCGGCCATTTGCCCCTTGCACAGCGTTGCCCGGCCCCTTATGTGAGAGGCAGCATGAGGGGGCTTATTCGCCACTTTGCTTGAGGTGTATCTTGCGCAGGCTGCACGAATCGTTGCAGCTATTGTGCTGTTATAAAGAAAGAAACGCGCGCGGTGCTTTGGGCCCGCGACTGTTTAACTAACGCATGAGCTTTTCACAACTTGGCCTAAGTCCAAAGGTTTTGTCCGCGGTCACCGCTGCGGGCTTCGAAACTCCCACTCCCATCCAAGCCCAGGCTATACCGCATGCCGTCACCGGACGTGACGTGCTCGGCATCGCCCAGACCGGCACCGGCAAGACGGCATCGTTCGTGCTGCCGATGCTGACCAGGCTCGAACGTGGACGCGCGAGGGCGCGCATGCCGCGCTCGCTGATCCTGGAGCCGACCCGCGAACTCGCGGCGCAGGTCGCCGAGCACTTCGAGATCCTCGGCAAGAACCACAATCTCACCGTGGCGCTACTGATCGGCGGCGTGTCCTATGACGACCAGGACCGCAAGCTCGACCGCGGCGCCGATGTCGTGATCGCAACGCCCGGGCGCTTGCTCGACCATTTCAGCCGCGGCAAGCTCTTGCTCAACGGCGTCGAGATCCTGGTGATCGACGAAGCCGACCGCATGCTCGACATGGGCTTCATCCCCGACATCGAGCGTATCTGCAAGCTTCTCCCCTTCACCCGCCAGACGCTGTTCTTCTCGGCGACGATGCCGTCCGAGATCCAACGCCTCGCCGACAAGTTCCTCCACCGGCCCGAGCGCATCGAGATCGCGCCGCAATCGACCGCGGCGGCGACCATTGTGCAGCGCCTGAAGAAGGCGCCGGACGACGCCGCCGGAAAGCGCGACGCGCTCCGAGCGTTATTGCGCGAAAGCAACGTCAAGAACGCAATCATCTTCTGCAACCGCAAGAAGGACGTCGGCATTCTGCTCCGCTCGCTGCTGCGCCACGGTTTCAACGCCGGCGGACTGCATGGCGACATGGACCAGCATCAGCGCACGGCGACGCTCGACGCCTTCCGCAACGGTTCGATCGCGTTTCTCGCCGCGAGCGATGTCGCCGCGCGCGGCCTCGATATCCCCGATGTCAGCCACATCTTCAACTACGACGTGCCGATCCATCCTGAAGACTATATCCATCGCATCGGCCGCACCGGCCGCGCCGGTCGCGAAGGCTTCGCCGCCACCCTGGTGACGCCAAAGGATTTCAAGGCGATCAAGGCGATCGAGCGGATGCTGAACCAGGACATCCCGTGGATCGACGGTCAGCACACCGAGACCGAACTGGCGCAGCCCGCGGAAGATCGTGGCCGCTCGAACGGACGCCACAAGCGTGGCTCACGGTCGCGGCGTCCCAAGGGCGGCAACGGCCAGAAGCCGCAAGGACGGCCCGATGCTCACGTCAAGGATCGCGCCGTGACGGCCGAAGCGCCGCGCGCCGAGACGCGGGTGCAGCCGCAACAGCCCCCAAGCCCACCGAAAGCTGCGCAGCCCAACGAACGCAGCCCCGCCGCCAAGACGCATCAGACCAACCCACCGGCGAAGCCCACTCACGCGCCGCGAAGCGGCGTCCGCGGCATGGGCGAGCATGTGCCGGCCTTCATGACGCGTTCGGTGCGTCCCCTCGACTAACCTCCGCCCCAGACTTAACGGCACATTAAGCGACGCTGCTTAGCGTCGGTGTCGGAGACTTCCATTCCCATCTCCGCGTTGAGCTACTGGACCCGCCAAGGGGACGAGGGGGAGAACTTGTCCGACGACCGGAACTTCGAGTGGGCGGTGGCGACGGGCGAACGCGCCTTCACCTATCTGAAGCAGCTGCAAACGCCGCCGGTGCCCCGGAACTACGAGCTGTTCTTCACCTACGCCGCCGGCTACGACAAAGAACTCAACGACGCCATTCGCGACGCGGTGTTTGCGCACGCAAGCCTGCCGGAGGAGGAAGTCGAGCGGCTGCTTGACCGCGCATTTCCCCCAGCATCGCTTGAACCAGAAGGTCGGCGAGGTCGGCGCCCAGGTGGCGGCCGAGCTCAATCAAGTCATCGACACGATCCACACCGCGTCGCGCTCGACCGAGGACTTCGGCCATTCGCTGGAGCAGGCGGCCGAGGAATTGGAGCGCATCGCCACCCCGGAGCAGCTCAAGGGCGTCGTCGATTCCTTGCACAAGGTGACGCAGCAGATGGCTGAGAACAGCCGGACGCTCGCCAAGCGCGCCGTCAACTCAAAGACACTGATCCAGGGTCTGCATCACGTGCTGGAGATGGTGCGCGCCAATTCCCTGACCGACGGGCTGACCGGGGTCGCCAATCGCAGGCGCTTCGATCAGGTGCTCGAGATGGAGGCGGCTGAGGCGGCGAAGTCTGGCGACCCGCTTTGCCTCGCGCTCGCCGACGTCGATCATTTCAAGCGCTTCAACGACACCTTCGGCCACCAGACGGGAGATCAGGTGCTGAGGGTCGTGGCGCAAACGCTGAAGACCAACATCAAAGGCGGCGACCACCTGTCACGCTATGGCGGCGAAGAGTTCGCGCTGCTGTTGCCGCGGACCGCGTTGGCCGACGCAGTGAAGCTCGCTGACAAACTGATAGGAACCATCAAGGCGCGCGAGCTGGTCCAGGCGTCGAGCGGGACCGAGTTTAGCCAGCTCACGCTCTCGGTCGGTATTGCCGTCTATCAACCTGGGGAATCGCTCCAGTCCTTCGTCCAGCGCGCCGACCGCTGTCTTTACACCGCGAAACAGGCCGGCCGCGACCGGGTCGAGGCCGACACGTCGAGTCCCGCCAACAGCGCGGGGAACACGGCCTAGATTGAGGCTGATCCTATGAAGCTTCGTCCGAGGCGGCGAAGCCTGCCTCACCCGCGGGCGTGAGCGCGACGGACTCGCCGCAGCCGCAGGCTGATGTCTGGTTCGGGTTGTTGAAGACGAAGCCCGAGGTCATGCGGTCGATCTTGTAATCCATCTCGGTGCCGAGCAGGAACAGGACCGCGGTCGGCTCGATCAGGATGCGCACGCCCTTGTCTTCGACGAGCTCGTCGCGGGGGTCCGGCTCGGCGGCATATTCCATGGTGTATTCCATGCCGGCGCAGCCGCCCTTCTTGACGCCGATGCGCAAACCCGTGGCGTTACCGCCGGCAGCGGCCATCAGGGCGCGAATGCGCTCGGCGGCGGCATCGGTCAGGGTGATGACTTTCGGTGGGGTGCGGGTGGTCATGGCTCAAACTTGGGTTGGCGGACGGATAGGGTCAAGTCCCCTGCCCTAGAACATGTTCAAGGTCAGCCGCGCCTCGTCGGACATGCGGCTCGTGTCCCAGGGCGGATCGAAAACGAGATTGACCTTGACCTGGCCGACGCCGGGCACTGCCGAGACGGCATTTTCCACCCAGCCAGGCATGTCGCCCGCCACCGGGCAGCCAGGGGCGGTCAAGGTCATGTCGAGCTCGACATTCCGGTCTGGATCGACGTCGATACGGTAGATCAGGCCGAGCTCGTAGATGTCGACAGGGATCTCGGGGTCGTAGACCGTCTTCAGGGCACCGACGATGTCGTCCTTGAGCTGGTCGTGCTCCGGCGCGGCTTGCGCCTCGCTAGTGCCGCCGTCAACCGTCGCAACAGGCTCGGGCGCAGCGTCGCGACTATGGGCAGCCGGCAGCTCCGGCGTCGCCTCCCGGGGCGCCATCCGATCGTCCTGATCTTGAATCTTTTCAGTCATCTCGATGTTTCGGTTCAAGCAAACATTTCACGCGCCTTGTGCAGCGCCTCGACCAGCCTATCAACTTCTTCGACGGTATTATACATGGCGAACGAGGCCCGCGCTGTCGAGGTCACCCCGAAGCGGGCCAGAAGTGGCTCGGCGCAATGGGTTCCGGCCCTGACCGCGACGCCATAGCGGTCGAGGATGGTGCTCACATCATGGGGATGGGCGCCCTCCATCTCGAAGGAGATGATCGAGCCCTTGTCCTTGGCGCGGCCGATGACGCGGAGCCAATTGAGCTCGCCAAGGCGCTCCATGGCATAGTCGAGCAGCTTCTGCTCGTGGTCGCGAATGCGCTCGCGGCCGACGCTCTCGACATAGTCGATCGCGGCGCCGAGCCCGATGGCCTGGACGATGGCGGGCGTGCCGGCCTCGAAGCGATGGGGCGGCTCGGCATAGGTGATGCGGTCGGTGGTGACGGTGCCGATCATTTCGCCGCCGCCCTGATAAGGCGGCATAGCCTCGAGCAATTCCTTCTTGCCGTAGAGCACGCCGATGCCGGTCGGCCCATAGAGCTTGTGGCCGGTGAAGGCGTAGAAGTCGCAATCGAGATCCTGCACGTCGACCGGGAGATGCACCGCGCCCTGGGCGCCATCGACCAGCACCGGGATGCCGCGGTCGTGGGCCATGCGCACCACCTCCTTGATCGGGACGATGGTGCCGAGCACGTTCGACATCTGGGTGATGGCCACCATCTTGGTGCGGGGGCCGAGCAGCGCCTCGAACTTGTCGAGCGGAAACTCGCCGGTATCCGTGACCGGCGCCCATTTCAGCACGGCGCCGTGGCGCTCCTTCAGGAAGTACCACGGCACGATGTTGGAGTGATGCTCCATGATGGTGAGAAGGATCTCGTCGCCCTCGCCGATATGGACGCCGCCATAGGAGCTGGCGACGAGGTTGATCGCCTCGGTCGCGTTGCGGGTGAAGATGATCTCGGCATCGGACCGCGCATTGAGGAAGCGCCGCACCGTCTCGCGCGCCTTCTCGAAATTGGCGGTCGAGAGATTGCTCAAATAATGCAGGCCGCGATGGACGTTGGCGTATTCGTGGCTATAGGCGCGGTCGATGGTGTCGAGCACGGCCTTCGGCTTCTGCGCCGAGGCGCCGTTGTCGAGATAGACCAGCGGGTGGCCGTGGATCTCTTCGGCGAGAATGGGAAAGTCGGCGCGCACGGCTTCGACATCGTAAGGCGCGGCCCTTGCGATCTCGCTTTCCATGGACTTTGGCAAGACCGTCATCAGTGCTCCCGCCATTAGTCGTAAGTCACGCCGAGCCACTCGGCCGAGGCACGGGCAAACGCGTCGCGAAGCTCTTCGTGCTCGATCTGCTCGAGCGCCTCGCCGACGAAGGCCTGGACCAGAAGGGCGCGGGCCTGAACCTCGGGAATGCCGCGGGCCTCGAGATAGAACAACAGATCCTCGTCGATCTGGCCCGAGGTGGCGCCGTGACCGCAGACAACGTCATCGGCGAAGATCTCAAGCTCGGGCTTGGAGTCGAACTCCGCCGTCTCGGAGAGCAGCAGCGCCTGGGCCATCTGCTTGCCGTCGGTCTTCTGGGCGCCGGGCGAAACGATGATCTTGCCCTGAAACACGCCGCGAGCGTCGCCGTCGAGGACCGCCTTGAACAACTCGCGGCTCTCGCAGCGCGGCACGCGATGCTCGATGACGAGGGTGGTGTCGCAATGCTGGTGATCGCGCATCAGAAGCGCGCCGGAGACGTCGAGCGAGGAGCCCTCGCCGGCGAAGCAGGCATAGACCTGATTGCGGGACAGCATGGCGCCGGTCGAGAATTGGAACGCCTGGTAGCGCGCGTCGTCGCCGATCTTGGCGAGCCAAGTGCCAAGGTGGAAGGTCTTGGCATGCTCGCGCTGGAACTTGATGTGGGTGAGGCTCGCCTCTCTCCCGATGTTGACCTCGGTCACGGCGTTCCGCTGGACCTCGTTGTTGCCGGCGCCGCCATAGCTCTCGAGCAGGGTGAGCGACGCGCCCTCCTCGAGCAGGACGACGTTGCGGGTAACCACGCTTGCGGCTTCGGCCCCGGCATCGAGATTGATGAGGTGGACCGGCTTGTCGAGGGTCACGCCTCTTGCCGGCGCGGAGCGCGACACCACCGCTCATCAGCGCGAGGTTGAGCGCCAGCACCGCATCGCGGTCTTGGGCGTTGATCCTGCCGAGGTTGGCCTCAAGCCAGCCAGGCGGGTGCTGGAGCGCCTCCGTCAGCGACACGATCTCGACGCCGGCGGCTTTCAGCCCGGCAAGATCGGAGAGATCGGCGCGAAGCTCGCCCTCGACCATGACCAGGCGATAGGCATCAAGCTTGGCGACGGCGTCGCCAAACGCCTTGTCCAAATCTTTATCGCTGACGGCAATTCCGGTCGGGCGTGCAAGCGGCTGGGCCTCGGTGAGCTTGGAGCGGAGATCGGTATATTTCCAGGCCTCGATGCGGCGGTGCGGCAGCCCGAGCGCGGCATAGGCGTCGATCGCTCTCCGGCGAAGGTCGGCGGCCCATGGATTGCCGGCACCGGGAAGCGCCTGCTCCGCCGCGGCATAAAGATCGAGATAAGCCTGCTCGGCTCTCGTCTGGAATTGTTTGACCGGGAGCTCCATGCGTCCGTCCTTACGCGGCCGCTTCGCCGAATTCGGCGTAGCCGGTCTCTTCCAGCTCGAGCGCGAGCTCAGGCCCGCCCGAGCGCGCGATCCTGCCGTCGGACAGAACGTGCACCCGATCGGGCACGATGTAGTTCAGGAGCCGCTGATAGTGGGTGATGACGAGCATCGACCGCTCCTTGGAGCGGAGCGCGTTGACGCCCTCGGCGACGATGCGCACGGCGTCGATGTCGAGGCCGGAATCGGTCTCGTCGAGAACACACAGCGACGGATCGAGCAGCGCCATCTGCAAGATCTCGTTGCGCTTCTTCTCGCCGCCGGAAAAGCCGACATTGAGCGGACGCCGCAGCATCTCCGGATCGATCTTGAGCGCGGCCGCCTTCTGTTTCAGCAGGCGCAGGAAGTCGGGCGTGGACAGCTCGGGCTCGCCGCGGGCCTTGCGCACGGCGTTGGTCGCGGTGCGCAGGAATGTCATGGTTGCGACGCCGGGAATCTCCATGGGGTACTGGAACGCAAGAAACACGCCAGCAGCGGCGCGCTCGCTCGGATCCATGGCGAGCAAATCCTCGCCGTTCCAGTGGATCGAGCCGGCGGTGACCTCATAGCCCTCCTTGCCGGCGAGCACATAGGCGAGCGTCGACTTGCCGGAGCCGTTCGGGCCCATGATGGCGTGGACCTGGCCTTTGGGCAGCTCGAGGTCGAGACCTTTCAGGATCTCGCGGCCATCGACGGTGACGTGCAGGTTCTTAACTTCAAGCATTACGGTGTCTTTCTAAACCCTTCGAACGGAGTCGGTTTCGTCGCGAGCAGCGCTAGCCGACGCTGCCCTCCAACGAGATGCCGATCAGCTTCTGCGTCTCGGCCATGAACTCCATCGGCAGATGCTGGAGCACGTCGCGGACGAAGCCGTTGACGATCAGCGCTACGGCCTCCTCCGCCGACAGTCCGCGGGAGAGGCAATAGAACAACTGGTCGTCGGAGATCTTCGAGGTGGTGGCCTCGTGCTCGAAGGTCGCCGAGGCGTTCTTGGCCTCGATATAAGGCACGGTGTGCGCGCCGCATTTGTCGCCGATCAGGAGCGAATCACAATTGGTGAAGTTGCGTGCATTGGTCGCCCGGCGATGGGCCGAGACGAGGCCGCGATAGGTGTTGTTGGAGTGACCCGCGGCGATGCCCTTGGAGATGATGCGGCTCGACGTGTCACGGCCGAGATGGATCATCTTGGTGCCGGAATCGACCTGCTGATAGCCGTTGGAAATGGCGATCGAGTAGAACTCGCCGCGCGAGCCGTCGCCGCGGAGGATGCAGGACGGGTACTTCCAGGTGATGGCCGAGCCGGTCTCCACTTGCGTCCAGGAGATCTTCGACTTCTGCCCGCGGCAATCGCCACGCTTGGTGACGAAGTTGTAGATGCCGCCCTTGCCGTCCTTGTCGCCGGGATACCAGTTCTGCACCGTCGAATATTTGATCTCGGCGTTGTCGAGGGCGACGAGCTCGACGACAGCGGCGTGGAGCTGGTTCTCGTCGCGCATCGGCGCGGTGCAGCCTTCGAGGTAGCTCACATAGGCGCCCTTGTCGGCGATGATCAGAGTGCGCTCGAACTGGCCGGTCTGCTCGGCATTGATGCGGAAATAGGTAGAGAGCTCCATCGGGCAACGCACGCCCTCGGGCACGTAGACGAAGGAGCCGTCGGAGAACACCGCCGAGTTGAGCGTCGCGTAGAAATTGTCGGTGATGGGGACCACCGAGCCGAGATATTTGCGCACGAGCTCGGGATGGGTCTGCACCGCCTCCGAGATCGAGCAGAAGATGACGCCGGCCTTGGCCAGTTCCGCCTTGAAGGTGGTGACCACCGAGACGCTATCGAACACGGCGTCGACGGCGACGCGCGGCGCGCCCTTGACGCCAGCGAGCACCTCCTGCTCCCTCAGCGGAATGCCGAGCTTGGCATAGGTCTCGAGCAGTTCCGGATCGACATCAGCGAGGCTCTTCGGCCCCTCGGTGCTCTTCGGCGCCGAGTAGTAATAGAGCTCCTGGAAATCGATCTTGGGGTAATGGACGTTGGCCCAGGTCGGCTCCTGCATGGTGAGCCAACGGCGATAGGCCTCGAGCCGCCAATCGAGCAGCCAAGCCGGCTCCTTCTTCTTGGCGGAGATGAAACGGACGACGTCCTCGGAGAGACCCTTGGGCGCTCTGATCGAGTCGATCTCCGTGGTGAAACCGTATTTATATTTGTCGACGTCGATCTCGCGAACGCGGGCGACTGTCTCTTGCACTGCCGGCATGGCCTTTACTCCAAAATCCTCAATTGGCGGCCTAGGCCGCTGCTTCTTGCGGCTTCGGCGCCTCGTGGCGCTGCCTTAGCCGCGTGATCATCTCACTCCAGGCACCGACGAACCGCTCGATAGCGGCATTCGTGGTGCCCAATCCAAGGCTGACCCGGATCGCGCCCTGGACAATCTCCGGGGCCATCCCCATCGCGGTCAGCACGTGCGAGGCCTCGACCTTGCCCGACGAACAGGCACTGCCGGCGCTCACGGCGACGCCGGCAAGATCGAGCCCGATCACCAGCGTCTCGGCGCGCGTGCCGGGAACCGCAATCGCACTCGTATTCGGCAGACGCGGCACCTCGCTCGAGAACACCACGGCATCCGGCGCGACGGCGAGGACCTGGCGCTCGAGGGCATCACGAAGCGCCGCCACCTCAGCCGCCCGATCAACCTCCGCTGCCGCCAACTCCGCGGCGACGCCGAAGCCAACGATGCCGGCGACATTCTCGGTGCCGGCCCGGCGCCTCTGCTCCTGGCCGCCGCCCTTGATCAGAGGCTCGACCGACACGCCTTCGCGCAGGATCAGCGCGCCAACACCCTTCGGACCGCCAATCTTGTGGGCCGACAGGCTAATCATGTCGGCGCCAAGGCCGTCGAAATCGATCTTGAGTTTGCCGGCCAGCTGCACCGCGTCGCTGTGCAGAAGGCCATCGGCGGCATGAACGAGATCAGCTGCCTCAGCAACGGGCTGAATGGCGCCGGTTTCGTTGTTCGCCGCCATCAGCGAGACGAACGGCCTCCACCCTCCGAGATGGTGTTTCGCAAGCTCTCGCGCAAGCACTTCGAGGTCGACAACGCCGTCCTTTGTCACCGGAATCCGGGTCGTGCTCTCAGGGTAAAACCGGCCGCCAGCAAGGACCGAAGGGTGCTCGACCGCCGAGAGATAGCACTGCCAGGCGTGACCCGCCTGCGCCGCGAGCGCGAGCGCGTTCGCTTCGCTGCCGCCGCTGGTGAAGATCACCTCTTCCGGACGGGCGCCGGCAAGGGCCGCAACCTTCTCGCGCGCCGCCTCGACGAGCGCCCTCGCCGCACGTCCCTCGGCGTGAACCGAGGACGGATTGCCGCAGCACGCGAAGGCCGCGACCATGGCGTCCTGCACCTCTGGCCGCAGCGGCGCGCTTGCGTTGTAGTCGAGGTAAGTGCGCGTGGTCATGCCTCTAGAAGCTCGCGGCCCCCGGGACCGCCGGTTAGCGCTTGCGCGAGCCCCTATCGCGCGTGCTATGAAGCGCGGCCCGAGGCTGGATCGTCTCAAAGAAGGCCCAGCGCCTTGTTTGGAACCGTTCTAAATCTTGGTTTTGTATAGGTTTCCTGGGCGGCCGAGTCAAGGTTCGCAAGGCGCGTTTGGCCCTTGTGGCGTCCCGTCCCTCCTCCCGTTTCGACAGAACGTCGTCCGAGGTCAGTGGTTCATGCCTGAAGTCAATATCAGCGGCCCCGCAGGCCGGATCGAGGCCCGTTATCATCACAATCCCTCGCCGAACGCGCCGGTCGCGCTGATCCTGCATCCCCACCCGCAGTTCGGCGGGACCATGAATAACCAAATTGTCTATCACCTGTATTACGCCTTCCAGCGGCGCGGCTTCTCGGTGTTGCGCTTCAACTTCCGCGGCGTCGGACGGAGCGAAGGCCTGTTCGACAACGGTCCTGGAGAGCTCGCCGATGCGGCGACGGCGCTCGACTGGATGCAGGCCTATAACGCCGATGCGCCGTCCTGCTGGATCGCCGGCATTTCCTTCGGCGCCTGGATCGCGATGCAGCTCCTGATGCGCCGTCCCGAGATCGAGGGCTTCATTTCGGTGGCGCCGCCGGCCAATCTCTACGACTTCACCTTCCTCGCGCCCTGCCCCTCCTCGGGGCTGATGGTCAACGGCGCCAAGGACCGCGTGGTGCCGACGGAGTCGGTGCGCGGGCTTGTCGATCGCCTCAAGACGCAGAAGGGCATCGTCATCGAGCACGCCATCGTACCGGACGCGAACCATTTCTTCGAGAGCCGCATGGACGGCCTGATGGAAGTGATCGACGCCTATCTCGACAAGCGACTCGGCAAGCGCAAGAAGCGCGAATCCGCGGCTTAAGACCTAATGCCGCATCGCGTCCGGTTGCTGTCACGCGACATCACCGCCCTCCGGCGCGCGCTTCCTGCCGGTGATCATCGCGCCTGGAAGGTTTTCACGATGGCGGATGCTTGCCCACACGACACCGGCGATGTGTAAACCAACCAAGGCGAGTGCGAGGTTGGCCAGCGTTTCGTGGATTGCTTCCATCAGCTCCGATCCCCAAAAGGCATCGGTGGTCAACAGCCAACCGGAGAGACACAAGCCGGTTAGCGTGGCGAGCAAGGCCACGATCATCGCGCCCCCAACTGGATTGTGACCAATGTGGCGGGCTTCGCAGCCGGTGACCACATCACGAACATAGCTGGCGACGACAAGGGGGGACCTAACGAACTGGCTGAAGCGCGCATACCGCGTGCCGACCAGCCCCCAGATCAGGCGCATCGCAATCAGGGCGGCGGCGGCGTACCCAGCCCAGATATGAAGCGTTTTCCAATCGTCGCCCGATACCCATGCCACGGTGAAACTCGCCACCAGACCCCAATGAAAGAAGCGCAAAAATCCGTCCCAGACCCTTGCCGTCGCCATTGCTACTACTCCTCGCTTTCGGCCTCGGCGGCGTTGAAATCGACGGGATCGAGCGACTTGGGATTGAAGTAGGTTTCGGCACGCTTACCGTTTCCGTCGGTGCCGTAGACTTCGTAGCATCCGTCGTCGATCTTGATGCGGTTGATCTTCCATCCCGCTTTCTCGAGCTTCTGGCGAAGCGCCTGTTCGGGTTGCCACTCCGCATTCGGAACCGAGCAGGTTTCGCTGGCGAAGGCCGTCCCGCTCAAGATGAGACCGCAGGCGGCCGTTAGAAGAAGGGTACGTGTCATCAATTTTCTCCATCGAGTGGGATTGTCGATAGATGCAGACGTAGGAGATGCGGCTGACATGCACCTGAAGGCTGCCGGCCGGGCTTTTCAGGTTCCTGTAAGGTGGTTAGTGCAGCCCACAAGCAGCGAAGTATTGGGTGCCCCATGCGCCTTTTGTTGATCGAAGATGAGCCGATGCTCGGCGAGGCAATCGCAACGCATCTCAAGCGTTCCGGCCATGCCGTCGACTGGGTGCAGCGGCTCGATGATGCCGATGCCGTCTTGCGGGCCGTGGACTATGGGCTCGTACTTCTCGATCTGCATTTGCCCGACGGCCGCGGGCTTGACCTGCTTCGCAAGCTCCGCAAGGACGACCGACAAGAGACCTGTGATCATTCTCACGGCGCGCGATCAGATCAGCGATCGCATCGAGGGCCTCAATGCGGGGGCTGATGACTATCTCGTCAAGCCGTTCGACCTGGATGAGCTCGTCGCACGCGTTCTTGCGGTGCATCGGCGGTCCGTGGCGAATGCCGCTCCCACAATTCAGGCCGGTAGCGTCACTATCGATCAGGTCGATCGCAAGGCATGGCGCGACGGCCAGGAGATCGTGCTGACAGCTCGCGAATGGGGCCTGCTTGAGTGCCTGGCCCAGCGTGTCGGGGCGACATTCTCGAAAGCACAGCTCGAAGAAGCGCTCTATGCCTTCGGCTCGGAGATCGAGAGCAATGCCGTCGAGGTTTATGTCAGTCGATTGCGCAAGAAGCTCGGCGCTAATGTGATCCGTACCGTTCGTGGCCTCGGCTACCGTCTGGAGCCTTGAGCCATGCGATCCTGGACGATAAGCCGGAGACTGATCGGAGTTCTTGTCGTTCTCATTGGTGGACTTTGGCTGGCTAGTGCCGTCATCGCCGCCATTTCCATCCGGCACGAGATCGATGAGGTGTTCGACAGTTCGTTACAGGAGACCGCGCAGCGCATTTTGGCCTTGGCCCTCGACGACCTCGGCGAACACGAAGAGGATGGGGAAGAAGGCCGGCAGCTCAGCGACCCGTTCCCGGCCGCAAAGCACAGCGAGCACCTCCACTACCAGGTCCGCGATGCTCAGGGGCACTTGATCTTGCGATCGCACGATGCTCCTGCCGAGCCGCTCGCTGCGCCCCTCAAGCGGGGATATTTCGACGGCAGCGGCTGGCGGTACTACACCGAACCGTCTGCTGACATGAGGCTTTATGTGCAAGTTGCGGAGGTGCCCGAGGAACGGCGAGGGGCGATTCGCGCCGTCTGGCTCGGACTGGCGGCGCCGCTTGTTGCGCTGCTGCCGCTTGCAGCACTTGCCATCTATTGGACGGTGCGGCGGACGACGCGTCCCATCCTCGACGTCCAACGCCAGATTGGGCTGCGTGACGGCGAACATCTCGACCCTATCAACGCTTACGGCTTACCGGGGGAACTGACCCCAATCATCAACGATATGAACAGGCTGCTCGAGCGGCTGAAGGCAGCCCTGGACGCGGAGCGTTCATTTGCTGCCAACAGTGCGCATGAGCTGCGCACGCCGATCGCCGCTGCTCGCGCACAAGCCGAGATCATCGCCGATAGCTTGCGAGAGTCGCCCTGATCACGGCCGCGCCGTACAACTGATCGAGACGATCGGGCAGCTTGGAAGGCGCGTGGAGAAGATGCTCCAGCTTGCCCGCGCCGAGGCGGGCCTTGGGCTGGGGCGCACCGAGACCGATCTCGCCGCCGTGACACGTATCGTCGTCGATGATTATTCGCGGAGGCCGCAATTGGAGACGCGTTTCACCTTGGAAGCACCCAAGGGGCAAACTCTTGCGGCCATCGATCCAGATGCTCTCGGAATTGCTCTACAGAACCTCATCGACAATGCGCTCCGATACGGCGCCCCCGAAGCGAAGATCGAAATTTTGGTCGGCCCCGGCCCCAGTGTTCGCGTCGTCAATTCCGGTCCTATTATCGGTTCCGAGGACCTGGCAAAGCTGAAGGGCCGTTTCGAGCGTGCAGGCCCTAAGAGCGCGACGGGGATTGGTCTTGGCCTTTCTATTGTCGATCAGATCATGCGTCAGGCGGGGGGAAAGCTGGAACTGCTCTCTCCCGCGCGGGGCAAGGCTGATGGGTTCGAAGCCATATTGGCCTTCCCTAAGACCCGGTGATTGTCGAGCCCCGAAAGCGCATCCTCGCCGCAGGAGATTGACTCAAGCTCGGCTCCCGAAGCTAACATCTCCGATCACCGGACTGGGGTGCGCGGAGAGCATTGGCATGGGGGCAACGAGAGCATGAACCGCGACCGGCTCTTGCTTATCCCGCTGTTGATTTGGGGCCTCGCCATGGTCGCCCCCGACCTGTTGACGGTCGTGAAGCCACTCGGTTCGTTCGGCTTCTACGTCAACAATGACGGCGTGATCTACGACTTCATCGGACCTTTCCGCGACAAAGCGTCGTCGCCCGCGTGGAAGGCCGGCTTGCGCGAAGGCGACCAAGTCGACCTTTCCCGTCTCCACTGCACGCTCAAGGCCCTGGGCGCCTGCGGCAACGCCGTTGACGCCCTCGGCGGCCTGCAATTCGTGCTGCCCGGCCGCAAGGTCACCATCAATACGATCGCAACGGGCGGCAAGCCCGCCCGAGAGATCACGCTGGTAGCCGAGCAGCGGCCCTCGAATTTCCTCGTGCGCGCCGTTCGCATTCTCGATCAGGTTGCGGCGATCCTCGTCATCGTCGCGGCGGCGTGGCTCGTATGGACGAGACCCTCGGCCATGAGCTGGGGCTTCTTCCTCTATGTGAACTGGTTCAATCCAGGCCAAGCCTATGTCTACTACGCCGTCCTGCAGCAATGGCCGGCCGTCCTGATCGTGCAGGACATCGCCGGCTGCATTGCCCAAGCGGCGGGTTATGCCGGACTCCTGCTGTTCGTCATTCGGGCGCCGAACAACAAGACGGAGCCGATGTGGCGGCCCGCGGAGCGGGCCTTGCCGTTCCTGGCGGCCGCCTTCGCCGTGACGCTGATCGCCTCCTATGCAGCCTTGCTGGGCTATCCGACCGAGCTCCTGACCCGGGGCGGAATTCTTGCCGGCTTCGCCGTCGCCGTCGCCGCCGTCGCCATTTTGCTGATCCGGAAGCGAAGCCAGAAGCCGGAGGTTTATCAGCGCCTGCGCTGGGTGTTGTGGGGTTGCCTCATCGGCTTGCCGTCGTTCCTCATCGCCGAGCTTGCCGCCGAGACCACCTTCTTCGACAGTTGGGGTGACTTCACCCCGACCGACGACATCATCGGGCTCGTCTATCTGTTGAATGGCGTTCTCTGTCTCTTCGTGTTCGAGGCGGTGCGACGCGAGCGCGTGGTCAGCGTGTGGATTCCGCTGCGACGGGTGACCATCCTCGCCTTCATCCTCACGCCGGCGGCGCTCCTCTTGCATCAGCGAAGTGGAGCGCATCGAGGAGCATTTCCGCCTTCCGACTTGGGCTTGGTTCGCGTTCGCTGTGCTCGTGTCTTTCGCCATTACCCTGTTGCACGGCAAGGCCGTCGACTTCGTCGACAGCTTCTTCAACCGCTGGCTCGATCGCCTTGAGCATGAGCTTGGGCGCGCCATCCGCGAAGCGCGGAGTCCAACCGAGATCGAACAGGTCCTGGCCGACGAGGCGTTTCATGCGCTTGAGCTCACCTCGGCCGCCTCCTTCCGCCATCACGGGTCCGTCCTGCGTCGGGATGGCAATGGCAAGGGATGGGACAATTGCCAGCAGGAACTCCGGCCGGACGCGCTGTTGCTCGCACCGCTGCAACAGGGCGAGCCTTTCAGGGTGAGACGCGCGCACACCGGCGGGCTGCAATTCCCGTCGGGCCTTTGTCATCCCGTGCTCGCCGTCCCCGCGATCAACCCCGCGCGCTGTTTCGCTGTCTCACTCTACGGGCCACATGCTTCGGGCAACGGACCTCGACCACAATGAACGCGCGATGCTGGCTCGCGTCTCCCATGACGCCGCCGCCATCTATGCCGAATTGGAAAGCAAGGAGCTGCGCCAGAAGGTTGCCTCTCTTGAACACGAACTCGAGGCAGCGACGGCCAATTCGAAGGGGCAGGACCAAAAGGCTTGAACGCCGCCAACGCCTTACTTGAACCCCATTGATGGGGTGAGTTGCGGGCCTGACATTGCTCCCTAAGCAAGGTCGCGCCGATGCGGGACGCGACCCCAATTTGGAGGCTCATGATGACACGTACACTTTTCTTCGCCCTGCTCGCAGCCGTCGTCACGTTGACGTCGCTGGCACAAGCCCAGACCGGCCCGGTCGGGAGCGCGGTCCAAGGCACGGTCAAAGGCACCGCAACCGTCGGTCAAGGCGTGGTCCAGGGGGCCGGACAGGCCGGCAGGGGCGTTGCGCAGGGATCTGCGAGTGTTGCGCGGGGCGCCGGCCAAGCCACGGTCGGCGTGGCGAAGGGCGCCGGCACGGTCGCCAAAAAGACCGGCAAAGGCACCTGGTGCATCCTGACACTGGGCTACGGCTGTTAGACCGGCGCTCACTGCTCGCAGTGGCCGCTGATCGGGCTCGCTGGGCTCTTTGGCTTCGCGGATCAGACCGGTCTCGCCGTTGGAAAAATCAATTGCAGGCGGTGGGGGTGAAGGCTGATCTCCACGGGCAAGGTGCCGAGCATCTCCCCATCAACTTGAACCGGAGTTTCGGCGTCGCCGCGTACCCGCACCCACTCTGCCGCTTCCACGGTTACGTCAGGATCGAAACGAACGAGCCCACAAGCGAGCGCTGAAAGCTGGCGCAGCCGAACGACGGCACCGCGACCGGCGAAACGCAGCACATGAAATTTGGTTTGCGTGATGTCTGCCTCGCTGCAGAGCACGAACCCGCCCGCATAGCGTCGCGCCCTCGTCACGATGACCCATTCGGCCTCACCCGCACCGTGGTCGGTCGTTACCTCGAGCGACCGGTTATCCTGCGCGAACAGCGCATGCATCACGGGTCCCACAAAGCCTGCCTGGCCGAGTTTGCGCGTGCCATTGTTCTCGAAGCGGCGAACGGCGGCGGCGTCGAAGCCGATCCCAACCACGAACAGGAAGGGCCGCCCATTGACCTGCCCTACTGGCACGGCCCTTACGTCCCCGCTCATGAGCGCCCTCGCAACCTGCTCCGGAGGGCGGAGCACGCCGACCTCCCGGGCGAACACATTCGCCGTGCCGGTCGGGATGATGCCGAGAGGGATCGGACTGCCGACAAGACCTGCGGCCGCATCGTGAACCGTCCCGTCTCCCCCTGCGGCCACGACCGCATCATAGCGCAGCGAGGCGGCGGCTTCGGCGGCGACCCTCATGCCTTCCCCGTGCCGGCTCGTTTCAACGCATTCCAGGGAGGCGCCCCAGCCGGTCAGCAGCGCCAATGTCTTATGGTAGTAACGGCGAGCGGTGGCACCGGCGCTAGGGTTGTGAAGAACGAAGAACCTGCGTCTCATAAGGGCGTTACGGCCTCGTGGCGATGCGTATCGGAGCGGGCAAGAGATTGGACGTCAGCATGACCCCAGATCGGAAAGCGTGGTCTCTATGGCGGCAACTCGTGTCGCTGTCATTCGAGTTTGAGGTCGTAGCGGCAATCTTCGTCGTTGCCACGTCGAGCTTTCTCTTTCTGAAACTCGCAAGCGAGATCCGCGAAGGCGAAACGCACGCCATCGATCAAGCAATCCTCCTCGAGCTTCGTGATCCAACCGATCTCTCCAATCCCATTGGACCACATTGGCTGGAGATCATGTTCCGGGATCTCACCAGTCTCGGTAGTCCGACGGTGCTGGCGCTGATTATCGGGGCCGCCGTGATCTATTTGTGGATCGACCAGAAGCCCGCAGCCGCTGTCTTCGTTGCCATTGCCATCGCCGGCGGCGCGGTTCTGGAAGTCCTCCTGAAATTGGGCTTTGCCCGCCCGAGGCCTGAACTGGTTTCGCACTTGGTCGATGTCAACTCATTCAGCTTTCCCAGCGGCCACGCGACAATGGCGACCATAACCTATCTCACATTGGGGACGCTTCTCGCGCGCGTGCAGAAGCGCCGCGCCATGAAGCTGTACCTCCTCGCAGTCGCTACCTTTCTCGCGCTCCTCGTCGGCTTTAGCCGCGTCTATCTTGGGGTGCACTGGCCGACAGACGTCGTCGCGGGATGGTGTGTCGGTGCGGCATGGGCTCTCGGCTGCTGGCTCGTCGCCACGTGGCTCCAAGGCCGCGGCGCCATTGAGGGCGAGAACTCGCGCGACGTCCAAACTTAGCAACCTCTCTACAACCTTCTACCGCCGTGGGGCGCGCGCCAAGCGGCCGCCAGTCGTCGGCTGCTTGACGCCGGTGGTGCCGGGGAAGCTCAGCGGCAACCGCCGCATCGAGCGGACGGCAAGATAGGCGAAGGCTTCCGCCTCGAGATGATCGGCGGACCAGCCCATCTCCTCGGCGAGATAGACGGGCTCGGCGACCATGCCGCGAAGGGCATCGACGAGCGCCATATTGCGGGCGCCCCTGCCGGCGAGCAGCCACATGCGCGGCCGGACCGGCAGGGTGTCGATCGAGCCAGCGATCGCCTCGGCGTTTGGCGTCGGCCCAACATCGACCGCGACGAGAGCGCCGTCTTCACCGATGAAGGTGACGCTGTTCACGGCGCCAATGGTGATCACCGCGAGCGGGCGGGCGAGACCGGCCTGCTCGGCAAGGGCGCGATGGTAGACGGGCAGCATCGGCGCGCCGTGGCCGCCAGCAGCCATGTCGGCGGCGCGGAAATCGAACACCACATCGATCCCGGTCGCCCGCGCCAGGACCTCGCCGTCGCCGATCTGGCGCAGGATGCCGCGCGCGGCGTCGCGGCACACGGTGTGGCCGTGAAAGCCGAGAACGGCCACGGCATCGCGGGCGAGCGCGTTGGTCTCGAGGAAGAATTTCACCGCCTCGGCGTGAAGCGCGGTCAGCTCCTGCTCGACCGCGGCGAGAAGATCGCGATCGGAGGCGGTGCCTCCGCCCTCGCCGTTCAGCCGCCAAGCCGCCGCAACGGCCTCGCGCAGGCGCTCCCGGAGCTCGGCGCTATAGGGGAAGGTCAGGCTTACGCCGCGCTCAACCTGCCGCTCGCCGTCGGTGACCACCAGCGCCACCTCGATGCCGTCAAGCGACAACCCGCTCATCAGCCCAATCGCCGTCATTGCGCCGCTCACCGAGACCTCTCCTTCCCGTGCATTTTCGGCCCAAACCTGTTACAGGGCTGCTCACTTCCAAGGCGCCCGGCACGGCAATGAGCAAGACCAAATCCGAGTTCATCAACGAGCTTGAGTTCGCGTGGTTACGTCCACCAGATCACCGACGAAGCGGCGCTCGACAAGCTCGCGCGGAGCGACCGCCTGACCGGCTATATCGGCTTCGATTGCACCGCTCCCAGCCTTCATGTCGGCAATCTGCTCGGGATCATGATGCTGCGCAAGCTGCAGCAGACCGGGCACCGGCCGGTCGTGTTGATCGGCGGCGGTACCACCAAGGTCGGCGATCCCTCCGGCAAGGACGAATCGCGGAAGCTGCTCAACGACGCCGAGATCGCCGCCAACGTCGCCGGCATCCAGTCCGCGTTCGGCAAATTCGTCTCCTTCGGCGAAGGTCCGACCGACGCGCTTCTCGTCAACAACGCCGATTGGCTTGACGACCTCAACTACATCGACTTCCTGCGCGACTACGGCCGTCATTTCAGCGTCAACCGCATGCTGTCCTACGATTCGGTGAAGCTCAGGCTGGAGCGGGAGCAGCCGCTGTCATTCATCGAGTTCAACTACATGGTGCTGCAAGCTTACGATTTCGTTGAGCTCTATAAGCGCTACGGCTGCCGCTTGCAGATGGGCGGGTCGGATCAGTGGGGCAACATCGTCAACGGCATCGAGCTCGGCCGCCGCACCGAAGGCGTCGAGCTGTTCGGCCTGACGACGTCGCTTCTGACCACGGCGTCAGGCGCCAAGATGGGCAAGACCGCCTCGGGGGCAGTCTGGCTCAACCCCGACATGCTGAGCCCCTACGACTATTGGCAATATTGGCGCAACACCGAGGACGCCGATGTCGAACGCTTCCTCAAGCTGTTCACCGAGCTGCCGCTGAAGGAGATCGACAAGCTGGCGAAGCTCGAAGGCGCCGAGCTGAACGAGGCCAAGAAGATCCTGGCCACCGAAGCGACGGCGCTGCTTCACGGCCGCGAAGCGGCGGACCGGGCCGAGGCCACGGCGCGCGCGACCTTCGAGCAGGGCACGATCGCCGAGACGCTGCCGACCTTCGAGCTGCCCCGCAACGAACTGGAGAAAGGTTGGGGCGTGCTCTCCGCCAACGTTCATGTCGGCTTCGTGCCGTCGACGAGCGAGGCGCGCCGGCAGATCAAGGGCGGCGGCTTGAAGGTGAATGACGTCACCGTCACCGACGAGAAGCGGCTCTTGACCCTCGCCGATCTAACGCCGGAAGGCGTCATCAAGCTCTCGCTCGGCAAGAAGCGGCACGCGCTGATCAGGCCAGTCTAGACCAGCCTGCTATTGACCGGGAATGGCGAAATCCGATGACCGCGGCGAGACGGTCGAGGTCGCGGCCGAGTTCTGTCCTCTGAACTCGAAGATCTGGCGGAAGATGCCGGGCGCCACGACCGAAATCGGATTGACGAGGACGTTGGGGTCATCGAGCTTCCCCTGGATGGCGAAGGTGATGCCGACCACGCCCTCGCCTTCGCGGCCGACGAAGATGCCGCCAAGGATGGGGATGGCGCCGAGCGCCGAATTCAGGCCGTAGAGCGGTACGTAGGTGCCGCCGAGATTGACGGTCTGGGCCTTGAAGTTGACCTTGCCGCGCATGGTGGCGCCGAGCTGCGGGCCGTTTACATAGGCGTCGTTGAGGAGAAATTCGCCGTTGCCGACGGCGAAGGGCGCGCGCAGCTGATCGAAGCCGATCCGGGTCTGCCGAGCTTGCTTACGCTTGGTGCCCAACGCGGCTTGCGACTGCGGATCGGTCAGCACGTCGCTCACCACCGAGTCCCCGAGCACGGAGAAATTTCGCGCCCACAATGTTCCGGACTTCATGCCAGACTGGCCGGCGTCGAGATTGACCTCGAGCGACGCCTCGCCGCCTTCGATCTTGGGATAGAAGCCGACCAGGCGAAAAGCGTCGCCAGCGTCGCGCGCCTCCGCGCGGATAACGCGTGCGCCATTGGTGTCCGTGAGCTTGACAGCAACCGGGCCACGGCCGTTTAGCGCGCCCGTGGCGTCGAGGGCAACCAGCTGCCCGTTGCGCTTCTTCAGCGTCGCCTTCACGTCGCTCAACGTGGTGTCGTAGAACCCAACCACGGTGCCGAGCCGGGCGGTCATATTGACGCTGAACGGATCGCGCGCCTCCGCGTTCTCGGCAAGCTGGCCCGCCGAGAACAGCGATTGGAAAAACTGCTTGCCGTCATAGCTCGGCCCATGGGCGTCGACATCGAGCACGTCGCCGTCGCGGACCGTCGCCGTGATCTCCATATGGGTAAGAATGTCGAAGGAGAAATCCGAGAAGTGGAACGATTTGAGGTGCTGCTCGGGATCGAGGAAAATCTGCCCGTCGATGGCAATGTCGTCGCCGCTGATCTTGAAGTTCTGGAGCGCGGTCGAGCCGTCTTCCGCCTTGACCACGTCGAATTGTACTGCGGCCGAGCGGCCGGGAGGCTTGGTCCAACCCATGTTGCCGAATACGAGCTGCGCCTGGGTTAGATCGGCCTGCATGCTCAGGTTCTGGGTGCCGTCGGCATGGCGTGCGACCAACATCGTTACCGGGACGGCCCCCCGCACCAGATGGGAGACCTTAAGCCCGAGCGCCTCGCGCGCGGACTCGTCGAGCGTGGCGCTGATCTTGATCGGCGGTTGGCGGTCGTTGGGCTCATTGAAGATGCGCTGCCACGACAGCTGAGCCGGCACGCCCTTGATCAAGATGCCGCCATGGGCGTCGAGGCCCTGTTCGGTTACATTCACGTCGAGCGTTCCGCCTTCGACGCCGATATCGCCGAGAACGTTCGAGGCGATGGCCTGGTCGAGACGCGCCGCGCCGCGGAGCTTGACGTGCTCGAATTTGAGGTCCTCGCGCATCGGCATGTTGAGCACGAAGCTGCCTCGCGCCGTACCGCCGAAATCCTCCGGCTTGAGGCCGACGGTGTGCATATAGCCGAGGGGCTCATGATCGAGCAGCTTCAGCACGGTCGCGGTGGCGCCATCGGCATTGAACGTGATCTCGCCCTGTTGCGGATCGCTGCGGAGGTCGGGAATGAAGAAACGGCCGTCCTTCAGGGCGACCTCCTCACCTGAGGGCAGCAGGACCTTGGCGTCGGGAATGTCGACGGTGAAGGTGACGCCTTGAACCCTGAGCTTGGCGGCGCCGGCCAGGATCGGCGGCATCTTGTCGATGTAGTTGATGCTCAGATCGGCGTAATCGAATTCCACATTGACCGCCTCCGCCGCCGGCTCGGCGCCGCTCTCGATGCGCGCGAGTTCTCCCGGCGCGAGCGAGATGTCGACCTTGCCGCCCAGGACCTGGCCCCCGCTGACGTTCATCAGGGCCCATTTGCGCGCATCGCCGGCGAGGAATTTCGGCCAGAACCGTTTCAGCACATCGAGCGGCATCGGACTGATGGTGCCGGTGAGACGCATCTCCGGAGATCCGGGGGCGTCGATCACACTGCCGGCAAGCTCGATCGAGGCGCTACCGGAGCGGATGACGAAGCGCGACAGGGCGAGACGCCCGGCCCCGGGGGTTACGGTGCCTTCCAGGGTCAATTCGTCGACCTTGATCGGCGCGAGGCCATATTCCTCAACGCCAAGCGCCGCGTCGTCAGCCTTGAGATTGAAGGACCAGGATGGGGCACCGTGGTCGGTGCCGACATTGCGGAAGGTGCCGCTGATGGTGGCCTTGCTCGAGCCCCAGGTCAGCGTCGAGGGCTCGATCTCGACCACGCGCTTACGCTTGAAATATTTGAGATGGAGATTGCCCTGGTCGATCTGCATGGCGTTCTCGGGATCCCAAGGCGGCGTGATGTGCCCTTTCGCCAGTTCGAGGTCGGCTTCGCCGGAGAGGAATTTTCCCGAGGTCGCAAGCTCGAGGCTGGTCTCGCCGGAGACCGGCAGGTCGAGCGCCTTCAGCATGGCCATGCCGGAGAAGGTCTCGGCGAGGCCGGACGGCACCAGATTCTGGATCAGCGCCGTGATGCTCAGGCTCCGCCGCTTCGGGCGCTCCTCGGTGCGGAAGTCGAGTTGCCAATCGCCCTTGGTCGAAGCGAGATTGGCCTGGCCGACGAGGACACTCCGCTCATCCTTATGCTCGAGATCAATGGAGAAGTCCGGCACTTGCCACAGCGTCTCGACGCCGTCCTGACTCAAGACGACCTTGGCATCCTTGACGCCGAACCGGGTGAGGTACGAGCTGTCGCCGCGGCGGGCGCGCTCGAACACCTCGGTGATGGTGCTGGTGACATCGAGCTTCGCCCCAGGGGTTGCCCCTTGCGCGGTCTCCGCTTCCGGTGCCGCGGGTTTGGCCATCACGTTTTCGCCGGGGACGGCCTCAGGCGGCTCTGGCGCGGCAACCTCGCCCGCCGGGGCGGACCGCGCCACGACGGTCTCGGTTTCGTCGCCCGATGGACGATAGAAGCTCAAGGAGAGGCCGTTGTCGGAGGAATAGACGAGCAGCTTCGGGCCGATGAAGTCGACGCTTCCCGGCGCGAGACGGCCGGAGATGAGCGCCGCGCCGCTCATGCCGATGGCCGCAAGCGGCGCCTGCGCCACGATGGAGCCATCGGTGTCGATCAGGCGGATGTTGCGCAGCCGGAACAGCACCCCGGGGCCGTCGGCGGCGCGCTGCAAAATGGCGTCGTCGATGTTCACGTGGAGGTCCGAGAGCTGACCGTTGATGGCGTCCTCGACCAGCGGAACGAGGCTCGGCAGCGAAATCGGGCCGCGGCTCAGCCGGCCATAGCCAGCGACGATCGTAATCAAGCCGACGACCAGGACGCCGGCGAAGATCTCGCGGCATACATGGGCGCCGCGGGAGGACAGTTTGCGCAACTCGAGCTGGACCGGCTCGGGGACCCTCTTCGCCAGGGCCCGGCCCCGGGCCTGAAGCGTGAGAAGCGCCCTGCTGCCCTCGGCGAGGACGACGAGAGCGCGGCCCGGCTCGGCGCTCGCGGTTTGATATGGCTCGGACTTTCGACCGCCGGTGAAGCGGTTCAGGAGCGGCGCCGCAGAGGCGTAGAGGCGCTGGATGATGCGGCTCACGCCCGGTGATTCGAGCACGGACATCAAGCGTTCGACGGCGCCCGCGCGGAGCGCGCGCAAGGAGTCCATAAGCGCAAGCGACAGCTTGGCTATGGGCAACAAGCGCTGCCTGGATTCGCTCATGGCCCCGTTTCGAAATCCCCCCAAAGTCAATGACATAAGAGGCGCGAATATCGGCTAAAGGAAGGCGCTTACCGCGTTCGAGTCAAACCGAAAAGACCCCATTGAAATAGGGTGAGAAAGTTAGAAGAGAGTGAAAGGGACGAGGCGCCGGTCCCCCGGAGATCACCCATGACAAGGCAGAACCGACGCGATATCCTCGCCCAAGGGTCGTTGCCTGGTTCTCTGCTCTTCGCTGCGCTTAGCTCCGAGACGAGCGTTGCAGGGACTCTGTTGTTCTCATCCGACCGTGGTGTGCCGGGGAGTGTCCGGTCCGCCCGGCCCGTGTTCGTTTGAGGAGGGTCCGCCATGTTCACCAAGAAGCCGGAGCGCGAGGCTGGGACCGATCCGATGGAGCGGATGAGCGAGCGGCCCGTCAGCGAGATTTCCTCCTTCGGCGAGCGTCCTCCGGCCTCCGCGAGAAGCTCGATCCCGAGCAAGATGGTGCCGTCGATCATCGGCGAGGATCTGACCATCACCGGAAACGTGACGTCGAAGGGCGAGATCCAGGTCGATGGCATCATCGACGGCGACGTCAATTGCGGCTCGCTCCTGCTCGGCGACAAGTCGCAGATCACCGGCGGCGTCATTGCCGAGGATGTCGTGGTGCGCGGCCGGGTCATCGGCTCGATCCAAGGCCTGCGGGTGACGCTCCAGGCCCAGTCTCATGTCGAGGGCGACATCTACCACCAGAGCCTCGCCATCGAGCAAGGCGCCTATTTCGAAGGAAAATCGCGCCGCTCCGACGATCCTTTGGCGATCAAGACGACCGCCGAGAAACCGGCCTCGGAGAGTACCCCGGCGCCGGGCTCGCAGCCCCGCGCCGCGGAGTAAGCTACGCCTTTCGCGCCTCGGCGGCCGGCTGGTCCCCCTGGATGCGCTCGGCGAGCGCAGCTTCAATGAACTGATCGATATCGCCGTCGAGCACGGCTGAGGGATTGGTGCTTTCGACGCCGGTGCGGAGGTCCTTCACCAGCTGATAGGGCTGGAGCACGTAAGACCGGATCTGGTGACCCCAGCCGATCTCCGACTTGGCCGCGGCCTGCGCCTGAGCCTCTTCCTCGCGCCGCTTCAGTTCCGCCTCGTAGAGCCGCGCTCTGAGCATGCCCCAGGCCGTGGCGCGATTCTTGTGCTGGGAGCGCTCATTCTGACATTGCACCACGATGCCGGTCGGCAGGTGGGTCAGGCGCACGGCACTGTCGGTGGTATTGACGTGCTGGCCGCCGGCGCCGGAAGAGCGATAGGTGTCGATGCGGACGTCCTTCTCGTCGATCTCAATGGCGATGGTGTCGTCGACGGCAGGATAGACCGACACCGAGGCAAAGCTCGTGTGGCGCCGCGCATTGGAATCGAAGGGCGAGATGCGGACGAGACGATGGACTCCGGACTCGGTCTTGAGCCAACCATAGGCATTCGGGCCTTTGACTAGGATGGTGGCCGACTTGACGCCCGCCTCTTCCCCAGGGTGCTCGCCGATGATCTCGACCTTGTAGTCCCGGCCCTCCGCCCAGCGGATATACATGCGCTCGAGCATCTGTGCCCAATCCTGGCTCTCGGTGCCGCCGGCGCCGGCGTGGATCTCGACATAACTGTCGTTGGTGTCGGCCTCGCCGGAGAGCAGCGCTTCGACCTCGCGCTTATGCGCCTCGGCCCTGAGCTTCGTGAGCGCGGCCTCGGCTTCGGCGACGACGCCCTCGTCGCCCTCCTCCTCACCAAGCTCGACAAGCCCGATGTTCTCGTCGAGCTCCCGGGCAAGACGGGTGAAGCCGCTCAGAGCGGATTCGAGCTGCTGCCGCTCGCGCATGAGCCCTTGGGCGCGCGCGGAGTCATTCCAGAAATTCGGGGCTTCGGCGAGAGTGTCGAGTTCCGCTAACCGGCTCTTGGCGCGGTCGGGGTCAAAGATGCCTCCTGAGCAGGCTCAAGGACTCTCTGATGTCGTCGACAACGGCCTCAGTTTCAGCGCGCATGTCTTCCTCTGCTCGGAATAACGAAACGAGCCGCCGGAACGCGATCCTGGCGGCGGTGTCTCAAGGATCCGTTTTAGTAGAGGCCGCCGGTACCCGATGTCAAAGCCCGGTCATTGCCCGGCGCCTGGTACGGGCCAGGTGGGGGCGCGGCCGGCGC
The DNA here is from genome assembly GCA_963732955.1 of uncultured Alphaproteobacteria bacterium. Taxonomy (GTDB): domain Bacteria; phylum Pseudomonadota; class Alphaproteobacteria; order Rhizobiales; family Methyloligellaceae; genus Methyloceanibacter. The sequence continues at coordinate 1,193,320 of CAVTBH010000004.1, forward strand.
CATCTGACCAGGCATCAGGCCTGGCTGCCCCGCCGGTGCGGGCTGGGCATAACCGTCCGCGGCGACGGCCTGATCGTCTCCCTCGTCGACAACGCCACCACCGCCAGTGGGATCCTGAAGCGGCTTGAAGGCTTCCATGATGGCGCTTGGATCGCCCGGCGACGCGGGAAGACCGGTCTTCTTGTTGACGCGCACCAAGTGAATGCCGGGCGGCGCGCGGAACGGTACGGGCGGCTGGTCGGCCAGCGCAATCTTGAAGAAATCGCGGACCACCGGCGCGGAGACATTACCGCCGGTCTCGCCATGGCCGAGCGGCGCCGGATTGTCGAAGCCGATATAGACGCCGACCACGAGGTCCGGCGTGTAACCGATGAACCAGGCGTCCTTCTCGTCGTTGGTGGTGCCGGTCTTGCCGGCGATCGGGCGGTTCAGCACCTTGAGCTTCTGCCCGGTGCCGCGCTGGACCACGCCTTCCATGATCGACACCATCTGATAGGCGCTCATCGGATCGACGATCTGGGGACGGTCATCGATCAGCTCAGGTTCGTCCTGGCCTTTCCACTCGCGCGCCTCGCAATCGGGACATGAGCGGGTGTCGTGACGCCAGACGGTGCGGCCGTAGCGATCCTGGATGCGGTCGATGAAGGTCGACTTGATCTGCTTGCCGCCATTGGCGAGCATGCCGTAGGCGGTGACCATGCGCAGCAGCGTGGTCTCACCGGCACCGAGCGCCATGGACAGCATCGGCACGAGATTGTCGTAAACACCGAAGCGGCGTGCATATTCCACGATGATCGGCATGCCCATGTCGTTGGACAAGCGCACCGTCATCAAGTTGCGCGAGTGCTCGATGCCGAAGCGCAAGGTCGAGGGACCTGCGGCAGATCCCGACTCGTAGTTCTTCGGGCACCAGTTCGGCATGCCCTTGCCTTGGCTGATGCAAATCGGCCCATCGACGATGATGCTCGCCGGCGTATAGCCGTTGTCGAGCGCCGTGGTGTAGATGATCGGCTTGAAGGACGAGCCAGGCTGGCGATGGGCCTGCGTGGCGCGGTCGAACTGGCTCTGGGCGAAGCTGAAGCCGCCAATGAGCGCGAGCACGCGACCGGTATGGGGATCGAGCGCAACGATGGCGCCGCCGACTTTCGGCACTTGCTCGAGCGACCACTGGCCGGCGACGTCGGGCTCCTTGTCGGTTGGCTCACGCGGCGACACGTAGATCACGTCGCCAGGCTTCAACACATCGGTCACGGACCGCGGCGTGCCGCCCATGCCGTTCTTCAGCCGCGGCCGCGCCCATTTCACCTCGCTGTAGGGAATGACGCCAGTCTGGCGCTGCTCGGAAAGCTTGCCGGTCGAGGTGCGCTTCGGGCGAAGGCCGATGGTCGCCTTGTCCTTGTTCACTTGCAGGACAACGGCAAGCTGCCACGGATCGATATCGTTCCAGACGTCGATCGCGGCAAGCGTCTTGCCCCAATCGCCACTGACGTCGACGTTCTTGACCACGCCGCGCCAGCCATGGCGATGGTCATAGGCGACGAGACCCTCAACCAGCGTCTTGCGCGCAATGCGCTGCAGTTTCGGATCGAGCGTGGTGCGCACCGATAGGCCGCCGCCATAGAGCTTGTCCTCGCCGAAGCGGTCGAGAATCTCGCGGCGCACTTCCTCGGCAAAGAACTCGGAAGCGAAAATCCGGGGGCCGCTCTTGCGCACCTGCACGCCGAGGGGCTCCGCCTTGGCCTTTTCACCTTCCTCCTTGCTGACGAAACCATTCTCGACCATGCGGTCGATCACCCAGTTGCGGCGCTCGGTGGCACGCTCCGGATATCTGAACGGATTGTAGTTGGTCGGCGCCTTGGGCAGCGTGGCGAGATAGGCGCAATCGGCGATCGAGAGCTCCGGAAGCGACTTGTCCCAATAGGTCTGCGCCGCCGCGGCGACGCCATAGGCGCCGGCGCCGAGATAGATCTCGTTCAGATAGAGCTCGAGGATCTGCTCCTTGGTGAAGGCGCGCTCGATGCGGATGGCGAGGATCGCCTCCTTGAGCTTGCGCTCCATGGTCTGGTCGCTGGAGAGCAGAAAGTTCTTGGCCACCTGCTGGGTGATGGTCGAGGCGCCGACCATGCGGCTGCTGCCGGACTGTGCCCTGCTCAGATTGGTGACAGCCGCGCGCAGGATGCCCTGAATGTCGAGACCGCCATGCTGATAGAAATTCTTGTCCTCGGCGGAGATGAAGGCGTCGACGAGGCGTTCGGGAATGGCGGAGAACGGCACATAGATGCGCCGCTCGCGGGCATATTCGGCGATCAGGTCGCCGTCGCTCGCATGGATGCGGGTCATCACCGGCGGCTCGTATTTCGCGAGCACTTCGTAGTCCGGCAGATCCTTCGACACCTTCCACAGCACGAAGGCGGCCGCCGCGGCGACGGCGACGAAGACGATCATGCTGGCGGCAAACATAAATCCGAGAAAGCGCAGAAAGAAGCCGCCACGCCGACGCCGCCGCTTTTGCTCAGGCGGCTTGATAGGAGCCGTAATGTCCATGGTAAGACCCGTCCCGTCCCCAATTTTTAGCCGCATGCGAGGGGTGAGGCAACACTAGCCAACAATATGGCAACAAAACGCTGGCGAGGCTCATTTTGCTTGGGAGTCAAGGGCGCGTGATCGGGATCAGCGCCTTCAGTATGGATTGCGCGCGACGCGCTTGGCGAAGTAGCTGTCGATGGCCGCGGCAACCTTGTCGGCCATGGCGCCGCGCCAGCTCTCCGAGGTGAGCTGCTTCTCGTCGTCCGGATTGCTCAAGAAGCCGAGCTCGATCAACACCGACGGCACGTCGGGCGATTTCAGCACGCGAAAACCGGCAGACTTCAGGGATTTCTTGTGCAGGTCGGCACGGTCGATCTCGCCGACCACGGATTTGGCAAACACGATCGAGCGATTCTGCGTCTCGCGCTGGGCGAGGTCGATGAGAATGTTGGCGACGACGCTGTCGGAGTCGTTCGGCAAGTCCACTCCGGCAATGGCGTCGGAAAGATTCTCCTTGGCGGCAAGCTCCTTGGCTTCGTCGTCCGAGGCCCGTTCCGACAACGTGTAGACCGTCGCCCCTTTCGCCTCTTCGGGCTGCTTCGGGAACGAATCGGCGTGGATCGACACCAGGAGATTCGCGCCCTTGGATTGCGCGAAGGCCACCCGCTCGCGAAGCGCGAGGAAACGATCTCCCTCGCGGGTGAGATAGACCTGGTACTCGCCGTTCGCTTCGAGCTTGCGCTTCAGCGTCTTGGCGAAGGCGAGCACCACGTCTTTCTCGGTGACGCCGCTTGCGCTGCTGGTGCCGGGATCGATGCCGCCATGGCCGGGATCGAGCACGACCACGGGCTTCGCGCGCGTCGGTTTCACGCGCGGTGGTGGCGGCGTGATCGACCCGACAGCGGGGGTGGCCGGATTGGCGGCCTTCAGCTTGGCAAGGAAGGTGTCGCGATCGGTGGGCACGAGGTCAATCACGAGCCTCGCCGGCTGGCCCTGGCGCGCATCGAGCACGAAGGCTTTGTCGACCAGGAACGGTCCGCTCATGTCGATGACGATGCGCGATTTGCCGGGAGCGAACAGGCCGTAGCGGTAGCCGGTGACGAGCCCCCGCTGCTCGGTGCCGAGGCCCGGCGGCATCTGGAAATTCACCTCGGGCAAATCGACGATGACCCGGTACGGATTGCCGAGCGAAAACACGTTGATGCCGACCTTCTTCGACAAATCGGCGATGAAGCGGGTGCGGGTACGGTCGCCGGCAAGCCGCGCGTCCTTGGCGACGGGTTCATGGGTGCGCGCGGCGGCGTCCCCTGGCGCAGCCATGCTGCCGGCGAGACCTAGGGCAATGAGCAGGGCACAGGCTGGGGAGGCCCCCAACAAAGCCTGGACTGGTCGCATTCCTCCTCCTCACCGGCCGGTTCGTGTTGGCGACAAGGCTGGCTCGCGACCCATTATGGAGGAATCCCCGAATCCGGCCGAATCAGCCAAACTCAACTTGGCTACCGGAATCCTAACGAGTGCTGGTTAAGCGAAGCTTGTGACGCTTTGGGGGCGAAATCACCGGAACACTTGCCAAATCTCCTACCAACCCCGTAATAAGGGTCAGGCCCTGCGATGGGCCGCCCCCGGGCGATTGGAGCGCTTCGAGAAGCGAGATTAGCCCGGAATATCAATTGTTTTGCGCGCACGGCCTTGAAAGGAACGTGGCCGGGGCGCGGAAAGCTGGCGATCAGGGTCAGAGACGGTCGCTCGTCAGGCTTCACAACAGGCCCCGCGCCGGGGTTGGATTTTGCGATGCAGGTTCAAGGGACAGGGCTAAGTATTGGACAAAGTAGCGCTTTGTCCACGTCGCCGAAGGTCTGGAACGCGCCCGAAAATGGCCTCGTTCCTCACGCCCTCGCGGTTGCCCTGCCTGATCGCGATAACACAGTCTCTATTCAACTTAGACGCGCGCTGAGCGCGGGACTCGCGACGGGGCTGCTTTTGGCACCGCGGAGACCTGCCAGTGCGGCGGAGAACAACGAAAATGCCAAGCAAAATGCTCATCGATGCGGCGCATCCGGAGGAAACCCGGGTCGTCGTGGTAAAGGGTAATCGCGTCGAGGAATTTGATTACGAGTCAGCCAATAAGAAGCAGCTCAGGGGCAATATCTACCTCGCCAAGGTAACGCGCGTGGAGCCGTCGCTGCAGGCGGCCTTCGTCGATTACGGCGGCAATCGCCACGGCTTCCTCGCCTTTACCGAAATTCATCCCGACTACTATCAGATCCCGGTCGCCGACCGTCAGGCCCTGCTCGAGGCCGAGGCCGAGGAGGAAAGCCGCGCCAGCGCCGCCGAGGCGGCTGAAGACGAGGCTGCGGCAGGCCGCAAGCGCCGCCGCGGCGGCCGGCGCGGGCGAGGACGCCCGGAAGGAGAGCAGCGTACGCGGCGGCGAATCGCGAGCAGCCGCCGGCGTCGAGGAAATCAGCGTCACGGCGGAAGCCGAAGGCGAGACGCCCTCTCCCGAAGAGAGCGCGACCATTGCCGCCGAGGCGACCGAGCTGACCCATGAGGTGTCCGAGCGCGCCGAGCGCAAGGCCGAAATGGATGCCGAGGCGGGCGAGCGTCAACAGGGCTCCGTCACCTCGATCGAGGAAGAGCACGACGACGACGATGACGACGAGGCCGATCCCGCCGAGATGGTCGGCCAACGGGTAGAGACCGTCGAAACCAATGGCGAAGCTGCTCCCGAGAATGTCGAGTCGGTTGGCTCCGAGGATGCCCTGGAGGAAGTGCCGGAGCGCGCGCGCCGCCGCCGTGGACGGCCCTACAAGATCCAGGAGGTAATCCGCCGCCGGCAGATCATCCTCGTGCAAGTGGTCAAGGAGGAGCGCGGCACCAAGGGCGCGGCGCTGACGACCTATCTTTCGCTCGCAGGCCGCTACACCGTGCTGATGCCGAACACCGCGCGTGGCGGCGGCATCTCGCGCAAGATCACCAATCCGACCGACCGCAAGCGCCTGCGCGAGATCGCGGGCGAGCTCGAAGTGCCGGAAGGCATGGGGCTCATCATCCGCACCGCCGGCGCCCAGCGCACCAAGACCGAGATCAAGCGCGACTACGATTATCTCCTCAGACTGTGGGAGACGGTGCGGGACCTAACGCTGAAATCGACGGCGCCGAGCCTCGTCTATGAGGAAGGCAGTCTGATCAAGCGCTCGATCCGCGACCTCTACAACAAGGACATCGACGAGGTTCTGGTCGCTGGCGACGACGCCTATCGCGAAGCCAAGGACTTCATGCGCATGCTGATGCCGAGCCATGCGAAGAACGTGAAGCCTTACAAGGAACCCGAGCCGGTCTTCATCCGCTTTCAGGTCGAGCGCCAGCTCGCGGCGATGTTCTCGCCGCAGGTGGTGCTGAAATCCGGCGGCTACGTCGTCATCAACCAGACCGAGGCGCTCGTCGCCATCGACGTCAATTCCGGTAAGGCGACGCGCGAGCACAATATCGAGGACACGGCACTCAAGACCAATCTCGAAGCCGCCGAGGAAGTCGCCCGCCAGCTTCGGCTCCGCGACCTCGCCGGACTGATCGTGATCGACTTCATCGACATGGATGAGCGGCGCAACTCTAGGCTCGTCGAGCGGCGCCTGAAGGAATCCTTGCGCAACGATCGCGCCCGCATCCAGGTTGGACGCATCAGCCATTTCGGCTTGCTGGAGATGTCGCGCCAGCGCTTGCGCACGGGCATGCTCGAAGGCTCGACCAGCTCTTGTGCCATGTGCCAGGGCACCGGCATCGTTCGCTCGGTGGAGTCGATCGCGCTCGACGTGCTGCGCTCGCTCGAGGACCGTCTCATCACCGACGGCGTGATCCCGCTCGTGGCCACGACCTCGGTCGAGGTTGCCCTCTACATCCTCAATCAGAAGCGCTCGCATCTGAAGGACATCGAGCAGCGCTACCAGATCCCGATCACGGTGACGGCCGACGAGAATTTGCACGTCTCGCAGTTCATCATCGAGCGCTCGACGGAGATCGAGTCAGGCGCGGGCGAGAGCCCCGTGGTGCAAATGGACTGGGCGCATCATCAGCCTGGCACGGCAAATGGCACGGTCGCGGTCGAGACCGAGTCCGAACAGGCACGCCGCCGCTCACGCCGCCGCCGCCGCAAGCGGCGGGGACCCGAGCTTGAGGGCGAAGCTCTGGAGGTCGGTGCCGAGGCCGCCGAGACCGATGCCGAAGACGAAGCGGGCGACGAGGCCGAGCCGCAAGAGGCCAAAGGCTCGGAGGGCGGCGAGCAAGGTCGCGGCAAACCAAGGCGGCGAGGCCGGCGCGGCGGCCGCCGGGGGCGCGGCGGCCAGCGATCCGACCAGACGGCTGCCGAAGCCGCAGAGGACGGCGCTCCGGCCGGCGAAGATCAAGTCTCGCGTGACGAGGCTGAAGCCCAGCCGCAGCAGAACGGCGACGGACGCAAAGAGGCACACGAAGCCGAGCCGTCGCCCGACCGCGCCGAGGAGAAACCGGCTCGCCGCGAGGAGCCCGTCTTCGCCACGGTGCCAGAACCGGCCGCCCCTGCCGAAGTCAGTGTGAAAAGCGAGGTCAAGGAAGACTGCAGCACCGCCGCGCCGCGGCTGGTGGAGCCGCTAGGGCTTGAGCCAACTCTTGATGCGCCTCGCGGCCTCGCGGATGGCTGCCTGCGGCTCGGCGTAGGAAAAGCGAATGAAGTGCCGCCCGCGCACGGGATCGAAATCGATCCCGGGCGTCACGGCGACGCCGATCTCCTTCAGCATGGTCTTGGCAAAAGCGGCGCTGTCGGAGGTCAAGGCACTGACATCGGCGTAGAGATAGAAGGCGCCGTCGGCGGGAAGGATCGAAGTAATGCCTGCCGCCGGCAGCTCGTTCAAGAGCAACGCGCGGTTTGCGGCATAGCCCGCCTTGATGGCCTCCAACTCGTCGATACCATCGAAGGCGCCGAGTGCCGCAACTTGCGAGATCGTCGGCGGCGAGATGTAGAGATTTTGCGCCAGCCGCTCGATGGTCCGCACCAGCTCCTGCGGCACCACCAGCCAGCCGATGCGCCAGCCGGTCATGCTGAAATATTTCGAGAAGCTGTTGACGGCGATGGCCGCCTGCCAATGGGCAATCGCGGTCCCCGCGGCTTCGTCATATTCAAGCCCGTGATAGATCTCGTCGGAGATCAGCCAGAGCCCGCGCCGCCGGCAGGCATCGGCGAGCTCGCCGAGCCGTTCGCCCACGGCCATGGTGCCGGTCGGGTTGTTGGGGCTGGCGAGCAGCAGTCCCGCCGGCTCTTCGCCGGCAAAGCGGTCGAGGTCGCTGGCGTGCGGCATCCATCGCGCCGCGGGGCTTGTCTCGATCAGCACCGGCTTCGCACCGAGCGCCTTGAGGATGTGGCGGTAGCAGGGGTAGCCGGGCGATGGCAGCAGCATGGTGTCGCCGGCGTCGAGCACGGCGAGGAAGGCAAGCACGAATCCGGCCGAGGAGCCCGAGGTGACGACGACTCGCTCCGGCGCGACGCCGACGTCATAGCGCTCCCGGTAATAGCGGGCGATGCGCTCGCGCAAGGCGGGGAGTCCGAGCGCATCGGTATAGCCGAGCCGGTCGGTCTCGAGCGCGGCGCGGGCCCGCTCGCGCGCCGCGCGCGGTGCCGGCGTCCCCGGCTGCCCCACCTCCATATGGATGATGTCGGCGCCTTCGGCCGCGCGGACATTGGCCTCGCGCATCACGTCCATGACGATGAACGGATCGATGCTGCTGCGGCGGGCGACGCCCCGCGGCAACGCGACGCTCTCCTGCCGCTCACTCAAACCGATTCCCATCTCTCGCTCGCACTTTGTTGAAGGCGCGTGGTGGGCGACTGTCAACTTGTCGCCGCATTCGAACGCCAATCAAGCGATGTTTACGGCAAAGACGTGGCCTACGGCGCTCCCTTCCCGCGGTCTTACGCAAGCAATGGGACGGCTGCGACACCGTCAGCCATCGGGACAGGGGTAGCAAGGCGCTTGTAGGGGCAATGCGTCCGTCTTAGAGGCGTCCGTCTTGGCCCCACACCGGCGAGCCTTTATCATCTAGGAACATGCCTGCCCAGGCCACCCTCATGAGCTCCCAGGCCCTGCAAGGCCTCCGCCGCGCTGCCGTCGTTGGGCTCGCGCTGTCGCTGGTCACGGCGACCTCGGCGGACGCCGCCACCGGGCTGATCCGCGACGCCGAGACGGAATCGCTGCTGCGGACCTATTCGAAGCCGATTTTCGACGCTGCGGGTCTCGGCTCGCAAGACATCGACATCCACATCGTCAACGACCGCGCCTTCAACGCCTTCGTCGTCGACGGCCACAACATGTTCGTCCACGCCGGCGCGCTGATGGACTCGAACACGCCAAATCAGCTGATCGGCGTCATCGCTCACGAAAGCGGCCACATCAAAGGTGGCCATTTGGCCAGGCTCCGGACGCAGGTGTCGAAGGCGAAGTCCGCCGCCCTGATGATGCAGATCATCGGCCTTGCGGCCATGGCGGCGGGTGCCGTGGCCGGCGCCGGCCAAATCGGTCAGCTCGGAATGGGCGCCGCCTTCGGCGGCACCGACGCCGCGATGCGCATGATCCTCGCCTACCGCCAGGACGAGGAGTCCTCGGCCGACCAGGCCGCCGTCACCTTTCTCAACGCCACCCATCAATCCGCGCGCGGCCTCGTCGAGACCCTCGAGTTCATGAACGCGAAGCTGTTCGGCGTGCAGGGCATCAACCCCTACCTTCAATCGCACCCCCTGCCCCCGCAGCGTATCGCCCAACTCAAGGCTCTTGCCGAGTTCGAGCCCCTATTACAACGTGAAGGATCCGCCCGAGCTGCAATTGCGCCACGACCTGGTGAAGGCCAAGCTCTACGGCTTCCTCGACAAACCCGAGACGGTGTTCAACCGTTTTCCCCCGTCGGACCAGTCGCTGCCCGCGGCCTATGCCAGAGCCATCGCCACCTATCGCAAGTCGGGCGTCGAGGTCGCCATGCCGCAGCTCGACGCGCTGATCGCCGCCAATCCCAACTCCCCCTATTTCTATGAGCTCAAGGGGCAGTTTCTGTTCGAGAGCGGCGATGTCGCCGCTGCCGTCCCGGTGTTGCGCAAGGCGGTCGACCTTGCACCCGACGAGCCCCTGATCCGCATCATGTTCGCGCAGGCGCTGCTCGGCACTCAGAACGCGAAGGTCCTCGACGAGGCGATTTCCAATCTGAAGCACGCGCTCGCCCGTGAAACCACCTCCTCCACCGGGTACCGCCAGCTTGCAGGCGCCTATGCCCGCAAGAGCGAGACCGCGCAAGGCGGGGCGCGGCAACGCTATATGGCCCTTGCCGAGCTTGCAGCGGCCGAGGCTTATTTCTATGAAGGGCAGCTGAAGCTTTCCAAGCAACAGGCCAAGCGCGCCAAGGCCGGATTCATCGACGGCACGCCGGATTGGCTCCGCGCCGACGATATTCTCGCCTTCGAGATACCCAAGACAGATTGAGCCAGCCCCGGAGATTAACATGAACATGAAGGACGTCCTCGCCAATGTGGTCGTGGCTGCCGTCGTGGCCGCCGTAACCGCCGCCGGCACGAGCTATCTCTTGCTCCACGGGGCGGGCGGCTCTGGCGGCCTGGAACAGGTTGGCCTCGAAAAGAGCTTCCGCGACTACCTCACCAAGAATCCCGAGGTCCTGGTGGAGATGACCACCGAGCTCGACAAGCGCCAGGCCGCCGAACAGGAGAAGCAGCAGCAAAAAACCATCGGCGACAACGCCGATGAGATCTTCAGGTCGCCGGTCGCCCATGTCGCCGGCAATCCCGACGGCGATGTCAGCGTGGTCGAGTTCTTCGACTACAATTGCGGCTATTGCCGCCGGGCGCTCCCCGACGTGGTCAAGCTCGTCAAGGACGACGGCAAGGTCAGGCTGGTGCTGAAGGAGCTCCCGATCTTCGGCGAAGATTCCGAAGCCGCCTCCAAATACGCGCTGGCCGCCGACAAGCAGGGCAAATATTTCGAGATGCACCAGAAGCTGTTCTCCGAGCCCGGCAAGGCCGACAAGGACAAGGCCCTGCGGATCGCCAAGGAGCTTGGGCTCGACATCGACCAGCTCGAGAAGGACGCCCAGTCCGACGACATCAAGAAGTCGCTGGCGGAAGCCAAGGAGCTCGCGCAGAAGCTCAATCTGCAAGGCACGCCGCTCTATCTGATCGGCGACCGGGTGCTCCCTGGCGCGCCCGACGACCTTTACGATCAGCTCAAAGCCAATGTCGCCGAAGTCCGGGAAAAGGGTTGCGCCACCACCTGCTGAGAAATCCGGCGAGGTAACCCCGCGTTTCCGGCTTTTTGCTACACAGACTAAAAGCTGTTACAGGGGCTCCGGTCCCCGGGGCCCAAGTAACGAATGCGCGAAAATCCGGGCGTTAACCTTGTCCTCAATCACGCCATGAGCAAGCCGATCTACGTCTTGAACGGGCCCAATCTGAACCTGCTTGGGTCGCGCGAGCCCGAAGTCTATGGCCGCGAGACCTTGGACGACATTCGTGTGCGTTGCGAACGAAAGGCCGCAAGCTTCGGGCTCACAATCGATTTCCGGCAGAGCAATCACGAGGGTGAGTTGGTGGCGTGGATCCAGGAAGCCAAGGACAAGGCGGCGGGGATGATCGTCAATGCCGGCGCCTTCACCCATTCTTCGATCGCCATGCTCGATGCTCTGCTCGCTGCGGATACGCCTTGCATCGAGGTGCATCTATCCAACATCTTCAGGCGCGAAAGCTTCCGCCACCATTCTTACATTTCGAAAGGCGCAAAAGGCGTGATTTGCGGGTTCGGTCCCTTGGGCTATGAGCTTGCCATCGAAGGCCTCGCCGCGTCGATCGCAGCTGAGAAAGCCCGCTGATGGCCGAGGGAGGATGCCGGCAATGACGCAATCATCGGGCAGCCCCGACAAGGACCTGATCCGCGAGCTTGCCGAGCTTTTGCACGAGACCGGCCTGACCGAGATCGAGATCGAGGTCGATGGCCGCAAGGTGCGCGTGGCGCGAAACGTCACTGTTGCCGCGAGCGTCGGCCCCGGCGCCGCCGAGAGTGGACGTCAGCCGCGCGAGCATGGAGAGCGGGGCGCGGCCGAGGAGCTCCATCATCCCGGCACCGTGGTCTCGCCAATGGTCGGTACCGCCTACCGCGCCCCTGAGCCCGGCGCGCCGCCCTTCGTCGAGGTCGGGAGCCAGGTCGCGGCAGGGCAGACCATCCTCATCATCGAAGCCATGAAGACGATGAACCATATTCCCGCGCCCCACGGCGGCACCGTGCTTGCCGTTCTGGTCGATGACGGCCAACCGGTCGAATACGCCGAGCCTCTTGCCGTGATCGAGAAGGGCTAGGCCGCGCCCAGGCATGTTCGACAAGATCCTGATCGCCAACCGGGGAGAGATCGCGCTTCGCATCGAACGGGCCTGCAAGGAGCTCGGCATCGCTACGGTCGCAGTGCATTCCACCGCCGACGCCGACGCCATGCATGTCAGGCTTGCCGATGAGAGCGTGTGCATCGGCGCACCGCCGGCGAAGGACAGCTACCTCAACATTCCGCAGATCGTCGCCGCTTGCGAAATCACCGGCGCCGACGCCGTCCATCCGGGCTACGGCTTCCTCGCCGAGAACGCCCGCTTTGCCGAGATCCTCGAGGAGCATCAGCTCACCTTCATCGGACCGAGTGCCGAGCATGTCAGGCTGATGGGCAACAAGATCGAGGCCAAGGAGACGGCGAAGACGCTCGGCATGCCGCTGGTTCCCGGCTCGGACGGACCGATCAGCGACCTTGCGCAGGCCAAGAAGATCGCGAACGACATCGGCTATCCGGTCCTGGTCAAAGCGGCGGCCGGCGGCGGCGGCCGCGGCATGAAGGTCGCCCATGTGGAAGACGAGCTTGAGCCCGCGCTCGCCACGGCGCGCATCGAGGCCAAGACCGCCTTCGGCGACGACACCGTCTATCTCGAGAAATATCTCGTGCATCCGCGCCACATCGAGGTGCAGGTGCTTGGCGACGGCCAGGGCAAGGCCATCCATCTCGGCGAGCGGGATTGCTCGCTGCAGCGGCGCCACCAGAAGCTCTGGGAGGAGGCTCCCTCCCCTGCCCTCAATGACAGCGAGCGCGCCGAGATCGGCGAGGTCGTGGCCAACGCCATGCGGACGCTGCGCTATCGCGGCGTCGGCACCGTGGAGTTCCTCTACGAGAACAACGAGTTCTACTTCATCGAAATGAACACGCGGCTCCAGGTCGAGCACACCGTCACCGAGATGATCACCGGCATCGACCTCGTCATCGAACAGATTCGCATCGCCGCTGGCGCGCCGCTGACGCTCGCGCAAGACGACATCCACTTCAACGGTCATGCCATCGAATGTCGCATCAATGCCGAAGACCCGCGCACCTTCCGGCCCTCGCCGGGAACCATTACCCATTTCCATCCGCCGGGTGGACTCGGGGTCCGCGTCGATTCAGGCGCCTATGCCGGCTACACCATTCCGCCCTATTACGACAGCCTGATCGGCAAGCTGATCGTGCATGCGCGGACGCGCAATGAATGCCTGATGCGGCTCAAGCGGGCGCTCGGCGAATTCGTGGTCGACGGCATCGACACCACCATCCCCCTGTTCAAATCCTTGATCGCGCAACCGGACATCGCTGATGGACAATATGATATCCATTGGCTGGAGACCTATTTGGCGCGAAGCTGACCGGAGGCTCCGGAGAAAAAGCCCATGACTTCCCTCGACGACGTCATGATCGAGATCACGCCGCAGGTCCTGCTCAAGGCCTATGCGTGCGGCATCTTCCCCATGGCCGAGAGCGCCGAGGACAGTGCGCTTTACTGGATCGAGCCCGAGCGGCGAGGCATCCTGCCGCTCGATCGGGTCCACGTGCCGCGGAGCCTGGCCCGCACCATCAAGCGCGGCGGCTTCGAGGTCAAAGTCGACAATGATTTCCATGCCGTGATCGACGGCTGCGCCGCGCCCCGCACCGGGCGGCGGAGCACCTGGATCAATGGCCGCATCCGCGCGCTCTATGCCGAGCTGTTCCGGCTCGGTCACTGCCACACGGTCGAGGTGTGGCAGGACGGCCGGCTGATCGGCGGCCTTTACGGCGTCCATCTCGGTCGCGCCTTCTTCGGCGAGAGCATGTTCTCGGTCGCGCGCGACGCGAGCAAGATTGCCCTCGTCTATCTCGTAGCGCGGCTGAAATATGGCGGCTTCGAGCTGCTCGACACGCAGTTCGTGACCGAGCATCTCGCGCGCTTCGGCGCTATCGAGGTCGGCCGCGCGGAGTTTCAGCGGCTGCTCGAGGCCGCGCTCTACTGTCCGAATATGGGGAAGGTCGACGGCGGCGGGGCTGGTCGCGGCCGCGGCTTCTTCGGCGGCGGTGCAGCAGCCGGAGCCGGTGCGGGCGCCGGCGCTGCTGCGGCAGCAGGCGCCGGAGCGGCTGGACGAGGTGCAGGCGCGGGTGCCGGAGCCGGTGCGGGTGGAGGCGCTGCAGCTTCCTCCGCGGGCGCAGCCTCGGGCGATGCCGGAGCCGCCGCATTCTGCTCGCTGCCGGCAGGCGTCGCCGGCTCGTTCGTCTTGCAGTTGGTGAGCCAGACGTCGAAGACCGGATGCTCCACAGCGTGAAGGCCGGGGCTGTCGGCGAACATCCAACCGGTGAAGATGCGCTCGACGTCGCCGTTGAGCTTGACCTCGTCGACCTCGACGAAGGACGAGGTATGAGGCGCCTCGGTGGGCGGCCGGGTGTAGCAGACCCGCGGCGTGACCTTGAGCGCTCCGAATTGCTGCGTCTGGTTGATGGGGATCTCGAGCGGCAGGATGCGGCCCGTCACCTTGTCGAGCGCCGCGAACACCGCAATCGGATTCTTGATCTTGTCGGCTGAGGCCGGGCTCACAGCGGCCACAGCCCCAATCAGCGCAAGCGGAAGTGCGAGCCGCAGGGCGGTCATGCGCGTGGCTGCCGTGTTAGCGCATGTCCTCATGCCGCACCCATGCTGTTGAAGCGCATCGCCCCCGCCCATCAAATCATGGCCTCGACCATGAATTTGGCGTGGATGTGGCGACCGATACGGTCACCCGCCTCACGCCCTAAGCTCCGCGCCACTCCCCGTGGCCTCAACTCGGCTGCCAAGGCTCATAGTCGAGCGGAGCCGGGCTCGTCCTGCCAGGATTGAGGGTGCTGCCCGGCGGACGATAGGCCTCCGGCGTGCCGGTCAGGTTCGGCCGATAGGGCTTCTCCCAGGACCGCTCGTTGTAGCTCTCATCGGTCGGCGGCACGTCGACGGTGTAATGCAGCCAGCCATGCCACTCCGGCGGAACCAACGAGGCTTCGGACAGGTCGCGATAGATCACCCAGCGCCGCTTGGCGTCCTTGGTCTGGTAGTAGACGTTGCCGAAGGAGTCGTCGCCGACCCGGGTGCCGAAGCGCCACGTATAAAGACGCGTGCCGATGGTGTTGCCGGTCCACCAGGCGAACATCTCTTTCAAGAGTTTCATACGGAAAGGCGCCGCTTCTTCTTAACAGTGGCCGGACTAT
Organism: uncultured Alphaproteobacteria bacterium; assembly: GCA_963732955.1. Classification (GTDB taxonomy): domain Bacteria; phylum Pseudomonadota; class Alphaproteobacteria; order Rhizobiales; family Methyloligellaceae; genus Methyloceanibacter. Next base: position 1,208,410 of record CAVTBH010000004.1, read on the forward strand.
GGCGGCAGGCCAGGGCTCTGTCCAGACCGGAGGCCGGAGAGACTCGCAACGAGGCCCGGAACACCCCATCTTTATTTAGAAGAGCGGGTGCTGAACGAGGCCTCCCCCCTGTCGGCCAAGCCGCTCCCGATGAGACACCGGGGATGGGGCGAGCCCGAACCTTCTTCACAGGTCATCCCCAGGGTCACGCACAGGATTTAGTGGAATCTTAAACGTTCTCTTCCTATATATTGATGGGAACGTTGATGAGAACACCGAATCGCCTCAGTTTTCCAGGTCGCGCCAATGAGCTGAAAGCGGGGGGAACAGACCAAAATGCGGATTGAAAGACGATTTACCGAAGCGGGGACTTCACCTTACGACGCTATCCCATTTCGGGAGAGCGTCAGCGAGATCCGCAATCCTGACGGCTCGGTCGTATTCAGGCTCGACGCCTTCACGGTGCCCTCCCATTGGAGCCAGGTCGCGGCCGATATCCTTGCCCAGAAATACTTCCGCAAAGCCGGCGTGCCGGCCAAGGCCAAGAAGGTCGAGGAGCCGACCGTCCCCTCCTGGCTGTGGCGTTCGGTTCCCGATCAGGACGCACTTAATCTATTGCCGGAAGAGGCCCGCTTTGGTGGTGAGACCGACGCCCGTGAGGTATTCGACCGTCTCGCCGGAACCTGGACCTATTGGGGCTGGAAGGGCGGCTATTTCTCAAGCGAAGAGGACGCCCGCGCCTTCTTCGACGAGCTCCGCTACATGCTCGCCAAGCAGATGGGCGCGCCGAACAGCCCGCAATGGTTCAACACCGGGCTCCATTGGGCCTATGGCATCGATGGCCCGAGCCAGGGTCATTACTACGCCGACTTCGCCACCGGCGAGATCAAGGCCTCCGAGTTGGCCTACGAGCACCCGCAGCCTCACGCCTGCTTCATCCAGTCGATCGAGGACGACCTCGTCAACGAGGGCGGCATCATGGACCTTTGGGTCCGCGAGGCCCGGCTGTTCAAATACGGCTCGGGTACGGGCTCGAACTTCTCCAGGCTCCGGGGCGAGAACGAGCCGCTCTCTGGAGGCGGCAAGTCCTCCGGCCTGATGAGCTTCCTCAAGATCGGCGACCGCGCCGCCGGCGCCATCAAGTCAGGCGGCACCACCCGTCGCGCGGCCAAGATGGTGGTGGTCGACATCGACCATCCCGACGTCGAGGCCTTCATCAACTGGAAGGTTATCGAGGAGCAGAAGGTGGCGGCGCTCGTTACCGGCTCCAAGATTCTCGCCGAGCGCCTCAACGCCATCCTCAAGGCTTGCGTCAATTGCGAGGCCGACGACGATGGCTGCTTCGACCCGAAGCGCAATCCGGCGCTGAAGCGCGAGGTCAAGGCGGCGCGGAAGGCCAAGGTCCCCGACAATGCCATCCGCCGAGTGATCCAATTCGGCCGCCAGGGCTATACCTCGCTCACGATCCCGATCTACGACACCGATTGGGACTCGGAAGCCTATCGCACCGTCTCCGGCCAGAACTCCAACAACACCGTCCGCGTCACCGACGAATTCCTGCGCGCGGTCGAGGCCGATGAGGACTGGCAGCTCACCTTCCGCAAGAACGGCAAGGTCGCCACGACGCTGAAGGCGCGGGACCTGTGGGAGGATATCGGCCACGCCGCCTGGGCCTGCGCCGATCCCGGCATCCAGTTCCACTCCACCATCAATGACTGGCACACCTGCCCCGCTGCGGGCCCGATCAGGGCATCCAACCCGTGCTCGGAATACATGTTCCTCGACGACACCGCCTGCAATCTCGCCTCGCTCAATCTGATGGCGTTCCGGCGCGAGGACGGCAGCTTCGACGTCGAGGCCTATGAGCATGCCATCAAGCTGTGGACCGTCGTGCTCGAGATCGCGGTGACCATGGCGCAGTTCCCGTCGCGGCGGATCGCGGAGCTGTCCTACCGCTACCGCACGCTCGGCCTCGGCTACGCCAATATCGGCGGCCTGTTGATGGCCTCGGGCATTCCCTACGACTCAGAGGCCGGCCGCTCGATCTGCGGCGCGCTCAGCGCCATCATGACCGGCGTCTCCTATGCCACCAGCGCCGAGATGGCGCGGGAGCTCGGCCCCTTCGCCGGGTTCGATGAGAATCGCGAGCCGATGCTCCGGGTGATGCGCAATCACGCCCGAGCCGCACGTGGCGAGGCCGAAGGCTATGAGGGGCTCGCGAGCGCGCCGGTGCCGCTCGACCACGCCTCTTGCCCCGACCCGACACTGCTTGCCCGCGCCGTCCATGCCTGGGAGCGGGCCATCGAGCTTGGCCGCCAGCATGGCTACCGCAACGCGCAAGCGACGGTGATCGCGCCGACTGGGACCATCGGCCTCGTCATGGACTGCGATACCACCGGCATCGAGCCGGACTTCGCGCTGGTCAAGTTCAAGAAGCTCGCCGGCGGCGGCTACTTCAAGATCATCAACGGCCTGGTGCCAGAGGCCTTGCGCGTGCTCGGCTATGACGAGACCGCTGCGCAGCGGATCATCGACTACGCGGTCGGCCGCGGCACGCTTGCGGGCGCCCCCGGTGTCAATCACGAGACGCTCGCCGCGCGTGGCTTCACGCCGGACAAGATCGCCGCGGCGGAGAAGGCGGTGGCTACCGCCTTCGACATCAAGTTCGCCTTCAATAAATGGAGCCTCGGCGAGGCCTTCTGCGTCGAGACCCTAGGGCTTCCGGCAGAGCGCCTCGATCAGCCCGATTTCGACCTCCTGGCCGAGATCGGCTTCGCCAGGCGGGACATCGACGCCGCCAATGAATATGCCTGCGGGGCAATGACGTTGGAAGGCGCGCCGGGGCTCGATCCCAAGCATTTGCCGGTGTTCGACTGCGCCTCGCCTTGCGGCCGCAAGGGCAAGCGCTACCTTTCGGTCGAGAGCCACATCCGCATGATGGCCGCCGCCCAGCCCTTCATTTCCGGCGCCATCTCCAAGACCATCAACATGCCGAACGAGGCGAGCGTCGACGACTGCAAGGAGGCCTATCTCCTGTCCTGGCGCCTCGCGCTGAAGGCCAATGCGCTCTATCGCGACGGCTCGAAGCTGTCGCAGCCCTTGAACGCCCAGCTCCTCGCCGATGAGGAGGAGGACCAGGACGAGGTGCTGGCGGCCATCGCCGCGGATCAGCCCCAGGCGCAGCGGACGACCGTCGTGGTCGAGCGGCTGGTGCAGCGGGTGGCGGAACTCGAGGGCGAGCTTTCGAAGCTCGACCGCCAGGTCCGCGACGACCTTCGCAGCAAGCGCGAGCGCCTGCCCGACCGCCGCACCGGCTATATCCAAAAGGCCGTGGTCGGTGGCCACAAGGTCTATCTCCACACCGGCGAATACAAGGACGGCCGCCTCGGCGAGATCTTCATCGACATGCACAAGGAGGGCGCTGCCTTCCGCTCGCTGATGAACAACTTCGCCATCGCGGTCTCGGTCGGCCTGCAATACGGCGTGCCGCTCGAGGAATTCGTGGAGGCCTTCACCTTCACGCGCTTCGAGCCGGCCGGGCTCGTGCGCGGCAACGCCGCCATCAAGAACGCGACCTCGATCCTCGATTACATCTTCCGAGAGCTTGCGATCTCCTATCTCGACCGCTTCGAGTTGGCCCACGTCGATCCCAGCCAGAACGGCCATACCGAGGTTGGCCCGGGCGATGGCAGCAAGTCTCTGCCCGCCCAGATCGAGGGCGAAAGCAGGGCCTCGCGTGGCTTCGTCAGGAAGCGGGCGACCGATCAGGACAAGCTGCAACTGGTGAAGCGCGAGCGCACCGTGGCGCGGGTCGCCGGCGGCAAGCCTCAGGTCGAGACGGAGGCCACAGGCGCGACGACGGTCGAGACCGAGGACGTCGCCCGCGCCGTGGAGGCTCTCGCCCAGCGCTCGGACTCTCACCTCATCAGCGAAGCGCGCGTGAAGGGCTATGAGGGAGAGGCCTGTCAGGAATGCGGCAACTTCACTTTGGTGAGGAACGGCACCTGCCTCAAATGCGATACCTGCGGCGCGACCAGTGGATGCAGCTGAGTTCGATCGTGGGCGCTCCTCTCTCCCTCAAACTCTCGCCGAGGTTTCTCTCGATGGCCTTGGCGGTGGTCGGGAGGCGGAATTGAGGTTGGGGGCGAAGAGCAGAAATTGTTGTGCATGGTCCCGTGATGTCGTATGCGAATCAGCACGATGGGAAAATTTGATCGCGAGTCGCCTACCGAACGGACGCGATACGATCTGATGATCCGATCGGCCTCTGCGTTAAGACGTATGAAGGGAAGTGCGTGGACAATGCAGCGGTTTACCCCTCGCCCGCAACGGCACGTATCGCTCACGCGGATACGTGCGGAGCAACGAGTGGATGTAACTAGTATGGATGACCAGCCAGCCCGATAGGAGGGATGCACTGATGGCAGTAGCAAAGAAGAAGCCTGCAAAGAAAGCGATGAAGAAGCCGGCGAAGAAGTCCGCCCGCAAGACCGCCGCCGCCAAGAAGACGACGGCGAAGAAGACGGGTAAGGCCCGCAAGGCTACGAAGAGAAAGTAGCTGGTGAAGGCGCGGGGGTTATGCCCCCGCGCCTGCCATTTCGATGAGGCTTCAAGCCTCCGGGTGAGCTGCTCCGGCGCCCCCCAAAAATTTCTTTTATTTCAGCAGTTTCCGCCTACCCTGAGAGCCTCGGCGCCGCGCCTGTTCCCGCGGGGTGATGCATGGCACTCTACCGACTGGTCTATGCCAGCACGTCGCTCTTGAGCGACGATCCGGACACGGCGCGGCAGCAAATCGCGGACATCCTCAGCTCCTCTCGCCGCAACAACGCGGCTGACGACATCACCGGCGCGCTCCTCTTCAGCGACACCAATTTCGCGCAGGTGCTTGAAGGTCCTCGAGCTGCGGTCGAGCGTCTCTATGAGACCCTTCATCACGATCCTCGCCATAAGGATCTGCTCCTGCTTCTCACCGAGCCGCTCGAGGCGCGACAGTTTCCGCAATGGTCGATGGCCTATATCGGTCCGAGCCAATCGGCGAAGGAGGCCCTCGCGTTGGCCGCCGAAGGCGTGGACGAGACGAGCCAGGGCAACCGGGTGCAGCGGCTCCTCGCCTTGATGAGCGAGACCCTTCACCGCGGCGCGGCGAGGCAGGCCCCTTGAGCGGCGGCCTCTCTAGGTCACCGCCCTGGCGGCGTCCCCTCGGGCCGCGAAGCCCTCTCTCGCGATCAGCGTCCAGAGCGCGTTGAGGGCCGTGGCGAGCAGAGTCGCATCGACGGAGCGGAGCACCACATAGGTGCCGAGCTCACCATTCTCGAAGAAGGGATAGCTGCCGATCTGGACCTTGGGGTTTGCGGCCTGGAGCTCGAACAGGCCCGGCGCCACGTCGCCTTCCGGTGCGGCGACCCGCACCGATCTTGCTTGCATGGGGCGCCCCTTCTTGAGGCGCGGGGCAACGGCGTCGAGCATGACCTGCATGATGTTGGGAATGCCGGCCATGACGATCACATTGTCGAGCATGAAGCCAGGGGCGCTCGAGATGGGATTGTCGATCAGCTCGGCGCCCTCGGGGACGCGGGCCATGCGCAGCCGCGCCTCGTTCAGCTCACGGCCGCGATAGTGTTTGCGCATGACCTCCACCGCGCGTGGGTCGATGGGCGCCCTCACGCCGAAGGCCGCGGCGATGGCCTCGGTGGTGACGTCGTCATGGGTCGGTCCGATGCCGCCGGTGGTGAAGACATAGGTGTAGCGGGCCCGGAGCTCGTTGACCGCGGCGATGATCTCGGCATCGAGGTCCGCGACCACCCTGACCTCGCGCAAGGCGATGCCGATGTCGTTCAGATAGCGGGCGATGTGGGAGATATTCTCATCCCTGGTACGGCCAGAGAGGATCTCCTCGCCGACAATGACGAGCGCGGCGGTGACGGTGTCCGTGGTCTGTGGTTGCTCTGGCATCGCATTTATGGGGGACAAGGTGCTGGCCCGAAGTCTAGCGCCTTGCCGCCGTTCCGCCACCACCCTTAAGCTTCTCTCGATGCTGATGCGCTTCCCCTCCCCCTTGATCGCCGGACGGCTGATCGTGCGCTATAAGCGCTTCCTTGCCGATATCGAGTTGGAGAATGGCGCGATCGTGACGGCCCATTGCGCCAATCCCGGCTCGATGCTCGGCCTCGCGGCGCCCGGCTCGCGCGTATGGCTGTCGCGCACCGACAAGCCGGGGCGCAAGCTCGCTTATTCCTGGGAGCTGATCGAGGTCGACCTTGGCGGCGGCCCGACGCTGGTCGGCATCAATACGGCAAATCCCAATCGCGCGGTTCCCGCGGCCATCGCCGCGGACCTCGTCCCGGGTCTTGCGCGCTACGACGAGCTTGCCCGAGAAGTCCGCTATGGCGACCGTTGCCGTGTCGACATTCTGCTGAACGCGCCGGGTCGTGCCCCCTGCTACGTCGAGATTAAGAACGTCCACCTCATGCGCCGCCCCGGGCTCGCCGAATTTCCGGATTCGGTCACGGCACGAGGCGCAAAGCACCTTGCCGAGCTCGCCAAGCTCGCGGCCTTAGGGATGCGGGCGGTGATGCTCTACCTGGTGCAGCGCGGCGACGCCGAGGCTTTCGCCCTCGCCGGCGATATCGACCCCACCTATGCCGAGGCCTTCGACCGCGCTCTTGCCAGTGGTGTCGAGGCCATGGCCTTTTGCTGCGATCTCTCGCTCGAAGGGCTTGGGGCTTTTCGTCCGATCCCCTTCGCACCCAGCCCGGAGCGGCCTGGCCTCCGGCCCGCGCCCGTTGCACATCGGAGCATTTCACCTTAAGTGATGACTATTCACTCAGTCTCGAGCGGTTAGATGTCGAACCTCGAATTCGCCCGCGCCCAGGCGCGCGACACCAAGATCAAGCTTCACGGTCCGGAGGCCTTCGCCGGCATGCAGAAGGCCGGCCAGCTCGTGGCCGAAGCGCTTGACCTCCTCGTCGACGAGGTCAAGCCGGGCGTGACCACCGAAGCGCTGGACGCTTTCGTGTTCGACTTCGCCATGTCTCATGGCGCCATCCCGGCGCCGCTCAATTACCGCGGCTTCCCGAGATCGATCTGCACCTCGCTGAACCATGTGGTCTGTCACGGCATCCCGGGTCCGCGGGCGCTGAAGGACGGCGACGTCCTCAATATCGACGTCACCTTTATCGTCGACGGCTGGCACGGCGATTCGAGCCGCATGTACGGCATCGGCAAGATCTCTCGCGCCGCCGAGCGCCTGCTCGAGGTGACTTATAATGCGCTGATGCGGGGCGTCGCCGCGGTCAGGCCGGGGGCCACCACCGGCGATATCGGCGCCGCGATCCAATCCTACGCGGAGTCCGAGCGCTGCAGCGTCGTGCGCGATTTCTGCGGCCATGGCTTGGGCCGCGTGTTCCACGACCGGCCCAACATTCTGCATTACGGTGAGCCGGGCGAAGGTCTGCAGCTCAAGCCGGGCATGCTCTTCACCATCGAACCGATGATCAATCTCGGCAAGTCGCCAGTGAAGATCCTGTCGGACGGCTGGACCGCGGTGACGCGCGACCGTTCGCTCTCGGCGCAATTCGAGCATACGGTGGGCGTCACCGAGACGGGCTGCCAAGTTTTCACCCTCTCACCGAGAGGCTTGGACCGGCCGCCCCTCACCCAATAGAGCCAGGGTTGCATGGCCTTCAAGGACGCCGGCAAGCCACACTATCTCGGCCATCGCGAGAGATTGCGGCGCCGGTTCCGCGAAGCGGGCCCCGACGCGCTGCCGGATTACGAGCTCTTGGAGATGATCCTGTTTCGCGCCGTGCCCCGGCGCGATACCAAGCCGCTCGCCAAGGCGGTGCTCGCCAAGTTCGGCAGCTTCGCCGAGGCGCTCAACGCGCCCGATGAGCGGTTACGGGAAGTGCCCGGGCTTGGCGAGGCCGCGATCACCGAGATCAAGCTCGTGCGCGCGGCGGCGCTCCGGCTCGTGCGCGGCGAGGTGCTGGAGCGGCCCGTGCTCGCCTCCTGGAGCCAGGTGCTCGATTATTGCCGCGCCTCGATGGGCTTCGAGGCCAAGGAGCAATTCCGCATCCTGTTCCTCGACAAGCGCAACCAGATCATCGCCGATGAGGTGCAGCAGAAGGGCACCGTCGACCACACCCCGGTCTATGTGCGCGAGGTGGTAAAGCGGGCGCTCGAGTTGTCGGCCACGGCGATCGTGCTGGTGCACAACCACCCTTCCGGCGATCCCACGCCCTCACGCGCCGATATCGAGATGACCAAGCAGATCGTGGCGTCGGCCAAGAATCTCGGCATCGTGGTCCACGATCACATCATCGTCGGTAGGCAGGGACACGCAAGCTTCCGCGGCCTCGGCCTGATCTAGGAGCCTCGGCGCATGTCGTCGCGCGGGTTTGCACCGCGGCCTCGGTCTGATCTCGGCGGAGCCCGGGTCGCCCGGGTCGTGCCCAATTCCCCATTTTGACGCAGCGTTTCTTGGCCTCAGCGCCACTTCGCCTCAGCTTCAACGGGGGGTATCGAGCGTTATCTGATGTGCGCTGCCCGTCGGCAGCAAACCTGAGAATGGAGAACCCCCATGAAGACACTTGCTTCTGTTATCACCCTCGGTCTGGCGATTGCACTCACCAGCTCTGCCTTTGCCGCGGACAAGGCTCCCACGAGCAAGGCAGCCTGTGCCAAGGCCCACATGACGTGGGATTCGGCGGCAAAGAAGTGCTCGTAGGCACGGGAGTCTCTACTCCTTGAGAAAAGCGGCGGGCTTCGGCCTGCCGCTTTTTTCGTCGGGCGATGGAAGGCGCCGCTCGCGCGTTGCGCCTCACTGTGCCGGTTCTGGCTGCGATTTGGACTGCTCCGAGGTGTCCGACTTCTTGCCCTTGTTCTTGCCGACCTTTTTCTTGTCCTTGTTCTTGTCCTCGTCGTCATCCGACTTGGACCGCCCCTTTGCTGCCCTTCCCGGTCTTTGCGAGCCGGTCAGAAGCTTCCAAGAGTTTGGCTCATCGCAAGACGCGAGCTTCGGCGCCGTGTCCCCGCTGGCAACGCCGAGGCAGAATCCTCGCCCCACATGCTGCAATTTATAGACGCCGTCGGCGCTGAGTTTTTCGTCCAACGCCTTCTCGAGGGTGATGATGCGGTTGTTGAGGGTCAGCAAGGTTTCTTCCAGATTGGAGATGTGCGCCTGCAGGCAAACCATCCTCTCTCCCGGGTTGGTGATGTTGTCGCAGAATTGCAAAGTCCCGAGCGCGCGCGCAGGGGACGCGATACCGAAGAGGCAAAGCGCGACAAGGATAAGGGCAGGCCTGGACATGGCGTGAGGTCCTCCGACAAATGCAGGAAATCGGAACCGAGGATCGCTACCCTGACGGTTTCTGCAAGCTGGAATGTGGCGAGAAGCGCCGATCAGCAGCCGTTGCCGCAGCCGTCCTTGCGGACCTCGGCGATCTTCTCGGTGAGCTCGCCATAAAGGTCCTTGCCGCTGACGCCGATGACGCGGTCGCCGACGACAGTGAACGGCACGCCATTGACGCCGATGGTCTTGGCCAATTGCGTCGTTGCGGCAAGCGTTCCGTCCACGGTGGTGCCGGCCGCATCCTTCTCGAGCTGCGCCGTATCGAGGCCGAGGTCGCCGGCGACCCTGAGCGCCTTGTCCTTGGTGGCGCGTCCCGGGGTCGTGAGCATTTGCTCAAACATATCGAAATATTTGCCCTGACGGTCAGCCGCCAGCATCAGTCGTGCCGCGGCCTCGGAGTTCGGGGCCGAGGATCGGCAGTTCCTTGAGGACGAGGCGAACCTTGCCGTCGTCGTTGATCAGCTTCTTGAGCACCGGCGCCGCGGCCCGGCAATAGGGGCAGTTGGGGTCGTAGAACGTCACCACGCTGACGTCGCCGTCGGGATTTCCGGCGACGGGGCTCGCAGGCGAGTGGAACACCTGCTCGGCGTTTGCGGCGACGGCCTTCTCGACGCGGGCCTCCCGCCAGCCTTGGGTGATCCCTTGGGCGGCGATGCCGAACACGAGCGCGGAAGCCGCCATGCCGATGTAGACGTAGATCTGTCTCACCGCGCCCCCCGGCAGACGGCTAGGCTGGCGGCGGCCCGAATACGAGCACCGCGTTGAGCCCGCCAAAGGCGAAGGAGTTGGACATCGCGTAATTGACCTCGCGCTTCCGCCCGGCATTCGCAGTGTAGTCGAGGTCGCATTCCGGATCCGGCTCGTCGAGGCCGATGGTGGCCGGCACGAACTTCTCCTGAATGGCCTTCAGCGATGCCACAGCCTCGATGCCGCCGCCGGCGCCGAGACAATGCCCGTGCATCGACTTGGTCGAGGAGATCGAGAGCTTGTTCGCGGCATTGCCGAAGACGTGCTTGATGGCGCGGGTCTCGTTGACGTCATTGACCGCAGTCGCGGTGCCGTGGGCATTGATGTAATCGATGTCGCTCGGCGACAGCTTGGCGTCGTCGAGGGCCATCTGCATGGCCATGGAGGCGCCATCGATCGAGGGGTTGACCATGTCGGCGGCGTCGGCGGTCATGCCATAGCCCATCAGCTCGGCGAGGATCGGAGCGCCGCGGTCCTTGGCGCGCTCATACTCCTCGAGCACGAGGATGCCGGCGCCCTCGGCGAGCACGGTGCCGTTTCGGTTCTTGGAGAACGGGAAGAGCCCATCGGGGCTCAACACGCGCATCGCCTGCCAGGCGCGGGTCGCGCCCCAGTTCAGCGAGGCTTCGGCCGCGCCGGCGATGCCCACATCGACCAGACCCTCGCGGATCATGCGATAGGTGAGACCGATGGCATGGGTCGCGGTGGCGCAGGCACTGACAACGCCAAAGGTCGGGCCCTTGATGCCGTTTTCGATGCTGACATGGGCGGAAGCGGAGCTGCCGATCGCCTTGAGCAGCGTCAGCGGATGCGTGGCGCGCTTGTTCTCCTTGAACAGCATCTTGTAGGAGAATTCGAGCGTGGTCAGGCCACCGACGCCCGAGCCGATGATGCAGGCCGAGCGATAGGCCTCGCTCTCCTTCATCGGCACCTCGAGCTTCGACTGGACTACGGCTTCCTGCGCCGCGCAGCCGGCATATTGGGAGTATTTGTCGGCGAGCAGCAGCTGCTTGCTCTGCAGCCGTTCCTTCGGATCGAAATCCGGGATCTCGCCGGCGATGGTGATGTATAACTCATCGGTGGGAAAGCTCTGGACCTGGCGAATACCGCATTCGCCGTTTTTGAGCGCAGCCCAAAAACGGTCAACGCCAGTGCCCAAAGGAGTAACCACGCCCTGGCCAGTGACCACGACGCGGCGGCGTCCATTCGTGTGTGTCATGTGTTGTTAGCCGTAGCTCCGGAAATCGTAGACGCCCAGGACCGACCCCAGGCGGAGAGGCTGATCAAGCAGCTGCGCCAGAGGCCTTTGTCTCTGAGATGATGCCCTTCACGCGATCAACGACGGAACCCACTGTCGCGAACGCCTCCACTTCTTCGTTGGCATTATAAGGGATTTCGATCCCGAAAGTATCCTCAATATCGAAAACGATCACAGCGAGGTCAAGGGACTCGATCTCAAGCTCGCTAAGGGGCGTTTCGAGCGTGACGGTCTTCGATGGGTCCTTCATGTTCTTGCGCAAAATCTCGATGATCTTGGTCGCCACATCATCCATATCGCTCTCCCTGCCCCGCTTCGGGGTCCGTGTCCAATGTGCCCCCGGCTAATTCATAGCCTTTCTAAGGGCAAGTCAGGCATTGGAATAAACTTAAAAACTGGTCGAGTCTACGCCGTCCTGGTTCGATTCAACCGCTCAATCGGGGCTCTCATCGCCAACAAAATTGGCCATTTTTGGCCGCGCGCGCCACTGTTTCAGCACAATCCGACGGACCGGCCTCGGGGCCGTAACCCAAAGCTTGCTCCGGCTGTGCTATAGTAATGGTCGTTTCAACGCGAACAAGAGCCCCTGCGGCCAATTGCCTCCAAGCGCAGACTGAGGCCGCTTGCGGGGAGCTAACCGCAAAGAGGCTAAAAAGACGCTAAAAAGCACCATAAGCGGCATGGTTAAAGTGGAATTGACACCGGAGAGCCAGCCTGCGGCGTCGGGCTGCGCCCCCTCGCACCCCTGGCTCAAGGCCTATCCCGAGGGCGTCGACTGGGGCATGAGTTTCGAGCCGGAGCTCGTGACGAGCCTGCTCGATGCCGCGGTTGTCACCCATGGTGCGCGGCCCTGCACCTATTTCCTCGGCCGACGCCTGAGCTTCGCCGAAATCGGCCATCTGTCGGACCAGGCCGCACACGGGCTGCAAGCCCTTGGCGTCGGCGAAGGTGTCAAGGTCGGGCTGTTGCTGCCGAACTCGCCGACCTTCGTCATCTTCTACCACGGCATCCTCAAGGCCGGCGGCACCGTGGTCAATTTCAACCCGCTCTACAGCGTCGAGGAGATCGAGTTCCAAGCCCGGGACAGCGGCACCCGAATCATGGTGACGCTCGACCTCGCCGCGACCTTCGACAAGGTCGAGCCGCTGCTGACGAGCGGCGCCCTCGACCATGCCGTGGTGGCGAGCTTCGCCAAGCTGCTTCCGGCGATAAAATCCCTCGGGGTCAAGCTCCGGCGCGGGCCGAAGCTCGCCAAGATCGGGGCGTCGCCCGAGAAGGCGAAGATCTTGCGCGAGCGCGATGTCCTCGCCAACGGGGGCAACTATCAGCGGCCAACGTTCACGCCAGACGCCATCGCCGTGCTGCAATATACCGGCGGCACCACCGGCGCGCCGAAAGGCGCAATGCTCACCCACGCCAACCTCTCGACTAATGTGCAGCAGCTCACCTTGTGGTGGAACGATCCGGCGCAGGAGGGCGACCGCGTGCTCGGCATCCTGCCGCTGTTCCACGTGTTCGCCATGACCACAGTGATGAATTTCTGCATCAGCCAGGGCCTGGAGATGATCCTGATGCCTCGATTCGAGCTGATCGAGGCGCTGAAGCTGATCACCAAGCTGAAGCCGACAATGATGCCCGGCGTGCCGACGCTCTACAACGCCATGATGCACCACCCGCACGTCCGCAATTTCGACCTGACGTCGCTCAAGTACTGTATCTCGGGCGGCGCCGGACTGCCGCTCGAGGTCAAGCACGGCTTCGAGGCGGTGTCGGGCTGTGTGCTGACCGAAGGCTACGGCCTGAGCGAGACCTCGCCGGTCGCGACCTGCAATCCGCGCGACCGCCCGCCAAAGGCGGGCTCGATCGGACTGCCGCTGCCCGCGACCGAGGTCAGCATCCGCTCACTCGACGACCCCACGATCGAAATGCCGTGCGGCGAGCCCGGCGAGATCTGCATCGCCGGGCCCCAGGTGATGCGGGGCTATTGGAACCGGCCCGAGGAGACCCGTAACGCCTTCGTCGGCCGGTTCTTCCGCAGCGGCGATGTCGGCTACATGGACGAAGAGGGCTTCCTCTTCATCGTCGACCGCATCAAGGACATGATCAATTGCTCAGGCTTCAAGGTCTATCCGCGGCGGATCGAGGAGACGTTGTATCAACACCCCTCCGTCGCCGAGGCGACGGTGATCGGCGTTGCCGATCCCTATCGCGGCGAGGCGCCGAAGGCCTTCGTCAAGCTCAAGGAGGGAGCGGAGGCGACCACGTCCGAGCTGCTCGACTTCTTGCGGCCGAAGCTTTCCAAGCTCGAATTGCCCTCAGCGATCGAATTCCGCGACGAGCTGCCGAAGACCATGATCGGCAAACACTCCAAGAAGGAGCTGCGCGCCGAGCACACGGGCAAGAGCCCCGCTGCCGGCTAGGAGGCGAGGCTCAAGCGGCTACTGGAGCCAGGGAAGCCTCTCTTGGGGCTCACGCGCGGCGGGCCTCGGCTTCGGCTTCGGCTTCGCTGCGGTGACAGGCGCGGCTAGCGCCTGAACGGCCTGAGCCCGTGGCTTCGGTTTCGGGCGGGCGACTGGCGCCGGCACCGGATCGTCTTCCTGGAGAGCGGTTTCCACCGGAAGCGGGGTCGCGGCATGGGGCTGCGGCGCAGCCTCAGGCGCGAGCGGCGACGGCCTGGTCATCACCATCATGCTCGACACGTTCTCACCTGAGAGCGGCATCGGCTCCTGATTGGTGGCCGCGAGCCCAAAGCCAAACCCGATCGCCGTGTGCTGATAGCTCGGCCCCGCCTTGGTGATCTTCATCTTCGGGGCTTCCGAGACGCGGGGCTCGGCCACCGTGGCGGGAACGGCGCGCTCGAGGCTCGCCGACGCCTTGGCCATCTCCGGCGCGGTCTCGCGCGCGGCCTCTGCGACAGGCGCCTCGGGTTCCGGCGTGGCGTTCGCTTCGATGGTCTCTTCCCGCGTGGCCGGCGGCTCCGGCGGGGCCGCTTCCGGCGCGGCGGGGGCCTTCACCTCGATCGGCTGTTGCTCGGCCGGCAACCTCGACTTGGTCCAAGACTTCTCGCCGCAGAGCAGCCAGGTGCGGCAGCCCCTGAGCACGATTTGCTGACGGGAGACCATGGTCACCTTGACGTCGGTGTAGACCCGGCCTTCCTCGGGATTATAGACGTTGCCCACCCACGTGTTGGGCGCGGTCAGGACCATGCTGCTGAACAGTTGGAGGCCCATGATCGGCCGGTCGCGCATGGACGGATTCTCGTTCCGCGCATCCCGCAACGGGCGGCCGCGCGAATCATTCGGGTTCCTGAGCCATACGATCTTGCTGCAAATCCCACGGCCGCACTTCTTGACCTCGAGCTTGGCCGAGCCATCGTCCTTGGCCCAAATGCCGGAAGGGTCAGCAGCGCGTGCCTGAGTGGCCATTCCGGCGATCGCGAAAGCGACGGCCAGAAGTCCAACTGCCGGGGCGAAAACGCGATGCTTCATACGAGCACCTCCTCGTAACGTGTCGCGCCGACGGCGCCGAAGCGCCCCCGACAATTTAACCTTACGCCCCCGGTCCCTAATCGGGCCTTTATGAGGCCTTTATATGGCTGATTCGCCGTTCCCGGCGATCGCCTCGTTGCTCCCGGTTGCAGGCCCCGCCCCCACCCCTTCGAGGATGGCGGCGACACCCATTCCACCAGCGGTGCACACCGAAATCAACCCGCGGCGGCCACCTTCCGTTGCCAGGAGCTTGGCCAGAACCGCCATGATTCGCGCGCCCGTCGCAGCAAAGGGATGACCGAAGGCGATTGACGAGCCCTTAACGTTAAGCTTGGCCCGGTCGATGGCGCCCAGCGGCGCCGCCAATCCCAGCCGCTCGCGGCAATAAACCTCCGACTCCCAGGCCTTCAGGGTAGCCAGCACCTGCGCTGCGAAAGCCTCGTGAATCTCATAGTAATCAAAGTCCTGAAGGGCAAGGCCGCTGTCCTGCAAGAGCTCGCTCACGGCAACGGTCGGGGCCATCAGGAGCCCTTCGCCAGCAACGAAATCGACCGCGGCGGTGCGCCCCATGGTCAAAAAGGCCTGCACCGGCAGTCCGCGCTTCGCCGCCCATTCCTCCGAGGCCAACAGCACCGTCGAGGCGCCGTCGGTGAGCGGGGTCGAGTTGGCGGCGGTGATGGTGCCGCCGACCCGGTCGAACACAGGCTTGAGCTCGGCCATCTTCTCCAGCGAGATGTCCTCGCGGAGGTTGTTGTCGCGAAACACGCCGGCGCAGGGAATGACGAGGTCGTGCATGAAGCCCTCGTCATAGGCGGCGGCCCCTTTCTTGTGGCTCTCGTAAGCGAGGAGATCCTGAGCCTCGCGGGTGATGCCCCATTCCTTGGCCATCAGCTCGCCGTGCTCGCCCATGCTGAGCCCGGTGCGCGGCTCCGAGGTCGACGGCGGCTGGGGGGCGAGCTCGGCCGGGGTGAAGCCTTTGAACACCGCAAGCTTCTGCGACATGGTTTTCGCCCGCGACAGCTGCACCAGGCGCTGCGCGAAGCTCCGCTTGAACACGATCGGGGCATCGCTCGTGGTGTCGCTGCCGAGCGCAATGCCGCTCTCGATCTGGCCGGTCGCGATCTTGGCGCCGAGCTGAAGCGCCGCCTGGAGGCTCGTGCCGCAGGCCTGCATCATGGTGATCCCCGGCGTCGTCGGCGCGAGCGCGCTGCCGATCACGGCTTCACGGGCAAGGTTCCAGTCCTTGGCATGGGTGACGACCGCGCCGCCAACCACCTCGCCGATATGGGCGCCATGGAGCGAGAACTGCTCGATCAGGCCGCCGAGCGCGGCGGTGAGCATGTCGAGATTGGAGAGCTGGGCATAGGCCGTATGGGAGCGGCAAAACGGGATCCTGACCCCGCCGAGCACCGCGACGCGCCGCATCTTCTCGTCCCTCATGATCGCCTGCCGTCTCCCTGGAATGTCACGCTGCCGCCGCGGAGGCGCGGGCCTCGGTGTCTTGCCTGCGGCGATAATGCAAGGGCCCGCCGCGGAACGGCGCGAAGCCGGTGCCAAAGATCACCCCGGCATCGACATGGTCGGCATTGGCGACGATGCCGTCGGCAAGGGCACGCTCGCATTCGTCGAGCATGGGCTCGATCAGCTCGCGCCCCAAGCGATCGAGATCGGCGTTGTCGTAGACCGCCTCTTCCCGTTTCGGCTTCCCCGCCTCCCAGACATAGAAGCCTTCGCCCGTTTTCTTGCCGAGCTTGCCCGCCTTGACCAGGCGCGACAGCGGATTGTCCGCCGGGTTCTCCGAGCCGAGCTCCTCGCCGACCTTGTTGGCGATGTCGAGGCCGACCATGTCCATGAGCTCGAGCGGCCCCATCGGCATGCCAAAGTTGAGCGCGGCCTGATCGATCTTGTCGCGCGGTGTGCCCTCCTGAAGGCGCTTCACCGCCTCCATCATGTACGGCGTCAGCACGCGGTTGACGAGGAAGCCGGGGCAGCTCTTCACCACGAGTGGGAACTTCTTGATGGCGGTGACGAAGGTGCAGGCCTTGCGCACCTCTTCTTCACGGGTGCCCTCGCCGTGGACCACTTCGACCAGGGGTAGTGCCGCGACGGGATTGAAGAAATGCAGCCCGACGAGACGGCCGGGATCCTTGAGCGGCCTGGCGATGTCCTCAAGCCGGAGCGACGAGGTATTGGTGGCGAGCACGGCGCCGGGCTTCATCTTGGCCTCGAGCTCCTGGAACAGGGTCTGCTTGACCTCGAGCTTCTCGACGATGGCCTCGATCACCACGTCGGCGTGCTTGACGTGCTTGCCTTCGGGGTCGGCGATCAAACGCCCAACGGCGGCGTCGACCGCCTGCTTGCTGCGGAGCTGCTTGGCGAACAGGCCTTTGGCGCGGCCGAGCGCCTTCTTGGTTTGGGCGGCGTCGAGATCCTGGAGGCTCGCCTGCATGCCGCAGACGACGCACCAGGCGGCGATATCGCCGCCCATGGTGCCAGCACCGACGACATGCACCCGCTTCGGCTTGAAACCGTCCTTCGGCGCCTCGTCCTTCAGCATCTCCGAGAGCATGAATACGCGGCGGAGATTTCGCGAGGCCTCGCTCGCCATCAGCGGCGCGAAAATCTCCGTCTCCGCCGCCTTCATGCGCGCCGGGTCGTCGCCATATTGCTCGAACAGATCGATCAGGCGGTACGGCGCCGGGTAATGGTCCTCGCGCACCTTGGCCGCCGTCTTGGCGCGCATCTGTTTGGCGAGGTAGCCGCGCACCGGCTGCTTCAGCATCAGCTGCTTCCACCACGGCGCGCCTTTGGAGCGGCGTTTCTGCAGCACGGCTTTCCGCGCGGCCCAGCGGAGAGTGTGCTCGGACGGCACGATCTGATCGATCAGCCCCATGGCGCGGGCAGCGGCCGGGCGCAGCATACGGCCGGTGAGCATGGCGGTCATGGCGTCCATGGCGCCGGCGAGCTCGATCGAGCGCACGGTGCCGTTGAGGCCGGGAAAGATGCCGAGCTTAACTTCCGGGAAGCCAAGACGCGTCGCCTCATCGCGATCGGCGATGCGGTAGTGGCAGGCGAGCGCAAGCTCGAGCCCGCCGCCGAGGCAGTAGCCGTGGATGGCGGCAACCACGGGCACCGGCAGCTTCTCGATGCGGTCGAACAGCTCTAGCGCCTCGTGCACCACCTCCTTGACGCGAGGCTCGGTGTCGAAACGCTCGAACTCGCGGATGTCGGCGCCGACAAGAAAGCCGGACTTCTTGGCGCTCATGATGACGAGGCCTTTGACCTCGCCCTGCCGCGCCGCGTCCTCGACGAATTTGACGACCTCGCCAAGCTCCTCGGTGAAGCGGCGGCCCATGGAGTTGGCGCTCTCGCCCTCGCGATCCATGAGCGCCCAGGCGATGCCCTCGTAGTCGACCGAGAGGCGCCAGTCGTGCAAAACGGGAAGCGGCGTCGGCATGACGATCCTTATTCGGCGGCGATGGAGTCTGTGGATGGAGCGGCTGCCGCGCGCGGACGCGCCTCTCCGCGCGAGAGTTCGGCGGCGTCGAAATGATCGACGGCAACGACCCGCGCCGTGAGGTCGCGGAGCTCGGCGAGCGCGCGGGCCTCGTCCTCGGTGATGACGCCCTTGGTCTTGGCCTCGGCGATCCAATCGTTGTTGTAGTAGCGCTGCACCTCGCCCTTGCGAATGGCGCGCTCGAGCTTCTTGTCGGCGTCTTCGGCGGCGACGGCCTTCTCCAAGGTGTATTCGAGCAGGCCGATCTTGTCGTACGGGTCCTTGGTGACGAACACGCCTCGCGTCAGGCGGTCGCGGAACTCACCCGGCTCGAGCACGGCGCGGGCGATGACCTTGCCCTCTTGGTCGGAGGCCTGACGGCGCCAGACGCCGAAGGGGAACACCAGCGGCCGCATCAGCACGCCAGCCCACCTCACCGGGAAATTGTCGAGCGCACCGGCGAGCGCCTGGTCGAAGCGGGCGAGGCAATTCCGGGCGCAATAATCGACGAGCTTGAGATCGGCGCGCGGGCAGCCGTCGTCCTCGTAGCGCTTCAAGATGCAGGACAACAGATAAAGCTCGGCAAGCGCGTCGGCCATGCGCCCGGTGATCTTCTGCTTGGTCTTGAGCCCGCCGCCGAGGAGCACCACGGTCATGTCGGCGACGAGCGCGAATGAGCGCGAGGCGCGGGCAAGCTGGCGCCACCAGCGGCGCGTGGCGCCGGCGTTCGGCGGCGCGCTGGCAAAGGTGCCGAACGTCAAGTTGTGGAATAGCGAGCCGAACAGATTCGAGACGGCAAAGGCGAGATGGCCGTCGAAGGCGCGCTCGAACGCGGCGATGCCTTGCTCCTGGTCGGGGTCCTGCAAAGCCTCGATCTCGGTGAAGAGGTAGGGGTGGCTGCGGAGCGCACCCTGGGCGAAAGTGATCAGGGTGCGGGTAAGGATGTTGGCGCCTTCGACGGTGATGCCGACCGGCACCATCTGATAGGCGCCCTGGATGTAGTTCGACGGCCCGTCGCAGATGCCCCTGCCGCCATGGATGTCGAGGGCATCATTGACGCTCTGGCGCATGCGCTCGGTGGAGACGTATTTCAGCAAAGCCGAGATCACCGCCGGCTTCTCGCCGGAGGAGACCATCGAGGCGGTAACGGCGCGCGAGGCTTCGAGGCCGTAAGCAGTCTCCGCCATACGGGCGAGCGGCTCCTCGACGCCTTCCATGAAGCCGATCGGCAGACTGAACTGCTTGCGGATGCGGGCATACGCCGTGGTGGTGCGGAGCAGTGACTTGGCTGCGGCGGTGCTCGTCGCCGGCAGCGAGATCGAGCGGCCGGCGGCGAGGCAGCTCATCAGCATGCGCCAGCCGTGCCCTGCCCGCTCCTTGCCGCCGATGATCCAGTCGATGGGGATGAACACGTCACGACCCGAGGTCGGGCCGTTGGGGAAGGCCGCGCCACAGGGGAGATGCCGCCGCCCGATATCGACCCCCGGATAATCGGTCGGGATCAGCGCCAAGGTGATGCCGACGTCGTCGCCGCGGCCGAGATGATTGTCGGGATCGAACAGATGGAAGGCGAGGCCGAGCAGCGTCGCGTTCGGGGCGAGCGTGATATAGCGCTTGTCCCAGGTGAGCTTGATGCCAAGCGTCTCGCGGCCCTCGTGCCAGCCCTTGCTGACGACGCCGACGTCCCGCATGGAGGCAGCGTCGGAGCCGGAGAACGGCCCGGTGAGGGCAAAGCAGGGGACTTCCTCGCCGCGGGCGAGCCGCGGCAGGTAATGCGCCTTCTGCGTCTCGGTGCCGTATTTCTCGATCAGCTCGCCGGGGCCGAGCGAGTTCGGCACCATGACGATGGTGACGCCGTCGGCGCTGCGCGAGGAGATCTTGCCGAGGACGAGCGACTGCGCCTGCGCTGAGAAGCCCAAGCCGCCATGCTCCTTGGAGATGAGCATGCCGAGGAAGCCCTGATCGCAGACGAAGCGCCAAATGTCCTCCGGCACGTCGTGGAGCTCGTGGCGGATGCGCCAGTCGTTGAGCTTGCGGCAAAGCTCCTCCGTCGGGCCGTCGAGAAAGGCGCGCTCTTCCGCGGTGAGGGTGATCGGACTGACGCGGCGGAGCTTTGCCCAGTCGGGCGTCCCTGCGAACAGTTCGGCGTCCCAGCCGGTGGTGCCGGCTTCGAGGGCCTCACGCTCGGTCTCGGAGATCGAGGGCATCATGCGCTTCAGCGCGCGATACGCGGGAAGCGTGACGTAGTCGCGCTTGATGCGGGGAAAGGTGAGCGCCAACAGCCCCGCGGCAACGAGCCAGCCGAGCAGCGACCAGATCGTAAATACCGGCCAATGCAGATCGCCCCGCCCGAGGCCGAGTTGGAGGCCCAAGGTGAAGATCGCGACAGCAAGGGCCCAGATCTTGAGCGGCGCGCGGTTCATGGCGAGCGCGAACAGGGCGCCGAGGGACAATAGCGTGAAGATGAGTTCAGCCATGGGGACTCTCCGAGTGACCCTTCACCCCCGCCTGTCCGGTCCGTGACGGCATGGCAGCCGTCGTGCGTGCACTACCGGAAAGACGCCCCCTGCGGACTTTGCGCCCTGTATGGTCCTGATAAACCATCGACTCAAGCTTTATCATGGCTTTGTTATTGTTACGGCGCGCAGCTGAAGTGTCATCCGAATCGCGGGGGTCGGTGGGCAGTGTTCGCGGGCAAGTCATACCAGCCGATTAACGTCCTAGCGAAAAGACGCCGGCGAGGACATTGGACGAATGGACGGGGAAGAGCAGGCTACCTATCCGCCCCTCAACACGCTGAAGCCGGTCGCAAGCGAGGTGTGGATCGTGGACGGGCCCGGGATCCGTTTCGGCTTCCCGTGGCCGAAGATGGTGTTCCCGACCCGAATGACGGTCATCCGCCTCGAGGACAGCGGCCTCTTCATCCATTCACCGACCCCGCTGACGCCGGCGTTGAAGCGTGAAATCGAGGCCATCGGCACGCCGCGTTGGCTGATCGGTCCTAACCGCATCCACTATTGGTGGATCCCGGAGTGGAGAGAGGCCTATCCCGAGGCAGGCATCTACCTCGCGCCGCGGGTTCGCAAGCAGGCGGGAGGCCATATCGATTTCCCCACGCTGACCCTTGAGGGCGACAGCGGCTACCCCTGGGACGGAGACATCGCGACCCTTTCGGTGCCGGGCAGCTTCCTGACCGAATTCGACTTCTTCCACCGCCCAAGCCGCACGCTCGTGCTCACCGACCTGATCGAGAACTTCGAACCCCGGAAGCTCGGACCGGTGATGCGGTTCCTGACCTGGATCGGCGGGGTGCAGGATCCCGACGGGCAAATGCCGCGCGACCTCCGCCTCACTTTCTCTTGGCACAAAGCAGAGATGCGCAAGGCGGCCGAAACCATGATCGCCTGGCGGCCGGAGCGCATCATTATCGCGCATGGGCGTTGGTACAAGAAGGACGGCACCGCCGAGCTTCGCCGCGCGTTCCGCTGGCTCCTGCGCGATCAGTGACTCACCCCTTGGGGATCGAGGCCCTCGTTCAAGCGCCGCTTGAGGTCGGTTGCCGCTTGATGCGGCCAAGCCCGCGATCGACGCCGATCAGCGCGAAGCCGAGACCGGCAAAGGCGCCGACGAGACCGCCCATGTTGGTCAGCACCTGATCGTAGCCGAGCTTGGTCTCGTCGATGAACGGATAGGGATAGTAGCCGGTCACGGCGCCGTGGATCAGGCTGAAGATCGCATAGGCCAGGGGAAACAGCAGCCAGATTAACGCGGACCTGAATTTGAGCGTGCCTTTCGGCACGAACAGCAGCCAGTCGATGACATAAAGCGTTGGGGCGACAACGTGCTCGATGGTGTCGGCGACGTACTCCCAGCCTTCCGGATTCCACAGCTTGCGCAAGACCACGTGATAGATCACGGCGACGATGATGATGTAGGCGAGAATCGCGGTCCTGACGGCCGGCTCAAGGAAGAAGCGGCCGAGCTTCGTGTCCGGCGCGAGCCAGGGCAGCGTCATGGCAAGTGCCACGAGAGCGTTCGACAGCAAGGTGAAGTAGCTGAAGAAGCGGATTGCTCCGGCGATGAGATCGCCGTCGGTCTTGTATTTGACGATCAAAACATATTGCAACACGAGCGCGAACCAGCCGAGCGCCGCCGCCACCATGCGATACGCCTGTTGCATCGCCCGCGCCCCCGATTCAGCGATTCGTTTCACGCGATTGCCGGCCCGCACTCGCGCGGAGTCTTCGCATGGCTTGCCCGTGAAATCGAGATTAAGTTGGGATTTACGACCCGCTCGGCTGGGATTTGCCGGTGAACAGCGTGCCGTCGGTGTCGGTGATGGCGACCTCGAGTTCGTTGTCGGTGCCGCGGCCGAAGGTGAAGCGGAAATTCGGGTTGGTAGAGATCGAGAAGGTGGTGTCCATGGTGAACACGAGCTCGCCGTCACGCTTCACCACCACCTCCTTGACGAACCGCGCCGGGATGTAGGCTCCGGTATTGATGTCGAGCTGCATGCCGTTCGCGTTCGGGTGCTTGATCATCACCAGGCCCTCGAACAGGGGCGTCGACGACAACGCCGGCGGGAAGGTCTTCACGATGGTCTTGCCGAGACCAACCGTGTCGGCGTCGGGGTCCTTGGCCTGCATCGCAGCACAGCCGCCCGCGGCCTGCACGAACTTGGTCGCCATGTGCAAGGTGCCGTCCTCGGTCTCGAGGATGGCGCGGACGTGAGAGAAATTGTCGACGCGAACGCGCGTCGCGAACGAGCGCTCGCCGCCCATGCCGGCGGCAGGGCCGAAGCGCACCTTGGCCACCACCGGGTTCGGGTTCTTGTCGATGATCAGGGTCAGCGATTTGAGCTTGGCCTTGACGCTCGGCGGCACCCGTACCGTGAGCGGCACCACCGCGGCGTCCTCGGCCGTGACCGGGGCATCGAGGGTGACGAAGCCATCCTCGGCCTTGATGTCGCGGTCGCCGAAATTGGTCGCTCTCAGCGTCGGCCACACATCCTCATCGGCTTTGGCCAACGGCGCGCCGCACACAAGGAGCGTTGCGGCAAGCGCCGCCGCAGCGGACGCAGACATAAGGCGATCAACAATGCCGGACATGGCGTCTTCCTCAAGGATCGGGCTCAGTGCGATCATAGCACCCCCATTCGGGGTTGGGACACCGGCGGCTTTCCCGCCTCACCTCGACCAAAGGAGGAGAGCGGTTGTCCACAGGTTGTCCAGCAGCAGGCCGTGGCGGCCAGAAAGACCGAAAAATGCGCGTCTCGGCCTTGATCGAAGGCCCCAAATCCGGGCCTTTTCTGAGGCGACGCCTCGCGTTAGGGCCCAGCGCCACCTGCCCGAGCTACTTCGGAGTAGCGGCTGCCGCCGTCGCGCGCTAACCTCCCGAGGTGCGGGGGAATACGCATGCACGGACGATGCGTCGTTCTCAGTGCGACGGGTTTAGCCCTGGCGCTTGCAGTCTCGGTCACGGCGGCTGTTGCCACCGAGCCCAATGCGGCGGCAGAGACGACTGCGGCTGCCCCTGACGTCACCGGCTCGATCGCGCCAAACGCTGCGGCCCCGACTCCAATAGACGTGGCCACGCCCGCGCCGGTGCCTGTAGCCGAAGCCGACCCGGTCATCACCAGCATCCGTGCTAAGCTCGCCGACGGCGCGGGGCGGAACGGTGCCGCAGCAGCGGATTTCGCGGCGCTGCAGAGTTTCTATGCGCAGCATGACGCGGGACCGGTGTGGATCACCCCGATGGGGTTCTCCGCCAAGGCGCAATCAGCGATCGACGAGATCGGCAATGCCGACGATTGGGGACTGTCGGCGTCAGACTTCGCGCTGCCGCCGGCGGGCAACCTGCCGGACAGCATCGACCAGCAGGCCAACGCCGAGATCAAGCTCCAGCTTGCCATCCTGCGCTATGCGCGGTTCGCGCGCGGCGGCCGCGCCAATCCGTCGAGCCTCAGCACGCTGATCGACCAGACCCCGCCGTTGCTCGATCCGAAGGTCGTGCTGGCAGGCGCCGCGGCGTCGGCCGAGCCCGACGTCTATCTCCGCTCGCTGCACCCGAAGCACGAGCAGTTCCAATTGTTGCATAAGGCCTTGCTCAAAGCGCGCAGTGGCGAGGCCAACAAGGGCGAGCTCCAGCGCATCCTCATCAACATGGAGCGTTGGCGCTGGATGCCGGCCGATCTCGGCCACATCTACGTCCAGGACAACATCCCCGAGTTCATGCTGTACATCGTCAAGGACGGAAAGCGCATCCATGCCGACAAGATCGTGGTCGGCCAGCTCCGTTATGCGACGCCGATCTTCTCGGCGGACATGAAGACCATCGTGTTCAATCCGGAATGGACCGTGCCGCCGACCATCGTCAGGGAAAACCTGTTGCCGAATTTGCGCGGCGGCGGCAGTTGGTTCGGCGGCGGCTCATCGATCTTGCGCGAGCACGGGCTCCGGGTGCGCTACAACGGCCGCATCGTCGATCCATCGAGCATCAACTGGAGCAGTGTGAACATGGCGAACATCGCCTTCACCCAGGCGCCAGGACCGACCAATGTGCTGGGCAAGCTGAAGTTCCTCTACCCCAACAGCCACATGGTCTACATGCACGACACCATCAAGAGGGGGCTGTTCACGCCCGCGATGCGCGCCGAAGGCCATAACTGCATCCGCATGGAAGACCCGCCCAAGCTCGCCGAAATTCTGCTCAGGGAGGACAAGGGCTGGGATACGGCGAAGATAAAGAACCTTCTCGCGACCGGTGATGACAGCGCCGTCTCTCTCGATCATCCGGTGCCGGTGCACACCACCTATTTCACCGCCGTCGCCGACGCCGACGGCAAGGTGACGAGCTTCGCCGACATCTATGGGCTCGACAAAAAGGTGGCCCCTGCCCTCATCGGCAAGCCGTTGCCTCCGAGCGATGACGGCCCCGTGGCGGCAGCGGCACCGGCGGAGCCGCAAGCGCCTGCCGCGCAGGCCAAGCCGAAGGCGCCGAGCGAAAGCGTCGCCGGGAATATCCAAGGCCTGTTCGGCGATTAGCGAACAGTCCTCTCCTTCGTTCCGGTAAATTCATGCGCCTTGCTCGCGTCGTTGGGTTGACCCTCGGGGCGCTGCTGGCGGTCCATGTCTCGGAGCTGCAGGCCGCCGACCAAGCTATCTCGAAGGAGACGAGTTTCTCCGGACTCGTCGCCATCGACGGAGGCCGCAAGCTCTATCTCGACTGTGAGGGTAAAGGTAGGCCGACGGTGATCCTCGAAGCGGGGTTGCGCAACCGCGGCGACATCTGGAGCGTGAAGCCCGATCAGGGTGAAGCGGTCCTGCCCGCAGTCGCCAACTTCACCAGGGTCTGCGCCTACGATCGGCCTGGCACCACGCTCGGCACCGATCAATTCAGCCGCAGCGATCCCGTGCCGCAGCCCCGCACCGCCGCCGCCGCCATCGCCGACCTCCATGACCTGCTCAAGGCAGCAGACATTTCCCCGCCTTACGTCCTCGTCGGGCACTCGACCGGTGGCCTGATGATCAGGCTGTTTGCAAGCACCTATCCGGGTGAGGTCGCAGGCCTCGTACTGGTCGACGCGATCTCGGAAGGGGTGAAGGCGGCGATGACGCCCGCGGAATGGGCGGCTTACGATCGCCTGATCCTCGTCCAGGCGCCAAAGCAAATCGCCGCCTACAAGGACCTCGAAACCATCGATTTCGATAAGAGCTTCGGCGAGATCAAGAGCGCATCGCCACTTAGGCCGATGCCGCTCATCGTGATCTCGAAGGGGAAGCCGTTCGCGCTTCCCTCAGACCTGCCGGAAGGCATGCCCGCGATAGTGGAAGTGGCGTGGAACGCGGGCCAGAGCTACCTCGCAGGCCTCCTGCCGGACACCCCTCACCTCACCGCCGCGTACAGCGGCCACTACATCGAGATCGAGCAGCCGCAAATGGTCATCGACGCGATCAAGCACGTGGTCGATGAGGTTCGGGCCGAGGCCACTCGAGAATAGGGAGCGTGCTTGAAGCACGCCCCTCTTCTACCGAGGCGACCAAATCAGCCGCCGCCGCCGCCGACCGGCTGCGGTTCCTGGTTCAGTTCCTTCAGCAAGGGTAACGGGTTTTCGGGATGCTGAAGATCCGGCGTGAGATCGGTCGATGCACCGCCCGGAAATCTCTTGATGCTCGGATATTTCATGATCGACTTGTCGAAATCGACGATGACCGGGGAGATCAGCGACAACACCCAGCCGTTGTCCTGCCCCGCGTATTTTCCAGGCGACGACGACAGCACCCGCATCGGCGCGGCGCCGTTGAAGACCATGTCGTATTTCTCGTACGGGTCCATGGTCAGGTTGTAGAGGGCGCCGATGGCCCCCAGGCTCGACGTGACGCCAAGCCAGGAATCCTTGGCGGTGCCGATGTATTTCCAAGCCATGCGCAGCCAAGGTTCCTTCGGATCCCCGCCGATGTCGGCGCGGGCGCCATTGAAGGTCTCACCGTCGATATAGATCCAGCTGTCGCGCGCCGAGTGCTCGGACTTGCCGAGGATGTAGGCGCTGTTGTCGATCGAGTCGAAATAGATGCCCTTGCCGTCATTGCCGACCCAATCGTGGGGCGGGGGCGTGAGACCGACCATGGCCGCGAGCGTCGCCCAGCAATCGATGTGGGACATCATCTCGTGGTACTGAACACCCGCCGGGATCTTGCCGGGCCACCACATGATGGCCGGCACGCGCCAGCCACCCTCGAAGGCCGAGCCCTTCTCGCCGCGGAACGGCGTCGTGCCCGCGTCGGGATAGGCG
The DNA here is from genome assembly GCA_963732955.1 of uncultured Alphaproteobacteria bacterium. Lineage (GTDB taxonomy): Bacteria > Pseudomonadota > Alphaproteobacteria > Rhizobiales > Methyloligellaceae > Methyloceanibacter. Next base: position 1,235,518 of record CAVTBH010000004.1, read on the forward strand.
TCGAGCCAGGCGCCGTTGTCGGCGGTGACGATGACGATGGTGTCGGGGGCCTCGGCACGGATGGCGTCCATGATGCGGCCGATGTCGGCATCGAGCTCCATCAGGGAGTCGGAATAGTCACCGAGATGCGACCGGCCTCGGAACTCCGGCGCGGCGTTGGTGGGGTTGTGCATCTTGATGAAATTGACGTCCATGAAGAACGGCTTGTCGTCCTTGGCGTGCTGCTTGATGTATTCGACCGCGGAATCGGTCTGCCGCACGTCGAACGTCGCGAGCGAGTCGTAGGTGATGGTTCCAACCTTCTTGGCCGGCTCGCCCGCTACACCCTCCCATTCACCGAGATTCACCAGGCTGTCGAACGCGTTCTTGAATCCCGGATTGTAGGAGGGGAACCAGGGGTGAAACCATTTCGAGGTATCGTCATAGGCATAGACGCCGGCGTAGTAGGCGGCGAAATGCTTCATCTCGTCGAAGCCATGCTCGGTCGGATAGGAGTCCGGGATATCGCCGAGATGCCATTTGCCGGAGAAATAGGTCGAGTAGCCGTTCTTCTGGAAGAATTCCGCGATCGTGGGTGTCTGTTTGCGGAGATAGTTCTTGTCGCCCGGCGCCACGACGATCGACAGCGCCGAGCGGATGGGAATGCGTCCGGTAATGAAAGAGGCGCGGCCGGCGGTGCAGCTCGCCTGACCGTACCAGCTGGTGAAGGTGGCGCCCTCCTTGGCGATCTGGTTGACGTTCGGCGTCGGGTGGCCAAGGGCGACGCCACCACCGGTGTAGGCGCCGAAGTCCTGCCAGCCGGTGTCGTCGGTCATCAGCATGACGATGTTGGGACGCTTGGTCGCGGCCGAAGCCGGTGCAACGACGGCGAATGCAGCGAGGGCCGTTACGGCTACAGCCACGGCGACCACGGTCCTGCGGCCAATTCTCGCTGATAGTGATGGAGTCAAAGATTTAAGGCTCTCCATGACGCGCGCCTCCGAGATATTGCGAAACAAAACGAGGCAGACATTCCGCCTCTCTGCTTTCACAATCAAGCAGTGCAGGCGCGCCTGCGGCGAAAAGCCATGCAATCCTTTTGGCTTGGTGAAGAAATTCGAAGCGCCGGGTTCTAGTGGCCATTTCGCGCATGGGCCGACAGTTTCTTGTGCTGCCCCAGCGAATTGGGTAAGCAGGCGGCAACGCGCCATCAACACTCGGGAAGCGAAGGCATGGCAGAGCCGGAACGCCCACAACTCAGCCCCTATCAGGTCGAACTCGAGGCGGGCAAACGCTATGCCTGGTGCCGCTGCGGGCGGAGCCAGAAGCAGCCCTTTTGCGACGGCTCACACGCCGGCACCGACATCGAGCCCCTGATGTTCACCGCGGAGCGGACGGAAACGGCCTTACTTTGCGGCTGCAAGGATACCGGGGACCCGCCTTTCTGCGACGGGTCCCATCTTCTGCTGTAGCCGCTTTTTTGACCGCGCGATGCCAATGCTTCCCGGTGTACGCTTCCCGTTCTTTCTTGCTATGAAGAGGTGCCCCCTGACACCGATGTCAACCGCGGGGCCGGTACGCTAGCCTCGTTTTGGGGGGAAGGGAGTGCAGCGGCGTCAATGGCTTATTTCCTGCAACAGCTTGTCAACGGCATCGCCCTCGGCTCGATCTACGGCCTGATCGCCATCGGCTACACCATGGTCTATGGCATCATCGGCATGATCAATTTCGCCCATGGCGACATCTTCATGGTCGGCGCCTTCATCGCCCTGATCCTCTTCCTGGCGCTATTGAGCTTCGGACTGACATTCGTGCCGGTGGCGCTCCTGCTCGTGCTCATCGCCGCCATGGTGCTAACCGCGGTATGGGGCTGGACGGTGGAGCGCATCGCCTACCGGCCGTTGCGCGAATCCTTCCGCCTCGCGCCGCTGATCACCGCCATCGGCATGTCCATCGTGCTCCAGAATTTCATCCAGGTGGCACAAGGCGCGCGGGTCAAGCCGCTCCAGCCCGTGGTCACCGGCGGCTATCAGATCTTCAGTCAGGACGGGTTCGCGGTCAGCGTCTCCAACATCCAGATCCTGATCGTGGTCACCACCGTGGCGCTGATGGGGGTGTTCTGGCTGCTCATCACCCGCACCGAGCTTGGCCGGGCGCAGCGCGCCTGCGAGCAGGACCGGCTGATGGCGGCCCTGTCCGGCGTGAATGTCGACCGCACCATCTCGCTCACCTTCGTCATGGGCGCAGCGCTCGCCGCCGTTGCCGGGCTGCTCTACCTGCTCTACTACGGCGTCATCGATTTCTTCATCGGCTTTGTCGCCGGCATCAAGGCGTTCACCGCGGCGGTGTTCGGCGGCATCGGCTCGCTGCCCGGCGCCATGCTCGGCGGTCTCGTCATCGGCCTGATCGAGACCTTCTGGTCCGCCTATTTCAGCATCGAGTACAAGGACGTCGCGGCTTTCGCCATGCTCGCCGTGGTGCTCATCTTCTTCCCGTCGGGCCTCCTCGGCCGGCCAGAGGTGGAGAAGGTCTAGGCGTTGGCAGAGCCGGTCCAAAAAGAGAGCCACCGGCTCAAGTCCGCCTTGATCGACGCGACGCTCGCCGCGCTCGTCGCCTTCGCCCTGTTCTCCCTGACACTCGGGGTTAGGACCGTCGACAGCGCCGGGGGTCTCACCCTCAAGGCGCGTCCGGCGTTGCTCGCGACCGCGGTCGGCATCGTCTTCGCCGGCAGGCTGCTGCTCAATCTGTTCTGGTGGAGCGGCACCTGGAAAGCGCCGCGCTTCAAGCAGTGGCTGCCAGCGTGGCCGATCCCCAACGTCGCCGATTACGGCAAGAACTATGGCGGCGCCGCCCTCGTCATCGCGGCGGTCTTGTTCCCGATCATCACCTACGTCCTCGACGCCGCCTTCAATCTCGATCTGCCGCTGCGCTATCTGTTCGATCTTTCCATCCTGGTGCTGACCTATGTGATGCTCGGCTTCGGCCTCAACATCGTGGTCGGCCTCGCCGGCCTGCTCGATCTCGGCTACGTCGCCTTCTACGCGGTCGGCGCCTATACCTTCGCGCTGCTCGCGGCGCATTTCGGCCTCGGCTTCTGGCTATGCTTGCCGCTCGCGGGGCTGCTCGCCGCACTTTGGGGCGTCGTCCTCGGCTTTCCCGTGCTCCGCTTGCGCGGCGACTATCTCGCCATCGTCACGCTCGCTTTCGGCGAGATCATCCGCATCGTGCTGCTCAACTGGACCGAAGTGACCAACGGCCCGAACGGCATCTCCGACATTCCGAAGCCGACCTTCTTCGGCCTCGCCTTCAAGCCGACAGGCGAGCATACCTTCGCCGGCTTCTTCGGCATCAGCTACGACCCGCTCCACGGCATCATATTTCTCTATTACGTGATCCTCGCGCTCGCGCTGGTCACGAGCCTCGTCACCGTGCGCATGCGGCGGCTGCCGATCGGGCGAGCCTGGGAGGCGATGCGCGAGGATGAGATCGCCTGCCGCTCGCTCGGCATCAACACCACCATCGCCAAGCTCACCGCCTTTGCCACCGGCGCGCTGTTTGGCGGCTTGGCCGGCTCCTTCTTTGCCACGCGCCAGGGCTTCATCAGCCCGGAATCGTTCACCTTCATCGAATCCGCCATCATCCTCGCCATCGTGGTGCTGGGGGGCATGGGCAGCCAGATCGGTGTGGTGCTGGCGGCCATCGTCATGATCGGCGGCTTCGAGCTGTTGCGGAACATGGAGTTCCTGCGGGTCATATTCGGCCCCGAGTTCGATCCGTCACAATACCGGATGCTGCTGTTCGGCATCGCCATGGTCGGGATCATGCTGTGGCGACCACGGGGCATCATCTCGTCTCGAGAACCGTCGATCGTGCTCCACGAACGGCGCGCCGTGAGCGGCGATCTCGTCAAAGAAGGCCACGCATGAGATCCTGGAATAAGGATCCCCTGCTCAAGGTCGAGCACCTCACCATGCGCTTCGGCGGCCTCGTCGCCGTCGACGATGTCTCCTTCGATGTCGGCAAGACCGACATCACCGCGCTGATCGGCCCGAATGGCGCCGGCAAGACCACCGTGTTCAATTGCATCACCGGGTTCTACGAGCCGACCGAAGGCATGCTCCGGCTCGAGCACCCTGATGGGCAGATCTACTATCTGGAACGCCTCGACGATCACGACATTAATGCGCGCGCCCGCGTCGCCCGCACCTTTCAGAACATCAGGCTGTTTGGCGGCATGACCGTGCTCGAAAATCTGATGGTGGCGCAACACAAGGCGCTGATCGGCACCTCACGCTTTCCGCTGGCGACCCTACTCGGCTTCGGCGGCTTCAATCGCATGGAGAAGGAAGCGGTCGACTTCGCCAAGCACTGGCTCGATCGCGTCGGGCTCACGGCGCGGGCCGACATGGCCGCGGCCGAGCTTCCTTACGGCGATCAACGGAAGCTAGAGATCGCGCGCGCCATGTGCACGCAACCTTTGCTGCTGTGCCTCGACGAGCCTGCAGCCGGGCTCAATCCGCGGGAGAGCGAGGGCCTCAACGAGTTGCTCTACTCGATCCGCGCCGAAGAAGGCATCGCGCTGCTCCTGATCGAGCATGACATGAGCGTGGTCATGCGCATCTCCGATCACATCGTGGTGCTCGATCACGGCAAGACCATCGCCGACGGCACGCCGGACGAAATCCTCAACGATCCGATCGTGATCGCGGCCTATCTCGGCGTGCCTGAGGAGAAGTTGGCCGAAGTTGAACGCGAGGTCAGCGTATGACCGCGCCGCGCCTGAAGGTCGAGGATGTCACCGCCCGTTACGGCAAGCTCGCGGTGCTGCATGGCGTCAGCGTCGAGGTCCGCCCGGGCGAGATCGTGGCGCTGATCGGGGCCAACGGCGCCGGCAAGACCACCTTGATGATGAGCATCTTCGGCCGCCCGCGCGCCAGCGCCGGCAGCATCGCTTTCGACGGTCAGGACATCACGGCACTCCCGGCCCACAGCATCGCAAAGCTCGGAATCGCCCAGTCGCCCGAAGGCCGGCGCATCTTCCCGCGCATGACGGTGTTCGAGAACCTGCAGATGGGGGCGCTGATCGCCGACGATCCGGACGCGTTCGACGATGACTTCGACCGGGTCTGCACCTTGTTTCCGGTGCTGAAATCCCGGCGGGACCAGCGCGGCGGCACGCTCTCCGGCGGCGAGCAGCAAATGCTGGCGATTGCGCGCGCGCTGATGGGACGGCCAAAGCTCCTCTTGCTCGACGAGCCCTCGCTCGGCCTCGCGCCACTCATCGTCACGCATATCTTCGAGGTGATCAAAGAGTTGAACCGCCTAGGCCTCACGCTCTTCATCGTCGAGCAGAACGCCTACCATGCGCTCAAACTCGCCGATCGCGGCTACGTCATGGTCAATGGCAGGATCACCCTCTCAGGCAGCGGGGGCGAACTCCTGAACAGCGAGGAGGTGCAGACCGCCTATCTCGAGGGCGGCCGGCGCAAGGAAACGCAAGGGGCTGTGCCGTGACCTTTCTTTCCGACGACAGCCTGTGGGTGTTCCTCGTGCTCACCGTCATTCTCGGCGGCGGGGCGGCGTTCCTCTCGGGCCGCGGGCTCGCCCGGAGCTGGAAGCCGTTCGGGCGCATCTTCTTCTACATGGCGCTGCTCGCCGCCGCGGTGCGCTTCTTCCACTACGCCCTGTTCAACGGCACCCTCACCTCGCTCTATTATTATCTCGTCACCTATGTCCTGCTCGTCGCGGCCGCGAGCCTCGGCTATCGCGTCATGCGGACGACGCAGATGGTGACGCAATATCGCTGGCTCTACATGCGCACGAGCCCCCTCACCTGGCGTGACCGGGCTTGACGGTCGACCCAAGCCACTTGCGCTTTACGGCGATGCCGTAGATTGTGCGCGAAATCCACTAGGGAGATGACAATGCAACGAAATGCCGGGCTGTTTCTCGCTTTCGCCGCAGCTGCTGCGCTTCTCGGTTGCGGGGGCGGCGATGATGACAACACCATCCCGGTCGCCGTGGTCGGCCCGGTGACGGGCCAATATGCCTCTTTTGGCGCGCAGATGAAGAACGGCGGCGAGATGGCGGTCGCGGACATCAATGCCGCCGGCGGGGTGCTCGGCAAACAGCTTGACCTGAAAATCGGCGACGACGCCTGCGACCCGAAGCAAGCCGTGGCGGTGGCGAACCAGATGGCCGGCGCCGATGTGGCGCTCGTCGCCGGGCACTATTGCTCGGGCTCCTCGATCCCAGCGTCGAAGGTCTACGCCGAGAGCGACCTCGTTCAGATCTCCCCGGCCTCCACCAACCCGACCTTCACTGACGACCGCGCCGGGCCGAATATCTATCGCGTCTGCGGCCGCGACGATCAGCAGGGCGGTATCGCCGGCAAATATCTTGCCGCCAATTTCGCCGACAAGAATATTGCCTTCATTGACGACAAGACGGCTTACGGCAAGGGCCTCGCCGAAGAGACCAAGAAGGCCATGAACGCGGCCGGCAAGAAAGAGGTGATGGACGAGTCGATCACCGCCGGCGAGAAGGACTACTCGGCGCTCGTGTCCAAGCTCAAGCAGGCCGATATCGATGTCGTCTATTTCGGCGGCTATCACACCGAGGCCGGCCTCATCATCCGCCAGATGCGCGACCAGGGGATGGACACCATCCTGATGGGCGGCGACGCACTGATCACGCAGGAGTTCTGGTCGATCACGGGCGACGCCGGCGAAGGCACGCTGATGACCTTCTCGCCCGATCCGCGCAAGAACCCGGCCGCCGCCGAAGTGGTGAAGCGCTTCAAGGACAAGGGCATCGAGCCCGAAGGCTACGTGCTCTACACCTACGCCGCGATTCAGGCGTGGAAAGATGCCGCCGACAAGGCGAAGTCGACCAAGGCCGCCGACGTCGTCAAGGCGATGAACGACACCGAATTCGACACGGTGATCGGCAAGTTCAAGTTCAACGAGAAGGGCGATCCTAACCTGCCGCCTTACGCGGTCTACCGCTGGTCGAACGGAACCTACGAGCAGATCGACCCGGCGCCGGCGCCGGCGGGCTAACGGTTCCAGTCCGGAGTGGCGTTGCCCTCAGTCCTTCTTCGCGGCCTTCTCGGTCGCGGCGAACTGAGCCTCCATCTCCTTTTCGAATTCGACGAGGTCTTGGGGCAGCGGCATGCCGTAGGCACGCATCTCGTTCAGTCTCTCGCGGATCTGCAGGTAGAGCTCGTGCGGATCCTCGGGCTGGTTCTCCATCTGGTTGATCAGAAGCGCAAGTTCGGCCTTCAGATCGTCGAATGCCATCGGTAGGGGCTCCTCAGGGACTTGTGGGTGCCGGATCGGATCATAAACCGGCCAATGCGGCAAGTTGTTAGCACCCGAGCCCGGGGCGCGGCGCCGCCGTCATTGCCGCCGGGCCAATTCCCTTGCATAGTTGGCGCCGGGACGGGCTCAGGAGGGAGGCGGCGGTGCAGAAATTGACGTTCGATAATGTAGTGGGCTTCATCCTCGCCCTGGGCTTCGCCATCGTCATGTTCATCTGCACGAAGGCACTTCTCGTCGGCGACTATATGCAGCCGAACAGCGTACTGAACGAGCAGACCCGGCACACCTTGCAGATCGTGGGCTATGCCGGCGGTCTCGCGGCGCTCGCCGCCTGGTGGGTGCAGCAATTCGCGGCCGGCCGCGGCTTCCTCGTTCGCTTCCTGTTCGGGTTGTTCATCTTCGTGGTCGCCTTTTGCAGTTTCGGCGGCTTCCTCAGGATCATCTACTCCCATATCGCCTATCCCAACCAGCAGGACTGGTCGTTGTCGGGGCTGTACTGGGCCTCCCTGAGCGACTTCTATTCCTTCGTGCTGTTCATGCTGGTGCCACCGCGCGTGGCCTACGCGGCGCTGCTCATCGCCGCCGGACTTTATCTCGCCCTGTTCGGACCACGTGGCCCCCGCACCATTTCTGCGTAAGACCCGCGTCGTTGTTTGAGCCGGTAGCCCCCCTCTGCTAGAGAAGCGCTTGCCTCGCGCTTTGCGGGAAAGGACGCGCCTCCACACATGATTCCCCGCTACAGCCGCCCCGAAATGGCCCGCCTATGGGAGCCCGAGGTCAAGTTCGGCATCTGGCTCGAGATCGAGACTCTGGCCGCCGAGGCCATGGCCAAGCTCGGGCTGATCCCGAAGGAGGCGGCCAAGGCGGCGCGGTTGCGCGGCGGCTTCGACATCGACCGCATCGACGCCATCGAGGCCGAGGTGAAGCACGACGTCATCGCCTTCCTCACCTCGGTCGCCGAGAAGGTCGGGCCGGAGGCCCGCTACCTCCACCGCGGCATGACGTCATCGGACGTGCTCGACACCTGTTTCAACGTCCAACTCGTGCGCGCGGCCGACCTCCTCATCGAAGATGTTGACCGCCTGCTCGACGCCCTGAAGCAACGCGCCTTCGAGTTCAAGGACACCGTCACCGTCGGCCGCAGCCACGGGGTCCACGCCGAGCCGACCACCTTTGGGCTCAAGCTGGCTTACGCCTACGCCGAGTTTGCCCGCGGCCGGGCCCGCCTCGTCGTCGCGCGCGAGGAGGTCGCGACCTGCGCCATTTCGGGCGCGGTCGGCACCTTCGCCCATGTCGACCCGCGCGTCGAAGCCTATGTGGCGGAGAAGCTCGGGCTCAAGCCGGAGCCGATCTCGACGCAAGTGATCCCGCGCGACCGCCACGCCGCCTATTTTGCCGCGCTCGCCGTAGTGGCGAGCTCGATCGAGCGGCTTGCCACCGAGATCAGGCATTTGCAGCGCACCGAGCTGCTCGAGGCCGAAGAGCATTTTACCGCCGGGCAGAAGGGCTCTTCCGCGATGCCGCACAAGCGGAACCCGGTGCTATCGGAGAATCTGACCGGCCTCGCCCGTCTCGTCCGCGCCTATGCCTTCCCTGCCCTCGAGGATGTGGCGCTGTGGCATGAACGCGACATCTCCCATTCCTCGGTCGAGCGGGTGATCGGCCCCGACGCCACCATCGCGCTCGACTTCGCCCTCAACCGCATGACCGCGATCATCAAGGGCCTCGTGGTCTATCCGGAGCGGATGCGGGCCAATCTCGACCGCCTCGGCGGGCTGATCCATTCGCAGCGGGTGCTGCTCGCCTTGACCGAGGCCGGCGTCTCACGCGAGGAGGCCTATCGCCTCGTGCAGCGGAACGCCATGAAGGTGTGGGAGACCGGTGGGGATTTCCTCGAGCAGCTGCTCGCCGACAAGGACGTGACCCGCGCCTTGCCGGAGAAGACGCTCCGCGCCCAGTTCGACCTCGGCTATCACACCAAGCATGTCGACACGATCTTCGAGCGCGTTTTCGGCAAGACCCGGATCAGGAGGCGGTCCAGGTAGCGGCTAGAGCCTAGCGATGGCCCTTCGGCCAGTCCCAGGAATAACGATAGTAGTCGCAGCCCCAACCGCGGAGATAGGTATAGACGCGGCCGCGGCAGGGGTGCCGCGCATACCAGCGGGGCACCGCCTCGTAGCGGGAGCTGTAGGCCGGGACGCGTGCCCCGGACAGCTTGCTCGCCATCGCCGGCGCAGAACCAAGGCCGACGAGGGAGATGCCGAGGGCCGCGACAACAAACGCTTCTCCAATGGGCCGACGCATGCACAATCCTCTCGTCCTAGAAAGCGAGGCTACAAAATCTGACCTTGGGAGGAAAACACGACTTCGTGACGGCAGTTCCGCGGGGCGCGGCTATCGGTAGCGCCCTTGATCAAAGGAGACCCCCGCGCCGGTTACTTGTTGTACCCCTCGGCGCTGCGAAAGACGTGGGGCACATATCGGTAGCGGTCACGCTCTCGCGCCGAGAGGAAATAGCGCCAGCGATAGAAGCGAGGATTGATGTCGGCGTAGGGCGGCAGATCGTAATAGCGGTCGGCGGTCGGATAGTGGCCGGCCTTGTAGGGATAGGGCGGATAGACCGGGATCTCCGGCCTCGGGGCCTGTGGCAATGGCCGCGCGAGCGCCAGCGCGCTCTCAGGCACGTAGCCTCCATATTTGCGGAAGGCGACGCCGCACCAGCCCCGCGCGCACGGGCCGACGCTGACCGCGGCACCGGCCGGGATATTGAGCAGCACATCGGCCTGAGCCACGGGGTCCGATTTCAAGGGAACGTCGGTCGTGGTCTTGGTGACGAGCGCCGACGCGGCGCCCGCGCTCAAGGCGAGCATGACGGCGGCGGCGGTGAGCAACCTGATCGAAGCCTGCATGTGAGAGCCCCCCTCTCGATCAACTCGATCTTCGCACAGGCGAGGCCTCGCGTCACGCCTAGCGCGTCGCCTCCTGCCTCGTATCGGCGGCAGCCTTGGCGAACCAGCCGGCATCGGTGCCGACAGCGACGACGTTCCAGCCAGCCTTGATCAGCGGCTTGGCGAAGGGAGTGTCGTTGGCAAAAATCAGCGCCATTACAGACATCTCGCGGCATTTGCTCAAAACGAGAGTCATGGCCTCCTTGACCTCCTTGGCGTGGATGTCGAGACGTCCCGTCAGCGCCACAGAGAGATCGTTGGGGCCGAAGCAGACCATGTCGACGCCGTCGAGGGCCAAGATCTCATCGAGCCCGTCGAGGGCGCCGCGCGTCTCGATCTGCGGGCAGGCGATGGTCCAGTCATTGGCCGTGGTGAAATAATCGCCCTCGTGATCGAGCCTGGCGCGGTAAGGGCCCCAGCTCCGGTTGCCGCGCGGCGGATATTTCACCGCCTGGACGAAGGCCTCGGCGTCCTCGATGGTCTCGATCAGGGGGCACATGATGCCTTGGGCGCCGGCATCGAGGGCACGGCCGACGAGGCCGGGGTCGTTCTCGGCGACGCGGACGATGGCCGGGAGATCGGCGGCGCGTGCCGCGGTGAGGCATTGCAGCAAGGCCTCATTGCCGCCGAGGCCGTGCTGCTGATCGATGGTGATGCAGTCCCAGCCGGCGTCCCCGATCAACTCGATGAGGAAGGGGGCGTTGAAGGTCAGCCAAGCGTTGAGGAGCGTGCGCCCCTCCCGTGCCGCGGTGCGGAACCGATCCTGGCGCATCGGCCGGCTCAAACCTTGCCTTCGGTCTCGATCTGATGCACCGCCTGGGCCATCAGGTCGCCCATCATGCGCCGGATCTGGTGGTCGGACTGATCGACACCCTTGGCGTCGAAATCGCCCCTCACCTTCCGGAACACATCCTCTTCGCCTGGCTCGGCGAGGTCGGCCTTGACCACCTCGCGGGCATAGCTTTGGGCCTCGTCGCCGGAAAGCCCAAGCTTCTCGGCCGCCCAGAGGCCGAGCAGTTTGTTCCGCCGGGCGGTCGCCCTGAACTTCAGCTCCTCGTCATGGGCGAACTTGCGCTCGAAGCCCTTTTCCCGATCTTCAAACGTGGTCATGTGCCGCAGATCTCCTTACGCCGGCGCGAAGCGCTCTAAAAGCCCAGAAATCGAGAAAAAATCTGTTCCTCCCTGGGGCTGAGGGATACCGCCTGGGGGGCGCAAAAGCAACAAATCCCGGCAGCCCCCGGCCCCGGGAAGCGGGCGTTGTTTCTCCCCTCCCCTTACGTTAAGTTCCGCAAGACCCTTTGGTTGATTCCGGCTAAGAGCGATTGAAAGGTTCGCGCGGCTGGGGGCCTTTGGCCCTTCCCGCGCAAGGGGTGTTTTGTCGGCTCTAGCAGGCCAAAGTAGAAGGAACGTAACATGAACCGGCGCCGTCGCGTCTACGAAGGCAAAGCGAAGATTCTCTACGAAGGGCCCGAGCCGGGGACGCTCGTGCAGCACTTCAAGGACGACGCCACCGCCTTCAACAACAAGAAGCACGACAAGATCGAAGGCAAGGGCGTGCTCAACAACCGCATCTCCGAGTTTCTGTTTCAGAAGCTTGGCGAGGTCGGCGTGCCGACGCACTTCATCAAGCGTCTCAACATGCGGGAGCAACTGATCCGTGAGGTGGAGATCATTCCGCTCGAGGTCGTGATCCGCAACGTCGCCGCCGGCTCGCTTGCCACCAAGCTCGGCATCGACGAGGGCACGGCGCTGCCGCGCTCGATCGTCGAGTTCTATTACAAGTCGGACACGCTGGGCGATCCCATGGTCACCGAGGAACACATCACCGCCTTCGGCTGGGCGAACCCGCAGGAGCTCGACGACGTCATGTCGCTCGCGCTTCGCATCAACGACTTTCTCTCGGGGCTGTTCATCGGCGTCGGCATCAGGCTGATCGATTTCAAATGCGAGTTCGGCAGGCTGTGGGAGAACGAGCAGGTTCGCGTCGTGCTCGCCGACGAGATCTCGCCCGACTGCTGCCGGTTGTGGGACGTCGAGACTCAGAACAAGCTGGACAAGGATCGCTTCCGCCGAGACCTCGGCGGTTTGGTCGAGGCCTATCAGGAGGTGGCGCGGCGGCTAGGGCTGCATGTGGACAATCCGATGCGCGTCAAGTCCGGCCCGGTCCTGGTGCGCTCCAAATAGGGCTGGCGCGATGAAGGCATGCATCACCATCACCTTGAAGCCGGGGGTGCTCGACCCTCAGGGCAAGGCGATCGAGGGCGCGCTGCATGCGCTGGGCTTCGGCTCGGCCGGCAATGTGCGCCAGGGCAAATATATCGAGGTCGAGGTGGCGGAGACGGACCCGGCGCGGGCCCGCGCCGAGGTCGAGCGCATGTGCAACGAGCTTCTCGCCAACACCATCATCGAGAACTACGCCTATGAGCTTGAGGCAGCTTAAGCTCCGATGAAAGCGGCGGTGATCGTCTTTCCCGGATCGAATTGCGACCGCGACGCCGCGGTGGCGCTCGAGGCTGCGATCGGAAAGCGGCCGGCCATGGTTTGGCATGGCGACGCCGAACTCCCCGCGAGCGACCTTATCGTGCTGCCGGGAGGCTTCTCCTACGGCGATTATCTCCGCTCCGGCGCCATGGCGGCGCACTCGCCGGTGATGCGCGAGGTGATCAAGCGCGCGAGGGCCGGCACGCCAGTACTCGGCATCTGCAACGGCTTCCAGGTCCTGACCGAGGCGCGGTTGCTGCCGGGCGTGTTGATGCGCAATGCGACGCTTCGGTTCATCTGCAAGGACGTGCATCTCAGGGTGGAGCGCGCCGACACCCGCTTCACCAGCGGCTACGCCAAGGGCGACGTCGTTACCTTCCCCATCGCCCACAAGGACGGCAGCTATTTCGCCGATGACGAGACGCTTCGACGCCTCGAAGGCGAAGGCCGCATCGCCTTCCGCTATAGCGACCGCGCCGGCAAGCTCACGGCCGAAGCCAATCCCAATGGCTCGCGCAACAACATCGCCGGCATCTTGAACGATGCGGGCACCGTGCTCGGGCTGATGCCGCACCCCGAGCGCCTCGCCGATCCGGCCCTTGGCGGCACCGACGGCGCGAAAATGTTCAAAGGGCTGGTCGAAAGCCTCGCCGCTTGAGGTTGGCAAACGAGAATGTGGTTTCGTCGTTGCCGGGCTTGACCCGGCAATTCATTCCATTAGGGCTTCAGCTCGCTGAGCGGCATCGGCATGGATGCCCGGATCAAGTCCGGGCATGACGGGAAACAGGGACTCGGATTTGCTCCTCCTCGCATGAATAAACCCACCCCGAAAGTCACGCCTGAGCTTGTTGCCGAGCATGGCCTCAGCACCGCCGAATATCGCCGGCTGATCGACGAGCTCGGGCGGGAGCCGAGCTTCACCGAGCTCGGCATCTTCTCGGTGATGTGGTCGGAGCATTGCTCCTACAAATCCTCGCGAGTGTGGCTGAAGACGCTGCCGACCTCGGGACCGCAGGTGATCCAGGGCCCGGGCGAGAACGCAGGCGTGGTCGATCTCGGCGACGGGCAGGCGGCGGTGTTCAAGATGGAGAGCCATAACCACCCCTCCTATATCGAGCCCTATCAGGGCGCCGCCACCGGCGTCGGCGGCATCATGCGCGACGTCTTCACCATGGGGGCGCGGCCGGTGGCCAACATGAATGCGCTTCGCTTCGGCGCGCCCGGCCATGCCAAGACGCGCCACCTCGTCGCCGGCGTCGTCTCGGGCATCGGCGACTACGGCAACTGCATGGGCGTGCCGACGGTCGGCGGCGAGACCAATTTCGACGCGCGCTACAACGACAACATCCTGGTCAACGCCATGACCGTCGGGCTCGTAGACGCCAACCGCATCTTCAAGTCGGCGGCAAAGGGCGTCGGCCTTGCCGTGGTCTATGTCGGCTCCAAAACCGGGCGCGACGGCATCCACGGCGCCACCATGGCGTCGGCCGAGTTCGACGAGGCTTCCGCCGAGAAGCGGCCGACGGTCCAGGTCGGCGACCCGTTCACCGAGAAGCTCCTGCTCGAAGCCTGCCTCGAGCTGATGCAGGAGGACGCCATCGTCGCCATCCAGGACATGGGCGCCGCGGGCCTCACCTCATCGTCGGTGGAGATGGCGGACAAGGGCGGCGTCGGCATGGTGCTCGATCTCGATCAGGTGCCGACTCGCGAAAAGGCCATGACCGCCTATGAGATGCTGCTGTCGGAGAGCCAGGAGCGCATGCTCATGGTGCTGAAGCCGGGCGGCGAGGCCATCGCCGAGCGTGTGTTCCGGAAATGGGGCCTCGACTTCGCCATCGTCGGCCGCACCACCGACACCGGACGGCTCGTGGTCGAGCATGGCGGCGCGGTGCAGGCCGATATTCCACTCTCGGCTCTCGCGCACGCAGCGCCGGTCTATGAGCGGCCCTGGACGCCGAGGCCGGTGCCAATACTGGTCCCGGCGGAGGACGTGCCGGCGCCGAACAGTGTGCTCGGCGCGCTCGAGACCATGATGGGCTCCCCTCACCTCTCGTCGCGGCGTTGGATCTGGGAGCAATACGACCACATGGTCATGGCCGACACGGTGCAGCGCCCCGGTGGCGACGCCGCCGTGGTGCGGGTGCATGGCACCCAAAAAGGCCTCGCGATCTCCTGCGACGTGACACCCCGCTATTGCGCCGCCGACCCGCACGAAGGCGCGAAGCAGGCCGTCGCCGAATGCTGGCGCAACCTGACTGCGACCGGTGCCGACCCGCTCGCCATCACCGACTGCATGAATTTCGGCAATCCGGAGCGCCCGGAGATCATGGGCGAGTTCGTCAGCGCCGTGAAAGGCATGGCCGAGGCCTGCACGGCGCTTTCCTTCCCCGTCGTCTCCGGCAACGTCTCGCTCTACAACGAGACCAACGGCATCGCCATTCCGCCGACGCCGGCGATCGGCGGCGTCGGTCTCATCCCCGACATTGCCAACATGGCGACCGTCGCCCTCAAGCATGAGGGTGACGTGCTGATCGTCCTCGGCCGCGAGACCGGCCATCTCGGCCAATCGCTCTATCAGGAGCTGGCAACGGGAACGACCGAGGGCGCCCCGCCGCCCGTCGATCTCGCTGCCGAACGCCGCGCCGGCGATCTCGTCAGGGGCTTGATCCGCGAAACCCGCGTCTCCGCCGTGCATGACGTCTCCGACGGCGGCCTCCTTGTCACTATCGCCGAGATGTCGCTCGGGGGCGCCAAAGGCGTTGCGCTGGAGCAGGCGCCGGACGGCATGGCACCGCACGCGGCCTGGTTCGGCGAGGATCAGGGCCGCTATGTGGTGGCTGCGGCCGCGGACGAGGTTGCACGCATCTTGCAGGATGCCGCCGGGGCCGGGCTCCCGGCCCGAATTGTCGGAAAGGTGACGGGCGACGCCTTGAAACTCCCGGGCGAAGCGCCACTTTCGCTTCAGAGCCTCGGCGATGCCCATGAGCGCTGGTTGCCGCGCTTCATGAGCGGGCGCTAAGATCGGGCGCCGGATAAAGGAGATATTCGCATGGCCATGGCGGCTCACGAGATTGAAAAACTGATCAAGGAGTCGTTCCCGGACGCGCAGATCGCAATCGACGATCTCGCCGGCGACGGCGACCATTATGCCGCGACCGTGGTGTCAGAGGCTTTCCGCGGCAAGTCGCGGGTGCAGCAGCACCAGATGGTCTATGATGCGTTGAAGGGCCACATGGGCGGCGTGCTGCACGCGCTCGCCCTCAAGACACAAGCGCCTTCCTAAGGAGACGAGACGAATGAGTGGACAAGAGATCAGGGACTGGCTCGGCAAGCAGATCGCGGGCAACGACGTCGTGCTGTTCATGAAGGGCACGAAGCAGATGCCGCAATGCGGCTTCTCCATGCAGGTGGCGCAGATCCTCAACTATCTCGGCGTCGACTTCAAAGACATCAACGTGCTCGACGACATGGCGGTGCGCGAGGGCATCAAGGCTTATTCCAATTGGCCGACCGTTCCCCAGCTCTACGTCAAGGGTGAATTCGTCGGCGGCTGCGACATTGTGCGGGAGATGTTCCAGGCGGGTGAGCTGCAAGAGCTCCTGACCGCGAAGGGCGTCACCCACAACGCGCAGACGATGCCGGCCTAGGCTTGCCGATCAAGCGACGCACACCGTGGATGGCAGGCACCAGCTTGGCCGTGGCGAGAGCATTCGTCCAACGTCCGGTTGTCACGCGCTCCCTCTCGACTGAACTTTTAGCTGGCGAACTGATGCGTAAGGAGGCGTCTCCATGATCAAGTGGGAGATCAAGGGCAGCGAATTCGGCAACTGCAATTGCAACTATGGTTGCCCCTGCCAGTTCAACGCGCTGCCGACGTATGGCGATTGCCGTGGGCTCGCCGTATTCGATATCGAGGAGGGCTATCACGGCTCGACTAGGCTCGACGGCCTCCGCGCCGCAGGCATCTTTCGCTGGCCGGGGCCGATTCACGAGGCCAAGGGCGAAGGCCTGCATATTGTCGACAAGCGCGCGACGCCTGAGCAGCGCGAGGCCCTGATCCGGATTCTGAGGGGCGACGACACCGAGCCTGGCGCCACGGTGTTCCAGATCTTCGCCTCCACTTGCGAGACGCTGCACGAGCCGGTCGTCGCCGATATCGAGTTCGAGATGGACCTCGATGCGCGGCGGGCGCGAGCCTTTATCGAGGGCGTGCTCGACATGCGCGGCGAGCCGATCGTGAACCCGATCACCGGAGCCGAGCATCGCGTGCGCATCGAGCAGCCGAACGGCTTCGAGTTCGCCTCGGCCGAAATCGGCCGCGGCTGGTCCAAGACGTTAGGCCCGATCGCCTACGACCTCGAAGACACCTACGGGCAGTTCGCCCGTATCCATCTGTCGCAGAGCGGCATGGTGCGGTAGGCCCGATGGCGACGCTTGCGCTCGAGGTTCTGCTCAGGCGCGAGACCGCGATCGTCGTTGCCGCCCTCGTCGTGCTGACGCTGCTGGCCTGGCTCGCGGTGCTCGTCGGCGCCGGCACGGGCATGGACCCGTTCGCCATGAGCGGCTGGTTCTTCCCCTATGGCGACCCGGCCGCTGCGAGCGGCACATGGACCCCGAGCTACTGGCTGATCTCCTTCTTCATGTGGGCGGTGATGATGGTGGCGATGATGCTGCCGTCGGCCTCGCCGATGGTGCTGCTCTATGCGCGGGTGATGCGGCATGGCGAGCGCAAGGGCGAGATCGCGGACGCTGGTCTCCGCATTGCCGCCTTCGCCGGCGGCTACCTCTCTTTGTGGATTCTTTTCAGCCTGTTCGCGGTCGCGGCTCAATTCGCGCTCGAGCAGCTCGGGGCCATGTCGGCGATGATGGTGTTGCGCAGCCCTGCGGCCGCGGGCGGCCTCCTCATCGCGGCAGGCATCTATCAGCTCACCCCGCTCAAGGACGCTTGCCTCGCCCATTGCCGGGCGCCAGCGCCATTCCTGGCCGCGCATTGGCGCCCCGGCATCGCCGGTGCTTGGCGCATGGGCGTGGCCCACGGCGCCTATTGCGTCGGCTGCTGCCTCGCGTTGATGCTGCTCTTGTTCGTGGGCGGCGTGATGAACCTGATCTGGATCGCAGGGCTCACGCTGTTCGTGCTCGCCGAGAAGTTCCTGCCTCAGGGCAGGCGCTTGTCCGTGCCGATCGGGGTCCTCTTGATCGTCGCCGGCGCCGGCTTGGTGATCGTCAACGCCTGAGCGCGGCACCCCGGTCGAGTTACCGGCGCATCAAAGCGCGGCCGCTTCTCGGCATGAAGGAATGGACTAGCGCGAGTAGAACTCGATGACGAGGTTCGGCTCCATCATCACCGGATAGGGCACGTCCGAGAGCGCCGGCGTGCGCACGAACTTCGCCGACATCTTGGAGTGATCGACCTCGAGATACTCAGGCACGTCGCGCTCGGGGCTCTGGGCCGACTCCAGCACCGTGCCGGCATCCTTGGCCTTGTCCCGCACCTCAACCACGTCGCCATCGCGGCAGCGATAGCTCGGAATGGTGACGCGGCGGCCGTTGACACGCACATGGCCGTGAGACACGAACTGCCGCGCGGCGAACACCGTCGGCACGAATTTGGCGCGATAGACGATGGCGTCGAGCCGGCGCTCGAGTAGCCCAATCAGATTCTCGCTGGTGTCGCCCTTGAGCCGCGCCGCCTCGTCATAGATGCCGCGGAACTGCTTCTCGGTGATATTGCCGTAATAGCCCTTCAGCTTCTGCTTGGCGCGCAGCTGCTGGCCGTAGTCGGAGAGCTTGCCGCGACGGCGCTGGCCGTGCTCGCCCGGGCCGTATTCACGCTTGTTGTACGGACTCTTCGGACGCCCCCAGATGTTCTCGCCCAGGCGGCGATCGATCTTATGTTTGGCGTGAACGCGTTTCGTCATGCATAGCTCCAAAACCAATTGAGCGGCAGGCTGGCCTTCGCGCCCAGCGCGCCCGCTCCATAAACCATTTCCGATGAGGGCAAAAGCCGCGTTTTCGGGCCTCGCCTTCGAGCACTTCGAGCCAGCCTCAGCCAGGAAGCGCCGCCCGGCGCTCTGTTACACGCTAAAGTTAGAGAGTGTCAATTGGCGCCGGCGGTCGCCGGGGCCTGGGGCGCCTGCTGCGCCGCGGCCGAGCGGACATAAGCGTTGATCGCGGCGGTCACCTTTTCCGCCTGCCCTGGGGGGCAATCGAGCTTCCTCGGCTGGATCGTGGTGGTGCCGCCATCGCCGGCATTGGCCGCCGCCGAGCCGTCTGCCGGGCTCGTGGTGATCTTGGCATTACCGGCAAAATACGAGGTGGCAAAGGTATGCAAGGCATGGATGAACATCATCTGCTCGTGCGACCAGACGTTGCGGGCCTGCTCGCTCTGGATCATGGTGTCGAAATTGGCCTTCTCCATCTGCGGCAAATTGCAGACCTCGGCATAGGCCGAGCGCGTCGCGACCTTGATCACCCGGCGCGCGTCGTCGGTGGGGATCAGATATTTGTTGGGATTGGACTTATCGAGCTTGGCCATTTCGCCGCTCGGGGTCGGATATTCGTCCGGAAGCACAGACAAGGCGTAGGTGGACATCACGCGAACCGCGCTGTCGCTGAGACCTCCTTTGCTCGCAGTCGTCGTGGCTTCAGCCGTCTTGGTGCGGCTGCCGAGCTCCTCGGCAACGTAACGAACGCCGGTCTCGTCGGCGGCTTGCAGCGACCCACAGAACAGCACCGCCGATGCCGCCAGGCTCGCGGCAGCGCACAATTTTGCCCACGCAATCTGCATTAGTGCCCCTCCCTGCGGTGCCTGAAAGCTAATCATCCGCAAGGGTCATCGCAATAGCAGAAAGGGGGCATCATTAAGGCCCATCAACCGCGCGGCCGCTTGGTGCGATCGCTCAGCGCGGCGACGATGCCACGCCAGGTGCGGACGTCCTGGTCGGTCGCGCCCATACGGTGGAACATGTTGCGGATGGCGCGAATCATGGTCGGGCGCTTTTCCGGCGGGCGCAGGAAACCGGCCTTATCCAGCTCGCCTTCGAGATGCGCGAAGAGACCCATGAGCTCAGCTCTCGTCGCGGGTCGGGTCCCGGCGAGGTCGAGACCTTCGACCGCCGGGCCGTCATGGGCGGTGGCGCGGCCGAGCGAGGGGCGCGGCTCCTCGGCCTGCAACCACTCATAGGCGATCAGTAACACCGCCTGGGGCAGGCTCAAGGAGGCGAAGGCGGGATCGACCGGCGCGGTGATGATGGCGTCGGCAAGCGCGACCACGTCATTGTCGAGGCCGCTCCGCTCGGGCCCGAACAGAACGCCGGTGCGCTCGCCCTGCCCTCGCCGCCTCGCGAGCTCGGCCGCGGCGCGCTTCGGGGTCAGCACTGGCTTCACCATGTCCCTGGGCCGCGCCGTGGTGGCGAGCAGGAAGTTCAGGTCGGCAATGGCCGCTTCAAGGTTGGGATAGAGCGTGGCGGCGTCGATGAGGGCAGCGGCGCCAGCGGCTGCCGCGCGCGCCTTGTCGTTTGGCCAGCCGTCTCGCGGGGCCACGATGCGGAGCTCGCTCAAGCCGAAATTGGCCATGGCGCGGGCGGCAAAGCCGATGTTCTCGCCAAGTTGCGGCTCGAACAGGATCACCGCCGGGGCTTCGGCGTGAGCTCGGGCATGGCGCCCCTTGGCAGGCGTTCCCGGCGCTTCCTTCCGCGCCCTCGCGCGTGGCGCTTCAACTCTTGATTTCATCATCAAACCACGATGCTATAGGGGGCACTTGGCCGCAATGGCGTGAGAAAAAGGGCTAGACCCCGACCAAGACCCCTCCCGGAGACGCAGCAGTGAAGAAGATTACGGTGAAGAACCCCGTCATCGACTTGGACGGGGATGAGATGACGCGGGTGATTTGGGACCTGATCAAAGACAAGCTGATCAGGCCCTATCTCGATCTCGACCTCCGCACTTACGATTTGTCGATCCAGAACCGGGACGCCACGGACGATCAGGTCGTCATCGACGCCGCCTACGCCATCAAAGAGCACGGCGTCGGCATCAAATGCGCCACCATCACCCCTGACGAGGCGCGGGTGAAGGAGTTTGGCCTGAAGAAGATGTGGAAGTCGCCGAACGGCACCATCCGCAACATTCTCGGCGGCGTGATCTTCCGCGAGCCGATCATCTGCCGCAACGTGCCTCGCCTCGTCCCCGGCTGGACCAAGCCAATCGTCATCGGCCGTCACGCCTATGGCGACATCTATCGCGCCACCGACTTCCTGGTGCCGGGCAAGGGCAAGCTGACCATCACCTTCGAGGGCGAGGACGGCACGCGCATCTCGCACGAGGTGCATGACTTCAAGGGCTCGGGCGTCGCGCTCGCGATGTTCAATCTCGACAATTCGATCAGGGATTTCGCCCGCGCGAGCTTCAACTACGGGCTCAACCGCAATTACCCCGTCTATCTCTCCACCAAGAACACCATCCTCAAGGCCTATGACGGGCGCTTCAAGGACATCTTCGCCGAGATCTACGACGCCGAGTTCCGCGAGGCGTTCGAGGCCCGCGGCCTCACCTATGAGCACCGCCTGATCGACGACATGGTGGCGTCGTCGTTGAAATGGTCCGGCGGCTATCTCTGGGCCTGCAAGAATTACGATGGCGACGTGCAGTCCGATACCGTGGCGCAAGGGTTCGGCTCGCTCGGGCTGATGACCAGTGTGTTGATGACGCCGGACGGCAAGACGGTGCTTGCCGAGGCCGCCCACGGCACCGTCACCCGCCATTATCGTCAGCACCAGCAAGGGCGAGAGACCTCGACCAACGCCACGGCGTCGGTGTTCGCCTGGATCGGCGGGCTGAAGCATCGCGCCAAGCTCGACGGCAACACCGAGCTCGCCCACTTCGTCGACACCCTGGAGAAGGTGGTGGTCGGCACCATCGAGGCCGGATTCATGACCAAGGATCTCGCCCTTCTCGTCGGCGCCGAGCAGGCCTGGCTGTCGACGACCGGCTTCCTCGACAAGATCGACGAGCGCTTGCGCGAGGCCATGGCCGATCGGGTCGCGGCCTAAGGCAACGGCTAGCTCAGGCCTTGCCTTCGCCAACCTTCTTTCGCGCGCTTTGGCGGCTACGGCCACTTCCGGAGCGGACCCGCAAGGCCTTCTCGTTCTCCCGCCGGCGCTCCTCGGCCACGGCCTCGATGTGCTGCGCGATCTCGGGATGCCGCCGGCTTAGCCGCGCCAGCCCCTCGCTGTCGAGGACGTAAACGCGGCATAGCGTGTCGGCAACGACATCGTGCTTGTGGCGGCGGCGCTGGAGCAGCGCCATCTCGCCAAAGAAATCGCCTTCGCGGAGTTTCGTCGCGCGTCCGGGCACCACCCGCACGGTGGCCTCGCCGCTACCGATGAAATACATCGCCCCGCCGGGGTCGCCTGCCGCGACGATGGTGGCGCCAGGCTGGAACAGCTTCGTGTAGAGCAGCTTCGTAACCTCGGCCACTTCCGCCGCATCGAGGGTGGCGAACAGCGGCACGCGCGCCACCATGCTCCACGTCACCACGAATTCATGGCGCGCCGATTCCTGGCTGAAGCCGGCGGAGAGGATGGCGATCGGGAGCGCGAACATGCCGAGGCCGAACAGCATCACCACGCCGCCGAACACCTTGCCCCAGGGCGTGATCGGAACGATGTCGCCATAGCCGATGGTGGTGAGCGTGGCGAGGCCCCACCACGCCGCAGCCGGGATCGAGCCGAATTTGTCGGGCTGCGCGTCGCGTTCGAGGAAATAGACGATAGAGGCCGCAAACAAGAGCAGCATCATCATCACCAGCAAGGCCCCGAGCAGCGCGCGATATTCGTTGACGAGCACACGCTGCATGGTCTGCAGCGCCGGCGAGTAGCGCAGCAGCTTGAGCAGCCGGAACAGGCGGAACAGGCGCAAGGCGCGGAGATCGACGGGGAAGATCGGATAGAGATACCAGGGTGCGAAGGCGAGCAGGTCGATGATCATCATCGGCCGTGACGCAAATCTCAGCCGCGCCTGCCAATGCGGCAACCGGTGCAGCAGCGGTATCTCGATGGAGCTCCACAGCCTGAGCGCATATTCGATGGTGAACACGATCACCGAGAAGGCGTTGAAAGCCTCGAACCACCGCCCGTACTGCGCATAGAGCGAGTTCACGGTCTCGGCGGCGAAAGCGAGGCCGTTGGCGAGAATGAGCACAACGAGAAAGGCATTGACGACGCGGCCCATGGGATGGGCTTCGCCGCCCACCTCAAGAACGTCGTGGACCTTGATGCGCCAGCTTCGCCAGGTCTCGGCGAAGCTCATGGTCAGGCGGTTCCGGCCCGGTGCGGCGCGCCGGCTCCGGCCGGAGACGAAGCGGCGCCCGTGATCTTAGCGGCGATGGCCTCAAGCGCTGCGGGAGCGTTGGCGCCGTCGGGGCCACCGGCTTGCGCGAGGTCCGGGCGGCCGCCGCCGCCCTTGCCGCCAAGGGCCTCGGCACCGGCGCGGGCGAGGTCGACGGCGTTGTAGGATGCGGTGAGGTCGTCGGTGACGCCGACGACGAGGCCGGCCTTGCCGTCATTGACGCCGACGATGGCGACGATGCCTGATCCCAATTGCCGCTTGGCGTCGTCGACGAGGCCGCGAAGGTCCTTCGGTGCCACGTCCTGAAGCGTGCGCGCGAACAGCTTGACGGGACCGAGGTCGCGAATGGCCGAGCCCGCGTCGGCCGCGCCCGCACCGCCGCCAAGCGCAAGCTCGCGCTTCGCCTCGGCAAGCTGTTTCTCGAGCTTCCGCCGCTCATCGAGAACCGCGGCGAGCCTGTTGATCATCTCGTCAGGCGATACCTTCAACAGCTCCGCCGCCTCGCGCACGCGCTTATCCTGCTCGGCGAGGTAGCTTCGTGCCCCCTCCCCGGTCAGCGCCTCGATGCGGCGGACGCCGGAGGCGACGGCGCCTTCGCCAACGATCTTGAGGAGACCGATATCGCCGGTGCGGTGCACATGGGTGCCGCCGCAGAGCTCGACGGAATAGGCATGGCGGCTTTTCCGGCTCGCCTCGCTCTTGCCCATGGAGACGACGCGGACCTCGTCGCCATATTTCTCGCCGAACAGCGCCAGCGCACCCTTGGTGATGGCCTCTTCCGGACGCATCAGATGGGTCTCGACCACGGCATTCTGAAGAATGACGTCGTTGGCGAGATCCTCGACGGCGCGAAGCTCGGCCTGGGTCATGGGGCGGGGATGCGAAAAGTCGAATCTGAGGCGGCCGGGCTCGACCAGCGACCCCTTTTGGGCCACGTGCTCGCCCAGCACCTCGCGCAACGCCTCATGCAGGAGATGCGTCGCGGAGTGGTTGGCGCGGGTCGCGGTGCGGCGCGCGTGATCGACATCGAGATCGACCACCTCGCCAATCTTCACCGTGCCGCTCTCGAGCGTGCCGATGTGAAGGAAGAGGCCGTGGAGCTTCTTCTGCGTGTCCTCGACGGTGAAGCGGGCGCCGTCAGGGCTGGTGATGACCCCGCGATCGCCGACCTGACCGCCGGACTCGGCATAGAACGGCGTCTGGTTGACGATGATGGTGCCGCGCTCGCCTGATTTCAGCGTCTCGACGCGCTTGCCCTCCTTGACCAGCGCCACGATCTCGCCGGAGGAGGCCTCGGACTCGTAACCGAGGAACTCGGTGGCGCCGAGTTCCTCCTTCAGTTCGAACCACAACGTCTCGGTGGCGGCCTCGCCGGAGCCCGCCCATGACTTCCGCGCCTCGGCGCGCTGGCGCTCCATGGCCGCGGCGAAGCCTTTGGTATCGACGCTGATGCCGCGCGGCTTCAGCGCATCCTCGGTCAAGTCGAAGGGAAAGCCGTAGGTGTCGTAGAGCTTGAAGGCGACCTCGCCCGGAAGCATGGCGCCGCGCGTAAAGCCCCTGGTCGCCTCGTCGAGCAGGCGAAGGCCGCGCTCGAGGGTGTCGCGGAAGCGGGTCTCCTCGAGCTTGAGCGTCTCGACGATCAGGCTTTGCCCGCGCTCGAGCTCGGGATAGGCGCGCCCCATCTCGGTGACGAGGGTCGGCACCAGTCGGTAGAGCAAAGGCTCGTCGGAACCGAGCAGATGGGCATGGCGCATGGCGCGGCGCATGATGCGGCGAAGCACATAGCCGCGTCCGTCATTGGCGGGCAACACGCCGTCGGCGATGAGGAACGACGAGGCACGAAGATGGTCGGCGATGACGCGGTGGCTCGGCTTCGCCTCGCCCTTCGCGGCGATGCCGGTGAGCTCGACCGAGGCCGCGATCAGCGTCTTGAACAGGTCGATGTCGTAATTGTCGTGGGTGCCTTGCAGCACGGCGGCGATGCGCTCGAGCCCCATGCCGGTGTCGATCGATCGCGCCGGCAGATCGACGCGGCTGCCGCCAGGCAGCTGGTCATACTGCATGAACACGAGATTCCAGATCTCGACGAAGCGGTCGCCGTCGGCATCAGGGCTGCCGGGAGGGCCACCCCTTAGCCCCGGGCCGTGGTCGTAGAAGATCTCAAGACACGGACCGCACGGGCCGGTGTCGCCCATGGACCAGAAATTGTCGCTGCCCGCGATGCGCAGAATCTTGCTCTCAGGCAGTCCCGTGATCTTCTTGGCGAGCGCAGCCGCTTCGTCGTCGTCGACATAGACGGTGACGAGCAGGCGGTTCTTGTCGACGGCGAACTCCTTCGTCAGCAGATCCCAGGCGAGCAGGATGGCGCGCTCCTTGAAATAGTCGCCGAAAGAGAAGTTGCCGAGCATCTCGAAGAAGGTGTGATGGCGCGCGGTGTAGCCGACATTGTCGAGATCGTTGTGCTTGCCGCCGGCGCGGACGCATTTCTGCGCGGTGGCGACGCGGGCAAAGCGCGGGGGCTCGGCGCCGGTCAGGACGTTCTTGAACTGAACCATGCCGGCATTGGTGAACATCAGCGTCGGATCGTTGCGCGGCACGAGCGGGCTCGACGCCATCAGCTCGTGATCGTTGCGGGCAAAGAAATCGAGGAAGCCCGCGCGGATCGCGTTCGTGCTGGTGTCCTTGAGATGGGTGTGGCTGACGGCGCTCTCGCGCGCGGTGTGATCGTTCATGCTCTCAGTACGGACCTTGTCGTCACCCGCAGCGGCACGGGTGTCCTTGGTTTTCTTGACGCTCTTCGTCTTGGCGGAAGGCATGGCGGCGAAGGGGCGGAGCCTCGATGCGCTCTTAGCAAAACGACCCTAGCCGATTCGGGCTGCGAAACAGCTAATGGCGCCGCTCTTGGGACCAAGGGGGCGTCGGGATCGGCTCCAGACATAGTGTGGCGGGAAAAGACTGTCCAGCGGCCATCCCTGCCCCGCCCTGCCCTTAAGCGTCGCGGCGGCGCTGGCGTGGCGCACGAACGCAGATGGCCGGGCTCAAGCCCGGCCATGACGCACGCGACGCAACGCTTACCGAAGACGGTCCCAGGTCTGGGAGACGGGCCTTTTGCTTAGCGGCGGCCACGGCGCGCCGCAGCGCCACCGATCGGGGCCACGGTGCCGTCATCGGCGAAGCCGGCCGCGCCTTCGTCGCCGTCGCCCTCCACCTCGCCATCGCCGCTGCCCTCGAGGATCTGGGCGGCGATCAGGCCTGCATTCTGGCGGATGGCGCGCTCGATCTTCTCCGCCATGTCCGGATGCTCCCTGAGATAGGCCTTGGCGTTCTCGCGGCCCTGGCCGATGCGCTCGCTATCGAAGGAGAACCAGGAGCCTGACTTCTCGACGATGCCGGCCTTGACGCCGAGATCGACGAGTTCGCCCATCTTGGAGATGCCCTCGCCATACATGATGTCGAACTCCACCTGCTTGAAGGGCGGCGCCACCTTGTTCTTCACCACCTTGACCCGGGTCTGGTTGCCGACCACCTCGTCGCGCTCCTTGATGGCGCCGATGCGGCGGATGTCCAGCCTGACCGAGGCATAGAACTTGAGGGCGTTGCCGCCGCTCGTGGTCTCCGGGCTGCCGAACATCACCCCGATCTTCATGCGGATCTGGTTGATGAAGATCACCATGCAGCGGGACTTGGAGATCGAGCCGGTGAGCTTGCGCAAGGCCTGGCTCATCAGCCGCGCCTGGCTGCCCATCTGCATGTCGCCCATCTCGCCTTCGAGCTCGGCCTTCGGCGTCAGCGCCGCGACCGAATCGACCACGAGCACGTCGATGGCGCCGGAGCGCACCAGCGTATCGGTGATCTCGAGCGCCTGCTCGCCGGTGTCCGGCTGGGAGATCAGGAGGTTTTCGAGGTCGACCCCGAGCTTCCGCGCATAGACGGTGTCGAGGGCGTGCTCGGCGTCGATGAAGCCGCAAATGCCGCCGCGCTTCTGCGCCTCGGCGATGACGTGGAGCGCGAGCGTGGTCTTGCCGGAGGATTCAGGGCCATAAATCTCGACGACGCGGCCACGCGGCAGGCCGCCGATGCCGAGCGCGATGTCGAGCCCGAGCGAGCCTGAGGAAATGGCCTCGACCTCCACCGCCTTCTCGTTCTGGCCGAGACGCATGATGGAGCCCTTGCCGCAATTCCGCTCGATCTGCGAGATCGCAGCCTCGAGCGCCTTTTCCCTGTCCATCTGACCTCCTTCGACAACGCGAAGGCTTGTATTCAACATGGCCAATTCTCCCATATTTCCTAGCCCCGCCGATACTGGCAAATGCCCGCTCTTCACTGCCCCGGGGGCCCGCTTCCCGCGACCGTCCCCAACCTTGGGACCGAAGGGGCAATGTACACGTTTTGTTCTCCGTTCGCAATCTGTTCTTTTCGCCCCCGTCATTCCCGTCATAATGGGGCTTACCCCAAGTCGCAAAACTGAGCGCATACCATTGGGGGCCGAAACAGAGTCATGATACTTCTCGCGTCAATGGACGATCTCATCAAATACGTGCTTGGAGAAGTGCGCGTCATAAGGGAAGCGCCGCTATTGTTCCTGACGGCACTATTAGTGCTCGGCGCCCTTCTCATCGGAGTGATGCGAGTTTGGTATGGGGACCAGATTTCTAGCCTTCACAAGCGCATTCAACTCCGTGATGACAAATTATCTGAATTTCAAGAGAAGCTTAAAACAAGTTCGCCTGACGAGGCAAAGGCAAGACTGGATGCCCTAGAATCAGCGCTAGCAAATTTAGCGCGAGATGTAACACCCCGGCGTTTAACCTCAGAGCAAGCAAAGCGATTGGCGAACGAAGTGAGGTTACCTCCCGGGGTACAGTATCAAATCGACATAATCAATGACATGGCCTGTGGCGATTGCCAAAGCTACGCCAACGCGCTGCGGGCAGTGTTCAATGATGTTGGAGGTTGGACGGTTCGAGGGCCGGGAGTGATTGGGCCCGGCCAAGCTCCCCGCAGCGGTTTGGCTGTCTTGGCCCTAGACCTGAATAAATTGCGGCCAGCTGAAGCCCTCGTCGCCAAGGCCTTGCGTGAAGCGGGTTTGCTACCTGAACTATCAAGAGCACCAGTCAATCCAATCGACCAACCAGACGTGAGTATCTTGATTACCGCCGAAGCAAATGGGTGACGCCCTCGCCACATGCAAAAGCAAGGGCGCCGATGCGGCGTCCTTCTCTCATCTGACAAAGTCCGTCGGCCAATTGCGCCAGGGACGGTACCAGTAGCCGCGGTGGCAGGGCGCGCAGAAGCAACGGTTGGGACCGCAGGCCCACCTGTTCCCCCAAGGGCAGCCGGACCCTTCAGCGGAGGGTCATCCTGGATTGCCGGGTCAAGCCCGGCCGTGACGCGGGTGGAGAGCATCGAGCGACCGCCGGTCAGCGGCGGTTCGGCGCGAGACGATGGGACGGGTGACGGGCGTCGCCGCGCCGGTTCTGGCGGCGGACATAGGTGATGGTGGCGTCGGGGCGCTCGGTCTTCACCTTCAGCGCGGCGATCAGCGCATCCTCGGCGTCGACGGCGACGCGGTCGGCCTTGCCCTTGCTCACGAGTCCAACGGTAAAAGAGGACGGCATCGATTCCACCTTTCACGCCGAGCATAGTCAAAATCCGAATGGGCCGAAACGCCTATCCTCGTCATGGCGAGACTTGTTCCGGGCATCCAATCGAGCGGTGCGGCAATCCAGGGCGCGAGGCGATGGATGCTCACCATTGGATTGGCGGGACAAGCCCGGCAACGACGACGCCGCGATGGATCAGGAGGTTTGCGGCTCGGCGACCGGGGCCGCGGCGGCGGGCTTGGCGCTGGAAGTCCCGCGCGACACCGCCTCGCGATAGCCGTAACGGTCGATATAGGGGCCGAGACGCTCGATCACCTTCCGCTTCAGCTCGGGCGGCAGCTCATACTCGGAGACGCGGTGCTCCTTTTGCGCATCGAGATAGGCGCGCATCGGCGCCTCCGCCGCTGAAAAATCGCCGATGCCGAGCTTGGCATAAATGTCGCGCATGGTGCCGATCGGGTCCTTGACCAGATCCTCGTACCGGAGCTCGACGAGACGATCCTCGGGGATCAGATGCTTGTCCTCCTCGAAGTCCTCGGTGAGGCGCGCGAACATGTCGAGCACGTAGTCGTCGAGCCAGCTATCGAGTTGAGGGGGATTGTGGAGCCCTTGGGTCGAATAGAGCGCGCGCCAGAGCTTCACCGTGGAGGGAAACACCGCGAGCGGGTTCCGCGCGATGTAGATGAAACGCGCGTCGGGAAACAGCTCAGTGAGCAGCTTGAGCCGCGCGGCATTGGCGGGCGATTTCATCACCAGCGGCTTGCCGCCATGCTTCAGCGCGAGCCTCTTGTAGAACCACATATAGGCATCGGCCCATTTCTTCCTCGCGGCAGCGGAGAGGCCCTTAAAGTCGAGATAGTCGCTGTCGGCGGGGCCGAAGCGCGGCCAGGCATGGGTGAGGTAGGGGGTGCCCTCCCCCAGCATCATCATGCCGAACTCTTCTTCCTGCGGGCGCTCGAAGCCCACGGGCACGTCGTCTTGCGGCCGCTTCGGCGGCAAGAGCACCTTCATCACCTTGGGGAGCGTGTCCTCGGTGAGCAGAAAGTGATGCGGGAAGAAGCATTCATAGGTGGTCGGGTAGGCGAGGCTCGGATCCTCGGAGAAGAGGTCGTGCATCAGGGTGGTGCCGGTGCGCCAATGCCCCATGACGAATACCGGCGGGTTTTCGAGCGGCGCGGACTCGGCCTTCTTGCGGTATTTCGCTTCCGAGACGCGATAGAGCAGCGAGTTGACCGGCGTCCACAGCAAGAGCAGCAGCGTGTCGGGGATACAGTTGAGGGTGAAGCCGTAGCGCCCGCGCTTGAACAGCTTCAGCAGCTCGCCAAAGCGCATGCCGAACCAGAAATAGATCAGCCTGCCGCCGTAGCGGTGAATGGTGAGCGCCGGCAGACGCGGCTTCTTGCGGGCCCGGCGGCGAAAGCCTTCATGCTGATCGTCGGGTTGCTTCTCGTAATCGGGCACGCGCGCCTCAACCTTGGGTCAGACAGGGGATTGGCGTGGGTGTTAGCCGCGATCAGTGGCGAAAGGAAGCCCTCACACGGATTTTGCGCCGCGCCTGCAAGCCCCCGTTAGCTTTGCAGCGCGGCCTTGACCGCAGCGGCCAGCTCCTTGAGATCGAACGGCTTCTGCAAGAACAGGAATTCCTCGTTCTCGGAGAGATTGCGTCGGAAGGCGTCCTCGGCATACCCGGAGATGAAGATGATCTTGAGGTCCGGGCGCGCGCTCCGGAGATGCTTCATCAGAGTGGGACCGTCCATCTCGGGCATGACCACGTCGCTGACGACGAGATCGACCTCGCCATTGTGGCTGGCGAAAAGCTCCAGCGCCTCGGCGCCGGTGGTCGCTTCCAGCACCTGGTAGCCGCGCTGGCCGAGCGCCCGAGCGGCGAAGCTGCGCACGGCATCCTCGTCCTCGACGAGAAGCACGGTGCCGCGGCCGGTGAGGTCCTTCGGCTGCTCGCGGCGTCCGGGTTTCGCCTCGCGCTCGACCTGGCCCGCGACCTCGACATAACGGGGAAGATAGACCCGCATCACGGTGCCGTGCCCGATCTCGCTCTCGGGCACGATGTAGCCGCCGGTCTGCTTGACGATGCCGTACACGGTGGAGAGACCGAGGCCGGTGCCGCGGCCGACTTCCTTGGTGGAGAAGAACGGCTCGAAGATCTTGTGCATCACTTCGGGCGTCATGCCGGTGCCGGTGTCCCTCACCTCGATCAGCACATAGTCCCCAGGCTGGAGGTGCTGGCCGAGGGCATGGGAGTCCCGCTCGGGGACGTTGGCGGTGCGGATCGCAAGCTTGCCGCCATCCGGCATGGCGTCGCGGGCGTTCACGGCGAGATTGATGATCACCTGCTCGAATTGATGGAGATCGGCCTTCACCGGCCAGATGTCAGAGCCGCCGCCCTCGAGCTTGAGCTCGATGTTCTCGCCGAGGAGCCGGCCGAGCAGGATCGAGAGCTCGGAGAGGACATCGCCGAGTTGGAGACGCTCGGGGCGCAAGGTCTGTTGGCGCGAGAAGGCAAGCAGCTGGCGAACCAGCCCAGCGGCCCGGTTCGCATTCTGCTTGATGTTCATGATGTCCTGGAACGCAGGGTCGGTCGGCCGGTGGTTCATCAACAGGAAGTCGGAGAAGCCGATGATCGCCGTCAGCATGTTGTTGAAGTCGTGGGCGATGCCGCCCGCGAGTTGGCCGATCGCCTGCATCTTCTGGCTCTGCGCGATCTGCATCTCAAGCGCGCGCTGCTCGGTGGTGTCGATGGCGTAGGCAATGGCCGCCTCGTTCTCGCCCTCCGACTGCTCGACCGGACTGAGATAGACGCTGCCGCTGCGGTCCTTGTCGCCCTTGAAAGCGATGTCGACGGGCTCGACTAGGCCTTGGCCGGCGATCACGGCGTCGAGCGCCGTCTGCAAGGCTTCGGCGCCCTCGCCTTCGGCAAGGCTCGCGAGCGATACTTTCCGTCCCGGAACGCCGTCCACGGCACTGCCGAACAGACGCACGAAAGCGGCATTGGTGGTGCTGATCGAGCCGTCACGATCGATGGTGGCGATGGCGATCGGCGCCATGTTGAACAGGCGCGCAAATCTGAGCTCGGCGGCGGCAGCCTCCTCCGGCTCGCCGGGCGCGCGGTTGAGCACAAGCGCATGCGCCAGACCGCCATTGCCGCCATAGGCAGCAAGACCGTGCAGGATGCGGACCGGGAGCGTGGTGCCATCGGCCTTGACGAGGTCGATGTCGAAGCGCCGCGTGGCACCTTCGCCCGCGCCACGGCCGGCGCGGGCGATGAGTGCGGCGCCGTCCGGCGTCATGATCTCCGAGAGCTTGAGCTCGCGGCCTGAAACCTCGGCGAGGTCGAGGCCGAGCCATTGCGCCAGCGTCGCGTTCAGATAGTCGATGGTGCCGTCGCCGTCGGCGGTGAAGAAGCCGGCAGGCGCATGGTCGAGGTAGGCGATCGCCTGCTGCACCTTCTCGAAGCCAGCCTCCTGGCGCTCGCGGTCGGCGGTGGTCTCCTCAACCTGCCAGACGACGAGCCCGCCCTTGCGGCCCGCTGACGGATCGGCGGGCATCGGCTGCACCGAGATGCGGAACCAGCGCGGGCGCACCCCCGCCTCGCTGTCGGCCTCTCCCGGGGGCGGCAGCCGGAACTCCTCTTTCAGCCCACGGCCCTGCTGCGCCGCGCGCGACAGCCTGAAAATCTGCTCGGCAAGATAGGCGTTGCCGGCGAAGGCGCGATCGGGCGCGACGGGAACCATGTCCGGCTCGAGGCCGAGCAGATCGCGATAGGCTTCGTTGGCGTAGAGCACCCGCCCCGCACTGTCGGCCATCAACGCCCCTTGGGGCAGATTATCGACGAAGGCCTTGGTGACGTCGTTGCGCGCGCTCGGCTGGCCGAAATGAAGGATGCCGACGGCGCCGGCGAACAGGCAGAACACCCCGACCACGGCGAGCGAGGCGAGAATGGCGAGAACGAAGGGCTCGGCGAATTCACGCGACAGCATGGCAAGGCCGACAGCGGCGACGGCAAGCGCGAGCGCGAGTAGCACCACGAGGCCAATGCTGCCGTCGCGGCCGGTGCGATCAGCGACAGGTTCGGCATAACGCATGGGCGCGTCGATGTCGGTCATGGCACTCAAGCTACCCGATTCAATTCCAGTTATCGCCGCACTTTGTGTCTCGGGCTGAGGCTGGTCGCTGTCACCGGTCATGGACGGAGGCTATGGCGACCCGCGCGGCCTTTGCGGTGTCATATTGAGACCTTGGTTAACGCTTTATTAGGAGCCGCTCCGCAAGGCTTCAACCGGATCTCTCGCGGCCGTCACGAGCCCCGCCCATGCCAAACATGACCGATACCGACAGCATCATTCTTGCCGTCGCCGCGTTCTTGTTCGCGATCGCGCTGATCGCGCTCACCGCTTGGGCGTTCAAAACCTTCGTCATGACCGGCAGCTCGACCAGCGGCTTCTTGCGCGGCCGCGACAAGAGGCTTGGCGTGGTGGAGACGGCCTACGTTGACAGCCGCCGCAAGCTTATTCTCGTCCGGCGCGACGATACGGAGCATCTGATCATGACGGGTGGCCCGGTCGATGTCCTGATCGAGACGGGAATCACGGGACGCAGGCATTTGGAGCCGCCGCATGCCGATGTGGTCATCGACCACAGCGACCCTCGTCCCGTGCCGGAATTTGGCAAAACTTAGGCACAGCACGTTGAAATCCCCGCGAATTTCGCGATTGACTGTGACAAATGGGCCATGGTCGGTTTTGCTTGTGGCCATGGGCCAGTTGCGGTAGACAGGACATCCGAGCTTACGGTTGCCATGCGTATTTGTGGCAGGCGGATGAAGCGATGCCGGTAATTCTTCAACCGCTTATGCCGTAAGAGCGCCGGCAGTTCCCTGCTAATGGTCCGACACCGGCTGGCTTCGGCCAGTCATGTCAGTCCCCCAAAACACTCCACTCCCCGCCCCAAAGCGGGGAGTTTTTTTATGCCGCGTTGATGTTGAGACGGTAGCCTGAGGCCCATGCTTCGTCTCGGCACCGTATTCGGCGTTTGTCTCAGCGCCTCACCTCTCCTCGCCGCGGACATGCCGGCGGACTTCGTCTATCTCCGCGATATCGATCCGACCATTCAGCAGAACATGCGCTACGCCGGCAGCGACAATTTCACCTTGCATCCCGTGCCGGGCTACGACGCTCCGGAATGCGTGCTGGTGAGACAGGCGGCCGAGGCGCTCAAGGCGGTGCAGGCCGACCTCAAGAGCCAAGGGCTCGGCCTCAAGGTCTATGATTGCTACCGTCCGGCGGAAGCGGTGGCGGCCTTCGTCGCCTGGTCGAAACAACCCGATGATCCAGAACTCGAAGGCGGTGCACTACCCGGCGCTCGCCAAGACCGCGCTGTTCCCGCAAGGCTATATCGCCACGGTCTCCGGCCATTCCCGCGGCGCCACCATGGACCTGACCCTCATCCCACGCGGCGCCGAGCCGATCGCGCCGTCGTCGGATGGGCATGCGCTCGGGGCGTGCACCGCGCCACAGGGCGAGCGCGCAGCCGATGACAGCCTCGACATGGGAACCGGCTTCGATTGCTTCGACGTCAAGGCCAATACCGACGCCACCGGCATCACCGGGAAGGAAGAAGCGAACCGAACGCTCCTGGTCGATGCCATGGCCCGGCGGGATTTCAAGAACTATCCCAAGGAGTGGTGGCACTACACGCTCGAGCCCGAGCCCTATCCGGACACGATCTTCAACTTCCCGATTCTGCCGCGGCCGGAGCCGCCGGGCTCAGTCGATCATGGCTCAGGCGGAGACTGATCCCCAGGTCATCGAGAGCGACGTTCCGGCCCGGCTGGAGCGGCTGCCGTGGAGCCGATTCCATACCCTCGTCGTCATTGCCCTCGGCGTCACCTGGGTCCTCGACGGGCTCGAGGTGACGCTCGCAGGTGCCGTCGCCGGCGCGCTCAAGACAAGCTCCCTCCAACTCTCCAATGCCGAGGTCGGACTGACGAGCAGTTTCTATCTCGCCGGCGCCGTCGGCGGCGCGCTCCTGTTCGGCTGGCTTACCGACCGGCTCGGACGCAAGCGGCTGTTCTCGATCACGCTCGGCATCTACCTCGTCGCCACCGCAGCGACCGGGCTCTCCTGGGACCTCTTCAGCTTCTCGCTGTTCCGCTTTCTCACTGGCGCCGGCATCGGCGGCGAATACACGGCGATCGCCTCCACCATCCAGGAGTTCATCCCCGCGCGTTATCGCGGCTGGACCGATCTCGTCATCAATGGAAGCTTCTGGATCGGCGCAGCGATAGGCGCAGCGGCCTCGATCGTCCTGCTCGATCCGGCGGTGCTGCCGGCGGATCTCGGCTGGCGCGCCGCCTTCCTGATCGGCGCCGTGCTCGGTCTCGCCATCCTTTATCTCAGGACCTGGATCCCGGAATCGCCCCGCTGGCTCGTGACCCATGGCCGCGCCGAGGAGGCGGAAACAATTCTCGAAGCAATCGAGCATGCCCACCGGCGCCGCGGCGGCGATTTCGCCGAGATCGAGCACCCGCCATTCAAGCTCCGCGCGAGGCGGTTCACGCCGCTTGGCGAGGTGTGGCACACGCTTTACCGCAAGCACCGGCGCCGCACCATCGTCGGCCTGGCGCTGATGGCCTCACAGGCCTTCTTCTACAATGCGATCTTCTTCACCTACGCTCTCGTCCTCACCGACTTCTATGGGATCGGCGCAGGCCAGGTCGGCTGGTACCTGTTGCCATTCGCGCTCGGGAATTTTCTCGGGCCGGTTCTGCTCGGACGGTTGTTCGATACGGTTGGCCGCAGGCCGATGATCGCGCTGACCTACGCGGCGTCGGGCCTCTTGCTCGCCCTTACCGGATATCTGTTCGCGCTCGGCGTGCTCTCGGCGACCACCCAGACCATCGCCTGGAGCGTGATCTTCTTCTTCGCCTCCGCCGCGGCAAGCTCGGCCTATCTCACCGTGAGCGAGACCTTCCCGCTCGAGATCAGAGCACTCGCCATTGCCTTCTTCTACGCGGTCGGAACAGGCATCGGCGGCGTCGTTGCGCCCGCCCTCTTTGGCTGGCTGATCGAGACCGGCTCTCGCACCAGCGTGGCGCTCGGCTATCTCCTCGGTGCCGTGCTGATGCTCACTGCGGGCATCATCGCCGGGCGCTTCGGCGTCGCCGCCGAGCGCAAGCCGCTGGAAACCGTGGCGCGGCCGCTATCGGCCGTGGACTGAGTTCTAGCTGGTGAGAAACGAAGGCTCTATTCGTCGCGGTAGACGCGCTCGCGGCGCTCGTGGCGCTCCTGGGCCTCGACGCTCAGGGTGGCGATGGGCCGGGCATCGAGCCGCTTCAAACTGATCGGCTCGCCGGTCTCCTCGCAATAGCCGTAAGTGCCCTCCTCGAGGCGCGCGAGCGCGGCGTCGATCTTGGCGATCAGCTTGCGCTGGCGGTCGCGGGCACGAAGCTCGAGCGCGCGCTCGGTCTCCGTCGTGGCGCGATCGGCGATGTCGGCGTGCTGCGCCAATTCGTCCTGCAGGTGCTGCAACGTCTCCTTGGTGGAGCGCAGGATCTCGTCCCGCCACGTGAGCAGCTTGCGCCGGAAATAGGCGCGCTGAAGCTCGCTCATGAAAGGCTCATCGTCGGAGGGACGATAGTCTTCCGGGATCTTTTTCTTGGGCCGCATGAATGCCTCTATCACACGCATGCTGTTGGTCTTTCCGGGCCGTCCGGCCCTGTTCCGCTCACCGGTCCATCCGCCGTGAACCGCGACCCCCAATCAGGTGCCCCGTATTTACGGATGCCGAGGATCAAGTCAAGTGAGCAACGTGCTTGACACAGACTCGGCCGCGACTCTGGCCGGCGACAGAGAGTCAGAGCTTGATGACACGGGCGTGACGAGGGCGCGAAAGCTGAGTGAAAGCGGCGGCTTGGCCGCGCCGGCCCTTTCTTCGCCACCCCTGGCGCGCTAAGAGGCAAGTGCCCTGCGAAGGGGCAAGGAGGACCGTTCGAAGCGTGGCGATGACCACCCTCACCCAGGGCGCCGTCGATGCCGTCCGCAACGTTGGCGACTTCGCGGCGAGCCTCGTGGAGCCGACGATCAGGCTCGGGGTCACCGGCCTCGCCCGCTCCGGCAAAACGGTGTTCATCACAGCGCTGGTGCACAATCTAATCGCTGGCGGGCGGATGCCCTTCTTCGACGCCGCAGCGCAAGGCCGGGTGCTTCGCGCCTATCTCGAGCCGCAGCCCGACGACCAGGTGCCGCGCTTCGACTTCGAACCGCACCTCGCCGATCTCACCGCGAGCCCGCCGCGCTGGCCCGAGAGCACACGGCGCATCAGCCAGCTCAGGATTGCGCTCGAATATGAGCCCCAGAAATTCTGGAAGCGCCAGTTCGGCTACAATCGTCTCAACATCGATATCGTCGACTATCCCGGCGAGTGGTTGCTCGATCTGCCGCTGCTCCGGCTCGACTACCGCGACTGGTCGGATGCCGCACTTGCGCAGAGCCGCGCCGGCGAGCGGAAGCGAGCGGCCCAGGAGTGGCACGCGGCGCTTGCTGCGACCGATCCCGCCGCGCCAGCCGATGAGGCCGTGGCCCAGCAACTCTCCTCATCGTTCAAGTCCTATTTGCGGGCGACGCGGGCCGATCCCCACGCGCTGTCGACTTTGCCGCCGGGGCGCTTTCTGATGCCGGGCGAGCTCGAAGGCTCGCCGGCGCTGACCTTCGCGCCGCTCGAGCCCACGGGTTCGGGAAGCTTTGCGCGCGGCTCGCTGTGGGCGATGATGGAGCGGCGTTATGAGGCCTATAAGACCCATGTGGTGCGCCCGTTCTTTCGCGATCATTTCGCCCGGCTCGACCGGCAGATCGTGCTTGTCGACGTGCTCGCGGCCTTGAATGGCGGGCGCCCGGCGATCGCCGATCTCGAGCGCGCCATGACCGAGATCCTCGAATGCTTCCGTACGGGCGCGAACAGCCTGTGGTCGAGCCTGTTCAGCCCGCGCATCGACCGTATCGTGGTGGCGGCGACCAAGGCCGACCATCTGCATCACACGAGCCACGACCGGCTGGAGGCCATCCTCGCGCTTCTCACCGAGCAGGCGATGGCCAAAGCCGAATATGCCGGCGCCGAGGTGAAGGCGCTGGCGCTGGCCGCGATCCGGGCGACGAAGGAAGGACGCGCGAAACGGAACGGCGAAGTGCTGCCCTGCATCGTCGGCTATCCACTGCCGGGCGAGACCATCGGCCGGCGCCGTTTCGACGGCAGCGAGCCCTTCGCCATCTTCCCCGGCGACCTCCCTGCCGACCCCAAGACCGCGTTGCGGCATCCTGAGGCGCAGAGCGACGAGGTCCGTTTCGTGCGTTTCCGGCCGCCGGATCCCGTGCCGCTCCCTTCCGGCGGCTTCGCGCCGTTCCCAAATATCAGGCTCGACCGCGCGCTTCAGGCGCTGATCGGAGACAAGCTCGCATGACGAAGCCACGCAAGCCCGCATCCTTCCGGCTGGAAGAGGTTGAGATCGCCGAGACGCCGGCGCCGCCGCCGCTGATCGCCACCGACGAGGCGCAGCTTCCGGCGACGGTGCGGGCGCTCCCAGCGCTCGAGCACGGCTGGCGCTGGGGCAGCATCCTCCTGGTCGCGGTTGGCGGCCTGGTCGGGCTCGCCTCGGCAACCTGGCTGCACGACCTCGTCCGCGACATGATGGCGAGGCAGGACTGGATCGGCTGGACCACCATCGGCCTTCTCGGCGTCGCCGGTCTCGCCCTGCTGATGATCATCCTGAGAGAGGTGGCGGGGCTTGCCCGGCTCGGGCGGCTCGGACGTCTCCGCCACGAAGCCGACAGCGCCGCGATGCATAACGACAAGGATGTTGCGCTTGACGTGGTCAGCCGGCTCAAGCGGTTTTACGCCGGACGCAAGGACCTCGCCTGGGGCATGGCGCGCCTCGCCGAGCACGAGGGCGACATCATGGATGCGAGCGAGCTGTTGCGGCTGTCGGAGCGAACGCTCGTCGCGCCGCTCGATCCGATCGCGCGGAGCATCGTCGCCGCCGCGGCGAAGCGCGTGTCGGTGGTGACGGCGGTGAGCCCCGCGGCGCTGATCGACATGTTGTTCGTGGCCAGCGTCAACCTGCGCATGCTGCGCAAGCTGGCAACGCTCTACGGCGCCCGCCCCGGCACGCTGGCGCTGCTCAAGCTCGCGCGCATGGTCGTGACCCATATCGTGCTCACCGGCGGCATTGCCCTCGGCGACGACGTCATCCACCAGCTCATCGGCCATGGGCTCACCGCCAAACTGTCGGCGCGGCTCGGCGAGGGGCTGTTCAATGGCGCGCTGACCACGCGGATCGGCCTCGCCGCCATCGATGTGTGCCGGCCGCTGCCCTATCTCGATGCGCCCCGGCCGCGTTTTCGCGAGCTTGTGGCCGAAGTTGCGGGCTTGCGCTGAGACGGAAGCCCACTTTTCTCGCCTCGGTGGATAACGGGGATAATGCACGCCGACCATCTCGTCCCCGCCGGCCGCTCATGTAGGATAGGTCCTGTGAGTTGAGGGGTTGTCGAAGGCGCTCAAGGAAACTTCCGAAAGCGCTGGAGGGGCGACCCGCCGGTGTCCGGAGGGGAAACCCAAAGGGTGCCGGAGGAGCGATCCGAAGGCTCTGGAGGGGGAATCCCGAAGGTGCCGGAGATGGTCCCAAGGCTCACAAAAGGGCTAGGCAAGCCCAATGTCGCTCTAGCCAAGAGCGGCTGAAGGCGGATGAGTAAGCGAGCGGAGTGTGCCACGGCCTGTCGGCTTCACGCCAATGCCGTGGGGTGAGGTCGGTAGGGCTCACAACGACGCAAGCTCAATCGCTGACCCCTGGTTCCAGTCTGGCCAAGGTTGGAGCCACGTCGCAGCCACGCGACGCAAAATAATGGGCCTAGGCCAGGGTTGCGCCGGCCGCTTTGTGGGAAACCATGAAGCTGAGCGCGTGATCCAGAGACCGAAAGGTCTCGCGGCGCCGAGAAGATCGTCCCGAACGGGCGTGAACCTCGACATCGCACAGGGAGGCGGGGCTTCGGCTCCGCCTTTCCTTTTTTCAGCCTCCTTCTTCCTGCGCGCTCTCGACCCTTAGCGGCGGCGGTCCCGCTCCGCTAAGATGCGCCCGCCGTGGCGGCCCTCGGCCGCGTTCGAGCCATGCCGTCGAGACGCTGGAGCTTAAGAGTTCGCGTGAACCTGAGCGAGAGATCTCCGCTTGCAGCCGCACTGTCCGTGCTGGCTCTCGCCGCTGTTGCCTTGCTTCCGGCATGCAGCACCGTCGAGCGGGTCACCGGCAAGGAAGGCGCCTCCACCGACAAGGCGGCGCGCTATGTGAACCCCGAAGATCCCTTGGCGAGGCCGATCCAAGTGGCCTGGACATCGGCGCGCGCGGCCCATTGTGGCTTCATGTTCGATCCGGAAAAGCTGAAGGCTGACTACCTCGCCGATGAAAGACGGCGTGGGCTCGATCCCTATCAACTCGACAAGATGGCGAAGGCCTACGACTACACCCGCGAATCGGTGACGGACACCATCAGCGCTGACCCGGCATATTGCAACAAAGCGCGGATCGACGCGATCAGGGTCGATTTGAATCGCTATCTTGCCGGCGACTATGCGCCGACGGCGAAGCTCGCACGCTGAGGCTCAGTTCTCCGAGAGCTTCCGTGAAGACGCCGGCTCAGCCGCCGACGGCTCGTGCCTGATCTTCTCGGCGAGGCGAAGCAATGTTGCCTTACCCTCCTCGCCGGCAAGCAGATAGGCGATGCCGTCGTCGCTCCAGGCGACGGAGCCAATGGCGCCGGCCTTGGCAAAGCCGTCCCGTGGCTCCCCTCCGCCGCGCCGCGCATAGAGCGCGAGCGGCGCGCGTCCGGCGCCGAGATAGAGCAGCTGAGCGAGCGGCTGTCCGTCGAAGCGCAACAGCTGACCGCGCATGAACTTGAATCCTTGCGCCTCGAGATTTGGGATCTTCACCGCCGGACCGATGACCTGAGCCATCTGCAGCGCGACGAGATCGAAGTTGCCCTGGCTCTCCGCGCCAACCTCGACGCCGTCGCGGCTCAACAGTGATTGCGCCCGCACCGCCTCGTCCTGCCAGGCGCCAGTGGCCGGTGACATGTCACCCGCTTGCGGCACGGGAACGCGTTCCGGGAGCGCGAGCGGCCAACCGTAGCCGGCAACGAGAGCGAAGAGCCCAAGGCCCAACCCCGCGGTGACCACGCCGATCTTGGCGAGCCCGTTGCCGCGCCGGCGCCTGACCGGCGGCGGCAAGCTCGGGGCATTGGCCATGAGCTCGCTCACCTCGCCGGCGAGAATGGCCTCGAAGGCGCATTCGAACCGGCTGTGGGCCTGTTTCAAGGCCTCGACGCGCCTAGCGACGACATCGTCCTGGTCGAGCACCTTGTCCACGGCGCGAGTCTGATCGCGCGCGAGTTGGCCGTCGACATATGCCACCAGCAATTCGTCGCTGAGTTCGGTCATAGTCCTTCCGTTGCCTCTATGGGATAGAGAGCCTCGACGGTCGCGCTCGCCGGTGTCTGTGAGGCACCGAGGCGGTCGGCGAGGCTCGCGCAGGCGCGGATCAGGCGCGCCTGGATGGTGTCGGGGCCGGTGTCGAGCACGAGGCCGGCGTCCTCATGGTCGAAGCCTTCGCCATAGACGAGGAGCAGCGTGCTCCGCTGCTGCGGCGGCAGGGCACCGAGGAAGCCCGCAGTCACGGCGTCGAAATCCGTTGCGTCGTTCCGGCGCAGCAGCCACTCGAAATCCCCTCCGCTCGTCTTCGCTGGGCGCAGCGGATCGGCATGATCGCGGAGCTGGCCCAACCACAGCCGGTAGATCTCGGCGAAGGCGAAGCGGTCGAGCGGCGTCCCACGCTGATAGCGGTGTTGATCGGCGAGCATGCGCTTCAAGGCGCGGCGGAGCAGCGCCCTGCCCTGCCGCCTGTCACCGACAAGCACATCGGCGAAGCGCTTCAGTCTTGGCAGCATGGCGATAAGGCCGTGCCGCACGGAGTCGTGTTGGGTCTCTGCCTGCACGCGTAGTCCCCCCGCCGCGTTGGGTGAGTGCTGGCCACTTCCCGCCGCGGGGCCTCTCCCTCGGCGAATCAGGAGAATACCATATCAACGTCACCCGCAGCCGCGGCAGCGTAGTCCAGAGCAAAAAGGTCTTGCGTCGCCGGTACCGCCGCCTAATCTTT
The DNA here is from genome assembly GCA_963732955.1 of uncultured Alphaproteobacteria bacterium. Lineage (GTDB taxonomy): Bacteria > Pseudomonadota > Alphaproteobacteria > Rhizobiales > Methyloligellaceae > Methyloceanibacter. The sequence continues at coordinate 1,277,405 of CAVTBH010000004.1, forward strand.
GCGCAAAACCGGAGCAAGACTTGAGCATGTCTGCGGTACCCCACAATGCCGAGGACACGGAGTCGGCAGCCGAAGAGAGCGCGACGCCTGAGCGGCTCGCCGAACCCGCCGTGACCCCGACCAAGGAAGCGACTGCCAGCACCGTGGCAGCGAGCAAAGACGCTTGGGAGAGAGCCGCGGAGCTGCAACGCGAGGTGGCGCGCAGTCAGGTCGCGCAGCGGATCGCCGGGCTCGCGGACAAGACGGCGAACATCACCAAGCAAGCGACGGCGAGCGCCGCCACCGCGGGCAGGAGCGGCCTCGCCAAGGCGGCGCAGATCGGCCGCGACACTGTGATCCCCGAACTCGGCCGCACCGGCGCCAAGCTCAAGGAGCGCACGCGGCCCGACAGGCTCGCCAAGGACTACAAGGACTCACTGATCTGGCTGCACGACAACGTGCTCGACTATTCCTTCGAGCGTCTGTTCTTCGTTCCAACCAAGGGCGAGATCGCGCTCGATGGCCTCACGGTGCACGGGCCGAACAAGGCAAGCGGCCACGCCTACAAGCCGACACCCTATCAGGTGTTCGAATGGGCGCTCTCGGCCGTCGATGAGGCCGAGATCCCGAAGCTCAGCTTCGTCGATTACGGCGCCGGCAAGGGACGCGCGCTCTTGATGGCGTCGCAACATCCGTTCACCGCCGTCGGCGGCATCGAGTTCGCCGAAGAGTTCCATGACAACGCGGTGATGAACATCGCGCAATTTCCGCGCAGCCGTATGAAATGCCGCAACGTCGAATGCGCGCTCGATGACGTGGTCAACATCACGCCGGTCGAGGGCGAGGCCGTGCACTATTTCTTCAACCCATTCTCGGCGGAGATCTTCGCCGAGGTGCTGCAAGGCATCGTAGCGTCCTACCACGCCAAGCCTCGGCGGCTTTACGTGATCCTGGTCGACATGGACGCCGGCGAGCTGATGCATCGGACCGGCGTGTTCCGCGAGATGCAGCTGCCGCCGGGGCCCCGCCTGCAGGCGAAGCTGCTCAGTCCGTACAGCATCACCGCGTACCGCTCGCTCGCCTGACCGCTCGCTACTTCACGCCGAGCTTCTTCTGCAGATTGGTCGACGAGGTGGTGTACTGGAAGATCAGCTTCTTGTCGGGATAGACGTATTTGTGGGCTTGCTGCGCCATCAGCGCCGCCTCGTGGAAGCCCGACAGAATGAGCTTGAGCTTCCCCGGATAGGTATTGATGTCGCCGATGGCGAAGATGCCTTTTTCGCTGGTCTCGAATTTTTCGGTGTCGACCGGAAGGAGGTTGTCCTTGAGCTCGAGGCCCCAATCGGCGACGGGACCGAGCTTCATCGTGAGCCCGAAGAACGGCATCATGATTTCGGTCGGCTGCTCGAAGGGGGCGCCGTCGGCGCCTTTTACCGTCACCGAGCTGAGCTGACCGCCCTCGCCGTGCAGTTGCGTGACCTGGCCGAGCTTGAAGCTGATATTGCCGCTGTCGACCAGCGCCAGCATCTTCTGCACCGAGGCGGGCGCCGCCCTGAACTCGGCGCGGCGATGGAGCAGCGTCAGCGACTTGGCGACGGGCTCAAGGTTCAAGGTCCAATCCAGCGCTGAATCGCCGCCGCCGACGATCAGCACGTCGCGGTCGCGGAAGTTTTCCATCTTGCGCACGGAGTAGAACACGGACTTGCCTTCATAGTCCTCGATGTGGGGAAGCGGCGGACGCTTCGGGGTGAAGGAGCCGCCGCCTGCGGCAATCACCAGGACCTTGGCTTCGATCACGGTGCCGGCGTCGGTCGTGACCCGGAAACCGCCATCGAGACGCTCCACGTTCTCCACCCGCTGATTGAAGTGGAACTCGGCGCCGAACGGCTTGATCTGGTCCATAAGCCTGTCGGTGAGCTCCTGGCCCGTGACCACGGCGAGGCCAGGAATGTCGTAGATCGGCTTCTCGGGATAGAGCTCGGTGCATTGGCCGCCGGGGCGATCGAGAATGTCGATCACATGTGCCTTGATGTCGACGAGGCCGAGCTCGAACACGGCGAAGAGGCCAACCGGCCCTCCGCCGATAATTATGGCGTCGGTCTTGATCACGGTGTCGTTGATGGCGGTGTCGTTCATGGAAGTCAGATCTGCTTCTCGGGAACACGGACCACGAGACCGTCGAGGGCCTCGGTGACTTTGATCTGGCAGCTCAGCCGGCTCTCAGGGCGGATGTCGAAGGCAAAGTCGAGCATATCCTCTTCCATCTGCTCTGGCGTGCCGGTGATCTCGCGCCAGGCCTCGTCGACGTAGACGTGGCAGGTGGCGCAGGCGCAAGCGCCGCCGCATTCGGCGGCGATGCCGGGCACCGAGTTCTTCACCGCCGCCTCCATCACCGTCATGCCCGGCTCAGCCTCAACGACGTTCTCGGTTCCGTCGTGCTGAATAAACGTAATCCTAGCCATGGCATTTGGCGCGCTAGCGTTCTGTTCCAGTCTTGGGGGACGGACGGCGGTGGACTCCGGGCCCGCGGTGCGCCGGCGCGAACGGGACCTGCCCCGCGCGTGGCGGGTCTCTATAGGGCAATTGGGAAGGAGACTCCAGCGCCTTCCCACCGATGCGATCAACGGCCTCAGTGCCGCGTTCCGCAAAGAGTCCGGGGTACGCGCGATGCTAACGGGGCGGTCCCTTGAGGTATTGTTCAGTGCAGGACCACTGTCCCCATCCCGCGTAACTTCGCTTCGTCTTGGGTCGAGCTTGGAGGTTCAGTTTTCGCCGCCCTCGACCGAATTCACCGGCAAAATCGGCGCGGTGGGCCGCCGTGGCAGGGTGTTGCTGTCACGTTTTTGCAACCCTGTCGGCGGCGGCGTCGTCTCCACAGGGCCGATTCGTTCCGAAATCGGCTGCAATCATAAGGGCTTGTCACGAGTAAAGCACAATTGGCGAATAAGCTTTTGCTAGGCCTGAAAATTCGTTAACGATAGAGGTGCGGGGGAAAATGCTTTTCGAGGCCGCTTCCGGTATAAAATCAAGCCGGAAGAAAGCTTTATCCGGCACGACGCCCGCGCCGCTGCAGGCGGTGTATGAGTGCGCGGCGCAAGTTTTCTCAAGGTTTGTTTGTGCGAGGGACGCGTGATGGCGCAGGAGCAAGCGAAGTCGCCGCCCGTGGGCGCGGAGACTGGAACGAACACCGACACGTCAGCTTCACTCAATACCGGCAAAGATCCAGGCGAAGATGCGCAATTTCTTGCGCTTGAGCCTGATGGCGGCGCCGCCGCCGAGGTCGAGCGCAAATTGTCGCTCGCCGAGCGCTTGAGGGCGGAGCAGCGTAAGATATCGGAGCGCAAGTCACCGGAGCCCAGAATGGACGACAGGAAGCCGGCGGAGCCCGATGAGGCCCTTGGCGCCCCCGCGTCCCGGCCGATCACGCGCTCGCGCCGCGCGGCCGGCCCGCCGCCACGCAGGATCGCGGCGGCCGCAGCAGCCAATGACGACGTCCCCTCGATCGGCGGCCTGATCTTCGCCCTGCAACAGAAGCCGTCGAAGTCCCCGTTCCTGGTGGCGCTGTTCGCTTCGGTGCTGTGGTTCATGATCGGTGGCTTTTTCGCGTACGGCATGCTGTCGGCACAGGAAGGCGCCGACGGCAGCGCGGGACTTCTCGCCAACCCCGCGGCGCTTCCCGCCGCGGTCGGAATCCTCGTTCCCATCGCCATCTTCTGGTTCCTGGCACTGCTCGTGTGGCGCGCCCAGGAATTGCGCCTGATGGCCTCGGCCATGACCGAGGTCGCGGTCCGCCTCGCGGAGCCCGACAAGCTCGCCGAACAGTCGGTGGCCTCGCTGGGACAAACCATTCGCCGGCAGGTGGCGGCCATGAACGACGCCATCTCCCGCGCCATTGGCCGTGCCGGAGAGCTGGAGGCCTTGGTCCACAATGAAGTCGCCGCGCTCGAGCGCTCCTACGGCGAGAACGAGTTGCGCGTGCGCGGCCTCATCAGCGAACTCGCGAGCGAACGCGAGGCCCTTGCCAACAACAGCGAGCGGGTCAGCGAATCCTTGCGCGGCGTCGGCGCCCAGATCGCCCGCGACCTCACCGCCGCGAGCAGCAGCATCGACAAGAGACTTGCCGATCGCGGTGCGCAATTGACCGAACTCCTCGTGGCCCGGAGCGCCGAGGCGGCGGAGCGCGTGGAGCAGGCGCACTACCGCGTGCAGGAACAGATGCCGGTGCTGCTCGAACGCCTCGGTGAGGAGGGGGAGCGGCTCGGCCAAGTGATCGAAGGCGCCGCGCAGAACCTGTCGGCGCTCGAGACCGCAGTTGGCGCGCGCACCACGGCCCTCGACAACACCCTGAAAGAGCGGACCGAAGCCCTGACCACGACGCTTGCGAGCCGCATCAATGCGCTCGAGACCACCGTCGGCCATGGGGCCATTCTGCTCGACAAGACGTTGAAGGAGCGCACCGAACAATTCGTCACGACCGTCGGCCAGAGCGCTGTCGGCCTCGACAAGGCGCTCAAGGAGCGCACCGAAGCCTTCGCCACCTCCATCGGCCAGGGCGCCTCCGGGCTCGACAATCTGCTCCAGGAGCGCGCGAGACTATTGGCGGCGTCGATCAGTGAGCAATCGGAAGCCCTCGACAAGACGCTCAAAGAGCGGACCGAAACCTTCGTGACCTCGGTCGGCCATGGGGCCATCGGTCTCGACAAGCTGCTCAAGGACCGCACCGAGGCCTTTGTGCTCTCGATCGGCCAAGGTGCCGTGGGGCTCGACAAGCTGCTTAAGGACCGCACCGAGGCCTTTGTGCTCTCGATCGGCCAGGGTGCCGTGGGGCTCGACAAGTTGCTTCTGGAGCGCACCGAGGCGTTCGCCCGCTCCGTCGGCCAGGGCGCCATCGGCCTCGACAGCGTGCTCAAGGAACACACCAAGCTGTTGACCTCAACCCTGATCGAGGAATCGGCCACGCTCGACAAGACGCTGAAGCAGCACACCGAGACCCTGACCAATGCGGTCGAACAGGGCGTGTCCGGGATCGACAAGACGCTCAAGGAGCGCACCGAGACCTTCGCCACTTCCGTCGAGCAGGGCGTCTCCGGCCTCGACAACATGATGAAGCAGCGCAGCGAGCAGATGGCGGCCTTCCTTGGCCAAGGCGCAGCCGTGCTCGACCAGACGCTGAAGGAAAGGACCGAACTGCTGGCGAGCTCAATCGGTCAGGGAGCCACAGGGCTCGACAAGACGCTCAAGGACCACAGCGAGAACTTCCAAAAGGCGATCACCGATCAAGCCACGAACTTGGCCCGATCGCTGGAAGACCGTACCAACGCCTTCACTTCGGCGATCAACCAGGGCGCGATTGCGCTCGATCGCACCCTTGCCGAACGGTCCGATGCCTTCACCCATTCGCTGGCTCAGCGCACCAAGGCAGTGGAGCTGGCCATTGGCCAACAGACCGCGGCGATGGACAAGTCGCTTGCCGACAGAACTCACGCGGTCACGAGCTCGCTCGCCGAGCGGCTAAACTCCATCGACACCACGTTCGGCCAGCGCGCAAGCGAAGTCGACCGGATGCTGGTCGAGCATGCCCGCGCCGTCGAGGCAACCTTCGGCAGGCAGGCCGCGCAGCTCAACGAGCTTCTCGCCAACAACAACAACCTTATCCGGCAGACGGCGAGCGAGGTCGGGGCCCAGTCCAAGGACGCCATCGGCGTGCTCACGGCCCAGACCCAGACCTTGCGCGAAGTCTCACGCGGGTTGCTGGACCAGATCCACAGCCTGACCCAGCGCTTCGAGAACCAAGGCGAGGCCATCCTCTCCGCCGCGAAGGCCCTGGACTCCTCGAACGCCAAGATCGACTCGATCCTGGAGAGCCGCCACCAGGCCATCATCGGCCTGCTGCATGCGGTCAACACCAAGGGCGAGGATCTCGACAACGTGATGCGGTCCTATGCCGGCACCATCGAGAACGCGCTGACTCAAGTCGAGTCGCGGGCGAAGCAAGTCGGTACCGCGCTTGCCCGTGACACTACCGGCCAGGCCCAGCAGGCGCTGGCGCAGATCGAGCGCTTGCGCGAAGAGGCGCAAGCCCATACCGCCCGCGCCGTCGGCGATCTCAAATCAAGCTTCGAGACGGTCATCACCCAGATCGGGCGGCAGCTCGAGCAGATGCGCGGCCAGTTCGACAATGCCTCGAAGGGCATGCGCGACGCGGCGCAGAAGACCGCGAGCGATCTCGACTCGCTGCGGCAAGAGATGTTGCGCCGCATGGAGGGCCTGCCGCAGCAGACGGCGCAAGCGACCGCCGCCATTCGCAAGGCGCTGGCCGACCAGCTCAAGGAAATCGAGGCGATCACGCCGGTGCTGACGCGGCCGCAGCTGGCGTCGAACACCGCCGAGCAGCAGCCCTACCGCCAGCCGCAATTGCCGACCCGGCGCGGCCCGCTTCCTCCAAGTGGCGAGGAGAGCCACCCCGAGGCCGAATACGAGGCGGCTGCTCCCCAATTCGACGCACGGGGCCGCCCAGTCGGCACCGCGCCACAACCCTCAACCGAGCTCGGCTCGGTCGCGGGGAGCCTCGCCCAGCAGCTTGCCGGCGCGAGCCATGCCGAGCGGCGCGCACCGCAGCGTCCCGGGCAGCAAGGACAGCGCCCCTACCCGCCAACGCCGGTCGAGGATCACAGCCGCGAGGGCTGGTCGGTGAGCGAGCTGATCACCAATGCCGAGGCTCCGACCTATGACGCTCCCAAGCGGCGCCCCGATCCTTACGCGGTGCCCCGCGGATATGCACCGCAGCCGCAAGGCGCGGCGCAGAGCCTCCGCCTCGACGAGATCGCGCGAGCCTTGGATCACCGCACCGCCGCTGAAGTGTGGCAGCGTTTCAGGGCCGGCGAGCGCGGCGTGCTCGGCCGCCACCTCTACAGTCTCGACGGCCAGGCGACGTTCGACGAGATCAGCCGCCGTTACGATCGCGATCCCGAGTTCCGCGCGACTGTCGATCGCTATATCGGCGATTTCGAGCGGCTGTTGCAGGAGGCCGAGCAGAGCGATCCCGACGGCCGCATGCTCCAGAACTACATGACCTCGGAGACCGGCCGCGTCTATCTGCTGCTCGCCCATGCCAGCGGCCGCCTGCGCTAGGCTCCACTCCGGGCCAATAATTTTCGTGTAGTCGCCGAGCTTGTCCCGGCCATCCACGTTCTAGCGCGTGTACTCACCGATGAGCACTGGTTGAACCGTTGCGGGCGATGTCTGCTACACCGCTTAGCGGACCTGCGGCGAGCCCACTGAAAGAGTCCGCTAACTGCCAAAAGCGGACTCATGCGCGGCAAAAAAGTTGGTTAGAAGCCGCGCTCGTTCAGGCAGGCGCGCTGCTGATCAACCACATCGCACCGGGCAGGCGCACGCTCGCGCCGTCCGCATAGGGCTCCAGTGCCTCGCGCAGGGAGGCGACGACGGCCGAGACGACCACTGCCGGCTGGTTGCGCAGCCAACTGTTCACGGCGCCGATGTGAGTTGACTGAACCACGGCCTCCTCCAGCCCGCGGCCGGCGGCGATGTCGAGGTCCATGTCAAGCTTCTCAAAGCTCGGCGGCGCCCAGCCGGTCGCAGTGAGAACCTCGGTGACGTGCTCTGGATCGGCGAAGGCGAACATTCCGGGAGCGTTCGGGACCGGCTTCGGCCGCGGCGGCAGGTGCTGCGCGGCTGCTGTCATCGGCACCTCCATCCACGGGTTTTCGGCCAGCGTGCGCCAGCACACGAGCGCCATGCGCGCGCACGGAGCGGCGCCGCGGCGCATATTGGTGAAGGCCGCCACCCGATCCCCGAAGAACATCACGCCGAAGGCCGAACTCAACAAATCGTATTCGTCCAGCGCGGCCGTGGCGGGATCGGCCTCTCGCCAATCGACATTGGCGATGCCGGCGGCGCTCGCGCGCCTCTCACCCTCAGCCAGCATCGGCCCGGAGATGTCCAACCCCGTCACGCGGCCGGAGGGACCGACAGCGCGCGCAAATTCCAGCGTGGGCGCGCCACAGCCACAGCCGATATCCACTACCCGTTCGCCGGCGCGCGGCGCGGCAAAGGCGAGTAAGGCGTCCGTCACCGGCGTGAGCGTGATGTCGGTGTGCTCCTGTCGAGCCACCCAGGCGTCGCCGCCCTTACCGTTCCAGAAGGCAAGCATGTCGGCGTTGATCTCTTCGGGGGCGGCCATGCGAGCCTTCCTGCTGAGCAGGTGCGCACGTTGCCGCATTGCCGAGCAGGCCGCAAGCGGCGCCACGGCGATGCCGGCATTCCCCGTATGACCGGCCTAACTGATGCTGAAACCCGATGTCTGCTGTGGGTCATTAGCGGGATACCGTGAGCGGATTAGCGATGTCCGCTTTATGCCGCTTAGCGGACATTCTCGGCTTCGGCACTCCGATGAGCCGATTGCCCGGTGATGCACGTTATAGCTAAGCGGGCTATCATGTTTGTCCCTATGCGCGCGAAGGTCGAAAGCTTGCTGCAATCGACCAGAGCAAGGTCGTGGCCCCCATGTCGCCTGCAACGCATTCCCGTGCTGGGAAGGCATGCCGCGTGATATTTAGCATCGATGGAAGAGCGGGCAGACAACCAGTTCGATAGCGCGGGGGCCGCATTGGTAGATATCGCGCAGCGCCTCGCCCAAGAACTTCACCCGCGACGGCGAACTGCGCTGCGCGCCGGATTGAACAGTTCCCTCGAACGGGACTGGGGATTCGACAGCCTGTCTCGTGCGGAACTCCTACTTCGCGTCGAACGTGCTTTCTCCGCTCACCTGCCCGAACAGCTGCTCGGCGAGGCTGAGACGCTTAACGATCTGTTGTCAGCGCTCGCAAGCGCGCGCAGGCTGCCCCACGTGGATGCGACTGCCCGGCATGTTATTGCCGAAGAGGCGGCCGAGCCGGCGCCGGCCGATGCGACAACGCTCACGGAGGTGCTCGATTGGCATGTGCTCCATCACGGTGAGCGCATTCACATCGTCCTCTGGCATGGCGATGGAGAGGAAACCAACCTCACTTATCGACGTGTTGCCGAGCAGGCCCAGGCGGTAGCAAGTGGTTTGCGGCAAGCCGGGCTGCAGCCGGGCGAGCGGGTGGCAATCATGCTGCCGACGAGCGAGGACTTTTTCGCGGCGTTTTTCGGCGTGCTCTATGCCGGCGGGGTCCCGACCCCGATCTATCCGCCGGCGCGGCCGTCACAAATCGAGGAGCATCTCAAGCGGCAGGCCAGAATCCTTCGTAACGCGCAGGCGACGCTGCTGATCGCCGCGCACGAAGCGTCGGCCGTAGCACGTCTCCTCAAGCTCCAGGTCGAAAGCTTGCGGACCGTGCTCAGCGTGGACGAGCTAAGCCAGGGCACGGAAAGCTGGAAGGTCAAAGTCAACGCCCAAAGTACTGCGCTTCTCCAATACACCTCCGGCAGTACGGGCGATCCGAAGGGCGTTGTGCTGAGCCACAGCAATGTGCTGGCGAACATTCGGGCCATGGGCGAAGCAATGGAAGCGGGCCCCGATGATGTCTTCGTGAGCTGGCTTCCGCTCTACCATGACATGGGACTCATCGGCGCCTGGCTCGGCAGCCTCTATTTCGCCGCCCCGCTCGTGGTGATGTCGCCGCTTACCTTTCTCGTACGGCCGCAGCAGTGGCTATGGGCGATCCATCGCCATCGCGGAACCCTTTCCGCGTCGCCGAATTTCGGCTTCGGGCTGTGCCTGCACAAGATCGAGGACCAGGCCATTGCCGGACTCGATCTCAGCTCGCTGCGGATGGTGGCCAACGGCTCGGAGGCGGTCTTGCCAGACACGATATCGCAGTTCGCTGCGCGCTTCGCCAAGTACGGCTTCAAACCGGAGGCGATGGCTCCTGTTTATGGCCTCGCCGAGAATGCCGTGGGATTGGCCTTTCCACCGCTGGGACGCCCCCCGATCATCGATCGCATTGATCGCGCAGCGCTCACGCGCCACGGGCGTGCATTGCCTGCAACGGCTGACGACTCCACCGCACTTGAATTCGTTGCCTGCGGTCGCCCCTTGCCGGAACACGAAATTCGCATCATGGGTGCGACATGTGAGCTGGGCGAGCGGGAGGAAGGACAGCTCCAGTTTCGCGGTCCTTCAGCCACGCGCGGCTATCTGGACAATCCCGCAAAAAACCGCGAGCTGTTTGATGGTGATTGGCTCAACAGTGGCGATCTCGGTTATATCGCCGGAGGTGACATCTACATCACCGGCCGATCGAAGGACATCATCATTCGTGCCGGCCGGCACATATACCCTGAAGAGATCGAGAGCGTGGTCGGCGACATCGCGGACGTGAGGAAGGGCTGCGTCGCCGTATTCGGCACGCGCGACCCGCAACGTGGCACCGAGCGGGTGATCGTTCTCGCCGAGACGCGCGAAACCGAGCCCGCCTCCGTTGCGCGCTTGCGCGAACGGATAGCTGAGACAACCAGCCCGTTGCTCGACGGCCCACCCGACGAAGTCGTGATCGGACCGCCTCATACGGTCCCCAAGACGTCGAGCGGCAAGCTCCGCCGTGCGTTCGCACGCGAACTGTTCGAGAGCGGCCGGCTCGCGCTTCGACCGCAGCCCTTGTGGCGGCAAATGCTGGGCCTTGGCCTCGCTGGGCTAGGCCCACAATTGCGGCGAGGAACTCGCACCCTGAGTGAGTACCTTTACGCCGGCTGGTGGTGGAGCGTCGTTATCCTCTTGGGAACCGTGCTGTGGGCTGCGCTCCTGCTGATTCCTCGCTCGAGCTCGCGCTGGGCGCTGACGCACCGCATGGCGCGCGGCGCGCTCTGGCTCATGGGTATCCGGCTAGAGGTGACCGGCACTTGGCCAAAGGCGACTGGCGTCGTCATCGTAAGCAACCATGCGAGCTACCTCGACGGATTGGTTCTCGCGGCGGTGATCCCGGGCGAGGCCGCCTTCATTGCCAAGAAGGAGCTGGAACCGCAGTTCTTCGCCGGCCCCTTCTTGAGGCGGTTGGGGGCGCTGTTTGTCGATCGCGCTGATCCCGAAGGAGGCGTCGAGGACGTGAACATGGCGCTCGAGATTGCCCAAGCTGGGAGAATGCTCGTGTTCCTTCCCGAAGGCACCTTTACACGGGCGCCCGGACTTCTACCGTTCCGCCTCGGCGCCTTCGTCATCGCGGCGCGGCAGCATCTCAGCATCTTGCCGCTGACGCTGCGAGGAACGCGGTCGATCCTGCGCAGCGACCAGTGGTTTCCGCGTCGAGGAACGGTGTCTGTCAGGGTGGGCCCGCTTTTTTCTCCCGACGGCTCCGACTTCGATGCTGCAGTTAGGCTTCGCGACAAGGTGCGTGCCGAAATTCTCGCCAATTGTGGCGAGCCAGACGCGGCGGAAGCCTGAATGCTGCCAGGGAACGAGGATAGGCCTTCTTGCTCCCGCCCTCCCTGGGCGGCTCAATACCCACGCGCCGTCGACTGGCTGCTTGATATACCGGTACGACCGGTGCATGCGCTGCTCGACGACGCGGTTGCCGCGTTCGCCGCGAGACCATTCCTCGATTTTATCGGAAGCCGGCAAACCTATGCCCAGGCGGCACGGCTGATCGCAAAGGCGGCGCTCGGCTTTCAGCGGCTCGGCGTGCGCAAGGGCACGAAAGTCGGGCTCCTCCTGCCCAATTCTCCCTATAGCGTGATCTGCTATTTTGCGATCCTCAAGGCCGGCGGCACGGTGGTGAATTATGATCCACTCTGCGCCGAACAGCAGCTCATTCGGCAGATCGAGGATTCCGAAACCGAAATCGTTGTTACACTCGATGTGACGTCGCTCTATGCCAAGATCGCCGCCGCACTCGGCAAGACGTGTCTGCGCCGCGTCATCATCTGCTCCATGACGCAAGCCTTACCCTTCCCCAAAAACATTATGTTCCGAGTCACGCACTGGCGGGAAATCGCCAAGCCCCTACAGGCTAGCGGCCAGGTGTTGTTCGCGGACCTGATCGACAATGACGGCGCGTACGAGACCGTCGAGACCGCGCCTCTCTCCGACGTAGCGATTATTCAATATACCGGCGGGACGACGGGCGAGCCGAGGGGCGTCATGCTTTCGCACCAGAACGTCTACGCTAACACGCGTCAGATCAGGGCGTGGTTCACGCGCGCCGAGCCGGGGCAGGAGCGTTTGCTGGCGATCATCCCGTTCTCACATTCCTTCGGCATGACCGCAGTCATGAACTTCGCTACTTCCCTAGGCGGAGAGCTGGTAATCCTTCCGCGCTTCGACCTCAAGCAAACGCTGCGGGCTATCGAGCGTAAGCGCGTGACGATCTTGGCTGGCGTTCCCACACTTTTTCAGGCGATCAACCAATACCCCGATATCAAGCGTTGTGATCTTTCGTCGCTCAAGATCTGCATATCCGGCGGGGATGCCCTGCCGCGCCCGGTGCAAAGCCAGTTTGTCGAGCTCACCGGATGCGCTCTGGCTGAGGGTTACGGCCTCACGGAATGCGCCCCCGTCGTTACCTGCAGCAATCCGCTTGAGGGCATTGACCGTCGGGGCTCCTGCGGCTTGCCACTGCCGCAAACGACGGTGGAAATTGTCTCGCTGGAGAGCCGGACGGTATTGCCAACAGGCGAGCGCGGCGAAATCTGCGTCTCTGGCCCTCAAGTGATGCTCGGCTACTGGCGAGGGCCGGAAGCCACGCGAAATTGCCTGATCGAGGGCCGTCTCCATACCGGCGATCTTGGATGGATGGATGATGATGGATTTCTCTATTTCGTCGACCGGCTAAAAGAGGTCATCAGCGTTCACGGATACAAGGTCTATCCTCGAAACGTGGAAGACGCGATCCATCAGCACCCGGCCGTGATCGACGTGGCAGTGATTGGAGTGGCTGACCCAATCCGAGGACAAACGCCCAAAGCCTATGTTGTCCTGGCCAAGGGCACACAGCTCAGCGAAGACGGACTACAGGCCTTCCTCGCCGATAAGCTTTCGCCGCCCGAGATCCCACACATTGTTGAGTTCCGCGACAAGTTACCAAGATCAGCGGCGGGTAAGGTTCTAAAGCGGGCCATATGAAACGCGCGGCCGGGCCCTTGGCTCATGTCCCGCGCGCGGACCATGGCAGGGGAGCTGCCCAGTCGCATTCGGTGTCCGCTTAGGGGTCATTTAGCGGACACCGTGAGCGGATTAGCGATGTCCGCTTTACGCCTAAAGGCGGACATTTCTCCGGCTTGGGCAGCCGGGAGGTTTTATCGGCACAGGCCCAAGGTTTCGACACTAAGACGTGGATGCCTGGTACGAGGCCGGGCGTGACGAGCTGAGGAGGAGGCCTCTGGAGCCTTAGCGGCGCGCCGACACCCAGGTTGAGGTGTCTTGCAGCACTTCGGTCAGGGCTTGGTTCAGCGCCGCCACGCCTGCTGAGGGCGTGTCGTTGGCCGAGGCCACGCGGGTGGCGAAGCCCTTGGTGGCGACCACCTTCGACGAATTGTTGTCGATCAGCTTGGCGAAGATGTCGACATCGGCTGCGGGCCGGCCGTTGGCGGTGTCGATCTGGAACGACCGGATTTCCATGGAGAGCGAATAATCGCCGTCGACGCGGTCGTTGCTGCTGGTCACGGCGCGCACTGCGCCCGAATTCTGGAGCGTCTCGATGGTGCGCACCTGGACGAGATGGGGCAGCCGGTCACTCCAGGCCGCGCCCTTGTAATAGGAGATCTGGTCGGCGCGCGGACGCACCATGATGCGGTCGGTGTCGAGGGCATGGACGCTCGAGGGCTCATTGACGACGAGCTGATATCGCGCCGGCTTGGAAGCCGCGGCGAAAGAGCGTGGCGCGATCAGGTCATAGGTCGTAGGCGCAGCCGTGCCGCCTGCAAGCGAGCAACCGCCCAGGGCGAGGCAAACCAAGCCTGTAGCAATGATTGGTGCCGACCGCGACATGCCGATCGCCCCCTGTCCTGTTATTGCACACCCTCGTTAAGTTCCCTCGGGGTGTGTCAATTGCGAGGAGTGTATTCCGGGACCTGGCTGCCACCAAGCAAAAAACTGCGCGGATTGGCCTCTAGCTTCTCAAGAACCCGGTTGAGTGTTGCCGCCGCGCGACGCCCTTCCCGCATGAAATTCCCGAATTCCTGGAGGCTGTCCTTTGCGGTCCGCGTCAGGCCATCGAGATTATCGCCAAGCGAAACCTGAAGTTTTCCCGATAAGTCCTTGAAAGACTTGGCACCGTCCTGAACATCGGTGATGGTCTGGGCGATATCGTCCTTTCGCTCGGCAAGCATGGTGGTGACGGTTTCCACGTTGGTGAGCGTCTTGTGGATCGAATCCTGGTTTTCGGCGACGAGGTCATTCAGGCGCAACAACAGGGCGTTGGCGTTGTTCATCACCGCCGGCGCGGCGTCAAACAGGCCCTGTCCGCCGCCGCGATCGGCGGGAATCACGGGAATCGGGTTGTCCGCGGTGGCGACCAGAAACGGCGAATTGGGCGTGCCGGCGCTGATCTGGATGCCGGTGCCCCCGGTCAGGCCAAGCGACTGCATATTGGCATGGGAGTTCTGGCGGACCGGCGTGTCGGCATGAACGCTGATCAGCACCTGGACCTTACGTGCATCGGCCGGGTCGAGCTGCAGCGACTGAACCTCGCCGACTTTGATGCCGTTGAAGCCGACGCTCGAGCCTGTGGTGAGGCCCGCGACCGAACCGTCGAAGACGATGAAGTACCGCTTGCCGCCGCCAGCGAGATTGGTCATCCAAAACACGAAAATGAACGCGAGCGCGAGCACCCCGAGCACGAAGCCGCCGATCACGAGATAATTGGCTTTGGTTTCCATGAGCCAGCTTCCTCAGACCACGAGCCGCCGCGGCTGCTCGCCAGACTGCGCCGCGCGCGCCCGCTCGCCACAGAAATATTCCTCGATCCAGGGGTGATTGGGCTGGCGCTGCAGCTCAATCGGCGAGCCCGTGCGTACGATGCGCTTGTCGGCGAGCACGGCGACCCTTTCGCAAACCGTGAAGATGGTATCAAGATCGTGGGTGACCATATAGACCGTGAGGCCAAGTGTCTGCTGGAGCTTGTGAATCAGGTGGTCGAAATCAGCCGCACCGATGGGATCGAGGCCGGCCGTGGGCTCATCCAGGAACACGATTTCGGGGTCAAGCGCGAGCGCGCGCGCAAGCCCTGCGCGCTTGCGCATGCCGCCTGAGAGCTCCGACGGGTATTTGTGCGCCGCCTCGGGCGGTAGCCCGACCATGGCGATCTTGAGGAAGGCGAGATCGTCCATGATCGCCTGTGGCAGCTCAAGATGCTCGCGCATCGGGACTTGGATGTTCTGCAACACCGTGAGCGAAGAGAACAGCGCCCCGTCCTGGAACAGGATGCCCCAGCGGCTTTCGATATCGATGCGGTCCTTGGCCGAGAGCGACTTGGCGTTATGGCCGAACAGCTCGACTTCGCCCGCGTCAGGCTTGACGAGCCCGGTGATGACCCGAAGCAGCACCGACTTGCCCTGGCCGGAACCGCCGACGATGGCGAGGATCTCGCCGCGATAGACGTCGAGGTTGAGGCCATCCCAGATCTGATAGCCGCCAAAACTCTTGGCGAGGTCCTTGACCCGGATGAGGACTTCTCTGCCGTTGTCCACGGTCACATCCCGATCGCCGACAGAAACATGGCGAATACCGCGTCCAGAATGATCACCAGGAAGATGGCCTTGACCACGGCGCTGGTGACGTGGGTGCCAAGCGATTCTGCGCTACCTTCGACCTTGAGACCTTCAAGGCAGCCGACCAAGCCGATGATCAGCGCGGCGAAGGGTGCCTTGATCATGCCGGCCATGAAATGCTGGAAGTCGACGGCTTCGTGCAGCTTGTCGATATAGGACGAGACGTCGAGGCCGAGCACAGCCATGGCCATCACCCCGCCCCCGATCAGCCCAGTGATGTCGCCGAGGAAGGTCAGAAGCGGAAGCGCCACGATCAGCGCCAGCACGCGCGGCAACACCAAAGTATCCATGGGATCGATGCCGAGGGTGCGCATGGCGTCGATCTCCTCGCGCATCTTCATCGAGCCAAGCTCGGCGGTGAAGGCCGAACCCGAACGGCCGGCGACCATGATCGCGGTCAACAGAATGCCGACTTCGCGGAGCGCGAGGATGGCGACCATGTTGACGGCGAAGGGCTCTGCGCCAAACGGCTTCAGCTGCACCACGCCTTGTTGCATGACCACGGCGCCGATCAGAAAGCAGATCAGCCCGATGATCGGCACCGCGCGCAGGCCGGCGTGATCGAGATGATGAACGAAGGACGTGGCCCGGAAGCGCCAAGGCTGGAGGATCATGCGGCCCATTGCCGCCGTGACCTCGCCCAGGAAGCTCGTGAGCTGGATGGCGTCGTTCCAGACGCTGCCGACCGCCCTGGTCACGTCCTCGACCATCTGCTGGACGGCGCCCTGCTTTTGTAGCTTGGGGCGCTCGGTATTGCCGCGGCGTTGCACCTCCTCGATCAGGATGCGGAAGCTCTCGGTGGCGCCGGCATATCGGGTGTGCAAGCCGCCCGCCTCCCAGGCTGACGCCGTCCGCTGCAACAGCCAAGCGCCAGCGGTGTCGATCTCGGCAATGGCCGCAATGTCCATCTCGCCGGTGAAGTCCGGGGTCGGCGGGATCGGCACACGCAAGCGCTTCAGCGCCGCATCGAGCCGCGTCGCCTCGGCGACGGTCCAGGCGCCGCTGGCGATGAGCCGAAAGGTGGTGCCCCTCAGCTCGACACGGAATCCCGGCGCGCGCGCCTGGGTCGAGAGGCTCAAGGTATGGTCGCGTTTCAGCATGGGCTTCGGCCCGAATCTCGTGGCAGATGACGGCGTAAACTGACGCCTGCGGGAGAGCGGCTTGTTTTTGAACGAAAAAGCCGGAGAAAGAAAGGCGGTTTGCTCTGTGCCCCAAAGGTAGACAATGAAGCCCGGAAGATCACTCAGCGTCAGCATCGAGCGGTGGGCGATCAGAGGCGGCTTTACCATCTCTCGCGGTGCCAAGCACGAGGCGGTTGTCGTCGTGGCGACCGTCGGCGAGCGCGGCCAGATCGGCCGCGGCGAGTGCGTGCCTTACGCGCGCTACGGCGAGAGCGTCGACGGGGTGGCGCGGGCCATCACGGACAGCGGCGCGGCAATAGCGGATGGCCTCGACCGGGCCGCGTTGCAGACGCTGCTCCCTCCCGGCGCCGCCCGCAATGCCCTCGATTGCGCGTTGTGGGACCTCGACGCCAAGCTCTCGGGACGGAGCGCGGCCGCACTTGCCGGGCTCGAACCGCTCCACGCCGTGGCCACGGCCTTCACCATTTCCCTTGCGTCGCCGGACGTGATGGCGGCCAACGCCGTGGCGGCTGCGCGCTATCCGTTGCTGAAGCTCAAGCTCGGGGGTGACGGAGACGAGGCCCGCCTCGCCGCCATTCGTGCCGCCGTGCCGACGGCGCGGCTCATCGCCGATGCCAACGAGGCTTGGCGTGCTGCCGATCTCGAGCACCTGATGGCGGCAGCCATGGCGGCGCGGATCGAACTCATCGAGCAGCCGCTCCCCATGGGCGAGGACGACGCTCTTCGGCATGTCGCCCACGCGGTTCCGGTCTGCGCCGACGAGTCGGTGCATGACTGCGCCTCGCTCGCCGCGATTGCCGACCGGTACGACGCGGTCAACATCAAACTCGACAAGACTGGCGGCTTGACCGAGGCGCTCGCCACCATGGCGGAAGCGCGGCGGCTCGGGCTCAAGACCATGGCCGGCTCAATGGTGGCGACCTCGCTTGCCATGGCCCCTGCCCTGCTCGTGGCGCAAAGCGCGGACTGGGTCGATCTCGATGGGCCGCTGCTGCTCGAGCGCGACCGTTCCCCTGGCCTCACCTATGAGTCCGGCACCGTCTCGCCGTCGGCGCCGGGCCTCTGGGGCGGAACCTGAATCTCGATGGGTCCGACCACCCGCTCGCCGTGCCAGCGCCGCAGCAGAAGAAGCGCACTGGCGGCGCCGATGAGCGCAAGCACCACCATGACGGCATAGGCCTCGCCGCCGAGATGCTGGTAGAGCGGCCCGCAGGCGACGGTGACAAGGCCGAGCACGAGGCCGGCGACCACCGCGGCATAAATCCCTTGTGCGGTGGCGCCGCGGTCCTCCGGCACGGCCTGGCTGAGGAAGTAGATCGCGGCGAGGTGGGCGGCGCCGAAGCTCATGCCGTGCAGGCATTGCAGCAGCGCCGTCGCCCATAGCGGCGGGTCGAAGGCCATCAGGCCCCAGCGGAGCGCAGCCGCGGCGCCGGCCGCCACGAGCAGCCGCGCCGCCCCCAAGGAGGCAAGCACGCGCGCCGAGACGGCGAAGAGGCCGATCTCCGCCACGACGCCGAGGGCCCACAGGGCGCCGATGGTGCCGTCGGCAAAACCTTGCGCGCGCCAATGGATGGTGCCGAAGGCGTAATAGAGCGCGTGGCTCGACTGAATCGCGGCCGCCGCCAGCAGGAACAGCAGGAAGGATGGCGAATGGGCGAGCTTGACCGCGTCGGCGAAGCTGATGCGGCGAAATGTGGAAGTCTTGGGCCCGGCGCTGTCGGCAATCTCTCTCGGCACGAGATAGACGCCGAGCACCATCAGCAGCGATCCCCCAATCAGCAGCGGCAGCACCGAGCCGGCGCCGGCGACACCGACGATCAACCCGCAACCGAAGCTCGCCACGATGAAGCTGCCCGAGCCCCACAGCCTGACGCGGCCATAGTCCAACCCGGCGCCGCGAATGCCGCTCACGGCCACGGTCTCGATCAGCGGCATGATCGTGGTCCAATTCGCGGCAAGCAGGAGCGTCGCCAGTAGCATCTGCGAGAAGCTGCCGGCGGCCCACAGCAGCACGAAAGACAACAGCGAGCCCCAGGCCAGCACGATGAGGACCGCGCGGCGGGCGCCAAGCCAATCCGCAGCGAAGCTGATGGCCGGCGTGAACAGCGTGCGGGCGAAGAGCGGCGTCGCCAGCAGGAGCGCGATGGCATCCTCATCGAGGCGGCGCCAATGCAGCCAGACCGGCATGTAAGGCAGATAGCAGCCGACGACCAGGAACAGCGCGGCATAGAGAAAGGCGAGACGCCAGGCGAGCGGCATGTCCCGAAACCGCGCCAAAACCTCGACCATGGGGGAGAGCTTCATGAATCGCTTGAGAGTCCGCGAGCTGGGCTCAAGCCCTTACCCCGAATCGCGCTAGCTTTGCCACCATGCCTGAAAACGCCGACCAGCCGCCGCATGTGAGATCCGCGCAAGCCGCGCGGGCCCGGGCTGAATATGCGGCGATCGAGAGCCTGTTGCTCGGTTCGCTGCGCGGACGCTGGTTCCTGTCGGAACATGCCCGACGGAATCGGGCAGCGGATACCGGGATGCTGCTCCAGGCCATCACCCAGCTGGAAATGGCGGTGTTGCGACCCTCGCGCCGGGAGCAGCTGCTGCTCGGGCATCTGGAGGCGATGCGGCAGGCCATCGCCGATATGCGGCTCGAGCTGGCCGGCTCCGCGCCAGAGGACGGGCCTCGCGGCGGGTGCGACATAGACAATGCCGTCGACGCCACCAAGGCGGCGAAGGCGGAGATGCTGGAGGCCGCCGAAGAAATCCAAGACGCGGCATGGACCTTGCGGGAACGGGGTACGGGTCAGGACGTCTACGAAACGCTCGACCGCAGTGCCGCCGGCCTATTTCAGGCCTGTAAGACACAGGACGTCACCGCCAGAAGGCTTGAGGCCATGGCCAAGGCGCTCCGCATCATCGAGCAGCGCCTTGGGGCTCTGATGGACGCCTGGCGCGTCGCGGATGTCGCGCTGCGCGGGGTCAGCCCTGCCGTCGTCAGCGTCAAGAGCCCCGGCGAGTCGCCTCTCCTGCCGACGCCTGAGAAGGCGTCCACAGGCCTTGAGCGCCCAGCCCCGGCGGTGCGCACTTTCGGCACTGAAAGCGCGAGGCAAGAGTCACCCGGAATCGCCGGGCTGGACGCCGTGAAGCGGCAAGCGCTGTTCGGCTGAAAAAACTTTTATCTAAGGTGTTTCAGCAACTTAACCCGTCTCGGAGAAGATTCTTTGGGCGGGACTTGAAATCTTAATGGGCGCTAACCATTTTTGGGAAGACGCGAGATCCCCCAAGCGTCCCCCAAACTGACGCATGAGAGTGAAGCGGCCCGGTTCCCCCCCAACCGGGCCGTTTTCTTTTGCCGGCGCCACCGCCGGCGGCGGTCCGGAAGCTTGACGTGATGGGCCGCCAAAACGTTCTCGATGAACTGACGCGCCGAATTCTCCCAGCTGTATTGCATGGCGTGCGCCCGCGCGGCGTCGGGATCGAGCGTCAGAGCCTCGAGGAGCGCCGATTTGAGATCCCAGCTCAGCACGCCGGCCGCGGGGTCGGTGATGACGTCCTTCGGCCCGCTGACGGGAAAGGCGCCGACCGGGACCCCACTGGCCAAGGCTTCGAGCAGTACGAGGCCAAAGGTATCGGTGAGGCTCGGAAAGGCGAACACGTCGGCTGAGGCATAAGCGCGCGCGAGGTCCTCGCCTTGCTTCGGGCCGGTAAACAGCGCATCGGGATAAGCGCGTTCGAGCGCCCCGGCCTGGGGGCCGGAGCCGACCAGCACCTTGCGGCCGGGAAGGTCGAGATCGAGGAAGGCCTTGATGTTCTTTTCGACAGCGATGCGCCCGACATAGAGAAACACCGGCTCCTCTCCAAACAGACGCACCTTGCGCGGGCGGAACAGCTCGGTGTCGACGCCGCGCGACCAGCGCATCATCCGCTCGAAGCCGCGCGAGTGCAGCTCGCCTTCGACGGACGGGGTGGCGACGAAGATCCCGGTGCCGCTATTGTGAAATCGCCGCTGCAGCGCATAGCACCAGGATTCGGGGATCGGCAGCCGCGCCGAGACATATTCGGGGAATCTGGTGTGGTAGCTCGTGGTGAAAGGCCATTTCCGTTTGCGGCAATAGTGCCTCGTCATCAGCCCTATCGGTCCCTCCGTGGCGATATGGATGAAATCGGGTCGTGCGAGTTCGATGCGAGTCGCGATGGCGCGAGGGCTCGCGAGCGACAAGCGAATCTCCGGATAGGTGGGACAGGGAAGCGTGCGAAACTCTGACGGCGCGAGGAAGACGATCTCGAAGCCAAGTTTGCTCGCCTCCACAGCCAGCCGCTCATAGGTGCGGACCACCCCATTCACCTGGGGATGCCAGGCGTCAGTCGCCACGAGCACGCGCATCAAGCGGCTGCCTCGAGCTCCTCGGCGGGGCCTTCGGCCCAACTCATGCCATAGGGATGCGGCGTCCAGCGGATGAGCTCGAAGATGCCCTCCTCGGTCTCCGCCACGGCGGTGCAGCTTTCAACCCAGTCGCCCGTGTTGATGTAGAGCACGTCGCCAACCTGGCGGATGGCGGCGTGATGGATGTGGCCGCAGATCACGCCCTGAGCGCCGTTCCGGCGCGCCTCGGCGGCAAGCGCCCCCTCGAACTCGCCAATATAATTCACCGCCCGTTTCACCTTGTGCTTGAGGTAGGCCGACAGCGACCAATAGGGCATGCCGAACCAGCGGCGGACAGCGTTGAAATGGGTGTTGGCCCACAGCGCCACGGTGTAGCTCCAGTCACCGAACAGCGCGAGCCATTTGGCGTAGCGCACCACGACGTCGAACTCATCGCCATGCATGACGAGATAGCGCCGGCCGTCGGCGCCGGTGTGAATCACGCTGCGCTCGATCGAGATGCCGCCGAAGCGCGCGCCGCAATAGTCGCGCATGGCCTCGTCGTGATTGCCTGGAATGAAGACGAGGTTGCCGCCTTTG
Source organism: uncultured Alphaproteobacteria bacterium (assembly GCA_963732955.1). Taxonomy (GTDB): domain Bacteria; phylum Pseudomonadota; class Alphaproteobacteria; order Rhizobiales; family Methyloligellaceae; genus Methyloceanibacter. The sequence continues at coordinate 1,299,188 of CAVTBH010000004.1, forward strand.
CGCACCCAGCGCAGTAGCTTCTGCAACACGTCGTTATGGGCTTGAGGCCAATAGACGCCGCGCTTGATGCGCCAGAAGTCGACGATGTCGCCGACGAGATAAATGCGATCGGTCTCGCTGGAGCGGAGGAAATCGAGAAAGGCCTCGGCCTGGCAAGCCTTGGTGCCGAGATGAATGTCCGAAACGAAGAGAGCGCGGTATCGTTTCGTTCCGGAGTGCTGCACGTCGTGGGCGTTTGTTCTCATATCGATGAGGGCCGAGTTAAGGTGATTTTGTATCAGGGTTGTGACAACGGCCGCGCCGCCGTTAACGGACTCATGATCAGCAACAGCGACATCAAAGCAAGGCTCGAAACCGCGCTCGGCGTGCGCGTCGTTGCGCTGTCGCATCTCCCTGTCGGCTTCGGACTTGCGGGATTGAGGATCGATCTCGCCGACGGTCGAAGGCTCGCGGTCAAGGCGCGGCGCGAGACGTCGCGGGCCGACCTCTCGATCGAGGCCTATATGCTCCGAGAACTTGCGCGTCATTCAGACCTGCCAGTCCCCGCAGTGCATATGGGAGAGCCGGACCTCCTCGTCATGGACTACATCGACCATGACGGGGGCGGCATTACGCCTCAGGTCGAGCGCCATGCCGCGGAGCTGATTGCGCGGCTCCATGCCACCCCGCGCCGCGCCTTCGGCTATGACCGCGACACGCTGATCGGGCCGCTACCGCAGCGCAATCCCTGGACCGATCGCTGGATCCCGTTTTTTCGCGATGAGAGGCTGCTGGCGATGGCGACAGCCGCCGAAGCGGAGGGACGGTTGCCGGCGTCCTTCCTCGGCCGCATCGAACGGCTCGCCGCCCAGCTCGAGGAGCATTTGCACGAGCCCGATGCCCCGAGCCTGCTTCACGGCGATCTATGGACGGGGAATGTGCTCGTTCGCGGTAACCGGATTGCCGGGTTCGTGGACCCGGCCATCTATTGCGGCCACCGAGAAATCGAGCTCGCGTTCACCACGATGTTTGGGACGTTCGGGCGCGCCTTCTTCGAGAGCTATGAGACGCTGCTGCCGCTCGAGCCCGGCTTCCACGAGACCCGGTCGGACCTCTACAAGCTCTATCCGACGCTGGTGCATGTCCGTTTGTTCGGATCGGCCTATCTCGCGCCGATCGACCGGACGCTGTCGAGGCTTGGACTCTAGCCCCAAATAAAGAACCGGCCCGGGATGCCCGGGCCGGTCTTCCCTGCGAAACGAGCCGAACTCCAAAGGCGTTGCCTTTTAGATGGGCTCTGGCTCGCCCCCCCATTCTTTCCTAAGCCGCTAGTTCGTATTCAGGTCCCTCTGAATTTTTGCGCGCTTTGGTCTTTCTTACGCTTCTGGCGAAATAGCCCCCCGGCCCCGCCGTTGTCGTGATGAAAAGCTACCCAGCAGAGGCAGCGCATTCAACATTGGACAGGAGCCCTGACGCGGAACTGGCGGCCACTGTTGCCGAAATGCAATGGACCTGGATAGCAACCGGCGCCGGCGACCCAGGCGATGCTATTTCTTGTTCTATATCAATGTATTATGCCCAGCGCGGGCCCGACCGGAACGCCCTGGGGGAGCCTCTTAGCGGCCAAATTCGCGGCTACTCGCGGACTCATTGTGGCGAAATCTTTACACAGTTCTGTGGCGCTTCGGCCACTGCACCCGAATTGCGCCTTTGGGGGCCGCTTCGCGCGATTCGTTTGCGCTCCTAGCCCGCGCTTACGCGGACCAGGATTATCGGCTTGATGGCATGCCGCCGCCCCGCGTATCCCAATGCCTCATGCGAACAAACACGACAGGGAAAGATCGATGAAGCTGCTGCGCTATGGCGATCGGGGGGCGGAGAAGCCCGGCGTTCTGGATGCTGACGGGCATATCCGCGACTTGTCCGGCGTCATCACTGATATCGAGGGCGATGTGCTTGGGCCTGAGGGTCTTGCGCGACTTGCAAGCCTAGATCTGTCGCGTCTGCCGCTCGTCGAGAGCGCGCCGCGGATTGGAGCGCCTGTCGCCCACGTGCCGAAGTTTCTCGGCATCGGGCTCAACTACCGGGATCATGCCGCCGAGACCGGGATGCCTATTCCCGAGGTGCCGATCGTATTCACCAAGGCGACCTCCTGCGTTTCCGGCCCGAACGATCCGATCCTGATGCCGGCCGGTTGGCAGCGCATGGATTTCGAGGTCGAGCTCGCTTTCGTCGTCGGCAGCACGGCGAAGAAGGTGCCGGAGGCGGACGCGCTTGCTTGCGTCGCCGGCTATTGCATCTGCAACGACGTGTCGGAGCGGAGCTTGCAAAAGGGCGGCCCCGGCGAATGGATCAAGGCCAAGAGCTATGAGAGCTTCGGGCCGCTCGGCCCGTGGCTCGTGACCAAGGACGAGGTGCAGGATCCGCAAGCGCTCGATCTCGCCCTCGATCTCAACGGCACGCGCATGCAGACCGGGAATACCTCGACCATGGTGTTCGGCGTCGCCGCGCTCCTGAGCTATATCAGCCAATACATGACCCTGATGCCCGGCGACGTCGTCACCACGGGGACGCCACCCGGCGTCGGCATGGCGCGCAACCCAAGAGTGTTCCTCAAGGCTGGCGACCAGCTCACCCTCGCCATCTCAGGGCTTGGAGAGCAGCACCAAAGCGTGGTGATGGAGCCCTAGGCGTCGCCTTGTTTCCACCAGGCATGGAAGTGGTGGACGGGCCCCCTGCCTTTGCCGATCTCCAGGGCGTCAGCGGCAAAGATCGCATCGGTGACGTAGGTCTTGGCCGCGCCCACGGCTTCGGCGAGGTCGGCGCCCTTGGCAAGCTCGGCGGCAATGGCCGCAGACAGGGTGCAGCCGGTGCCGTGGGTATTCTTAGTCTCGGCGCGCGGGGCTTCGAAGCTCACGGGCTCGTCGCCCGCGAACAGAATGTCGATGGCGGCCTCCCCGCCGCTGTGGCCACCTTTGATGAGCACGGCGCTGGCGCCGGTCTCGTGAAGCTTCAGCGCCTGCGCCGCCATCTCATATTCGCTGCGGGCGACGGATTGGCCCAAGAGAATGGCGGCTTCGGCGAGATTTGGCGTAATCAGCGTCGCGTGCGGGATGAGTATCGTGCGGAGCGCGTCGACCGCGTCGGCCTCTAGCAGCGGGTCGCCGCTCGCAGCGACCATCACGGGATCCAGCACGACGGGAACGTCGGGGAAATCGGCCAGGCCCTCGGCGACAGCGCGGATGACCGCGCTCGTGGCCAGCATGCCGATCTTGATCGCCCCGACCGCGAGGTCTGACGCCACCGCACGCATCTGCGCGCGCACGAAATCCGGCGGCACGACATGGACGCCTTCGACGCCACGCGTGTTCTGTGCCGTGACCGCGGTGATGACGCTGGCGCCATAGACGCCGAGCGCGGAGAACGTCTTGAGGTCGGCCTGAATGCCGGCGCTGCCTGAGGAATCCGAGCCGGCGATGGTGAGGGCGATCGCTGTCATGGCGGAACTATCGGCGTAATCGGGCGCTGCGCGAAAGGGGCGCCGCGATCAGCCGATGGTCGCAAGTCCCGGGAACATCTCAAGCATCCAGCCGGAGATGTAGGTCATGGCGTTGGTGAGGAAGAGCACGCCGGTGAGGACGAGAAGGGCGCCCATGACCTTCTCCACCTTGGCGAGATGCGGCTTGAAGCGCTGCAGCGTGTTCAGGAACGGCCTGATGGCGAGGGCCGCGGCGATGAAGGGAAGGCCGAGGCCGAGGGAATAGACGAGGAGAAGGCTCACCCCCTGGCTCACCGAGCCTTCGCCAGCGGCGACGGCAAGGATGGCACCAAGCACCGGACCAATGCACGGGGTCCAGCCGAAGGCGAAAGCGACGCCGATCAGGTAGGCGCCAAGCAGGCCTGCGGGGCGCTCCTCGGCGTGGTAGCGCGCCTCGCGGTGCAGCAGCGGAATATGGATTACGCCGAGGAAGTGGAGACCGGCGATGATGATGATCACGCCGGCGATCTTGCTCAGCAACGCAAAGTTGGCGATGAGGAGCTGGCCGATGAAGGTGGCGGTGGCGCCGAGGGCCACGAACACCGTGGTGAAGCCGAGTACGAAGGCGACCGAAGACAGCACGATGGTCGCGTAAACGTGGCGCGGGGTCTCGTCCTCTCCGGAGAGCTGGTCGAAGGTGGCGCCCCCGAGGAAGCAAAGGTAGGGCGGCACGAGCGGCAGCACGCACGGGGAGAGAAAGCTCAACAGCCCCGCAAGCAGCGCCCCGAAATAGGTGACATCCATGTGCAGCTCAAATCCTACCGGCGATCACGGCCATTGCCGCCAGCTTGGAGAATTTTCTCCTGTTCGCAAGGGCTGCGCGCTTCACTTTCACGTCAGCCCTGGTGCGGCGGGTTGCGCCGAGTGTCATGCGGCGGCGCGGGCCCGCTCGGCATTGTTGCGGATCGCGGCGATGTTCTCGGCGTATTGCCCGCCTTTGAAGACGCCTGAGCCCGCGACCATGACATTGGCACCGGCCTCGGCCACGAGCGGCACGGTCGCGGCATTGATGCCGCCATCGACTTCAAGATGGATCGGCCGCTTGCCGATCATGCGGCGGATGGCCCTGATCTTGTCGAGCTGCGCCGGAATGAAGTCCTGGCCGCCGAAGCCCGGGTTCACGGTCATCACCAGGATCAGGTCGAGCTTGTCGAGCACATGGGCGATCGTCGACTCATGGGTCGACGGCGTCAGGCTGACGCCCGCCTTCTTGCCGAGCCCGCGAATGAGCTGAAGCGAGCGGTCGAGATGAGGGCCGGCTTCAACGTGGACTGTGATGATGTCAGAGCCGGCGCGGGCGAAAGCCTCGATGAAGGGATCGCACGGCTCGATCATCAGATGCACGTCGAACAGCTTGCTCGAATGCGGGCGTAGCGCCTTGACCACGTCGGGGCCGATGGTGATGTTGGGCACGAAGTGGCCGTCCATGACATCGACGTGGATCCAGTCGCAGCCGGCGGCGTCGATGGCGCGCACCTCCTCGCCGAGCCGCGCGAAGTCGGCCGACAGGATCGAAGGCGCAATGATGATGTCACCCGGGAGCGCGCGATCCGCCATGAGAGCCTCGTTCATGATGCGGCAGGTTTGGCCTGCCGACCATAATTTGACAAGGCCGTTCTAGCGCCAATTCCTTAAGCTCTGCTCACGGCGAGCGCGGCGACGGCCGGCAAGGTCTTGCCTTCGAGCCACTCCAGGAACGCGCCGCCGGCGGTCGAGACATAGGTGAAGTCCTGGCTTACGCCGGCGTTGTTGAGCGCCGCGACGGTGTCGCCGCCCCCGGCGATCGCCGCGAGCTTGCCCTCCTTGGCAAGGCGCGCGGCCTCGTGCATCAGGGCATAGGTGCCCTTGCCGAAGGGCTCCCATTCGAAGGCGCCGACAGGTCCGTTCCACAGCAACGTCTTGACCTCGGCGAAGCGCCGTTTGAGATCGGCGACAGAGTTGGGCCCGATGTCGACGATCATTTCATCGGCAGGTATCTCGCCAACCTGGCAGACATGCCAGTCGGCGCCCGCCTTGAGCTCCCTGGCGACGATGAAGTCGTGGGGCAGCACGATCTCGCAGCCATGTTTCTCGGCGTGGGCCATGATCTCCTTGACGATGGGCACGGCCTCCGGCTGGCACAGCGACTTGCCGATCTCCACGCCCTTGGCGAACAGGAAGGTGCTCGCCATGCCGCCGGCGAGAACGAGCTGGTCCATGCGCGCCGTGAGGTTGGTCAGCACCTGGATCTTGGTGGATACCTTCGAGCCGCCGGCAATGGCCATCACGGGTCGCTCGGGATGCTCGACCGCTCGCTCCAGCGCTCTGATCTCGGCCATCATCAACAGGCCGGCATAAGACGGAAGAAAATGTGTAATCGCCTCGACCGAAGCATGGGCGCGATGCGCGGTGGAAAAGGCGTCGTCGACATAGATGTCGCCGAGCGCGGCAAGCTCTTTGGCGAAGTCTGGATCGTTCTTCTTCTCGCCGTCGTTGTAACGAAGATTTTCGAGCAGGGCGATCTCGCCCGGCTTCAGCGCTTCGACGCCACGCCTAGCCTCGTCGCCGACGCAATTGCCGATGAAGCTGACCTTGGTGCCCGGCATGAGTTCAGCCATCTTGTCGGCAATCGGCTTCAGCGTGGTGTCGGTCATGGTGCCGGTTTTGGGACGCCCCAAATGCGACAGCACAATCACCTTGGCGCCTCCGGCCAACAGCTGCCTGATCGTCGGCAAGACGCGCTCGATGCGCGTCGTGTCGCCGACGACCCCATCCTGTATCGGCACATTGAAATCCACGCGTACCAGGACACGCTTTCCCCTGACATCGAGCCCGTCGATGGTGCGAATGCGGGAGAAGTCGACCTTGCCGCTCGCCGCGGCGCCGGAGGATTTGATCATAGAGACGTCGATGTCGTTCATATCAGCTTGCTCATCACTACTGCGGTGTCACTCATACGGTTGGAGAAGCCCCATTCGTTGTCGTACCAGGAGACGACCCGGCAGAAGGTGCCGTCCACGACCTGGGTACCTTCGAGATCGAAGATGGAGCTTAGAGGGTCATGATTAAAGTCGCTTGACACCAGGGGCTTCGAATTCACGCCGAGAACGCCCTTCAGGGGGCCCTCCGCGGCTTTGGTCATCGCGGCATTGATCTCCTCGACCGTGGTCGGCCGCGACGCGGTGAAGGTGAGGTCGATCAGGCTCACATTCGGCACCGGAACGCGGATCGAAGCGCCGTCGAGCTTGCCCTTCAACTCGGGGAGCACGAGACCGAGCGCCTTGGCGGCGCCGGTCGAGCTCGGAATGAGGTTCACCGCGGCGGCGCGCGCCCGATAGGGATCCTTGTGCAGGGTGTCGACGGTCCGCTGATCGCCGGTATAGGCGTGGACCGTGGTCATGTAGCCGTGGCGGATGCCGATCGTCTTGTGCAGCACGCTCGCGACCGGCGCGAGGCAATTGGTGGTGCAGGAAGCGTTGGAGACGACGTGATGCTCCTGGGTGAGCTTCTCGTCATTGACGCCATAGACGACGGTCAGATCGGCGTTGGTGCACGGCGCCGAAACGAGGACGCGCTTGGCGCCGGCGTCGAGATGCTTCGCGGCAGCGTCCCGACTGGCGAACCGGCCGGTGCATTCCATGACGATATCGACGCCAAGGTCGCGCCAGGGCAACTTCTCGGGCGCGCTCTCGGAGAGCACGGCGAGGTCATGGCCGTCGGCCTTGAGGTGGCCGTTACTGGCGCTGACCTTGCCGGGAAAGCGACCGTGCACGCTGTCGAATTCGAGCAGATGCGCGTTCATCTCCGCGGAGCCCAGGTCATTGATCGCCACGAAATCGAGGTCCTTGCGGCCTGCTTCGAGGAAGGCCCGGAGCGTCAGCCGGCCGATCCTGCCGAAGCCGTTGATGGCGACACGCTTATTCGACATTTGTCCTCACTCTTTGATCTTTCGCAAAAGGCCGCGGGCGGCGGATTGGACGGCTTCTGCCGTGATTCCGAAGTGCTTATAAAGCTCTTGCGCTGGGGCTGAAGCCCCAAATCCATGCATGCCCACGAAAACACCTCGGTCGCCGAGCCACGTCCGCCATCCGAATTCAACCGCCGCCTCGACCGCGACCCTCGGGGCGGTGCCGAGCACCTCGTCCCGATAGGCCTCGCTTTGGGCCGCGAATAACTCCCAACAGGGGAGCGAAATTACGGCAGCCTTGATGCCGTCTTCTTGGAGGGCCTTTGCGGCCGCGACGGCAATGGCCACCTCGGACCCGGTCCCGATCAGGGTGACGTCGCGCCCGCCCTCAGGCTCGATCAGCACATAGGCGCCCTTGGCCGACAGATTCTCGTCGGTGTGGGTGGTCCGCAGCAGCGGCAGGCCCTGGCGCGTCAGCGCCAATACCGACGGGCTGTCGGAGGTACGGAGAGCGATCTCCCAGCACTCGGCGCATTCGACCGAATTGGCAGGCCGGAACACGTTGAGGTTGGGGATAGCCCGCAACGCCGCGAGGTGCTCGACCGGCTGATGGGTCGGACCATCCTCGCCGAGCCCGATGGAATCGTGGGTCAGCACATAGATCACGCGCTGCCCCATCATCGCCGAGAGCCTGATCGAGGGGCGGCAATAGTCGGAGAACACGAGGAAGGTGCCGCCGTAAGGCACGATACCGCCATGAAGTGCCAAGCCGTTCATGGCGGCGGCCATGCCATGCTCACGGACACCGTAATGGATGTAGCTGCCCGCGTAATCGCCAGGCGTGACCAAGCCATGGAGCTTGGTCAGCGTACCAACGGAGCCGGTGAGATCGGCCGAGCCGCCGATGAAGCCCGGCACGATGGGGTAGAGCTTCTCGATCACCTTCTGCGAGGATTGCCGCGTGGCGAGCTTCGCCCCGTCTTTCGAGAAGTCGGCCTTAATGGCTTTCACCGCGGCCGCGATCTTCTTGCTCACCCCAGAGTCGATCGGATCGGTGAGATGGGTCCGCGCCTCGGCGTCGAGTCGCCCCGCCGCGTGTTGCCACCGCTCATAGGTCGCGGCGTGGCGGGTGCCGGCGGCGCGCCAGGCCGCGAGAACCGGCTTCGGCACTTCGAAAGGAGCATGGCCCCACCCGAGCCGCTCGCGGGCGCCGGCGATCTCATCCTCGCCGAGCGGCGAGCCATGGGTCGACGCCGTGCCCTGTTTCTTCGGCGCGCCGTAGCCGATGATGGTGCGGCAGGCGATCAGCGAGGGGCGATCGGTGACCGCACGGGCATTCTCGATCGCGAGCGCAATGGCCTCGGGATCATGGCCGTCGACCCGGGCCGTGTGCCATCGCGACGCCCGGAAGCGCTCGATCTGATCGTCGGAGGTGGAGAGGCTGGTCGGGCCGTCGATGGAAATCTGATTGTCGTCGAACAAAACTATCAGCTTGCCGAGCCTGAGATGCCCAGCGAGGGAGATCGCCTCCTGACTGATGCCCTCCATGAGGCAGCCGTCGCCCGCAACGGCATAGGTGTAATGGTCGACGATGTCATTGCCATAGCGCTGGTTGAGCAGGCGTTCGGCGAGCGCCATGCCGACGGCATTGCCCAGCCCCTGCCCCAGTGGCCCCGTCGTGGTCTCGATGCCGGGGGCGTGGCCATATTCGGGGTGCCCCGGTGTCATCGATCCGAGCTGGCGAAAGCGCTTCAGCTGGTCGATATCCATGCCGTCCACGCCGGTAAGGTAAAGCAGGGCATAGAGCAGCATCGAGCCGTGGCCGGCCGAGAGCACGAAGCGGTCGCGGTCAGGCCACTCAGGATGGGCGGCGTCGAACTTCAAGAAGCGCGTGAACAGCACCGTGGCCACGTCGGCCATGCCCATGGGCATGCCGGGATGGCCGGAATCGGCCTTCTGCACCGCGTCCATGGCGAGCGCGCGAATGGCGTTAGCCATGTCCTGATGGGTTGTTTCGGGTAAGGCCCGTCCCTGCTGCAAAGCTTCAGCCATCGATGATCCCAAACTCCAGGATGATTAATAGGCGCGGACGCCCATCGCCGCTTTGACGGCGTGATAGCCGACGAGAAGCTGCGTGAGGGCTAGTGGATGACTCCGCCGGGCGCCGTTGGCAACATCGATGCGCCCCACCTGGTCGCGCAAATGCCCGGCTTCCGGGATCAAATTCCACAACAAATCTTCGATGCGCTCGGCGCGCTGGTCCGAAATGCTGCCATTGATCTCCAGCACATCGACCGGCTTGCCGTCGCGGTCGCGGGCGAGCTCGAGATGAAGCCCCGCATTGCTCGAGCCGTCGAACAGCGGCGTGAAGTCCGGATGCGGCAGGGTCGGGCGCAAGAGATGACGGACGTCGAGCTGGGTGTCGGAGCCATTGGCGCCGCCCGGCGTCTGAAAGCGGATGACGATATCGGCGAAGGTGCGCTGCGGGTGGACGTAGTTCGGGCTTTCCTTCTTGCGCTTTTCTAGCGAGGCGAGCACCTCCTCGCGCTTATAGCCCCGCCTCGTGGTGTCGCGGTGCAGCTTCCATTTGACGCGAAGATCTTCATCCGGATCGAGATAGATCTTCACGTCATAGCAATCGCGCATGGCCCTGGTGGTGTAGCCGAGCAGCCCCTCGGCGATGACGAACTCTTTCGGCTTGATATATTGCGGCCGGGCGAAGGAGCCGTCGCGGTGGTCGTAGATCGGGTGAAGGATGGCGTCACCCTCCCGCAAGTGGCGCAGATGCTGCTCTAAGATGTCGAGGTAGTTGGCGCGCGGATCGATTGCGGACAGGCCATTGGTCGCCCGCTCGCGGCGGTCGTAGCGATGGTAATTGTCGGTGCAGATCACGGTGCAGCGGTCTTCGCCCAGAATCTGGGCGACGCCCGCCGACAAGGTCGTCTTTCCAGACGCCGAGTTGCCAACAATCCCTAGGATGATCGGATGATCAACCCGCTTCGGCATTTCCTACTCCCGAAAGCACGTTTTTTTTATTTAGTAATACCTTACGCCACGTCGCGCGCCACCCCCCGCGCCTCATCCAATTTCGCCAAGGGGATATAAGAGGTCAAAATCTGTCGCTCTCCCGTCGCACCGGTAACCATCATGGTCTGCAATTTATAGTGGGTCCGGCCGCGCTCAACGCCCTCGAGCATCAATCCCGTGGTGATGCCTGTGGCGCAGAAAAACACGTCATCAGAGGCGATTAGCTCGTCGCGCTGATACCAGCGCGAGGTGCTGAGCCCGGCGTCCCGCACCGCCTTGGCCTCGGTATGAAGCTGGGGATCGATTCTCGCCAGAAACTCGCCGCCAAGCGCCCGAACGGCGCAAGCCGACATTACGCCCTCTGGTGTGCCGCCCGTCCCCATCAAAGCGTCGATGCCCGAGCCCGGAATGGCGGCGAGGAGCGCGCCGGCGACGTCTCCCGCAGGGTAGAGCGCGACCCGGGCACCGGTGCTGATGATGTCCTCGATGAGTTCGCGATGGCGCGGCTTTTCCAGGACATAGATGGTGAGCTGGGTGATGTCCTTGTTGAGGGACCGGGCCAGGACCTTGAGCTTCCGCGCGGTGCTCCACAGAGGATCGATCTTGCCCCGGGCAGGCGCAGGCGCCACGAACTTCTCCATGTAAAACGCCGGCGCCGGATTCATCATGGCGCCGCGGGGCGCCACGGCAAGCACCGCGAGCGCATTAGTCTGGCCGCGCGCGAGATAGCTCGTGCCTTCGACCGGATCCACGGCGATGTCGGCCTTGAAGGCCGATCCCGGGCGGCCGAGGCGCGCCCCGCCGGAGGGCTGCGGCGCCTCTCCTTTACCGGCCTCGCCGATCACCACCACCGCGTCGAGATCAACGCCAGAGAGGGCCGCGAGCATGGCGTCAAGCGCGGCGCGGCCACCGTCCATGCCGTCGCCGCGGCCGATCCAGTCGAAGGCCGCGAGGGCGGCGCTCTCGCTGACGCGGCGAAGCGCGTAGATCAGTTCAGGACTGGCGCTGCCCGAGGTCTCCATGACACCTCCCGGGAGTCGTCGCAAAGGGCGAGCCCACTATATCTCATGGGCTGGAACGGCCCCAAACCTAAGGCTTGCTGGCTTGCCCGATTCGGCGAGCCAGAAGCCGCCCCGTCCGTGATGAGGCCGGGCGGCTTGCTTGTCCATAGCGTTTAGCGAGGCGACAGGCGCGGGTCGAGACCGTCGCGAAGGGCATCGCCGAGGATGTTAACGGCGACGAGCATCACGACCAGGGTCAGGCCCGGAAGCAGCGTCACCCACCAGATGCCGGCAAAGATGAGATCGTAGCCGGAGCGGATCAGCGTGCCGAGCGAGGGCTGGGTCACGGGCAAGCCAAGGCCGAGAAAGGACAGTGCGGCCTCGGCCATGACTGCGTTGGCGATTTGGGTGGTAGCGACCACGATCAATGGCGACAAAATGTTGGGCAGGATGTGCCAAGACACGATGCGGGTACCGCTCGCGCCCAAGGCCCGTGCGGCGCGGACGTGGTCCTTTGCCGCTTCTACCTGCGTCGCCGCGCGCGCGGTGCGGGCGAAATAGGGCCATTCGGCAAGCCCGATAACGACCACGAGAAGCGGCACGGCGAAGCGGCCGAGGGTCTCGCCGCCAAGCCCGGCGCGCACGAGCGCCAAGGCGATGATGGCGAGCATCAGGCTCGACAGCGACAGCTGAATATCGGCGAGACGCGCGATGAGGCTATCCACCCTCCCCCCGGCGTAACCGGCGATCAGCCCGAGAGGAATGCCGATCGCGGCCTGAATCATGACGGCCAGCACGCCGACCGTCAGGGAGATGCGGGTGCCGTAGAGAATGGCGCTGAAGAGATCCCGGCCTTGCGAATCCGTGCCCAGCAGGAAGCGCGGGTCGCCGCCCTGAACCCAGACCGGTGGCAGCTCTGCATCGAGCAGATCGAAGCTTCTAAGGTCGAAGGGATCTTGCGGCGCGATCAGGGGGGCGGCGAACGCGGCGAGCGCGATGGCCGCGAGCACCACTGCCGCGACGGCTGCGAGCGGATGGTCGCGTGCGGTCGTGCGAACCGCGGACAGGGGCGACGCGGTTGCGTTCATCGCCCGCCTTCGAGGCTGATACGGGGATCGAGCCAGAGGCTCGCAATGTCGGCGAGGGTGTTGGTGACGACGAAGAGCAGCCCGACCACGACGAGGTAGGTGGTGATCAGCGGCACGTCGGCCCGGGTCACCGCCTCGAGGAACAGGAAGCCCATGCCGGGCCACTGGAACACGGTCTCGGTGAGAAGGGTGAAGGCGAGCATGTTGCCGATTTGAAGGGCGCCAAGGGCCACGATCGGAACGAGCGCGTTGCGCAGCGCGTGGTGCAGCCAGACCCGCAAATGCGAGGCGCCTTTGGCGCGGGCGGTGCGGACATAGTCGCTGCCGAGCTGATCGAGCATGGCGCCGCGGATAAGCCTGATGAACAGCGGCAGCATGATCGAGGAGAGGGTGATGGCGGGAAGCAAGAGATGCTCGAGCCCGTCAAGGGTCAGCAGCCCCGTCTCCCAAGGCCCGATCGCGACGGTGTCGCCCCGGCCGAACGCCGGTAACAGTGCGAGCCGCACCGAGAAGATGGTGATGAGAAGAATGCCGGTGAGAAAGACGGGAACCGAGATGCCGAGCACGCTCAAGCCCAAGATCAACCTTGCGCCGAGGGAGCGCGGCCTCACGGCGCAATAGATTCCGGCAGGAAGCGAAACGAGGATGACGATCAGGCTCGCGGCAAGCACGAGCTCGAAGCTCGCCGGGAACTTGGCGGCAATGACCGCGAGGGTCGAGCGCTTGTAGATATAGGACTGGCCGAGATCACCTCTCATGGCGCCGCCGAGAAAGCGCGCTGCCTGCGTTGGCCACGGGTCATCGAGCCCAAGCTGATGTCGGAGCTCGGCGCGCTGAGCCTCGGGCACCGCCTCGCCCATGATCTCGCGCAACGGGTCGCCGAGCGCGCCTTTCACGGCGAAGGCGATGATGGCGATCGCGACCATGACGACGATGGCCTGAGCCGCGCGTCTGAGAAAGAAGACAAGGCTGGTGGCAAGCCCCCGCATCGGTTTACTCAAGGCTCCGACCGGCGGTGCCCGACGGGGCCATTCGCGCTAGAGTGAGGGGCACGAGCGGGTGGTCCGACGATACGTCTTGCCCCGCGCTCGACGAGACGTGGCGATAGGGAGCTTGGAGATGAAACACCTCGCTTTGATCGGTGCTGTGCTGACGGGGCTGATCTTCGCACCGCTCGCCTTCGCCCAGCAAGACACCTACCCGCCGAAGCTCGGCGACATCATGACCACGATCCAGTTCAGGCATATCAAGCTTTGGTTCGCGGGCAAGCTCGGGAATTGGGATCTCGCCGCCTATGAAGTCGCACAGATCAAGGAGAGCCTTGGCGATGCCGCCCAGCTCTATCGCGAGATACCCGTCGAGTACGTAACCAACACCGCCGATCCGATGGACGCGATCCGCGACGCGATCAAGACCAAGGACGAGGCGCAGTTTGCCAAGGCGTTCGGCGACCTCAACCAAACCTGCAATGCCTGCCACCAGGTGATCGGCCGCGGCTTCATCGTCATCCAGGTGCCGACGGCGTCGCCTTTCAGCGATCAGTCCTTCGCCCCGCACTGACGCTCCTCGTGGGCTCGACTTGGCATAAGCGTTGCGAGGATCTTGGGGCGCCATTGGGCGTCCCATGGTTAAGATTCGGGCTGCCGCGGCGGCGTGACGCCGTCGCCCGGCCTAAGCAAGGCAGCCGAACTCTTTGAGGGAACCGAACATTATCGTCACAGCTTTAGCAGTCTCGCGGCAAGAATCCTTGCAAGAGGGTGGTGGATAATGGCGATAACGGTGCAAGCGGGCTACGAGATTTCCTATGATTTGCCGCAGCCGACGCCCATGATTTTGGCCCTGAGCGTGCATCCAAGCCGCCGCCGCGACCTCATCACCCCCGACCGATTCCTCGTCCAACCTCCGGTTCCGGCCACGGAATATTGCGACGGATTCGGCAATACCTGCCACGTCATCCATGCCCCGCAGGGCTCGATCACGATCTCAGCCGATTTCCTGGTGCAGGATAGCGGAGAGCCTGACGTCGTCGCGCCCGAGGCGACGCAAAGCCCGCTCGAGATGCTTCCCGTGGAGACGCTTGTCTATCTTTTAGGCAGCCGCTACTGCGAAACTGATCGTCTCCTCGAATTCGCTTGGTCGAGCTTTGGCAAGGTGCCGAAGGGTTGGCCGCTGGTTCAGGCCATCTGCGATTTCGTCCATAATCATGTGACCTTTGGCTATGAGCATGCAAACCCCACCAAGACCGCGTTCGATACGTTCACTGAACGCCGCGGCGTCTGCCGGGACTTCGCTCATCTGGCCGTGACCCTGTGCCGATGCATGAACGTGCCGGCCCGCTACTGCACCGGTTATCTCGGCGACATCGGCGTCCCGTACGATCCGGCGCCGATGGATTTTAGCGCTTGGTTCGAAGCCTATCTCGGTGGCCGCTGGTATACTTTCGACGCCCGCCACAACAAGCCGCGGATCGGCCGTATCCTGATCGCGCGCGGACGAGATGCGACCGACGTGGCGATCGTCACCTCGTTCGGGCCGTCGACGCTGACAGGCTTCAAGGTGGTCACCTATGAGGTGCCGCATCAGGACCAGAGCGTCTCGCGCGCCCTTATCGCCAATACCTGATCGAACCGGTGCGGCTCAGGCTTCGCGCCAGGTGAGAACGTAGGCGATCGCCGCCGCGACGGCGGCCTGCCACGGCACGAACAGCACGACGATGGCGTCGAGAGATGCCGCCGGGTAGAGCAAGAGGCCGGCGACCGCGCCGGTGATCACCACCGTGACCCAAGCCTCAGTTCGCCGCATGGCGGTGGCGGCGATGCCAACGCCGAAGGCGGTGAGGCCAGCACCGATGGCGCCGGCGGTGACCCCGCCGGCCAGGCCGCCGAGCATCTCGCGATTGGCCTTGGCGCCGGGAACGGTACCGAACAGCATCGAGCCTTGCACCATATCGATGACGTCATTGGCGGTGTTGACGGCGGCAAGCCACCCCACCAGCGTCAGCACCATGGCGAGCAGACATTTATTGAGATCGCGGTTGACCCAGAGCCGCAACACGACGCCAAGCAAGAGGCTGAAGGCGATGCCGGCGTGGAGCGGCAGCGACCGCGTGTTGATCAGCACATCGGGGTCGGTGAGGCGGATGTCCGGAAGCGGCGACGGCAGGCTTGAGACGAGTCCGCTCAGCCCCCCAAGCACGGCCATGAGCGCCATGGCGCGGGCACGGGGAGGCAGATGCGGCCGGGCATCGAGGCGCAAATAGGCGGGTGTCATGGCCCTGCCCCCTTGCGGAGAGAATAGCGTGATCGCGGTTCCAACTCCACCGTCTGAAAACGACCGAAATATCTGAAAGTTCAGAAAGAAGTGCGTCTCAGTCCATGACCAGATCGCCGAGGTACGGCATGTCGATGACGCTCACCACCGGCGCGATATGGACGCCCTTCCGCGCCGCCCAGGAGAGATGCTGCCAGTGGAGCGGCACGAGAGCGCCATCCTCATGGAGGATACCCTCGATGCGCTTCAGCACCTCGGCGCGCGCCGACGGATCGGTCATGGTCTGGGTCTCCAAGGTGAGCTTGTCCACTTCGGGGTTGGAATAATTGCCGGCATTGTATTGGCCGTAGCCCGTCTTCGGGTCAGGAGTCATCGCCAGGAACTCATAGAAGTTCGCGGAGTCTTGGGTGTCCGATTGCCAGCCGATCATCATGATGTCGGCGGCGCGCTCGTCGAAGCGCTGCCAATATTGCGCCTTGGGCATGGTCTGGAGGTCGACCGTGATCCCGATCTTGGCGAGCATTGCCGCCACGGCCTCGGCGATGCGGTAGTCCTCGATATAGCGATTGTTCGGCGCCATCATCGTCACCGAGAAGCCGTCAGGGTAGCCAGCCTCGGCCATCAGTGCCTTGGCCTTGGAGACATCGAACTCAGGTCTGAGCGTGGGGTCGTAGCCGGCATAGCCAGGCGGACTGAGGTCGCCGGCCGGCGTTGCGAAGCCGCGCAGGATTTTCTCGGTGATGCCCTTGCGGTTGATCGCCAAGTTGATGGCACGGCGCACGCGCGCATCCTTGAAAGCCGGCACCCGCTTCTGGTTCAGCTCGAAGGTGAGTATCCGCGTGCTCGGGATGGTGACGAGATCGCAGCAGGGATCGCCTTTGATGCGGTCGAGGTCGGTCGGCGGCACCGGAGCGATGAAATCGACGTCGCCGGCCAGCAGCGCCGCAACCCTCGTCGCCGGCTCCTTGATCGGGGTGAACAGGATCTCGTCGGCATTCCCGGGCGACGCCTTGTCCCAATAGTCGGCGAACCTCTTCAATTTGAGCCGCGTGCCCTGCTCACGCTCGGTGACGATGAAGGGGCCGGTGCCCGCGACGTGGGTCGAGGCGAAGGAGGCGCCGTGCTTGACGATCTCGTCCTTCCGGCGGCCGCGCTCATCGGTCCCCGAATAAAATTCCCGGTCCAAGGGAAAGATGTAGGTGGCGAGGTTGAGAACGAGCGGATAAGGCGCCTTGGTGATGAGATCGACGGTGAGATCGTCGACGGCCTTCGCCTCGCTGAAGGGCTCGAACAATGCCTTGAAGTCGGGGCTCTGCTTCAGGCGCTTGAAGGTCCAGACCACATCTTCGGCCGACAGCGTCCGGCCGGAGTGAAAACGGACGCCCCCACGCAGATGGAAGCGCGTGGTGAGATCGTCGATCTTCTCCCAGCGGGTGGCGAGCCTCGGCTCCAGGGTCAGGTCCTTGCGAAAGCGCACCAGAGGATCGAGCAGGAGATGGGAGAGCTGGAGCGTTGCGCTCGCGAGCTGCTCATGGGGATCGAGCGAGGTGGGATCGGCGTCATAGGCCATGCGCAGGGTCTTCGCTCCCGCCGGTGCGACGGAGGACAACGCCGCGAGAGTAAGCACCAGGACGCAGAAATGGCGAAGCATGCGAAGACCTTGTGTTTTCAGGCGAGGTTCTTCAGGTTTCCGGGCAGTCAAACCTATCTCCGGCCCGGGAGCCAATGTTTTGCAAGGCTTTTTCGTCACAGGGACCGATACCGATGTCGGTAAGACGCTGGTCGCGGCTTGGCTCCTCACCCATCTCGACGCCTGCTATTGGAAGCCAGTGCAGGCAGGCACAGAGCCGGAAACCGATACCGAGTCCGTGCGCCGTCTGGCTGAGCTCGCCGACGACCGCATCGTGGCGGAGGCCTATGTGCTGTCGGAGCCGATAGCGCCCCATGAGGCCGCACGGCGCGCCAGCGTCCGCATCGATATGGCGAAAATCGTGCCACCACGCCTTGAGCGGCCGCTGGTTGTCGAGGGCGCGGGCGGCATGCTCGTGCCCCTAAACGAGGAGAGCTACGTCATCGACATCGCCGGCAAGCTCGGTCTGCCGGTGATCCTCGTCGCCCGCTCGACGCTCGGGACCATCAACCATACGCTGCTCTCGCTCGAAGCCCTTCGCCGCCGCGGCTTACCGCTTGCCGGCGTGGTCGTGAGCGGACCGAAGACGCCGCATAACCGCGCCGCGATCGAGCGCTACGGCAAGGCCAAGATCATCGCCGAGATCCCCTTCCTTCCCAGCGTCACCCGTGCGAGCCTGCTGGCGATCAAACCAGAGCTCGACCTTTTGGCTCTCGCGCGAGGCGCAGCGTGAACGAAACGCCGGACAAGGCCGGCCTCGCTCAAGAGGCCCACGCGCGCGACGTCGTCGCGCGCGACCGGCGTCACATCTGGCACCCCTATACCCAGCACGGCACAGCCGGCGATCCGCTTCTCATCACCCGCGCGCGCGGCGCCTCCCTGTTCGATGCGGAAGGCCGCGAGATCCTGGACCTGATCGCGTCGTGGTGGACCTGCACCCACGGCCATGCGCATCCTAGGCTGAACGAGGCGTTGGCGCGCCAAGCCAACGAGATCGAGCACGTGATGTTCGCGGGCTTCACCCATGAGCCCGCAGTCAATCTCGCCACCGCCCTCGCAGAGATCCTTCCCGGCGACCTCTCCCGCGTGTTCTTCTCGGACGACGGCTCGACCGCCGTCGAGGTCGCACTCAAGATCGCCTATCAATATTGGGCCAATCGCGGCGACACGCGGAAGCGGGTGTTCATCTCCTTCGACGGCGGCTATCACGGCGACACCCTGGGCGCGATGTCACTCGGCCGCGGATCGGGATTCTTCACGCTCTACCGCAGCATCATGTGCCGGGTCGCGGTGCTGCCCTTCCCTTACACCTTCGACGGCGACGAGGCGGCGGAGGATCGGGAGATCGGCGCGCTGACCGCGCTCGAAGACCGGCTGCGGAATGGCGCTCATGACGTCGCCGCGCTGATCATCGAGCCTTTGCTGCAAGGCGCCGCGGGCATGCGCATCTGCCGGCCGGAGTTCATCAAGCGGATCGTGGAGATGGCGCACGAAGCCGGGACCCTTGTCATCTTCGACGAAGTGGCGACGGGCTTCGGCCGCACGGGAACCTTGTTCGCCATGGAGCAGGCGGGCGTCGCACCCGACCTCGTCTGCCTGTCGAAGGGCCTGACTTCAGGCTACATGCCGATGTCGGTGACGGTCGCGCGCGAAGCGGTGTTCGAGACCTTCCTCGGCGACACGTTCGAGCGCGCCCTCCCCCACGGTCATTCCTTCACCGCCAACCCGCTGGCCTGCGCCGTGGCGCTGCGCTCGCTCGAGCTGTTCCGGGAGGAGGATACGCTTGGGCGGATCTCCGCGATCGAGGCTCGTCACCGGGACATGCTCGGCCAGCTCAAAACGCGCGATGATGTCGTCCGGCCGCGGGTGCAGGGCTCGATCCTCGCCTTCGATGTGAAGGTCGAGGGCGGCTACCAGTCCGCGGAAAGCGAGGCGCTCAAAGGCTGGTTTCTCGAGCGCGGCCTCAACATCCGGCCCATCGGCTCGACGGTCTATCTGCTGCCGCCCTATTGCATCACCGACGACGAACTCACCCGTGCCTATGCCGGGCTGATCGATGGCCTCGACTGGCTCGCGTCGAGGCGGCCGTAGATGATGTGCCAAGTGACGCGTCCGCCGTGGCGCGCATCCGCAGCCCGCACGGCTCGGCGCAGAACGCCCGGCGTCAGCGCGCGATAGCCTTCCCGTGGGGTCAGCCCGCCGATGGATTTCATTCGGCGCAAGAAGGCAAGCGTTGTCGGGTCGACGACGAGCCGCTCCTCCTCGACCACACCGGGAAGGGCGGGAAGATCGGGAAGCCCGCTCGGCAGTCCCTGGACGCGAAGCACATCCCGCCATTCGCCGAAGCTCTCGGGCCCGACGCTCGCGTAAATCAAGCTTCCCCCGGGGCGGAGCAGCGGCACCAGCCGGCCAAGCGTGGCAATCGGATCCGAAAGCCAATGCAGCGTCATGCTCGTGGCGATCAGATCGAAACCGCCGTCCTGGTGCGGCTGACTAGCGTCCATGACGGCAAAACTGACCCGCCTGTGGCCGAGAGTATCGAGATTGCGGCGGCACTGCTCGATCATGGACGGGGCGATGTCGGCGAAGACCAGATCGCCGTCCGGATAGGCCTGGGCGAGGTGGCGGCTGAAGAGACCGGTGCCGCAGCCAAGCTCGAGCACGCGGGGGCACGGATGCGGTGGCAACAGGCGCGCGAGGCGTGCCGCCACCGCCCGCTGGAGATCGGCGTGCTCCTCGTAGGAGCTCGCGCGGGCGCCAAAGCTTTGGCTGATCGCGGCGCTACGGTCTAGTCGCATGGGCAAAGTCGAGGACATGGCGGGCGCACCATTCAGGGCGCCTCAGAGGTAGCACATGGCCGCCGTCCGGAGACCAGATGACGTTGTCGTCCCCCCAGATCGCCCGGCTCATGGCCTCCGGCACCACCGTGTCGTCGCGGGCTGCAAGTGCAAGCGTCGGCGTGTCGAGCGAAGCCTTGGCGGCGCGCGCATCCCAGTTCATCAACCAGCCAAGGCCTTCATCGAGGCGGCCGACGTCGAGCGCCTCTTCAGGCGCAAAGTCTTCGGTACCGCAGCCGCGCCAGAACGCGTGGAGTGTGGCGCCTGCGTCCCGCTTGAGTTCGCGGCGCATCGCCGCCGGCCGCGAACGCGGGACGTGGCACGAGAAACAGTCGAAGCCCTGGATCGAGACGAGCCCCCGAAAGCCGCAGGCCGCGTGCCCTACCGCCTGGTGCAGCAGCCAGAGCACGCCGAGGGAATGGCCGACGGCGATGGCGCCATCCGGCCAGTCGCGTGAGCCCTCGGGACCCCCATGAACGAAGCCGAGATCGACCAGGCTCACCTCGACGTCCGGCAAGCGGTCGAGCGTCGCTCTCCACATGCCGGCGTTGAAGCCCCAGCCATGAACGAAGACGAGGTGCATGTACCGCCTTAGCCCAGCGCACTTCGCCGGGTCGCCCGGTCGCCAAGGGCATCGAGCACGGCCTCGATGTCGGCCTCCGTGTGAGCAGCTGTCAGGGCGAGCCTGACCCGCGCCGTGCCCGGAGGCACCGTGGGCGGCCTGATCGCGGTGGCAAACAGGCCGGCCTCGCGGAGCCTCTTGCCGAGCCCGAGCGCCGCATGGTTGCTCCCCGCAATCAGCGGCACGATCTGCGTCGCCGAGGCCCCGGTATCGAAACCGAGGGCTTCCGCGCCCTCGCGCAAGCGCGTGGCGAGAGCGGCGACATGCGCGCGCTCGGTATCGAGGCCGGCGACAAGATCGAGCGCGGCATCGATGGCACCGAGCACGGCCGGCGGCAGCGCCGTCGAGTAGATCAGCCCGCTGCATTTGTTGACGAGGTAGTCGCGCATTGTCTCCGAGCAGGCGACATAGGCGCCGAAGCCACCGAGCGCCTTGGAGAAGGTGCCGATGACGACGTCTGCCTCATCGGAGAGGCCGCGGCCGCCCTTACCCAAAATGCCGGTGGCGTGGGCGTCGTCGACGATGAGCATGGCGGCATGCATGCGCGCGAGCCGGCCGATCTCGGCCAATGGCGCCATATCACCGTCCATGGAAAACACGCTCTCGGTAAGGATGAATTTCGGCCTGTCATCTCCTTGATATTGAGTTCAGAAGCGCGCCGAGATGGGCGGCGTCGCCGTGGCGGTAGCGGATCTCGCGAGCACCCGCGGCGGCACAGCCGAAATGCATGCTGGCATGGTTGAGGCGATCACAGAAAAGAAGCGGCTCGGCACCGAGGACGCTGCGATCGAACAGAGCCTGGAGCACCGCGGCGTTGGTCTGGAAGCCGGAGGCCATGATCAGCGCCGTGGGCTTCTGTTTCAGTGCCGCGACCTTCTGTTCGAGCGGCGCAAACAGATCGAGATTGCCGGTGACGAGGCGCGAGGCGCCGGAGCCCGCGCCGTACTGCTCGCCCCAGGCCGCGGCGCGTTCGATCAGGGCCGGATTGAAGCGCAACCCGAGGTAGTCGTTGCTGGCCAGATTCACGCAATCCTCCCCGCCGATGCGGATGGTCCGTGCATCGATGGGCTCGACCGGCGTGAGGGTGCGGCGCAAGCCATCCCGGTCGCGCGCATCGAGAAAGGCTTGGTAGCGGCTTTCGCTTGCTGCACACCTGAATTGGGCTGAGCTTCGTCTCATGGCTCTTTGGCAGGCAGTAAAGAATCCTATGGCAAGTGATCAGTCGCGGGCAGGTTTAGGAGCATCAATGGCCAGTCTCGGTCTAGACGCTTCAGTCGCATTTACCTGAAGGGAATGCCAGCTCTGACGTTGGCCGCTTCTACCACCAAATTTCCGACCGCACTAAAGAGACCCTTCCCCTAACTCATTCCAAAGAATGACTCTTTCTCTGCCTCGGCGGTTCATTCTTTTGTTGCTACCAGAGGCCGGCAGGATCAGATTAACTTAAACGACGGGATGCTAAGAGGGAGCTAGCGCATGGAGCGACGCTGATGAGTGCGGGTACCCCTGTCATAGTTACTCATCCGTGCAGCCTGTTCCGCGATGGACTGCGCCAGAATCTTCCGAAGTCGCGCTTTCATCCGATACGTCTATTTTCCACCGTAGACGACGATGTAGAACGCAACCTGCAGTCTGCAGAGGACGGCGTTTGGGTGCTCGGCGTCGAACAATTTGGTCCGGAGACGGAGACCTTGGTGCGAGAAGTCACAAAGTCAAATCGCACTCTCAAAGTCATCGTTATCGCGACATCTCAGAATGCAGACGAGACAATCCGAGCCCTAAATGCCGGGGTGTCCGGTTTCCTGTGCCAAAACATCTCCAGTAACCAACTTCGGAAGTCGCTGGACCTGATCCTGCTCGGCGAGACCGTGACGTCTCCACTCTGGATGACGGCTCTGACTGGAACGCGGCGCCAAGCTGAGGTGAACGCTGGAATGGGAGCCTCTAATGCCACTTCGTATCGGGCGACCAATCCAGGCGTCGGCATCAATGCCTTTGGCGGGTTGCCGAACGAGATGAGTTCCGGCGCAAGCGAGGGCGATGCCTCAAGGGGCCTCTCGCGCCGTGAGGTATCGATCCTCCGGTCTTTGACGGAGGGAGCCTCGAACAAGGTCATCGCGCGAAAGCTGGTGATTACCGAGTTGACGGTAAAGGTCCACATGAAGGCCATACTGCGGAAGCTGAGACTGCAGAATCGGACTCAGGCTGCCCTTTGGGCGCGCAGTCATTTGAGCGAGGTCTGCCACTGAGACGCTTCAGACAGTGATCCATGCGCCGTTGGGATCCAAGCGGCCCTTCCGAGCCTGTGTCCCCGTTCTGAAGACGAGACGTCTCAGGCCACGTCTGGACCCAACTTGACACGAGCCAAGGCACGACGGATCAGCTCTTCCCCGGGCCGCGCGCCAAATGCCTCGTTGTAGGCGATGAGAGAACTCCGCGACCTTAACAATCTGATCGACGAGCTCGCTAGGCTTGCCGCCGCCTTCGCTAATCGCGGCCATGCTTGTCGCAAGACGTGCCAGTCTCTCTTCCAGGGCGTTCTTTGCGTCGTTCCTAGAATCTAGCCGCTGATGAGGCATTGCGGGTTGCCTCCGCCGGGGGATGCTTCAGAACGAGGTGCGCCATAGAAGGAAGCCCCGAAGCGTTCGGGGCTTCTCGGGTTCTCAGTGGGAGAACCCTCAGGCGGGGCAAGAGATGGCGTCGTTGAAACTTTAGATCTTAACCTTGATCAAGGCGTAGATCGCATTGGGCTTAACCCCTAAGCGCCCGCTTCTCCCCGCGCCAATCCGCGCAATAATCAGCCACAGCACGATAGTCACCCTAAGTTATGTTTGGGTACGGCAATGAGTGAGACCTTGAAACGCATGCAGGAGCGCGCGCACGAACTCGCCTGCTCCGGCGAGTTCGCTGGATGGCGTTCAGTCATGTTTGAATTGCAGTTCGAGCCAGGCTTGAAGGAGGCATTTCAGTGGCTTCACAACGCGTCCGTTGAAGACGCATTCCAGTGGCTGCACAGTCCAGCTACGAAGGAAGAGCTTGATTACCTTTGCTATGAGGCCAGGAATCCTTCTACCCGCCGCGATTGGGCTTGAGTTCGGACCCGGATATTGACGTGGACCGCGCGTGCCAGAAGCCGGCATTAGAACCGAATGCCGTTTCGAGCGCCTGGCTCCGCATCAATCCAGTTCGAGAGGTTGGCAAGCCGACTATCTGCCTTGGCATTCCTCGAGTCGGCTAGCGCACAACGACGACGACTTGCTTTAGGTCGCTTTGTTGAGTTCCTCCATGCCGCGTTGCACTTGCGCCTTGATCGGCTCGGCGGAATTGGCGGTCACCTTAGTCGACAGCGCGCGCATCTCCTCCGCTTGGGACGCCAATGCGCCCAATTGCTTGCGCCAATAGGTGGCTTGCATTTCCATGGCCTCGCCAACGGTCTTCGCGCCAGCCAGGCTCTTCACAAGATCGAAGCCGGAGTTGATGTTGCGTTGAGCAATGTCGATGACCTTACGGTTGAGTGCAACGGCACCCTGACCGGCAGCGTCGAAGGAACTCTCCCAACTCCTTAACACGGCGTCGAGAGCATCCTTAGAGCGTTCATAAACTTCGCGCGTCTGAGTTATGTTCTTCTCGGCAAAGGCGCGTACCGCCTCTCGCATTTCAGTGTCGCTAGCGAAATCCTCATACGCAGGGAGTGTCTTGCGGTAGGAAGCGCGCGCCTTCTCGGCGGCAGCTTTGGAGCTTTCACTCATGGTACTGGCCTCGTGGTGTTGCGCAGGCGGTTGTAGCGCTGGAAGACCCGAGCCGGCACCTTACCCTCGTGCGCCCAAGTCGGGCTGCCAGTGCCCAAGGGTAAGACCTTGGTGTATGAATTTGCAAGCCCCGCGCGCTCGCGCGCTCCGCTGCCCGCTTTAGTTGAACCGGTCTCTCAGCTCGATCGGTTAACTAACTCTTGGCTCGACAATTAGAGGGGCTCGGAGAGTGCCAACGACGCTTTTTTCGACGTTCAGAGGTGTCTCGACCACCCTCAAAGCCAGCGTCCGCTCTGGGTCTAATGCTGACTTCGTGAGGCCACCACCGTCTAGCCGATGTCTTGTTCGCAGCTGGACTCATGCACGCCCGCGCGTTTGCGATCCACGAGCTGGAACGAAATCGGTCGCGAACGAAGATCGGAAAACTGCACCAATCTTGGAAAACCCATGTCGATGAATCAAAAGGGGAATTGGCCAAACTTCGCTAATCCTGTATTAGCGAAGCCCAACAAGAGCAGCAATCCACCGCGAGAGATCGTGACCGAGCTTCCCAATTTCCCGAATCCTTTCAACGGGCAAGGCGCCGACCCTGCGATTTCGCGCGAGTCGGCGTCTAGCGCCGACGCATTCCGCCATGACTGGACGAAGACCGAGGTCGTGTCGTTGCTCGAAGCACCCCTGCTCGAGCTCATTGATCGGGCCCGCGCGGTCCATGGGCACCATCACGCCGACGGTGTCCAGCTCGCAAGCCTGCTCTCGATCAAGACGGGCGCCTGTCCCGAGGACTGCAAGTATTGCCCGCAATCCGCCCACTACGCCAAGGGCACCGGGCTCGAGCGCGAGCAGCTGCTCGACGTCGATGACGTGTTGCAGAAGGCGGCGCTTGCCAAAGAGGCCGGGGCCACGCGCTTTTGCATGGGCGCCGCCTGGCGCGAGGTGAAAGACGGCGAGGCCTTCGACCGCGTGCTCGCCATGGTGCGCGGCGTCCGCGCCCTCGACATGGAAGCCTGTGTCACCCTCGGCATGCTGACGCAGAGCCAAGCCGACCGTCTCGCCGCGGCCGGGCTCACCGCCTACAACCACAACCTCGATACCTCGCCCGAGTTCTACGGCGAGATCATCACGACCCGCTGTTATCAGGATCGGCTCGACACGCTGGAGCGCGTCCGCCACGCGGGCCTGCAAGTCTGTTGCGGCGGCATTATCGGCATGGGCGAAGGGCTCGAGGACCGGGCCGGGCTGCTGCAGACGCTCGCCAGCCTCGATCCGCATCCTGAAAGCGTGCCGATCAACGCGCTGGTCGCGGCGCCCGGCACGCCACTCGAGGATCGGCCGCCGATCGACCCGCTCGATCTCGTGCGCATGGTCGCCGCGGCGCGCATCCTGATGCCGGCGTCGCGGGTTCGGCTTTCCGCCGGGCGCCGCGCGCTGTCGAGGGAAGCGCAGGTGCTGTGCTTTCTCGCCGGTGCCAACTCGATCTTCTACGGCGACAAGCTCTTGACCACCGCCAACAACGACACCGTCGACGATCTCGCCCTGATCGAGCAGGCGGGCTTGCGCATCGAACCAGCCAACGCCTCAGGCTGAGGTCGCGCAAGAGGCCATGTCCCGCATCGTCTATGTGAATGGCAGCTTCGTGCCGGAGGCCGATGCCAAGGTCTCGGTGTTCGACCGCGCCTTTCTGTTCGCCGAGGGCGTTTATGAGGTGACTGCCGTCGTCGGCGGGCGGCCGCTCGATCTCGAGGCTCACTTTGCCCGTCTCGACCGCTCGCTCGCGGAGATGGAGATCAGCCCTCCCCTCACCCACGACGAGCTCCGGACCTTGCACCAAGAGCTGATCGCCCGGAACGATGTCGACGAGGGGATCGTCTATCTCGAGATCACGCGCGGGACCGCCGATCGCGACTTTCTCTATCCGGAGGGCGCCGAGCCGACGGTCGTGGCCTTCACCCAGAGCCGGCCGCTGCTCGACAACCCCTATGCCAAAAGCGGCGTCAAGGTGGTCACCATCCCCGACATCCGCTGGAAGCGGCGCGATATCAAATCGACCGCTCTCCTCGCCCAGACCATGGGCAAACAGGCGGCGAAGCGGCGCGGCGCTTACGAAGCCTGGATGGTCGAGGACGGCCGTATCACCGAAGGGACCTCGTCGTCGGCCTTCATCCTCGACGCCGAAGGCCGGCTTCGGACCCAGCCGCTGGGGCATCACATCCTCCCCGGCGTCACCCGCCGCGCGGTGATGCGCCTCGCCGAGGCGCGCGGACTTGCCGTCCAGGAGCGGCCGTTCACGGTGGGCGAGGCGCTGCAGGCTCGCGAAGCCTTCCTCACCGCGGCGTCGGCCTTCGTGCTGCCGGTAGTTGAGATCGACGGCATCCCTATCGGCACCGGCGAGCCCGGTCCGGTCGCGGCGGAGTTTCGCCGGCTCTATATCGACGAGGCGCTGCGGCGCTGAGGCGAGCCTTACGGTGCTTTGTCCGCGCTAGCCTTTGCGGCTTTCGCGCTTTCCTTCCCGGACTCGGGCGGCTTGCCATCCTTGAGATGGACATCGCGTTGCGGGAACGGGATCTCGATCCCAACCTTGTTCAAGGCTGCGAGGATGGCGTAGCGCAATTCGCTTGCGGTCGTGATCCGCTGCCCGGCGTCGCGCAAGAACACGCGCAGCTGGAAATCCAACGAGCTGTCGCCAAAGCCGGCAAAATGCAGGACCGGTGCCGGATGTTTGAGAACAGTCCGATGCGCGTTGGCGACCTCGAGCAGGGTCGTGCGCAACACATTGACGTCCGAGCCATAGGCGACGCCGATGGGGAGATCGAGGCGGCAGGTCCGGTCGGCGTGCATCCAATTGGTCACGGGGTTGGTGATCAGGTTGGCGTTGGGGATGATCACCGACTGGCGATAGATGGTTTCGATCTCGGTCGAGCGCACGCTGATCTTCTTGACCGATCCCTCGTATCCGCTGACCTCGATCCAGTCGCCGATCTTGATGGGCCGCTCGACGAGAATGATGATGCCTGAGACAAAATTGTTGACGATGCTTTGCAGGCCAAAGCCGATGCCGACCGACAGCGCGCCGGCGACGATGGCGAGACTGGAGAAATCTAGTCCGAGATAGGACATGCCCGCCAGAGCGGACAGCACGAAGCCGACATAGCCGAGACCGATGCGTGTCGATTCCTGAAGACCGCTGTCCTTTTGCCTGCCGGCAAAGGCGCGCCCGATAAACCAGCGCTGCACGAAACGCGTGAGCAGGAGGCCGACGGCGAACACGCCGAGCGCGATTAGCACCGACTGGAGCGAGATTCTTAGGTCGCCGAACTGGACGCCGAAGAACGCGGCTTGAATCCAGCCCTTCACCTCGACCCAGTCGAAGCGCCACAGCAGCAAGAGGATGGTGATGCCGACGAGGACAATGACGATGTCCATGAGCAGGCCGGCGATAATGCGGATAGTGAGCAAGGACGGCGCGTCGACGTCGTCCTCGTGCACCGCGTCGTCGTCGATCTGGCGCCCGGAGATGACGCTGACGCTCGAAATCGATTCCGCCACCAAGTGCAGCAGATACATCAGCCACAACACGCCCGCGGTGGAGACGAGATGAGCGCCGACGAAGCGCGCGAGCTCCGGATAACCGAGCAGCACCGCCATGACCAGGAAGCCGGCCGAGATCGCCACCGACCAGAACAACCAGGCGGGCCATCTGACATCTGAGCCATTCTGGGCGCGCGCACCGCTTTTGATCGGCATCAGCAAGGCGATCAGAAACCCGCTGTAGAGAATGGAGACGATCGTCGAGCGCAGCACCGTAATCTGATAGGGCGTAAACACGACGCGATCGGCGAGGCCCCAGACCTGATCGAGCACCCACACGGCGATCAGGCCCCACAGCAAGAGCGTCAGCCGCCAAGCGAGCGCATCGCCAACGGCAACAAGCCGGTGTGATGGAATGGTAGGAACGAGCGATTGCCTCACGAGGGCGGCAAGGAAGCTCCCCCAGGCGATGGCGAGGGACGCTTTGGCGAGGAAGCCCTCCCATGATGGGTCGGCAAGCTCGGCCGCTGAGGCGAGGAGATAGAACGCCGCCAAGGCCGCCCAAGTCGGCGCCGCATGGCGGAGGGAGTTGAGCACGGCAGCGGACCCACGCTGCTGCAGCGTCAACTCCGCGTTCTCGGTCCGTTGACGCTTGGCGGCTCGGAAGGCGGCGATGCCGACGAGGAGGCGCTTGGCCCCGATCGCCGCGCCGATGGGGGCGGCCAAGAGCAGGATGAGGAGGAGCGGGCCCTTGCCGACCGCGCGCATGATCCAGTCGCCGATCGCGCCAAAAATAGATTTCGTCTGGAGCGGCACGCGTTCTAGGGCGACGGGCAGCACGTTCGAGTAGAAGCTCGGCACGGGGCGGAACAGCGATTTGGTGAAGCGCTCGCGGCGCTCGGCATTGGCGGTGTCGGCGAGTTGCCGCGCGCGCACGAGAACCACGTCAGCCTGCTTCATCAGGCCGTCGATGGCGGCAAAGTCGGCGTTGAGACGCTCACGCTGCGCTGTGGTCTCCGGGCTCTCCTTGGGGCCATTCTCCTTTGGGGCCGGACCGAGCTTGTCCAGTCTCGCCCGAGCCTCCTCGAGCTTCGGTTTGAGCAGGGATTTCCGGTCGACGATCTGGCGCTGGAGTACGTCGAGCTGCTCGGGAATCTCCCTGAGGTCTTCGTCCGACACGGTTTCATCGGCGACGGCCTCCTCGAACCCATTGACCTTGCTCCGCCACTCCTCGAGCGCGGCGGCGAACTCGGCAACGGATTTGTCTTCGATAGGCTTGGGCTGGGCTTCGGCGGCGTTCGCCTTGGGCGCCTGCTGCTCGCTCGCCGGGGCGGCAGGCTCAGGCGCTGGCGTCGACCGCTCCTGCGCCGGCGACTGAGGCTGCTGTCCTTGCGCCGGCGTGGTCTCCTGGGCCTCGGCCGGCGGCGCCAAGGGCACAGAAAGCGCAAGGCAAGCGACGACCGACGCGGTTTGCCAAACCCTCCTCAGCATGCCGTTTTCGTCCTCCCGATGGCTGGAGCGGTCTTGGTTGACGGGTGACGGCACCGGCATTGGTCCGGATGCGGCCAGAGACCGCGAACAGCGGCGATTGGGCCAATTCGCTCCGCCTAACTCCTAACACAGTTGGGCAACTCTGCGGCGCCAGGGCCAGAATCGCATGGCGAAGGCCCAAAAACGCGTCGCCGCCCTGGCGGCACACGACGATTACGGCGCCCGAGAGAGGTTTTGCCATGGGGATTTCACCGAATTTGGCCTAGCCTCCTCGGAACCTGGCGACCCACCTACTCAAACCATGTCCTCCCCCGACCAAGCCTCCGCATCGGATCAGCATCAGAGCCGACCCCCGCGGCTGATGGCGCTGCTTAACGCTCACGCCGGTGAGGCCGATCATGCGGGCGTCGCCGGCCTCAAGACGAGATTGGCGGCGATCTTCGCTGCGCTCGATGTCGAGGCCGACCTCGTGTTCTGCTCAGGCGCCGAGCTCAAGCCGCTCGCCGAGAAGGCGCTGGCGAAAGCCAAAGCCGGAGAGATCGATGCCGTGGTGGTGGGCGGCGGCGACGGCAGCATCCGCACCGTTGCCGGCGTCCTTGCGAAAAGCGGCGTGCCCCTCGGCGTCCTGCCGCTCGGCACCTTGAATCACTTCGCCAAGGATCTCGGCATTCCCATGGACCTCGAAGCCGCCTCTGCAATCCTCGCCGCGGGCGAGGTGCGGAGCGTCGATCTCGCCGAGGTCAATGGCGAGAGCTTCATCAACAACTCATCGATCGGCATCTATCCCTATATCGTCGTCGATCGCGAGCGGCGCCGGCAGAATCACAACCTGGCGAAATGGATGGCGATGATCCCGGCATTCTTCCGCATGCTCCGACACTTCCCGCGCCGGCGTCTTTCCATTTGCACCGAGGACTGGTCGCGACCCTACCGGACGCCATGCCTGTTCATCGGCAACAATGAATACGGCATGGAGTTCTTCACCTTGGGGCGGCGCGAGCGCCTGGATCGCGGCGAGCTTTCCGTTCACGTGGTGAAGCAGCGCCATCCGTTCGGCTTCTTCTGGATGATCTGTCGCATGTGCTTCGGCCATGTCTCGGCAGAGCGCGATCTCGAGAGCTTCAGGCTCAGCGACTTCGACGTACGAGCCAAGGCGAGCCGCCTACCGGTGGCGCTCGACGGCGAGGTGGAGATCATGCACCCTCCCCTGCACTATCGTTCGCGCCCAGGAGCGCTTCGCGTTATTGCGCCGGCAGCGGGGGACGCCCTGGCGTAGCAGCGCGCCGCCGCCGCTGTCGTGGCGCAGGGACGGGAAGCTGCGGCGTGCCAAATTGAGGCTCGCGGCGCCACAGCGTGGTTCCGGCGCGGGAGGCGCCATCTTCGCCCCAAGCGATGCCGCGTTGGCGCATCTCAAGCTCTCGCTGCACTTTGCGCGCCCGCGCCCGGAAGGTCTGCCATTCGTCGATGATGGGCTCGAGGCGCACATCCGGAGCACGGTCGAGGGCGTCGATTCGCTTTTGCAGCCGCTGATGCGCTTGTTGGGAGCTGACCGCGAGCGCCGTCCGTTTGCGCTTCTGGCGCGCGCCCTCAACCTGTCGGCCAAGTTCGTGGCGCGCATTCTGGATGACCGCCGTCCCACGCGCAGAGAGCCATTGCCCTAGCCGCGATCCAATGCGTTTGGTCTGCCCCGCAGCATGGATTGTCGCGGCTTGGGTGCTGATGCCGAGCCATGACGTTGCTGACGCCAATGCGGCCCTCAGCGGTGGCCACAGCGCTCGCATTTTCTCGCCGAGAGCGACGAGCCCCGACTGCAGAGCCGTGCCAACCTTCGTGAGCGTGGACCAAACGACCCTGCCGGACGCGCTCAGACCCGACCGTATCAACGCGGCGGATCGCGCGACGCCTCCCCAAAGGAGTTCGGCAATGCGGGTAAAGCTCGCGCAAAACCGTGCGAAGCCGGACGTGGTGCCGCGACGGACCCCGTCGCCAACGGACTTGACCTCGGCAGCGAATTTTTGCCGCCGCTCTCGTCGCGTGTCAGCCGCGCGTTTGCGCTCGAGCCGGCTAGCGTGTTTCTTGAGAGTGGCCTCTGTCTCTTGGCGTTGCTTCTCGAACCAGCGGCGGTGGTCGGCGAGATCTTCCTCGGCGAGGACGGCGACGGTCTTGGAGCGCGCGGCTGTCACTTGCGCCACGCGCACCTTGGCATCGATGAGACGGACGAGGTCCAATCTCTCGGACACAGCCTACTCCCAAACTCAAGGCGGGAGCGTCATTGGCATTGGCTTGAGGCAACCGCGTGAACGCAAACGCATGCGCTCAACGTGCCGGCATTTCCCTCAACGTCAATTTGCCGTCCTCGGCAGTTGCCGAAGACACCCACCCGCGGAACTTTGCGCCGGCCAGCTCGCGCTGGGCGCACCCCGTGGGTTCATCGAAGCGTGGAGACTTTAAGAAAGACTGAACGCGCGGGCGACCGTGACGCAAATCCAGCCTGATCGGCCCTTTACGGGCTGTTTGCGCGCAACAGATCGTCGCGCGCCTTTTCCAGGTGCTCGGTGATCAGCATCTGGGCCGTTTGCGCATCGCGCTCGTGCAGCGCGTTGTAAATCCCGCGATGCTGGCGGTTGTAGTCGGCGATGACGTCAGGGGTGAGGATGTTCTCCTTCATCGCGTCCCATTGGGCGTGTAGCCTCACCTGGTTGATCTGGCGGTACACGCTCAACAGCAGCGGATTGGCGGACGCCCTGGCGATGAGCAAATGAAACTCCCCGTCCCAACGCGAGAAGGCGTCCTTGTCGCGAGTCGAATTCCTCGCCGCGGGCGAGCACGACGCCCATGTCGTCGAGGATACGCTGCGTGGCGTGGAGCACGGCAAGCCGCGTCGTGAACGGCTCGACGGCGAGGCGCGCCTCGATCAGCTGCAAGGGGCTGATCTGGTCGGCGAGCTCCGCACCGTGATGGGCGGTGCCGGTCGGGCCGACATAGGTGCCGCTGCCGAGCCGCCGCGACACCAAACCGGCCTTCTCGAGCTGATCGAGCGCCCGGCGCACCGTGCTCCGCGCGGCGTCGAAGGTGATGGCGAGCTGGCGTTCAGGCGGGAGCCGATCGCCCTCCCGGTAGGCGCCGGTCTCGATGGCGCGGCGAAGATGAGCCGAAACGGCGCCGACGCCGCGGCCTCGCTTGGCAAAGCGATGAAGGCTGAGATCCCCTTCGACGGTGCTGCGTTGATCGCTCACGGTGACTGCCTCTTGGCTGAAATTGGGCCCACTTTGGGCCCAACCTTTAACAAATTGGTTTACATTGGTCCAGGTCCATGCAGAAATATCGGCGCGACCTCGACAGCCAAAATTTTGTTCCCGCCCACGCCAATCGTCGTAGCGGTGTAGCCGGCGGGAACCCTACAGGTGAGCGAACAGCGGAACTTTATGACACTCCCTCGGTCAGTCAAATATGCCATCATCGGGGCCGGGGTTCACGGACTGAGCACAGCTGTTCATCTCGCTCAAATGCTGAAAAAGAGCGGCCGGGGCTCAGGCGCCGACATTCTTGTTGTGGATAAAGGGTCGATCGGGGCCGGCGCCTCGGGCATCGCCTGCGGCGTGGTCCGCAACAACTACTACCAGCCGGCCATGCGCGAGTTGATGGCCCACTCCGTCGAAGTCTGGGAAAGCGACCCGAAGGCCTACAGCTATCATCCCGTCGGCTACATGCAGATCAGCCCCGAGGTGATGCACGAACAGGTCGGCACGATCTACGAGCAGCAGAAGGCGATCGGCTACGAATCGACGTTCATCGAGGGCACCGCCGACTGCCAGAAATACATGACGGGCCTGTTCGACGACTGGCAGGCCAAGGGCATCACCTCTGTGCTGCATGAGAAGAGAGGCGGCTACGCCAACAACACCGCTTCGCTCTATGGCTTGGCCAACAAGGCCGAGGCGGAAGGGGTGCGCATCCTTTCGGGCGTCGAGGTTCTCGGCTTCGAGTTCGGCTCGAATTCCGGCGCGGTGACGGCGCTCGAGACCAATCGGGGCCGCATTGCTTGCGATCACGTCGTCATCGGCGCCGGCCCCTGGGTGTCGCGGTTCTGGCAGATGCTCGACCTGCCGAAGCACATCACGGTCAAAGGCCGCGACGGCGACACCCATGACGGCGTGAGGATGTGGACCTATTGGTGCCTCGAGGAAGGCACCCTCGGCGTCGACCCGGAGATGCACAAGACCAATGACGGGCGGATGCCGCCTGTCATCCATGTCGATACCGACGCCCCGCTCTATTCGGATGTCGACGGCTCCCTCATCACCGACGAGCTCTGGGGCCTTTATTACAAACCTGACTTCAATTTCGGCGGCATCCAGGGCGGCGCCTCGCCCTACAAGGTCGATCAGGATCCCGACAAGGTCGCGATCGATCCCTATGGCCCGGATTCACCCGACTTCATCGTCGGGGACGACTTCATCCATATGTGGTGCTCGATGCTGGCGCACTGCCAGAAGCGGTTCGAAGGCAAGATTTCGCTCTACAAGCACAAGGAGAAGTCAGGCGGGCTTGGCTGCTTCACACCGGACAATTTCCCGGTGTTCGATACCTTCCGCGAGAACGTCTACGTCATCGCCAACTCCAATCACGGCTACAAGATGATCGGCGTGGGCAAGCTCGTGGCGCAAGAGTTGATGGGAGAGAAGAGCACGCTGCTGGAGCCGTTTCGCTTCGGCCGCTTCGCCAAGGGCGAGTTGCACCCGACCTCCCATAGTCCATTCCCGTGGAGCTGACGGTAGAGGTGTGAAATGAACGAAGCTGCATCCAAGAATAGTCAATTGATGGATATCGAGCGCTTCGTCGACGATCCGCAACGCCAAGAGCTTGTCAAAGAGGTTCGCCGCAAGATCGACGAGCTCGGCATCGACTACCTCTATCTGCAATTCGTGTCGGTCACTGGCCGCATCATGGGCAAAGGCATCCCGGCCGACCATTGGGAGAGCATCGCGAGGAAGGGCTTCCAGCTCGTCTACGGCGCCACCGTGAACCTCTTCCTCAACCGGCACGGCGACTATTTTGGCTATGGCCCCGAAGCGGCCGAGTTGGTCGGCATTCCCGAGCCCGAGACCTTTATGCAGCTCCCTTGGGACAAGCGCGTGGCGCGGCTGTGGTGCACGTTGTTCAGGAACCGCGAGGAGCGCGGGGAAGCGGGCGCCTTCCTGACGGCGGATGCCCGCGGCAATCTCCGCCGCATCCACGAGCAGTTCAAGAAGGACCACGGGCTCGAGCTCCGGCACGGTACCGAGCCCGAGATGATGTGGCTCAAGAAGGACGCGGACGGCAAGCCGAACGGCGGTTATTCGAATCCTTACTGCTATCACATCGACCAATTCGAGAGCCTGAGACCCGTCTATCTCCGGGTCATCGACTATTGCCGCGAGATGGGTCTCGACATGATCCAGGGCGACCACGAGGATTCACCCGGTCAGCTCGAGCTCAATTTCACCTTCGACGACGCGATGCGCACCGCCGACCGGCTCACCACCTACCGCCAGATCTGCGCACAGGTGGCCCGCGAGTTCGGCATCATCGCCTGCTTCATGTCGAAGCCGTTCATGGGCGTCTCTGCCAATGGCTGCCACCACAACATCTCACTGTGGCGCGGCGGCGAGGACGTGGTGAAGCATCTCGGCAACGATCCGGACAAAATGCCGGGCATGGTGCAGAACTACATCTATCGCGATGGCGGCGACAATACCTTCATGCCCGATACCGACGACGTGCAGCTTCCCGGCAAGATCGGGCTGCAAGCCATCGGTGGCATCGTCAAGCATCTGGGCGCGCTCACGGCGATCGGTTGCTCGACGGTGAACTCCTATCGCCGGCTGTGGGATACGGGCTTTTGGGCGCCGGTGTTCTCGGACTGGGGCTTCCAGAACCGAACCACGGGCTTGCGGGTTTCGGCGCCGGGCCGCTTCGAATACCGCGCCGTGGACTCCATGGTGAACCCGCATCTGATGGCGGCGGCCTTGCTCAAGGCCATGAGCGACGGCATCACGAACAATCTCGACCCAGGCAAGTCCGAGGAGCGCAACATCTACCAGGCCATGGAGGCCGGCAAGCAGGTGAAGAAGCTGCCGATGACCCTTGGCGATGCGCTCGAAGCCTTGAAGAAGGACGACGTCATCCGCTCGGCCATGCCGGGCGAGATGTACCGGCTCTACGACGAGTATAAACGGGACGAGTGGGAGCGCTTCAACCACACCGTCACCGAATGGGATCTGGAAACCTATCTCGACTGCCTACCGTAATGGCTCGTTAGGAGGAGTTGCAAAGACCATGTGCGGAATTGCCGGCCTCATTCACCGCGACGGCGCCAGCGCCGTCGGTAAGGAGATGACGGCGATGCTTCTCAGCTTGCGTCACCGTGGACCCAACTCGACCGGGTTCGCTGTCTACGGCGAGTCCACGCCCGACGAATATGTGATGCGGCTCAAGCTCGCCGAGCAGGAGGATATGACCACCGACCACCACATCCGGCAGAAGATCAGGGAGCGCCAGGCCGAGGTCGACAAGCGTCTAGCCGAGATCGGCGCCGAGACCCTCGAGGTGGAGGAGCCCACGCCTTACGCGTTTCGCTACCGCCTGCGCTATGCCGGCGACACCAAGCAGTTGGCCGCCGATATCGAGCAGATCGAGGGCGCCGAGGTGTTGTCCTTCGGCAGCGGGCTCGAGCTGATCAAGGATCTCGGCGACGCGAGCCAGGTGTCGAAGCAATACAGCCTCGGCGGGTTCCGCGGCACCCACGCCATCGGCCATACCCGCATGGCGACGGAGTCCGACGTCGATATCCGCTCGGCCCATCCCTATTGGGCCTATCCCTATAACGACATCGCCGTGGTCCATAACGGCCAGCTCACCAATTACTGGATCATGCGCCGCGAGATGGAGCGCCTCGGCCACCGCTTCATGTCGAACTGCAATTCGGAGCTGTTGGCCGTGTACACCGCCAATAATCTCGAGCAGGGCGCGACGCTCGAGGATTCGCTCAAGGCATCGATCCGCGAGATCGACGGCGTGTTCACCTATCTCGTCGCCACCGACAAGGAGCTCGGCATGGCCAAGGACACCATGGCGGCAAAGCCCATGGTGCTTTTCGAGAGCGACGATCTCGTGGCGCTGGCCTCGGAAGAGGTTGCCATCCGCACGATCTTGCCGCGCGAGATCGACACCTCAGACCCCTACGACGAGGAGATCAGGGTATGGCAGCGCTGACGCGATCCGCCCCCTCCGACCAGGAGCGCACCTCCCACGAGATGGGGATGCACACCGAGCAGCTTAGCGGCCGCTCGCAGCAGGTCTTCTACGATCTCGATCCCGATGATGCTCATACCGGCTTCTCTCTGCCCAATGCCTACGACGTCGATTTCAACAAGCGCGCCGAGATTGACGCCAGCAACATGCCGTCGAGCGCCGTCAATACCCGCATCAGGGACCTCATGCAGGAGGGCTATGGCACCATCGTCATCAAAAACCCCGGCGCCAAGCATTCGATCGCCGTCGGCATTCTCAACCGCCTCAACCTGATCATCGAGGGCTCGCTCGGCTATTTCGGCTTGGGCCTGATCGACGGTCCCAGTGTGCGCATCGCCGGCCGCGTCGGCTGGTCCTGCGCCGAGAATATGATGAGCGGGACCATCCTGATCGAGAAGAACGCGGGCTCACAGTTCGGCGCAGCACTCCGGGGCGGCGACCTCGTCTGCAAAGGCAATGTCGGCTCACGCACCGGAATCGACATGAAGGGCGGCACCATCATCGTCGGTGGCGACACCGGCGCCTTTACCGGCTTCATGATGCAGCGCGGCCGCATGGTGATTTGCGGCAATGCCGGCAAGAATCTCGGCAACTCAATGTATGACGGCCTCATCTACATTGCCGGCGAGCCCGCGAGCCTCGGCGTCGACGCGGTATGGGCGGAGATGACGGATCTCGACCGCCACTGGCTCGAGCGCAAATTGCGCATGTACGACATGCTGCCCAAGGAGGGCATCGGCAAGTTCCGCAAGATCGCCGCCGGCAAGCAGTTGTGGAATTACGACAACCTCGAGCCGAGCGAGAAGAAGATCGTCCTTTAGCGATTGGGAGCGACGCCATGAGTGACCGGAGGTCGACAAAAAACGAGAAGAAGACGGGCAACGGCACGCGGGCGCCGGCGGAGTCAAAGCGTTTCATCCTCGGCCGCAGCCAGATCTTTACGCCAGAGGTCATCAACGACATCCACGTCAAGTCCGAGCTTGGCCGCTACCGTATGCGCGGCTTCTCGCTGTTCAAGAAGATCCCGCATTGGGACGACCTCACGTTTCTCCCGGGCACCCTCACCCGCTTCGTCATCGAGGGCTATCGCGAGAAATGCGAGACGAAGACGGTGATCGGGCCCAAGGCCAAGCGGCCGATGGAGCTCGACATTCCGGTCTATGTCACCGGCATGAGCTTCGGCGCGCTCTCCTTTGAGGCGAAGATCGCGTTGGCGCGGGGCGCCACCATGGCGGGCTCGGCGACATGCTCGGGCGAGGGCGGCATGATCCCCGACGAGCGCCGCTATTCGAGCAAGTGGTTCTACCAGTGCATCCAGTCGCGCTACGGATTCAACCCGCATCATCTCCGGCTCGCCGATGCCTGCGAGTTCTTCATCGGCCAGGGGTGCAAGGTCGGCCTTGGCGGCCACCTGATGGGTCAGAAGGTCACCGATCAGGTCGCCGAGATGCGATCGCTGCCGGCCGGCATCGATCAGCGCTCGCCGGCACGTCATCCCGACTGGCTCGGCCCCGACGACCTCGCGCTCAAGATCGAGGAGATCCGCGAAGCCACCAACTGGGAAATCCCGATTCAGCTCAAGCTCGGCGCCGCCCGCGTCTATGACGATGTGCGCATGGCGGTGAAGTGCGGACCCGAACTCGATCTATATCGACGCCATGGAAGGCGGCACGGGCGCCGGCCCGCACATAGCTACCGAGGACACCGGCGTTCCCGGCATCGCCGCGATCCGGCAGGCGCGCCGCGCCATCGACGAGCTTGGTAAGCGCGGCGAGATCTCGCTCGTCTACGCCGGCGGCATCCGCAACGGCGGCGACGTGGCCAAGGCGCTGGCGCTCGGCGCCGACGCCATAGCCATCGGCCACTCGGTGCTGATGGCGCTCAACTGCAACAAGGAAATCCCGGAGTCTGATTTCGAGGCGGAGATGGGCGTCCCGGCCGGCTACTGCTATCACTGCCATACCGGCCGCTGCCCTGTCGGCGTGGCAACGCAAGATCCAGAACTCAGGAAGCGGCTCGATCCGGATGAGGCCGCCGAGCGCGTCTACAATTTCCTGCACACGCTGACCATGGAAGCTCAGATGCTGGCGCGCGCTTGCGGCAAGACCAACATCCATAGCCTGGAGCCGGAAGATCTCGCGGCCCTCACCATGGAGGCCTCGGCGATGGCGCAGGTGCCGCTGGCGGGCACCGACTACACGGTCGGCGTCGACAACTACCACAAGATCTGATGAGCGGAACGAGGAAGCCAATGGCCAAGGACAAGAAGAAGTCGCTCAAGGGCAATGGCAACGCCGGCGCCCAGCTCGACACGACGCGCGAGCAGGAGATCGGCCAGCACATCGGCTATCGCTACGACGTCAATCTCCTCCCCGACTACACGCGGCTTACGCCTTACCTCAAGGCGTATATGGAGTTCATGGGCTGGGACGACCTCAACTGGCTCGAGGACGTCCATATGGGCTACGAGGCCGGTGAGCCCGCGATCTTTGATCGCAACATCAACGGCTGGGTACGGCTGCCGAAGTCGATGGCCCTCCCCGAGAATCAACAGGATCGTGACATGCTGGCGCGCGAGCTTCTGGTGCGGTTCCAGACCTCGCCAAACCACCCGCTGATGGTGCTGAACAAGGCGTATCGCAAATTCTAGGAGATCGAATTCCTTCGGTCCTGGGGTCCCGGGTCGGCCCAGGCCGAAGCCCAATCGGGTTTAAAGGCGAGAACATGGATCGCTTGGGGGAGAGCGGGATTAAACAAGCGGTTATGCCAGATTGCCGCTTCGCGGACGGCGTCGCCGGACGGCAATTCCCTAACGATGCAGGGCAGCCGATAGCGCTGGCTGAATTGATCGAATTCGAGGGTGCAGGTCCCTGCCCCGACCAGAGCCGCGGCAAGCTCCGACCCGTGCGGCAGCACGCCGACAAGGGTGTCGCTGAACGTCGCGGGCTCCTGGAAATAGTCGGCCTGAAGGAACGCGAGAGCGCGTTCATAGACGTCGCGGGGATCGACCGTCCGCATCACCTGATAGCGAAAAAAGGCGGTGCTCTCCTCCGGCTCGGCCGGAATGAGCAGCACTGTCAGCGCCCGCGACAACTCCTTGCCGGACGCATCGACGACACGTGGGCGCATGCCTGGCGATGGGCGCCCACCCTGCTCGCGCATGGCGATCTGCCTGATTCGGCACTGCCAGCCGAGGAAGTGGTCTCGGATGTCTCCCTTAGGGGGCACGTCTGTTTGACCTCGCAACTGTCAAAAGTTGTGGATTTATCTAGAGGAAAGCGACTTTCTCACGCGTTGACGGTGTTATGCCTAGGGCCTAGCATCGCCACAAGGCCGATTATGGGAGGGGACCCGGCAGGCTTTAGCCAAGCCGGAACTTGCACTGGCACCGGCCTGCGTAACCCAACGAGGAAGGCAGAATGTAGCTAATCGTCCAGCGGGCGCTGCCGCGCGCGGTTGTCGCAACCGGGCAAGGTGGCATTGGGGAAAAGGGGGTAAATCAAATGGGCGACAATTTATCTGCGCTTACGACGCTGTTCACCGAGTTCTATTACTGGGTGACCATTGTCATGATGTTTCTCATCCATGTGGGATTCTGCATGTATGAGGTCGGCGTCAGCCGGCGGCGAAATCACTACCACACGCTGATGAAGAACACGATGTTGGCCCCACTGGTCACCGTCACCTTCTTCCTGTTCGGCTGGTGGCTGTATTGGGCGCTCCCGAACGGTCCCTTCATCTATCAAGGCAAGGGGCTCATTCTGGACGGCGCCACCGGCGCCAATCAATATCTACCGTGGTCGCCGAAGATGGGTCCTAATCTTCAAGACCACATCACCGGCGTGTTCTGGGGTGCGTTTCTATTGTTCTCCTGGACGGTGGCCTCGATCGTCTCAGGCTCGCTCATCGAGCGCGTGAAATCCGGAGCGTTCTGGATCATCGCGGTCATGATCGGTTCGGTGACCTGGGTCATTGACGCCGCCTGGGGCTGGCACTTTGACGGCTGGATGGTGAAGCTGCTCGGCTATCACGATGCCTATGCCTCCGGCGTGATCCACGCTATCGGCGGCGGCACCGCGCTCGGCGTGCTGCTTGTGCTTGGTCCGAGACTGGGCCGTTTCGCCGCGGATGGAACGCCGCGGGAGTTCGTGCCTCAGAACCAATGGCTGGTAACGGTTGGATTGTTCCTGATCTATACCGGCTTCTGGGGCTTCTACGCCGCATGCAACGTTCCCATCATCTCGCCTGAGTTGATCGCAGGCCAGGTCACCGGCGCGACCTGGACGGCGACCACCATCTATCTGACGCCGACCACTTTGAGCGGCATCACCTTCAACTTCCTGATGTCGTTGTCGGGCGGTCTGATGGTTGGTTATCTGGTGTCGAAGGGGAACCCGTTCTGGAGCTACTCGGGCGGCCTTGCCGGTGTCATCACCGCGTCGGCCGGCAACGATCTTTACCATCCGATCCAGGCCTTCTTCATCGGGGGCATCGGTATCTACATCGCCTACAAGCTGCACTATTGGGTCGAGCGAAAATTAAAGATCGACGACGCCGTTGGCGCCGTAGCCGTTCATGGCTACTGCGGCTTCCTCGGCTGCGTGTTTGCTGGTTTCCTGCTGTGGGGATATCCGTCATCGCCCTATGAAGGCTATGCCGCGATCAATCCAATCGGGAACACCATCGGCGGCGTGATCATGTTCCTGGTGCTCGGCTTCATTCCGGGATGGGTGCTGGCCAAGATCCTTGATGGATTTGGAATGCTCCGCGTTCCGCGAGATGTCGAGCTCATGGGCCTCGACTTCCGCAGCTTGACGGAAGAGCAACATGCACGTGAGGAAGTGGCTCGTGTTGAGAAAGCGCTCGCCTGAGTGTGCGCTGTTCTAATGAAGGAGAATCGAAATGGGTGACACTTGGGCTGTTGATCTGGCCAATGTCGGGGAGATCTATCCCTGGGCCGGCTACACCGTGGCCATGGTGATCGCATGCACCATCGCTTGGATCCTTTGGCACATCGTCCAGATCCGGGAGGAAGACCACGAGTTTGCCGAAGACGGAAAGAAATTCGGCAGCAAAGAGACGATCCAGAAGGCAATCGACGAATACCCCTACTGACGCGTAGGAGGACTGGTCTTTGCCAGGCGCCGGCTTCACCGCCGGCGCCTTTTTTTGCTCCGCAGATACAGCGGAACGCCGGGTTTGACCCGCAGCAATCCGCCAGCCACTCTTCGTCATGATCAGGGGTGTGTTGCTCGATCTCGCCGGCGTCATCTATGAAGGCAACGTTGCCCTCCCCGGTGCCGCCGACGCCGTCGCCCGCTTGCGGGATGCGGGTTTGCCGCTCCGCTTCGTCACCAACACGACGCGCTCGACGAAGCACATGGTTTTGGAGCGCCTGGCCAAGCTCGGCATTAGCCTCGAAGAGAGCGAACTGTTTGCGCCGGCTCAGGCGGCGCGCGCGTGGCTCGCCGAGAACGACTGCTCGCCGATGCTCCTGGTGCATCCGAACCTCGTTCAGGAATTTGCGGGGTTGCCGGAGCGCCCTCACCGCGCCGTAGTCGTCGGCGACGCCGGCGAGGCATTCACTTATGACAATCTCAACCACGCCTTCCGCGAATTGATGGGCGGCGCGCGCCTGATTGCGCTGGCAAAGAACCGCACCTTCAAGGATGACGACGGCGAATTGAGCTTGGACACCGGCGCCTTCGTCACCGCGCTCGAATATGCAAGCCAGCGCTCTGCCGTCGTTCTCGGCAAGCCGGCGCCGGAGTTCTTTGCCGCCGCGCTGACGAGCATGGGTTGCGCCCCGCACCAAACGGTGATGGTCGGCGACGACGCCGAGGCCGATGTCGCCGGCGCGCTTCGTGCCGGGCTCGGCGCCGCGATCCTCGTCCGCACCGGCAAATATTCTCCGGGAGACGAGCACCGCTTCGATCCACCTCCGACGGCAACCGCCGATGGCGTTGCGGCCGCCGCCGACTGGATCCTCGCTCAGCCGCGCTGAGGCGAGGAAGCGTTCCGGCGACGCCGAGGCCAGCGCTTTAAGAAAACCTGAACCAAGCGCCGATAGGCTGGGCAGTCCGTGTCGGGGGACCGGGAGCTGGGCGCCACATGCACTCCTTCGGGGAACGAGGACGATCCGCGGAAACCGGGCTCCAGGCCTTGCGGCAACCGTCGCTCCGCGAGATCAACGCGGTCATCAAGGGGCTTCAGCTCTATGCGCTTGACCGCAACGATTACGGCATGCTGCTCGACCGTGGCACGGCGGCGAGCACGTCGCGTTTGGTCCCACGGCTCTCCGTGCGGCGCCGACGCCGCATGATCCTGCCACATCAGTTTCCGGCGTGGTGGGACGTTGTGGTCAGTGAGCCCGAAACGGCGCGAGACCTGTTGTTGATGGTGCTGTTCACCGGTCTGCGCCAGTCGCAATTGACGACGCTCCGCTGGAGCCAGGTCGACCTTTCGAGCCGGGCGCTCTATTTCCCGCGGGCGACCGGGCACTGGTTCGGATTGCCGATGTCCAATTTCACCGCCGAGCTCATCGCTCGCAGGGTCCAGTGTTCGCCGGATTGGGTCTTTCCGGGGCGCGGCCGTGGCGGCCATCTCGCCTATACGCAATCCATCGCACGGCGGGTCGCGGCGAAAGCCGCCGTGCCGCTCTCCTTCTCCGATCTGCGGCGTACCTTCATCGCCATCGGCATCAGCCTCGAGGTGCCGACAGACACCATCAAGAGCCTGCTCGGCTACCAACTTCGCAGCGATGCGCCGCGGTCGATTGCTGAACAGGTGGAGCGGCTGAGGGAGCCGGTGCAACGCATCGCTGATCGCGTTTTCAGCCTCGCCACGTCGCCCGAGCGGCGGGGCTGCTCGGCACCCGGATCCAGCCGAGGAGGCCGGTGATGATGATCTCCTGGGGCTGAGGCGCTAGGTCGAAAGTCAGCGGTGCTCCTCGACGCTCGAGGCAATCAGTTCCTTGTTGAAATGGGCGAGTGCCCGCACTTGGCTCGCCCAGCCGATCTTCTTGCTGCGGTCGGCGGGGTGGACCACGGGAATGCGCTCGGCGCCGGAATTGTCGAAGGTGCGGAGCGCTGACTCCAGACTGTCATCGCCGCGCAGCGTCAATTCGCGTTCGGCCTCGGGCAGGGTTTCGGCTTCGCCTTCCGAGAGCGGTTGCATGAAGTCGGCAACGCGAACGGCTTTCATCACCACCCGATGTGGTCCCTCTTGCAGCACGATGCCGCGCTGCTCAAGCTGCGCCTGGAAGAATGAGCGGCCGAGAACGGCCTGGAAGATGCCGTTGCCGATCGAGATGGTGAGCAGGAGCGCGAGGCTGAGGGCAAAGCCGCCGGTCAACTCGAAGACCATGACGGTGGTCGAGATTGGCGCGCCGAGCACGGCGGCAGTGACCGCGCCCATGCCGAGGATGGCATAAAGG
The DNA here is from genome assembly GCA_963732955.1 of uncultured Alphaproteobacteria bacterium. Classification (GTDB taxonomy): domain Bacteria; phylum Pseudomonadota; class Alphaproteobacteria; order Rhizobiales; family Methyloligellaceae; genus Methyloceanibacter. The sequence goes on from CAVTBH010000004.1 coordinate 1,343,562, forward strand.
CCCTCGCTCGAGCCGACCTGAGGAAAAACATGGGCGGCGATCAGGCCGAATGCGCCTCCGGTCATGGCGCCAAGATAAAGCGCGGGCGAAAAGATGCCGCCACCGAAGCGGGAGGCGAGCGCGATCGCGGTCGCGGCGGTCTTGGCGACGAGCAGCGCGAACATCATGGCAAGCGGCAGCTGGTCCTTCAGCGCCGCGTCGGTGGTGCCATAGCCGACGCCTAGCACCTCGGGAAACCACAGCGCAATGGCGCCGACCATAAGACCGCCGAGCGCCGGGCGGATAATCAATGGCATCCGGATATTGCGCGCGATCCAATCGGTAGCCACCAGAGCCGTTTGGAAGATGATCGCCACCGCCGCGGCGACGATACCGAGCAGCACGAAGGCCGGCACTTCGAGGTAGGAGGTGATCTGGTAGGAAGGCACGACAAAAGCGGCAACATTGCCGAACCAGGCCTGGGACACGATGGTGGCCATCACCGAGGCGAGCACCAGAGGAACGAAGCTGGTGACGGCGAAATGCCCGAGGATGACCTCCTGGGCGAACAGCACTCCGGCGATCGGGGCATTGAACGAGGCGGCGACAGTGCCGGCGACACCGGCGGCGAGCAAGGTGCGGCGCGCGGCGTTGGGCAGATTGAAGCGATTGCAGGCTGCGGCAGCGATCCCGGCGCCGAGATAGACGATAGGACCCTCGCGCCCAGCGCTCGCCCCGCCGCCAAGAGAAAGAGCGCTGGCAAGGGTGCTGAGCAGCCCCTGCCTCAGGTCCAGGCTGCGGCCGGCATTGACCCGCGCCTCCATGACATCCGGCACCGCCCCGGTGCGCTTGGCGGTGAGCAGATATTGCAACATCAGCCCGACCAGCAGGCCGGTGATGGCAGGGGCAATCAGGATGACCCACCAGGGCTGGGCGCGCGCGGCAGCCGTGACGTTTTCCGACATGGTGCCGAGCCAAGGCATCTGGAAGGCGGCGATGGCGAGCCGGAACAGGATCGCCGCACCACCCGCCGCGAGGCCGATGAAAGGCGCGAGCAGCCACACGATAGGCTGCCGACTCTGATGGAATTGCTTGAGATTGGGGACTGTCCAGCGCCGCGCCGCGTCGAGGAGTCTCGCCCGTGTCAAAGCCATCGTCTGTCTTAGCGATGGGGCCGAGCCCGCTCAAGCACCTGGATTAGCGGGCGGGGCCCAATAAGCGCCGCCACCCGCCGATTGCCGCGCCAGAGCCGCCACAGCCTGAAGTTGTCTTGCCGCCCCGATCGAGGACCGATGACCCCCGCCGGCCTAATCGAAATTCTAGACCTTCTTAACCAAAGCGCTAATATGGCCCTCCAAATTCTTGCCATATTTCGCGGCCGGCCGCCGAACCGGGACGGGGGCAGACGACGAACTCGCAGAGCAGCCCAATTGTGTCGGAAAATCCGGATGGCGCCGGGCCGTTCGTGATCGTCTGCGATCACGGCTCGAACCGAATTCCGGACGAATATGCCGGCTTCGAGTACGATCCTGAGGTGCTCCAGACGCACATTGCCTGGGATCCGGGCGCCTTAGGCGTGGCCCGGCAGCTGTCGGTGCGGCTCGATGCGCCGCTCATTTGGCCCGATGCGTCCCGCCTCCTCATCGATTGCAACCGGCCACCGGAGGCTGACAGTCTCATCGTCACCGTAAGCGAAGGCCGTCCGATCCCCGCCAACCGCGCCGTCGACGACGCCGAGCGGGTGCAGCGGCTTGCCCATATCCACGGCCCCTATCATGCAGCCATCGACGCGTGTCTCGCACGCCGGCTCGATGGCGGACTGGAGACGACGCTCGTCGCCATCCACTCCTACACCCCCATCTATCTCGGCAAGATGCGCCCCTGGCATGTCGGCATCATCTTCGACGACGATCGCCGCGTGGCGGATGTCCTTCTTGACGGGCTCACGGCCGACCCCGCCCTTCGCGTCGGCGCTAACGAGCCTTACTCGCCGACGGACCTCGTCTATTACACGGTGGGGCGCCATGCCCGGCCGGGCGGCTTGCCGGCGACCATGATCGAGATCAGGAACGATGAGATCGCAAGTGAGACGGATCAGCGACGCTGGGCCGAGCGGCTCGCCACGCTTCTACTCGCGGCCGAACGGGACCTGGCCAAAGCGAAGCATGCGATGGTTTGAGTTTTGCATATAGACGTGTTGTCAAATCAGAGAGGGGACTGGGAAAATGGCTGAGAAGCGAACACACGAAGGCGGGGTTTCGTATCACATCCCCGGCGCGGACTATTTCACGAAACGCGAGCTCAGGCGCCATGCCGGCGTCTTTTCACTCTGGGCGCTCGGCGTCGGTGCGGTCATCTCGGGGGATTTCTCGGGGTGGAACCTAGGCTTCGCCGTGGGTGGCTGGGGCGGCATGTTCGTCGGCACCATCATCATCACCATCATGTATCTCGGCCTGACTTACTCCATCGCCGAGATGAGCCCGGCGCTGCCGCATACCGGCGGTGCCTACTCATTCGCCCGCACGGCTTTCGGACCTTGGGGCGGCTTCATCACCGGCGTCGCCGAGAACATCGAATACGTCCTGACGCCGGCGGTGGTGGTCTTCTTTATCGGCTCCTACCTGACCGGGATTTTCGAAACGCCGGATTCCTTCCAACCGGTGTGGTGGCTGATTGGCTACATCATCTTCGTCGGCTTGAACGTGCGCGGCGTGGCTCTGTCCTTCACTGTCACGGTGATCGTCACCCTGCTCGCGCTCGGCATCCTGATCTTCTTCTTCGTCAGCGCGATTCCGTTCATGGAGTTCAGCAAATACGCCATGAATATCGGCGTCGGTCCGGACGGGGCCGGCGTTGAACTTCCCGACGGCAACGGACCATTCTTGCCCTTCGGCATTCATGGCGTGCTGGCTGCAATGCCGTTCGCCGTGTGGCTGTTCCTCGCCATCGAAGAGCTGCCGCTAGCCGCCGAAGAATCCGCCGATCCGAAGCGCGACATGCCCAAAGGTATTATGCTCGGTATGTTCACGCTGATCGCGACCGGCTTCCTGGTGCTGATCATCAACCCGGCGATTTCGCCCGGCGCCTTCGCGCTCGGCTCTTCGGGTGAGCCGATCCTCGATGGTTTCCGCACCATCTACGGTACGGGCTGGGCCAAGATCTTGGCGCTGTTCGCCGTGGCAGGCTTGGTGGCGAGTTTCCATTCGATCATCTTCGCCTTTGGCCGGAACTTCTACTCGCTGTCGCGTGCGGGCTATTTCCCGCATTTCCTGTCGGTGACCGACAGCACGCACAAGACGCCGAATATCGCGCTGGTGACCGGCGCGCTGATCGGCTTCCTCGTCATGCTGGTGGTGTGGTTTACCCAAGGCGGCACCGAGGCCGGCGCCTTTATCGGCGGCGTCTTGCTCAACATGGCGGTGTTCGGGGCGATGATCTCTTATTTCCTGCAGGCGGTGACCTTTATCCAACTGCGCCGGAAATTCCCCAATATTGATCGGCCTTACAGGAGCCCGTTCGGCCTTGTCGGCGCCGCTCTGACGGCGATCATCGCGGTGGTGACGATCTACTTCCAACTCACCGATCCGGTCTATCAGACCGGCGTCATCGGCGTGGCGATCTGGTACGCCCTGACGATCCTCTACTTTGCGGCCTATGGTCGTAAGACGCTCGTGTTCTCGCCTGAGGAGGAGTTCGCAGTGAAACACCGCGAAGGCTCCGTCAAAGTATAGCGACGCGACACTCAACACTTGCTAGAGAAGGTCGGCCCGCTCCTCGGAGCGGGCCGGTCCTTCACGGCAAGCCTTTTCTGGATGGTGAGCATGTTGACACTGAAAGAGCTCAAAGAGGCCGTCGATCGCGGCGAAATCGACACCGTCGTGGTCTGCTTTCCCGATATGCAGGGGCGCCTCGTCGGCAAGCGCATGCAGGCCAATTTCTTCCTCGATAGTGCTCACGAGGAAACCCACGGCTGCGACTACCTGCTCGCCAATGATATCGACATGGAACCGGTGCCGGGCTACGCCGTCGCCAATTGGGAAAAGGGCTACGGCGATTTCGTCATGAAGCCCGACCTCGCGACGTTGCGGCGAATTCCGTGGCTGCCGGCCACCGCCCTCGTGCTTTGCGATGTGCTCGACCACCATCATCACGAGCCGCTGGCCCATAGCCCGCGCGCGATGCTGCGAAACCAGATCGCGCGCCTCAAGGGGATGGGCATGTCGGCGCTGTTCGCGTCCGAGCTGGAATTCTACCTGTTCGACGAGACGTATGAAACCGCCGCGGCGAAGGCCTGGAGCGGCATCAAGACCGCGGGCGATTACATCGAGGACTACCACATCTTCCAGACCACCAAGGAAGAAGGCGTGATGCGTGCCATGCGAAACGGCATGCAAGGGGCAGGCATCCCCGTGGAGAACTCGAAAGGCGAATGGGGCCCAGGCCAGGAGGAACTCAACGTCCGCTACGCGGATGCGCTGACCATGGCCGACTGGCACGTGATCCTGAAAAACGGCTGCAAGGAGATCGCCTATCTCAACGGCAAAGCCATCACCTTCATGGCCAAGTGGCGCTACGACCTTGCGGGCTCCTCCAGCCACATCCACGCCTCGTTGTGGGATGCCGCCGGCAAGAAACCGCTGTTCCTCGATACCGATGGCAAGCACGGCATGTCGGCGCTGATGCGCCATTACGTTGCTGGGCAACTCGCTTATGCGGGGGAGATCACCTGGTTCCTCGCGCCCTACATCAATTCCTACAAGCGCTTCCAGGCCGGGACCTTCGCCCCGACCAAGACCATCTGGTCGCTCGATAACCGCACCGCCGGCTTCCGTCTTTGCGGTGCCAACAGTAAGGCGATCCGTATCGAATGCCGCATTGGCGGCGCCGATCTGAACCCCTATCTAGCGTTCTCGGCGCTGCTAGCAGCAGGTCTCGCGGGCGTCGAGCAGAAGCTCGAGCTGGAGGCGCCTTATGTCGGCGACGCCTATCAGGGCGAGGCGCTGCCGGAGGTACCGAAGACGCTTCGGGAGGCGTCGAACTTGATGCGGAATTCGAAGATGCTGCGCGCGGCCTTCGGCGATGACGTCATCGACCACTACGCGCACAACGCTGATTGGGAGCAGTTCGAGTATGACCGCCGGGTCACGGATTGGGAATTGAAGCGCGGCTTCGAGCGCTCGTGAGTGCAAGGACGATGGCTGACCTTCAGAAGATTATCTCCCCCATCGACGGGTCGGTCTATGCCGAGCGCGCCGTGACACGCGACGCCGAGATCGAGGCCGCAGTGTCGTCGGCTCGCGGCGCGCTGCCGGAGTGGCGAGCCGTCCCGATCGCGGAGCGCAAGCGCTACATCCTCGCCTTTCTCGACGCGCTCGTCGCCATGAACGATGAGATCACGGTCGAGCTTGCCTGGCAGATGGGCCGCCCGGTTCGCTATGGCGGTGAGAAGGGCAGCGTCGAGGATCGCACGCGGGCCCTCGTCGACATGGCCGAGGAGGCGCTCGAGCCTTATTTCCCGCCGGAGAAGCCCGGCTTCCGCCGCTATATCGCCCGCGAGCCGCTCGGAGTCGTCATGGTCGTCGCGCCCTGGAACTACCCGTTCCTCACCGCGGTCAACTCCATCGTCCCGGGGCTTCTTGCCGGCAACGCCATCATCCTCAAGCACGCGACGCAGACGCTTCTCGTCGGCGAGCGCTTTGCCGAGGCGTTCCGCCGGGCGGGGCTGCCGAAGGGCCTGTTCCACAATCTGGTCCTGTCCCACGCGCAGAGCGAGACGCTCATCGCCTCCGGCCGCATCGACCACATCGCCTTCACCGGCTCGGTCGCCGGCGGTCGCGCCATCGAGCGCGCGGCATCGGGGACCTTCGCCTCGACGGGGCTCGAGCTCGGCGGCAAGGACCCGGCCTATGTCCGCGCCGACGCCAAGCTCGATCATGCCATCGAGAACCTTGTCGACGGCTCGTTCTATAACTCCGGCCAGTCCTGCTGCGGCATCGAGCGCATCTATGTCGATGCCAAGGTCTATGACGATTTCGTCGAGGGCTTCGTCGATCTCACCCGGAAATACGTGGTCGGCAACCCGCTCGAGCAGGAGACCTCGCTCGGACCGCTGGTGCGCGGCTCCGCCGCCGACGCGGTCAGGAGCCAGATCGCGGAAGCGCGGCGGAAAGGCGCCACCCCCGTGATCAACATGAAGGTCGAGGGCGACCAGCCCGGTTCGCCCTATCTCGCGCCGGAGGTGCTGACCAACGTCAATCACCAGATGGAGGTGATGCGCGAGGAGAGCTTCGGGCCGGTTGTCGGCATCATGAGGGTACATGACGACGACGAGGCGGTGATGCTGATGAACGACAGCCCCTACGGGCTGACGGCCTCGATCTGGACAAATGACATCGAGCGCGCCGCCGAGCTCGGCGCGCGGGTCGAGACCGGCACGGTCTACATGAACCGCTGCGACTATCTCGATCCTTATCTCGTCTGGACCGGCGTCAAGGACACCGGCCGCGGCGCCACGCTGTCGAAATATGGCTTCGACGCGCTGACCCAGCCGAAGAGCTTTCATCTCCGCGACGTCTGACCCCCCTCTCTTTCCGGGACACATCATGAGCACACCGACCGCCAATTGGAGCTATCCGACCGCCATTCGCTTCGGCGCCGGCCGCATCAAGGAGCTCGCCGAGGTCTGCCGCGCCGCCGGCATCACCCGTCCGCTTTTGGTCACCGATGCCGGCCTCGCCAAGCTTCCGATCACCGCGTCGACCCTGGACCTCTTGAAAGAGGCAGGGGTGCCGGTGGCGCTGTTCGCCGACGTGCAGCCCAACCCGGTGGAATCCAATGTGGGGGCGGGCGTCGCCGCGTTCCGTGCCGGAGGCCATGACGGGGTCATCGCCTTCGGTGGCGGCTCGGGGCTTGATGTCGGCAAGCTGATCGCCTTCATGGCGGGACAGAGCCGGCCGCTCTGGGATTTCGAGGATATTGGCGATTGGTGGACCCGCGCCGACCCTGACGGCATCGCCCCGATCGTCGCCGTGCCGACCACGGCCGGGACGGGATCGGAGGTCGGCCGCGCCGGCGTCGTCACCCAGGAATCGACCCACACCAAGAAGGTGATCTTCCACCCGAAGATGATGCCCCGGGTGGTGATCTGCGACCCTGAGCTCACCGTCGGCATGCCGGCCGCCATTACCGCCGGAACCGGCATGGACGCGCTTGCCCATTGCCTTGAGGCCTATTGCGCCCCGACTTACCACCCCATGGCCGAGGGCATCGCCGTCGAGGGCTTGCGGCTCGTATTCGGGAACCTGCCGACGGCGGTGGCGAACGGCAAGGACCTCGAAGCGCGCGGCAACATGATGAGCGCGGCGGCGATGGGGGCCACGGCGTTCCAGAAGGGCCTCGGCGCCATCCATGCGCTGTCGCACCCGGTCGGCGCCCTCTACAACACCCATCACGGCACCACGAACGGCGTGTTCATGCCCTATGTGCTCGTCTTCAATCGTCCGGCGATCGAAGGCAAGATCGAGCGCCTCGCGGGCTTTCTCGAAATCGGCGACGGCTTCGACGGCTTTCTCGCCGCGGTTCTCGACCTCCGCAAGCTTACCGGAATCCCCCATAGTCTCGAGGCGCTCGGCGTCGACGGGAGCAAGGAGGAGCTGATTGCCGAGATGGCGATCGTCGATCCGACCGCCGGCGGCAATCCGGTGCCGCTCACCAAGGACGGCAGCAAGAAGCTGTTCGAAGCGGCGCTGGCTGGCGACGTGGCCTCGGCCGCGTCGTGATGACGGCGGTCAGCGGCTGAGCTGACGGCCTCTCGCGACGCCCGCCGTCCCGACCGCGAGCCCCGCCAAGGGGTCCTCGTCCTCGGGCCGCGAGAGATCGTAAGAGGGCCCGTAGTCCAGGGTCCAAAGCGCCCCTTGGTCATAGGACATCTCGGAGTCGGGCTCGGGGTTGGGTCGCACCTTACCCGGAACGTGCGATACGGCCGAAAGCTCCGCGGCGTTGGCGAACCCTGCAGCCACAAGGACGCCCCCGAAGAGCGCCACCACACACGCAACCTTCATTTTCGCCTTTTCTCCCGGTCTTGATCTCCTTTCTAGCGCCAGGGGTGTGAAAAGATGGTTGCCGTGGCAGTCTGGCTCCTGCTTACGTCGCCGGGACCAGCGTGGTTCGAGCGGTCTCGAGAGGAACCGAAATGGCCAGAGGCGCACCGCAAATAAAGCTCCTCGGCCTGACCCGGGGGGCCACAGCTCCCCGCGCCCGTTCCGCCTCCGTGAGGCGCGATGGTTGAGAAAAAGCCATGCCGGCCGTCGATCGTAATGCTCGGTATCGACGCCGCCGCCATAGACGTCATCCAGGGGAACCTGCCGCGCCTGCCGAATTTCGCGCGGCTGCTCGCCAAAGGGGCGCATTACCCCCTCACATCCTGGGGCAACATCGCCCCCGGCGCCGTATGGCCAAGCTTCGCCACTGGAACCACGCCCGGCGACCACGGCATCTATCATCACATCCAGTGGAACCCGGCCGTCATGGGGTTGCAGCGGGTCAGCGCCGATTGGCTCGGCTACCAGCCGTTTTGGCGCGACGTGGCCGCGGCGGGCCGGAAGGTCTGCGTTGTCGATGTGCCCATGACCTTCGCCCCGCCAGGTGATGAGGCCCTCGAGATCTTGACCTTTGCCTCTCACGACGAACTGGTGCCGTTTTTCTGCAACCGTGCGGATGTCGCACGCGACCTTCGTCGACGCTTCCGCCTCAACGCCATGGGACACGAAATTCCGGTGTCGAAGTCAGTGGCCGCGCTGAAAGCAGTGCGTGACCGTCTCGTCGCCTCGGCCCGGCAAAAGGGCGAGCTCACGCGCTGGCTGCTCGGCCTCGACAACTGGGATCTGTTCATCAGCATCTTTGGTGAGACGCACCGGGGGGGTCATTTGCTGTGGTCGCCACCGGGGGATCATGGCAAAGGACCGAGTGACGACCTCCTCAACGTTTACGCCGCGGTGGATGCCAGCCTCGGCTCTATCTGCGAGGCAGTGGACCAGAGTGCCGGGGCAATCCTGATCCTGTTCGCGGTCCATGGCATGCAGAGAGACGTCTCCCGCGCCGGGGCCGTGCCCTTCGTCATGGACCGCATCAATCGAGACCCTGACGGTTTGCCGCAAGGTGCATCAGATCGCCCGCGGCAAAGGAGCCTGATGCGTTACCTTCGCGAAATGGTGCCGGCCCCGGTTCAGCACGCCATCGGCCAGGCGGTTCCGGTCGCCGTCAGGGACTGGGTGGTTGAGCGCGCGACGGCTGGCGGCCATGATTGGTCACAGACGCCTGGCTTGGCGCTCCTCGCCGATCTCGCCGGCTATATCCGCCTCAATGTGAAAGGCCGGGAAGCCATGGGCATGCTCACACCGGGAAGTCCGGACCAGGAGCGCTACATTGCCATGATCGACGATCGCTTCAGCGCTTTGGTGGACGCCGCATCAGGCGAGAAGCTCGTAGATGAGGTGTGCGGACGCGCGTCCCTGTTCCAAGGCCCGCGCGCCGATCTGCTGCCAGATCTGTTCGTGCTGTGGCGCGATGTCCCGAGCTCGGGACAGGCGCGATCAGACCGTCTCGGCCTGCTGCCGAAGGAGCCGTCGACGGGCCGGAGCGGCAACCACAGCCGCGATGGCTTCGCGGTGATCGTCGGCCCCCTCCCCGGCAACGGAGCGCCTCCTCCGAAATCGATCACCGATCTTGGCCCGCTTGTGTCTGCCAGTCTCGGCGTCGGCACCGGGGCTCCGGGGCTGGCGCGTTGAAGACTTTGCTGGTGACAGGCGGCGCGGGCTATGTCGGCAGCCATTGCTGCAAGGCGCTGACGCAAGCCGGATGGCGCGTCGTCGTCTTCGACAATCTGAGCAAAGGTTGGCGCGACCTGGTGCGCTGGGGGCCCCTCATTGAAGGCGACTTGCTCGACCGGGAGAGCCTCCGCCGCGCCTTCGATGAGGTGCGCCCGGAGGCCGTGCTGCATTTCGCCGCCCTCAGCGACATCGGCGAGTCGGTGAGGACGCCCGAGCGCTTCCACCGCGTCAACGTCACGGGCTCGATCAATCTGTTGCAGGAGATGATCCGCGCCGGCACGCGCCGGTTCATCTTCTCGAGCAGCTGTGCGGTATACGGACTGCCGCAATTCCTGCCGATCTCGGAACAGCATCCGCAACACCCCATCAATCCGTATGGCGTCTCCAAGCAGGCGGTCGAGAGGGTTCTTGGCGACCTCGCCGGGAGCGACGGACTGCGCTACGTCGCTTTGCGCTACTTCAACGCCGCCGGCGCCGATGCTGAGGGCGAGACCGGCGAAAGACACAGGCCGGAAACCCATGTCATCCCCTCGGCCATTCAGGCCGCACTCAAGGGGAACGGCAGCAGCGTCACGATCAATGGCGACGATTTCGACACGCGGGACGGCACCGCCATGCGCGACTTCGTCCATGTCGCCGACCTCGCCGAGGGGCATGTGAAAGCGCTGAGCTATCTCATGGACGGCGGCGCGTCCGTTGCGCTCAATCTCGGCGGCGGCACGGGGACGACGGTGCACGAGATCATCGAAGCCATCGAACGCGTCGCGGGCGTTCGCCTCACTCGCAACGTCGCGCCACGACGCGAGGGCGATCCCGATGCGCTGATCGCCTGCGCCGACCGCGCGGCTGCGGTGCTTGACTGGAAAGTGAGCCGCTCGGATCTTGAGACCATCATTCGCACGGCGTGGCGCTGGCACGCCCAGGGCGGGCGATGAGATCTAAGGCTTGGTGCGCGGGTGCATCACGGTCACCACCGCAAATACCAAATTGCCACGCCCAACAGAGATTATCGGAGGCGATGACATGGAGTTCATACAACCGCGGTTCAGCAGCACACCAAGCTCGGCTTTACTTTGGTCGACGACCTCGAATTTCTCTGGTTCGAGAAACAGGGTTAGCGCGTCTTTCGGTCCGCAGACAAAGATCTTGATTTTATCGCTCGGCGCCGTTTTGGCCCGTGCGTAATCGTTGAGGCGTTCGGCGATCTCTCGAAACGACGTGCCCCAATAGTCGAGTTCAAATCGGCCGACGGGATCAACCAGCGGGTTGTAATAGGTATATTCGTAAGGGTGCAGCCAAACTATGGCGGCGGCTGCCTGAACCCAGAACGCGGATGCCAGCGCAACGAGGACGATGCGGACAACACGGCCAGCCTGGCGCAAGATGATAACAAAGCCAAAATAGAGCGCCAGGCAAATCAGCGGCACGATGAAAAGAACATGGCGGAAGCCGTCATAGAGCACGGGGTGGACAAGAAAGATAAGCATCAACGGGATGACTAGCGCGATGACGAGCACCGCCAGGGTTGGTCTTGCATGAGGGCTCTCGGCGCAGAGCTCGCGAAACGACTGCAAGACGCGCATTGGCCAGCCGACGGCAGCAACTAGCAAAGTGATCGCGAAGAGGTGATAGTAGAGCGGCAATTGCACCAGCATGTATCCGTAGATATAGTGCCAGGGCAGGTCCTGTGCCGGAACGTTGCTACCAAAATAAAGAATAGTGTTATTCCAGCCGATATGCGCGAAGTTCTCGATCACCGCCAGATAGGCTTGTGGATTAAGTGAGATAAGGATTATTGGCATCGCAAGCGTATAGGTCACTGCGAAGCAGGCAAGCAGGGCCGCTAAGCCTCGATAGGGAATGCAGACCGCCGCGCGGGTATCGTGCTTGCTCGCCGAGAGCGGCGGTTCCCGTCGCCCCGTCATCACTATCAGAACCGGGATGATCAGCAGCAGGTAGGCGGCGATGTAGCGGATCGAGGCCGTCAGACCGAGGGCAACGCCGAAGCCGGCGTAACGCCAAACTCCTGACCCTTCGTCAAAGCAGCGGAGCATCAGCCAGAGACACCAAAGGAATGCGCTCGCGGTTACGCTATCCTTAGGGTTGATGAACGCGTGACCGAGAAACGCCGGTGTGGCGAGGATGAGTGCAAGGGCAATCAAGGCGCCGAGATTTGGCACGACGCGCGCCGAGATGAGAAAAATAGGAATGAGGCAGGATAGCGAGATCAGGGCCTCGAGAAAGACGCGAATCTCAAATTTCTGGATGGGGTCGTCGGTGAAGTTCTGCGCCACCGTGATGATAAGATCGGCGACCGGGCCGTAAGCAATATTGTGGTGATTGGTCAGAAACTTCTTGGCGTCAAAGCCCCCAAAATAAAACTCGTAGGCTTTCCGACCCGTCTCCTCGTGGACCGTGAAATCCCACGATCGGCCGAAATCGCCCGATAGCAGCAGCAGCACGCCAATCAATCCGACCACAGCGGTCAGATAGGTCCTTGCCGGCAGCGACCTGTGCCAATCCGCAAGGCCGGAGCTTGGCGCGACGTGCCTGGTTAGCGTTCCCCGCTCAGCCATAGCGAAAAACCGAACATGAGCCTTCGATCAACTGCGTCGGACAGTCACGTCTCCGACGCAATCGTTCATACGCCGGACGGTTTCCAGCGCCTAAGAGAAGTCACGGGCTGCTTTCAACTCCTACCGCCGAGAGCGGTGTGGACCGAGCCATCGGTAGTCCAGCGTCCATGCGCTGCCCAGCGAGTCTCGCATCGGGTCGGATCTCCGCGCGTGGGACCTCATCGACGGTTGCGAGCGCAGCATCGAAAATGTAACGCTTTACGGCCAAAGCAAAGCCTGTGGCAGCGCACAGCTGGTGCAAGAAGTGCAGCGGCACGACGCCCAAAGCGAACAGCAGTCCCCTCTCCTTTCGGAATTCTCTAAGCACCGGCATGTTGGCAAGCACGTTGCCAATGAGCGACAGGATCATCAAGGCGGCGAAGGCCGGTATGAACACCGCCATTGCTGCGAATGCCAACGTTGCACTCGCCAAGAGCACGCCAATCCGGTTGATCATGCTGGTGTTCAGGTCATTCGTCATGTTCCGCCGCGCGAAGACCGACAGCGACCAAGGAAGAGCGCGCATGAAAACATCGGTCATCACCATGTTACGGAGCGTCCACGTCTTCAGGTGCGTGCACAGCATGTCGTGGTCTAGTCGGATGCGGAAGCCGGCATCAGACAAATCAAGCCCAAGCGCCACGTCGGGAATTCCACGATATGCGGGATTGAACCCACCGACGTGTTGGAACGCCGGACGCCGGACCGCGCCTAGGCCTGTCCAGAATGTCTGCGCTTCTGGGCTGCCCTTCTGGTGAGTGAAACGATGGAGGAGATTTCGGTACTGGCTCACGAAGCCCGGGTCGTCTGGTTTCGCGTCGTAAGATCCGAACACCGCGGCGCAGTCGCGGTGTTTTGCCATGAAGGCAGAAATACGCAGGAGAGCGTCGGGATAGATGATCACGTCAGAGTCGACGAAGACGAGGATGGGCGCCGTCGTCTGCTCAACGCCGGTATTTCTCGCGACACCACAACCATGGTTGCCATGATGACGGATTGTGCGAACGCCGAACGAGGCGGCAATCTCTGCCGAGCCGTCGTTGCTACCGTCGTCAACCACAAGTATCTCGCGTGTCGGTCCGGGCGCGTTTTGGAGTGCCTCGAGGCAACGCCGCAGTGTTCCCGCACCGTTGTAGACGGGAATCACGATTGACAATTCCGGGCCTGACGCAGCTCTGGCGTCCGATGTCTGATACAAATCGCCCCCCCTGAGACGTCGAAGCCGGATGACAGCGTTCCAACCCCCTGAATTATAGAAAAATCAGGGCTAGTTCGGCAGAGGTGGCTATCAAATAATGTTGGGAGTGGCGCTTTGGTCACAGCCCGAGGTCCCTCGTAGTCTCACCGCTGAACTCCCGTTGAATGTGACAGTCCAAATTTACTATAGTTCTTTGGGTATTAAGGCGTTTCGCGCGAAGTCAACAGGCGCGGAAGTCTCGACGGGGGATTACTGTTTTCAAGCGGGTAGTAAGGTCGTGGCAGAGGGTTCCGGGGCGCCGCTGATGTCTTCACGCAAGAAAATGGTTCTCGTCGCACTCGATGCCACGCCTCTGGCATGGCTGCAGGACAACCTATCCGCGCTTCCGAACATCAGATCCCTGATCGAGAACGGGCATCTCTGCGAGACGAACAGTCCCGCAGCGCTTATCAGCGCCTGCCCTTGGCAAACATTTGCCTCGGGGCTGACGCCGGGCGAGGTCGGTCACTATTTCCCGATGCAATGGGACGCTGAGCGGATGCAATTCGTCCCGGTGAAACAAAATGAGATTTCCTTCGAGCCGTTCTGGAATGATCTCGACCGCAGCGGCGTCGAGACGATCGTGTTCGACGCCATGTCGGTTCCGGTGAGCCGAGGACGCACCGGGCATCCAGATCGTCGACTGGAACACGCAATGCAACTTCGCGGCCGTCAGCAACCGTCCCGACATCCTCCGTCACATCAAGAAGACCTTCGGCAAGAAGCCGATCGGGGACGAGGTCACCGTCAAGAAATCGCGACGAACACTGACGCAAGCTACGCGACAATCTCATTAACTCAACGCGGATGAGAACGGAGGCCATCCTCTGGCTCATGAAGTCGTTCGAATGGCGCTGCTTTATCACCGCCTATTACGAGGGCCATCGCGCCGGCCACAACCTCTGGCCAATCTGGGAGGACTTCTCCTCCGATCCGCCCGAGGATGCGATGCTCGATGTGTATCGCGAGATCGACACGCAGATCGGGCGCATGCTCGCCACGCTGGATCTCAAGGAGACCGGATTCATCCTATTCTCGATGCACGGCATGACCCCGGGCTACTCGCAGGATCATTTTCTCCCCGCGCTCATCCCGCGCATCAACGACCTCTATCTCAAGGAGCGTGGGTTCGAGGTTCCCCGGCGCAAGCCGAGCCTCGCCTATATCCTGCGGCAGACGGTTCCGGCCACGGTTCAGCTCCGCATTCGTGAACTGGTCGGCCAGACCGTCCAGGATTGGCTGATCGATCGCGAATGGAGGGGCGGCAAGGACTGGAAGACGACGCCTGCCTTCCCGGTGCCAGGCGGCGGCGACGTCGGCTTTGTGCGCTTGAGCATCGAGGGCCGTGAGCGCGAGGGCTTCCTTCCGGCGGCGAAAGAAGACCGCGAGGATTACGTCAGCTTCTTGTGTGACGCGCTGCGCGGGCTCCGGGTCAAGAAGACCGGAGAACCTCTGATCAAGGAGATTGTCTTTACCGAGGACGAGTTCCCGGGGCCGCGGAGCCATTGGCTCCCTGACCTTCTCTTGGTGTGGCAGCCCGAGGCTCCGGCGACGGAGATCTGGTCCGAGCAATTGGGAACCTTCACCGGCGAACTCAAGACCGGGCGCGGGGGAAATCACACCGGCGACAGCTTCGCGCGTGCTTGCCGGAGCGCTCCGCGGCGCCAATCACCTACCGCCGTTGACCAATGTCCGTGATTATAAGCCGCTGGTGGAGGAGTTCTTCGCTCAGGCCTGACGCCCCGAGGGAGACTGTTTGAGTTGCGGCTTCTGCAATTTTTGCTCGGCGAGCCACACCCCGCCGCCAAGCAATCCCGTCGCCAAACCGACAAAGCCATAGAGGATCGATAGCGCCAGCGCCTGGCTCGGCGCGAGACCGGCGAGGCTGAAGGCCTGGATGAAGACGGCTTCCCTGACGCCCCAACCGGCGAGCGTGATCGGCACCATGGCAATCAGCAGGGCCGAAGGCACCAGCGTGAAAGCGTTGAACGGCGAAAGCGAAAGGCCGAGGGCAAGAGCGACACAAAGTACGGTCGCGACGCGGCAGAGATGGTTAAGCGTGCCCCAGAACAGGATCGCGAGCGTCAGGGCCCAGTTGCCAAACAGCGTGTGATTGAAGTCCTTCGAGAGTTGGTGGAGATGCCTCACCACGGGAAGGCTTGGGAGGGCATGCCCCCAGAATTGGAAGGCGGAGAGAAACGCCAGACCTGCGCTCCCCAGAGCGAAAGCCAGCACCGCTGCGTGCTTGAAGATCACGCTGCCGTCGAGACCACCGAGGCGGGGCAAGCCGATGGCGATGATGATAAGGAGCGCAACCAGGGAACAGAGGCGGTCCACGATCACGATCCGCGCCGCGAGAGCGAGGGAAAGTCCCTGCTGGTGCATTTTCCACGCCCGGACCGAGTCCAGGCCCAACACCGTCGGCAATCCGAGATTGATGAACTGTCCGATCCAGGCGTAGATGAACGCCTTCGACAGCGGCAGGGATTCACCGAACGTGGTGGCGACAGTCCGCCAACGCTGAATACCGGTGAACCCGGTTGGTAGCGCGATACCCACCGCCGCGAGAAGTAGTGGCAGCTTCACCGTCGACAGCGCCGCCGCCACCGCCGCCAGATTCACCCGCGCCAACACGGCGCCGAGAATGGCGCCGGTCACCACTACCTTGATCCCAAACGCGAGGCTCGGGCGAACGCTCATGGCGCGGCTTTGCGCTGGGGAACAAGTCGCTCAGTCAACCGCTCCCTCCCCTCCTCGGCGCCTTCGTGATAATCCGGCTCGAGGTTGACGTCCCATATGTCGAATTCGGCACCGGCGACGTTGCGCGCCGCGTAGATCGCCGTCAGCATCGAGTGATCCTGATTGTTGTAACGGTGCTGACCGTTGCGGCCGACAAGCTGGAGATTCGCAATGCTCTGCAAATAGGCCCTGATGCGTGCGAGATGCGCCTTATACTGGTCGTCATAGACGGGGTAGGCCTTCGGCATGCGAATGACGACACCTTCAACCACGTCTTGTTCCTCGATGAAGCCGAGCTCCACGCATTCCCTGGTGGCGAGCTCGATCAGGGCCTCGTCGCTGGCGTTCCATAGCTCGTCGCCCTCCTGGACGAAGAATTCAAGGCCGAGCGAGGTGCGAGACGGGTCCGGCACCATGTCCGGACTCCAATTCTTGAAGTTCTGAATGCGCCCGACCTTCACGTCGGGGGAATGGATGTAGATCCAGTTGTCCTTGAACAGCTCTGGCTTGTCGACGATGAGGCCGACGGTCAGGAAGTCCCGATAGCGAAGGCTCTCGGCGGCCGCCACGACGCTGTCCGGTGGTGGCGGGCTCATGGCTGCAATCAGATCCTTGATCGGCATGGAGGAAATGAAGTGCTCGCCGGCGAACGAGACCTCGCGGCCGTCGCGGTCGATGGCAGTCACTGCGGTGACCCTATTCTCGCCGAGATGCACCTTGGTCACTCGGTAGCCCATATGCAGCGGAACGCCCTTTTCGTCGAGGATGCCGGCGACCCTCTCCCACATCATGCCCGGCCCCAGCCGCGGATAACGAAATTGCCGGATGAGGGTTGTGACCTCATCGTTGCCGCCTACCACCATATCCTTCAGCGCGGTGACGAGATCGAGGTTCTTGATGCGCTGGGAGGCCCAGTCGGCGCCGATCTCGCTGCATTTCATGCCCCACACCTTCTCGGTGTAGGTCTTGAAGAAGACCTCGAACAGCCTGCGGCCGAAGCGGTTACAGACCCACTCCTCGAAGGTGTGCTCCTTGGGGTGAGGCAAAAGCCTGGCCTTGGCATAGCTCGCGACGATACGCAGTGTCTCCACCGGCCCGAGCCCGCGAAGGGCATTGAGCGGACGCAAGGGGTAATCGAAGAATTTGCCGTTGTAGTAGATGCGGGACAGCCGCGATCGGGTCTGGAAATCGTCCTTGAGGATTTGCTCCCACCACGCGTCGATCAGCGGCACCCTGGTGAAGAAGCGATGGCCGCCGATGTCGAAGCGATAACCGCGGTGCTCGACTGTCCGTGCAATACCGCCGACCACGTCATCCTGCTCGAGCACGACCGAGGGGACGCCGATCAATGCGAGCTCATAGGCCGCGGTCAGTCCCGCCGGCCCCGCGCCAATGATCACGCAACGCCCGTGCTCGGGCTCGCCCACTCCCCTCATGCAGAACCCTGTACCATCCTCGTTGCTGGCGAGCGCCAAGCATGACTAACTATCGCGTACAACTCCTACGAGGGACGCGTGATCTACAACCGACTTGGTCGCACGGAATTGCAGGTCAGCGCTATCGGAATTGGAGCCGGCGGGCCGAGCAAGCTCGGCTTGACTAATGGAAACTCCGCCGAAAGCGCCGAAAACCTTATTCGCTTCGGCCTCGATCACGGCATAAACATCGTCGATTCTGCCGCGACTTACGGGACCGAGCCTGTGGTGGGGGCTGCCATTAGAGGCCGTCGAGCCGAGGTGGTGGTCTCAAGCAAGGCGGCGCTCGGCCCCTATTTTGGGACCTCTCGACCGCTCGCACCTGGCGTCCCGGATATCGG
Organism: uncultured Alphaproteobacteria bacterium; assembly: GCA_963732955.1. GTDB lineage: Bacteria > Pseudomonadota > Alphaproteobacteria > Rhizobiales > Methyloligellaceae > Methyloceanibacter. The sequence goes on from CAVTBH010000004.1 coordinate 1,361,775, forward strand.
CCCGCCTCGGGGAGGAGACGTCGTTCGTGATGTCGGGATCGGCCCTGGAACAGCGCGTTGAAGGCAGCCTGCGGCGGCTCGGCACCGACTATATCGACATCTTCCACCTGCACACGGTGACACCGGGGCAATATGAGCGGGCGCTTCAGCGGCTGTTGCCAACCCTGCTCCGGCTCAAGTCCAGCGGCAAGGTTCGCTGGATCGGCATTACCGAGGACTTTGAGCGCGACCCTGCACACCGAATGCTAGCGCAAGCCGCCGCGACCGGGGCGTTCGACTGCATCATGATCGCATTCAATTACGTCAATTCGTCGGGTCTGCCGGTGGCAGCCGAGGCGAGGCGCCACGACACTGGCATCATGGCGATGTTCGCCGTCCGCGGACTGCGGAGTCGGGAGAACCTGCAGGGCCTCTTAGACAAGCTTGCGGCCTCTCGGCATATCGATGCCAAAGAGGCCGACGCCGACCGGCTATTGCGGCTCCTCGCAGAGAACGGCGTCACGAGTTTGCCGGAAGCCGCGATCCGGTTCTGCCGACATGAGTTGGGGCCCGACATCGTGTTGAGCGGCACCGGCAGTCGCGACCATCTCGCGGCAAACATCGCCGCCTGTGACGCAGGCCCGCTTCCCGAGGCAGTCTCCGCTGAGTTTCGTCGACTGTTCTCTAGCGTCACGTCGCTTACGGGCTGAGTTTCGCCCTGATCACAAGTGAGGGCAAAAATCACACCTAGCGCTGATGCTTGGCGCAATAGTCCGACGTACGGCCCTGGCAAAGCAACCGTAGCTGAAGGGGGCGCGGCTCGGACAGCTTTAGAATGACAACGCCGTCGGCGCGCGCGATCGAGCCCGGAGCAGGCCACGATGGCATGGACTCTGCGGCCCCGAATGCCTTCTCGATCTGATCCTGGTTCGCAGGCAGGAAGGTTGCGCTGGAGAGGAAGTTCAGGAACGCGGCAATGCGAAGCGTACTGCCCCCATCCCACTCGAAGAACGACGCGCCAATGGTCGATGAGGGCACGTCTTAAATCAGCGCATCGTGCTTCACCCGCCCAGCGCCGACAACGGCGATCCGGAAGTTCTTCTTGCGCGGGAACAGTTCGCCCAACCGCGACAGGATTTGGGTGGCCAGCACCTTGTCGCGTTCCAAGGCCCAGTGACCGCCGTAGTAAAGCCTGTTGTTGATCAGGGAGAACTGCAGGATCACCAGTGCCGCCAGCGGGAGCATCACCCAGCTGCGCAAACGCTCCGGCGCGGCTTCAGCGGCGAAGAGGCCGAGGACCGCGACCGCAGCTGGCAGACCGACAAGCGTTCGCAGCGGCATGCCGCCCTGGTTCAGCGGGTGCTGTACGAAAGGCGAAGCGGCGATTGCCAACAAGAGCAGTCCCCAGAGCAAGGCACCACCCCTGCTCTTCCACCACTCACGGACGATGGTCCACATGAGAACCGCCAGGCAAACGATGGCCAGCAATCGGTAAAACAGATTGGAGCCGATGAAGGTCCGAGCGGCGCCGCTGTAGAGCTGCCAAGCCAACTCCAGAGTGGCCATCAAGATGGCAACGGGGTGAGCGGCCAGAGCGCTCGGCTGCACATAGCTCGGGAGATAGTCGATCGCCCGCCCGGACAGTTTGAGCAGGACAAACGAGATCAGGCCGTAGAGGAGCAAACCTGAGAGGAGGGTTCCGCCATACCAAGCAAGGCGGCGCCGCTCTTCGTACCAATCGAAGGTCTTGGCGAGCCAGATTTGCCGCGCCAGATCCGCAAGGAAGATGACGAGCAGAAAAAAGACCATCGCCTGGTAGGTGGCCGCGAGAAAAGCGATGAGGAGCGATGCGAGCAGAAACCTCGCCGGGCTTCTTTCCTGTACAACATAAAGCGCCGCCACCGCGATGAGCGCCCCGGCGCCAATGATCGGTACAAGATTGCTGAAGGCAAACGCGTGCAGCAGGACGGGAAAGCCAAAAAACGGACCGGCCGCGACGATGACGGACTGCCAATGCCTGACCTCGAACCGTCGCATCAGGAGCACGAAGGCGGCGCCATAGAGCGCAAGCCCCACCACGAAGTGCGTGACGGGCATGGGCTGCCTCAGCCACGCCACCGCGAGCAACCCCCATCGCCCCCTCTGAATGCGGCGAAGAAGATCCTCCTTCTGGAGCATCAATTCCTCGTCGACGCTCAAGGTGTAGTTGAAGGTCTCGTAGCCATGAAAAGCCAGGGCGCAGAGCACCGCCGCGATGATCGCCGCGGCGAGGACGGGGTCCACGGAAATCTGTTGGTGCCGCGGAGGCTCACTGCTCATGGCAAAGGCCTTCAGGTGGCGTGTCCGAAGTGAGATGTGCCATGATTATCGGACCATTGAGAGGCGCTTTTCTCGAAGCGGTGTAAGGAGTTTCAGTCTACACCCTAGCTGATAAAGCAATCCCTGGAAGCATGCAGGACCCAGGGGGCCGGAGCCCACGCTTGAGCAAGACCGCGGACAGGACGAGACCCGAGTCACCGGCACGGATTGCCGTTTTCGGCGGGAAGGGTGGCGGCGCTCAAGCGACGCAGACAATTCTCAATCTCGCTCGTGCGAGGCACCCCTATTCGTTCGTGGGCTATCTCAATGATCGCGCGCCCATAGGCTCGCCCCTTCTTGGCGGCAACGTGCTTTGTCCCTTTGATGCGTGGCCAGACTTGGACAAAGATATCTTCTTCGTCGCGCCGTTACACAAGGTTGGCTACATGCAGCAGAACTGCTCACGTATCATTGAGCTTGGCATTCCAGCGTCCCGCTGGATAACGTTGGTCGATCCCCAGGCGTCCATTGCCGACGATTGCAGTATTGGCGTGGGGTCATACCTTGTGCCTTTCGCCCTAGTTGGCATGGGCAGCACAGTCGGCGCGCACTGCACAATTCGTGCTGGAGCCAACGTAGGAAATGACGTGACTGTAGAGGACTTCGTCTTCATGGGTGCGAATTCGGTGCTTTGCTCGGGCACGAGGATCGAGTCTCGGGGCGCATATCGCTCCCGGAGCTAGAGTGGTGAATGGTAAGAGGGTTGGCCGGTTCGCCGTGGTCGGGCTCGGCGCCGTTGTCACCAAGGATGTTCCGGACTATGCCGTCGTGGCAGGGAATCCGGCGAGACTGCTCCGGGAAGTCGAGCCAATCGACCTTCCTTCCTGGTCTTTCTAACCATAGCGAGGGATGAGAGACTCCCTTCTGTCTCGCGGTGAGAGTTGGCGACCTCCATGACCAATACCTGGCGCCGCGCTTATGCCTGGGTGTGCGCGATCCCGCCACGCGTGCTACTCGTCGGGAAGCTTGCTTTCGGCCTGATTGCCATCGCAGTCGTGTCCAAGATGGTCGATTGGCCGTCCACCTTCGCGCGTCTCAACGGATTGTTCTTGCCGATCCTCGCTGGAATCGCGCTGGCCGTGGTCTCGGTGACAATGATGGCATTGCGGTGGAAGCTGCTGATCGGCACCGAGACACCGCGGCGATTCAGCTTCATGACCGCCTTTCGCGGCGCATGCCTCGGGTTGTTCTGTAACCTCGCGCTGCCGGGCATCGTCGGCGGGGACGCGGCACGGGCGCATTATGCCAGCGTTCGCGCCCAAATCACGTATCCGCGCTCGTTCCTGATCGTCTTTACGGAGCGGCTGTTTGGCTTGATTGGCACCTTTCTCCTACTAGGCATTGGCCTTGCCTTGAACGACCACCTCGAACGCTTCACCTCGGTCCCAGCGGCGCAACTGGCCCTTGGGTTAGGCGTGGCCGGCGCCGTCATTACCCTCGGCGTGGTTCTAACCAGACGGTTCACTAAAATCCCCCTTCTGTTGTTTCCCGTACTCTTGCTGGTGTCGATCGCAGGTCAATCCGCCGACTTCATCCTCGTGCACTTCTATGGACGGGCGGTATCCGTCGACATCCCCCTGGAGATGCTTTTGCTCGTCATCCCCCTCGTGTTCCTGGCGTCCTTTATTCCGTTGACCCCGGGCGGCCACGGCCTGCGCGAGGCTGTGCTGACAGGCCTTCTCACCGTTGGGGGTGTCCCCGTCGGCGAAGCCGCGCTCATCGCCTTGATGGTGCTCGTCACCAAGATCAGCTCGGCACTCCTTTCTGGCTTGGTCGTGCTCGGCGATACGGATCCGCTTCGCAACGCGAAAGATGCCGTCACCGCCCCGGCACAGCGCAGTGGTTGAGCGCTCCTTACGCCTCGACCCGCATTTCGAGTGCCGCCTCGATGCGGGCCGCAATGTCCGTGTAGCGGTCGCGGGTTTCGCAATCAAAGAGCGCGAACCCCACAAGGTTGCCATTGTGCTCGAAAGGACTGACCCGTCCGCCGACCGGAACGGCGACGTTCAACTCGAACAGTTCGGGCACAAACGCCTTGACCTGTTCCAGATCATTGATGTGGCGAAGCGTTCCTCCGGTCCGACTGCCGAAGATCAACGAGGCCGCTCCTCTCCTGACAAGCAGATCAGCGTCGACACTTGGCGGCAAAACCACGGACTCGCCGAGGGCCAACTGGATAGCGGCCTTCTCGACATCGAAGCCAGTGGCCCGGTCGATAATCGCGGGAATGCCGTTGCCACCAGTTCGTGGGCTCATCTCCAGGACCACGACGTCATCAGGTGCGACTTTGATGTCATAGTTCAAAGGACCGCGCGTGTAGCCGACGGCGCGACAGCAGTCTTCTATGGCAACTTGGGTGCGGCAACGATCTTCTTTCGGAAGCGCACACGGAAGTTCATGGCCGGTGACGACGAACGCCTCCTGGTGCTTTTTAGTGATCGCCGCAAAGATTAGCTTTCCTTCAAGGACAATTCCGTCGCCGCTGTAATCTTGACCGGGAACGAACTCCTCGATGCATACGCTTCCTGAGCAAGAGAAACCTCGGGCGTAGGTAAAAGCGCTGGCAACAGCCTCGGCCGAATGCCGCGGCACCAACCGCACGCCACGAGAGCCGGATGAATCGACGGGCTTGAACATCAGGGGATAGCGAAGCCGGTCGTCGAGACCTTGCAGTTTCTCTGGCCCATGGGCCACTATGAAGGCTGGATGAGGCAGGCCGGCCCGCATTTGCGCGTCGCGAAAGCGATGCTTCGTCGACATGAGTTCCGCGGTCGCAAGTGAGACGCCCGTCACGCCGAGACGGTCACAGATATATGCAACCGACGGCACCGCGACATCCGAACTGAACGTGCAGATGCCGTCGATTGCGAGGTCTTTTGCTAGCCGTGCCAGTTCTTCGCGCTGCCTGGTGCTGCAGGTTAACGAGTGATGCGCGTAGCGATGGCCGAGATTGTGAGACACGTTGTCGACGCTGATGACGTAATGTCCAAGCTCGACCGCCTTGCGAATGCCAGCGACCTGGAAGGGGCCTGCGCCCAGCACCATCAACCTCTTGGTTCGGATCTGGTTCATCCCAAACAATCTATTCGGGGAGAGGCCGCTACGCCATCTTCGGGAGGCCTACTTGTGCTCACCTTCGAGGCAGATCAACGGGGAAAGGATCTTTGGTTGAGCCCGGCTGTGCCGCCGTCTCGCGCTCAGCCGTGCCCGGTGAAACGAAAGTCTGCCTCACGACAAATGACGGGCGGCGCTCGGCGGCTCTCACAATCCGTACCAGATATTCGCCGACGACGCCGAAGGCGCACATGGTCAATCCCATGAAGAATAGGAGCAGAAGCACAAGTGTTGTGAATCCCATCGCTCGGATGTCGCCAAGCGCGTATCGCAACAAATAGACCAGAGCGAGAACAACAGCCGTGGCGGCAGTGATGAACCCAACGACGGCGAGCAGCCGAAGCGGAAGCGCGGAATAATTGACCATGTTGTCGATGGCGCTCGCGATCAATCTGCTCGGCCGGTAGCTGCTGCGGTCGTCGCGCCGAGCATGATGCTCGACTTCAACATTCACGATGCGGCTGGTTACCTGGAACATGATCAGGCCAACGCGCGGTCTTGGGCCGGCGAAGTCAACTACGGCATCGGCGGCACTCCGCTTCATCAGGCGAAAGCTGTTCAATTTGAGATGCGTCGGCACGCCGAGGGTGTACCACGACACGTGTTTCATCACGTGGCTGGCAAAATTCCGATACGGCGAGTGACGTTTCGACGCGTAGCGGCCGATAACGGCATCAACTGTGCCGCCCTCCATGGCCGCGATCAGCTTCGGGATCTCCTCCGGCGGATGCTGTAAATCGTCATCCATGGTGATGACATATTCGCCCTCGGACAGGCTGAGGCCGCAGACGACGGCGTTATGCTGCCCGAAATTCCGCATCAGATCGACGACGATGACGCCGCTATCGCTCGCCTGGATTCGCCGCAGTACGGACAGCGAGTCGTCAACGCTGGCATCGTTGATGAACAGGATCTCATAGGGCTCGGCTAAGCGACCCATGACGGATCGAAGCCGGGCGTGCAGCTCTTCGAGATGGGGCGCGGAATTGTAGACCGGAATGACGACCGAGAATTTGGGCGGTGCGCGCCTGCTGTGACCGAGCTCTACAACCTGCCCCGGGCGCTTTTTCAAGGTGAGTCATCCGTCTGCGCAACGACCTGACTGGTTGAGCGACAAAAAATTGAATTGAAACAGCAAGTCAGGAACGCGCGGTTGTATACATGACATCCCTACAATACCAGCTTAGAACCTGCAGCCAAGCTGGGACAGTCTGGTCTTTTCGGGGCACAGAGAACGTGATGAGAAGGATCCCCTTCAATCTCCCGCCCCAAGCCGCTCGTGAGCGCGAATATATCGAAGAACTGCTGAGGACGAGGCGCCTATCCGCGGGAGGCAAATTTACGCGAGCCTGTGAGGAATGGCTCCAGACGGCCACCGGCGCGACCCGCGCGCTATTGACCACATCCTGCACCGCGGCCTTGGAGATGGCGGCGATGTTGGCGGAGGTGGGGCCCGGCGACGAGGTCATCATGCCGAGCTTCTCCTTTCCAAGCACCGCCAATGCTTTCGTGCTGCGCGGCGCCACACCGGTGTTCGTGGACATCCGCGAAGATACGCTCAACCTCGACGAAACGCTGATCGAAGCCGCGATTGGCGAGCACACGCGAGTGATCGTGCCCGTGCATTACGGTGGTGGCGGTTGCGATATGGCCCGCATCATGGACATCGCCGAAGCGCGCCGGCTGATGGTGATCGAAGACGCGGCGCAAGGGCTCTGCGCCCGGCGCGACGGCAAGCCCCTCGGCAGCTTCGGTGCGCTGGCAGCGTTGAGTTTCCACGAAAGCAAGAACATCGTGTGCGGAGAAGGCGGTGCTCTGTTGATCAACGACCCCGCGCATGTCGAGCGGGCCGAGATCCTTCGCGACAAGGGCACCGACCGCCAAAAATTCTTCAGCGCCCAAGTCGACAAATATAGCTGGGTCGACATCGGGTCATCGTTCGGGCCTAGCGAGATCCTGAGCGCAGTTCTCCTGGCACAGCTTGAGGACGCCGAGGCGATCACTGCGCGGCGGCGTGCCGCGTGGGATCGTTATCACGAGCTGCTTCGGGACGTGGAGGAGACCGGTCATTTGCGGCGTCCGGTGGTGCCCGAAGGCACGGAGCACAACGCGCATATCTACTACGTGCTCATGCCGAGCGCGGAGCAGCGGAGCTTCGCGCTCAAGCGCTTCGGCGAGCTTGGAATCGGCGCCACCTTTCATTACTCCCCACTCCACGCAGCCGCGGCAGGACGCCGCTTCGGCAAGGTCTCGGGGTCGCTGGCAAAAACGGAAGAGTTGGCCCAGCGGCTGATTAGGCTTCCGATGTATGCAGATATCACCCCTGACGATCAGGAGCGGGTTGTTCAGGTCCTGCGGTTCGATGTGAGCGCTCGGGACGCTCTCCAAAAGGCGAACGGGCCGGGCTTGTTCTTTGGAGATTGTCGAACTAGCATTGCCCCACCGCGGAGCTCGGCGCGACGTTTTGTGAAAAGTTCCGAGATGACTGAACCACAACAGATTGCGGTGGTAATACGTTTGGTCACCGATGGCTGAGCTGGACTTCACCTCGGATCCAACCTGCGCTGAGCGCTTGGCCCTCGCTGGTGGCGTGGGTCAGCACGATCTCCACAGGCAGCTACCTGATCATACTGATCTTTCTGATCGGGTTGCTCCTGCTTCTCTCGGGAGACTACGGCCTCTCCTGGGATGTCCAAGTGCACGAAAACGCCGGATCCAGGTTCCTTCAGTTTTACTTCGGGGGCTTTGATGTGGAGCGGTTCAGGGCCAATCACCCTGCCATACGTTATGGCGCGGTGGTCGATGCTCTAATTCGCGTCTTGCAAGATTTCACCTCAGACCCGCTACAAACGCTCAAGATAAGGGTCTTCGCGCAGGCGCTGTTGTCGCTGTCGTCTCTGATACCGGTCTTCCTCTTATCTTCCCGCGTCGTTTCGAACGGGCTTGCGCTGGTGGCTGCCGTGCTCCTCGCGGCGACGCCCGTGTTCCTGGGCCATGCTTTCATCAATCCAAAGGACTCGATCGCAGCGAGCGGCGTCGTATGGAGCCTGTGGCTTGCTCTCTACTGCTTCGAGGATGGACGCCGACGTCGATATCTGTTGGTTCTGGCACTCGGCGTGCTGCTCGGCGTGACGGCCTCAATCCGCTACGTCACCGCCTACGTGTTATTGCTTGTACCCATTGCGGCAATCGTCTTGCCCGCCATGCGTCCGGGGATGACGACCTCTTCGAAGCAGGGTGGACTTGTTCTCGCCTCGGGGAACAAACGGCGCTTCGTTTTCGTGAACTCATAGTCCTGTTCCTCGCATTTGTCGTCACCTATGTCTTGGCGATGCCTTATATCCTCACCAATTTCGGTCTGCACAGTTTCTTGCGTGTGATCGTCGGCTTTGCCCACGTCACTAGGGGGCCTCCTGTTTTGTATTTCGGCCGAACTAGTGCGTCCTCAGGAGATCCCCTGGCACTATGTTTTTGGCTACCTCGTTGTTCAACTGCCGCTGTTCTTATCATCTCTTCCTCGTGACAATTGTCGGCGCTTGCGTCCTATGGCCCCGCCGCATGTGGCAGGCGTTCGTGCACCCTCGACTGAAAGGGCGCGCACTACGCTCATTGTCTTGACCATCGCGGCGGTAACCCCTTTCCTGCTTATTTTGATCGTTCGGCCGGTCCTCTTCGACGGCTTTCGTCATGTGCTTTTTATTGTTCCGGTCGTTTTCATGCCACTCTATCTCGGCTTTGTTCATAGCGATAATTCAGGTCGGTGGCGTTCGCCCGTGCCGCGCTGGTAGCGCTCGCCGCGGTCTTTTGGATCCAGGCGGTGCTCGCGATGCGATGGCTCCACCCCTATGAATACGCCTATTACAATCCGCTTGTTAAGCCCGGCGGGCCTGTTCGAGCTCGACTATTGGGGAACTTCATTCCTGGAAATGGCGAAGCGTCTCAACGACTACGCTCGTGCGAACACCGCACAGGGCGAGAAACTCCGCGTATCCATCTGTGGCCCGGAGCCCCCACTGACGCTCGTTATCTGGACGAGGACAAGTTCGAGATCGTACCCCCTGAGAAGGCGCAGGTGAGAGTTGTCCTCAACCGCGATCGCTGCATGTCCCAGCTAACCGGGCCTTGGCTATTTTCCGTTGAGCGCGGCAATTTGGTCTTTGCTGCGGCGGCAAAGAGCTGAAAATGGCTCGCAGCCGGGTTCGCCTCGACGTACCAACGAAGGCAGCGCTGCAATGCGCGTGGCGATCGAAGCGATGCTCGTTCGCGTTCTCCTACGCGCGGCTGCCTAGTCTTGCTGATATTCGTGCATCGGCCTGCTCCTGCTTCTGTCGGGAGACTTACGGGCTCTCGCGGGACATCCACAACAATGAGAACAATGGGCTGAGGGCCTATAGGTACTATTTCCAGGGCTTTGATGCCGCGCGGTTCCGGCTCAACCACGGCGACATCGCGTACGGCCCACTCGTCGATGTTCTGATCAAGATAGCGCAAGACTTCACCTCCGATCCCTTACAGAGATGGGAAATTCGGGTTTTCTTGCAGGCCCTGCTCTCGTTCTCCTGCCTGATACCGATGTTTCTCATCTCGGCGCGGGTTGTGCCAAACGCGCTGGCGCTCGTTGCGCCTGCGCTTCTCGCGGCAACGCCGGTGTTTTTCGGCCATGCCTTCATGAATCCCAAGGATTTCATCGCCGCTAGCGGCTTCATCTGGTGTCTTTGGCTTGTCCTTTATAGCTTTGGAGGCGGACGAGAACGAAGATATGGGGCGATCGTCGCGTTCGGGCGTTTTGCTCGGACTGACCGCCTCGGTTCGCTATCTCACCGCTTACCTTTTACTGATCGTTCCAATCGTAGCGGTCGTCTTGCCCGCCCTGGACGGCAGCATAGGCCGGTCGGCGCAAATGTCATTGGCATCGCGCCTGTGGCAACAAGTAACGCTCTGCTACCGCGAACTTTTGCTGCTGCTAGCCGTTTTCGCGATCGTCTACACCCTGGCGATGCCGGTCATCCTCTCCGATTTCGGTCTGCACAGTTATTTCGGCGTGCTTCGTCACTTCGCACATTCTTATTGGAGTGGTGATGTCAGGTATTTTGGCGCCCGTGTGTCTTCGCAGAATCTCCCTTGGCACTACGTTTACGGCTATCTACTTGTTCAGCTCCCGCTCTTCTACCACTTGTTTCTCCTCACATTCATTGGTGTTTGCGTCGTGCTTCCCACTCGCATGTGGAGTGCACTGAGAACGCTCAATGAGAAGGCGCGCACGACTCTTGTCGTGCTGCTGATCGCCACGATCATCCCATTCGCCATCATTCTCATCGTCAGGCCGGTACTTTACGACGGGTTTCGTCACGTGTTGTTCATCGTCCCCCTACTTTGCCTGCTTCTGTATCTTGGTTTCGTCGCCGCGGTTGGGCAAGTTGGCAACTTCCCGCGCGGCGTCCTAGTGGCATTCGCTCTGTTGTTCGGGATTTAATCAGTGTTGGCGATGCGGTCCCTTCATCCCTACGAATACGCCTACTACAATCCTCTCGTTAACCTGACCGGTCAGTTTGAGCTCGACTATTGGGGGACGTCATTCCGCGAAATTGCGGAACGCCTAAACGAATACGCCCGGGCAAATACGAGGACCGGCGAAAAACTCCGCGTGGCAATCTGCGGTCCGCAGCCGTCACTCAGGCTCTTTCTCGATAAGGACAAATTTGAAATCGTTCCGAACTCGAGACGCAGAGGTGCAGGTTGTACTCAACCGCGATAGTTGCATGTCCCTTCTTACCGGACCTTGGCTCTTCTCGGTCAAGCGCGGCGATTCCGTATTTGCGGTTGCGGCGAAGATTTAAGTCTTTCATCCAGCCCGGCCACGCGCGGACCTATAAGCGCAGTACCAGAGGCTCCAACTCCGCATTCGGATGCCTTAGCAGATGGTCGATGACGGCGCCGGCGACATCACGCGGCTTGCCGATGGACTGATCGTGATGCACCGGTAGAAGAGAGGTGGTTTCGCTCGTCCCCTTACTTGCGCCAGCCGGCGCGGAGCGGCTTCACGGCCTTGCGGTAGCGACGGGCGGCCACCCTGATCAAGCGCACCAACATGTCGCCTCCCGCAAGCGCTCGAGCTCGGGACCGTTCCTCATGACCGGCAGACCTCCTCCACGGCCTCTGGCGAAGGCCGCGAGCGGCTCGTCCCAGGTAAAGAGCTTCGGCCTTCGCTCCGCCAGCAAGGTCCCCGACAACGCCATTTGGGTCAGTGGCTCGAGCAGCGTCACCACCTCGCTCGGATCATTGGTGACGGGAATGTCGAATTCCCGGTGCGCGGGGATGTCGGAGGCAATGACGGGAAGGCCGAGGGCCAAAGCCTGGCCGATGCCGAGATTGTAGCCCTCCCATTGGGAGAAGCTCATATAGACATCGGCTGCGGCGTAAAGATCGATCAGCTCCTGGTCGGAAACATTGGCGATCGCAGTCAGCCCCGTCGCTTCCACCTCGGCGACGTCCGCCCGCGAAGCCTTGCCGCAAAGGACGAAAACGACGCGGGACGCGAGCTCGGGATGCGCAGTCGCGGAAGCGCTTGGCTATATCGGCAAAGACATCGACACCCTTGTAACGACGTTCGGCCCGCTCGAAGCGGCAGACATTGAGCACGACCACTTTGTCCGTCCAATCGCGAGCGGCGCGGGTGCGGTCCCGGGTGGGCACAAGCTCCTCACTCCAGCTCGCGAGATGCGAATTGCCGTTGCGGATGATCGCGACATCATCCCGCGCGATGCCCTTGCGCACCGGCGTCGGAAATGGCGATGACCCGATCGGCGATGGCAAGACAGAATTGACGCTCGACAAGCTGGCGCCGCCGCGCCGCGGCATCGGCAAAGAAGGAGGGATCAGGCTCGCCGTGGTCGTAGAGAATGCAGCGTGGGAAATCGCCGAGCAGCCGCACCACCGAAAAGAACGGCGCCGTATGGGCGACGATGCAATCGATATCCTTGGCGACCGCATAGGCGGCGGCTTCGCCGGGGTCATTGAGCTCGACGAGGCGGCAGCCCGGATAGCCGATGCCGTGATGGACTCGGGGGCCGCCGACAAAGACCTCATGGCCGAGCCGGACAAGGTGGTCCGCTTGCAACTGCAGCACCACCGGCACGCCATGGCCCCGGCCATGGACGAGACTGAGCAGCAAGATCCGGAGCTTGCCGCGCTTGCGGGCTGCCGCGCGCCACGGCTTGTCGCGGCGCGGCGGCACCGCGATGTGGTAGGGCCGCTGATAGCTCAGGTTGGGGCTGTAATAGGGATCGTTGCGGAAGACCTGCCTGTGGCGTGAGCGCAGGTAGCGGCCCTCCTCGAGATGCAGCTCACGCTTCGCGTCGGTGTCGTCGAGCCCCCTGGTTTTCAACTCGAGGTGGATGAGCAGCGGCCGCGCCACATAGACATTGCGATAGCCACGCTGCAACGCCTCGACGCAAAGCAGCACGTCGTTGCAGGCGACCGCGAGTGCCGTGTCGAGGCCCCCCAATTCCTCGAACAGCGCGCGCCTGATGGCGAGACAAGCGCCGGTGACGGCGCCGACTTCATGGGTGACGCTGGCGAGACCGCAATAGCCGCCGTCGTTCTCGGGGAGCCCAACATGGGCATGACCGGCGATGCCGCCGAAACCGACGATGGTGCCCCCGAACTGTACGGTGCGGTCCGGGTAGAGCAGCTTGGCGCCGACGGCGCCCACATCTTGCTGCATGGCCTGGCCGACCAGACATCGCAGCCAGTCCGGGTCGTCGACCAAAGTGTCGTTATTGACGAAGACGAGCACCTCGCCTCGCGCCTCGCCCGCGCCGAGATTATTGAGCCGAGAGTAGTTGAAGGGGCCAGGGTCATGCAGGAGCGTGATGGCGCCGCTTGCCGCGGCATCGTGGAGATAGCGGAGCGTGCTCGGGTCCTTCGAGCCGTTGTCGACGATCACGATCTCGATCTTGTCGCGGGGGTAATTGGTCAGCTTGGCGATGCTCGTGAGGCAGGGCTCGAGCATCTCGCGTCCATCCCGCGTGGGGATGATGATGCTGACGAAGGGGAGTTCCTCCTCGGAGAGCCGAACCTCATCGAAGGTGAGCTGGCGGGGACGCCTCCTCTCAGGCGTGTGGTAGAGCACAAAGGGGATGCTGCGTACCGCTTTCCTGCCGAGCCCCGTCGCGAGGGCGCTGACATAGCCCTCGGCGCTGCCGCCCCCCTCCCCGCCAAGGAGCACCCGCCAATCGACATCGACGCCACGAAGAAGAACGCAAGACCCGACATAGCCGGTCCGACGTTCGAGCTCCGGCGAATAGCTCGGCTTGAAGAACGGATAGCGACGGACACCGTCGGAATCGAGCCAATCCTCGTCGGCATAGACGAGACAGGGTGAGCAACCCGAGGCCGCCACGACGAACATATAGAGCGCGTGCTCGCGGAGAAGCGCGCCGCCATCGACGAACAGCACAGCGTCATGTTTCGCAGCAGCCGTCTCGATGTCAGATGGGCCGGTCGCAATCTTGATGCGGGGATCGTTCTTGGCGGCTTGGTCTTGCGGCGGCCATCGCCGCCGAGGGGCAGTCGGCCGTGAAGCAAAGCAGCGCCTCGAATTTATTGAGAAGCTGCTGCCGAAGCCGCTCAATGGCGTCGGGCGCAAATCTCACCGAATTGGCGTCGAACCGCATCACCACGAGCGGCACCGGCAGCTCGGCTTCGGCAATATGCGCCTGGATGGCCTCGCGATCGGCTTGGCTTAAGGTATCGAAGCGCCAGATCCACTCCTGATAGAGCCTGCGTGTCGATGTCGTGGTTCGCCCGCGCCTCCACATCCTCGCCAAGCTTGAGCGCGAGCCAGCGGCGGCGCAACGACGCCAACAGGATCTCGCGAGCGTCTGCATCCGATGGCGCGATGGCGCGCCTGACGAGGGAAAGGCGCTGACCTTGCAGCGTAATCCAGTTGCTCAGCTCCACTGCACTGCGTCCTTGTCGGTGCTTGGAGATCGGGCCTTTGAGAGCTGAAGCCAGGCGGCGCCGGAAAGGACCGCGGCGCTGGCGAGCAGATAGTAGGCCGGCGCCACGTAACGCGGGATCAGCGGCGGAAAGGAGGTGAGATCGATCAGAATGAGGAGGCCCATACGAGACAAGACCAAGATCCAGCACACCAGGGCGAACACGTAGCAGGGATCCCACAGGGCGCGGCGCCAGTACAGCAAGCTCGTAGCGAGGAAGGCGATCGCCCCGAGCGCGGCAACGGCAATCAGCAGAACCCGATAACCGCCAAACACGAAACCAAGGGCGACGTTGGTTGCCCGGTCGAGCCTGGTCGGCACCTGGCCGCTGCCCCGAAACACGGCCTCATCGACAAAAAGCGTTCCCCTCCCCACTGGAAACGCGGCGGGCGCGGTTCCAAGCTGGGCAAAGGTGAGTTCGGCCTTCGCCCCGCTCTCTGATTCAAGGTGGAGCCGGCAGGTGGCGATGCATTTCACTTTGATGGTGTAACGCTGCCTCGTGGCGCCAGCGTCTTTGAAGTGCGCCGCGATATCACGGCTTGCATTTCGCTCGAGCGGCGCTTCAACGGTCGAGCCGTCAGCACGTGTCACAGTCGCCGAGATCCACTCGTCGCCCACTCCATAATACCAACCGGAAATCGTATCGCCGTCCGCGGCGGTGACCCGACTTGGTCGGTTCAAGAACCGCAAGCTCTCGCCGATGGAGGATTGGAGACTTGCGCTTTGAGGCAATTGCGGCACCGGTGCGTAGAACAAGAGGACGTTGAGGGCCCTGGCGATGCTGTCCAGGAGGCGCTTGCGCATCTCCGCCAAGGTCACGGCGGGCATTTCCGGAATAAGTTGCTGCGTGCATCGCAACCGGCCGTCGGCACAAGCCGTCTTGATCTCGTCGGCGATACGGCCGTAGAAGGCCGAGGCCTCCTCCGGAGACGTGTAGTGGCCGGCATGCGCGACCGCATCCCGGAGCGTCCACATGAACCAGCCTGCGCCGATTTCACCGCATGTCTCCGGCTGCATCGTGCAACTGCTCGTGACCCAGCCCTGCCCCATACCTCCCTCGAGATCGCCCGCCAAGGACGCAAAGGCTGGGCTCACCTCATAGATCCGCTTTCTCGTCGCGCTCGTAACCAGGATATATGGCCTCGTCTCCCCAGAACGGACGCTGGCGAGAGCGCTGAGCGCCCGGCGAAAGTTCGCCTCCTTGAAATCGACGCCGATGAATTTCCCGTACGCCCACCAATTGACCGCGGGGAAGCCGATCTGTGCGCCGGCGAAAATGCCGAGAAAGATGGCGGCGCTCATGGCGAAGCCGCGAAGGGCACCGGCTCGACGGGCATGGAGTAGGCCTGCGGCGAACAGCACTGCTAGTGCCGGAACCAGCCACAGCCCTTCCTCGCGCGTGAGCCAGAGCCATCCGAGCATCGCGCCGCTGACCGCGCTGGCGGCTGCACGTTCCCTGTTACTGCGGGCGGCAAACAGCATCCACATCAAACTCGCAAGCAGGATCAGGACCTGATCGAAATAGAGGCGGTCCCTGAGAACCCTGAGCGAACTGAGCGACGTTGGCTGCCACAACAGAAGCGCAAACAGCAGCCCGGAAAGGAGATAAGAGCGCATGAAACGGTGCGCGACGGCGACGAAGATCAAGACCGCAGCACAATGGAGCAGCGCGTGCGCCAGCGTTATCGAGGTGCCGAGCCAATGACTGAGGGCAAGGAAGGCCGGATAGCCCGGACCCTTCATCAGGGTGAATTGGTTGAATGGGCCGAGCCACTTGCCCTGCGTCAGGAACCGTCCGAGCGAGATGAACAGGTTGTCGTCGTGGGGCGCGGACGTGAAGAGCATAACAGGGGTGTGTAGCGCGACGACGAGATAAAGCAGCAGCATCCCGGCGACGTAGGCCAAGGCGATCGCGTTTTGCTGTTGAGGAGACATCGCCGGCATCGCGACCTGTCTAACCATTCATCAGGAACAGCGCCGCCAGGACGACGCCGAACGCAAGGATGGCGATGCTAGGGTAAAGAAACAGCCGGCGGGGACTGAACAGCAGCAGCAAGCGCAAATGCCGCCAGCCGTCGCGCCAAGTGCGCAAATGCGGCGGCCGGGAGCGACCGTCGGGGTTAAGCGTCGTCGGCACCTCGGCGATCCGTTGCCGCGCCAGCAGCGCTTTCACTACCATCTCACTGGCGAACTCCATCCCCGGCATCTTCAAACCAAGACTGAGAGCAGCATCGCGTCGAAATCCGCGCAGGCCACAATGGAAGTCCCTGACACCCGGAGGGAAGAATAGGCGTCCCAAGAAGCTCAAGCCGGGGTTGCCAAGGTAGCGATGCATGGCCGGCATCGCTCCCGGAGCAATGCCGCCGGCGAAACGGTCACCGACGACGAGATCGTTGCCGGCGCGCAGCCGATCGATGAAAGCATCAAGCCGGCCAAAGTCATAGCTGCCATCGGCATCCCCCATAACCACATAGCTGCCCCTCGCCGCCCCGATGCCCGCGAGTAGAGCCGCGCCGTAGCCTCTCCGGGAGACCCGAATGACCCGAACCCCGTGCTTCTTTGCGATCTCGACCGAGCCATCGGTGCTGCCGTTATCGGCGACGACAATTTCGCCGGCGATGCCGGTTCGCTCAAGGTACGCTGCCGCCTGCTCGATGCAGCCGGCAAGGGTCTCCGCCTCGTTGAGGCAGGGCATGAGAATGGTAAGCTCGGGCGGCGCCGGCTCAGGCCGCGCCTCTGCCTGCCGGCTCGGGCCGGATTTGGCCAAATTGGCGGCTCCACTCATTTATCTCGCCCTCCCGGGGGCAAAATAGATATTCTCGAAGCCGGTTGCAGCAGGTTATTCATGCTCATACCGGTGGTCCCGGATCGAGCAAACTGGCAAAAGGCGGCATTTGCATTGGATTTTAGGGCGTAACGAGAGGTCGCAGAGCGAATGCGTGAAGTCTTGCCCTTTATCTTGTGCGGCGGTTCGGGCACCCGGCTCTGGCCACTCTCGCGCGAGGCGTTCCCGAAGCAATTTCACCGCATCACCGGTCCGGAGACCCTGTTTCAGCTGACCTGCCGCAGACTGACGGGCGAGCTCTTCGGTGAATTGTCCGTATTGAGCAATCGCCGGCACCGCTTTCTGATCGCCGAGCAGCTCGCCGAAATCGGAGCTCACGCGGCCACGATCGTGCTTGAGCCGCACGGCCGGAATACGGCGCCGGCTGCCTGCACCGCCGCCCTGATCTCAGCCGCGTCCGACCCCAACGCCATCGTACTGTTGGCGCCGTCCGATCACATGATCGCTGACGCAGACGCCTTCGTTGAGGCGATTCGGACCGGGCTCGGACCGGCGCGCAACGGTGCCCTCGTCACCTTCGGCGTCGAGCCCGATTGCCCACACACCGGCTATGGCTATATCGAGACCATCAAGGGCAACGGCCCCGCGCTCGGCGTGAAGCGCTTCGTGGAGAAGCCGACCAGGGAGGCCGCAGAGACTTATCTCGACAGCGGCAACTTCTACTGGAACGCCGGCATCTTCATGTTCAAGGCGGCCACCCTGATCGAGCTGCTTGAAGTCCATGCGCCTGAGATCCTCGCCGCCTGCCGTCGCGCGCTTGGATGAGGCGGTCAACGATCTCGACTTCCTGGTGTTGGGTGACGCCTATGGCGACGCGCCCTCGATCTCGCTCGACTATGCCGTCGCCGAGAAGGCGGCCAACCTAGTTTGCGTCCCGCTCAGCGCCGCCTGGAGCGACGTCGGCTCATGGGCCGCGATATGGAGCTTCCTGGCCAAGGATCCGAATGGAAATGTGGTGCAGGGAGACGGCGAGGTCGTGCTCACGGACACGAGCAACAGCTTCGCCTATAGCGACCATGCTTTCGTGGCTCTTGTCGGTGTCGAGGATCTCATTGTCGTCGCCATGGAGGACGCGGTGCTGGTGACCTCGCGCGACGAGGCGGAGTTGATCAAGGCGGTCGTCGACTATCTCAAGGGCAACGGCCAGGACCTGACCCTGCAGCACAACCGAGTCTATCGCCCTTGGGGGTGGTATCAGAGCCTCAACCGCGGCGATCGCTATCAAGTCAAATGCATCATGGTGAAGCCTGGCGGGAAGCTATCGCTACAGAGCCATCACCACCGCTCCGAGCATTGGGTGGTTGTCCGGGGCACGCTCGAGGTCACCAAGGGCGACGATACCGAACTCTTGAGCGAGAACGAGTTCCACCTACATTCCGATCGGCAAAAAGCACCGCCTCGGCAATCCTGGACGCATCCCCGCATTCCTCATCGAGGTCCAATCGGGGGCCTATCTCGATGAGGACGATATCGTCAGGTTCGAGGATATTTATCGGCGGAGCTCGAGCGACTAGCTTCGCTCTCCAGGTCCAGCAGCTCTTCCAGGTGGTGTTTCCTGGCGAGGCGCCGCCGTGCGATCCAGGTCTCGTCGGCGATGTCGAGAATACGCTTCAGGGTCTCGAGCCCCACCTTCCAGGAGTAGTTTTCCTCGACAAAGGTGTAGCCACCGCTTTGGATCGAGAGCCACGTGTCGCGCTCGCTGAACAGGCGGATGATGGCTTCGACAAAGGCCCTTGGATCGTCGGCCACAAGAACCTGCCGCTCATGCTGGAGACCCATGCCTTCGATCGCGAGCGTCGAGGCGACCGACGGCAGCCCACAAGCGAGCGTGCGCACGAGCTTGCCCTTGATCCCTGCCCCGTAGCGTAGAGGCGCCACCGAGACGCGGCATTCGTCAATGATCTCCTTCAAGTCGGGGACGTAACCGGCGATGACGACATCATTGCTGGCGAGGCTGCAAATGTTTTCCGGGGCGCCGGGGCCAATGACGAAAAACTTCGCGTCTGACGGCAACTTCGACTTGGCGAGCGGCCAGACTTGGCTGACGAAATATCTGACGGCATCAACGTTCGGATCGTGAGCAAAGCCGCCGATGAAGCAGAGGTGGCGGCGCTGCTCGAACGGCCGCTCGGAGCGCTCGACCTCAAGGGTGTAGGGATAGACCACGATGTTGTTGAGCGGCAGCTCCTTCTCGATGACCTCCTTTTCCGCTTGGGTCACCACCACGGAACAGTCGCATTTGGCAAACAGCTCAAGCTCGTTGTCCTTGACGATCTCGGCTTCCATGCGCAGCGTCCTATCGCCGAGCAGCTCGGCGCGGCGCTGTAGCCGCAGATGGTGAAGATCGATGTCGTGGAAGACGATGCGTGCTTTGGGATAGGCCGCGCGCAACCGGTCATAACAGTCCTGAAGAGACTCGACGCGAAAGGCGAAAATCACATCATAGCTGTTCGGTCGGTTCTCGATGACGTCGCCGAGATGCGAGATGCAAGGCCCAATCATTGGCTCGATGCCGAGGCGCTGAAGATCGGTCGTGTATTTACCCTCGAACAGATGATTGCGCGGCACAAAGGCCACATGCCAGCCGAGGTGCAGGAAGAGCCGCATTAGCTCAAGGGTATTGACCGAACCGGAGTCCCGGTCGGGCGTCGGCGTCTGCGCGTCGAGCACAAGGACTCGTTGGCGCTTGGTCCGGTTCGCCTCGATATGTGGAAAAGGCTCCGGCAAGCCGTTGTCGAGCAAGAGTTCGTGCCACCGATTGTAGAACGTCCGCAAGTTCCTGACTTGGTAGGACTTGACGCCGCCTCCGACGTCGCGGCCGTGGGAACGGCCTTCATAATGGATCACGAGAGACAGAGGCTGGAACCAGACCTCATAGCCAGCGCGACGCAGCTTGAAGGCGAAGTCGAGGTCCTCGCAATAGGCCGGTGAATAAATGAAGTCGAATCCACCTATTTCGTTCCAGGCTTCAGCGAGCACGGCGATCGATGCGCCCGAGCAATAATCCACGCGCCGCGCGTAGCAGAATTCCGGCCGCTCGGGGGATTCGTCGCGGCCGTAGTTCCACACCGTGCCGTCGCGCCAAGCGATGCCGCCGGCTTCTTGCAGCGAGCCATCCTCATTGATGAGCTTGGAGCCGACGAGCCCGGCCTTGGGGAACAGGGTGAAGGAACCGATCAGCTCGTCGAGCCAGCCCGGCAGCACACGCGTGTCGTTGTTGAGGAAGACGAGATAGTTCCCCCTCGCCACCGAGGCCCCGAAATTGCAAGCGCCAACAAAGCCCTTGTTCTCATCAAGCCGCACGTAGCGGATCCAGGGAACCGTCGCGATCTCATCGAGCCTCGACTCTGCGGGGGACGCATCGTCGAGAACGATAATCTCGGTCTGGTGGCGGCTCTCCTGATCCGCAAGGGAATTGAGGCAGTTCAGCAACACTTGCAGCTGGCCATGTACCGGGATGATGATCGAGACATCGGGCGCATCCCGCGCGATCGGAAGCTTAAGCTCGCGCACGGCGAGGTCGGAAATGGCGCGGGCTGCGTGATCTAGGCCCGAAGTCTTTTCCAGCGTGAACCCATATCGGCTGAGATAGGCCGTGCCCCGCATCACCTCGAGCTGAATCCGCTCAGGCAGGCTCGGGCCGATGGGAAAGCGCACGGTCTTGCTGCGCTGTATCTCACGCTCGGCAACGGACATCGTGCGCCCCGCTGGCCGGCCGTAATCGAGCCAATGCAACAGGGGATTCATGCCGTCGTTCTTGGCATCCTCGTTGACGATGTCATATTCGGCGGTACTGAAGTCCGCAGACGGATCGAGAAAGTCGCGATGCCCCCAGATCAAATAATGGGTGAGAGGATCAAGGCTACCCAGGATCGGCACCTGATCGCGATAGAAGGCGGCGTCGAACAAGCCGCTCTCCTCGGCGAGGGTATAGGCGCGGTCGAAATTGGGATCGCTTGCCGCCGCGAGAAGCTCCGGCATGGCGGCGGCCTCCTCAGGGCTAGTCAGCTTGACCCCTGCTTTGGCATAAAAGGCCTTGACCCGATCACGAAGAGAAGGATCCGAGGCAAGCCGATCGAATGCGCCTTGATCGAACTCCTCGCAAGGGAGGCGCGCTTCCCTCCTGCCCCAGCCCAAATAATGCTCGAGCGGATCAAGCCCCGCAGCCTCAACATCGGGATTGGCCTCGAGATAGAACTCGGGGTCGAACAATCCTGCGGTCACGATGCGGCGCGCCTCGGGATTGGTGAGCCAGAGCCGCAGCAGGCCGAGGCGACGTCGCATCGGAACTCGGCCGGATAGCCAGTTCCGCCAGTCGACCTGAAGAGGCTGCCTGGGCGTTTGTGGCCAATCCATCACCGATGTCCCGCTGCCACCATAGCGCACCCAAGAGCCCAGCCTTTGCGGCGCCCATGGGAGCCGGTCGAAAAGGCATGCTCCGTGCTCAGAGATTCGACGAGGGCCGTCAGACTTGCAAGACCATACGCCAATCCCAGGCCCCATAGCTTTGAGCGATGGAAAGCGAGGCCTACAACCTCCAGATTTACCGCACGGCTGGCTTCATTTGCACCAAATTTGCTATACCTGACATAAACTTGGCAGGCTACGGTTCGGCCCGTCCGGCTCATGCTCAAGTTGTGCGATAGCCGCCCGCATAGGTCGTTGGAGCCGGATTGCAGCCAGTGGCTATAGTCCCCCCAGCCAATTCTGGACCCCTCCTCGGAGGTAGCTTTGATCACTGAGATAGCATTGGACCGCGATCAGATCCGTGCGTGCTTCGACCGGGGTAACAGCCTTGGACACGACACGTTGATGATTGCCATCCGGTGTCCGTTTATCTCGCCGTCAATGGCGAAGTTGCGGCCAGCCATAAAGATTGTTTTGGCTCTTTTTGCGGGCGACGAGCTTCTTGGGGAGCGGCTGGTGACGACACCGTGCCGCCAGCATCAATTCCTGCTGCCGATGTTTAACACCGTGCGTTCGTCGGAGTTTAAGATCAAGGTGTCGGTTCTTCAGCTCGAGGGCTGCGCGCCCGAGCATGTCACCTTCGAGATTGAATTTGATACGTGTCTGAGACAAGAGCTCGTTAGTTCAATAGAAGAAAAAATGGTGTGGGTGTTTGGTTCGCCCAGATCGGGGAGTACCTGGCTCGCACGGGACATCATCTGCCAGCTGCCTTCGCAATCGCATCCCTCGGACAGCTCTCGCAATCGCCCGATTGATGAGATGGGATTGGGCGCCGTTCTTGGCGCCTTCCTGTTCGAGCCTGAGCATTTCTACAACATCGATCAAATCGTTACGCACTGCGATCCGGGACCCGACTCGGACACGGTCCGCGGAAAGCGCACCATTCCTGGCAGGCCCTTGTTCCAGAGGATTTTCTACAAGGACTACAATCGCCCTGAGTCCATGTTGGCTGATCGCACATCTCACGCCATCCGTGAGATGATCCGCGACGTCACCTTCAATCACGTTCTCATGTATTGGGGCGTGCTCGGCTATGACCGGATCATCTTCAAGGCTCCGAATGAAGGTCACGCTTCCGACTTAATCATGAGCGCCCTCCCCCGCGCGCGCATGATTTTCCTGATGCGGGACGGTCGCGACATCGTGAAGTCCCGGTTTTCGCCTTTCGCATCCCGAAGACTTGCGGAGACGCAAGGACCCAGGACTTCGACGTGCCGCCATTGCCTACTATGCCCATCAATGGAACTGGCACACGGATATCGTGCAGCGTGCGTACGACGCGCATGATCCGGCACGCCGGCTTCTCATCACCTACGAGGAGCTGCGCCGCGAATCCAAGGATGCGTTCATGCGCCTGATGGAGTTTGTGGATGCGCCGATGGGGAAAGACGCGCTTGAGAAGATGATCACTGACGTAAGGTTGGAGAACTTTCCAGCCGCTGAACGGGGGCCTGATCTCCCGAGGCAAGAAGGGAAGATCGGCGCCTATCGCTCTAACTTCAGCGCCGATGAGATCCAGCTCATGACGTCGATCATGGCGGATAACTTGACGCGCTACGGCTATCACGATGGCGCGCCGTCTTCTCTCTCCCCGGAAGCCTGGTTTCCCGACGTCCGCGACCGATTGCCCGCAGGGCTTTCCCCGGTCATCGTCAACGGCCTCTATCACGACCTGTGGAGTGCTGATTGCGCCAATTTGGCATGGTCGACGCCGGAGGCTATCCGCAGCGTGTCGGCTACCCTGTACATCCCGGCGGCGTTTTTCTCCGTGCACAGCGCGTGGACGATTACCGTCTCCGGAGGCGGTCATTCCAAAACGACAACGATCGTCAACGCCAATCCTGTTACGGTGACACTGCCCATCACCGCGGAAGAGAACGAGCACATATCACTCGCCTTCTCCTGTGACAGGTCTGTTGTTCCGAGCGAGGATTTGGGGCAGTCCGATGAAAGGCGCCTCGCCTTCTCTATCATCAAGATCGATGCCAAAAAATCATGACCAGGGACGCGGTCGAACCTGAGTTGAACTCGCCGGATCTCGATCACGCAGACAACTGTTGGGAAGAACGACGACGAGGAAAATCGTATTTCCGCGCTGGTCATGTATTTCGGTGGGCGCCGTATCGCAGCCCGGTTTCAGGGCAGCGGCAAATCCGGCGACTGAAGGCTTAAACGTTGCCGTTGCTTCGGGGTGCATGACGTACATGCTGTTGCCCTCTGAGCCGAGTATCGCGTGTGGCCTCGAGGGTGGGGTTTTACCGCTGCCGATTTCGGTGAATGTTGGCCAAAGGTCGCGAAACCGGCGGCGTGAGGTATGGGTCAGGGCCATGAGGGGAAAGTTCGTGCCCCAATCGACCGAGACGACAGGAATTCCGGGGTGCGCGTCGACGTATTTGGCTAGCCTGTAGATCGCCGGGGAGAAGTTCGGATTCCCGGTTGTCCCCTGGTCGAGGGCACGGTGAAAGACGAAGGCTGAGACCAAATTGTGGGTCAGCAAAAGGGCAACCGCGATGGCAAGCGGGACGTGAGCAACACCCTTGAGCTGCGGCAAAAAGCGGCCAGCAAGCGCCACCAAGGCGTTTCCGCACAGCACGACCTGGAGAGGCCAAAGCAGGCTGACGACAATGACGTGATGGGGACCAGCGGTCTCCTTGGTGGCCACCATGGCAAAGATCAGAAAGGAAATGATCGAGGTGAGAAATGCCGCATATGCCACGTATACACAAACGGGATCACTGCGACCGAGGCGGTGGCGAAGTAATGGCGCGGCGATGACCAAAATCCATCCGAGCACAAGGCCGGCGACAAAAACTGTCGAGGCCAGGCTGAGTCCTGACCATGTTTCGCCTTTGAACACGTGACCCCAGGGTCCCTGGTCGAGGGTTATCGTGAGGAGGGCCCACACGTGAAAGATTTGAAAGGCGAGATCGAATGTTGGTGGACCGAAGGAGCGCGTCATCGAGGGAACGGTCAACAGCAGCGTGACGCCACTGCCGACCAGCACCGAGATGAGCAGGATGAGGCGCGATTTTTGGTCTCGAAGCGCCGTGATCACCTCACGGTGGTAAATCAGAACTAGCGACGCGGCCAGCGAACCGACGACCCAGATAAAGTTCAGCTTGTCGTAGACTCCGAGTACCGCCGACAGGCCGAGCAGAGCGAGCATCCGCGGCCGACCTGTCTCCACCCAAGCGATGGCCGCGCAGAGCGCCGCAACCTTGAAGAAATTGGCAAGTGCGTAAGGGCCCCAATCGATCCGCGCATGAAAGATCGACGCCGTGTCGGTGCAGAGGATTGCGAACAGGAGCAGCGCGTTGACGCGGCCGATGCGAGGAGCCCAGGTGACCGTGAGAAGGACGATCGAGGCGAATTGCACGAGGATCATGGGAAGACGGATCGTCAAAATCGAAGGCTCGACGACCGAGAACAGGCCTGCGTAGATCCACGCCTTCAGGGCGCCGAGATAAGGCGGCCGCAAGACGACCGGGATGCAGCCAATCTGGTATGTGACGCCGGCAGGGATGTCACAGCCGAGATAGAGCTTGGCCGCTGGCGGATAGAACAGCGCCTCGTCTTAGTAGAGTCCCGGATTAGGCGATGTGGCGAGCCGCGATGATAAAGAAGGCGAAAGGCGCGACGAGGATCACAACTAGCGCGATCGTTGAGCGCAAATGTTCTCGTGCAAGCGCGGTGGTCATACGGTGATCCGCCCAGCACGCAAAGGCGGGCGTCCTTTTGAGCCAGCGGTTCCGACGTCGAGTTGAAACCCATTCTAAGAGAAGCCTGCGGGACCGAGCAGCCTCATATCTCCTACCCCTTTCCGGACGTCGCGGTCTACGCCACTGCTGCGGAAGTACAAAATCTGCAGGAGCATGCTTTTTTCCTGGCTGGGACCGCTTTGCTGCGGCCGGATTTAACGAACAGGCCGATGGGCCAGAGTTTGCTTGACTGCTCTTGTTCAGGGTTGTTGAACTTTGCCGTTCCCTGTTGGTACCGGTCTTGGCGTGTTCTGAGGGCGTTGGGCCTTCGAACCGGCGTAGGGCAAGGGAGGAAGAGTTGGTCGAATTGGTGCGCCCTTCCAACCAGCCCGGTGCCACACGGCCTCAGCCGGCAGACACGCCGACGCCCGCGCCCGAAAGCCAGGCCGAGGTGGCGAAGTTCTGGTCGCCCGATATCCTTGTGGATCCCGGATTGGATCGTTGCCTCGGGATGGCACCAGCACGCGCCCTTCGCGTTTTGGCTCATCGAGGCGGCACAGCCGCGCACCTTCGTCGAGCTAGGCACCTATTCCGGCTTCTCCTATCTCTGCTTCTGTCAGGCCATTCAGGCGCTCGGCCTCGGCACCACAGCCTATGCCATCGACACGTGGAAAGGCGATGAGCACAGCGGCTTCTACGGCGAGGAGCTGCTCTCGGCGCTGAAGTCGTACCATGACAGCCGCTATGGCGGGTTCTCGCAGCTCATCCGCTCCACCTTCGCCGAGGCCCTTGACTATTTCGACGACCAGTCGGTCGATCTCCTCCACATCGACGGGCGCCATTTCTATGACGACGTCAGGCACGACTTCGAAACCTGGCGGCCGAAGCTTTCGCCGCGGGCGATCGTGCTCATTCACGACACCAATGTCCGTGAGAAAGGGTTTGGCGTGTGGCGCTTCTGGAAGGAGCTTAGCGGCGGCTACCCCACATTCGAATTCAAGCATGGACATGGGCTCGGCGTGGTCGCCGCGGGCGATCAGATTCCACCAGCCGTGAAGCCCCTGTTCTCGGTCTCCGAAGCGGCCGCCGAGAAGGTCAGGCAGATCTACGCCCGGCTTGGATCGACGATTTCGGACAGGTCGGACATCAAGGCGGCGCGCGATGCCGTCGTTGCCAAGGACCGGGAGCTTTCATCCCTCAAGGCAGAGCTGAGAACGCGCGCGATGAGCGGGTCGGCGCGTTGCAAGGAGAGGTCCAGGCGCGGGACGCAATGCTCAAGGAGCTTGCGAACCTCCGACACCAAGTGTCCTCGCTCCGCGATGCGATAGGACAGAGGGCGAACCGTGCAGCCCAAAGGGCGGGGCGAACTTGACGATCGCATCAAGCAGATTACGACCTTGCTCGCGGACCTGACGCCGGAGGCTGCTTCCAGCGCGCCAACGCGGCCCGCGCCAGAGGCACCTGCTGCTACGCAACCGGACATCACGTCTTCCCCGTCCGGTCGGGGAAAGACTGGTCCCAGCGAAACATAATCACTGGCAATCCTAGAGGCTTCCGGCGTTGAGTCTCCAAAGCGGCCTTTCCTCTACGCCTGGACACTTTGGCAGAAGCCGATGAAGCTCGCCGTCAAAGCTCTTCTCGGCGTTGCCTTTGGCGGCCTGCTGCTCTGGCTCGCGATCTCGCAAGTCGACTTGAGCAATGCCAAATCGGCTCTGGCGAAGGCGGACCTCCGCGCCATGGCCGTGGCGATGGCAGGCTACTGGATGGCGGTCGCCGTCCGCATCTCGCGCTGGCGCCTTCTCCTCAGCGAGACCAAGCCTCTGACCTATACAGAAGTGGGACGCTCGCTGATCGTCGGCTACACCATGAACAATCTGCTGCCGGCGCGACTCGGCGAACTGTTCCGTGTCGACTTCGTCAAACGGGAATATGGCGTGGCGCGGTCGGCGGTGCTCGGCTCCGTCATCGTGGAGAGGCTCGCCGATGCGATTGCCGTAATGGCGCTGTTCAGCTTTGGCCTGGCCTTCGCCACGTTCAAGGCCGACGCCTCTGCGCTCGTGCTGGCGGGGGTTGGTGCCGCGATCGGCATCGTGTTCGTCCTCGGCGGCCTTTGCGTGGTGGTGTTTTGGCGCGAGCGGCTGTTGCGCAATCGTCTTCGATGGTTGAGCGAGCGGCTCGAGATCTTAAGCCGATCGATCACCACGCTTGGTCCACGCCGAATTGTTGCGGTCGGTGCCTTGACGGTGGTGATTTGGGCGTTCGAATTGATCGCTTACGCCTCCGTGATGCTCGGCTTTGGCGTCGCCGTCGACCTCGCCGGGCTTGGTCTCATCTGCGGCTCGGCGGCCTTCAGCACGCTGCTGCCCTCGGCGCCGGGATACGTCGGATCGTTGCAAGCCGCTTTCGTCCTGTCGTTTTCCGCCCTGGGGCTGGAGCCCGTGCTCGGGCTGCTCTCGGCGACGACGCTCCAGATCCTACTGCTCGGCTCAATGACGGTCTTCGGTATTTTCCTGTTGTTTACCAGCCACTTACGCAATGCGGCCTCGCTCCTTTCCGGGGGTGAGAGGCGCGACCGCCAGTGATCTGATTTCGTGATTCCAGAACGCCTTGCTGCTACTAAGGCGCGAGTGCAGTGGTGGCCGGCAAAGGCGCGAGGGGGGCAATGACGACACTGGTGACGGGAGGAGCGGGCTTCTTGGGCTCGCATCTGTGCACCCGGCTGCTCGCGGACGGGCATGACGTTGTCAGCGTCGATAACTACTTCACGAGTTCACGCCGCAACATCGCTGAAATTCTAAACCACCCCCGCTTCGAGGCATTGCGGCACGACGTCTGCTTCCCCTTCTATGCCGAGGTCGATCGCATCTACAACCTCGCCTGTCCGGCGTCGCCAATCCACTACCAGCACGACCCGGTGCAGACGACGAAGACGAGCGTCCACGGCGCCATCAACATGCTGGGGCTCGCGAAGCGCGTCCATGCCCGCATTCTGCAAGCCTCGACGTCGGAGGTTTACGGCGACCCGCTCGTCCATCCGCAGAACGAGACCTATTGGGGCCACGTCAACCCCATCGGCCTGCGCGCCTGCTACGACGAGGGCAAGCGCTGCGCCGAGACGCTGTTCTTCGACTACCATCGTCAGCATCGCGTTGAAATCAAGGTGGCGCGCATCTTCAACACCTACGGGCCGCGGATGCACCCCAATGACGGCCGCGTCGTCAGCAACTTCATCGTCCAGGCGCTAAAGCAGGAGCCCCTCACCGTGTTCGGTGACGGGCAGCAGACGCGAAGCTTTTGTTACGTCGACGACCTGATCGATGCGCTGATGCGCTTCATGGAGAGCGAGCCCGCGCTGATCGGACCGCTCAATGTCGGCAATCCGGTGGAGTCGACAATGCTGGAATTGGCGGAACTCGTGCTCAAGATCACGGGAGGCCGCTCCAAGATCGTGTTCGAAGCCCTGCCCGCGGATGATCCCAAGCAGCGTTGCCCGGATATCACCTTGGCCAAGAAACATCTCGGCTGGTCGCCTCAAGTGGGGCTCGAAGACGGCTTGCGCGAGACCGTCGCCTATTTCCGCAAAGAGCTGGCGCAATGAAGCTCTCCGTCGTCATCCCCTGCTACAATGAACTGAAGACCATCGGCAGGCTGGTGCAGATGGTCCGGGACGCGCCCTATCAGCCGAAGGAGATCATCGTCGTCGACGATTGCTCGACCGATGGCACCCGTGAGCTGCTGACGAGTGGCGGCGTCGCCGGCATCGACAGGCTGATGCTGCAGGAGCACGAATCAAGGCAAGGGCGCCGCCTTGCGTACGGGCATTAGCCGTGGCGACAGGCGACGTCGTGGTCATCCAGGATGCGGACCTCGAGTATGATCCCAAGGAATACGACACGCTGATCCAGCCGATCCTCGCGGGCAATGCCGACGTCGTCTTCGGCTCGCAGGTTCCTTGGCGCCGCCCCGCACCGCGTGCTGTATTTTTGGCACCGGTTCGGCAACGGTGTGCTCACCTTCACCTCGAACATGTTCTCCAACCTCAATCTCACCGACATGGAGACCTGCTACAAGATGTTCCGGCGCGAGGTGATCCAGGCCATCACCATCGAGGAAGACCGGTTCGGCTTCGAGCCGGAAATCACGGCCAAGGTGGCGCGCATGGGTGTCCGCATCTACGAGGTGGGCATCTCCTATCACGGCCGCACTTACGCCGAGGGCAAGAAGATCAATTGGCGCGACGGCGTCCGCGCCCTCTATTGCATCGTGAAGTACAATTGCTTCCGCTAGCAAAGCTCCGACCATGACCTCGCGGCCGGCGAAGATCTTCGCGCTCCTGATTGCCATCAGCGCGTTAGCCGGGGCTTATAGCGTGCATCTCGGCGTGTCCCAAATGTGGGACATCAAGAATTATCATCTTTACAATCCGTACGCGTTTCTGGGTGAACGGTATTTGACGGATGTTGCGCCGGCCCAGCTGCAGACGTTCTTCAATCCGACGCTCGACCTCCCGTTCTATCTGATGATCAAATACTGGAACGATTGGCCCAGGCTGATTGCTTTCCTCATCGGCGCTTTGCATGGCCTTACCCTATCATGCATCGCGCTTCTCGCCTGGCATCTTCTCGGCGAGATTGATGGCATGTCGAAGGGACTTCGCGTCTTCCTCGCCGCTGCCGCGCTCCTCATTGGTTCCACCGGCGCCGACTCGGTCCCGCTGATTGGCGCGTGGACAGGCGACGCTCAGTCGGCGCTGCCTGTCCTTGCAGCATTACTCTTCGCCATCTACGGCATCGATCGAGCTCGCACCAACCCAGCAGGAGCTTTGAGGCTCATCGCGGTTGCGGGGCTGCTCGCCGGCTTTGCCGTGGGCCTCAAGCTGACAGTGGTGATTTACGGGGTCGCGTTGGCCGTCTCGATTCTGGTGCTACCGCGACCTCTCCTCTTTGGGGCGGCCTTTCGCTACGCCGCAGCGGGCGTTGTAGGCGCTCTCGCAAGTGGGGGACTTTACCACTTCACCATGTGGCGCTTATTCGGCAATCCCGTTTTTCCAATGTATAACAATATCTTCCGGTCACCCTACGCTAAACCAGTCCTTTTCACCGACCCCAAATTCGTCCCCAAGACCTGGTCCGACTGGGTTACCTATCCGTACGAATGGGCGTATGGCGCGCATCCTGGC
The DNA here is from genome assembly GCA_963732955.1 of uncultured Alphaproteobacteria bacterium. GTDB lineage: Bacteria > Pseudomonadota > Alphaproteobacteria > Rhizobiales > Methyloligellaceae > Methyloceanibacter. The sequence goes on from CAVTBH010000004.1 coordinate 1,392,414, forward strand.
CTTGTGTCGCAACTAGCTTTCCGCGACATCCGCATCGCCACCGCAATCTCGCTTGGCGCGCTCACGGCGTTGGCGTGGCTCACCTCTCGCCTGATGCAGCAGCAAAGGGCGCCGGTGACTCCAGGGGTTCAAGCCGTAATCATTTTCATGGTCTTCAGCTATGCGCTATGGCTGGCGATGTTCGCCATGTATCGGTATTTGCTTCCGCTCGAACTGCTTTCGGGTGTGGCCATCGTTCTCGCCCTCGGCTACCTGGCTCGGCGCGATGCATGGCCAGTGTTGGCCGCGCTTGCGGCGGTACTGTGTCTCGTGACGACAATCCCCCAAGAGTGGGGGCGCGCTCGCATTAGCGAGCGCTATCTCGAGATCACCGCGCCAAGACTGAAGCCCAACACCCTCGTCGTCATCGTCGGCGGAGAACCCGTCGCCTATTTCATTCCGTTCATCGACCAGAATGTTACGTGGGTCAGCGTTATGAGCAATTTCCTGCGCCCTGGTCAGGACAACCTTTTTATGCGACGCGCGCGCGACCTCATCCGGAATCATGACGGACCCCTGCTGACGCTACAAGCCGGGGCGAAGGATGACGCATTCGCTAAGGTGCTGTCGAGCTTCTCCCTGGTCCCGGCTTCCGGGAATTGCGAGCCGCTTTATTCGAATCTCGGGAGAGAGCGATACAGGCTGTGTCCCGTGCAAGTGCAGGCAACAAATTGAGGGGCGCATGAGTCCGTATCGATTGCAGTCATGACATCACGGCCAGTGCAAATCCTCGCGCTTCTGATTGTTCTTAGTACGCTGGCCGGCGCCTATAGCGTGCATCTCGGCGTGTCCCAGATGTGGGACATCAAGAACTATCATCTGTACAATCCGTTTGCGCTCGTCGGCTGGCGATACCTCACGGATGTCGCGCCGGCTCAGCTCCAGACTTTCTTCAATCCGGCCGTCGATCTCCCGTTCTTCACGCTGATTACGCAGTGGAACGATCACCCGGGGCTGGTCGCATTTCTGATGGGGGCTCCGCACGGCCTCAACCTCTTGTGCGTCACGCTCCTCGCCTGGCACCTGCTAGGGAACGCGCTCACGACGGCTCCCCGGGCGGTTCTGACAGCCATCGCTCTTCTTATTGGCGCGACCGGCGCTGGATCCATGCCGCTGGTCGGTGCGCCGACGGGTGACCTTCAGGCCTCTATACCGGTCGTCGCGGCGCTGCTTTTGGCCGTCTATGGTGCGGACTGTGCACGGACCGACCCTGCTGCGGCGCTGGGGTGGATGACCCTTGCCGGCTTGCTCGCCGGTCTCGCTATCGGGCTCAAGCTGACCATGGCAGTTTACGGCATCGCGCTAGCCGCATCGCTACTGGTGCTGCCGCGGACGCTGCGTTTTCGAGCCGGCTTGCGCTCTGTTGCAGCGGGCATCATCGGCATGCTCGCCACGGGGGGGCTCCACCACCTAACGATGTGGCGGCTGTTCGGCAATCCGATCTTCCCCCTCGCGAACAATGTGTTTCGGTCACCCTACGCCGAGTTCTTGCCGTTCCGGGACATCCGATTTCTTCCCAAGAGCTGGTCAGACTTGTTTTTCTATCCCTTTGAGTGGGCCTACAACGGCTCGCCAGGGATAGTGTCGGAATTGGCTTTCCGCGACATCCGCATCGCTACAGCGATCACCCTTGGCGCCTCGGTGCTGTTAACTCGGGTTATCTCGCGCCTCAATCGTGGTCGGGACACGCTGAGCGCCACGCCGCCTGGGATGTGGGTCCTGATCATCTTCATGATCGTCGCGTATTTGCTGTGGCTGACGCAGTTCGCGATCTACCGCTATCTGCTGCCGATAGAGCTGCTCTCTGGGGTGGCGATCGTTCTCGCGATTGGTGCGCTGGTCAAGCGTGAGGCGTGGCCTGTGGTGGCCAGCACCGCGGCGGCCCTGTGTATCTCGACAACCATTCCGCTCGAGTGGGGTCACGCACGGTTTCACGAACGCTACATCGAGGTTGCGGCTCCGCAGCTGGCACCTAACACCATGATTATCGTTATCGGGGGCGATCCCGTAGCTTTTTTTGCGGCATTCTTCGATCCGCACATCACCTGGGTTGGCGCGCAGAACAACCTGATGCGGCCCGAGCAGAAAAATCTGTTGATGCAGCACGCGCGCGATCTCATCCAAACTCATCGCGGTCCGCTGATGGCATTGCAGGCGGGAGCCAAAGACGCAAACTTCTCTGAGACATTGGCCCAGCTTTCGCTCGTGCCCAGATCGAAGACCTGCGCTTCGTTGTCTTCGAACTTGGGGCCCGAGCAATATAGGCTCTGTCCGATGGAATTAGGCTCATTGGAGTGAGACTCGGCATGACGCAAACATTCGACCAAGCGGAGCGGCGCGATTTCCTGATTGGGCTTATCCCGCTTGTCGGCCTCGCCACGACACTCCGCCTCTTCGGCCTCGATCGCTGGAGCCTGTGGCTCGATGAGCTGCTTCAATACAAAAATCGGCGGTGCCCTTTGCCAACCTGCACTCCACTCTCTTCGCTCAGGACATGCCGATCTCTTTCATCCTCGGCAACGCCTTGATTGCCATCGGCTTTGGCAACGATGAATGGCAGCTGCGTTTCCCCTTCGCCATATTCGGCGTCGCCACTGTTGTCCTGATCTATTTGCTCGCCCGCGAGCTGCTGGGCCAAAGGGCGGCTATTATTTCGGGCCTCGTGGCCTGCGTTACGCCGGTGCTGGTCGCTTACAGTCAGGAGTACCGTGCCTACAGCATCCTCATCTTTCTAACGACGTTGAGCGGATGGTCGCTGGTGGTTGCCTTACGCACGAACCGCGCGGGCTGGTGGGCGCTGTTCGTTGCCGCGGCGATCCTCAGTCTCTATACGCACTTCGTTGCCACTCTCAACCTTGTGGGTTTGGCCGCGTTTGTTCTGTGTTACCTGCTGCTCACACTTTGGCGAGGACAGCCAATCGTTCCCTTGTTGTGGTCTAGCATCCTTGCCTTCGCGATTATCGCCGTCGCCTTCGTCCCTGCGCTCCCGATGCTGGCGAGACTTTCCAACGCCGAGGCGGTACTTTTGCATCCGGTCCCCACGCTTTTTCGCTTGCGCTGGATTGGTTTGATTGTTCTCTACAATCCTGGCTACGAGGACCGAGCACGCTACCTTGTAGCGGCACTCGCTGCGATCGGCGTTGCTTGGGCCGCTTACCGTTCGCCGCGGGCGCTGGTGTTCATACTCAGCACCTTCTGCATTCCGGCGCTGCTCTATGCGTTCTTTGGATATGAACGCGCCACCGCATCTCCACGATACACCTTGCCCCTTATGACCCCTCTAATATTGGCCGTCGGCGCAGGACTCACGGCCTTGTCGTACCGTGTCGAAGGGCTCGCGGCCCGTCTGCCGCGCGGTGCTCACTACGCGGTTTCCATATCGATGGGGGTTGTGGCACTGGTGCTCGCCACCGCGTCGCTGCCATCCCTCCTGCATCTCTACAGCACGAACCCCAAACAGCTTCCCGTCGATGTCCGGGAGGCGTTCGCATATGTCCGCTCCGAAATTGAGGCGAACGATCTTCTGCTTGAGGCCAGTACCAGAATGGGCGGATCGATCTATTGGTTCTCCAGTTATGATGCTTATTATCTGCGAAAGGACCTTTGGCCGAAAATGCCGCTAAAAGGGATTATCGACAATCTGAACTTCCCCAGAAATATTGCAGATTATGTTGACCGGCATGGACGACTCTGGGTCATCGCTGTCGTATCCGACAAGGAACAGCTGACCTTCCTAGAACGCAGCGGCGATGCATTCGACGTGCACTGCTTCCGTCAGATTTGCGCGATTGCGTCACGTGGACGTGATCAGCTCATGATCGAGCAGTTGGGGGCTTTTTTCGACCGCTTTGCTGATATTGACCCACAATATTTTGCAGCGGCGGCGCGTGCCGTGCGCAAGCAAGCCGACCAGACCACCCCCTGACCGCTTTCATCGTTCCTTGGACTGGCTAACCTGGTGCAAGGACCTTGCTATGCTATAGCGTTGCGTTGCGGCATACTGGACGACTGCAAATCTAGTCGATCTAGTTGGAGGTTGCCGCACTTCGCGGTCTCGGCGACTATGGTGTTCTAAGCGGCTTCCGGATAGATCCTTTCCAGGTTTCTACCAGACTTGTCGGATCCAAAACTCCACTCTCCGATACGACCACCCAGGAGCCTCCTGCGCCTTGGTCCGGGCCTCTCTGGCGTTGGCGGGTTCGGCTGGTGGCTGATGCTGAAGCTTACTAGAAACCCGAAGACGCGGGCTCTACGCTCGGGCCTTTTCGACCCGACCTGGTATCTCGACACCTATCCCGAAGTGGCGACCGCCGGCCACGACCCGTTTGAGCACTATGTGTCGATGGGCGCCAGCGAAGGTCGCGACCCTGGCCCGCGTTTCAGCACGCGGCGTTATAAGCAGCGCTATCCGGACGTGGTCCAATCAGGCGTCAACCCGCTGCTGCATTACCTCGAGTTCGGCTTGAGGGAAGGCCGGGAGATCTTCTCGGTGGAGCGGCCAACCAGCGCCTACGACGATTGGATCGCTGCGGAAGAGCACCTCGACGACAAGGCGCTGGCCCAAATGCGGAAGCGTGCGGTGAAACTAAAGCACCGGCCGCTGATTTCAGTGCTGATGCCAACCTTCAACACGACGATCGAATTTCTGCGCGCGGCGACCGAGAGCGTGTTGGCGCAAAGCTACGACCGCTTCGAACTCTGTATCGCCGACGATGCCTCGACGAATGCCGAGATGCGTCACGTCTTGGAGGACTATGCTCAGTCCGACCCGCGCATCAAGGTGGTTTATCGCGAGACCCAAGGTGGCATCGCCCGCGCCTCCAACGCGGCTCTCGACATTGCCTCCGGAACCTGGATCGCCATGCTCGACCATGACGACCTGCTCGCGCCGCAGGCCTTGTTGCGCGTGGCGGAGACCATCAACGCCAACCCAGGCGCACAACTGATCTATTCCGACGAGGATAAGATCTCCGCCACCGGGCGGCGCTACAATCCCTACTTCAAGCCCGCGTTCTCCCTTGAGCTGTTCCGTTCGCAGAACTACCTCAATCACCTCACCGTGCATCGCACGAAAACCGTGCGCGACCTAGGTGGCTGGCGTCCCGAGTTTGATGGCAGCCAGGATTACGATCTCAATCTGCGGATTATCGAGCTCATCGACCCCTCGACTATCCGCCATATTCCCGAGGTGCTCTACCATTGGCGTGCCGTTGTCGGCTCGACCGCGCTCGCCATCGGCGAGAAGGATCAGGCTTACACGGCAGGGTTCAGGGCGCTCAACGATCATGTCAACCGCCTCGGGCTTGCAGCCCTGGTCGAGGAGGCGCCGGGCGTCCCCTTCTACCGCCTCAGATTCGCCCCGCCCCGTCCCGCGCCCCTCGTCTCGCTGATCGTGCCAACGCGCGACCGCGCGGATCTGCTCAGGATGTCGGTCGGCAGCATCCTCGCCAAGACCACCTATGAACCGTTCGAGGTGATCATCGTCGATAACGGCTCGGTCAAGGACGAGACCAGAGATTTGTTGAGCGAGCTCGGCAAGGAGCCGCGCATCCGCGTCCTGCCCTATCCTCACCCCTTCAACTACGCCGCGCTCAACAATTTTGCTGCCGAAGCTGCAAGGGGCGAACTCCTTGGCCTCGTCAACAACGACATCGAAGTACTCTCGCCTGACTGGCTCACCGAGATGGTGTCATGGGCGGCGCACGCCAAGGTCGGCTGTGTCGGCGCCAAGCTCTATTATCCAGATCGCAGTATTCAGCATGGCGGCGTCATCCTCGGCATTGGTGGCGTCGCCGGACACGCGCACAAGACTTTTCCCGGGAACGAAGCCGGCTATTTTGGCCGGCTCAAGGTGGTGCAGAACCTCTCCGCAGTAACCGGCGCCTGTCTCGTGGTGCGGAAGCAACTTTATTTCGAGGTGGGCGGCCTCGACGAGGCGCTGAGCGTTGCCTTCAACGACGTCGACCTCTGCCTCAAGCTGCGTGATGCCGGCTACCGCAATGTGTGGACGCCCTACGCCGAGCTCTGCCATCACGAGAGCGCTTCCCGCGGTTATGAACACACCCGCGAGCGGCGGGCGCGTTTCGCCAAAGAAGTCGCCTACATGAAGCAGAAATGGGGCGACGCGCTGATCTCAGATCCGTTCTATTCGCCGCATCTCGCGCTCGATCGAGAGGACTTTTCCATCAGGCAGCATGGGCGCCGCAAATCTGTAGCCAAGACCGAAGGTCGGCGTCAGGCATAGACGTCGCCGGCGGCCGCTCAAGCGGAACCCCGGGTGGCGGTGACCTCGCCGAAGTGGTCGACGAACCAAGCATAAGAGCCGGCGAGGCCCTGCTCCAGCGAGATGGTTGGCCTCCAGCCGAGATCGGCGAGCTTCGTCGTGTCCAAGAGCTTCCGCGGCGTGCCGTCCGGCTTCGACGGATCGGTGGCGATGCGGCCGGTAAAGCCCACGACCCGGGAAATCAGCGTCGCGAGCTCATGTATCGTCAGATCGGAGCCGCTGCCCACATTGACGTGGCTATCTCCCGAATACACCCGCATCAAATGCACCAAAGCATCGGCGGCGTCGTCGACATGGAGGAACTCGCGCCGCGGCGTCCCGGACCCCCAGATCACAATTTCGTCGCTCTCGTTGATCTTGGCTTCATGAGCTTTGCGCATCAGAGCTGGAACCACATGGCTTGAGGTCAGGTCGAAATTGTCGCCGGGTCCATAGAGATTTGTCGGCATCGCCGAGATGAAATCGTACCCATGCTGTCGCCGATAGGCTTGGCAGAGTTTCAGTCCCGCAATTTTGGCGATCGCATACCACTCATTGGTGGGCTCCAAGGGGCCGGTCAGCAATGACGCCTCCTCGATCGGCTGAGGCGCGAGCTTCGGATAAATGCAGGAAGACCCAAGAAAAAGCAGCTTCTCGGTGTTGGCCTCCGCAGCCCCATGGATCACATTGGCGGCGATGGCCAGGTTCTCATAGAGGAACTCAACGGGCGCACTGGCATTGGCGACGATGCCGCCGACCTTCGCGGCGGCGAGAAAGACGGCATGCGGCCGAGCCTTCCGCATGAAGGCCCGGACCTCGGCCTGCTGTGTGAGATCGAGGCCCTGCCGATCGATGATGATGAGCGTGCAGTTCTCTCTGGCGAGGCGCCGAACCAGCGCGGACCCAACCATGCCGCGGTGACCGGCCACCCAAACGCGTTTGCCATCAAGGCAATAAGGCGAATTGAGGCCGGCCATGACACAACGCCCCCACTGATGTCCAATCCGAAAAACTCAGCTGACCCCCGATCGTCCACGGTCCTGCCGCACCAAGGGACACTTGTCAATATCGGGATACGGTCGTGTCGAGCCTGACCGGACGAGGCCTTCCTGATAAGGTCGCCTCGCGAATGCGCGTTCAAAGCGGATCCCAGCCTTGCCCCTGAATACCCCCTCCCCTCCAGTTGCCAAATTGCGAGTCCCACCTAGCTTGGCGATCGGCCTTGCCTTGCTCGTCCTGCTCGCTCTCGCCTTGCGCCTATACGCCCTCGACCGCTGGAGCCTTTGGCTCGACGAGACCGTGCAATATGACTACGCGGCAAAGCCGGCGAGCGAGCTCTATCGCGCCATGGACGCCTATGCCATGCCGCTGTCGCTGCAGCTGAGCCACGCGCTCGTGCAATTGGGGCTCGGCCAGAATGAGTGGCAATTGCGCCTGCCGTCGGTGCTACTCGGCGTGGGCACCGTCGTCCTTGTCTATTGCCTCGCCCTGGAGCTGTTCTGTCGCCGGACAGCTTGGCTTGCAGCCCTGGCGGCCTGCGTCATGCCCGTCCTCGTGGTCTACAGCCAGGAGTACCGAAATTACAGTCTTCTCATCTTCCTGATGGTGCTCAGCGCTTGGTCGCTCGTAGTGGCGCTGCGCAACAACAACCCGCTGTGGTGGACCGTGTTCGTCGGTTCGACCATCCTCAATCTCTACAATCACTTCGTCGCGCTTGCCGGCGTTGCCGCGCTGGCCGTCTTCGCGCTCGTCTCTCTTGTTGTGAAAGCGGGCCGACGGGAGCCGGTCAAGTCGGACCTCGCCTCGACCATGATGGCGTTCGCCGTCATCGGCATCGCCTATGTTCCAGCTTTGCCGCGTCTCGCTCGATTCACCCTCGCCGAGGCCAAGGACATGGGGGGGCCCGGCCCGTCCTACCCCGAGCTGTTCACACTCACCTATGTCGGTTATCCGGGGTTCGGTGGCTGGCTCAGCCTCCTCGCTCTCGGCCTTGCTGTTCTCGGCGTGGTGTGGTCGGGCTCTCGCTCGACGCGGGCCCTCTTGTTGCTCGTCGTCATGATCGTTGTTTCAGTCCTCCCGTTCGAGGGCCACAACCACGTCGCCTCGTCCCCCCGCTACGTGAGCTTTGTGATGCCATTCCTGGCAATCGCGATCGGCGCCGGCCTTGCTGCAATCACGTTTGCTGTCGAGGGCCTGACTTCCCGGCGATGGCCTGGCCTGAAGCATGTGGGGACGGTGACGACAGTGGTAACGTCGATCCTGGTGTTGCTCGCCTCAGCCACACCTCTGAGCAAGGTCTACGCCACCAATCAGAAGCAGCTTCCCGTCGACCTGCGCGAGGGTTTCGAATATGTCCGGGCCCGATTTCAGGCCAACGACCTCCTGCTCGAGGCGAGCACGGTTAAGGGCGGCTCGGTGTACTGGTTTGGAACCTACAATTCCTATTTTCTGCGGCAAGCAAAGTGGCCGCATCAGCCCACCAAAGCGCTTCTCGACCAAGGCTTCGCGGAGCGCTTCCAGAATCACCTGAACAACAGCGGACGCCTGTGGGTTCTCGTTACCGTTGCCGACAACGAACGCGCCTCGGTCCAAAAACGCGACGACGCGGATTTTGCGGTGCAATGCTTCCGTCGCATCTGCGCCATTGAATCGCAAATTCCGGATCGGCCGATGTTGGACCAGCTCGGTGCATTTTTCACTCGGTTCGCCGATCTCGATGCGGAATTTTTCGAACCATCCGCGAAAGCAGTCCAAGACGCGTTGGCGGTCAAGCGCCCCTGAATTCAGACGGATCCTAGGCTTGCCGCTGGATTTCGCGAGAAAGATAGACGAGATAGCGCCACCCGGTGGGGATCGCCGCGAAGTGGGTCTCGCCAACTATCCTCTTGCGCTCCTTTACCGGAAAATTCAGTCATGCGGAACCCTTTGCGGTAGCTCCGGACAATCATCTCCAGATCAAGCGTCAGATCATCCGGCACCGGGTCGATGGCGAAGAACCGGTCCCGGCGCATGCCACGGAAGCCATGGAGGACATCCCAGATGACGGGGCCTTGGCGGCGCCAGAGCAGCGCCGACAATGCACCAAGACCAAGCACAAACCATTTCCGCGGCCGCAAGAAGTGGTCGTCTTCCTCATTGCGAGCGCCCTCCGCCATCCTGGTTGCAATGATCAAATCGTTTCCGGAGGCAAACAGCGGGCGGAATTCTAGTACGGTGCGCGGATCGATGCTCCCCTTGGGGTGAAACACGACCAGGGCATCCGACGTGCAATTCTCGAACGCGCAAATATAGGCCTGATTGTAGCCGGGCACGGGCTGATTGATGACGCGGATGCCGTGGGATTCGAGATAGGCCACGGTACCGTCGTCGCTGCCGCCGTCTACCGCATAGACCTCGTCAAATTGGTCGACTGGCAAGTGCGGGACGTCGTGGCGGCAGCCGTCGATCTCATTCAGGGTAAGCAAACAGAGGCTGACGGTGGGCTTGGCTGACGCCGTCATTGCTTTTCCTTGGCGCTGAAGGTGACTTTACGACACCGGCCTTACACGCTGCGCTCGCGCGCGACCACTTTCAGGCCGATCCTATCGAGCGCTTTGCCGCGATCGAGCAGCGGGCCCCACCAGTCATGATTGTCGAGATACCACTGCACCGTCTGCCGCAAACCCGAGTCGAGATCGTGAGCCGGCTTCCAGCCTAACTGCTCGGTCACTTTGCTGGCGTCGATGGCGTAGCGCTTGTCGTGTCCAGGACGGTCGGTGACAAAGGCGATGAGCCCGCGGCGGGGGCCGGACGAGCGAGGCCCGGCGAGCTCGTCGACGAGGTCGCAGATGGCTTCGACCATCTCGATGTTGCGCCGCTCCGACGAGCAGCCGATGTTGTAGGTGGAGCCAGGCTTGCCCTCGGCCAATACGGTGACAGCGCGTCGGCATGATCCTCGACATGGAGCCAGTCACGGACATTGTCACCGCTGCCGTAGACCGGAAGCACTTCGCCGCGCAGCGCGCGGAGGATCATCAAGGGCACAAGCTTTTCGGGGAATTGGAATGGCCCGTAGTTGTTGGAGCAATTGGTGATCAGCACCGGGAGCCCATAGGTACGTCCCCAGGCGCGGACGAGGTGGTCAGAGGCTGCCTTGCTGGCGGAATAGGGCGAGGACGGGTCATAGGGGGTGGCTTCGGTGAACTTGCCGTCGGGTCCGAGGTCGCCGAACACCTCGTCGGTGGAGACGTGGTGGAACCGGAAGCCGGCGCGCTTGGCCGGGGCAAGGGTAGCGCAGAACCGCCGGGCCTCCTCAAGCAGCACGAACGTGCCGTTGATGTTGGTATGCACGAATTCGGCCGCCGAATCGATCGAACGATCGACATGGGATTCGGCGGCCAAGTGCAGGACCGCATCAGGCCGTTCGTCTTCGAACAAGGCGCGAACCAATCCGCGGTCGGCGATGTCGCCGTGGACGAACCGGTAGCGAGGATTGGCGACGATGCTGTCGAGGGACGCGAGATTGGCGGCGTAAGTCAGCTTGTCGAGGTTGACGACCGACCAATCGGTGTCATTGATCAAATGGCGGCAAACCGCCGACCCAATGAACCCGGCCCCTCCGGTTACAACGAATTTCATACAATTGTCGCCAATCGAGCGGCGCCCTCCGTTGTCGTCAGGATGGGCAAGCAGGTAAATCCTGTCAACGCGCCTCGACGGACCAAAAAAGGCCCATAATCGCGGCGCTATCTGAGTGCAGCGAGAACTTCGAAAGCCGCGAGGATCGACTTGCGGGCCGGGAGCAGCTATGGCACCTCACAAGCGCCGAAGGGAACCGGCTGAGCCAAAGTTCTAGCCCCGATCTCATGGATGTAACCCTCACACCTCTTGCCGGTGTCGTCGTCCTCAAGCCCAAACGCCTTCTGGATGCGCGGGGCTTTTTCAGCGAGACCTACAACAAACGCGACCTCACGATGGCCGGCATAGAGGTCGATTTCGTTCAGGACAACCTGTCGATGTCGCCGCCAGCAGGGCACACTTCGCGGACTGCATTTCCAGCATGAGCCGCGGTCGCAAGCGAAACTCGTGAGCGTGAGCAAGGGGGCGGTCCGTCGATGTCGTCGTCGACCTCAGGCTCAGCTCACCCACATTCGCCAACATTTCTCCGTGGCTGCTGAGCGGCGGACGAGGGCAACCAGATCTTCATCCCCACGGGCTTCGCCCACGGCTTCCTGACGCTCGAGCCGGATACCTTGCTGAGCTACAAGGTTTCGCAACATTATTCGGCGGAGCACGATTCCGGCATCCGCTTCGACGATCCCTTCCTCGCCATCGACTGGGGCTGTGACCCGGCATCGGTAGTGCTGTCCGAGAAGGATCAGAGGTTGCCAGTCTTCGATCCCGCCGCGCGCTACTTCGCGTGAAGAGGCGCCGATGTCTGAAGCGTCGAAATACGAAAATAGGAACCCGCTACATCGCTATCTTCTCGATCGCTTTCTGCAATCAATAACGCGGGCCGTGCTGAGCACAGGTCGGCAGAACATTGTCGAGATCGGATGTGCTGACGGCTATGTGTACGAGTTCTTGCGGGATCACGCCGGCGTGCCGTTCAATTACGCCGGCTTCGATGTCGATGCCGTCGCGCTCGAACGAGCGAAAAGTAGGTTTCCGGGAATCCCTTTCGCGCGCGGAAGCATCTACGATTTCAAAGCGAGCGCGGACCTCGTGCTTTGCCTCGAGGTCCTCGAGCATCTCGACGAGCCGGACACCGCTCTGCGCCATCTCGCAGCTCTCGACGCAACCGACTTCATCGTCAGCGTGCCTCACGAACCGTGGTTTGCCCTCGGCAACCTCGCTCGTGGCCGCCACATCTCAACTTTCGGAAACCTGCCCGATCACCTTAATCGCTGGACCAAAGCCCAGTTTCGGCAGCAGCTCAGTCCCTGGTTCGAGGTTGTCAAGGACTATTCGTCGTTCCCGTGGATTGCCTACCGTCTGCGGAAGGCGGCGATTTGAGACCACCGTCTATCGTGGCCACGTTGGTGGGCAACACTTCCTCGCGGACCAAAGACTCGAAGGACTTCGGCCTGGAGCGGAACAACAGCATTTCCGCCAGCATCCCGAAAACGACCAGTTGTGCCGACAGCAGCGTGAGCATTATGCCGAACAGCAACAGAGGCCGATTCCCGATCGGATCGGGATAAAACAGCCACTCAAGGCTGAGCCAAAGCAAAATACCGAAGCCAACCAGCCCCGCGAGAAGGCCGAGCCCGCCGAACAAATGGCCAGGTCGATGGCCGTAGCGCGTGATGGTGACGACGCTGAGCAGATCCAGGAAGCCGCGAACTAACCGCTCGATGCCATATTTTGAGCGCCCGCTGACTCGTGGGTGATGCACGACGGGAATCTCGGCGACGCGATAGCCGATGTCCTGAGCCAAAACCGGGATATAGCGGTGCAGCTCGCCATAGAGAGGTATGCTCTGATAAACCTCTCTATGTGCAGCCTTGAAGCCACAATTGAAGTCTCTCATGTCGACACGCGTGGCGGCACGGACCGTGAGGTTGAACAGCTTCGACGCCAAGGTTTTTGACAATGGATCCTTCCGGTCCTGCTTCCAGCCGGACACAAGGTCAAATCCCTCTTCAAGTTTGGCCAAGAGGCGCGGGATCTCGACTGGATCGTCCTGCAGGTCCGCGTCGAGCGTGACCACCACCGCTCCGGATGCCATCTCGGCGCCAAGTGCAAGAGCGGTGGCCTTGCCGAAATTGCGGCGCAAGCGGTAGCCGCGGACGAGCGGGTGCGTTCGCGACAGGGATTGGATCACAACCCAAGAGGCGTCGGAACTGCCATCGTCGACAAAGAGGATCTCGTAGGGGCAATCCCTGAGCCCAGACATGGCCCTATCGATACGCTCCGCGAGCTCTTGCAGCGTCCCTTCTTCATTCAGGACGGGCACGATAATGGTGATCATTTGTTGGCTTGGACCAGGATGGGGCGATTTCCGCGGCTCTAAGATACTAGATTTTAGACAGTTTTTACATCGTGGGGACGCGTTGCCGGGTCCCAAACGCCTGCTACATTGCTTGAGGCTTTAAGTCCAATAAGGGGGGTTGAGCGTTGCCGCCGGATCCGTGCTCGGAACCAACTCATTCGCTGGCCCCCCCCGTCCACCCGGCGGCTCAACTACGGGCGTGGTTCGCGGCGCTCCCCTCATGGACCTATGTGCTGCTCATTGCCGGTGTCATTGGTCTCTCCCTGCTACTCTCGCGCGATTTCGGTGAATCCTGGGACATTCTCATCGCGGATTTGCGCGGCCGCGCCTCATACGCGTTCTATTTTGACGGCTTCGATGGAGAGCGATACCGATCGGCCCTCCCCGCCAACGGTTTATTTTACGGGCCTATCGCCGAGCTGCTCATCAACATTGCTCAGAACACCACCGCCGACGTCGTCAAGAAATTCGAAATCAGGACCCTGTTGCAGGCCGTCTTCTCTCTATCAGCTCTCATCCCGATTTTTCTGATTTCCAGCCGCGTCGTTTCTAAGCCACTTGGCTCTGATCGCGGTCGCGCTGGTCGCCGCCACCCCCTCCTTTTATGGCCATGCCTTCATCAACCCCAAGGACAGCATCTTCGCCAGCGGCTTTTTCTGGGCGCTCTACGCCATCGTGTTCGTGTCCGAGCGCTCGGACAAATCGGGCTACTGGACGTTCCTCGCACTTGGTGCGGGCCTCGGGCTGTTGGCATCGATCCGCTACACCGCGGTCTACCTGCTGGGGGTGTTGGCGGTGTCGCTCATCGTGCTTCCAGCCCTCTTGCCGGTTCGCCATGTACAGGAGGGCGGCACACTCTCGCGACTGTGGGACAGCACCAAGATCTATGCGGGAAGGCTGGCCATGCTCCTGGCCGCGTTCGTCACCGCTTATATCGCCTCGATGCCGGCCCTCCTCATCAACTTCCGGGCCGGCACCTTTCTCGACGTGTTTGGGCAGTTCGCTCATTATCCCTTCGACGGGAGAGTGCTCTATTTCGGAGAATACATGTCCGGCTCGAGCTCTGCCGTGGCACTACTCTACGGCTACCTGCTCGTTAAGCTCCCGCTCTATTACCACCTCTTTCTCCTGACGATGATTGCTGGGCTCATCGTTGCGCCCTCGGCAATGGCTGCATCGCTGAAGGTATTTCTTCGAAGCGACTATCAGCGCGCATCAACGGCCATCCTCCTTTTCGTAGCGCTGGTTGTGCCCTTGCTTGCCTTTCTGGTCGTGCATCCGGTTCTCTACGACGGGTTGCGACACGTTCTGTTCGTTGTGCCGCTGATCTGTCTCCTGCTCTATTTCGGCTTCATCGGAACAGTCGCGGCCATCCCGAGGCAAGCCGCGACTGGCGTTGTGCCTTCTCGCCACCGTACTCTGGGTTGAAGCGGTGTGGTCTATGGTGCGGCTGCACCCTTACGAGTACGCCTACTATAATCCGCTGATTGATCCCGCCGAGAGGTTCGAGCTCGAGTACTGGGGAACATCTCTTCGCGAGTTGGCTGACCAGCTGAATGGCTACGCTGAGCGACAGCGACGGAGACAAGCTTCGCGTCTATGTCTGCGGCCCGCAACACGCTCTGAAGACGTTCCTCGATCCGGATCGGTTTGAGGTGGTGCCGGAAGAAGACGCGCAGCTGACTGTCGGCCTTAATCGTGACGGCTGCTTGGAGCATGCCCCAAAGCCTTGGCTCTTCACCGTCACCCGCGGCGACTTGGTCTACGCAGCCGTGGGGCGGCGGTAGCGGCGCTTGAGAGCCGCTTGTTTTCAGTCTCGGCGAAGCGGGATGACGCCTGCTGACTCGTGGCCGCGCATCATGACGCGGTCGTAGCGCTCCACAATGGCCTTCGCGCGCTCGACTAAGGCGGCGTCAAGGTTCTCACCGCGCTCCGTCTGCTGGACGACGAGGCGCAGCACCTCGAGGGCCTCGCCTTCGAGTTCTCCCAAGCCATAGAGACGCTTCGCCTGCTCCTCCGGGAAGTCGGCCATAGGCGAACTTAGCACCAGATCCAAGCGACCCGAGACCTCAAATGCCGCCGAGGTCCAACCCTCCACCCCGGCCTCGAACCTGGTGCGGCGCAGCAATTGGGTTCGTTTTGCAAAAGGGGGTTAGGTGCACAATCTATAGTTGTATAAATGATAAATACCCGCACTTAATACCAGCGCGGCAGCCTAGGGTTTGCGCGCAGCCGTTAGCTTGCTCTGTGGCTTCGGCCGGCCGCGCCCTCCCCCGGATCGCAGCCACAGCGCCAAGACGGTGCTGGACTGGCCAAGCCTGGAAACATGGGACCAGGCGCCGCATCATCAGCGGAAGCCCTGGTCGTCTCGAACGCCGGGGCTTCTTGTTGTCAACCCCCCGGTAGCCACTGGATCCGGCCCCCGTGGGCTCGGTCCTCCGTTGACACTACACCGAAGCGGATCCATTGCGGCCTCTGCACTTGCGTATCTGTTGGCAGCGCAATCTCGCTTAGGGTCACAATGTTCGAGGTGGGCAAGCGATACCGGTTCGTCATGACCGTTGGCAACCCGGGCGACTGGAGCGAGGGAGCCGACGTCTGGACTGTAGCCGCCGTTGACGGGCACCTCATCAAGCTCAGCCACCCCCGCCTGCCGGAGCGCATCGTAAACACAGCATCCTGGAATTTCGTCAGCGCCGAGGCTGTCGATCGTCGCGACGCGTGAAGTCGACCGAGTAATCGTCGCGCGCTGACGGCGGCAGTTTGTCCCAGCGCGAGAGGCCCTCGACGTCACCCTTATGACACCTGAGCAGCCCACTCTCGACCCCTCACTTCCCCGCTTGTTGTGCGGCATGGAATTTGCGTGCCTGCGGAGGCAATGGATGAACTGACCTACAAGACGTGGCGAACTCGACGCAATCTTATCGAGCGCCTCCAGGGGCACGAGAAGATGTACGAGACCAAGGTCACCGATGGCGAGCGGTCGGCTTACGGACGCGGACCGACGCGACGGGAGTCTCTCATTGAAGCAAAGCGCAACTGGCTTGAGCGCTTTGGTGATCCCCAAGCCCCCCATGCCGCTGAAGCCTAAGGGCGGGGTCGACGCGTTGGCTTTGCATCTTGCGACCGCATCTCTATGGTCTTCAGGCTGCCGCCCTTTCAACCCGAAATAGTATGATGCCCCCTCTCCCGCCCGCGCTGGCTATCGTGTCTTGGAGCTCTTTGCACGCTCGCAGAACACGAAAAAATCTAGAGTTCACCTCTAGTAAAGAAAGAATAGCAAGAGGAAATCGATTTGCTAATCTGGAGCGCTGGCGAGTGATCGCCGGCCAACAAACCAAATTCACTTCGTCCAACTTGGCGGCCCCGCGTGCATCCCAACTCCGGGGCTCCTTTTTCAGGGCTGCCCGTCGGGCAATGCGCACAACGCTCAACGCTTTTGCAGCGGTGCCGGCGCTCCCTTGAGCCGCTCGATTTCGCTCTCGACTTCCTGTTCCGTTAGAGCCCTCCCGAGCTCGGCCTCACGGCTGACGATCGCCGCCTCGAGCGGGAGCTCTTTGTGAATCGATGCCAGCATCAGGGAAACGACGGGGTTGCTCGGCTCCGGCCGCAGCCGGTAGCGCTCAACGATCATGAGGCTCGTGACGTGATCATCTTCGATGCCGCGCCGTCCTACGATCTTACGGAGGAAGGGGCTCCTGATCTCGCCGACGTCGCTCAAGGCTTGCCTCCGCTGGCTCTGACGTCAAGGGGGGCCCTCCTCACCCGACCCTCCTGATACCAATCGCCGGCGACATCGTGATGGGCGCGAAGCGGCCATCGGGCAACTGCCTGATGCGCTCCTCCCTGACGATCCCGGCGAGGGCAGCCACGACCGCCCTCCCCGACTGCTCCGACCGAGGAAGGAGCCCTCCTTCTGTGGCGAGATCGCGCAGCTCGGCTGACGACATCGCGCCGAACTCACTGAGTTTATGCATCAAAAAATCTGCAAGTGATGTCTCAGGTTGGTGGCTAACAGGCGGCAAGATAGCGGGTGGCTGAATAGCGGCCGGGCCGCCCATCCGCCGGTGCTCAATCTCCATAAGTCTTGTGACTGCCTCGAGCTCGAATTTGAGGCCGGCCACACGCTCTTCACGCTCGCTATCAAGTTGCTCGAGAAGCTTCTCGAAATGCGCATTGGCAGAACTGATCTCGGCGTCGATGAACTTCGCACGCTCCTGCAAGTCGGCCCGAATGTCGCGCATGTGCACCCCTCCCCCTGAACCCCGCCGGAACTTTAGCGCCACTCCTCAGTGGGCGGAATGACCTCCACTCCCCCGCAAAAGCGACTGGCTCAGCGGGTTTTGCAGTTTGATGACGCAAGCCGCTAAAAAGGCCGCAAGTTTTGCGGGTGTGTAGCGGGGGCACCACTCTATGACAAAAACGTGCGACTGGTTGGAGAGGGTGCTTATCCACAGCGACAGTGGAAATTCCTCGGCTTCCTAGGGAAGACGCCATTTACTTCCTGCCGGATCGGTGCCTCCCCAATCCTCACCGCTCCCGCCTTTGAAGCCCGAACCGCAACCGGGCTTCTTTGCGTTCGATGGAAAAAAGAAGCCCGGCCGGGGGGATCGTCGGCCGAGCCACCATTGCCCCCACCCCGGCGAAGCCAGCCCATCGTCAGGCCGAACACGCAACGTGTCGACGGCCGCGTTTGCAGTCAAAGGTGCGGCAAAACGGTTGCCGGATACGCTAATGCTTCTGCGGAGTTGGCTTTCGGCAACCGCCTCGCTTAAGGTCTTGGTGCGCCCGGTTTGGTTGTGCGTCGATTGGGAACCATGCATCAAGTCTGGCCATTCATTCTGTGCGGCGGCGACGGCACGCGCCTGTGGCCTCTCTCGCGCGAGGCCTTCCCCAACCAGTTCCACAGGGTTACGGGAACCCAATCGCTATTTCAGGAGACCTGCCTCCGACTAACGGGTCCTCTCTTCACTGAACTCTCCATCCTCACCAACTGCGCGCATCGCTTTTTGGTGCTCGAGCAGTTGCAGGAGATTGCCGCAAGCTTCGGCACCATCGCGCTCGAGCCCGTCGCGCGAAACACCGCGCCTTCGGCGTGCGTCTCCGCCCTCATAGCGGGACGCGCCGATGCCGATGCCCTCGTGCTGCTTGCGCCTTCCGACCACGCCATCGCCGACAGAGACGCCTTCCACGAGGCAGTCAAATTGGCCATCGACCCGGCGCGGGAGGGGAAGCTTGTCACCTTTGGCGTCGAGCCCGATCGCCCGCACACGGGCTATGGCTACATCGAGACCTTCACTCAAGAGGGAGCGAATGCCGTTCTCGATGTAGGGCGCTTCGTCGAGAAGCCCTTGCGAGGCGCTGCCGAGGGCTATCTCGAGCGAGGGAACTTCTATTGGAACGCCGGCATCTTCCTGTTCAAGGCCGTCGCCCTGCTTGAACTCTTCGAGAGGCACGCGCCATCGATCCTCGCGGCCTCTAGGCGCGCGCTCAACGCGTCAGTCAAGGATCTCGAATTCAAAGCGTTGGGAGAGAGTTACGCCCAATCGGATGCGATCTCCCTCGACTACGCCATCCTCGAGAAGGCAGACAACATCGCGTGCGTCCCCCTCACCACGAGCTGGAGCGACGTCGGCACTTGGTCCGAGCTCTGGAGCTACTCGGACAAGGACGGTCGCGGCAACGTGAGCAAGAGCAATGGGAAAGTCTTGCTGGAGGATAGCGGAAACTGCTTCGCCTATAGCGAGGACACCTACGTCGCACTTGTTGGCGTGAAAGATCTGGTCGTGGTGGCGCTGCGCGATGCCATCCTCGTCCTGTCGAAGGACCACGCCGAGGACATCAAGTCCGTCCTAGCAGAGCTAAGGGGCGACGATAGCGGCATCACGCTGCATCACGATCGCGTCTACCGCCCCTGGGGCTGGTACCAGGGCCTTCATCGGGGCGAGCGCTACCAAGTGAAGTGCCTCATGGTGAAGCCTGGCGCGAAACTCTCACTGCAAAGTCATCACCACCGCTCGGAGCACTGGGTGGTCGTCATCGGCACCCTCGAGGTCACAAAGGGCGATGACACCAAATTCCTTACCGAGAGCCAGTCAACGTACGTCGCAATCGGCGGAAGGCACGGCCTCTCTAATCCTGGAAAGATCCCGGCCTTCCTGATCGAGGTGCAGTCTGTGGCTTACCTCGAGGAGGACGACATCGTGCGGTTCGAGGACGTCTGCCGCCGGGGGGCACACGAGTAGCTCCGAAGGCGCTCTTTTTTTGGCCCCGGTTGGGAGCTAACTTCGCGCGTGAGGACGGGATTGTACAATCTACCGAGCTCACCACCTGAGGGGATGCCAATGACAAGTACGAGTAGCGTCGCGTCAAAATCCACTCACTGCGCCGAGTGGCTGCCGCTTGCAGATGGCGAGCGTTGGTACGTCGCGCGCACGTTGCCGCAGCGAGAGTTCCAGGCGGCCATACAATTAAAGAACCAAGACTTCAGAGCCTTCGTGCCGCGCTACTGGAAGAACCGACGGCACGCACGCAAGGTGGAGACCATTTCCGCGCCCCTCTTCCCGCGTTACCTCTTCGTCATTCTCAACCGCTCGGTCGACCGCTGGCGCAGCATCAATGGCACCCTGGGCATCGAGCGGTTGCTCATGCAAGCGGGCGAGCCCCTCCCCGTTCCGCGTGGCATCGTGGAGAGCCTCGTCGCGGCGGCGGACGGCGCCGGCAATGTTCACTTCGACGCCGACCTCAAAGAGGGTCAACGCGTGAAGGTCACCGCAGGCGTCTTCGCTGAATTCGTTGGCCAGCTTGAGCGCCTCGGTGACAACGGACGCGTGAGGGTTCTCCTCGAAATCATGGGTGGCAAGGTGCGCGTCGCCATCCCGCAGTCGTTGCTCGCGCCGGCGCGAGACGTCGCCTGACATCTCGCGACGAGGACGGGACTAATCGCTCTCGAGCCAGGTCGCATATTGGCTGGCGACGACCTGCTTTAGCTCCGTCCACTCCAACATAGGCGAATAGCGATGCAGCATCCGATGGCAGTTGGAGCATACCGGGACAAGTTCGGCGGCGGACGCCCTCTGTTCGACCTCATTCGGCTGCTTGATAAAGTGCGCCTCGATAAATTCCCTGCCAATCGGACCGTAAACGCGCTCGAAGTCGAACTTGCACACGCAGCAAACAGGCTTATCGAGAGTGCCTTTAAATTCCTGCAGAAGGCGCCCGGAGCGCTCGACCTCGAGATGGAGCCTGAGCAGCTCTCGCTCCTCGTCGGAGGAGAGATCCACCTCCGCCGGATCACTAAACGTGACGTCCCTCCCATTGGAGAAGGAGACCCCGCCGGTGATCTTGCGGATAAAGGCCTCCTCGGTTTCGTAGCGCGACGACTGAAATCGCCGTTGATCAAGGCGGAACGTATGACCGCCTGGGTGCCAGTAGGTGCTGAAGCCAAAATCCTCGCAGAACTGAGCGAAGCTCAGATCCGCCAACCCCCCTATCAGGAAGGTGATGATCAGCCAGTTCGGCTCCCCCCAGAGGTGCTGCGACAGAGCTGGGCACTCGCGCTCAGGTGCCGCCACGACGCGCCCGGCGTATATGAAGCGCCCCCCTCCGAGGCTGCTATCCAGCAGCAGGAGGTAGTCGCCCGCGGCGACATCCCGCAATACCCGCTGAGCTGAGACGGCGCTGCCCCACACCTGAAATCCCACCGGCGCGGCCCTCGTCAACGTCCCCTCGAGCGCGTCACGCTCCGTCGGGGTTAGGTTGTCAAGATGGGGCGCCACATCACGCCAACGAAGTCGCACGAGCCCCCTCTCTCGCGTGCCCACCGTCTTGGGCAGGTCGCGCCTGCTCAGGTGCTCGCCGACGTGCTGGAAATATATCGTCAAACAATCCCCCACCCGCGGAACGGGTCTCAGGTCTCCGCTAAACCTTGGTTAAATTTAGTTAGACATGACTGGGGGTTCAATAGGTGTAAGTGGTAAAAGGCGTTGCTGAACTACGCCGTGCCAACTTAGTTTGCGACTTGGTCTGAGTTAAGGCGGGGACGCAATTCGCACATGGCCACCTGTGATAGTATTGCCGTATCTAGACTTAGGGTTGGGGTCGCTAACCGATGCTCTCAAGCGGGGGTAAGACACGTTTAGTCGCTGGCCAACGTGGTTGTCGCGCCGTCCGCTCATTCGGCGGACGGTTATTCGGATTTGGCGCGTGTTGCTTCGGGTGCAGCGGGCGACGCTCGCCAAAGCCGTCCTCGTGATGCAGAGCGACGGTAAGGTCTTGCTCCGTCGGCAGCCTTCGGGGCGCCTCGAGCTACCGCATCGTGAGTTGGAGGCCTGGATTCCTGTCGGGACGCAGCTCGACGTTTGGCTAGCGGAGCTGACTTCAACCGCGTCCGCGCCATCACTTGTCTCCGTCGAGGGGATACCCGGGGTTGAGGGCGTGACCTTCCTCTACACCGCGACATTCGGGGCTGCGCCACACTTTCAGTCGCCTGATTTGTGGCTTGATTGCGCAACGGCCAAGGTCGCGCTCAGTGCGTCTGACCGTCGGTTCCTCAGTCTCTGCGCGTCAACCGCGTCACAAAGTTAGGGCCGCGTTTCGCCAGCAAACTGATAACCCGGGGGTGTAAAAGCCCCGCGGAATCATCCGCGGGGCTCGAGTCGAGGTAATCATACCCGCCTCGCGCGCATGCACCATTAATGCCACGCGCGGTTCGGGTGGTCCCTTACCGAGGGAGACGCATCATACCCTGCAACAACCGAAACGCTGTGATTGAAGTGCAACACAGCCCAAATTTTGATCCCCCGAATAGCACCTTTGGCGACATCCTTGCCCCAGGAGGCCTTAGCAAGTGCACCCGTCGGACCCCCAATTTTCGTGTCATGCGCTTGCCCTCGCCGTGAGCAACTATGGCCTCGCGGAAGCCCTATCTCATGGAGGTCTCCAATTCTGCCTCGATCATCATGCTGACGACGCTCGGCATCTTAAATTTCGCCGTCCAGCCAAGTCGGTCGAAGGCCCTAGCGGGGTTCACCTTGTTGAACATGACTTCCAACGGACGCGCCAGCGCATTGTCAAGATAGACGTGATCTCGCCAGTTGAGGCCAAGCGCCGCAAAGGCTGCTTCCACAAAACTCTGTAGGCTGTGGGCCTCTCCGGTACCCACCACGAAGTCCTCAGCCTTGTCGAGTTGCAACATGCGCCACATCGCATCGACATATTCCGGGGCCCAGCCCCAGTCACGCTGTACGGCAATATTGCCGAGTTGCAGCCTGCCCTGAGTGCCGGCTCTAATCCGGCAGGCTGCGGAGACGATCTTTCTGGTGACGAAACGATGAGGTCGGAGCGGCAATTCGTGATTGGAGAGAACACCATTGACGGCGAAGATACCGTAGGCCTCCCGGTAACTCACCACCGCCCAGTGGCTCGCGGCCTTTGCCACGGCGTAAGGGCTACGCGGCCGGAACGGCGACGCCTCAGTCGCACCTTCTGCTGCGGTATCGCCAAAGCATTCGCTTGAGCTTGCGTTATAGATGCGCGTGCCCGCTCCCAAGAACCTGACCGCTTCGAGCAGGTTTAGGGTGCCATGGCCAATGCTCTCGATGGCCTCCACCGGCTGCTCGAATGACAGCCCGACCGACGTCTGGCCGGCGAGGTTATAGATCTCATCGGGTTTTGTTCGCGAAAGCGTCTGGAGGATGCTGCGGAAATCCGTGAGCGTCATTGAGTGACACTCGATTTCTTTACGCAAGCCAAGCCGTTCGAGATTGCTGAAGGCGCAAGCTTGTGCGTCGCGCGACGTGCCAATCACGCGGTAACCCTTGTCCAAGAGCAGCTTGGCGAGGTAGGCCCCGTCTTGACCCGATATCCCGCAGATAAGGGCGCGCTTCATTGTCTCTGCCCCGCGAGAGTCTGCTTCCATCCCGTGGCTCTTGTGGAAAACTGGCGCAGCTTCATCACCTCACCGATACTTGAGGCGACGTACCGGCAGCGCTGTCGCCTCACCGCTATTGCTAACTGAAGGAGCGGACGGCATCCCGCAGTTCTATTACGCGCCCAATTTCGCTGAGAAATGTAATAAACCAACTGGCCGGTCAATTCGAGATCGAAGGTGCTACCAACAACGTACGGGGCATCAAAACGACCCCATGCAAAGTAGCCAGTTGCGTCGGTTCAAGCCTGCCATTCCTCCGTTGATGCATTCAAGTCCGCTCAGGTGCCATGGCCGTGGGCCTGGCGCGATTGCCCTAGCCGTTGCATCACGGAGAACGACAGTGATTGGGCTTCGTTCAGCCCACCTCGGTCCGTTCTCTACCGCGCCGCTCTTTGCTGGCAACCTTCGCGCCAGAGAAAAAGCCGCCGGTCCGGAGATCGACGGCTGAGGGTGTCAGGGTTTGGAATTACGAGTGGAGAGAAGCCTTGCCCAATTCACGCCCGAGGGGAACCGTTGCCGACGTGAGCCCCGAGGTGAAGCTTTTTGCGTCGATGGAGACAGGGTTGGCGACACCAGTCGCACATCCCTTCTTCCGCGTGACATTGCTTCCGGCGACCCATGCCAGAAACACTGGAGCGCCTTCGGACCAGTTCGTCATTTGCTTGGCTGACAGGAACAAATGCTGCCAGATGACAGGAGTCTGGGCAGCGTAGGTCTTGCTGGTGAAGGCGCCCTGTCGGAGCAAAATCCGCGGCAGCGCCGCGATGGAAGCGGTGGTACGCATTACAAGCCCCCAACTCTGAGCCGACCAATTATGCCAGTACGGCCAAACGCCGATCTAGAAGTAATGACTTTCTACCGAGAATTGGTGGCTTAGCTGTCACAGTGGCAAAAAAGCTGCCGTCTGAAGAAATGTGGAGAAGCCAGGCTGATCGCAAATGTGGCAGCACGCGTATCGAGCTCCAGGCGGTTCGCGGCCCTGCGGCACGATCAAAGCGTATAATCCCCCGTCAACAAAGGACGCTCGAGATGGCTGATGCAGACAAGCCCAAAGAAGGCGCTGCCAGAAACCGGAACGCGAAGGCATCCGTCTTAGTCGGCGGTACGAGGTATGACTTGCCGGTGCGCAAGGGAACGTTGGGTCCCGACGTGGTCGATATCAGCACCCTTTATCAGGACACGGGCTGCTTCAGCTACGACCCGGGCTTCACCTCCACGGCAAGTTGCGAGTTGAAGATCACCTTCATCGACTTCGACAAAGGAACAATCCTCTATCGCGGTTATCCGATCGACCAGCTCGCGGAGCAGAGCACCTTCCTCGAAGTTTGCTATCTCCTGCTTTACGGCGAACTCCCGACGGTCCAGCAGTATGAGGCATTCGACAGTCGCATCGTCAAGTACGCCAGGGTGCATGAGCAGCTGACCCGGTTCTACTCCGGGTTCCGCCGCGACGCACACCCGATGGCGGTGATGGTCGGCGTGGTCGGGGCGCTTTCAGCGTTTTACCACGACTCTCTCGACATCAAAGATCCCGCTCAGCGCGAGATTGCGAGCAATCGGTTGATCGCGAAGATGCCGACCATCGCCGCCATGGCCTACAAATATTCGATTGGGCAGCCATTCATTTATCCGAGAGACGACCTCAGCTACTCGGCCGACTTTCTGCATATGTGCTTCGCCGTGCCTTCCGAGGAATACGAGGTCGACCCCGCCCTCGCCAGCGCCATGAGACAGATTTTTATCGTTCACGCCGACCACGAGCAGAGCGCGTCCACCGCCACTGTACGCCTTGCCGGGTCATCGGGCGCAAATCCGTACGCCTGCATCTCAGCCGGCATTGCCTCTCTATGGGGACCGGTGCATGGGGGTGCCAATGAGGCCGTGCTCATGATGCTGGAGGAGATCGGCTCGGTCGAACGTATCCCAGAATACATTAAGCGCGCTAAGGATGAGAAGAATCCGTTCCAACTCATAGGTTTCGGCTATCGCGTCTATAAGGCAGAGGACCCAAGAGCAGCGATTATGAAGAAGGCCTGCTACGAGGTGCTCGAAACTATGGGCCAGTCCCACCGAGACGACCCGATCCTAAAGGTAGCACTTGAACTCGAGCGCATCGCGCTCTCCGACGACTACTTCATCGAGAATAGGCTCCGTCCCCACCTCGATTTCTATTCGGCGATCACGCTGAAGGCGTTGGGTTTCCCGACAGAGATGTTCACCGTGGTGTACGCCATTGCCCGTACAGCAGGCTGGATTGCACAATGGAAGGAGATGATCGACGATCCCTCGCAGCGCATCGGCAGGCCGCGGCAGCTCTACACTGGCGCCACTGAGCGCACCTACGTCCCGATGGAAGCTCGATCCTCTACCTCTGTCGTCTCGGCTGACGCCGTCTCGCCCCTACCCTAGGCTCTGTCGGCCGCGACCATGTCTAGCGAAGTGCGTTATGTGCGCCAAAAGCTCTCGACCAGCCACCGATCATCGAGCATCAACCCGGGCATACCGCTCTCATCGAGAGTGTCTACCGATGGGCAGTCGAGTGTTTGGCCCTCCCTCCACGGGAAAGTGGAGGCCTCGATCACGTAGTCACCGCCCGGCCGTTCACGACATGCATATGAGAATTCACAATCCAGCATTTCCCGCAAGCGCCACTCGTCGTAGCCGGCATCATGCGCAAGTTCCAATAGGGTCTTGTCAGTAGGCAGGAGTTTCAATCGGTTCCTTGCGAAGATCGCTTGGTCGCCCGCAACATAAAGGCAGGTCAGGGAAGGAGCATCACGTTGCGTTAAGTGAGCTCCATATGATTGCGAGTCTGGCTGCAGTTGCCAATCTTCTACGTAGGCACCACTTGGAGCCCTCTCGATCATGCGCTTGCCGCCCTCGAGCCATTCCATCCATCCCGGCTCGGGAAACGTTATAATCGGCTGAAAGCGGAATAGGTGACTTTCCACCGGCCAGCTTGCCGTTGGAAAGGGCTGAGCTTGGGGATCGAATAGTGTCACTCCACAAAAGCAATCCTGTTCGGCTAACGCGAGCAATTCTGCTTTAGAGCAATCTGAGAGCCCCGCTCGCTCCCTGAGGTCGGGGCGCGCGGCGGGTATACGGATATCGCCGAGGCCCGATAGCGTCTGCACCCAGATTACGCGCGTCGTGGTGTCGTCGGTCCCGTTAGAAAACTGGATGCTGCGGCGCGCCCAGCAGCCCAACAGTGCACGCGGCACGGTGATCGCGCCGTACATCAAGCTGGTTCTCGTAGGACCTTCATCATTCACGATGGACTGACTGGATGTCTGAGGCCTCAATCGGTGCTCAGTGCGTTGCGACCAGCTCGTTGCGCGGTTCGAGTGCTGCCTTGCCGGAGGTTGCTATTTGCCTGCCGGCCAGACGGCGGCGAGCGCCGCCCTCGCCTCTGCCCTGATTTGTTCGAAGGCTGTCGCAACCTCGCCGTGGCGGAGGGGATCTTAGATGCGACCGGCTCCGTGCGCGATCGAGCGGCAGCAGCTTTCCTCGCGGTTGGTCCCGTCATGGATCCGACCGTATCTTTCACCTTCGCGACGAGCATTAGGCGGACATTCTGACGCATAGGACCGCTTGCGGCCCAGCCATCAAAGGGCATATTATCTTTTGCGTCAAACGGGGGCATTCGCTTTGCGAGGCTGACCAGATGACCACGTCCGAAAATCCTCAATATCGCGGCTATGACATCATCCCAACTCGTCAATGGGAGAGTTGGTGCGTAGGTGTGTACCCGACCCGCGATGATCTTCCGCTCTTACCTCGTTCGAACCTGAGTATCCTGGCATCACGAAGGGCTGAAGCCATCGCTGAGGCGAAAAGAACCATCGACGAGCTACTCTCTCGTCGGGATCGCGTCTCGGAGGAGGTTAAGTAGCTAGGACTATCGCTGATTTTAGGGAGATTCTGACCTTCGAGAAGCTTCTAGGCGCGGAGGTCGTGCTCACAAATCGGGCGGCGCTTGACGAGAACACGGCCGCGAGCCCGCTTCGCCGATATGCGACACTCTGCAAACCGATTGACATCATTCGCGACCCATACGGATTGCCGCAGATCTTGCCATTCCGACACAGCAAGAATGGGGAGCGTCGCGAGGCTGAGTTCGTTCTCAGCCGTCATACCGTCGTAGCAATATTGATTCCTCGAAGGCAGTTTAAGGCACCGTACAGCCCCGTCGTGGCTTACTCGCAGTCATCATACCTATTGATTGCATGACCAACGGCTAGAATTAGCACCAGCCCATTCACGACAAGAATGGCAAAAAGCGAGAGATAGAAAAGGTCCGCCATGAGGTGCTCCCCTGCGCAGACAGGCGCAGGTCGAGTATGTTGGGGCAGCATTAAATAGAAATTAAGAGAGCCGGGGATGTTACCTTTGTGCGAGAAGGCCTCGGGCACTGGTGAACGCAAGACCCTACCCCGGGACAAACCCATGAACTCGCGCTGAACGGCCCGGAAACTGATTGACCCGGCGCTTGTCCAGCACTCACCGGCGTCTTATGCTCGACAAGGGCGCACTACGGCGCCAGGGGGCGCATTTAAGGCACCAGTTTCATAATGCAAAAGCGGGATCTGGTCTCCCCAACCGCAATTATCGACGAGGTTCGAACCGCGCTCGAGCAACGCCTCGGGCGCGTGCATGCCGGACAGCGGCTCGGCATCGAGAGAGAGCACGAGGCTCAGATCTTTGGCCAGGGTCTCAATTTCTTTCACATTGAGAATTTCACGCCGTCGCACGTTTTGATCCGGGCCGTCCTGATGATGACGGGGATGTACTGGCGCGGGCTGCGAAATGCCAAGCAGGTCCGCGTGACCCACAACATCATCAAGTCGCCGCGACTGCCGACGGCATTTCAGGGTTACACGCTGTTGCAGATTAGCGACCTGCACGTCGACATGAACCTGGAGGTCATGGAGAGTATCGAAAGCCTGATTGACCGGCTGCATTACGACGTCTGTGTCCTCACCGGTGACTTCAGAGGGCAAACATTCGGACCCTTCGCAGCCGCGCTGGAGGGCATGGCGCGGCTTCGAGACGCCCTAAAAGGGCCTGTCTACGGCGTGCTTGGAAACCACGACACAATCGCCATGGTTCCCGGCTTTGAGGCAATGGGGATCCGCATGCTGCTTAATGAGAGCGCGGTGCTCAAGCGTGGCACCCAGCACATTCATCTTGCTGGGATCGATGACGCGCATTTCTATCAAGTCGATAATATCGAAAAAGCTGCGACCGGGATCCCAGACGACGAGTTCGCAATTCTGGCGTCGCACACCCCAGAGATTTATCGGCATGCTGCCCACGCTGGCTTCGATGTGCTTATTGCCGGACATACGCATGGCGGACAGATTTGTCTCCCCGGTGGCGTCCCCATCACCCTCGATTCGAACCTGCCGAGGCGCTTGGGGGCGGGGTCGTGGCGCTATCACAACATGATTGGGTACACCTCGACCGGCGCCGGATCGTCGGTGGTGCCCGTGCGCTTCAACTGCCCGCCCGAAATCACGCTGCATCACTTTCAAACGTCGTCGTGAACGAGCGCGTCGTGTTAATGGGGACGGGCGCGGAGATGCAGCTTGAATAGTAGGCGAGAGAGCAACACGGCACCGACAAAAAAGATGAGCGTGGCAAGCAGCACATCGATGGCGGTCAGGGGCAAGAACACCATGCAAGCCAAGAGGGGCAGCAAGGATTCCGGAATTTGATCGAGGCCAAGGGCACGAGCACTTGGAGGGAGGCCCATTCGGCGCTTCAGAAAGCTGGACAGCAGATCGCCAATCATCGCCATCACACCAACCAAGGCTCCGATGCGCCAGGGGAGACCAATCAACGGCGCAACCGCAGTGGTGGCCACAACCGAAAGCGCCAGCCCTCTTAGGGTCTTCGACTTGCCCAGGATGGGCGTGCCGTCAACGAAGGCCAGGCCTCCATCGATCGGGATGGCCAAATGCTTCCCCAGGATCTTATGGACAAGGATCGGCGTGCCGTTGGCGATCCCCAACAAGACGAGAAGCTGGGCAATCAACAGCAGGCGCATGTCAAAACTTTATCTGGAGGACCTCGGGTTCGAATGGGTCTGACGCAAAGCGCGTCTCGCCGCCACCATTAATACTAACCTCGACATCCTGGACTCCGCAGCCAGCCCCTGCCCTTCGAGTGCGCTCCGTTCCAACAAGGGCGTCAGCGCTTCGCTGGGCTCACGCAGCAGAGCGACGCTGAAGGAGGCAAGGCGGCCAGCACCATCTTGATCCTTCACACCCCTCGACCTGGTAGAAATTTCCGTGCTTCAGTCGATTGCTCACCCTACCGATTTTTCGGCCGCTAGTGCTCAGGCCTTCGCTCATGCCTTGCGCTTGGCACTAGACACCAACAGCCGGCTCACTCTGCTGCACGTAACCGAGAAAGCCAGCCACTCCGATTGGGCGTCATATCCCCACGTCCGAGAGACGCTAGTCCGCTGGGGACTATTGAGGGAGGGTACACCGCGGGCCGAGCTTGAGGCGAGGCTCGGCATCAAGGTGGCCAAGATTGAAATCCGGCATCGCGATCCGGCGATGGGCTTGTTTGAATTCTTTCTCAGTCATCGACCTGATCTCATCGTGTTGTCGACACACGGTCGTGAGGGGGTGGACCGCTGGTTGAGCGGCTCGGTCTCGGAGGCGATCGCTCGTCACACCCATGTTCCCACACTCTTCATTGGTCCAGACGCGCAGGGATTTGTGGAGGCTGCCGCCGGCGAGATGACACTTGAGCGCGTCCTCGTCCCCGTCGCCCAATCCCCCTCACCTCGGCTCGCCCTGAACATGCTGCCTGATCTTTTTGCAGGTCTCGGCGTTGCGCCATCAACCGTTCGGCTCGTGCACATCGGGGATGTGCCGCC
Source organism: uncultured Alphaproteobacteria bacterium (assembly GCA_963732955.1). Classification (GTDB taxonomy): domain Bacteria; phylum Pseudomonadota; class Alphaproteobacteria; order Rhizobiales; family Methyloligellaceae; genus Methyloceanibacter. The sequence goes on from CAVTBH010000004.1 coordinate 1,422,511, forward strand.
AGATGTGCTCGACGACGACTTCGCGACTGAAGTCGAGTTGTTCGGTGGCCCGATTGTGGAGACGATCTTACGCGTCGCGCGAGAGGAGGCCGCGGACATGATCCTGATGCCCACCGCAGGGCGTCATGGCTTTCTTGATGCTTTGAGAGGAAGCACCACCGAGCAGGTGCTGCGGCGGGCCCGCTGCCCGGTTCTGGCCGTCGCGACGGGGCTCTCGGCGTGAGAAACGCACCTCGCTTGTCCCAGCTCTTCGGAAGTCAGCGGCGGGCCCGACTAGCGGTGCGCGGAAACTCGGCCCGAAGCTTGGCTACATCAAGTCGTGGCACGAATGCCGGCAGAAGGGTCGTTGGTATGCCGCCGCCCTCACTAATTTCAATCCACCAATCCTCGTCGGCCGCGGGGATGCGGCTCCGCACCTGTTGCACCAATCTGCAAGCGTGGCGATACGCCGCCTCGTAGCCCTCGAGCTCGAGGCCTTCTTCGTCAAACACGGCGTCGTCGCGCCAGAGAAAGTGGAAGTAGTATCGCGGCATCGGCTGTGACCTTTTCGCGGCGCCCACGTTTCAAGCTTCAGGCCGGAAACATCAATAACCGAATGCATTCATTGCTAATCAATCGTGAGGTCTCGAGGCTAATCAATCGTGAGGTCTCGAGCTCGCGAGCGAGTGTGACGTCATCGGTCGGTAACCTTTAGACCGAAACGGGCGGCGGAGCCGAGGTCCCAAACTTGGCGTCCTCGCTAAATGCCCTACTGATCTCCCGTTAGGCTGTCGGCTTCACGTTCCCGCTGCGAGTATCTCACTAACGATAACAGGATGTAGGCTACGCCCACCCCCAGAGTGCTCGCGACAAAATCGCTGAGGCGGGCGTGTCGTCCCGGAACCTCCAATTGGATGAGTTCGACTATCCCTGCGAATAGAACCAGATAAATGATCTGCACGACGTAACGATATGGATAAGCCAAGCCGAATGCCAAGCCAGCGATTAGAAAGATCGAAAAATGTTCGACGGGCCGCGGCAAGTCAGTGGTGACCCGATAAGCGGGGGGAACTGCGGAGAGAGCGACACGCGCATCATGGCAATGCCGAGCTGGCGTTGGTGCTCGCAAGTTGTGCCTTCTCGCAATGCCTTCTTTTTGGCCGAAAAACGCGGCCATCTCCGACCGCGACGAAGAGCGCCTCGATCGCGGAGCTTCAGCGGCTGTCGCGGGAGGCCTCCTCGTCTCAACTCGCATGCTGATCGGATTGCAAACCTGGTTTCGCGTGCGTCCTGCTAGCTTGAGTTCGCAGAAGATTCTTGCGTATTGCGCAACAGCTGGAGAGCGTAGTTAAGCTGAGTATCCTCGCTTTCGGAGGACGGCACGTAGGAAGAGCTGCCGTCCTTCTCGTCAGTCGTCGCGTTTCCCGAAGGCCGAAGATGCCCTCGGAGGCTAGCCTCACCGCCGTCAGTGGGGCTGGACTTATCGCTCGCAGCCGTCGGGGTCGGCTCTTCGATCACGACATCTGGTTCGATCCCCTCGGCCTGGATGGATCTGCCGGACGGGGTGTAATACCGGGCGGTGGTGAGCCGCAGTGCTCCGCCACCATCGAGCGGGATGATCGTCTGCACTGAGCCTTTGCCAAAAGATCTCGTGCCGACAAGGGTTGCGCGGCGGTGATCCTGCAGGGCCCCCGCAACAATCTCAGATGCTGAGGCCGATCCGCCATTGATGAGGACGACTAGCCTCTTGCCCTGAGTAATGTCGCCAGGAGTGGCGTTTGCGCGCTCCGAAGCATCCGAGGCGCGCCCTCTCGTTGTGACGATGGCACCTCGCTCGAGGAAATCATCTGACACAGAGATGGCTGCGTCGAGCAGGCCGCCCGGGTCGTCGCGAAGATCGAGAACGTAACCCGCAAGCTTCGGGCCGATCTGCTTCTTCAGAGATAAGATGGCGTTTATAAGTTCGACGGGGGTGTGCTCACTGAAGCTCGAGACATGGACATAGCCGACATCACCTTTAGCTTTGTATGAGACCGATTTTATGCGGATCACACGCCGGACAATCCTTACATTGTAAGGAACCCTCCCCTTCCGAAGGATCGTGAGAGTGATGGACTTGTTCACCGGCCCACGCATTTTTTCAATTGCGTCGGCTAAAGTCATTCCTGCGATAGGCATCCCATCGAGCGCTGTGATGCGATCGCCACTTCGAAGTCCAGCCTTCGCAGCCGGGGTTCCTGCGATTGGCGCGACAACTTTAATTGAGCCCTTGTCCGCGGTCACATCCAACCCGAGCCCCCCGAACTCCCCCTCAACCTCAGCTTGCATCTGCTCGACTTCTTCCGGATCGAGATAGGACGAATGCGGATCCAGAGCGCTCAGCATGCCGTCGATGGCAGATCGCACGAGTTTTTTATCGTCCGGCTTCTCGACGTAGGCTGAGCGGACACGATCCAGGACCTCACCGAAGAGATCTAGTTCTCCGTAGATTGCGGAGTTGCCGGAGCCTGTTCGGCTCCAGCCGAGGCTCACTGCCGTGAGACTCGCCAGGAGAATGGTGCCGAGCAGGTATGCCGGAAAGCGACGTTTCAACTTACGCAAATTCACGCTTGCCCATTTCCGATCCGCCCATCGCGGTTAGCCCCGATCATATTGACAAGCTACTCCGTTGTCGGTCCGGGCCAGTGCGACATGGTGATCCGCATAAGCGATGCAACGCGATCCTAACCGCGACCGTCCCTTGCCGCCTCGCTTCGGGTTCATCCGAACAATGTGGCGAGATCCACCTCCCGCCGCGCCATCTGGGGCTACTCGCGGCACCGAATCGCGAGTGCGCAGCGTCACTAACGCTTAGGGGAGAGGACTGCCATGGCAAGCGAGAAGCGCAAGGACAACACCGTCCTGTTCGAACCCAACCCCCTTGCCTCAACCGGTTAGACAGGTCTGTCCCTAAACTTAAGAGCAGCGACCAGATCCTTGCGCAGCAGGGAGGCCCGACAGAAGAGGCCGGTTGCCTGTCAGAGGTCGCCACCAGCTGCTTTGGTAAGGCTGGCTTGAGCTTTTCTCAAACAGCGATAGTCCGCGGAGCGACTACGAGGAGAGCGGGGGCCGGTCAGTCGCCCTTGCCGACTATATCTGGTGTCTCAATCACAAAAGCAGTGGCTGAAAACTTCTTGGCGCAAGACCATCGAAATGTCCTCGGCCCATGAAAGTTAATTTCCGCTCTCGCGTTGAGACGCAGCACGGTGCGACCTTCCGCCCCGCCATCTTTTTTGATCCAGATCAATTTCCCCTTGGCAAATGATGCCAGACGACTTACTGCAATGCAGCAATTCGCATTGTGCATTGCATCAAACCAGCGAGAAAGGCTTCGACATGACTGAGCAGTTTAGGACCGGTGAACAGTTTCAGAGGGCAAGCCAACAAGGCTTCGATGCGGTGGTCCGCGCTTATGGTGAGGCGAATAAAGGCCTCCAGGCTATTGCTGCCGAGGTTACCGATTACTCCAAGAACGCGCTCGAGGACGCGACCCGCGCATTTCAGCAACTGGTAACAGCCAAGTCGGCTGAGCAGGCGTTCGAGATACAGTCGCAATACGCCAAGAAGGCCTACGAAGCCTACATTGCCGAAGCCTCGAAACTCGGCGAGATGTGGGTTGGTCTCGCGCGCGACGCCTACAAGCCAGTCGAGCGAGCCGTTGCCAAGACGGTAGCGTAAGCGATCGCACCGCGGGTGGCAGGCGCCGTATAAATATAGTGCAGGCGCCTCCCATTCCTCGTTGTGTACGAATGCTAAGCTTGGAAGCCACAGCCACCCTGCCGACAACCCTATGTAACACCAAGAGGCCGTACCATGACCAAGTCCTCAACTCGCAAAGCTGCCGCCGAGAAGACGGGCGGTACACGCCGCAACACCGCTCGCAAAGTTGGCGCCGCGAAGGCGCACAGCAAAGATCGCAACACAGCTCCCAAAGTCGCCGCCGAGAGAGAGCGCGGTACATATCGCAAGACCGCCGATCGATTTGAGAAATTCGCTTACGATGGGCAAATGCCAGAGTTGATGCGCGCCCTCGCCGAGAAGAGCGTGGCTCAGACGCGGGAGCTTTATGTGCACTCTCTCGACGCTGTACTAGAGAGCTGGGAGGGTTTCCTTGTGGCGGCTGGTCAGGGTACCGTGGCACTCAATCGTAAGGCTATCGACATTGCTCGGCGCAATATCAATAACGGTTTCCGTCTCGCGGAGAGCTTGGCCGGAGCGAAGAACCTTGCCGAGGCTATGGAATTGCAGACAACCTATTGGCGCAAGCAGTTTGGCGAGCTTGCGTCTCAAGCCGGAGAAATGCGCACGCTATCCACGAAGGTTACTGCTGATGTGGCGTCGCCGATCAAGGCGCAGCTAGCGCGTGGCATGAAAGGTCTCCACAAGGCGACCTAGGGTCACTCAACCGCTGGCGACGAGGGCCTTGGAGCGGGGAGTGTCGCAAGGTGCCTGTTCCCCGACGTTGCCCCAATGTCCGAAAGTAAGCGTCGCTGGCGAGCTCGCGCATGCAGCCTAGCACCGGCGTTGTAACCTATGAGGCAGTCACGATCACTAACCTAGATCCGGAAGGCAAGGTGCGTGAGTATCGCGAGGGCGGCAGCCGACTTCAGGAATCGCTCGAAGCCCCCTTCCCGCGAGCGGCACGCCAATTTGCTGAGAGGACAATTGATCAGACGCGGGAGGCATATGAGCGTTGCAGCGGAGCCCTCGACGTCGCGGTGCAGATTCTGGGGAATTCCTTCGTCGCTGCCGGCCAGGGCGCCGCAGCGCTAAGGCGTAACATCCTCGACGCTGCCCAGAAGAACCTAAATTCAGGTTTCGACCTGGCCGAGAGCTTGGCAGGCGCGAGCAACCTCGCTGAGATCGTGGAGCTGCAGTCAGCCTATTGGCGGAAGCAATTCGATGCATTCACCCCCCAAGCCGAAGAAGTCCGCCATCGGCTATTCGAGTTTGGCGCGGCAAGGCCCCAGACAGTTGAGACCTCGCCTGAGTCCATCCCCCACGAGCCCGCTAAGAAGACGCCACCTCCTGCTCAAGAGCCGCCGAAAAAGGGGCACAGCCCCCCGTCGCGAGATCCCGCCTCGGGGCAAAGGCGCGACACACAAGAACCACCAGCTGCTGCTGGGTCGATCGTTCGGCCGCCTGCTGAAACACGGCCCCTGACTCGAAAGGGTGCTCCGGGACACGAGCCTAAGAAGAGGCAAAGACCCCCAGGGCGCGGCTTTGCCGCCGAAGGAGGGCAGCAAAAACCCGAACCGCGACCACATTCAGGTCTGGTCGCGCCGCCGGAAGTTCGTCCAGCCGCTGAAAGACAATCCGGGACGCGAAAAAAAGCCGCACAAGACGAGGCTCTTCAACAAAGCCTTCCGGCCGAGATCAAATTTGCCATGCTTGATGGGAACGCGGTTCGCTTTACGAGCCTTGAGGCTTGGTGGCTGGTCGATGGCGTCTGGCGCCCGATCTCTCCGGATGAGGTCCTCTTGAATGCCGCTGTGATGAGGGAAGCCCGATTCAATCAGTTGTTCCCTCACGTGCCTCGGCTCCCGAGCAATGCCTTCACCGGCGGCTTACAATCTGCGCGCCTATGAACTTGTCGGGTGAGAAGGAATGGATACCTCATCGGAACGCGCGCAGGATGCCACGCCATTGACTGTCTCCACAATCAGCAGGTCGAATGAAACAAGCCGCCGACGGCAACGCTCTCGCGCAATTGGTTGAAGCGCTTGACTGCAGCCTCGGTCTGCAGGACCTCGACAGCAATGCCTTTGTTGGCCAGGAACTCGAGCGTCTCCGGACAGACCTGGAGCCGCTCCCAGATCCCTTTAGACAGCACCACGGCCTTGGCGCCGTGCTCGATTAATTCCTGAACGTCTGCAGGCTGAATGCCGGGCAGATGGTGCGTTCCTGTCTCGCGCCAGTCCCACTCCCGCGCACCGCCGGGAAAGACCTTTGCGTCTTTGAAAGGCGTAAGGCCTTCGACCTCTAAGTGGCCCCATGAAAGGTGGGCGATACGCGGGGATTTGAGTTCTGCCTGCTTCATGTTTCTCCCCGGAAGGAGCTTAGCCCTTCGCCGCAATGCCGCCAATCAAGTTGACGCGGCTAATCCTAGTTCTGGCTCTGGAGGGTGTGATGTTGTCAGCCTGAAAGTCGCCGACGTGATGCGCTCGATCGATCATCCGTTCGCCCGCGCAAAGCGGGCGGACCTGTTAGAATAAAAGTGAAGAGAATCCCATCGTAACCGAGTTCGGGATTGTTGAACAAATCCTTGCGGACGCTTGAAATCGGCTTCTGGCACGCTGAGCATCCCGACGACGACATCGTGGCGCGCTATACGGTGTTCTCACTGCACCGGGGCTTCTTCTTTTACCGTGAGACAAAATGACTGACACAGACACCGGCAAAAGGCGTAAGTCAGTAGCGTGATGGCATTCCCTCGCCATCACAGGTTCCCCCCATAATGGAACCCGAGAAGCCCCGCTCCCCCCCGTGCGGGGCTTCTCCATAACATACGCCGGAGTGGACCGCCCAAATCTTAACCTATCCATCCCAGCTTGCGAGCTTTGTCGTTTGCGGGTTGCCAGGCTTGCGCAAGTAAGACGTGGTCGTCGGTGTCCGTGCAAAGATGCGATGATGGAGGCTGGTGTTCTGGATACGCTTAGCGGCTGCACCTGCGCATGATGCTCGCTGAAACGCTCTAGCCCTCTGATCGTATTGCTGAGGTAGGCTTGTCGCTCACGGCAGCGCCGATCAGTTGGCTTCGAGAGAAGTAGTCGATGGTGACGAGACCTTCTGGGATGACGGCTTCACTCGCCTACCCGAAACTTTTTGCCGCTGCCGGGGACCATCTGACCGCAATGGTAACAATTGGCCGTTTCTGCGGGAGTCTCCGACGTCATCATGCCCTTCAAGCGCGCAATGTCTCAGTAGTGGCCAGCCTGAGAGAGGCCTGGAGTTCCTCTATCTCCGACTCGGCTAGTGCCCTTCCCGCACTCAATTCCCGGCTGACAATTTCGACTTCCAGAGGGTGGTTCTTAATGGCGGCGCGCAGCATGAGCACAGCGACTAAATCCGTAAGTTCAGGCCGTCGAAGATAGCGTTCCACGATGAGGAGATCGGTGACGAGGTCATTCATGATGCCCCTTTGTTCGATGTTCCTCAGCGGAATGGGCTTTTGATTTCGTCGATTTCGGTCATGAAATCCTCGTCAGAAATTAGGGGGGATCACGTATGCGACGACGAGCCAAAGTCTATTTCCGGAAGCCCAGGCTATCAGCCGGGCAAGGCTTTTGGTGAGGGCGCAGCGTGTAAATGCACAGCAAAATTAAGTCATTTGCGCGATTTGGCCCTCGCTGCTTCCGAAGTTTTCAGGCGATCGGGCGCGGCTTCGGTCTGGTGGTCGTCTTTGTGCTGCCCCGAGCTACGCTCCTTACTTGGAGGGACGTTGCGCAGTCGAACGCCCGGCCCCCTCCCCGCCGCTGCGCACTCAGATGGCGTCGAGGCACGCCCTGCGAATGAGGGCGTGAGCCGGCTCCCGATAGACGCCGCCCTCCAGCTCGATGCTGGAATGAGGACAGCGCGCCCTCGAGTGCCGCCAGCTCTGCGTGACTTCCGGGGGCTTGGTGGCGAGGAGGGCTACATCCACGAGAAGTTTCGCCAACGGGAGGGAGTACCCCGAGGCCTACAGCGCCACCGAGAGATCGACATTCATTGAATTCGGTCGACGGGCGCGCCAAAGTTACGGCCAGCTGGCCTTAAGCGAGCGCCCGAGCATCGATGTCTTCGGCGATGAAAACTATGTCGAGGGAATTCCCTCGTTCGTCGGCAGGATGTGTAGCGCGGGGGAAACATTCGTGAGCATGCAGCCTGATGGCAGAATTTATCGCTGCGAAGCGAAGCACTCCAACTACCTCGGCAACATTCTTGACGCGTCCTATCGGTTTCACGCAGGCAAATCAGCCTGCCACTCGAGCTACTGCTTCTATTGGTGCCTAAAATATCGCAGATGCGGTTGACCAGGTTCATCGTCATCCTCCAGAGACGCCCTGGGAGAGCTTGACCGCATAGTCCTTGCCGTCAACAACGGCTAGCTATGCCCTAAAGGAAGCACCTGGCGTCGTTGAAGATCCGTCCGGCAAGACCGCGGGGTCGCGTCGGTCAGCGCGACACGCTCAGCCTGCCTGACGCCGGGAGTCTCCCCCCTCTTCCAAAATGAACTCCACCCCTGCGGCCAATTCAGCCTCTACCGTCTTTGTTTGCGGCCGGCGTCTTACGCAACCCTTAAAGAAGGGATGCCGGAGACATCTACCCGTCTCTCGGCATGCCAGAGGTCATAGGCGCTCTGCATGTTGAGCCACATGCGTGGCGATCCGCCCACCGCAACTGCTAACTTTACCGCGGTGTCGGTGTCACCGGCTGCCTCTCACCGAGGATGAGATAAAGCTGGTTGCGCGATATCTCCATCGCCTCGGCCATGGCGATCTTACTTACCCTTA